>JADJTX010000034.1 GCA_016710985.1 Ignavibacteria bacterium
CTGATATCCGTAAGCTTCCGGGTTACTGAAATTACTTCAAATACATTGCTTACAGATTTGATAAAGTAATCTATATCATAAAATACCTGCGAAGCCGGACCTCTTGATTCGACCAGCATGTTAAAGTTTTTCCTATATTCTTCATACAATTTACTATTTGACATTGTTTTCATCAGCCATGAATCTTTCCACTTATCCTTCGTCTCCATCAGCTCGAGTGTATGTTTATCGTGTATTGTTATGAATAATCTCCGTCACCGGACAGTATCCTTCTAAGCTCCATCAGCCAGATTCGTAAGATCATCTATATGCGTAAATACAGACCCCGCATATATTAAATCGAAGTATTTATCTTCAAAAGGAAGATGAGGAATGACCGTATTGGTAATAAAGTTAAACGGCGGTTTTAAATAGTTATTAGCCCATATTATATGCTCAGAACTGATATCAGATCCCCAGATCTCACAATTGGCTGCAAATGGTTTCAGCCATCTGATCATTCTTCCCGCACCGCACCCGAAGTCAAGAATTCTCTTTACCGAATGAATGTCATATCCCGCTGCTGAAAGTATCCCGAGCATGTTCGTGATCTGCAATCTGCCGTTTAAATACTGCTGAACGTTGCTTCCCGTAGCCAAGCCATAAATCCTGCGGGGGAACGGGCAAGCCAAGCTCACATATTTCATGTGCTTCCTTTTGAGAAGGAATTATGTATGAGTTTTCGTTTTCCTTATTTGGAAAATACAGAACCGGAATTTGTTGTTGAGTTTTTTCTTTTTTACTTTCTAATTCAATATAAACATTTTTTATCTTTTCCTTGACCCAGCTTTTTGAAGGTGAAATGATATACTTTTTATCATATTTTGGACTTGCTGTCCGTTGAAATGAATTTAAATTTGTAATTAAATTACAGGAATGTTCTGTCAAATGATTTAAATCACTGCATTACGAACGCAGAATTTCCCTAATTTTGTTCTTTACTAATGTTATTAGTCAGTTAATCAGTTTAGAATGCAAAATAGTAATAATTTAGAGTAAATAAAAAATACTTTTTAAATTTTTGTTATTATCTTAGTGCACGATGATTTTGTGGGAACACGATAATACTGATTTTGCGGATATTCCGATATTAACAAAGTTAGTTTCATATTGATTCTTATAATCAAATAAAGCTTTTCTTTCAGAAGATCTGAGCATTTATATTGCAAGATACCGGCCTCTTTGGGCTATACACAGGATCTTTGCGATCGCTTCGTTTGATATGAATTTTACTTTATATCTGGCATACATAGGTGCGCTGGCAGTTTTCACTTCATATTTTTTATATAAATTCTGTATAACAACAGGTTTCAGTTTTCTTCAGTCCATTTTATTTAGTTTGCTTTCTCTGATTGGTAATGCTTCAGTAATATGGTTTGAACTTGCGGATTCAGAAAATATAGGTATGTTTTTGTCCCTGACACTTTTTTTTCATGGCTAAATCCGTTTATTCCGAAAGAACATCACATTAAATAAATTTAGTTTTTGTTTTTTCCTGATTTGCATGTCAGCCTGTAAAGAAAGTTTTATTTTATTTATCCTGCAATTTTATTTCTCTACCTTGGCTGTTTTCCATGAAAAACGAAATGAGTATTCTTTATTCATTGAAAAAAATATATTCCCGGTTTCTGTGATCTGCTCTGTTTTTACCGGTTCCTTGCTAATGGTTAAAATTTTTGTTTTAGATAATGGTCCGAGGTATTCAGGAATTGATTCGGGGATAATTTCAACACAAGCGATTACAGGTTTTCTAAATACAGTTTTTTCACTTAGAATCACTTATCTGATTATTACAGGGATCATAATTTTGATTGTTCACAATCTCATAAAAAAGGAAGCTCCCGGTAAAGAAGGGAAATTTTCCTTTTTAAAAGAAAATTTTTTGAACATCACGATATTATTTTTACTTATATGCCTACCTCAGTATCTTAATTATCATAAATCGTCGTTACTAAACCGCTACTATATCCCGTTTATTCTTGGGTTTTCCTTTTATCTCATATTTTTATATAACAGAATAGTTGCATCAGCAGACATTTCAAAATCAATCAAAATTGTTTTTACATTATTATTGGCTGTTTTAATTTTCTTTGAATTAAGGATTAATGTAATTCCCAAATTCCGGCAATATGCAGCCGATCAGAGAGTAACAAGCAAATTTTTGAATACAATAACTTCTAATGTGAGCAATGATTCAATTGTATTAATTGTCATGGAGCCGGTACAGCAGGCTGTTCCCGGAATTGCATTGCTTGTTTATCTGAGGGATGTGAAAGATTATCAGAATGTCAAATTTAGATTTTCCCGAAAAAAAGTTTCATCGAGTGTGTTCTCTGATACGGGATATTACAATGCAACATTAAAAAAGAATGGCTGAACTGTATGTAAAGCAGTCTTTTGATTCAGTTAAAAATAAAGATCAAATAAACGCAGTTGCTATTTTGTACGGAATGGAGGAAAATTTTTTAAATGAAAACCGGGATTGGTTTAAAGAAATGAATTTCAGAAGGGAAAAGTATGGTGGATTTGTTATTTACATTAAACAATAAACGCTGATATTTTCCGCCCGATCTATTAAAATATTTTGAACTTTTCAACGCAATAGTCATAAATGAGATAATCAATCTCATTGAGCTCTCGGAATTTCTTTTTGAAATCATCGTTTATTTCCTCTGTCTGAAAATCCTTATCTGAAATATTAAGAACCGGAAGCTTAATTCTTCTTTTACCAATAAGGTCGGCAAACATATCAAACGAGCCCTGAAAATTTTCTACGATCCCTATAAAGTAATACCTGTCAAGTACCTCTTTATAATTGGTTTCATTACAGGGAAATAATTTTGCAAGAAAGTTTCTGTCTTTTAAAATGCTGTCTTTAAGACTGGTCCTGGAATTCTTCCCAAAAAAAGATTTTAAAAAATAGTATTTTGAAATTTTTACTGAAAGCGGATCTCTTATGAATGTAAATATCCTGTATTTTTCTTTATCATTTAATAATTCCGGATATCTCTGATGGAGGTGAATTCCATCTTTCTGAAAGTGCGCTCTTAAGCAAACATCCGAATGAAATATTTCCGTATTATATTTTTTCAACACGTAATTATTCAGATCTTCGTCAAGTATATTATCATCTATCGTTTTAAACCAAAGATCAAGCGCATTGAACAACGACGTCCCGCCGCATTTCATAAGGTGATGAAAAACGTAAACCGGATACCGGCTTAAATTATTTGAATGTTTTGTCAATGAAACCGCCGGGAGATATTGTTCTTTTTTGAAAAGTAAATTATAGAATGTTTCTTTTAAACTCGATTTAGACAGATCCGGGTTTTTCACCGGAACTTCTACACAGGACAATTCCTCATCGGCAAGAATATCAACTCTTTTGATATGCTTTCCTGATCTCATAATATTGCTCTTCAATAAGTATGAAAGCAATGGCGGAAAATGAACCGCATTATTATGAATAATTATTTTAAAGCTTATAAGTGATGATCCGTCCGGCTTGAGCAGATTATTTATATGCCTCTTTAAAGCCTGATGTTCAGGTTGTAAGTTTCTCTGAATATCATCATGAACAGAAAAAATAAAATCGAAATAATCATTATAATTTTTTGCTTCATCCTCATCACTGTTTTCATCCGGGTTTATGCTCTTAATACTTTTACTGTAATCAGGATACAGGTCGGGAATGTTTTTCATTTCAGACTGAAATAATGAATACTCTTCCTTTAGTTTGCCGGACAGCGGTTCCGGAAGTTTACCAATGCATAATAAAGAACTTCCCTTTTCAAAATTATTTTTTATAAATCCATAAATGATAAGTAAACGCAGATGCTCCGTGGTTAATTTATCGGGGGATTTAATGTTAAACATTTCAGAAGCAAGCTGACTGTCTGCAAACAGCGCTTTGTGTGATTTTTTCGGAAAGGCAAAATTATCAAAATTGTTTTGTGATATATCAATGTTATTTTTGAATATGAGATTGTTACAGTACGCCCTTCCGAACTCATTGTAAGTTTTACCTGTAAATTCCTTCCAGTCTTTATTGTAAACCTTTTCACCGAGATAAAATAAATCAGGATCTTTTGCAATTACGGAGAACGGCGTCAGAGTGCTGATCAGATTTTTTTGTTTTGCGAAATAGTTAAATATACTTTCATACCATAAAGAATCTTTTGAAAAATATTTGTAAAGCTGCAAATCAATACTGCGCCTGTTTTCATCAGATACTTTAGATTTGCATAAACAATCTTATTAGTTTCAGGATCTGTTTCTTCAGTAAATTTTGAAGAAGGCAGGAAAATAAGATCGAATTTAGAATTAATTCTATTCAGCTCATATTTTGTGTATAATACAAAGTCATCCGGACTTATCTCATTTTGACTTTTACACAATTCAGTAAATCCCAGCATGCATACATTATGATCATTCTTCAGTTTTTTAAAAGAAGCAAGTTTTTTTATCCCTATATGAAGTACATTTAAATCTTTTTTATTTTTAAGATATGAATATAAAAGCAGATCCTGATAAGTAGTAAGGTCAGCATCAGCTTCCGGATCGATGATCTTTCCGTAGAGTTTAAGGTCGGACTTCAGATCCGAGAAGGTCTTGAAATGTGATTTCTTTGAATAGTTAAAGTGTAGGAGAAAATCCTTGCTGAACAGGTCTTTCCTGCTGAATAAATTAAAGGGTAATTTGATCAGTGATTGTTTAAAATTGTTTGAATTTTGATGAAAATAGTAAAACGAGTTAAAAGTTAAAAGTTAAAAGTTAAAAGTTAAAAGTTAAAAGTTAAAAGTTAAAAGTTAAAATTAAAAGTTAAAGTTGAAAGTTAAAGTGTTAAAAGTTGAAAGTTAAAAGTTGAAAGTTGAAAGTTGAAAGTCCGTCCAAGAGTTTATCCTATAGCAAACCCCGAAGGGGTGACATAATTATAGAAAAAGGAAAAAAAATAATAAAATCCCGAAGGGATGACATTATTTCACCCCTTCGGGGTTTGTCTGTGTTATTGTTTAGATGCTATAATAATTACATACCTTCGGGATTACCACTGAGATAGTATAAAAATTTAAAATAAATTTAATTTAGAGTTATTGAAACAATAATCTAAATTCATTTTATTCCGGACAGCATTGGTAAAGGATCCTTTTAACGTTTAACGTTTACCTTTTAACCACATCTGTCCAAAACGTTTTTTTGAATCTCACTACTTACTATTTTATTGAACAACTAATCTTGAATATATAAATGAAATTTGAACTAACCCCCCCCGAGACTGTCTCAAAACATCTTTCTCAACGACCAAGGCAAAGACCTAAGAAATGTGTTGAGATCTTTGTGCCTTTGTGTTGGGTTTTATTTTTTTAGTTTTGAGACATGGGGAGGGGTGGGGTTGGAATGGCATCGAAGAATTATTGTTTAATATTTGTTTTATTTGGAGCATTTTTATTGTTTTGGATTTATTTTGGACACTACTGCTTTTAACTTTTAACTTTCAACTTTTAACTTTCAACTTTCAACTTTTTTAACTTTCAATTAATAGCTTTATTTTACAGAAATCAAAAAAATACAAGCAGAAATTTACAGGTCCTTTTCTGAAAGGCTTTTTTTATTAATGACCGGAAACAATATTATTCCCCACAGTCACACAATTAGCAAAATTGACAGAAACAATTTAACAGGAAACAGTTCATTGGTAATTTGGTTTACCGGGCTGTCAGGCTCGGGAAAATCTACACTGGCTGATAATCTTGAAAAGAAATTATTTGCCAATGGAATTTTAAGCTACATACTTGATGGTGATAATATAAGATCCGGATTAAATAAAGACCTGGACTTTTCAGATTCAGGAAGAAAAGAAAACATAAGAAGAATTGGTGAAGTTGCTAAATTACTTTGTGATGCGGGGGTTGTTGTACTGACGGCATTTATTTCACCTTTCAGGCAGGACAGGAAAGATGTCAGAGATATGCTTGGTAACGGAGAATTCATTGAGATCTATGTGAAATGTGATCTGAGCGAATGTGAAAAAAGGGATGTAAAAGGCTTGTATTCAAAAGCCCGGACGGGGGAAATAAAGGATTTTACAGGAATAAGTTCACCTTATGAAGAGCCGCAGAATCCTGAGTTCACAGTCGATACCAAGAAATTAACAATAGAAGAAAGCATAAACGAAATATATAATTATTTAGAACCTAAAATCAGAATTAAGGCATAATTGGAAAACTATAATTTAAATTATTTAAAAGAGTTAGAATCGGAGTCTATATACATAATTCGTGAAGTTGCCGCTCAGTTCGAAAGACCTGCACTGCTTTTTTCCGGAGGCAAGGATTCGATCATACTCACTCATTTAGCAAGAAAATCATTTTATCCTTCAAAGATACCATTTCCATTAATACACATAGATACCGGACACAATTTTCCCGAGACACTTGATTACAGAGACAAAATGGTAGAAAGTATTGGTGCAAACCTCATAGTAGGGCATGTACAGGATTCAATAGATAAAGGCAGGGTTAAAGAAGAAACAGGATTCAATGCAAGCAGGAATATGCTTCAGACGGTTACTTTGCTCGATACTCTTGAAGAGTTCAAAATTGATGCAGCCATGGGCGGAGCGAGAAGGGATGAAGAAAAGGCAAGAGCAAAGGAAAGATTTTTCTCGCACAGAGATGAGTTCGGTCAGTGGGATCCGAAAAATCAAAGACCGGAATTATGGAATATATTCAACGGGAAGAAGAATCCGGGCGAGCATTTCAGGATATTTCCGATAAGCAACTGGACTGAGATGGATGTATGGCAGTATCTTCACATGGAAAAAATTGAAATGCCTGTAATATATTTTACGCATAAAAGACTTTGCATAAAGAGGAACGGAACCATACTCGCTCACTCTGAACATCTTAATTTACGCGAATCGGAAAACCCGGAATTACTGCAGATTAGATTCCGAACAATTGGAGACATGACCTGCACCGGAGCAGTGATGTCCGAAGCAAATTCACTCGAAGATATCATCACCGAGATTTCCATCTCCAGACAGACAGAAAGAGGCACACGAGCTGATGATAAGAGATCTGATTCTGCAATGGAAGACAGAAAACGGGAAGGATATTTTGATTTGGAATTTGGATTTGGGATTTAATGATTTTAGATTTTAGATTTTAGATTTTAGATTTTCAAATTATTGACTATTGATATTTACGATTAACGATTAACCATTAATTAACCAATTAACCAATTAACCAATTAACCAATTGACAGAGTGATAGAATATAAATCAAACGAGCTCCTACGATTCACAACTGCAGGAAGTGTAGATGACGGGAAGAGCACACTGATAGGGAGACTGCTTTTTGATTCCAAGTCAATATTCGAGGATCAGCTTGAGGCGGTTCAAAAAACGAGTGACTTCAGAGGTCTGGATTATCTTGATCTGTCTTTATTTACAGACGGACTGAGGGCAGAACGGGAACAGAGCATAACCATTGATGTTGCATACAGATATTTTTCCACTCCTAAAAGAAAATTCATCATAGCCGATACACCCGGACACATTCAATATACAAGGAATATGGTGACAGGTGCATCAACTGCAAATCTTGCAATAATACTTGCAGATGCAAGAAATGGGATAGTTGAGCAGACCTGCAGGCATTCTCTGATTGCATCGCTTTTAAAGATAAACCATATTGTGTTGTGTGTTAACAAACTGGATCTGGTTGACTATAGTCAGGAAATATATGAAAGGATCGTTGATCAGTACAAAGTATTTGCATCCAAGCTTGAAGTAAAGGACATAAGCTTTATTCCTATAAGCGCTTTGATGGGAGATAACGTTGTTGACCGTTCTGATAAAATGGACTGGTACGAAGGACCCACTTTATTATATCATCTTGAGAATGTTCACATAGCCAGCGATAGTAATCATATCGACTGCAGGTTTCCTGTACAATATGTAATAAGACCGCAATCCGATTTAAATCATGATTACAGAGGTTACGCCGGAAGAATTGCAGGAGGAGTGTACAAACCGGGAGATGAGGTTACTATTCTGCCGTCAGGATTTACTTCCAGGATAAAATCAATTGATACATTTGACGGACCGGTTGAGGAAGCATTTGCGCCAATGTCGGTTACCATAACATTAGAAGATGACATTGATATAAGCAGAGGCGATATGATAGTGCGAACACACAATCAGCCTGAAACAGGTCAGGACATAGAAATAATTTTATGCTGGTTAAATAATAAACAGTATAATCCAAGAGCAAAGTACTTATTAATGCATACTACAAAAGATGCAAAAGCGATAATAAAAGAAATAAATTACAAGATTGACATAAATACATTACACCGAATAGAAGACGATAAAATACTGAATATGAATGACATAGCGAGAGTAAAATTGCGAACCACACAGCCATTGTTTTATGACAGCTACAGCCGGAACAGAAATACCGGGAGCCTGATACTTATTGATGAAGGGACTAAGGAGACGGTAGCTGCAGGTATGATCATATAAATTACAAATTACAAATTACAAATTAGTGACATCTGAAAGCCCATATTGTCATCCCCGTATGATTTTAGCGGGGATCCAATCACTAAGCCTGGAATTTAATATAACACTTTGTTGATTGGATGACCCAGAGGTACCCCCCGCCAAAAGCACGCGGGAATGACAAACATTTGTGATACCGAAATTATCGACTGTAAATCATATGAAACTATTTAAACTCATATCACAGAATTGTTTAAGAAGATAAAAAAAAGACTTGGTAAACTGCTCGCTGATGAACAGGTTAAAAAAGACAATGAGATTCAGAATAAGGAAGGATTAGAAATGACTTCATCCGGTGATATGGAAGTAACAATAAACATTCTTTTATCTAACGGTTTATTTTGCGGAAACATTCTTGATGTTGGAGCTCATTCCGCCTACTGGAGCGGTGTAGCAAAAAGTTTTTATCCCTATTCGAATATTTATATGATAGAACCTCTTGAGGAGATGGAGGAAAAGTTAAAGGAATTTTGTTCTAAACATCCGGGTTCGAAATATTTTTTAAACGGTGCAGGGTCTAAGATCGAAACAAAAATTTTCACTGTCATTGATAATATGGAAGGTGCGAATTTTATGGCAGCGGAAAGAAAACATTTGGTTAATAGAAATCAGCAGCGTGAAGTTAAAGTAATAACAATAGATTCTCTTATTGAAAGCAATCAAATCCCTGTTCCCGATCTGATAAAAATAGACGTTCAGGGTTATGAAATGGAAGTTTTAAAAGGAGCTACGAGAGTTTTCGGAAAACCGAAGCTTTCATCATTGAAGTATCCTTTTATAAGTTCATGGAAGGAACACCGCTCTTTTCAGAAGTAGTTACTTTTATGTCAAACAAAGGATATGAAGTTTACGATTTTTCCGGATTTCTAAGAAGACCACTTGATAAGGCGCTTGGACAGGCGGATGTATGTTTCGTTAAAAAAGACGGAATTCTCAGAACATCAAACCGCTGGAGAAAACCACCGTTAAAACAAGTAGTTACCTAGTCTCATTTCTTCCCGGTTACTTTTACTTTCTTCACTAAATCACCGCTTTTTAAAGTTATAAAATCATAATACAGTACACTTTTTTCCGGTACAAATTTGACAAACACCGCAGTATTCAATTCTTTATTCTTGGGATAAACTGTTAGTTCTTTTGCATAATTATTATCTTCTTCAGTGCTGACAATAAATCCATCAGGCGCAGTAATACTAACAGGATTACTTATATTTTTACCAATCATTACAAACCACAAAGCATCAGGGTTTTCCAATGTTCCGTTGCTTCCGAAAACCATTGATCCGCCACCGGTTATTAATTCCGGAATTTCAGAAACATTAGCATTTGCAAAAATAACTTTTGATGTCCACGGAGGGATGTCAATTGAGCCATAAATATTTGCCAGTTTGATGTCCTTAAATTCAATTCCTGAAGACAGGATTTCTCTTAATGTATCATCGGATAAATTACTGTGAACTTTAGGATAAAGCACTTCATTTCCTGTTAATACTTCCGAGCCTGCTTCATTGTTTTCACCAATCAATTTTTTCCATTGATTAAAACTATGCACAGTTTTTGAATTCCCTTCCTGAAACAAAAATAAACCGGTTGATACGGGATTTATATAATAGTTTCCTGCAAACTTTCCCGGTACAAATAAGCCTGAAAACGATTTAAACATTACTGATACCTGATCACTTAATGTACTTAAGAATACGTTATCCGAGGTGACGTTATTTACCATAGGCGGTTCAGCCTTAAAAAAAATTGATACCGACTTTATTATTATAAGATATGTTTCCTGATATAGTATTATTGTTACAGTTATTATAAAGAAATATACCGTAATTATTACTTTCTGAAATCGTATTATTGAGCACCTTCATATTGTTGCTATGCTCATCAAGATAGATCCCGGTAACGACAATGTTTGAGTAAGAGCCCGCTGTACCGTCATTATTTCCTATTATATGCGAGATGTAGTTGTTTCTGTAAGCAGAATTTGTGTTCACATTACCGTAACCCTTTACACCTCCGCCGTCATTTAATTTAAGCATTAAGTATTGTATGATATTCTTTTCTACTATGTTATTGCTTCCGACACAATTAATACCGTCATGACCGGTATTCAGGATATAATTATAACTGACAATATTCGAATTTGAGTACATGACGATCAGGGAAGAATTATTTTGAGCTTCACTGTTCATCCCGTAACCGGGGATCAATCCCGTATTTTTAATTACATTGCTGTTCACTTTTGAATTCTCAGCTTTAAGAATGTACAAGGCTTTTCCGTTGATATTATAAAATCTGCAATTTATTATCTCAAAGTTGTAAGAAGGATTAAGAATGCTTACTCCTCCGTTGATCTGTCCGGAAAAAGTGCAGTTTTCAATTCTTATATTTGATTTAGATTTCCCTGTAAATAAAATTCCATATTCATATTGATTCATGCACTTCAGTTCCCTGATAATAATATTACTGATATTTTGATTTGAAAATATTCCATACGGGTAAATGCTTCCTTGTGTGTAAACTGAATTAGGATTCACATTTGCCGGCGCATACAAATAAACAATTCCGGTAGAATCCCCTTTATCTTCATAATACCATTCTTTCCCGGCATCCAGTTCGTTCAGTTTATTATCCAGATAGTAACCCCAGCCCTTATTTGCCGGATATAATGTAGGATTTAAAAAAGTGATCCTGCCATTATCGAAATTTTTTACAGGCGTGTGCTCATAAGACCAGTTTGTAGTCCTCATCCTGACATTGGCATCTTTCCAATAATTTTTGGGCTGATCCAGAGAGTTATCTATAAAACCGGTTTTTGGATTCTGAACCTCAGATTTAATAGTAAGAAATCCGGTATTAGGATAACGTGCAAGGATCATCTGCTCTCCTGACACAAATAAATTCTTCACAGGATAATTTACATCTGAAGTATAAATATTTTCCCTGTATTGCGACCAGTTTTTTAATTGCATTGAACCGCTTATAACCGGATTTCTTCCCTCTCCGTAAGCTGCGAAAATTATTGACAGCTTCTCACTTCCCGATACATTCAGAAAGATCTGACCTGCAAAGAATCCGTTTCTTTCAAACAAAATTACATCCCCGGGTTTTAGAAGTTTAATGACAGAATTGAGCTTGTCTAAACTCTTAAACGGAAAGACAGGTGATAAACCGTTATTATTATCATTGCCTGAATTTGAGATGTAGTATGTTGTTGCGTATGCAGGGCTAATATGAAATATTGTAAGCAGTAAAAACAGCAGGGAAATTATTTTTATCAATATTTATAAGTAAGATTAAATTTATGTAAGATATAGATTATTCATAAGATTTATAAGATTTATAAAATTCATAAAGATTTATAAACTTATAAAATTTATAAAACAATTCAATAGTTAAATAATATCAATAGTCAAAAAATGGTTCTATATGAAATACAGTGGGCCTGTTTAATATTTTTGAAATATATTTTCACAAATAAAACCAATAAATTTGTCATTCCCGCGTGCTTTTGGCGGGAATCCAATCAGAAAATTTTAAATAATGTTATATGTATACTTACTAGATTAGATTGTTGCCAGCGGGAAAAATGGAACTATATATAATGGCGTCACAAACAATCTGATTAAACGTGTAGCTCAGCATAAAAGAAAAGAAGTGAAGGGATTTACCGGGAAATACGAAGTAAACAAGCTTGTATGGTATGAGCAAACCAATGATATAAGGAGAGAAACAAATCAAAAATTGGAACAGGAAATGGAAGATCAGATTGATTGAAAAGGGAAATCCTGAATGGAATGATTTGTTTTTTGAAATCGGAGGAACCGAAAGAAATGCTTGATCCGAATTTTTTAATTTGAGAACGTTTTATGATTGGATCCCCGCCAGGAGCACGAGAGTGTCTCAAAACTCCGTTCCTGCTTACCAAACCCCAGTTTGGTAAGCAATTCTAGGCCGGAATTGAGGCTTCCCAAACTGGGGTTTGGGAAGGAGTATAGTTTTGAGACAGACTCAGCACGCGAGATGACAACATTTGTTTTGTTGTTTTAAAACAGTCTTCCACCTGGCGGCAGAACGGGTATTCAAAAAAATTTTCCCAGAGTAAACCATATAGAAGCCAAAAAATTCTTATAATCTATAATCTAAAATCTATAATCTTAAATAATCTTACGAATCTTACGAATCTTACGAATCTTTTTCTGTTTTATATAACTTCCATATTGTTTATTATTATAAATACCGTGAAATAAGTTAATCCTGATCAAATCTCATGAAATTAGCTGTGATGCAGCCGTATTTGTTTCCTTACATTGGCTATTTTCAACTGATAAATGCGGTTGATAGATTTGTGATTTTTGACGATGTAAATTTTATCAATAAAGGCTGGATCAACAGGAATAATATACTTGTAAACGGAAAAGCGAATTTATTCACTGTTCCTCTGAAGAATTCCGGCCAGAACAAATTAATTAAAGATATTCAGATCTCGGAAAACCGTGACCGGATAACAAAGTTTTAAGATCACTGGAATTGAGTTATAAAAAAGCTCCGTATTTTGCAGATATATACAAGTTACTGTCTGAGATAATTCAAAATAATGAAAATAACATTTCAAAGTTTATTTACTTTAGCTTAATAAAACTGAATGAATATTTAAATATTAAAACTAAAATTGTTGAGTCATCTTCGGTATATTTAAACAGTGAAATTAAGCAGCAGCACAGGATCATTGATATCTGCAAAAAAGAAAATGCAGATGAATATATTAATCTCTCCGGGGGAAAAGAATTATATTCAAGAGAACTTTTTGAATCTAACGGTATTAGATTAAATTTTATTAAGTCAAAGGAAATTCAATACAAGCAATTTGGGAACAGTTTTGTTGATTCTCTTTCAATCATAGATATCCTGATGTTTAATTCTAAAGATAAAGTTAAAATGTTCCTTGATGAATATGAACTGATATGATTATACAAAGATGCATATCTTTAGATTCAAAAGATGAATGGAATGAAGCATTGAAAGGAGTTAAGCATTCGTTTGCATTCACACAGGAAAACTGTCATGCAATGAAACTCACTACCGGGAATAACACTTATCTGTATTGTTTTGAAAAGGATAAAACAAAAATAGTTTGCCCTGTTTCTGAAAGAGATTACAACGGATATACTGACATTGTAACGCCTTTCGGATTTTCGGGATTCGCAGGGAATGAAGATTGCTCTGAATTTGTAAATTACTGGAATGAATTTGTAAATGAAAAAAAATACGTTTGCGGATATATCAGTCAGAATCCGCTGTTTCAGAATAATACCTATTATAAGAATGAAGAAGGTTATAAGTCAACAAACTTATACTTCATTGATTTGAATCTTAGTTTAACAGAACTTTTTGAAAATCTCGATGCCAACAGGAAGAAGCAGATCAAAAATTATAAAAGCGTTGAGTCGAAATTTATTTATGATAAAAAAATGCTGACTGAATTTTTCTTAAATAACTATTATGATTTTTGAAAAGAATAAATGCATCGCAGGCAAATTATTTTAAAAGGGAAACACTTGAATATATCTGCAGTCTTGAAAATGTGTTTATGGCAGGCGCAGGAAAACCGGAAAAGAAAGGTTTGGCGCTTATAAACTGCCTTTTGTAAATTTAAAGCAAATATACAATAAGGAAACTTATGATAAATTATGTAATGATAAAGGTGTCAATGGAAATGATATGAGCGGATACTTCCCGGCGTACAGAAAGAGTGTGTTGAGTGTGTTGAGTGTGTTGAGTGTGTAGAGTGTGTAGAGTGTGTAGAGTGTGTAACTAACCTTTAACTTTTAACTTTTTAACTTCAACTTGTTTACAAAGTCAGCAAAATTTTACGATGCGATTTATAACTTTAAAGATTATAAAGCAGCAACTGAAAAACTCGATATTACGAAGATAAGGATTTAAAAATAACATGGATGTACACAAGTGAAAGAGAAAACAATCTTTCGGTTCTCGATATTAATTATCTTGTCGGTACACCGGAAGAAGTCACTCATTTCAAAGAAAGACATGAAATAGGTTTGTTCGATGATTCTCAATATAGAAAGGCGTTTACAGATGCCGACCTGAAGTAATATATGACAACGAAGGATTATTCGGGAGAGGAATGTATATCGGAATTAAAAATTGATGCTAAATATTTTATTTTTGCATATATGAAAGTAAGTGTATGGATGTCGGCATACAATCACGAAAAGTACCTTGCACAATGTCTTGATTCGGTGCTTAGGCAAAGGACTAATTTTGATTTCGACATAATACTGGGAGAAGATTGTTCGAAGGACAGGACAAGAGAAGTTGCTCTTGAATACCAAAAGAAATATCCTGAAAAGATAAAGTTATTCCTGCCTGAGAAAAATATAGGTATGATGGAAATGGATCTGGCAACGTGGGGCTTATGTAAAGGAGAATATCTGGCGTTATTAAACGGAGATGATTACTGGACTGATGAAAATAAATTACAGACACAGTCGGATTTTCTGGATAACAATCCTGATACTGTTATTTGTTTTCATAAGGCGAAAGTAGAAGATGAAACAAACGGAAGTTCCTTTGAGACAGTTTACCTTGAACCAAATGACACTATGCCAATCGAATCATTACTGCTGGGTTATAATCCGATAATGACTCCGACTGTAATGATCAGAAATTTATGGAAGATCCCCGATTGGTACAGAGAATTACCTTACGGTGACATGCCTCTTTATCTGATGCTTGCTCAGAAAGGAAAAATAAAGTATATCGACAGGCTAATGAGTGTTTACAGAGTACATTCAAGCGGTCAGTGGCAGGGTGAATCGGTGTATAATAATTTGTTAAAGGACCTGAAGTTTTACAAAGTGATGAATGAAAAACTGGATTACAAATATGATGATCTGATAAAAATAATTTTTGCTCAGAGATATTTTGATCTGATAATAATTGACATAGACAAAAAAGAATCCAACAGGCAAAAGAATTTTTGAAATGTTAAATTCTTTAACTGAGATTTCATCAGCGAGAATGAATTATCAGGAATAAGGAAAATTTTATTTGAAGATGCTGATAAGAATGAATATGATGAATTAATGCAAAGAGAAGTCAAATGGAAAGTAAATTAACTTCATTATTAATTTGTATCTTTTAGAGCCACATAACGAAACAAGTAATTTCATCAATCCCATACCGGACCGAGTAAAGAGACCGCTTTGGTCTGTAATGATCCCTACATTCAATCCTAAAGAGCATTTTATAATACAGGCAATCAATAGTGTATTAGTTCAGGATCCGGGACAGGAAAAAATGCAGATTGAAGTTGTAGATGACTGCTCTTCTAAAGTGGATGTAAAAAATAGTTAAGGATAATTGGAAGGCCGGGTAAATATCACCGCCTCCCGAAAAATGTCGGGCATTCATTTAATTTTACTGAAAGCATAAGAAGAGCAAAGGAGAGTTTGTTCATATTCTTCACGATGATGATCTAGTAAGCCTGGTTTTACGAAACTTTTCAAAAAATATTTGAAAGCATGCGAACCATTGGCGCAGCTTTCTGCCGGCAGGCATATATAGATGAAACTGCAAGTCTTAAATTTTATTCAGACCTGAAATGGAAGAACAGGGAATACTTGATGATGCTGATAAAGCTTGCACAGAAGCAGAGGATTCAATATTGTGCAATGGTGGTCAGAAGAAAAGTTTTTGAGCAGATCGGAGGATTTGTTCCGAAAAATATCGGCTGCGAAGACTGGGAGATGTGGGTAAGAATCGCCGCACATTTTCCTGTAGCTTATGAACCTCAGGCATTAGCAGAATACAGAGTTCATCACGGCACTTCCATGACTTTAAAAGACATGAGATCAGGCCAGGATATGAGATACATGCGGGAAGCAATAGGGATTTTTAATGAATATCTTCCTAAAGAAAAAAGAGAAGAAACCGATTTATACAGAAGAAGATATTACGGAACATATTCATTTAAAAATGCTAAAAGCAGTTACTGGAAGAATTTAATGATAAAGAAGGTGCATCTGCTCAATTAAGCGAGACGATAAAAATAGATTCCGAATTAATATTTGAGAAAGTAAACTTTCTTTCAACACTTGATGTGCCTGTAGACGGAGCCGGGGTATCAGTAATAATTAATACACAAAATAGCGAAGAGCATATTGAGAGGACTCTCCGTCACCTAATTATACAGAAAGTTCCTAAATATATTCCATGGGAAATAATTATTGCTGATAATGCTTCGAAAGACAACACACTGAAAATTATTTCAAAAACATGGAGAAAGTACAAAGGAAAAACTCCTTTAAAAATTATAAGACTTCCGGACACCGGAATACTCGAAGCGCGTAATCAGGCTATTGAAAATGCAACTTATAATTTTATTTTGTTTTGTAATCCCGGAAACCTGCTTAATAGAAATTATGTCCACATGGTTTCTGTAAATATGATGCGGGATATAAACCTTGGCGCATTGGGTTCCTATACTGAAGTGTTGGTAAAGGGTGAAAAACCGGAATGGTTTGAAGACTGGAGTAATTATTGCTATCAGACCGGAGAACAATATGAGTATACAAGCGCTGTTACATGGACAAAAGGTTTTGTTTGGAGTTCCGGTTTTGCAATAAAAAAAGATGCATGGAAATCAATCTATCAAAAAAATTTCAAGTCGAAATTTGAAAAGAGAAAAAATGAAACTGCAGACCAGAGTGTAGTTGAAGAGCTTTGCTATGCATTGAGAGCAACGGGAAATTCAATCTGGTACAGTATTGATCTGAAATTGAATCAAATCTTTTCGGAATCCGATTTAAGCTGGGAACATCTTAGAAATATCTGGAAACAGAAGGGAGTTAACTTTATAGCTTTATACGGATACATCCATTCAAAGGAACATGAATTAGAAGATTTCAGAAAATTACCTGATAAAAAAGATCTAAGAAAATTAATTACATATATTTTCCGGAGCCTAAAAAGATTTAAGAGGTGGAAGCTAAAAGCATATAATGAATCTTTAACCGGCGACACTGATGTTTTATTGATTGAGTACAAATTTTCAAAGCTGAGAGAATTACTTGGTGAAATAAAACCTTATAACCGGAAGTTAAGATTACTCAGAAGGATCGCAAGAAAGTCGGATTTCAAATATTTAAAATATGTGATTGACAAACCCTGTTTCAGATTTCCTCAATACAGGAAACGAAATGACAAAAGAGGTATTTCCGTAATATTAAATTATGAAAATACTTCCTATAACCTACTGAACAGGTGCCTTGAGAGTATTTCCCGGCAAATCCTTCCTGAGGATTTTCCATGGGAAGTAATTTTAAACGGCAGTAATATCGATGAGAATGTTAAGTCTGAAATTTACAGGAGATGGGAAAGAACTAACTGTTCTGCTTCTTTAAAAATAATTGATGAGAACAGCAAGAATAATGGAATATTAAGAAATGCAGCCATCAATAAAAGCAGATATGATAATTTAGTATATCTAAATGAGTTGGATTTTATTAATCCGGATTTCGTAAGAATTGCCTTTAAATCAATTCACAAAATAAAAAAGTAGGAATAATATCAGGACAGACTGGGTTAACAGTGATGTGAATCCTCCGAAATGGTTTAAGGATATAAAGAATTGTATGGTATCGGAAGCCGGCGGAAGATTCCGGTGAAATTAATTTTAACAACAGGTATCTTAATTTCAACGGGAGTGTAGTAAGGAAAGAGGTTTCATGAAATTGAAAGCCTGATAATGATTATACATTTCAAAATGCATTAATGATTACAGGGAATTTTATGGTAAGAACTTTTATAAAATTGAAACAACCGGATGGAAAATTTACTACGAACAGAGATTAAGAATTAAGCATTTCATAACACATAAGCAGATCAGCTGGGAATATTTAAGAAAGCTTTATTATGCCAAAGGTGTGGAAGAGATTGATGATACTTGTTTCAATAATTTGTTAAATATTCAAACGGAAAATTCAAAGAAGAAATCCTGGTTTGGAAATGTGAACAGCACTTTGTCAGAATTAAATAAATATCCTATAAAAAAATATTCTCCCGAGGAAATGAATATCAAAACGATACCGATGTTTTGGAAATTGAGAGATTACAGGGAAAGTTAAATGAAATAATTAGAGTAAAAATAAGTATAAAAAAGCTCAATTGGGTAAAATCACGAATATAATGGAAACGGAATAAAAATACAGATCTCAACTAATGGACAAAGTTAATAAGAAAATCGTGAAGGTGTTTCAATAGTAATTTGCTGTTTCAACAGCTCTCTGTTTGCCTGAAACATTAAAACATCTTCACGCAAAATGTACCGGATGATATTCCATGGGAAGTAATTGTTGTAGATAATGCTTCTACGGATAATACAGAAGCTGCTCAAAAGATCTGGGATAAATACAATTGCCTGGCATCTTTTAAGGTAGTTAAAGAACAGGAGCCGGGCCTGAGTGCGGCAAGATTAAAAGGATTTAATACAGCAAAATATGAATATGTAGTTTTATGTGATGATGATAACAGGCTGCAAAAGGATTTTGTAAAAAATGCTTATGATATCATGAGAAGCAATGATGAGATTGGAGTATTAGGAGGTCAAAGCAAAGCTGAATTTGATAAAATAGAACCAAATGGTTTAAAGACTGGCAAAACAGCTATGCGATAGGCAAACAATACGAATCAAACGGAGATATTACTGATACACGAGGTTATGTCTGGGGAGCTTCAATGGTAGTGAGAAGAGAGGCATTTCAAAATTTACTATCAAAAGGTTTTAAATCTTTATTGACTGACAGGAAAGGAAATGTTTATCTTCGGAGGCGATACTGAAATTTGTTATGCATTAAGAAATGAAGGCTGGAAGATCTGGTATGACTCACGTTTAAAATTCAAGCATTATATTTCCGGTAAACGGCTTGACTGGAAATATTTAAGAAAACTTTTCAGAGGATTTGGTCAGGCATCACCCGGTCTTGATCATTATTTGATCAGATCAAAGTTAGATTCAGGATCAGTCGTTTCAAAATCAGTTAGAAAAGAACTGTACAGTATCCTTGATACTTTAAGAAAAACAAGAATCAAAAAACTACTGACCTACAATAGGGAAAGAACCGGAGATACTGATATCCCGATGATTGAATACTGTATCGGAAGAGCGGAAGGATTACTAAAAACGCGAAAGTCTTATAACAGTGGAATTAAATTATTAAAAAAGACGGCTCGAAAAAAAGATCTTAAATATCTTAAATCTGTGTTCCGAAATCGTGACCACAACTTCCCCCGCTATAAGACAATTAAAAAGTTAAACGGAGTTTCAATAGTAATTTGCACATATAATGGAGGGGAGAGATTACCGGACACGATCAGGCATATAGCAAAGCAAAAGACGGATCCACGGCTTTTGTGGGAGTTAATATTAGTTGACAATGCCTCAACAGACAATACAAAGCAGGCAACAATTGACGAATGGAAGAAACATAAAATTAAAGCTAATCTGAGGATCGTTGATGAGTTCACACAGGGATTAAGCGCAGCCAGACATAAAGGGTTTGATACTGCTAAATATGATTATATAGTCTTATGTGATGATGATAACTGGCTTGATGAAAATTTTGTTCAGACGACTTATGAAATAATGAGCAGCAATGATAAGATTGGAATATTGGGAGGTCCTAATGAAGCATTATGTGAGCTTGAATCTCCTGAATGGTTCAAGTGGTTTCAGCAGGGATATGCCGCCGGCAAACAGGCGGATCTGGTAACAGGAAAAGTATTGAAGGAAACATTACCTGGAAGAGGGGTTCGTCTGGGGGAGCCGGAATGATTGTAAGAAAAACTGCTTTGAAAAAATTGTATTCAAGAGGATTTAAATCCATGATGTCTGACAGGAAAGGAAACGAACTTTCATCAGGCGGTGATTCTGAACTTGGCTTTGCATTGGTCTTATCAGGATGGCAGGTATGGTATGATACAAGACTGAAACTAAAACACTGCATGCCTGCAGGAAGAGTAACATGGAATTATCTGATTCGATTATTTCAGGGATTCGGGATCACTTCAGTCGGACTCGATCATTATGAAAAGGCAATCAAAGCCGGGAGAGCAGATACTACCCCTGATGAAGTTAATAAAGAAAACTGGAAATTTGAATATAAGAAGACTCTTAAAGAAATACGGAAGTATGGATTAAAAAGAATTTTGTCGTTAAGATTTTCACAGGATAACAATACGCAAATCCCAATGCTTGAATATCATATTTCCAGCCTAAAAGAATTATGCAGAGTAAAAAAAGAATATGATAAAGATACTGATGCAATAAAGAATGCCGTCTGGCGGGCTGACAACAAAGTATTAAAAGTTTCACATAGAAAATTCATTGAAACTGAAAATGATTTCCGGTACGGATGGCCATGGAGAGACGAAACCCGGAGTAAAACATTAAATCTAAAAAAGTATCCGAAGATAAGCATCTTATCGCCTTCATTTAATTCGGAGAACACAATAGAGAAAGCAATACTAAGTGTACTGAGGCAGGGATACGAAAATTTTGAACACATTATTTATGACGGCGGATCGACAGACGGTACCATTGAAATTCTTAAAAAATATCCTCATCTGACCTGGATTTCCGAACCTGACAAAGGTCAATGTGATGCTATGAACAAAGCATTTGAAAAGTCAACCGGGGAAATCATAGCTTATCTTAACGTTGATGATTATTTCCAGCGTGGGGTATTCCAAAAAATTGCAAAAGCGTTTGAAGAAAATCCTGATGCAGAAATGGTAGTAGGAAATTTGTATTTTGAATTTGATGATCATACCTTTATCAGAAAGCCTGAGATCGAATATAAAAAGATAATGCAGCCCTTTAAGTATATTTTCCCGATCAACCCGGTGAGCTATTTTTATAAACGGAGTGTACAGACTGAAGCAGGTCCGTTCCCTCTTGATAATCATTACACTATGGATTACTGGTTTCTTTTAAAAGCTTATCAGAACCATAAGATCATCAAGATCGAAGATTATCTTGGCACATTCTGCATGAATGGCTTTAATAAAACTTCAGGCGCAGACAACAGAAAAAATACTCACTACAGAGTTATTGAGCATTGCTGGAAATATGACAGAAAGAATCTTCCTTCATATTTATTAAGTTACTACAAGTTCTATTATTATGAAAAGCCGCCGTACAATTTAACAAAACTATATCACAATTTAAGAAAGAATGCCGGAAGAATGGTTTCTGTTTTAACACTTAAGAAGAACAAATATTATTCCGAGAAAATGCTTCATTCATCCAGGTCAAATTACTACATGAACCGGAGAGCAAGAGCATTTTCCGGACTAATAGCTTCATTTTTTATTTATCCTAAAGGACTTACACATAGATCCAGACAAAGTATGCTCGCTTATACTTTACTAGGAAAAAATTATACTGAAAAAGCAAAAATTGCATACTTCTTTTTTACAACACCGCCTGGATTACCACTGGCAAATAAGATTCATTATTACTCTAATGAATTCAAAAAGTCGGGGAAAACCGTTAAAGGAAATTCTTTGCTGTTTCTGACATTTATTGTATCTCCTAATTTCATTTTCAAACAATGGAAAAGCAAAAAGTCACCTGATAAAGAAACATATTTTATTATTTAAATCCGCTTAACTGGATAAGAATTTTTATCAACTTTTTCAGACACAGAAAATACAAACATATCTCTTTCAATTTATATAATAAAGCAGGTGAAAATATTATTACCGTAAAAACTTCAGCGCAACGATATTAATATGATGTCTTTTCTAATCTATCCTTTGTCAGTTAAAAAGAGACAAGATTAAATTTATTTTGCTATTCTTTTTTTGGCAACAAACTTATGGAGAATTTATTATTGCAAAACATTTATATCAGGACAATCCTGAATATTCATTTGCTCATAAGCTGAATTATTACGGGAATGAGTTGAGAAAACAGGACTTTACTTTAAAAGGTAATATAATATTAATTTTTGCCTACATTTTTTCACCAAAATATATTTCAAAAAGGGAAAAAATAAAGAAATCAAACGTTGTTTATGTTTCAAATATTATTGAGACAAAAAGCAAAACCTCTTTAAACCCGTCAAGGCTCTTACAAAGTTCGATCAGTAGTTTAAGGCAAATACGATCAGAAACCGGAAACATAGGGACTCATTTTAAGAACACAAAGGAAATATTTAAATACCGTATCCAATCCGCATATCATTATTTCAAATACCGGAAATTTAAGGCTAAATCCAAACTACTGTATGCACAGGCAATTGAAAATTACAACAATAAGAAAAGATTAGATACTATATTATCTTTAATTCCTTCATATCTTTTATACCCCGTGTCAATTTTTAACAGGAACAAAATGAGCTTAATGATAAATTCACTGCTCGGAGATTCATTTAAGAAAAAAATAAAAACTACAGTCAAAAAATAAAATATCAGCAATTTTTTTGTCAGGAATTATTTTAAATTGAAAAAATATTTCTCTGAGAATAAGTAAAAATGATAAATGTCAAAAGGTGTATCCATAGTGATCTGCTGTTATAACAGCTCAAAGCTTCTCCCGGATACATTGAAATTCATATCCGGACAGTCTGCGCCTGCTGATATTCCTTTTGAAGTCATCGTTATTGATAATAATTCAACTGATGATACTTCTGAAACAGCTGAGAACTTTCTTTCAAATCTTAAGCCGGCAGTACCTTACAAAATTCTTGTACAGAAAATACAGGGATTATCATCAGCGAGGAAAATGGGATTTGATAATTCAGATTATGAGTACATAATTTTCTGTGACGATGATAACCGGTTAGCCAGTGACTATGTTGAGATGAGTTATAATATAATGGAACAGAATGAAAAAATAGGAGCGTTGGGAGGTGACAGTACAGCAGTCACTGACGGAAAATTTACCGATTGGTTTGAAAAATTTCAGCAAAGCTATTCAGTCGGAAAGCAGGCTGAAAAAAGCGGGAATAAAACATGGGACAACAGTGCATTATGGGGAGCCGGAATGGTTGTAAGAAAGTCCGCTTTAAATGAATTATTCTCAAACGGATACAGATCTTTGTTGTCAGACAGGAAAAAGAACACGCTTACTTCTGGCGGTGACATTGAATTATGCTACGCATTAAGACTTGCAGGTTGGGAGATTTGGTATGATTCTTCATTAAAGCTAAAACATTTTATTCCCCGGCAGAGACTTAACTGGAAATACCTGAGAAAATTAAACAGAGGATTCGGCGCACAGAAGGCTGATTTAGATCCATACCTTAAAGCCTTTGAGGAAGTGTCAGATAAATCAGTTCCGGAGCAAAGTCAGCAGTGGCTTCATCAAAGTCTTTTACTCATGAAAAAATTGAGAGGATATGGATTTAGAAAACTGTTAAAATTCAATTCGGCTTCCGAAGGTGATCCTGAAATTCTTCGTATTGAAAAAACACTGGGAAGATTATCTGAGCTGTTAAAGATCAGGGGAGAATATGATAAGAGGATAAATTCAGTCAGGAATGCTGCATGGCGGAAAGTATTGTTAATTGAACATTCTAAACTAAAGTCTTCTGATGAATCCTGAAATTTCTGTAATAACGACAGTTTACAACTGTGAAGAATATTTAGAGGAATCAATTCAAAGCATACTGAATCAGTCATATAAAAATTTTGAATACATCATAGTTAATGACGGCTCTTCTGATAAGACTCCTGCAATAATTACTAAATATGCCGCAAGAGATAAAAGAATAAAGGTAATTAATAATATTGAAAATTCAGGAAGGGTAAAGTCACTCAATTCCGCGCTGGGAATTGCCGAAGGGAAATATATTGCAATACATGATGCTGATGACATATCCCTTCCGGCGAGGCTTGACCTTCAGCTGTCATTTCTAAAAAAAAATCCTGACTATGTACTTGCAGGTTCAGATGTAATAGTGATTGATGAAGCAGGAGAAATATTGTCAAATCCGGTCCGTCCTGAGAAGGATCCGGAGGCAAAATTCAGTCTGATCTTCAGATGTACATTTGCCAATCCGAGTATAATGTTCAGAAGAAATATTCTCAGTGAATTTGGAATTTCTTATGAAGATGACTTTTTACATGCTGAAGATTTCAGAATGATCACATTGATAAGCCGTCATGGGAAAGTATATAACATGAAAGATAAGCTGATAAAATACAGAAAGCATGGAAGCAATAACAGCTCTGTCAACTCTAAAACACTAAGCAATGCGAGCATCAGAATTGTTAAGGAAAATTTATCGGGTTTAGGTTTTTCAGTAAGTGAAGATCAGGTAAAGAGGATACGTAATTTAATCTCTTCAAGAGGTATTAACAGCGAGTTCATTCTGGAAGACGTAAAACTGATCTTTAAGATCATAAAGAAATTCCAGAAACTTAACAAACCCGGAAGAAACGAGGAAATATTGAAGACATTAAGAAGAATGTCAAAGTGGCTGGGCAGAAAAAACATTATAACAAATCCTGAGTATCTTAAACTTCAGTTTTACATCTTGACTTATTACTTTAAACAAGCTAATTTTAAGCAATAGAATTAGTGTTACAATATTTTCGTGTAAAATCATTTCATTTTAAATTTACCTTATAGAAAATCTTTTACCTGCTTAAAAGTAACAGGAATTTTTTATCCTAATATACACTTTAATCTCTGTACACGAAGTAAAATACGGAAACAGAAAAGTCCGGATCACGCATTTAATCTTTTTTAGCTCAAATAATTTAGTTAATTTATTTATAAATAATAATTTTATACATTATTTCCGTTTATATAAACCGGAAGCTAATCAGACATGACAGGTTCAAAAAACAAACTTGTTTCTGTAATAATCCCATACTACAACCGGATCGGACTTTTAAAAGAATCCATTAATTCAGTTATTAAGCAGACTTACAAACCAATTGAGCTTATACTTGTAGATGATTTTTCAGCCGAAAAATTTGAAATTGAATCTTTAAACATTAAAAATACAAAGGAATTCAGTGTAAAAATAGTAAGGAATGAAAATAACATTGGACCGGGATTATCACGTGAAACAGGGAGGTTAGTGGCAAAGGGAGATTATTTAGCCTACCTGGATTCAGATGATTTCTGGAATGAAGGATTTCTGGAAAAGCTTATTTCTTATCTTGATAATAATGAGGAAGTTGGAATGGCATACTGTAAGACCATGCTGATAAGAACAGCGGGCAATTTTTAAGAAATAAAAACGACAACTCTTTTGACAGTATTGTCCCCGATTCTTTTTGATAATCACGGCAGACCCTGGGCTACAGGCGCTTGCGTATGGAAAAGGGAAATGGTTAACAAAATAGGACCCTGGTCTGAGGCTAGAATATGGGAAGATTATGAGTATGATGTAAGAGCAGCCATTATCAACAACAAGATCATTCATGTTCCTGAAGTTTTGTTTTATGTAAATATGGACTCAAAGGAAAAAATTTCACTTATAAAGAATACCAAGGAAATGATAAGTGATAAGGCAAATTCCATATTAAACATTGCCCGTTACTTAAGGAACTCCAGATTTTTTAAGGAAACGGATATTCAAAAAAGAATAATGTATTATCTTTTGACTTCATGCGCCACTTTATCCGATAATAGATCAAGTAAGAAAACCATTTCAAGTTTATTCAAAGAATATTATCTGTGGAAAGGGAAAAGTTTAAATATTGTGAATGCCTTAACATTAATATCTCCTCCAAAGGTGAATTCAAAGATATATCGTAAAATAAGGCAGTTTTTTGCCTGCTTCGTTTCAGCCGGCATTTTGTTTTAAACTGAATTACAATTAGATTCAATATTAGTTAAAAATATTGCAGAAAATAAAATGATTACAATGTTCAAAAAAGTCCTCTTCTATACAGCATTAATCCTGATTGTAAATTCCGGTCTTTCAATCGCACAGAATTTTAACTGGATCACTCCTAACAAAACTTATTTGAAAGTATCTGTGATAAATGACGGGGTAAACAGAATCAATAAACCGGATTTTGTGAGTGCAGGAATAAATACCGGCTCCGTGGATCCAAGAACAGTAAAAGTTTTACATAACGGAAGCGAAATTCCGATTTATTTTTCGGGTGAACAGGATGGTGTTTTTAATGACGGCGATTATTTTGATTTTTACGGAACACGAAATTACGGCGGCATTACAAATACTTATAATCAGCTTAACATAGTAGTATATACGACTAATGAGTATTATAATGAATACTCCGATACAAATGTTTACTGGATAGACTGGGGCGGAGCAAATGGAAAAAGGTTTATAAATTCAAATAATACAACCACTAATTTATACCCTTCAGATTTTTATTTTCAGCAAATTCATTTTGAAAAAGATAAATTATACTATCAGGGAGAAAATATATCCGGAAGTGATACAAGATACCTCAACACTGAAAAATTCAGGGGTGAGGGATGGTACTGGACAACACTCACGAATAATATGACCATAAGCGATACCTTTTCAATACCGGGACTTTATACTTCACCTGGAAATGCATCCATTAGAGTTTTTGCTTATCCGGTAAACGGAAGCTCAAGCATTGCCAATGAACATGCTCTAGAAGTATATGTAAACGGAAATCTTGCGGGAACATTATACTCTGATAATACCACTACTTTTGATCTGAAAAGAATTGATACCACTATAACCTTTTCAAGTTCTTTCTTATCAGCATCTTCAGTAAATAACATTAACATAAAGTATATTTCAGCTGCCGGATTCGGCGGTGTAATGCTTTTTGATCTGTTTGAACTTAGCTATCCAAAATCATTTAAACTCATTGATAATAAACTTTCTGCTGATCTGAGTTCTGCCGATACAACTTCAAAGTTATTCAGAATCGCCGGTTTTAATCCATCAAATACAATAAATATTTACGATGTACGAAACGGAATAAGAATCCCTGATTTTACAAATAATAGCGACACATTAAAATTTACTGCGAAAAATAATGCACAACTGGAAATTGTAAATGATTCCATACGCAATAAACCATTTAGAATCGTTCAGAGACAGGTGCCCGACCTTGTATCAGGTACAAACGGCGCAGACTATCTGCTTGTTTATCACAATGAATTTTTAGCTCAGGCGGAACAGTTAAGAGCTTACAGGCAATCTCAGGATAATTTCCGTTCTGTGAAAACTGATATCCGGGATATTTATGATATTTTTAATTACGGTAAGGATGATCCAATTGCTCTGAAACGCTATGTAAAATATGTGAATGACACCTGGCAGCTGCCCAAGGTTAAATATGTTTCTTTATTTGGAAGAGGTTCTCTTGATCCGAAGATCAATTCAGCAAATTCCAGTTTCGGAAAGAACTATATACCTGTCTATGGCAATCCCCCGACAGACGGATATTTTTCAAATTTCAATGTCGGCACATTCTTCTACTATGATATGGTTGCAATAGGAAGAATTCCTTGTTACAGTACTTCAGAAGCGCAGACAATGGTTGATAAAATTATTGCATACGAAAATGAACCACCTGAGAGATGGTGGAAAACTTTCACTTACATTACCGGCGGATCCACGCCTGCTGAACAGCAGTCTTATCAGCAAAGATCTAATTTTGAATCTAACCAGTATGTTACAGGTTGTCCGATTGCAGGTGAGTCCGTTAAAATATACCGATCCGATTCATCAGGTCAGAACACATTCAATTATGCTGATTCAATAAAGAATACTATTAACCGGGGAACACTGTTTGTAAACTTCAGAGGTCATGCCGGAAGTCATGACTGGGAAGTAGGAATGCATGATCCCAATGTATTGAGCAACGGTAACAGGCTCCCATTGGTTCTGAGTCTGACCTGCTTTACCGGTGAGAATTCGAAGTCTGAATTCAGAGGTTTCGGGGAAAAGTTCATGTATCTCAGTGGCAAAGGTTCCATTGGTTTTGTAAGTACTACAGGCTGGAGTTTTGAATCTGCAGGAAATGATTTTGGAACATACATTATTCAATCTATTAAAATTGACAGTAATAGAAGAATGGGTGATCTTACAAAAGCTGCCGGTAAAATTATGAGCATGGATTCCCTGTTTTTTGCCCAAAGACATACTGTAAATTGTTACAAACTTTTAGGCGATCCTGCGGTGAAATTAAAATTACCCAGAACACCTGAATTTGTAATCACTGACCGGGATTATAAGCTTACACCCGAATCAATTACTCTTAATGAACCAATCACTCTTAAAATTACTCCGAAAAATTTCGGGACCTGCGCTGATACCTGCATAATAAGATTTCAGATAAAGAAGAACAGTGTTAGTTATTCCATTAAAGACACAGCTTACCGTAATTTCAAATTTCTTGATACTGTATTATATAGTTTCAAAATTGATACACCGGGTGTTTATACAATGACAGTCACTTTAGACCAGAATAACAGATATCCTTTTGAAGATGAATCCAATAATACAATTACATTTAACATTCCTTATAAAGAGTATTCTTATTTGCCCCTAAAACCGGTAAGTAATTCAATTTCATATAACGACAGTATTGAATTTTCGGGTTTAAATCCCGGATTGGATTTTACTCAGAATAATGTAAGGGTAATGCTTCAGCTTGATACTAACAGCCAGTTCAATTCTCCTGTATTGCGGACATTTGCAAATAATAATTTAGCAGGAACAGTTACTAAGTTCAGGACTTTGTTACCTGTTTTGGTGAACAACACTATTTATTACTGGAGAACAAATTCCATAATTAATAATGATTCGACAGGATGGACAAAGACCCTAAGCTTTAATTATAACAACGGCTTACCCATGGCTGAAGAGCAGGAAGACAGATATATTTTTGCAAATACAAACGTAGACATCTCGAAGGTAAACCCCAATCAATTTTCCGAAACTGATTTTGATAATACAAGTTTCACTTCTGAAGGTATAAAACTTAACGAGTATCAGGCAAATCTTTTGTAAGGTCACTCGGAAGTAATGCAGAAGAGGCATCATATTTCAGTGTAGGAAGCAAAAATATTTACATAGACGGCGGTCGGAACACAGGACTCAATTTAGTTAAAGTAAAAAAACTAAATGGCGGCATAATGGAATTTAAAAATCTTAAGATGAACTCAGCAGCATCTTCAGATTCATTAGTAAATTTTTTAAATACATTTGATTCCACTCAGTATCTGATGCTGCTAAATGCTGCTTACGTAGCCGGGGGCACTACTTTATCGGGAAATGCAAAAGCCAAACTAAGACAATTTGGAAGCATCTACTGTGACTCTATCGGTTTACTCGGTTATTTTCATTCATGGAGCCTTATAGGATCTCTCGGCGCTTCCGGTTCACAGGTTTCAGAAATGTTTGATCCATGCTGCAGAACTGCCCCGGTTTGTTTAGTTGCGATCACTGGACTCAGTCAACAAGTTCTATGGATGTGATCTTTAAAAGAACCTCCGGTTCTGTATCGAACATCATGGGACCTGCAAAAGAGTGGAGGGATATGTACTGGAATCCTTCAGTGCCTTTGAACAGCAGTTTAGCATTTGATATTATCGGTATTGATTACAGCGGCAATCAGACTGTTATCCGTCAGGGTGTTCAGACAAATAAATTTGTCGAATTAAGCACTATTGACCCGCGGCAGTATCCTTTCTTAAATCTGCTGGCAAGATTCAACATTGATACTGTTTCCGGAAACAGTTCTCCGGTATTGAATTCACTGAATGTCAGTTATGCTCCGGCAGCCGAGATTGTGCTTAATAAGAATTCTTTGCAGTTTAATTCCCCTGAAAAGAAAAATAACACAACAAATTTTTCATTTGATTATCACAACGCCGGATTTGCCTATATTTACGGCATGGTGGTTAATGTTTACCGCGGATCCGTTTCTGATTCAAATATAATATTAACAGATACGGTTGCATCTGTTTTAAAGATTGACAGTACCGGAAGCTATGCGAACAGCTTCACTACTCCGGCATTAAGAGACAGCACAAGGATCTTCATCAGCATCAAGCCGAAAGATTTCTCAAATGAGTTTTACTCTTTTAATAACACAGTTGATTTCAGAATTACATCTTCCGCTTCATTAGCAGAAAATAAAATTGAAGTCACTGGTGACGGGAAAATAATTAATAACGGTGATTTTGTAAGCAAGAATCCTGAAATAAAAATAAATTTGAAGAAGTCAGGCAATCAGCTTTTGCTATCGGATACTACACAGCTGCTTATAAATCTGAACGGGAATTATGTGCCATATTTCAGCAGCGGAAAACTAAACCCGGTTTTAAAAACAATCGAATCCGACAACCAGTCTTCCGGCAACAACATTACGCTTGCATACTTCCCTGTAATGGAAAACGGAAAAAACAAGCTTTCAATAATTTACAAAACCGACACGGATAATAATTCAGACACTGTATCCTATGATGTCTTTGTAAGTGATGAGTTAATGGTAACTGATTTTTATAACTACCCGAACCCTATGAAAGATGAAACCAGTTTTATTTTCAATCTTGCCGGATCGGTAACACAGTATCAGTTTAAAGTAAAAATATATACAGTCAGCGGGCGACTGATCAAAGAAATTAATTATAATGCCAATATAGGAAATAACGAAATACCATGGGACGGAAGAGATAATGACGGTGATATTGTAGCTAATGGCACTTATCTTTATAAATTAATTCTCGGAGAAGATTCAAAATCAGATTTAAAAGTTCAAAAGCTTGTAGTCTTAAGGTAAATTGTCTCACTAATAATATTGCTAAGATTAATGAAAGCCTTAATCTTATTTGAAAAAAGTAAGCTCAATAATTAAAGAATGTTACATGCTCTGATTTACCCGGTCGGAGATCGAATACAAAGTATTTCACTTAAATTTTTGAAAGAATAAATCTTAACCCTTAAATAAGGTGCAGGAACTTTTAATGTATTAAATTATTTTTAATGTAGCTTCTAACTTACCGGCATTTCAAAAATACGGATTTATATTAAAATAATATTAACGCAAATTTTATAAATAACCCCAAACGTACATGAAAAAATTAGTTCTTTTAGCTTTACTTTTTATATTTTATACCAATAATTCTTTCTCTCAAAACTATAACTGGATAACACCTAATAAAACTTATCTTAAAATGTACGTAGCGGATGACGGTATGTACAGACTTAATAAAACGGATTTTGAAAACTCCGGTATCAGTACAAACAGCATTGATCCGAGGACTGTCAAGGTCTTTTCAAAAGGGAATCAGATCCCTGTTTTTTTCAGCGGTGAGCAGGACGGAAATTTCGGTGCTTCAGATTATCTTGATTTTTACGGCACCCGTAATTACGGCGGTATCACAACTACTTACGACCATAACAATTTCGTTGCCTATACAACCAATGAATATTATAATCCTTATTCCGATACTAATGTTTATTGGGTCGAATGGGGTGGAAGCAACGGATTACGGTTTACGACCTCATCTTATTCCACTGTAAATACTTATTCGAACTTATATTTCAACGATCTTATTCATTTTGAAAAAGATAATTTCTATACTCAGGGTGAACTTCTGAATACAAGTGACCTGAGGTTCTTAAGCACTGAAAAGTTCAGGGGTGAAGGATGGTACTGGGTGACTTTAGCAGACAATCAAACTTTAAGTGATACATTTTCGCTGCCATTTCTTTACACTACTCCGCAGAATGGATCCATAAGGGTATTTGCATATCCAACAAACAGAAGTACTTCCATATTAAATGAGCACACTCTGCAAATTCGTGTAAACGGTAACTTAGTGAATACTCTTGTATCGAATGACATGAATAAAATAGATACAACCATTACATTTTCAAGTTCACTGCTTTCTAATTCTTCAGTAAACAATGTGTCAATCAAATACGTACCTGCGGGCGGATATTCCGGATCAATGTACCTTGATTTGTTTGAAGTTCAGTATCCGAGAATCTTTAAATTTAACAGTCCGAAACTTTCTGCAAATCTTGCCGGAGCTGATACGACTTCGAAATTATTCAGAGTCAAAGGCTACAATTCTTCAAATCCTGTCAACATATATGATGTTAACAATAACATTAAGGTCACAAATGTGACAAGTAATTTGGATACTTTAAAATTTACAGGCAAAAGCAATGCTAAGTTTGAACTGATAAATACAGACATCACAAAGAAGCCTTTAAGAATAAAACAAAAGCAGGTTCCGGATCTTGTATCAGCATCTAACGGAGCAGATTATCTGATAATATATCACAATACATTTACTTCACAGGCTGAGCAGCTTCGTGCATACAGACAGACCAAAGATAATTTCCGTTCGGTGAAGGCAGAAATAGAAGACATCTATGACATTTTTAATTTCGGTATTGAAAGCCCTTTAGCAGTAAGAAATTTTACAAATCATATATACAATAACTGGCAGCTTCCTAAGCTTGGATACATCTGTCTTTTGGGACGGGCTTCACTCGATCCGAAAAAGATCAATTCAGCTTCAGCATATTATCAGAATCTGATTCCGACGTATGGCTATCCTCCTTCTGACGGTTACTTTGCAAATTTTAAGATAGGCACATTTTGCTATTATAATCAGATCGCGATCGGAAGATTACCCGCATACTATCCTTCCGAAGCCCAGTCAATGATAGATAAGATAGTCGGTTATGAGAGTCAAAGTCCGGATGAATGGTCAAAGGATTATGTATTTATTACGGGCGGAGGAACATTGGCAGAGCAAAACATGCATCAGATAAAATCCAATTTTGAGATTGGCGCGTATATAAACCAGGCTCCCTTAGCAGGAGATGCTCACAAGATTTACAGATCGGATACCTCCGGTTCTGCTACATTCAATTTAAAGGATTCCGTAAAAAATGATCTGAGCCGGGGCTGTCTTTATGTAAATTACAGAGGTCATGCAGGGAGTCATGACTGGGAAGTCGCAATGACTGATCCGAATACACTGAGTAATGGTTTTAAGCTTCCGTTAGTTTTAAGTCTTACCTGTTTTACCGGTGAAAACTCAAAATCAGATTACCGGGGATTCGGAGAAAGATTTATTTATTTACCTGATAAAGGAGCAATAGGATTTGTAGGAACTACAGGCTGGAGCTACTCTGATGCTGGCAATACTTACGGAACTCATTTTCTCCAGACAATGAAAACTGATTCAGCAAGAAGGATCGGAAACCTTTCAAAGTATGCCCAGACAATTATGTCAAGAGATTCACTGTCATTTGCCATCAGACACACACTGAATTGTTATTCTCTGATCGGTGATCCGGCTGTTACTTTGAATTTTCCTAAAATACCTGAATTATCAATAACCAATAATGATTATAAATTATCAAACAGCTTTCCTAACATTGGAGATAACATAACTTTTACAGCTTATCCCAAAAACTTTGGTACATATTGTGATTCCACCAAAATAAGGCTTCAGATAAAAAAGAATAATCAGAACTATTTATCTAAAGATACTGTGTTAAAAATTTTGAAGTTTGCGGATTCAGTAAGTTTCAATTTCAAATTAGATTCCCTGGGAATTTATACAGCTTCAATAACCCTTGACTATAATAACTGGATACCTTTAGAGAACAAGAGTAATAATGTTGTAAATATTAATATACCTGTGAAGAACACTGCATTCGTCCCTTTAAAACCGGTTTCAAATTCAGTTATTTCATCCGACAGCGTAGAATTCAGCGCTTTGAATCCAAGAGTTGATTATATGACTAACAATGTTAAAGTCATAATACAATTTGATACCACCGTGTTGTTTAACTCCCCTGTCAACAGAACGTTTGTCAACAATAATATTTCCGGAGTAGTGACCAGGTTTAAAACGTCAGTTCCTTTACTGACCAATAATAAATTATATTTCTGGAGGACCAACTGCATTTTGAATAATGACAGTTCCGGCTGGTCAAGTGTACAGAATTTTATTTATAACAATACCTTGAGCTCTTCTGCTGAAAGCTCAAAGGAAAATACGGAAGATAAGGTCTCCGGTGAAAGCATAACAATCTTAAAGAATAATCAAAAACAGTATTCTCAGTCGGATTATTCCGGTACTTACTATAAATCAAACGGAGCTGCACTTTCCGACTATCCGGCAACATTGTACGCAAGATCTTTAGGCAGCAATGCCGAAGAGTCTTCCTTTTTCAGTGTAGGAAACAAAAATATTTACATAGACGGAGGATTAAATACCGGATTGAATATGCTCAAAGTAAAAAAAATTGACGGGACGATCGTTACGCTTAAGAATTTAAAATTTACCGGTGGAACACAATCTTCAGATTCTCTGGTCACTTTTCTTAATACATTTGATACAACGCATTACCTAATGCTTATAAATTCTGCCTATGTTCCCGGAGCCGGACAATTATCTGCTAACGCAAAAACCAAGCTGAAGCAGTTTGGAAGTATTTATTGTGATTCAATTGGGTTGTTAGGCTATTTCCATACCTGGAGTCTTATCGGATTTGTTGGAGCTAATCACTCTCAGGTTTCAGAAATGTTTGATCCCTGCTGCAGACCTGCACCTGCCTGCAATTCATGCGACCATTGGACTGAATCCGTGAGCAGCATGGACGTAACTTTTACGAGAACTTCAGGAACAGTTTCAAACATCATAGGTCCGGCGCAGTCATGGACAGATTTTTCATGGACGCAGACGTTATCACCCGGAAGCACAATTAAATTTGATGTATATGGCATAGATATAAATAACCAGCAAGCCTTATTAATGACTAACCTTCAGTCAAATAATTTCAGCGATCTGAGTTCAATAAATGCATATCAATACCCTAAATTAAATTTGCTTGCAAAGATAAGCATTGATACAGCAGCGGGGAAATTCTCATCTGTATTAAATTCAGTAAAAGTAAACTATACTGCTCCGTCTGAGGTTACGTGGGATATGTCTACTTTGAGGGTTTCATCAAGCTTTATTTACGGGGAAGACGTGAAAGTTGCTTTTAATTATCATAATCCCGGCTACTACAATATTCCTGGCGTAATTATTAATTTTTATAAAAAAGGAATTTCGGAATCTAATCTTATTGTTTCCGATACAGCTTCTTATTCTTTAAAAGCTGACAGCTTAAAAAAGTACAGTGTCAAATTTCCGGTACCATATTTCCGGGACAGCATGAGGGTTATTGCTGAAATTAAGCCAAAAGGACAGAACAGTGAATTTCATACTTACAATAATTATATTGAATTTTCAATGAGCGCAGCGCGCATATACACTCCTGTAAATGTTCAGGTATACAGTGATAATCAGCTCCTGAGCAGCGGGGATTTTGTTACTCCGCACCCCGAGATTAAAGTGAATGTTTCAAACCCTGAAATAACTTCTTCTTTGATCTCTGATACGACTAAGCTCTTAATAAATCTAAACAGTAAATATGTTCCATATTTTGTGAGCGGGAAACTGAACTCTAAGTTCAAAGTGATAGATAATGATAACATTAATCCTGAAGGTGAAAAAACAATACTATATTATCCTGAACTTATAAACGGTACAAATAAACTGCTGGTCATTTATTCCAACGGTGATAATTCCGATACAATATCTTATGATGTCATTGTCAGCGGTGAATTAGCCGTAAAAGATCTCTACAACTATCCGAATCCTATGAAAGAAGGTACCAGTTTTATTTTCAATATCGCAGGATCTTATGCACCAACTAAATTTAAAATAAAAATTTATACAGTTTCAGGACGCCTGATCAAACAAATTGAGTCCGCCGTAAATATAGGGAACAATCAGATTCCATGGGATGGAAGAGATGAAGACGGTGACATTATTTCAAACGGTACTTACCTGTATAAGCTCGTTACCGAAGATGAATCGCAAACAATCACGCAGACACAAAAGCTTGTGGTACTCAGATAAAAAAATTAACAATGTAAAAAAATAAAGAGGCTTGGATCATTTGAATCCATGCCTCTTCTGTTTTAAACCATTTTTGTATGAACCGAAAACTTCTTTACCACTAAGATCACTAAGGACAATAAGAAAAGTTGCTGTAAGAATTCAATTCTTTGTCTCCTTAATCGAATTATTTTCTTATATTTTTTCTCTGTGTCTCTGTGACTCTGTGTTTAGGAGATATTAAACATTGTTTGTAGCTGAGGGCTACGATGTGCTCTTTGTGAAGTCTTACTTAGCCAGTTCAGTTTCTATCACAGCAGTAATTTCTTCTGACTCCGGCTTGATCTTACTCTTATATCTTCCGGCAATGTCACCGTTCTTGTCAATAATAAATTTTTCAAAATTCCATCCGATATCTCCTGATGGTTCGGAATTATTTACTAATCTTTCATACAACGGATCTTTACCGTTACCCAGTACGGCAACTTTATCAAATAAAGTAAATGTAACATTGTATTTTGATTCGCAGAATGTCCTGATCTCATCATTCGTTCCCGGCTCCTGATCCCCGAAATCATTGCATGGAAATGCCAGGATCTCAAATCCCCTGTCCTTGTACTTTTCGTAAATTGCTTCGAGACCTTCATACTGAGGCGTATAACCGCACTTTGAAGCTACATTGACAATTAGCAGAACTTTGCCTTTATAGTCTGACAATTTTTTGTTTTCCCCGTCCATAGTTTTGACGGAAAGATCGTAGATGTTTTTGTTCAAACTGGTGTTTCCTTCTGATTTTTTTTGATTAGAATTAATGTTTGTCTGGTTATTTGTGTTCTGACTTGTTGACTTACAGCTGATCATTGTAATTTGAATTATTGAAATGATTATTACGAGTAACATTTTTTTTAACATTTTCTATTGGTTTAATTTTCAATTATGTCAACTTCAATGATTTCTAAAAAATTCATATCTCGTCTTCTAAATTGATCTTTCCTAACTCACCCTCACTGCTTGCTATGACAACACAGGCTAATGAGTCAGCTATGACATTCGGCACTGTCCTGCACATGTCAAGTATTCTGTCAACTCCGATTATCAGCGCGATCCCCTCTTCGGGAACCCCGACAGATTTCAAAACAATGATCAGCATAATCAGTCCGATCCCGGAACCGGTGCAGTTCCTATTGCAGCCAGTGCAGCAGTAAATACAATTGTAAGCTGCTGCGTAAGATTAAGATCAAATCCGTAAACCTGCGCGATGAACATTGTTGCAACTGCCTGATATAAAGCCGTTCCGTCCATATTTACAGTTGTACCTAACGGAAGTACAAAGCTTGCTATCCTGTTCGGCACACCTAATTTTTTTTCACAAATATCCATTGTCACGGGCAACGTAGCAGCCGAAGAGCTTGTTGAAAATGCAACGGCGATTACCGGCCGCTGGACTTTGAAGAAATTAAGTACATTAACTTTTGTAAATATTTTCAGCAGAACAGGATATTCTATGAAAGTAAGTATCGTCAGTCCTAAGATCACTGTAAGTGAATATAAAAGCAATGTCTGAAGAATGTTAAATCCAAACTCCGCAACTGTAGCCGAAATCAAAGTGAATACTGCAATCGGTGCGACATACATTATTTTTTCCACAAGCAAGATCATTGCACTGGAAACTCCTTCAAAGAAATCTATTACTGTTTTCGATTTTTCGGTTTTGATCTGAGATAAAAATATTCCCGTAAGTATTGCAAAGAAAACTATCTGTAAAAAATCACCGTCAGCTATTGCCTTGAATGGATTTTTCGGGACTATATTCACAATGAAATCAATAATGTTCATTGAAACATTCTGCTCTATCCTGCTCTGTGCATCTTCCTGAAATGTCTCAAGCAGTCTTGTTTTGGTCTCTTCCGGCATGAATTTACCCGGCTGTATCACATTCGCAGATACCAATCCGATCGTAATTGCAATCAATGCCGTCAGCGCGTAGAAGCCCAGTGTCTTGCCGCCGATCTTTGCAATGTGTTTCAGATCAGATAGAGAAGCTGCTCCAACGATCAGTGATGCAAGTACAAGAGGAACTGCGATCATTGTCAGAAGACGGATGAATATATCTCCGACCGGTTTAAGCATAACGCCAATTGTTCTGACTTTGCTTATCTCCTTAACATTCTCAATGATCTGCTTTTGTTTATCCGGATAATTAATTTCAATTTTTATACTCTCCTTTAACTTTTTATCCTTTATGGAATTAAAATATTTTATTACTGAAAGCTGGGAGTTGGCATCGAATGATTTCAGGACTGAGTCATTTTTCAGAAAAGAAATATCCGACCAGTCATTGACAATTATCCCGTCTCCTGAACTCTTAAACTCAAGCTTATGCTGATCAATATGAAAGATAGAACCGAATACCGCCCCGAGTATAAGAGCAATTACTATCTGAGTATGTAATTTTAACTTCATAAGATTCAATTTAATTAGTTAGTGACAAGCAAACAATGGCGACTCTGTCTCAAAAGAGTTCTACCTCAGAGGCACGGAGAACGCAGAGTTTCACAGAGATTGTTAAATTAATTTATTTCCCAGTTCTTAAGTAACTGAAGTTACGCGAAACATATTTTTTTTGTCATTCTGAGCGAAGCGAAGAATCCATGGAACTTCAAGTCTACTGGTGATTGGATTCTTCACTTCACTCCGCTTCGCTCCGTTCGTTCAGAATGACAAAATGAGTAACTTAAGTAAATACTTTAGACATAGTCTGGTTATTTTTGATCAGATCCCGCTGATTCAGGGTTAACTATTTTATCTCTGAGCTTCTGAGCAAAATACAAAACAACAGAACCAATTACACTTATGATCATTATCGTCGGCCACAGATCCGCTCTTACATAATCTATTTCATAAAACTCTTTTAAAAGATTCATTACTGTCGAATCAATGTTGGTCGCTGCAAAGAAAACATATATTATCAGAATGAAAAATCCGTAAAGCAGATATGTGAGCTTATTATCATCCTCTTTGTTCAGCACTATTGAAAAAAAGTTAGCGATGTTAGTTATGATCATAATCGTGAGCATTACCATTTGAATGTCCTTTTCAGTTACTGCAAAATTTTTCTCAACAAAATAGATACCAATATATCCCGCCGCTACAATAATAAATGCCGACAGTAATACAAATGTCATGAGATCTTTCATGAAATTTAATGTCTTCTCCGTATTTGTATTCTTCAATGTGATCATGAAAGCCGGCAGAGCAATCCCGAAAAAATTTATAAGCGCTACTCTTCTCGGTGTCAAAGGAAAATCAAGGAAGAAGAACATAGAGAGTAAGGTGATATAAATTACAAAAAAATTTTTAGTGATGAACAGTTTGCCGACGGACTTCACGGTGTTCACGATCTTATTCCCTTCATCGAATATCTGAGGCAGCAGTGAAAATTTATTCTTCAGCAGTACTATGTCAGCAACTTCCTTTGTAATGCCGCTCCCCTCTTCCATTGCAATTCCCATGTCAGCTTCCTTTATAGCAGGCAGATCATTCACTCCATCGCCTATCATAGCCGTATATATTTTTTCTTTCTTCAGTGTTTTTATAATTCTCAGCTTGTGTTCAGGCTTCAGCCGGGCAAAGATCACATTATTCATCACAATTTTCTTAAAGTCTTCATCGGAAACATTATCAAGATCATTTCCGGAGATCATCTCTGAATCCTTAACATCCCACCCGATCTCATGAACGACCTCCTGTATCGCTTTCGCAGAGTCTCCTGACAAGATTTTTATTTTAATGCCGTTATCTTCAAACAGCTTTATCGCATCAAAAACATCATCTCTGATTTTATCGGTGATCGAAATTATACAAAGAGGAACAATCTCGATTCTATCCGGTTTATCTTTCAGCTTTTCCATCGTTTCATTAGTTCTTACTTTCGCAAATAAAACATTTCTGTAAACACTCAGCCTGTTCTCTTCAAAAATTCTCGCTGACTCTTCCTTACAAGCCGGATCAAGTCGTGCCGAAAGAATGTCATAAGCTCCGAGAATAAACGTTATCTTCTCACTCCCCTTCTCCGCCTGTATCATGCTCATCTTTCTTTCAGAGCTGAAAGGATATTCATCAATGAATTTATAATCTTTATCAGGTTCAAAAACATTTATTGCATTAATGGTTGCATTCTTATCGCCCGTTAACGCTGCATAAGTTCCTATTAATTTTTTAATTTCATCTTCAGAGTATTCGTTCTCAAATTTGCTTATATGATGAATGCTCAGCTTGTTTTGTGTAAGGGTTCCTGTCTTATCCATACAGACAACCTGTACATTTGAAAATGACTCTATCGCATTAAGCTTCTGAATGATTGCGCCTAGTTTGCTGATCCTCGAAACGCCTACAGCAAAGGTTACCGATGCCATAAGTACAAGACCCTGAGGCACGAGCGAGATGAGTATTGTAGATATCTTTCTGATGAAATCAATATCGAACCCGCCTGTGTTTAATATGATCTCGAGAATGACAAGGAAAACCGCAACGACAAACAGTATTTTTACAATGGAGTTTATTTTTTTCTGCAGCGGCGTAAGATCGAACTTATACTTCTTTGCCTGCTCTGTTATCTTAGCTGCAAAACTTTCATTCCCTATTTTCTCAGCCTTGTAAAATCCGTTTCCTGATAGACAAAAACTTCCGGAAAGAATTTCTTCATTCTCCTTCTTATGGATCGGATTCGATTCTCCTGTAAGCAGTGATTCGTCGATTTCAAGATGGTTGGAATAAACAACTGATCCGTCAACGACAACCTGATCTCCTCTTAGAATTTTGACTATGTCATCAATGACAATTTCGGAAGGTTCAAGTGATACTTCTTTTCCATCGCGGATCACGATCACTTCCTTTTTCAGCAGCAGACTTACCTTGTCAAGAGCCCGCTTTGCTTTTATCTCCTGGAATATTGCCAGGAATGTATTTAAAAACGCTATGGATAAAATGCCTACGCTGTCGAGCAGCAGCCGGCTGTCTTTTGTATAGAAATAAAAATATAGAAGAAAAAGAATTATTGATAAAATGACTAAATTGAAAACCGAAAAAAGATTTTCAATGAATATCTCGCGGATGGTTTTAGTCTTCGGTTTTGAAGACTTGTTCTGAAGACCTTTGGAGATCCTTTCCGCTACTTCTTCTTCTGAAAGACCGTTAAACTGCAAATGTGTGATTTATGAATTTAAGATATTCAAATTATTAAATTCTGAATTGAAAGGATATAATATAATTTGCGGGAAATTGATTCTTGGCCAGAGATAAATTGGTCTCTCACAGATTACACAGATGTTCACAGATTTAATTCTTGTATTATTCTTTTCAATAGTTTTCAAGCAACAAATTCAATGTTCAAGATTGGATCTGAGAAAATCTGAGCAATCTGTGAGAATATTTTCCCAACCTATTTATTTTCAATTCAACAGTACTTTAATATTCCTTAAAACTTAGTGATTGGATCCCCGACAAATGCACCCGGGGATGACAGAAAGCATTTTCAGAAGCTTCTCAATACCCAATACCCAATACCCAATACCCGGTACCCAATACTTCAATTGCTTGTTTGATAATCTAAAACTAACTTTGTTTCAAATGGAAATCAAAAAATTCATACTTGCTGTATTCATTGTCATCTCATTAAATTTTTCCTACCAGCCGGTGAGCATTTATGCTAAGGAAAAAGAATACATAGTTTACACCATTGACTATAATCTCGACAATGTTACAAATGAATTCATAAATAAAAATGAGACTAAAAAATTATATATCTTAGTCTCTCTGACATTCCGGACAATGATCTCCGGTTCTGTAACGACATTCAATACCTCTTAAGATTCAGAGCATCCGTCCAAATAAAGAAAAAGCTTGCCACGAATTTCACGAATGATCACGAATTTAAAAATATTATGTTTTCAAAACACTTTCCCTTTGTGTCTTAGTGACTTTGTGGTTTAAAAATGTTTTCAGAGTCTCTAATTTATTAAAACAGTTTGACCCCCGCCGTTATCTGCATTCCTCTGTTATGAACAGTTGCATTATCAAAACTCTGACTCGAATTTATAATATTAGTTAATCCCATAGAGTAATAGAAGTTTACAAACAAATCCGTACTTTTTGAAACCGTGAAGTTAACTCCTCCTCCTGCTATCCATCCTAAATCCGCTTTATCGAAATATTCCTTTGTATCATATTCATACCTTTCTCCCGAAGAATATTCCTGATTCTGATAACATGAAACACGCGTACTCAAATAAAAACCGGTTGAAAGATACGGCGCGATCTTTCCTGAAGTGAATTTAAAATTACAGATCAAAGGAAACTCGAGATAGTTCATCTTCTGTGTTATCACCACCACTTCATTCTCAAACTTGCTTCCCTTTTGAATATAGCTGATCCCCGGCTGTATTGAAAAAAGTTTTGAAGTATAAAATTCAAACAATATTCCGATTTCAATTCCGCTTCTTGTATTTGTTGCCTCAGAGTTAAATATTGCCTTAGCCAGATCCAGGCCTCCGAGAATTCCAAATTTAAACTTATTGCCATCCGCTTTTTTAGTAATACCGTTCTCCATAATGAAACCGTCTTTTCCCTCTATCAGAGTTATTTCAACTTTCGGAATGGTAAATGATTTATTCTTCGTCTGAATAATTATATTGCTTGAATCTATATTTTTAAGCTCACCTTCTGCTTCCCAGCCGTTTATTATGCGAACTTTATAAACCTTGCCTATTATCAGTTTATCAATCTGCTCATTATTGTTTTGTGATATTACGTCACTAAAGCTGAATAAGACTATCAACATCAGAATGGAAGATATTTTAATTATAATCATCCTTTTAGTTTCCTCTTATATTTGATTACTGAATTGTTATGTTTGCCATGTCAATCAATATCCCTCTTCCGTTGTCGCCCGGCGAGAAGAATTCAAACTCCCATACCTGACCTTTCTGAACATTGCTGAATTCTTTTATTAAATGTGATTCACTGTTACTGCAGGCAAGATAAGGATACTTAAAATCTATGGAAATTTCGAAAGGTATCGATCTGCATCTTGAAGTGATCCTTTGAAGAACAAATTTATCAGGCGGAGTAAAATAAAATTTCGTATTTCCGTCAGCAGAAGGACTGTACGAGATAAGAAAATTCTGTTCACCCGGACCCGTTGCGCATTCATCATATCCGCAGGTCAGAACAAGAACCATTAGTGATAATAAAATATATTTTACTGAACTAATTCTTTTCATTTCAATTTTACCTCTCCGGTATTCCGGATTTAATTCTTTTTAAGAACTATTCAAAATTAATGAAAGAATTTATTTCAATTGTCAAAGATTTGTCATAAGAAAATAAGATTGTATCAATAACATTTGATTTATACCCAATACAATTGAGTATTCTCTTATTATAACCACTAAGTCACAAATGCACGAATTATTACATTTGCAAAAAGTTATTCTTTGTGTCTTTGAGCCTTAGTGGTAAAAGGATTTCAAAATTAAAATGTTTTGGAAGGATGTGTCTATGCTTAGCTGGATTGTATAAGAAGTAAATTGCTTCAAAACAGGGACACAGAGTCACAGTGAATTTCACACTGTTTACTCTGTGTCTTTGTTTTATAAAAGTCCTGAGATGAATTTATTGAGTGCTCTTACCTGAACTCTTTATTGATCACATCTATTTCACCCGGATAAGTAATGCCTCCGAGGAATGTGTCTATCGTCGGTTTGATTGCCAGTTTTAATTTTGAGCTGTTGCCTGACTTGCCTCCTATTGCAAGCGCAAGATTTATTAATTTTTCATAACCGCCGTCACCCAGCATTTTGACAAAATCTATTTTGACCGGGATAGGAATGGTAACAGACTTTCCGACACCAGGAACAGTTATCGGCTTATCAATGTCTCCGCTGAGCATTTCTGCATCATCAATATACAATCTCCAGCTCAATGCCTTTATCAGGCTGGATGATTCCGCGCTTCCTCCCGGATATGTATCAGGATTTTTCGCAATCAGATTGACTGTAAATGATGCGTCCATTTTCCCTCCGGCAAATCCTGCAAGCAAGGCTGCTCCGTCAATAATGTTAAGATCATTGATTGAGCTGACATTCTTGAGCTTCACTCCGGCAAGATTGAAATTATCAACCGGACCCAGTTTGAACTGCAGCCTCTGTGCATTCTTGATCGTTTCATTTACACCCGAACATCCGAATTGAAATGTTATTAATAAAAGGAATACTGATACAGATTGTATTATTCTTGTCATATTAGTTTTAGTTGTTTTTACAATATAGATTTTCAATGCAAAATGTTCAATGTTCAATGTTGAGAAACCCGTCAGATGTCAGATTTACTTTTCTCTTTCCCAAGCCCCAGCTTGGGAAAGCATTAAAACTGCAATTTCTTTGGGAAAACATCAAACCGTATCGAGTAATGATCAACTCAGATTGCTGACCAGTTAAATAATATTATGCAGAGCTATACTTCCAATTTATCTCTTTCCCAAGCCCCAGCTTGGGAAAGCATTAAAACAGCAATTTCTTTGGGAAAACATCAAACGTATCGAGTAATGATCAACTCAGATTGCTGACCAGTTAAATAATATCCTGCAGAGCTATACTTCCAATTTTCAGGACGCGATACTAAACCTTTTCTGACAGGATTATTATGAATGTATTCTATTTTTTGCTTAAGCATTATGCTATTTGTCATCTCCTGAGGATGATATCCTTCCTGCCAAATTTGAAATTCAGATTCAATCTTATAAATTTTCTTTCTCTTTTTAAGTTCTTCAAGGACGGAATAGTTTTTGTTTGTGTTCAGCTTCTCTATGATCTTCTTCGCTGTATAACTTTTTAAAGACTGGACTGCTTTTTTTAAGGTTTTTGATTTACAAATCATGTGAAAATGTTCCGGCATAATCACATAAGCAATTATTTCGATTTCATATTTAATTTGATAATAGATGAAATTTTGAAACAGTAACGCATAGGATTCATCGGAATTAAACACTTTAATCCAATCTATTATCGTTGAAGTAATAAAATATGGATTTTCAGGATTCATTATTTTATAAATGCTTCTCATAATACTTTTTTTTAATTTACTCTGACAATTTGCATCAGGTGGATTAAACTAAATTAAAGGTTCCAAAATATCAAATTGAATATCTCAGTTTGTGAAATTTAGTTCTATTACTTTCTCTTGCGGGGCTGGGGGAAGAGAAAACTTGAAACATATGTTATTACTTTCCCAAGCTGGGGCTTGGGAAAGAGAAAACTTGAAACATATGTTTTTACTTTCCCAAGCTGGGCTTGGGAAAGAGGAAACTCGTAATTCGTAACCCGTAATTCGTAACTCGCAACTCCTATACATTGAAAAAATTCTGACTTTAACTCACTTCTTAATAGAGGTATTTTTGTACAAATCAGAATACGAAAAGGAGGATAATATACATGGACACCAAATCCATTCTAACTACAGATCATCACAATTTAAGTAACGGAATAAACTTACAAATTTCAGAATGCGAGGCATCCTTATGGGATTTTATGGGTACATCAAATTGTCAGATATTTGAGGGAATATCTTCATATTATTCCTTAGAAAGAAATTATGAATCTGATGTACAGGCAGCTTATGTTGCATATAAAGATGCACTGGACAAAGCGCGCTCCTGGATAAGTTTTTTCAAAAGCGGTATGAATGATTCACCTTTTACAGGCGTGATCAAAACAAAATACATATCTCCGGCACTTACCGGAAGATCCGGTAATATTGAACACGGCGATCATATGTTCTGGGTAAAACAACAGATAAGAGTTTCAATCGCTGAAGTAACAAGAAAGATCGGTTATGATCCGGAAGAACTGAAACTTCATGAATCTATGATGACGCAGCTGCCGCACGGACCCGACCCTTATCCTGACCCTACTGAAGTTCATCACAGGGATCAGATAGGCGGAATTCCAAATTCAATTTATCATGTTTACAGCGGTCTGATAAATAACGGCAAATCAACATTTGAGAAAATACTTCAGATGACAGAGAAGCTAATGAGATATGAAGTTACCGATGTTACGATCAATGATTTCTTAACATTTCATAACGCATGTGAGGAATACGAACTGTTCACATTTTCAAAGAACCATGCAGGAGTGAGACTTACAATCCCAGATATATATCAGATGTATGAAGATCTGAAGACCACTGAAGTTCCGGAACTGCTTCATACGCAGTAGTGACATAGCAGAATATTTAATTTCCCCCGCTGAGCCTTTCATTTAATAAATATTATAGTCTGTATGATGTAAACTGAAAGACCCGGCGGGATGTAATGTAAATACACCTCATTTTAAATTCATGTGTATTCGTCCAGTTCTGCATTGCCTTCCAATAAGAACTACGTATTGATCATTCCATAAAAGAATAATGTTTTATCAGATAAATTTTTACTTGTCTTTATTTTTAAATTTATAACATTGTACACGGGAAAAATAAACACGGATAACGCAGAAAGGGCATAAAGATTTTTATTTGTTAAAAATATTCAATTTGAATCTAACTTATTATAGTAATTATTAGATTTGATTTTTATTTCTCATAATTTCAGAATTCCGCAAATTCAGTGTTATCCGTGTTCCCCAAAAATCATCGTGTACAAAGAATTTATGATTGTAATAAATTTAAGAATTATTAATACTTACTTAAAATGTTAAATTCAAACTTTTAACTTTTAACTTTTAACTTTTAACTTTTAACTTTTAACTAAATGATATTTGAATTAAGGGCATCAAAGATCCACGGCGTAGGAGTTTTTACAATGAAGAAAATAATAAAAGGAGTCACACTTCAGCTGTTTGAGGAAGACGATTACCGTTTCATCCGGACATCACAGATCAAAAAAACAGGACTTCCAAAGAGTTTCATACAGAAATATTCAATCCAGTTTCCCGACGGCTACTCATCACCCAAAAACTTTCACCGCATGTCCATTGGCTGGTATTTAAATCATTCTGCCGAGCCGAATGTATTTTGTGATGATGATTATAATTTTTTTGCGCTGCGCAACATAAAGAGAAATGAAGAATTGTGCGTGGACTATGATGAGCTGTAAGAGCCTGAATAGTAAATAGTCAATGGTCATTGGTCAATAGTCAAACGTCAGGTAATATATTTCCGGAGCTTTTAAATAAAAGAGTCAGGTGATCGCTGCCTGACTCTTTTAAATTTAAAATGACTGAACTATAATTTTATTCACAAATAATCATATTTAAGTTAAGATCCTCTCTTGGACAATAGACTATACCTGACTGTACGGAGCATCCTCCGAATGTTACCCTGATTCTGTATCCCATGCCCGGAGTCAGATTAGGGACTCTGAACGACCCTGACCGTGTTGTATGATGTGAATATACTAAATTATTATTTATGTCACGAACTGTGAAAGGGGCAAGTGACCATGGACTCATTCCGGCAATCTCACAAACCGGCGCTGCCGGTTCCTTTGCAAATGTATCTGCTTCATGCGTAAAACCGGAAGATAGTAAAACTGTTAAAACTAAAACTGAGAAGAAACTGATTGCTGCTTTCATTGATTAACTCCTTTTGAATGACAGTGTTGTTTGAAGATAAACCATTTCCACTGTCATTTAAAAATGAGTTTATCTTTTTATTGATGCTCTTTTATCTTAATACCATGAATCCTGAAAAGGTAATGTTTGATTCTTTTTATTGCTGTCAAAAATATTTTACAACTAAGGAACATCAACCTTTTTTGTGTTATTAGTTTCTAAGTGATAAATATTTTAAAATAAAGCCGGCTCAAGACCGGCTTTATGATATGTTATATTAGATTATGCTAGAAGAACGGAATTCTATTTCACATTAATAACAATTCCAGATGACACCACCGGTACAGAAGTTTAGTTGAGGTGTTGAGCATGTTACTCCATTAATCACTGCAGTACATCCGATCTCAGGAGTTCCATTCATGCAAACAACTTTATGTACCTGTCCCGGTACGACCTGTGTTACTCTGAAAAAACCATTCAGATCTGCATGAGCAGTTTCAATCGGTTTATTGCTTGAATTGTAAACTGTAATCGTGGAAAACGCCGGTGCACAGCCGTTTATCACACATCCTTTTATACTGCTCTCATCCGAAAATGCATTTGATTTTTCCGGTGCAATACTTAATCCAATTACAACTGTTAAAACTAAAACTGAGAAAAAACTAATTGCTGTTTTCATTGTATTAACTCCTTTTGAATGACAGTGTTGTTTGAAGATAAACCATTTCCACTGTCATTTAAAAATGAGTTTATTTTTTGTTGATGTTCTTTTAACTTAATACCGTGAAGCCTGAAAAGGTAATCTTTGATTCTTTTATTGCTGTCAAACTATACTTTTGCAACCAAGGTCACTAAGATTTATTTGGAAAGTCAACTCTTAGAGTTCATAGTAACATAGTCGTAAATATTTTTTAATAATAAAGCCGGCTAAGGACCGGCTTTTTATAAGTTGCATCGATGTAACCGGAAGAACGGAATTCTATTTTACATTAATAACAATTCCAGATTATTCCGGATGCACAGAAATCTATCAGAGTTGTAAAACATGTTACGCCGGTTATAGTGGCAGAACATCCTATTTCCATAGTGCCATTGTAGCAGACAATTCTGTGAGTTTCATTTCTTTGAAGATTTGTAAGTTTGAAAGCACTGTGAATAGATGCATTTGCTGAATCAATAAGCTTACCTTTTGAGTTGTAAGCATAAATTTTGGAGCGGGCAGGAGCACAGCCGTTCACCACACATCAGGATATGCTGGTTTCATTTGAAACTGCATTTGATTTTTCCTGCGCAAAACTAAAACCTATTAAAGTTGTTAGAACTAAAACCGAGAAAAAACTGATTGCTGATTTCATTGTATTAACTCCTTTTGTAATGACAGTGTATTTTTAAGATAATCTCTTTCCACTGTCTTTAAAAGAAAGTATCCTGGCTGTTGTTTTAAGTTAATACCGTGAGATGTGAAAAGGTAACATAAGCCTGAAGCTTATTGCAGGTAACACTGCAGGCAGGCGTGTTTGAAAGATGTCAGAGATTTTCTATTTTCTTAAGTATGTTTTGTGAATCGCGGGATTTACCGGTAGATGTGAGACCTTGGAATATTTTCCTGGCGGATTTTACATTTCCGGTCTTTAAATAACTCAGCCCAAGATACCAGCCGGCCAGTTCATTTAATATTTCCTTATCTTCTGTGACTACTTTATTTAAAAACTTTCTGGAGCTTACTGCTTTATTCAGAGCAAGCTCACATATTCCACAATAAAAATAAATCAGCAGATTATCCGGCTCTTTTTTCATAAGCTTCCTGAAAATTCCGGAGGCTTTTTTATAATTTCCTTCGGAATAATAAGACATTGCTTTCAATAATATTTCATTCTTATCTCCCCCTGATCTCGAAGTGACTATATTCTCAAAAGGGTAAAAAAATAAATCAAAGATCTCAGATACAAGATTTTTTATATTTCCGGATTTCTCAGGTTTCAATGTCCTGCTGTCTTCCTCACTCATTAATTCCGAAAGCATTTGCCTGAATCTCTTACTTCCAAGGACCGAAACTGCTTCCCTTAGATGCCCTGAACTCATTGAACTCTTTTAATAAATTTTTATCCGAACTTAGTTTTTTTTCAAAATCCAGTGCTTCATCCGCTTTAAGAGTCCGGTCTGAATATTTCTCAAACATTTCAAAGATATTATCGCTTCTTTCCATTATAATTAACTACTTTTTAAAATACATTTATTTAAATTCTTCATTCATGATGACATTCATTCTCTTACTGTTCTTTACTATTTCCATCAGATGTTTCATGCATTTATGCTTTTTATTCTTAGCTGACTGCTCGCTGCCAAGATTCATTTTAGCTTTTATCTGATTCATTTTCAATTTATCAAAATAATAATACAAAAGTATCTGTTTACATCCCTCGTCAAGTTTGTCTATAAGTTCGCCGAGTATGATCTCTCTCTCAGAGGTATGATTTTCTTCATTATTCCCGTTTTGAATATCAACATGATCCTCAAAGTCAGTAATATTCCTGTCGATTCTGTTCAGCTTTGCCAGGCGTTTCAGCCATAAATTTCTGCTGATGGAATAAATATAGGTTTTCAAGGAACATGTTAGTTTAAAATCCTCCTGTTTTGCCTGTTCATAAAATGCAGTAATTGTATCCTGAAATACATCGCGCGCTTCTGTATCATTTCCGTTGTTTGTCATGATGAATTTCTGAATGACAGGATAATATATTTTATAAATAAATTTCAGAACATTATTACATCCTGCCGAGTCATTTTTCATGATAGTTCTTATTATCTCTTCGTCAGAATAAGAAATCAATTATTTGTATGTTTAATTATTAGCATTGGGTGAGGCAAAATACTAAATAATAAAAATATAAATAATGATTAAGTTTATTCGGCACTTCTGCTTTTGTAAACTTTTTGTACCCGAAATAATTTTCCTGCATATATACACGAACAATATCTGCATTCTATATCTTAATTCAATAAGAATGGAAAAGGTAACTTCTGCTTATTCATATTGAGTTACCTTTTGACATGAAGCGGTATTAATAGTAAACAGGAAAAATGAAAACTATTATAAGAAATGTTATTTTAACATCGTTAATCATGACCGTTATCATTATTTTGGGATGTAAAGATGATAATATTGTAAATGCATATCTGAATATTACAAAAAACAGCAGAGCTGAAGAAGATATTCTCCGGAGCAGCAAATATTTTCAGATCAATATAACTGTTATGGATCCTGAAAGAAAAGTTTCAGACAATGCCGGTGTATCAATGATCCTTCCTAACGGAATTATTTTAAATAAAACTACAGATTATTCAGGTAATGCACCTTTTTTGATAGATAAGTCACTGAAGGGAAGAATTGAAGTGTACGCTGTATCGGAAAACAATATATTTAAGGGAAATATTGTTGTTGAAATATCAGAAACTATTAACAATAATCCGGTGGTTTATTTAAGAGAATTAAGTCAATGATCCCTTTCAACTGTACCATAACAATAACAAATGAATCTGTACTTCTGTATTTGAAACATAGATATATTCAAATAATAATTAATTAATTTAAATTTAAAAAAATGACAAAGATAATCAGATCTATTTTATTTTTCATCTTTTTAATTGCTGTTACTTCGATAGCGGCAATACACTTTCAGGAAGATGCGAAAGCAAATAATTCCGGAACAACCACCATAATTGTAAAAATTCTAAATGGCGCTGCTACAGAAAAATATACAGGATATGCTTATAATATAAATGGCAGCGGTTATTGTGCTTTAGGACCGGGAAAACCGGGTGTTCCAATCATAATTGGCGGCGGAGGTCCGGGTCTTATGACTTCAAATTACGATATAAGAGTTTGTGGAACAGATTCACTTACAGGTGCTGTAAGAGGATATCAGCGTACCTATCCAATCAAATCCGGAATAGAAAATATTATTGAAATGACGGTGAATCCGGGATGTATTTTTGTTGAACAATAAGAAACAGGATTTATAGATTTGTTATAATTAGATTGCAGCATTTGAATTCGTGCTGCAATCTTTTTTTATTTATAACAATAGATTAATGTAATGGAAGTTTCCTACTCAGATAAAATGAAAAATGCCGAAAAATTGTTTTCGAAAGGCATTTCATTAAAAGCTAACAGCAGGTTCTACGAAGCAGAAAAAATATTCAGAAAAGTATACAAGGATTTTAAAGAATTAAAGGATTATGAGAAATACAGTTCGTGCCTGAATGAACTTGGAACGGTCCTGATACATCTTGGCGGATTTTCCGAATCATCCGGATTTCTTAATACTGCCTTAAAAGAAACCTTAAGAATTAAAAACAGGAAATTATATGCTGATGTGATTGGCAACATAGGGATCATAAAAATTTACCAGGAAAAATATGACGAGGCAAAAGATTTGTTTGAAGAAGAATTAAGAATTAATATTAAGAGAAAAGATCAATACAGAATACAGCTTGCACTCGGAAAGATAGGAAATGTTTACACCGTAGTTAACGATCTTAAGTCAGCAATTTATTACTTCGAAAAGCAGAAGGACTTATGCATAAAAACAGGCAATGATAAATTTCTGACATATGCACTCAGCGGCTTAGCTACATGCTATCTTCATAAGCACGAGTATGAAAAGAGTTTAACATATTTCCGGGAATCCATTCCAATTTGTGAAAAGATCAATGAGCAGCGGGGACTGTCGCTGGCTTTGACAAATACCGGATATGTTTACTTTCTGAAGCAGGATTATGATCACGCTCTGAACTTTTACAACAGAGCGCTGGCTATAAATATAAAATTAAAAAATAAAAGAGATCTCATTTATATTTATGGACTTCTTGGAAGCCTGCTTCAGGAAAAAAAAGAATTCAGCAAATCTGTTTTCTATTACCGGAAGCAATATGATCTTTCCGTTACATTAAAAATGTTCAGGCTTAAATCAATCGCTCTTGCAGAATTAGGGAAAATATTTAAAGAAAAAAACGACTTTGAATCAGCTCAAAAGTATTTTAAACGGCAGCTCGCACTCTGCAGAAAAAATAATCTTGTGAACGGGCTGTATTTCGCACTGGAAAATAATGGTCAGATTCTAATGCTGAAAAAAAATTACCGGAGTTCTTTAAAATATTTTGATGAGCAGACAGCATTAAGTAAAAAAGTTTTCGGGGTCAATCATTTTTACACTTCCCGGGCTCTTAAGAATAAGGGAGATCTTTTTACATACAATGGCTTGTTCCGGGATGGATTACTATTATATCAAAGAGCGCTGATCTGTCTGTCAGAAGGTTTCAGCTCATTATCAATTGAGAATAACCCTTCACCGGACAATGTACTATCGGAACCCGACCTGTTTGAAATACTTACTGCTAAAGCATCAGCACTGAAAAAATATTATGAAACCGGTAAAAAAAATGTGAAGTACCTGAAGCTGTCTCTCTTAACTTATGAAGCAGCTCTGAATACTGTCGGCAGAATGCGGCTGGGTTTTAAAGAACAGGGTTCAAAATTTACCATGTCCGGAAATGTGATACCTTTTTACGAACAGGCAATAGATACGGCTTATAAGCTTTTTGAAATTACAAATGAGGAAGCATATATAGAAAAAGCATTTTTTTTAGCCGGAAAGAATAAGGCTGCAGTATTGCTGGAGAGTATGAGAGAAACGGAGGCAAAAATAATTTCAGGATTACCTGAAAATCTTCTTGATAAGAAAAAGTTTTTTAAAAATGAAATGTCTCTTCTTGAAAAAGCCCGTTATGATGAATTAAGTAAGGGTAAAAGTGCATCTAAGAAAATTATCACCGGACTTGAGGAAAAAATTTTTAAGTTCAAATCTGAGTACAATGCTTTTATTGAAATGCTGGAAAAAGATTTCCCCGGATACTATAATCTCAAATATGAAATGCCTGAGACATCAGTAAGGGAGATCAGAAATAAGATAATTGATGAGAAAAATGTTTTTATTGAATACTTTACCGGAGAGAAATACATTTTCATTTTTGTGATCACAGACATTGATTTTAAAGTAATGAAACTGCCGAGAAGAAAGAGCTTTGATAAATCTGTACATGAAGTCCGTCAGTCTTTAACAGGTATTTCTCTTCTTGATTTTACATCTAACCGGAAAAAATTTACTTCAGCTGCTTATAAATTGTATATGACTTTGATTCACCCGATAATCGAAGAAATAAAGAATAAATCACATCTTATTATCATTCCGGATAACATAATAAATCTGATCCCTTTGGAAGTGCTGATCTCTGAAATTCCACAGTCGGACCATAATTATAATGATCTTCATTATCTTATTAAAGATTATACAGTGAGTTATGCATATTCATCTGTATTCCTTTTAAAAAACAAATCCGCCCGGAAGAGATCCGGTGATCTCAAAGTTGCAGGGTTTGCTCCGGATTTTGTAATGAACCAAAGGAATATTGAGATGAAAGAAGATGCTGCGGGAAAGGAATTTATTTCAGCGATAACTCCGCTGAGTTTCAATGAAGCTGAGCTAAATGAGATAAAAAATATTTTTAAAAGTGATTATTATTTTAAGGAAGATGCCACAAAGAAAAGTTTTCTGATGACATCGGGCAAACATTCAATAATTCATCTGGCCACTCACTGCATAGTAGACGATAAGAATCCTTTGTTTTCAAGGATATGTTTTTCTCAGAACAAAGATTCTGACAGTGAATCTTATCTTTACAATTATGAATTATTTAACCTTAAGCTGAATTCTGATCTTGTAGTTCTGAGTGCCTGCCACACCGGTTCAGGTAAATTAGTCAAAGGCAAAGGGATACTCAGCATTGCAAGAGGCTTTGCATATTCAGGCTGCAGCAGCATTGTAATGAGTTTATGGCAGGTCAATGATGAGTCTACGTCAGCCATAATGGGTAATTTTTATAAAAATTTGTCTGAAGGAAAAAAGATCGATGAATCATTGCGCATGGCAAAATTAAGTTACCTTGAGAAGGCTGACGGCTTTCATTCTTCACCATTTTTCTGGGCGCCGTTTGTTGTTGCAGGGAATGCGGATATTATAGTTAGTTAATTGGTTGGGCTGGCTGATGGGTTAATCGTATTCTTACAAAGTTAACATAATTTTAATGTATTTAATATTAAAATGGCCGGACATCATGATTTATATATTGTTATAAATATGATTTTTAGAAACATGAATTAAGAAAAAACAAACCCCGAAGGGGTGATATGATTATATTGAAGTTGATCTGCTTGCATGATATAAGAAAAACAGATATTTATTTTTTCCTCCTTCTGTAAGGAGATTGATTATCCTGTCTCATCGAAACACCAAGTTCATTTGCCTTAGACTTCACTGCCACAGAAGTTCTGCCTAGCATAAGACCAATCACAATTGCCGGAGTCTTATGTCTTACCAAAGATCCAAGACGTTTTTCATCTGATTTAGTCCATCTTTTCTTTCATTGATAGTTGCTGTATTAGACATATTGATTCCGTTTATTAATTAATAAAGTATTTTTGATAATTGTTTTTTGGTTCTAAAGAATCTATTACAAATGTGCCGTCGTTTGCTTTTGCAGAACACTTACGTAGTTTCTTATCGCCGGATAAAATAAAGATCTGTTCCTTATGTATTTTGTAGAAATCAATTAAATACTTTGCACAGGATAAAACAGACAGGTCCACTACACTTAAAGACTGGCAGTCATTCTTATGTGCTATTTCTAAATATCTGCTTGCACCGATAATTACATCTCTGTCAACCGCAAGATTGTGAAATTTTATTGATCTTGACTTAGCTAATATCTGACTGACACTTAATTGAATATCTGATGCTATTTGTTTTCTGATAGCCTGATACCTGTTACTTCCAAATAAGTTATCCCGATAATATTTTCTTGCCATTATCTTAAATGTTTCTGAAATGCATAATTCATTTATATAAACTATTGCTGCTTTCTTACTTACCTGCCAGTCAATGATTTTCCACCAGGATAATGAGTTTTCAATTCATTTTTTATCTGTATCATTCGAACTTTCTGCCGGTCTTAAATAACGGTTTGCAAAAAAATTTGAATCGACTAAATAATACAACATGTTCATTGGTTCCAAAGGTATTTTTCTCATAATGATCTGAGTATGTTAATAAAAATATATTCACAAAATAAGTTAATACTAAAATAGAAATATTTCAATTTATTTTTGTGAAGGAATATTAAAACTCCAAATGACTCATTGACATAATTTTAATATTTGTTCTCCTTAATACTCTTTTATATATTTTTCTCTCACATTTAAAATACAAATGAACCCGAAGGGTTCAAACCTTTGTAGAAAAATGAATCACAAAACACCCGACCCCGAAAGGGTCGAACATCCATCGCTCCAATGGTTCGATATTTATGTAACCAAACTTCGTGAGGACCGGACAACTTATTTCTTACATTCGTGTAATTCAACCCTCCCGCTGAGTCCTCCCTCTAAGAGTTTATGGTTTAAAATGTAAACAGGGAGTGACTCAGCGGAGACGACAATTAACGCAAAGCTCACAAAGTCATACGCAAGACCGCAAAGGTTTAATTAAATAGAGACTTCTGAAAAACCAACAACGATTGTCATTCCCGCGTGCTCCCGGCGGGAATCCAGTCAACAATATTATATTCCGATTAAAAATCCTAGTAATTGGATCCCCGCTAAAAGCATGCGGGGATGACAGTAAGGGTTTTTCAGAAGTTTCTAAATAGCTTTAATATTTATCGGTAATGAATCTTTGCGGTCTTTGCGTTGATCCTTTGCTTCCTTTGCGGTTAAATAACTCTGACTTTACAGACAGCCCTGAACACTTTCTGCTTCTTTATAAATCAGATAATTATTTTTTCCTCCTTCTGTAACGAGATTGATTATCCAGTCTCATCGAAACACCGGGTTCATTTGCCTTTGACTTCACAGCTACAGAAGTTCTGCCAAGCATAAGACCAATCACAATTGCCGGAGTATTATGTCTTACTAAAGATCCAAGCCGTTTTTCATCTGATTTGGTCCATCGTTTTCTTTCTTTGATAGTTGCTGTATTAGACATATTGATCCCGTTTATTAATTAATAAAATATTTTTGATAATTGTTTTTTTGGATCTGGAGAATCTATACAAATGTCCCGTCATTTGCTTTTTGGAACATTTGAAGTTTCTTACCACCGGATTCATTCTCCAATAAGTTAATTCTTAATTCGAAAATTTCAATTTAAATTTGTTAAAATCACTCACTCAAATAAATAAATGAGTTCGGTAATACTAATTTGAAATTGTTTTAAGCATTAATTTAAGCTTATCGAATTCGTGAATTAAAGAAATAAATGTGAAAGAGATGAATATCCCCTATTATTGGATCCCAGTTTCAATCAATTGAATCAATTCTCTAATCAAGAAAGTATTATTCTTTGTGTATTCTTACAAGAGGCTTAATAACTCATTAGAATCTTTAGCTATATCTATAACTATTGTAGAAATTATTCTACTAGTGAATTGTGAATGGAATGATGTAATTTCAGAATATTTTTAATATTTCAAGTCGAATGAAGAAGTATTTTTGTTTATTACAAAGAATGAGATCATTAATTTAGGTCGTGAAAAATTAGCCCAACACAGTGATGATCAAATTTGGAAAGATTACTTAAAATCTATTGAAAAATTCAAGTATAGCTATAAAATTCGATCATTGAACAAGCAGTTAGTGAGAATGATGATTGGTGTTGCAGAAAAAATAGATATCCTTTCTTTATTTCCTATTTAGTTTTATTTGTTTTACCCCTAATTGGAATCTCTGAGCAATTCAGTTCGAGCAACTATTATGGTAAACTAGATTCTTTTTAACATAAAATAATTTTATAGGAGAAAATATTGATAGTTTGTCTCCGATAGATGAATTATGGTATAATTTGGAATATTGGTCTAATGATGTTAATAATGGTGAGCTCAGGTTTTCAATGTTAAGAATTTTCAGAAAACTATAAATATGTAGGAAAACCTATTTCTCAATGTCTGCTGTCTCAAAAATGGTTAGAAAACTACAGAGTTATTTTTAAAGCAGGTTAATTCGAAAATTCAAATTATTGCAGATACTTTTAGAGAAATACCAAAATTTAGTGGTTTAAATCTAAATTCAATTCAAACTATTAAGGATAATAATGAAATCTCGGAATAACAATCATTGATATTATAAAGAGAGTTCCAAAAGTGGAATGGTGAATCTAACGATAATTCATGAAGGTGATTAGTCAAATTGTTAAAAAATTATTTTACCACAAGACTTTATTCACAATTCAAAATTAATAATAATGATGGAATTGTAAACTTTTCTTATAGAATAAAAACTAATGAATTTCAGAGTGATTTGGTGTTTGCAAAAGAGAGAATATCTTATTATTCCAAAAATTGGTCTAGCACAATACAAATTGAATTTAAAGAATCATTGGAATTAAAGATGAATTCAACAAGTGGATCGCGAAATTCCTAAAAAGGACGTTCACGTTTATGTTGGAAACTATAATCAACTAAGTTCTGATTATTGGATCGAGACAGAAAAATTAAACAAATATAATTGTAATTATAATTCTTTGCATTGACCTAAAGAGATAAATTAATTGCCTGGGGTGCTCATTTTAATTCGGAATTATAAGTGGGTTTTGATGGAATTCCTAATGGTTATTCACTTTTTAAAATTATGAGACCTCCATGCTTGAAAATGGAATTCCCGAATTAACCCTGTCTTTACACATAAAAGTATTGAGGTAAGAAGTGGTTTAAAAATTGATGGGAGAAAGTATTTAAAACACTATTTTGGAAATAGAGATTGTAAACGCAGATGGTAAGAAATCAGTCTACATTAAGTACGATGATTTATTTAGAAACAACATCTGTATAAAAAAATTGGATCGGATAATGTATGGTCATTACCTTATGATATTTCTTTAAATAAAAAATTTACACTCAACATTCTTGGTGAAAATATTCCATCATTGAATTATAGATGAAAGTATTAAATAATGAAAAGTCATATTCTCATTTAGTTAAAAATGATTTAATTAGAAGAAATAAATTTGGAGAAATAGTTGGGGATGAAGAA
>JADJTX010000035.1 GCA_016710985.1 Ignavibacteria bacterium
GCTTGCCCGATAGTCTGAACCTCTGCCATTTCTTATTTTTCTAATGATGGGAAATATATTTTTGTGCCTGGTTTAATTTTTCTAAAGCCAGTCTAATTTGTTGAAAGAAGCTACCTGTATTAAATACTGCGCATCATCACAAGATCAATTTGGTAAATAAGATCCAGCCTGTCACTTTTCTTTCAAAATTCTTTCGTGCGTAACATCGGGACTTGACTTATTTTCTAATCTTAAGACCAGTTCTTCATCAATGGTTCCTTTGAATCCGCATTTAGCTATTATTTCCAGAGGCGCACCTTCAGTATTAAATAATTTGTATTCGATATCTAAAAGAAGTCAATACACCTTTAAAAAGTAATGTACCCCAGAATATTTTCAGATAAAAGGGACGGTGTATTTCACCCTGATATAACAAAACACGCTTTCTGAATTCATTGAGATGATCTGTAACAGTTTTAGATTTGTCGCTAGAGAGTAATTAAATTTTTGTAAAATAAGAAATCAAAATTTATTTCTGCGCAGGAATTTTATTAAATTTTAAAACAGGCATGGATCTGCCGGGTGCCTGAGTATCACAGAATTCAATTTTATGTCTTGTTGTTATATGTCTCAGGATTAATAAAAGCATGAAAATGCCTTCTACTTTTTCAGTGAAAGCGGAATCCTTATAAGATTCAATACGCAGCTTTTCAAAATTTCCTTTACCTTGAGTCATCTTTCATTTTTTTGCTGAAGCATTCGGATTACTTTTTCCGTAACGTCTTTGGTAATTTCTTTTAAGTTTGCTGATTTCTTCCTTGGCAAGTGCAGTAGTGCTGACTTCCTTATTCTTTTCACCAACAACTGCTTTTATAACAAGCTCTTTAACTTCGATCGGCATAATAAATTTAAATTATTAACGTTAATATTTAACGTACTTTTATAATATTAAAAACCGGTAGCTTAATTGATTCAATCACTATGGAATTTTCCTTGAGCATTAAAATTTGAAACGGGACCTTTCTTGGGAATGGCATTTACAACATACCAGATCTGAATTGACTCGTGCTTCTCATTCAGTAATTGAATGTTTATATTAACCGGCCGGAAAATAAAATTTTCCATAGCATCTTTGCACCATGAGATTATTTCCGAACCTATAAGAAGACCGCGCTTAAGATTATGTCCGAATAACGTGTGCGCTTAGGAAGTTGCCAGCTGAATCTGTTCTGACCGCCTTCCGTAAATGTCTCCATTTCCATTTTCCACATCGAGTCCGCTGATCTCCTGAAAGACGAAGTCATCCGAAACGGTTCGAATGAAACTAGAAAAATGAAATCCGACGGAGGGTATTCAAACATAATTATTCATTTTGAATTGTTAATCCCTCATGTGCAAGCTCAAGGCTTTCGATTGCAAATTCCCATTGCCGTCTGCTTTTAAATCGGTTGATGTAATTTTTGCAGGCCAGGCTTTTTCACTTTCCAGACGACCAAGGTCCGTGATTTTCGTTCAGAAGTGAAAGAGTAAGGTCACGCTCTTTCAATTGTATTCGGAAGCGACAGTATTAAACCATTGGTAAAATTGATTATCTCCTTTGAATGTACCCGCGCTTTAATGTAATGTTTGAAAATTTTCTCTGACCCGGCATTTAATTTTTGAATATTCCTTTACTTGCTCCGTCACGGTATTCTATTACTGGTGGAAATATCCAAACCTATTGCTTTAGTGAACCCGATTTTGTTACCACCTACTCAATCTGAAATGAAATTTTGGAAGAGGATATCTGCCACTGATTTGATAATTTAGATTTTGATTTAGATTTTAATTAATATTTCATAATTTGTAATTCATAATTCATAATTCATAATTCGTAATTGATTTAACTCTCCTGCATCTTATGCATAAATCTCAAAATAATAAATTCAGCTAGGACTGCAGCCATTCCGATTTCGACTATTAGTCTTCCTTCAAGAATGTCCTGGGCGGTCATTGTTTGTCCAAGCCCGCATCTTACATAAAACGCATGTTCGGGCTTTGCACCTGCGAGTGCGCCTTGTCTCCATAATACTGTCAGATAGTTCTCAAGCATGGCTCGAATTTTTACCCAGGTGTTTGCATCATTTGGTTCAAATACAAATTGAAAGCATGCTTTTTTAGCTGACTCTTCAACCATATTAAAAAATCTGCGAACACTAATGTAACGCCATTCATTATCATTACCTGCCAATGTTCTTGCACCAAAGACTAAAGTACCTTTACCTGTGAATGAACGAATAGCATTTATTGATTTTCCGGAATCTACGTTGACATTTAATGCATCTAATTCAGGTTTAGAAAAAGTCACCGTAGGCGCAATAACATTGTTGAGACTAACGTTAGCTGGAGCCTTCCATACACCTCTTGTTCTGTCGGTAGTGGCATATACACCTGCTATTGCACCGCTTGGCGGCATATCGTCATACTATCAGCAGCACCTTGTAATATAGTGTTGTAAACAGAAAACGAAAGCTTTAATGAGTCATCAAATGTTTTTGCATAATTAGATGCGCTACCTGATATTAGTTCGATATAAGATTTATTTACATTTTCGAATAAAGGCAATAACGCATTGAATGTCTGCGTTCTACCGGCTTCATTATCACTTGTAATGAGAGAAGTCGCACCAGCTCCCACGACTCCTGCCCAGTTTGCATGTGTAAATGTAGTCGTCGCTAAACTGGTTGTTGGAGTATATCCGGTAATTTCTGCTCCGGCTTCAGTTTCTAATCCCACTATGTTCATATAAGATGGGGCAAATTTGGATAAAACTGCAGCTCTTACATCTGCTTTTAATCCGTCAAATGTCAGAACAGCTGGATTGCTATCAGTTATAAAATTATCTATCCGCGAAGCAATATCATATAAATATTGAAAAATATTTTTCAGGTTGGTGTTATTATTACTGGTATTAAATGCAGATATTAAGGTATTAATCCTGTCTCTGAAATTTCCATTTGGCGGACTTAACAATATTGTTTTCTGTGATGTTTTTCAAATCGGCATAAGATTTATCAACTTTATCAATACTCTCCAGCACCGTTGCATCAGTTGATAACCCTGCGAGTGGTGTAGGTATACCCGAGCGTTCAATGACATCTTTTACATCAGTGTATTTTATAGTTTTGGGAAGATTTACTTTTAGCCATGGTGTATAGGCGGTTCCATAGTTCAGATCATTGATACCAACGTTAGTCCTGAATTCGGAGCCAAAAGGATCATTCTCTTTTAAATCAAAAATTCCAACTCTGTCCTGTAGGTCACGGCATTGCATAAGTGCTGCGACCTGAACGTTTGCTACTTTAATTGCATCCATTGTAACTGCGTCCGGAAATAAGATCATAGTCGGTTCATCTTCTTTTGACAATGCCGTAATCCCTGTTTCAAAAGCAGGCTGATCAATAGTGTCATTATAGTTTCCCACAGATACAATATAACAGTCTCCTCCTCCATTAGCATAAAACATTCTCAGACTGTCATACATAAAAGTTTTAATGGCACTTTCATTAATTTGTGACATAATTTTTTTGTTTAATTTTTTAATAATTCAAAAATATTTCTGATAAAAAGATCTTTGTACTTACATCCGGCTTAATGTATGAAGACGCACATTTTAATTTCTCATTAGGTGATCCTCCCGGAGTCCAGTTGAAATTCTGAATCGGCTTTGCCAGTAAAGGGACAGGAGTATTGGAAGTAAATTCATTTCCGTTCTTTGTGAATGTGAAATTTCCATTCGGGTCTGTTATAGAGGTCACAGCATTGTTTTGAGAAATATATTTCCAGGTTGTAATCCTGTTCTTGAACCGGATGACATAACTTACTTCCTGCACAATCCCGCCTGACAGCATTGAATAATTTGATGCCGGAGGCAGATCAAAAAAAAGATCAATGACTCCGAAAATGTTATCTCTGAAATCAAATGTGTCATTTGAAATTACAAATTTTTGTACCGGGACAACATCCTGCCAGTAATTTACATCCGCAACAGGCACTTCATTTCCTCTTTCAATAAACTTTATTGCTTTGTGTAATTGTAAATCGTCATCACTGAAAAATATCTCACCTGCATAAATGTCTCTATGATTACTTTTATCATATTTGCTTATGCTGATAAAATCTTTGCCGATCAAATCTTCCTGCGTTGTATAACGCAAAGAAGGCGCCTCATTAAAAGAATCAGTATCACTTAAATCCGGAGAGACACCTCCCGGTATGAATTTCCTTGCAAGGAGGAACATATTGTATGGCTTCAAACATATCGGTTCCGTTAAAAACCAGTGAACCAACTTCATATTCTTTATTGACAGAATAATCCTGCAATACTGAACTTAAGTACAAAGTACCGCTATTTATGTCTTCATTTCCGGCATGATTAGTAAAATAATAAATTTCATTTTTTGAGTTAAACATTTTCAAAGCCGTAATGTTTTTAAAGGAAGGGTTTTTTATTTTTAAAAAAAATCTAAAGGATGTATTATCATCAATTGTAATAAAAGGTTTGCCGGTCCCATCAACTTCCGCCAGCGCAATGAATTTATTGCTGAATATCTTGTATAAAATTCTATTTCCGCTGAATATTTTTTTGTGTTCTCCGTAGGAATTATTTCAATATCATTAAAAGCTTCCTGCTGATTATAGTAGTCATGCTGCAGCTCGACAGAAAATAATGTTTTATATTTTATTTCCATTAATGCGTATAGTCTTTGGTGTCTAAATGAATTTCTTTAATCAGTTCTCCTTCGGCATCAATTAAGCCTTCGTCTATAGTGACCATACGGATCTTATAAACTACAGACGGTAAATATTTTCCCCTAAAATTCCCCACAGATGATTAACCTGTTCAAAGTTCAGGCTGTATAAATCAAGAATTAGCTTATCAATGCCTAAATCCAGTGAAGGAGAGTTCTCATGTGTAAAGACATTTTTGAATTGGAAAAACTGTATGACTGATGAAAGTTGTCTCAAAGCTCCGAAATAATCATCTTTCTTATTCACAACAAACAGGCAATACAAATTCAGATTTACTTTCGGATTTTTATAGACAACTCTGTTATCAATTTTTACGAAATTTTCAGGACTTCGGGATATCCGGTCTTCCTCTATATTTATAAGAGTGAGGAAAATATTATTCTCCTGATTTGCACTATCGGCTATCTTAACGGCATCCGCTAATACCACTAAATCTTTAGGCGTTGGATTAAGCTTTTGATTCAGATATTTATTAATCTCATCCATAATAAACTTAAAAGAAATATCTATCATACAATTCTTTAAAGATTTTCGAAATAAATATTTTTTGTAGCTGAAGCCGGATAAGAACTTTAAAAAAATTCTAAATGATGATAATTAGTTGATCCTGAAATGATAGGAATGTGAGCAGTTCCAATATTATATTCTGAAAGGTATTCAATGTATTAATTCAATGTTTCCTTGGTTGTGAAAAAATTTTGTCAGTAAAAAAATATTACTATGGTTTAAAATGAGTTTAACGTAATTATAAAAAATTTATTTATCAATATAGAAATGTAATATTTTGGTTCGGGAGTTTATTCATTAACCCGGAACAGACAGAACAGGTCGTTACATTTGAAGAAAAGCAACTGCCAGAATTTTGTTTCTATACAACATTCAGCTTCCTCACCATCTCATATACAGCCACTCCATACGCCACTGAAACATTCAGCGACTGCTTCATACCAAGCATTGGCAGCTCGAATGAAGTATCTGCCAATTCTATAATTTCTTTTGAAACTCCGGAAATTTCGTTTCCCAATACAAGACAAACAGGGAAATCAAGTTTATCTATATTCCAGATGTAATTTTTTTTATCTGTAATTTCAAGAACTGCAATTTTGATTTTATCTTCCTTTAACTTTTAACAACTTCAACCGGATCTTTGTGATATTCCCAAGGCACAGTTTCAGTTGATCCCAGAGCAACTTTTTCTATTTCCTTTCTGGGAGGATATGGCGTGTATCCGGTGAGATATAATTTTTCTATAAATGCAGCATCCGATGTCCTGAAAATTGCTCCGACATTAAAGATGCTTCTTATATTATCACATAAAACATAAATAGGATTTCGTGTATAGTTATTAATTTCTTCAGGCTTCTTTCTGTCTTTTTCAATTTCAGAATGTGAAAGTTTTCGCATTTTAAATGAGTAATTCAATAAATAACTTATTCAGGTTTTAAAGTTAATTAACATAATAAGATAAACAATTCATAAATACTATGACTGAGGCAGCTGAAATTTTAAATGAGATAGAAAATTTTTTTTCCGAAGAAGGAATACTTGCAAAACATTATGAAAACTATGAGTACAGAGTTCAGCAGGAAGAAATGGCTGAAAAGATCCTGGAGACTTTAGAGAACAGATTACACGTGTTCATTGAAGCGCCGACAGGCATAGGTAAAAGTTTTGCATATCTCGTCCCTGCTATTTATTATGCAAAGAAAAACCAGAAGAAAGTAATTGTATCAACATACACAATAAATTTACAGGAACAGTTAATAAACAAAGATATTCCCTTCCTACAGAAAGTTCTTCCGGTTCAATTCAAAGCAAAATTACTCAAAGGGAGAAATAATTATCTTTGCCCGAAGAGACTTATGCGGGCAATGGAATCTTCCAACACTCTTTTGAAACCGATGAACAGCATAATCTCGAACTGCTTTATCAATGGTCGAAGAGAACAAAAAGACGGAACACGTTCTGACATTGATTTTGCAATCAATGAGAATGTCTGGAATTCAGTTTGTTCCGAAAGAGGCATCTGTACTCAGAAGACCTGCGGAGGAGATGATTCAAGATGTTTTTTCAAAAAGCAAAGAAGGAACTGACTGACTCTGATGTGATAATTGTAAATCATCATTTGTTCTTTACACTCTTCGACGGCATTTCAGAAGACAAGGACGGATATTTATACCGGGATGATTTTGTGATCTTTGATGAAGGACACACTGTCGAGCAGGTAGCAACTGACCATATTGCGCCTTCTCTTTCGAGAGAAATGGTAAAGTACCATCTTCTCAAGCTTTACAATCATCAGAAGAAGAAAGGATTTTTACTGACACTTCCTTCTCTTCACATACAGGCGATCATTCAGACTCTGCATGATCTGAATCAGATGTTTTTTTACAGGTTAAAGGAAAATTTATTTTCATTGAATAAGGGAAAACCTGCCGGTCTGACTTCAAGAGTATATGAAAAGAATGTAGAAGAAAATATTATTAAACCCGAACTGGATAACCTTCTTAAAAATCTTCGTTCTTTAAGACCTGCCTGCAGGGATGAAGAGCAGGAAAATGAGCTGAATGAGTTTATAATAAGATTCTCGGAGATAAATTACATACTTGATGATTTCCTGAATCAAAGAAAAAATGAAAAGGGAAATGATTTTGTTTACTGGGCGGAATTATCTTCACAAAAACCCGAATCAAATGTAAGCATTTGTTCTTCGCCGGTTGACATTTCCGATTACTTCAGACGAAACATATTCCGTCCGAACAATTCTACGATCTTTACAAGCGCAACACTGACTATAAATAATAATTTTGAATATTTTAAAAACCGTCTTGGCGGTGAGAGTGTAAATGAATTTAAATTAAGTTCCCCTTTTGATTTCTACCGACAGGTGAAAATATACATACCGAAAGATATTCCGACTCCTTCCAAAGAAACAAATTTGATCTATGAAGAGAAGTTAAAAGACTGGATACATTATTTTATTAAAATGACAAACGGGAAAGCTCTGGTTCTTTTTACAAATTCTTTTTTATTGAAAAATATCGGAAAAAAATTAAAGGAAACTCTTGCAGCGGATGAAATCGAATTACTGATGCAGGGGTCCGGAGTTTCAAGAAGTTTGCTGTTAAAGCATTTTCAAAGTGACGTAAGTTCAGTGTTATTCGGGCTCGACAGCTTCTGGATGGGAGTAGATGTTCCGGGTGATGCTCTAAGCAATCTGATTATTACCCGCCTGCCGTTTCAGGTTCCTTCACATCCGGTAGTTCAGGCAAAGATGGAATTCATTGAACAAAAGGGAGGAAACAGTTTTTTTGAATATTCATTACCCGAAGCCATTTTAAAATTCCGTCAGGGAATCGGGAGACTGATAAGGCACAAAACTGATAAAGGGATCATAGCGATATTAGACAACAGGATAATTACTAAAACTTACGGTAAATATTTTCTGAATTCTATTGATGAGTGTGAAGTGGAGATAGTTGAATAGTTCGTTAAGTTCATTAAGTTCATTAAGTTTGTTGAGTTTGTTGAGTTTGTTGAGTTTGTTGAGTTCGTTGAGTTTGTTAAGTTTGTTAAGTTTGTTAAGTTTGTTAAGTTTGAGTTCATAATATTCGTTAAGTTCATCTTATGAATCTTACAAATCTTATAAATCTTATAAATCTTATGAATCATTATCATTTCATCTAGTTTCACTTTTAGTTATTTTATTAAAAAATCAGAAGCACAAGCACCTATAATATGGAAAATCTAAAACCCGAAGCATTATCTCCAAACAATCAGCAAAACGGCACGTCTAAAAAAGAAATAGAATATACAAAAAATCTTTACGAAGATGCGAGGTCCTGCGCAGTAAAGATTCTCTGCCGCTGCGAGAGAACAGACTCTTACCTTGAAAAACTTATTGATGCAGAACTTAAGAATGATAATCTTAATGATTTTGATAAAGCCCTTTTAAATGAAATCGCTCACGGAGTGATCCGCTGGATGAGACGTCTTGACTGGTTCTTAAACGGATTCTACAGAGGTAATTATGAAAAGTGTTTGCCGGAAGTCCGCAATGCAATGCGTGTAGCGCTCTATCAGATACTCTTCTTAAACAAAATCCCTTATTCTGCCGCTGTCAATGAAGCAGTGGAATTTATCAAAAGAATTCACGGAGAAAAGCACGCGGGTGTTGTAAACGGTTTATTGCGGACCATAATAAGGACACTTGATAATCTAGTCTGGCCGACAAGGGAAATCGATGAAGTAAATTATCTCGGCATCATACAATCCCATCCAAACTGGATGGTGAAAAGATGGATCAACAGATTTGGATTCGATAATGCCGTTAAGCTTTGCGAGGAAAATAACAAGCGTCCTGTCATGTCTCTGCGTGTCAACAGCCTGAAAATTTCAAACGGGGATTTCGAAAATTATTTAAAGGAAAAGAATCTGTATTACCGTAATGGAAACTTTCTTGATAATTTTTTTACAACGAAGACAATGTCCAAGATCTATACCGATGAGTTGTGTAAACTTGGATTTTTTTCTATACAGGATGAAAGTGCCGGGCTCGTTTCCAATTTATTGGATCCGAAACCCGAAGAATTGATTCTTGATGTTTGTTCAGCACCGGGGGGAAAGACTTCACATATTTCTGAATTAATGAAAAATGAGGGAACAGTAATAGCGGTTGAAAAATATTTATCCCGGCTTGAAGTAATGAACAAGAATCTTGAGAGACTCGGTGTAAAAAATGTCAGATCAATTCATGATGACATATGTGAGCCCAGGACAAAGGATCTGATGGAAAATTTAATAGGTAAAGCTGATAAAATTCTTGTAGATGCACCATGTTCGGGATTAGGCGTCCTTTCAAAAAAACCTGATATAAAATGGAAGCGGGAGCTTAAAGACATTGGTAATTTACAGAACCTGCAGAATGAAATCCTTGAAAATTCATTAAAGTATTTAAAACCGGGAGGAGTAATAGTGTACAGCACATGCACCACTGAAGCCGAAGAGAACTATGAAGTTGTAAAAACATTTTTAACAAATCATCCGGAGTTTTCCATTGATGATGCAGGAAAGTTTGTAAGTGAAAAGGCAGTAAATAAAGAAGGATGCATAGAATTATTTCCTTACATCCATAATACAGACGGTGCATTCTCAGTGAGACTTATAAGAAATAACTGATTTACTGACCCTGAAATTTTTCATAAGCATCTATAATATCTTTCACGAGTTTATGTCTTACCACATCTGATTTTTCAAAATACAGAAATGAAATGTCTTCAACATTCTTTAATATATGCTGTATCTGAACAAGTCCTGACTGGTCTCGTTTTGGCAGGTCAATCTGAGTTATGTCTCCTGTAATTATCGCTTTAGAATTTGGTCCTAGTCTCGTCAGAAACATTTTCATCTGAAGAGCCGTTGAGTTTTGAGCTTCATCTAATATGACAAATGCATTATTAAGAGTTCTTCCGCGCATGTAAGCCAATGGTATTACTTCAATTATATTTTTTTCAATATAGCCTTCCAGTTTTTCCAGTGTCACCATATCTTCTAATGCATCATAAAGCGGCCTTAAATAAGGATCAACTTTTTCCGATAGATCTCCCGGAAGAAATCCAAGGCTTTCTCCGGCTTCTACTGCAGGTCTTGTAAGCACTATTTTATTTACTTCCTTATTCTTAAGAGCAGCTAATGCAAAAGCAACCGCAAGGTACGTTTTGCCAGTTCCGGCGGGACCAATGGCAAATACAATATCATTTTCCTTTTCCATTTTCAAATATTCAGACTGGTTGGGAGTGCGGGGTTTTATAAAATCATTTTTTCTTGAAATTATTACGTCATTAATTTCATTCGGCGCAAACCCAAAACTCTTTTTAAGTCTTTTGGCATCATCTTTAGTATGAACGAGATCCAGCACAAGTTTTACGTCTTTTTGAGAAATTTCTCCCTGCCTTTTTTGTAAAAAAATAAGTTCGTTAAAGACCTTTTCAATGGTCTTCAGTTCATCCTGCTCACCTTTTAAATACACAGTATTACCTCTCAGGACAATTGTAGAATCGAAATAATCTTTTATTATATTCAGGTTACTTTCATTTACACCGGCAAAATTTAACAGGTCTATGCCATTCAGAGAAATTGTGAAGTCAATAATATTCATGGATAAAGTATTCTAAAAATTAAAAACCCTTATACTTTCTTCAAGTATAAGGGTTCTGAAAATATATTTATTGATTACCAATATTAAATAATGGTTATTATTTAGTGGTTGGCGGTGTAACTTTTTTTACTTCATTTTTATCGGTTGTTCCTGTATCGCTTGACATTTTTTTCTTTCTTACTTTTTTGTAAGAACTGGTTTTGCTTAATGCTTCTGTTTTTTGAGCATCTGTCAAAGCAGGAATTTTCAATACTTGTCCCGGATAAATAAGATTTGGATTAGGAATGGTAGTTTTTACTTTTGGTGGAGCGCTAACTACGCCATTCTTATTCGCATCCCAGATAGCAGGCCATAATCTTGAATTACCATAGATTTTGCTCATACCGGCAATCTTTGATAAGCAATCGCCTTTTACAACTGTATAACCTTCTGTTTTTGGAGCTAAGGCTTTACAATCAGCAACTTTCTTTTTCATTGCATTGTATCTGTCCCAGAATTCAGGAAGACATTTCATTCTTGCATTGATACCAGCATCTGTCAGATAAGGCCATACGTCTTTTTCAAATGCTGCTGCATCATCCGGTCCTTTGCAAGCTGCAATTTTTTTCTCTGCATCAGCAAATTTTCCTTTGTACTCTTCGTACTGTGATCTGGAACCAACTGCTGCCCAAACTGCGTTAACTGAATTTTCAGCTTCGTTTGTTCTTGTTTGTAAACCAAATTTCAATTGCTCTACTTCTGTGTTTAAAGTAGCTAATTGAGCTGTTAAATCGGCTTTCTTGGCGGTGTATTCATCCATTTGTGCTTGCCACTGATCTGAATCCATTTCCTCTTCAGATGACATGTCATCATCATCATCATCGTCGTCGTCTTGTGCAAATACTGATGAATTAGCAAATACTGCCAAGGAGAAAACCATCATAAATACTAATAATTTATGAAATTTCATTTTTAAAAATCTCCTTTTGTTTTTTAAGTTTTAATTAAAATTGTTTTTAAAAAAATTTACAAAAAATTACGGGCAATTTCTTCTTATGCCTTCAGCAATTCCTTGCCATTCCTTAACTTTTGCTTCTTGATCAGCAATTTGCTTTTGCAATCCTGACTTCTCGTCATTCTTTGCATTGACCTGTGATTGAAGTGCGTCGACTTCTGCTTTCAAGTCATTTAATTGTTGCATTTCTTCTTCACTTACACCACCGCAACCGACTAAGAATGTTGACCCAGTCAAAGCTACTACTGTAAGTAAAATGAAAAACAAGTTCTTCATTTTTGCCATTTTTAAAACCTCCTGATTTTTGATTGGCATATTTATAAATAGGGTTAATTTAAGTAGTTCAAAAATAAACTTATTAATTTTGTTTGTCAAGTCATATTCTAAAAAATTAGACACTTTCTTTATAATATTATTAAGAAATCTTAATATTTAAAAAAGTGTCTAATAAAAAAGACAATCTGTGTAGATTCTATCGAATTGAGAAGAAATCACCTATAAAACTCCTCTCGCTAACATCATCCGCATCAAATTCATTACTCCGATTACCTGATATAACCTTCAAAACCAGTTCATAACTCGGTAACTGGAATCCATTATCGGACTTCTTTAGATAGTAATCCAGCAGATCAATTCCAACCTGATAATTAGCATCTCTCATAAATTTTGCAAAACAAAAACTTCCAACTACTTTGTTACTCCATTCATAGCCATATGCTATCTTCAAATAATATAGTCCTTCAGGTATGTTACTTATATAGCAAACACTGCCCGCGCTTATGAAAACAGACCTGATGCATTCATTTGTATAATTACTCATTATTTTTATCACTACATCTGTCGAACCGGTTGCATCAATCTTTAAAAAATTGTCGAGATTGGTATTGTGTATTGATTTACAGGTTATGCATTCGGGCTTGTCCCCTGTATTGATCACAATACTGTAATAATTATTTTCGTCATCCTGGCTAAATGCTAAGAGTGGAAATATTGCAATAAAAATTAACGTACAAAGCTTCATATTTGTTGTAGTTCGATTACGATTAAAAAATGATTTAACAACAGGTTGTTTTATTTAGAAAATAAAATTTATTCCTATCGCTGGTGATACCAATCCAAAAGGTTCGTTTTCTGTTAAGAAAACATAATCAAATGGCACATTTATACTTACAGAAGCATTTTGTATAATTCTAAATTCAATTCCACCAAAAAATGAAGCAAGTAGTAAGTTTTGCGCTTTGTCAATTTTTATTAGTGCCGTATCACTTGAATAACTACTTTCCTTATTATGTACTAATTGCGAATAAGCCAACCCTACACCGAAACCGAAATTTACTTTTAGTCTTTCTTCAGAGGTTTTGAAGAATAGATCTCCTCTATAGAAATCTAATTTAAGTTTATTATTATTAATTGTATTCTTAAGATTATTATTCTGATAAAGTAACCCCATACCAACATAACTATTGAACATATAAGCAAAAGAAATTGAATATGAATCATCAAACTTTACATTTTCAGGAAAATCATTTGTTAAAACTGAAGTATTGAAAATATAACTTGCATTTATATTATAATTACTTGGGTCAAATCCATAATCAATATACTGCTTATTCTCAAAAGATTCAGGATTTTTTACAGTTGACGGAGATGTCGAATGATTTGGAGAAACAGTCTCTACTATTATGACTTTGTTTACTCTTTTTTGGAATTCAAGAAGTGTAATTGGTTTGTATGATCTATTCAGTAATTGACTTACATATTTTGATGGAATTGCATAATTTAAATTTTGACCTTCTTCGTTGCTTGCAAAAGTAACACCAATCAGATTTCCTAAATCATCGAATAACGCTCCCCCGCTGCTCCCGGGTGAAATTGGATTAGTGATTTGAAAAAAATAGTCTTTATCATCTGATAATATGTTGCTGATTATCCCATCCGATATTGTATTTTGAACGCCTAATGGAGAACCTATCGCATAACATTTATCTCCAATACTTACATCATCAGAAGATGATAAATCAACATGCTCATCAGTATTCAAAAATGATTTCAAAAGTGCTAAATCAAAGTCTTCGGTATAATTATAAATATAGTTTGCATCTGAAACAGCTCCATCGGAATAAAAAACCTTTGCATAAAATGCGTTTTTTATTACGTGATAATTAGTAACTATCAGACCTTCCGAATTAATTAAGAAGCCGCTTCCTCTTGAAGTTGGTTTTTTATTTCTGTCATATATTTCTATATATACAACCTTAGATGTGTTCTTGTCATAAATTTCTTTAGCTGTTTTTTGTGAGTATAAATTTCTAATAATAAAAATGAAATTATTATAAAAAAATATTTTCATATACTTTTTAAATTTTTAAATCTTTGTAATAACTTATTCTAAGGGAATATTGGTACCTATAGTAATTAAATTATTATTAAGGAGTAGAAGTGGAACTGGATAATAATTAATAAATACTTTTATCGAAGAAGTCTCCAACTTTAATACGGGCATTAATAAAAGCGCTTATTATTCCAAAGTTATTATTAGGAGTGCTTCCAAATCTAATAGATGGTCCAAAACCAAAAGCCTTGTTCGCAAAACCTGGCCATGGACTATCCAGATAAAGTTCTGTAAGAATTTGAAAATCCCTTTTCCCGGGGAACGTTGCATCCATTCTAAAATCAAATATAAAATCATCAATTTTCATTTCTCTTCCGACATAACCAAGATGATATTCTCCAAACTGCTTTGCAAAATAAAATTTTGCTCGAGTTGAATTATAAAAAATTAAATTTGGAGTTCTGATTTCAAATCCAAAATGCTGACCTCTTACTATGTTGTTTCTCATTGGCTCTCCAGTAACTTCATTTAAAACTATAATGGGAGGATCATTTATACCATCCAATGTGTCAATGGTAGCAAAATAAGAAACTCTGATCACAGGAAGTTCCATTGCAAAATCAATTCCTAAGTGAGGAGTGAATAGATTGTTCCAATTTCCCAACCAAGAGTTTGGGGATTCTATTTCCTGATTTGAACCGGAGGAATATTTTAAAACAAACTCTTTTACATGGGATGTAACAGAAACATTGAATAAAGCTAAGTGCAGACCTCCTGAAACAAAATCAGTTTCCATTGGACCTGAATAAGGAGTGCCAAATCCAACCGTTAATCCAACTCCTGCACCATAAGCAAGAGGAATTCCTAAGGGATCACCACCGAAAGCCTGGAAATACGGATTTACATAATAGTCAAGCGAGCTTAGATTCATGTATTGATTATCAAAAGTCGTTCTTATATTCCAATTTGCGGCAATACGTTCAGGTATATATGTGAGCGGAGCCCAAATTTTGTTTGTTTGGGTTTTTGTATAGTTGGAACATCAACATCTCCAGTACTTATGCAACGTGTCCAACCGGTAAATATATTTGAAAGAGTAGCATCAAGATTTCTTTGTTTACCATTACCGAAATCAACTAGTCTCTGATCAGGGTTAAAATACACGCTTATAAATTCAGTAGTATTTGTTCCTCCTTGAAGTAATTGTAGCTTGTTATCATTAATATATTTTATTAATTCTTCTCCTTTTGAATCAAGTGTAAGATTACACCCGGGATTAATTATAAAATCAGATTGGGCAAATCCAGGAATATTAAAACTGATAAATGCTATAAAAGAGAGGATGAATAAATTATATTTATTTACATTTTTGTAAGTAGTGACTAAATTAATTAATTTATTAGGCATATTTAAGTTTGAGCTATCTTAAACGAATATTGTTCCTGTTATTAGTTATAAAAATTTTTATTTTCTTTCTGAATTACTTTTCTTGATGTTACTACCCGATTTTTCATATTCAAGCAGGAGTCTTTGAAAAACTTTGTCAAGCTTATCAAAATCAAATTCCAGACCCAGAATTTTAACAACTCCCGGAGATTTTCTCAGATCAACTTCAATATCAACAGTTTCCGGCAAAGGAAAATTTTCATAATTTTGAATAACATATCCTTCCCCGCTATTTGATTTAAATTCATCAAATTCATTTACATCTTGTTGAGAACTATTGTCCTCATTTCCCGTCCTATTTGGTGAATTCTTGTCATATGGTTCAAAATATCTCAAATAAACAGAACTATTCTTCCATTGATTTGCCGGTATGACATCTTTTAATTTCTCTTGGGTTTTTGAAAAGTTCTGATAAATAATTCTGCAATTCTACTTCCTGTATCAGCGGTAAACCTGTAAGTCTAAAATATCTGTTATTACCCTTGATGACAACACTTGCTGTTGATGTAACCCTGTAAGGGAGTTTATAAATTTTTCCGTCAATGTGTAGTAACAGAGTGTCTCTTACTGTATTTTCTATTTTTGAAACATCTTCGGTAAGATAAAATCTAACGTCCTCCAGGACACTTTCAGATAGAATAGTAGTATCTGCATATTGTGAATCATCAATATTTGTCCCGGTTTCCTGAGAAAAACATGAATTCGAAAGAATTATCAATAGTATTACTGGGAATAAAATACTTCTATAATTTAATTTTCCTGACATTAATTATTAATTTTCTTTGGTTTTTTCTTTTTAACGAGTGTATAATTTATCGGAACTGGTGGAGACGGCACCATAGTATCCGTCATAATTATTCCTATTGGAAATTTAATCTCTTCTCCTCTGCTCCATTTATTTTTTATATCCTCACTCAAATTGCCAAGAAAAATAGCTTTATTTTTTATTTGGATATGGTATGTTGAACTGTCAAGTTTAACGACATCAATATATAGTGAAGCTTCAGGAAGTGGTTCAACCTTAACCCAGTTAGCATTCACATCATCAGTTATAGTTACTGCATACAATTTCTTACCCGTACCGTTCGTTAAAAAAAGATTTTGCATCTGATTATTTGCCTCAATCAAATCAGCACCAGACAGTTGCATAATTGGTGAAGTTTTGTATTCGAATGGCTGGTTCTCTAATACTTTAATAAAAAATTTATCAACGTATGATTTTGGTAAATCAAAAAAAAATTGAATACTATCATAATTTCCTATTTCAAAAGTAAAAGTCTCCTGGGACTCAAAATCCTTTAAAAAAGTACTATTTCCATTTAGAAACCCATTAATTTTCCCCGGGTAAAATAGATTATTTCTAGCAGTTGCATTTGAATATTTAATGAATTCTGTAATTGCTGTTACTGGTATTGTTCTTCCCGCTATAGTGTCGGCTTGTGAATATGATGTTGTTGGTATTGCAAAGTAAGCGAATAATAAACAACTAATTAAAGAATTTCTTAGGCGTGAAGATATGATATTTTGAACTCGAATATTAACTATCATTTATTTAGGAGTCTCACCTTCAATTGTTGTTTTATGACTAGTTCCTTCTTGCTTTTCAGTTTTAGATTCAGTTGTCTGTCTTTTTTGACCGGCTTTTAGCTCATCTAAATAAGTTGTTTTAACTACTATTTCATCATTATCAACAAATCGATTATTTTTACTTAAAGAATCCAAAATAGTTTTCTTAATTCTAATTTCAGAAGTATCGGGTGGAGCCGGTAATAAAGTTTTAGCAATAACAGTATCTGTATCACCTGCATTTTTCACTGGAGTTAAAGATAAGTCCGTACCTTTATAAAAAAGTATCGCTATCGCAATAATATACAAAGATTGAAATATTAGAAACTTAGCATCGCGTTTATTTCTGCTGACCATTATTTTAAATATTTAAGTTTAAATTTCCGTTATGATCTTCCGGTAATCTTAAGAATGTTATCGAGGCTTTTTTCAAACTTTTCATCTTTCATACTTTTAATTGTTTCATTCCAGTTATTAATTACTCCGTTAATTTCATTGATTTTAGCCTGATCCGGAAAATTAAGAAATTCAATTTTTATCTCTTTCAAAGTCTGTGTTTCAGAAAGAATATCGGTATCTCCGGCAATTCCAAGATATTGTATTTCCAATTCATCAAATGCAAACTCGAACAGCTTTGCAATGGCTAGTATAAACAATGATTTGATTTCAAATGGAACTGCATAATTCAAAAATAGATCTTCAGAACCTTTTCCTAATCCTACTGTAAAAGTATACAGCAGCTCCAATAAGGAAAGAAGCGGTTCAATACTGTCAACAAAGCCACTCCATTTATCAATTATTTTGCAGCCTCAATATTTGTTAGCTCACCGTTTCCTAATTTTAGCTATCAAATTTTTTAACCCAAAAAAAAAACATATGATGAAAACAACATAAGTAATGACAGGATAATACCACAGTTTATTGGTATCTATAGCAAGTTGGAAATTTGTTTCATGTCCTATTGTAATAAATTCATACATATAACCAAAAATATCGAACCCAATAATACAATAAAAGAAGGATAAAATGATTTGTACAAATCACTTTTAATTCTTCTGGTGCTTGTTTCAAGTTTTGCCATTGTTGTTTAGTATATTTTTTAATTAATCGAAAAGAAAAATAATTAAATAAATTATAACAATCAAAGCATCTTATATTCTGTTTGTCAATTCATACATCATATTCAATATATAAAGTCCTTCAATTTCTCAATCCCCCCGTTTCTGAATTTCATGACCGGCATCTGATGATTTGTCCTTCCTTTTATAGTGAAATTACAGTGAACCGCGGCGTAATTACTTACAGACTCAAGCGCTGAATTCAATAACTGTCTTGTATTATTTCCGGATGAAATTTTATCCAGTATTAATTTCATTGCATCATATCCGAAATAATAATTTCTGATCTCCGATTCATCCATATTTGCAAAATCATCCCTTGATTTATCTTTAATATAAAAATCAGCATCAAAATACAATTGATCAATATACATCTTATTTTCAATCAGTATAGCTTCATTGTTCCAGTCACTGGTTCCTAAAACGGGAAGTTTAATGTTGCTTGAAAAATACTGCGGTATGACTTTTGAAATTTCACCTGAATTGGAAATCGGGATGTATACGGCATCTGCATATCCTAATATGTATTGTTTTGCATTGTCAGTATATTTGATCTGAACCGGAGTCATTCCGATTGAATCAGTAACTCTGATCGCATCCTTACCGAATAATTTGTAAATGCTTACAACAAGCTTTTCCCTGTAAAGGGAGTCAGGATAGGAATACAGGAATTTTACTTTTTTTAATTTATCCATCTGGGACGTTGTAACTGTTCCGAAATCTATGAACCTGTCTTTCTCAAATATCTTATCTTTTAAATCTTCAAGTTCAGCAGTCAGATCAATGCTGTCTTTTGAGTAGTACTTCGTATAAATGATTTCACCTCCGTTCTTGTTTACTTCATCCGTAAATGAATCGGCATAATTTTTTCCGTAGGTGTCTTCAGAAAATATTACAAAATTTTTCAGCTTAAGTTCACCGGCAGCAAAATCAGCCATCAACCTTCCCCGGATGTCATAAGTAGGGTTTAACTGGAAAACAAATGGATTTTTTTCTGCAAGAAAATTTTCTGTTGCAGTCGGAGTAATTATCGGGATCTTATGAAAACTTGCTGCTCCTTCATTATTGATTAGTTCACTGCTGAAAACCGGACCAAGAATGGCTATCACATTACTGTCACTGCCGAATTTATTGAATATCTGTAATACTTCAGTCTGATCTTTTTTTGTGTCCTCTGCTGAAATGCTTATTTTATTTATTTGTCCGGCATTGTTATACTCTTCCAATGCATCATTGATTCCCTTTAACATTTGCTCGCCTAATTTTTTCTCTTCTGTATTCTCAGAATTTTTCATCATCGGCAACGCTACCCCTATCTTTTTCTGTGAATAAACCTGAACTGTTAATAAAAAGAAAAATATAAAACTTATAAAAATTACTCTGATCATTTGTTTGATTTTAGTTATGAATAGAACTATCAACTATCAACTATCAACTATCAACTATCAATTATCAATTATCAATTATCAATTATCAATTATCAATTATCAATTATCAATTATCACTCCCATTCTATCGTTGCCGGAGGTTTTGAACTGATATCATAAACGACTCTGTTCACGCCTTTTACAGAATTAATTATTTTGTTTGAAACACTTGAAAGAAAGCTTTTATCAAAATCAAAAAAATCCGCAGTCATTCCGTCAGATGACGTAACTGCCCGTAATGCCACTACATTCTCATAACTTCTTTCATCACCCATTACGCCAACTGTCTGAACCGGAAGTAAAACAGAAAATGCCTGCCATATTTTTTCATAAAGGAAATTTTTTTTCAGTTCACTGATGTAAATGTCATCTACTTCTCTCAGCAGATCCAGTTTCTCTTTCGTCACATCACTCAGGATCCTGATCGCTAATCCCGGTCCCGGGAACGGATGTCTGTAAATGAAATTTCTGGAAAGACCGAGCTTCTCACCTATCTCTCTTACCTCGTCTTTAAACAATTCCCAGAACGGCTCTATCAGTTTTAGTTTCATCTTTTCAGGGAGTCCTCCGACATTGTGATGTGTCTTGATCGTAGCTGAAGGACCGCCCTGAGATACTGATTCAATTACATCCGGATACAAAGTCCCCTGTACCAGAAATTTCACATTCTTTATTTTCTTCGCTTCTTTTTCCAGTACATCTATGAAAGTTTTTCTGATTATTTTTCTTTTCTTTTCCGGATCGAGAACTTTCTCAAGTCTCTTCAGAAAAAGTTCGGATGCGTTTACAAACTTCAGATTTATTTTTAAATGCTTTCCGAATAGCTCTATGACTTTTCTGCTTTCATCCTTTCTCATTAATCCGTTATCTATATGTATGCATATCAGATTTTCTCCGATGGCTTTTTGAACAAGCACCGCTGCTACCGACGAATCCACTCCTCCGCTCAAGGCGCATATTACCGTTTGCTTTCCCGCCAGCTTTCTGATCTCTTCTGTCTTCGATTCAATGAATGATTCGGGCTCAAATAAATTTTTAACTTTGCAGATGCCGAATAAAAAATTATACAGTATGCTTCTTCCCGAATCCGTGTGATGAACTTCAGGATGAAACTGCAGTCCGTAAATTCCCGCCTTTTCATTCTCAAAACTGCAGATCACACCTCCAAGACTCTTGGAAGATGAATTGAATTTTTCCGGCAGAGAATCAATCGAATCTCCGTGACTCATCCATACATTTAAATTGTTTCCGACACTTCTGAATAATTCCGAATCTTTAAAGATGTAAATTTTAGTATGTCCGTATTCCCTTTGCAATGAAGTATGCAGCTTTCCCTTATACAATTGACAAAGCAACTGCATTCCGTAACAAATGCCGAGAACGGCAATCTTATTCTTTACAATAAAATCCAGATCAGCTTTAGAGATCTTAGGTGAATCTTTTGAGAGCACGCTTGCAGGTCCGCCGAAAGTATAACACCTTTAACTGAGTAATTTTTATTCTTATCTGTGATATATTTCTTAATGTTAAGACTATATGGATGTATTTCAGAATAGACTTTGAGTTCGCGTGTCTTACGTGCGATAAGCTGAGTATATTGCGAGCCGAAATCGAGTATTAAAATCAGATCTGTTTTTTTCAACTGTAAATTTTTAAATTAAACATATTATTTGATTCTGATAATTTTCGAGATTTTCCCGAATGGTGCTATAATTTTTTTAATATTTCTGAATTTTCAATTGCAAGCAATATTGCTCCGTATGCCGGTGAGTGCATCTTCTTCACAACTTCAGCAAACTTCAGCTTATCTATTTCTTTTATTAATTTATCTGAAAGTATGTTTGTATTCTCAATGATACTTCCAATGAAAGCTATTTTAATTTTCTTTTTTCTTCCTGATACTTTCTGAAAAATCTTTATATGCTCAGTTAAACCTTCGACCGCTTCATTAACAATCTGAATGCTCAGATTACATTTTTTTTCCGCTGATTCAATAACTGCGGGAGCAATTTTCTGTATCTCGAAATTTTTATGAAAGATTTTTTCATTAACATTTTTTTTATCAATTCCGAATACTTTCAGTAGTTTTTTTGAAAGAAGACTTTTTTCTTTCGTTTCAGTATCATATTCTTTCATCACTAAGTTCAATGCCCTTCTGCCAATCCAGTAGCCGCTTCCCTCATCACCTATTATTCTTCCCCATCCTCCTACTCTGATAAGTTTCCCGTTTGAATATCCGTAGAGAACTGAGCCTGTTCCGCTGATCAAAATTATTCCTTCTTCACCTTCGAATGCACCGTATAGCGCTGTCATGGCATCTGTTGTGATAAGAACTCTTTTAAAATCAAGTTTCTTCTGAAATGCTTTTTTAATTTAATCCTGTCTTTCTCTTCCCTTGCTCCTGCAATTCCAAATCCTATTGAAATGCAACTCTTCAGATTCAGCCCCGCTGAAGCTAAAGATTTTTTAATAAAGTCTGAAACTGTATTTACATATGTAGTAACCCCTGCAACTGAATAGTGAACACCTTTAAAATATTTATTAAATAAAATTTTATTATTCAAATCCAGTATAAGAAGTTCACACTTCGTCCCGCCGGAATCAATACCGATGTAAAACCCGCCCGAAATATTTTTCATTGATATTAAGTTATTAATAATAGGCTTAAATTGAAATTACAAATCATAAATAAATTTTTATTTTTTTGAAATCCTATCTTCAAAAATATTTTAGTATATTACTGTCCAATTCAAAAAAATAAATCAATTGAAAAAAGAAGTTCTTGATAAAGGGTTCATCGAAGTCATAGATAAGCTTGGCTCAGACCTTACTGTCGTAAATTCCGCCCGTGTTTCGTTCGGAAAACGTAAAGAGAAGTTTGATGAAAGTGACCGGAAGCTTGTAAAGTTCCTGGCAAAAAACAAACACTGGTCCCCCTTCAGGCACATGATGGTTCAGTTTCATATCAAAGCTCCGGAGTTTGTAATGAGACAATGGTATAAACATGTTGTAGGAATTGAGACATCATCTTCCTCTTCAGCAAAGGATCATGCCTGGAATGAGATCAGCGGAAGATATGTACCTGTGAGTGATTTTTATGTGCCGTTAAACTGGCGAAGACAGTCTGAAGATAACAAACAGGCATCCGAAGGGAGCATAGATGATCAGGAATCCGGCAATGAAATTTTCAGAACTGCAATGGAGCAGATTTTAAATTCTTATCAGAAACTTCTTGATATTGGTGTTGCAAAAGAGCAGGCAAGGATCCTGCTTCCTTTAAATCAATATACCGAAGTTTACTGGACTGCTTCATTTCAGGCTATAATGAATTTTATAGATTTACGTGATGAGTCTACAGCGCAGTGGGAAATACAGCAATATGCAAGAGCTCTGAAAGAACTTATGTTTGACATCTATCCTGAAACTACAAAGATCTGGTTCGATGTAAACAGCGGCTGATAATGAGTTGAGATTTAGATATTTTTTTGATTTTACTTTATGTATCAATTCCCTGTAAAGATACTTTTCAAAACCTGTCCTGCAATGTTGGGATTTTCCTTAAAACGCCTGATCGAATACTCATACCACCTTTGTCCGAATGGCACATAGATCCTCATCCGGTGACCTTTTGCGACTGCATCTTCCCGTAATTTTTCCTGAACTCCCAGGAGCATTTGAAATTCATATTCATCCTTGCTAAGCTTCATTTCCTTCACAATCTTCACAGATTCCTTTAATAAGTATTCATCATGAGTTGCAATACCAACATACGATTTTTTTTCGAGTGCAAGCCTGAGTATTTTTAAAAAATTCTGTCTGATTTCATCTCCGTTTTTAAAAGCAACTTCCTCACGCTCAACATAAATACCTTTACAAATTCTGAAATTAGCTCCAATTTCAGTCAGTCTTAAAATATCTTTTTCGCTTCTCCTTAAATAAGCCTGAATAACGATCCCTACATTATCAAATTTTTTCCTGGATTCTTCAAAAATTTTTATGGTTAAATCAGTAACTGTAGAATCCTCCATGTCAATTCTTACAAATCTGTTTACATTTTTTGCTTTATTAAGAATTTCAGATACAAGACTCAGACAGAAATCATAATCAATCTGAAGCCCCAGCATAGTGAGTTTTATGGAAAGATTACAATCAAGATTGTTTTTGTGAATGGCTTCTAATACAGCAATGTTTTCATCTTTAGATTTGACAGCTTCATCTTTATCAGAAATGGATTCTCCGAGTACATCCATAGTAGCCATAAGCTTTTTGTCATTTAGGTTTTTGACTGTGCTTACTGCATCAGACAACTTGTCGCCCGCAATGTATTTATTAGCAAATATTTTTACAACTCCCTTTGGCAATACCTGAATAGTAGGAACTAAGACTTTATTTATTATATTCATATATGTTCATGGTTTTTATAATATTACAATTAGTAATTTAAGAATTTATAAATCCTCAATATTCTTTCTTCCGGCAAATCCATCTTTTATTCTGTGCCAATAATCAATGTTTTCTTCTCCCAACAAATAGCAAAGATAAACTTCTTCTCCGTTATTCCTGATATGAGGAAAATCTATTAGACCATTATCTATTCCTTTTATTATTATTCCCTTTTCGGATATTTGATGAATTAGTTTAATTAATTCTTCAAGATCTTCCGGAAATTTGCCTGTTCCGTTCGGACCTATTCCGCCAAAATACTGATGTTGATAAATATCATACCCTCTTTCATCAAGTTTGTTTTTAAGCCGGATTATATCTGATAAAAAAATTTTAATTTGAGGTAGAAGATTTTTTGCTTCCGAAAGTGAGAAATGCTTTTGATGAAACATCAGGCTTATTGAATTTATAATAAAATAATAAATTTTTTTATTTTATAATATTCCATTAAGAATAACAAAAGCATCCCTGAATTTCCGGAATGCTTTAGTTATCGAGAGGAGATTTTAAAAGTCTGCTTTTTAAATTAGAAATTCTAAATTATTTGTGTCAATTACGGTATCGGCAAATGTTTGCTAATATAAATATTTTTATAGCATTTCTTAAATTTTATTACTAAGTTGTATGTGTTTTAAAACATCCTTGAATCCCCTCCTTTCCCTGAGAGGGGATGTGACAAGAAAGACCCAACCCTCATTAAATCTGACTTGTTTCCAAGGACGTTATTATTTTAGCAAAATCATTTTTCTGTTCTCAGTAAAATTACCCGCATTCAAACTGTAAATATATATTCCGCTTGGTAAATCACCGGCGTTAAACTCTACTTCATTGATTCCCTGATTAAGATGTCTGTTGTCAACTAAAGTAGCAACATCAGCTCCGTTCATGCTGTAAATCTTTAAAGTAACTTCAGAAGTTTCAGGCAATTCAAATCTGATTAAAGTTGACGGATTAAACGGATTAGGAAAATTCTGATTTAATGTAACATTATTTTTTCTTCTAAATTTAAATTTCCCTGGGATTTATTGCTTATCAACTTTTCAACTTTTATAATAATCTCATTTTCACCGGATCTGTTTTTTAAAGCTAAGTCATAATCTATTACTTTCTTTTCAAATGGATTCTGAATGTTATCAATTTCATTCGGATATGCCATAATTTTTATTCCGTTAGCAGTTAAAGGCGGTACTGAAATTTTAAATTCTCCATTTGGATTAATTGTAGTTTTTTCAATTACTACTTCAGTTTTGCTTAATTCGGAATACATAAAAACTTTGATATTACCTTCACTCACTGGGGTTAAATTATCAGAGTACAAGACTTTTCCGTAAATGTATTTATCAGTTGCTGTTGCTTCATTCTGTTGACTTAACAACAAACCGCTTACAATTAAAAGCAGCAGAATCAGATATTTCTTACTAGTGTTTTTCATTTTTTTTCTCCTCCAGATAAAAAATGTTTAATTTATAAATTAAGAATTAATATAATTTAATTTAGGGCTTATCTTTTTTGATAATGCTTTTGGGCTCTTGGTTTCTGACAATTTCATTTCACCTATTGTAATTGAATTACTCCAGTAAAAATCAAAAAGATCTATCATTCTGTTTGCATAAGCTTCATTATTAATTATAATGTCTGCATTATTGTGTCTCGGAACATTTTTATCCTGAATGTTTGTAAAAACAATTTTTCTGTCAAATATAGTCATATTGGGTAATTCGGATTTTGAAATTCTCACCTGTTCACCGGATTTTTCAAACCTGCTGCAAATTCTCAGCAGATCGTCAAGAGTTGCATTTTGTCTTGTTTCATCCTTTATAATCTTAAAATTCAGACTGGCTTCGTAAATTGATTTTATTACTCCGCCTCTTTTGAAAAATTCTTTGGCTCTCAGATCAAGTTCTTCTGAAACATATCCTTCAAGCCTTATCATGAATAAAATTTCTTCCTTTGCATTATTAAATAGCTCTATGAATTTTGCCTGTCTGTGTTTGTTGTACCCTCTTATTAATTCAATGTTAACATTGTTTACACTATCTGCAACTTCTGATTTATGTAATAATTCAAATTCTTTAAAAGTTGCTTTTAAGTTTTCAATTTTTATCTGATTGTTCTGACTGATCTCCTTAGCTATCTTATCACCAATCACACGTGGATCTATCATTTCATATTTCAATATTGTATTGGTCTCAATCTCATTGCAAAATCCCCGAGCAGTAAATGATTTTAATATTTCGTAAACCGCTGTTCTCCTAATATTTGCTTTATCTGCTATTTCCGAAGCACTTAAGTCCGCTCCTTTTAAAAGTACCAGAAATATCTTCGATTCGTATTCTTTAAATCCAATTTCCTGTAACCTGTATATTAAATCTTTAGATTGCAATATTGTTGTCTTTTAAAGTTAATGCAATATTGCAATAAATAATATTTTATGTCAATAGATTTTTTATGACCTTAAATAATTTTTTTTGTAACTGACTCACATATATTTGACACTTAAAAAAAATCCTGTGACAAAATTTTGAATGAGTTATTACTTAACTACAATGTTCACCATTTTATTTTTTACCGTAATTATTTTTACTATTTGTTTTCCCAGTATGAATTTCTTAACATTTTCATTATACAATGCTTCATCTTCTAAGGTGTGTTCATCACTGTCAAATTTAAATTCCTTTTTTGCTCTCATCTTTCCGTTCACCTGAAAAATAACTGTTACATTCTCTTCCTTTATATATTCTTCATCATACTGAGGCCATGGAACGAACGCGATTGTGTCTGTATTTCCCAATCTTTCCCATAACTCTTCAGCTATATGAGGAGCAAACGGTGATAATAACAATATTAAATTTTCAACTGAGACCTTACTGATTTTTTCAAACTTGTATAATTCATTTACGTAAATCATCATATAAGAAATTGCAGTGTTAAATTTTAAATCCAATTCATCTATGTCTTCTGTAACTTCCTTAATTGTTTTATGCATCAGCTTTTTCAATCTGTCATCCGGAGCTTCATCGGTAATGTTTTCCTTTATTTTACCGGTATTCTCATCTACAATCAATCTCCATACTCTGTTTAAAAATCTGTTTAGTCCCTCAATTCCCTTAGTGCTCCAGGGTTTAGTTGCTTCAAGAGGACCCATAAACATCTCGAATAATCTCATTGAATCAGCTCCGTAATCCCTGATCACATCATCCGGATTAATTACATTACCTCTGGACTTACTCATCTTTACTCCATCCTCACCTAATATCATACCCTGATTAAATAATTTTCCGAATGGTTCCTTGTATGAAACATATCCAAGGTCATATAATATTTTATACCAAAATCTCGCATATATCAAATGTAATACCGTATGCTCTGCTCCTCCAATATAAAGATCAATCGGCATCCAGAATTTTTCTTTTTCCCTATCACAAAACGTGTCTTCATTATTCGGATCAAGATACCTTAAGTAATACCAGCAGGAACCCGCCCATTGCGGCATTGTATTTGTTTCGCGTTTAGCTTTTCTGCCGGTTTGTTTGTCAACAGTGTTCACCCAAAAATCTATTGTTGCCAATGGAGATTCTCCTGTCCCGCTTAACTTGTAAGATTCTACTTCAGGTAATTTTAACGGTAATTCACTTTCATCCAAAGCTTTGAATGTTCCGTCTTCAAAATGCAGAATTGGAAACGGCTCACCCCAGAATCTCTGTCTGGAAAATAGCCAGTCCCTTAATTTATAACTAACTGTCTTTTTACCGATGCCTTTTTCCTCTACCATTTCGATAATTTTTTTTATTGCAGCTTCTGAATTCAAACCATCCAAGAAATCCGAGTTTATAGAAAATCCAAATCCCGTATAACATCGTTCACCATTTTTTATACTTTCAGCAAACTTATTTAACTCATCGCCTTTATAATTTTGAGGAACAACTACCGGTAAAATCTCCAGATTATATTTTCTTGCAAATTCATTATCCCTTTCATCATGCCCGGGAACCCCCATAATTGCCCCCGTTCCATAATTTGCTAATACATAATCAGCTATTAATATTGGTACTTCCCTTCCATTAAAAGGGTTTAAAGCAAACGCTCCGGTAAATTCACCTGTTTTGTTTTTTGACAGTTCCGTTCTTTCCATATCTGATTTCTTTTCTGCCTTCTCAAGATATGATTTTATGCTGTCATGTTTTTCATCGGTTGTTATTTCTTTAACAAGAGGATGCTCCGGCGCTAGTATTATATATGTTGCACCAAAAATTGTATCCGGTCTTGTCGTAAAAACTTCAATGTCTTGCTCTACATTCAGCTTTGAACTTATTGTTTTAAATTTTATTGAAGCTCCTTCACTTCTGCCAATCCAGTTTCTCTGAAGTTCTTTTATGTTGTTAGGCCAGTTCAATTCATCAAGATCTTTCAGTAACCTGTCTGCATACTTTGTTATTCTTAAATTCCATTGCTTCATATTTTTTCTTATAACAGTAAATCCTTTCTCTATTTGTTCAGGCACTTCTTCATTTGACAAAACTGTACCCAGCTCAGGACACCAGTTTACAGGCACTTCCGCCAGATAGGCAAGTCTTTTGGAATTTATGAAATCAAATTTTTCTCTTTCGGTCAATCCTTCCGGAATTTTAAGATCAGAGACAGGTTTCGCTTTGTTTTCATTATCATCATAATAAGAATTGAATATCTTCAGAAAAAGCCACTGAGTCCATTTAAAATACTTTTCCTCTGATGTATTTATTTCCCTTTCCCAATCATAGGAAAAACCAAATGCCTTTAACTGCTTCTTGAATTTTCCAACACATTCTGCCGTTCTGATCTTCGGATGAATTCCGTTTTCAGCGCATACTGCTCAGTCGATAATCCGAAAGCGTCCCATCCCATCGGGTGCATTATATTAAATCCTTTCATTCTTTTAAAACGTGCTATGATGTCCGTAGCAGTATATCCCTCTGGATGACCGGCGTGTAAACCATCGCCGCTTGGATACGGAAACATATCAAGCACATAATATTTTTTTTTGGTATGGTCAAGCTCAATTATTTCAGGCGTCCTGAAAGTCCTGTTTTCTTCCCAGTATTTTTGCCATTTCTTTCTATTTCTGTAAAGTTGTATTTCAAATTTTTGTATTTTAATTTTTTAAATAAATCGATCTTACGATCCGGGATTTTTAATTCCGGATTTCCGCTTTAAATTTTTGCTGATTACTATTTAAATAAATTCCGGGTTTGTTTAAGCTCTTCTTCAGAAGCCTGGGGTCCTAATTGCGTTGTAATGTAGCCCTGATAATTATCGAAAAAATCCTTTCCTTTGAAAGCATTTCTTTAAATGAAGAAGTGAGTCCGTGTAACGGATACAGTTTAATGAGCATGATTAATACCCATCCCTTCCATTACAAGCGCTGTCCTTTTCACATTGAGCTTTTCATCTATAAGTTTGCTTATGTGTTTTGCAGCAAGAAAAAACTTTGAGTATAATTCATCATTCAAATCAGAGGCATACGAATCATAATGCTCCTTTGTCAGTACCAGCGTCATTCCACGGGTATTTGGAAAAACGTCAAGTATTGCAAGAAAGTTTTCATCTTCATAAATTTTATACGAAGGTATTTCTCCTTTCACGATTTTACAGAATATGCAATTTGGGTTACTCATTATTTTAAAATAAGGTAAATATATTTTATTTTCAGTGGAATTTGAAAAATAGAATTGATTTACTGTTAAATCCTGTCTCAAACGGAAAAGAATTATTACAATAGATAAAAGTGTCCGAATAAATTTCGTGGTTAATTATAAATTCACTTTTTTTAGAAAGTTGACAATACTGATTTAACGGATAATCGCTGATTTTCTAAAAAGTTAATTAACAGATTTTCGAACCCTTATTATAATGATACCGTTTTTCTACTAATAATGAACTCCGCTATTTTTCCGTATATATCCGCGTGATCCGCGTTCTTTCTTAAACTTGTACGAAAGTGATAAGTCATTATATGCTATTATATGCATTCAACGATTTATTAAATTGAAAATCCGGTTTAATAGAAGTATATTTATTTTAATAAAATATGGTGCTGGAGAAGAATCTATTAACTGTCAAATCCAAAATAAGCGAGATCTGCAGCAGGATTGACAGGGACCCCGATGAAATAAAAATTATTGCCGTAAGTAAGACATTTCCTTTTTCGAAGATAACGGAACTTAATTCCATTGGTCAGACTGACTTCGGCGAAAACAAGGTTAGTGAGCTTAGAAGCAAATATTATCACATTTCGTTTCAACACCCTGAAAAGATAAACTGGCATTTGATCGGACATCTTCAAAGTAATAAAGTAGAGGACGTAGTCGCCTTTATAAGCCTGATTCATTCAGTGGATACATTAAAACTGGCTCAGAGAATTGATACCAGTGCAAAGAAAATAAACCGGATAATTGAAATTCTTGTACAGGTAAACACCAGTAATGAACCTCAAAAGTACGGAGTCAGTGTTGAAGAAGCTGCCGCACTCTGCCTGCAGATTTCTTCACTGGAAAATGTAAGAGTCAAAGGATTAATGACAATTGCGAAACTGACAAATGACACTGAAATCATTCGCGAAAGTTTCAGGAAATTAAAGTCATTGTATGATATGCTTAAACCCAATATGGAAGATTTCGAATATTTATCAATGGGAATGTCAAATGACTATGAAATTGCTCTTGAAGAAGGCTCTAATATGCTGAGAATCGGAAGCGCTATTTTTGGGGAAAGAAAAAAAGATGATTAAAACTAAATTCTTAATTTAAATACCATGAACATAATTTCACCTAAAGACATTAAGAAAACTGATTTCAAAAAAACTTTCCGGGGGTATGATTCAAATGAAGTGGATGCATTTCTTGAAACTCTCAGTCTTAGGTATGAAAGAATTTTTGAAGAGAATATAAATTTAACTGATAAGCTAAAAGCACTGTCAACAGATATAGATGTTTACAAAGAAAATGAGGCTACTCTGCAGCGGGCAATAGTAAAGGCACAGGACCTCGCTGAAGAAATATTGGGAAATGCAAAGAAAAAAGCAGAGAACATCACAAAAGAAGCCGAGTTAAATGCACAGAAAATTTTACAGGAGAATGAAAAGATCTGCTGACGAAAAACAGGATCTCGAAGAATTGAAATTAAGGAATGATAAACTCGTCGAAGATGTAAAACTATTTTTCATGGAAAAACTTAATGAGATGGATGAATTTATCAAATCAAGAAATGTTTATAAAATGGAGCTTACAAAGAATGATCATTACGAACATGACACAGAATCAGAAGCAGAGCAAGAAGTCAAGATGAAAAAAATTTCCATTAACACCGCCAACTCAAACTTCTCGGAGTAATATTCTTAAAACCCAAATGACAGGCAAACACAATGAAGCAATTGATTTTTTAAAAGAGCGGCATAACGAAGAATTTCCGGTAGGAATTATTTTAGGCACCGGACTCGGAGGTCTGGTAAAAGATATAAATGTAAAATCAGAAATAGACTATTCTGAAATTCCGAACTTTCCTGTTTCAACTGTAGAATCTCATTCGGGTAAATTAATTTTCGGTACGCTGTCAGGAAAAAATATTGTTGCAATGAAGGGCAGGTTTCACTTCTATGAAGGTTATTCAATGGATGAAGTCACATTTCCAGTTAATGTTCTGAAATACCTCGGTGTAAAGTATTTAATTGTTTCAAATGCCTGCGGAGCTCTGAATCCGAAATTCAGAAGAACAGATCTTATGATAATGACCTCTCACATTAATCTTTTATTCGATACCCCTTTAAAAAATAAACTGGTTTCATTTACAGACGGCGGAAATTTTTATTCAAAGAATCTGATAAAGCTTGCCGAAGAAACCGCGCTTGAGAATGAGATCCCCGTTCAAAAAGGAGCCTATGCTCCGGTGCAGGGACCGAATCTTGAAACAGCTGCCGAGTACAGAATGATAAGAAATTTTGGCGGCGATACTGTAGGCATGTCAACTATTCCTGAAGCAATGATCGCAAACAATCTCGGTATGGAAGTTCTCGGACTTTCGATAATCACTGATGAAGGATTTCCCGATACGCTGCAGGTTGCTCTGCTGCCGCACATACTTGAAGCCGCTGCCATTGCTGAGCCGAAGCTGACATTGCTGATTAAGAAACTTGTAGAAAAAATAGTATAAGTGTATAGAGTGTATAGAGTGTGTGGAGTGTGTGGAGTGTGTGGAGTGTGTGGAGTGTATAGAGTGTGTGGAATGTATAGAAGTGTGTGGAGTGTACAAAACTTAAAGAACTTAAAGAACTTAAAGAACTTAACGAACTTAAACGAACTTAAACAATGGGCGAGCAATTAGATAAAATAATTCAATCCTCTGATTTCATCAGAAGTAATTTCCCAAAAGGTTTTAAGCCGGAGATTGCATTAATTACTGAAAACGATTCTGACATCATTAAAGAATTTAAAATTATATCTGAAATTGATTTCTCTCAGATTACAGATTTTAATCAAACTTTAAAAAAGATTAAGGGAAAAGTTCTGTTTGCAAAAATAAAAGGGAACGATGTTATTATTTACAATGGCAGATATCATTTCTATGATGGCGTATCGATGAGAGATATAGGTCATACGATCTATGTTTTAAAATATCTTGGGATAAAGAAAATAATTTCTGTTGAAGAAGTTGGTCATTTGAATCCGAGATTCAATTGCGGTGAAATCGCATTGATCTATGATCACATAAATTTAATGGGTGATAATCCTCTGATCGGCAAAAATGAAAATGAACTCGGCCTGAGATTTCCGGATATGAGTAATGCTTATGATAAAGAACTGCATGATAAAGCTTATGAAGTGATTCAAAGTAATATGTTAAAAGTAAATGACGCGGTATTGCTCGGGACGACCGGTCCGCAAAGCGAGACTGATGCCGAAGCAAGATTCTACCGTGATATCGCTGCGGATATCCTGGGCTATTCAATCGTGCCGGAAAATATTACTGCAATTCACTGCGGAATAAAGTTTATTGGTATCGGTTTGATAACAAGAGAGCTTGTTGCTGATAAGATGATGGAAGATGAAAGGAGTGAGAAGGAAAAGTTGAAAGAACAGAAAGAAAGTTTAAAGAAAGCTGAGAAGAAACTGGGGAAAATAATGCAAGACATAATTAAAAATATTTAATGGTGAAAGTAAAATCTATTTTTTTATACTTAAGTTTTGTCATACTGACTTCAGCTGCTATAATTAGTTGTTCGGATGATGATATTATAAATATATCAACACCTGTTCCTGTTGACAGCTCTCAATTCAGATATCCTTTTACAGACGGAACGAGTTGGAATTATAAGAGAAGCAGCTTTGTCGGATATACGACCGGATTCAATCAGACATTATTTGATAATTACCCCATTATCCGCACGGGAAAAATTACAATACTGCATGACACTGTTATTAATTTTGTTACAGTAAAAATTTTTTTAGAAGAATACAATATCGATAATCAAACTACTATTATAAACAGGTTTTATTATATAAACACTGATACAGCATTAATTTATTATTCAGATAAGCAATCAGGAAATTCATCAGGCTTTGTTCCTTTCAGGAAAATAAAAAATAGCTGTATGATTGAGAAACTGAATCTCCAGAAAAAGCCCTGAGTAATTTTCACAAATTTTGCAGATTCACTTCTAAGCAACTTTAAAATATCCAATGGTCACAGGAAAGAATGGAACTTTATCCAAATTCTAAGAGTGTCGACTTAAAAGATATGCAGGGTTTGAAAATATAAATACACCAGCAGGAATATTTAGTTGTATGAAATTACAAAATATTATTTGGGATAAGATTACCGATTATTATTTTTATTCAAAGTTCGGACTAATGAAAAGATTTAGATTGTACGATGATTTTGTTGCATACATCCGGAAAGTCCTGACGGTATTGGACTTATGATTTAACCAATGACATGGTAGTAACTTCTTACATCATTCCATCGGATTAATAAATATAAGTTTAACAATAAATTTAAATAGAAACAACTTTATGTCAACACGGCTTGAAATCCCAAAGATGTACAAGCTCTTCATCGGAGGCAAGTTTACACGTACCGAATCCGAAAGATATCTCGATGCAATAAATCCTAAGACAAAGGAAAAGATCTGCAATATCTCAAGAGCATCGAGAAAAGATCTGCGAAATGCCGTAGTTGTTGCGAAAGCGGGATTCAATGACTGGAGCGGAAAAACTGCTTACGAGCGAGGTCAGATAATGTACAGGCTAGCAGAGATGCTCGAAGGAAGAAAAGATCAGTTCATAGATGAAGTTTATATTTCGACAAAACAATCTAAAGCTGAATGTATCAAAGAGGTTCATAAAGCAATTGACAGAGTGATCTACTACGCAGGATTCTGTGATAAATGGATGCAGCTTGTCGGAACGGTCAATCCGGTTCAGGCAGGTTATTTTAATTTTTCCGTACCCGAACCGACAGGTTTAGTCGGAATCATTTTACCGGATGATCTTAGTTTTCTTCCATTGATCTCAAGAGTTGCTGTAGCATTGACTTCAGGGAATTCATGTATCATTCTTGCAAACGAAAATTCTCCTTTACCGTCATTATCATTTTCAGAAGTAATAGCGACGAGCGATTTCCCGGCCGGTGTGATAAATATTCTGACAGGACAAAAGAAGGAAGTTGTTCCTCATCTTGCCGGACATTTTGAAATAAGTGCAATTGACTTCTGCGATGAAAATGCAGAATTGAAAAAAAGTGTAATGGAGCTTTGCGCAAATAATGTGAAGAGATTTCATTCATTATCAAAAGACTGGAACTGGTACTCGGATGAAATAAATGAGAATTTGAAAGAGATTGAAAAGTTTATAGAAATAAAGACTGTGTGGCATACGATGGGGAATTAACAATTAACAATTAACAATGAGCAATTAGCAATGAACAATGAGCAATGAACAATGAGCAATGAATAATGGGTAATCAACAAAATTGTTAATACTCAATACTCAATACTCAATACTTAATACTTAATACCACAGAATGTCCAATATTTTAAAACTAATTATCAGCATCGTCATTTGTCAGCTTGCTGGAGTGATCGGAACGGTCTTTACTGTTGATTCCATACCGAACTGGTACGCGGGTTTGAACAAGCCTGCATTGAATCCGCCTAACTGGCTCTTCGGACCGGTCTGGATCATTTTATATTTAATGATGGGAATATCTTTGTTCATCGTATGGAAGGAGGATTTAAAAATAAAGAAATAAAATCGGCTTTCTTAATTTTTATTATACAGCTGATTTTCAATGCTGCATGGTCTGTTGTTTTCTTCGGAATGCAGTCCCCTGCCGGCGGATTAGTTGTGATTGTAATTCTGTGGATACTTATACTGATAACGATTTTGCGATTCATGAAAATATCCCGTGTTGCAGGGATTCTTTTAATTCCGTATTTGTTATGGGTATCATTCGCAACATACTTAAACTTTTCAATTTACAGATTAAATTAATTTTCATAAAATTCTAACATGCAAAAAATTCTGAATAAATATTTTTCAGCAATACTAATCTCAATTTTTTTAATCTCCGCCGGACGATTAATTGCAGGTGATTCCCCGGTTAATGTGCACAAAATACAAGAAGAAGCAGACAGTGAAAAGCTTTTCTTTGAAACTACTGATATCGGGTCAAGTGATGCTGTAATCACCGATCATCTGCTTGAGCAGTTTCCGATAATATCTGAAAAGGAAATCAACAGAATAATATTGACTAAAACCATTTCACAGGAGCAATCCGTGTCTGATACACAGGACAGTACTCTTATTTCAGCGTCTGAAACTCTGTACAAAGTTTCATTCGAAGTACCAAAAAATTATCTTGCCGACACTGTTAAAATATTATGGCATCTTAACATACCTGGTTTCGAATCAAAAATTTACCAGCTTTATAATAACGAACAAATTTACATTGATACCTGGCCAAATGTTGTAGGCACCGCGGGCACTAAAACCTATACAGGAAATTTTGAGGCATATAAAATACGCAACTGGCCGTTTTACAAAGATCCGGATCCGTCGAAAGCAGATCTTCCGCCTACAAAGCCGGGTCCCGGAAATCCCCTTGGTTTGTTCGTTGTGCATTATGATCAGAATTCTTTAAGATATTTTCACGGAACAAATAAAAACAATCTGCTGAATAGCAAGATGCGAAACCTTTCTCATGGCTGCGTGAGAAATGATAATGACAATATAGAAAAAATGAAGCAGTTCATTATTAAGAGAGTTGTAAAGTCCGAAGATCTGAGCAGCTGGCTTAAGAGTAAGAAAACACTGATCTATGATTTTGAAGAGATCGATAAGTTTCCGGTGCAGATCACTTATAAGACATTTGATATTGATAAAGATGAATCAGGAGACTATATAATATTATATAAAGATATTTATAATTACAGCAACCCGGATAAAATAAACGCAGAGCTCAATGACACGTCCTTAATTATATTGTCAAGCAGGGAAAATATTGCAGCTGAATATCAGAAAAAATTCGGGACTGAATTGCCTGTGGAAACTTTGAACATGATGATCGACTATGTTATTAACAAAGGAGTATTCTATGACAAGTTTTATATCGAGGATTTGAAGCAGACATTCATGGTACAGAATTAAAAACTTTCATCCCGCCATCTTTGAATTTTCCAGATGTCATCCGAAGAATTTCTGCGCATGTTCATGTCTACAAATCCGTTCACTCTTGTGATGTCGCTGGGATTGAAAGTAATGGTGAGATTAAAACTTCGTTTTACATTTTGCTCCAGTGAATCACCTCCCTGAAAAATAATGTTGTTCCATATGATCTCGATTTTTTGAGCACTCTGAAACAACCCGTTCGTTGTCCTCATTTCAGTCGGTCTGTCCCATGACACATCAAACCCGGATTCATAATCCCTGTAGATGAATACAAAATCTTCTGCGATCAGATTTCCATACACGGTAGTGTCTTTGAATGTATATGCGTATTTGAAATTCTGAAATAATCCTTCTATTGTTTTCTGATCTGTTAAAATGGATGTAGGTGTACTGTCATCTAAGCTTGGTGAGAAAATATTATCACACGATGCAATGAACAATGAGCATTGAGCAATGAGCAATAAAAAGATTTTTGAAAATGATATTTTCCTTTCAACTTTCAACTTTTAACTTTTAACTTAATTATAAAAATTTGCTTTCAGTACACTCCATGTCGTATCATTATTATTATCAATAAAATCATACCAGGTATGAATAGACCAAAGACTTCTTGAATCTGAGCCCATCACAAATCTTAATTTTCCTTTCACTTCTTTTGAAACGTTCGTCCGGGCGTGATTAAAAACAAGTATATAATCCATATCAAGTATTGCAGAGTCTATGGCAGTAGTAAATGATTCATTGTCCGGGAACAGGTTTGAGGAAGCAGTCTGGTCAGTCGCCGAGATAAGATTGCTGAAATAAATTCTCTCACTGTTAAGATTCCACGTGAGAAAGACAGGGTAAGAAGACTGAGACAAAGCATCCGGAATGAATCTGAATCTTCTCACTGAATAAACAGAGTCTACAAAGCATCTCATGTAATTATCAAGATCTTTTTCAGCAATGGAATAGATAAGATTAGTCAAAACGATATCAGGAGAAGTAGGCTGAATGAAGGTGGAGCGTGTCTGTGTCGGAGGTTCAACATCGCGGGTGTCGAACAGCCCGCAGCCCTGAAGCGACACAATAATGAACATCAATATTAAATTAAGATTTCTTTGCAATGATGATTAACCGCTGGGATTTGTTTATATTAAACTTATTTCCGAAATAATCTCCGTAGATATTCTGAAATTTAAGATCATAACTCTCAAATGCTTTTTTAAATTCACTTACTGAGTATAATTTCAAAACCTCATCAAAATTTAAAATTTCTTTTCCCTTTTTGATTGTAATATGTTTCCTGACAAAACCATTCTCAATTTTCCTTTTCTGCTCTACTATGATCTTACCATGCCTGGTTTTTGAGTAAGGGATAATATTTTTTTCAATGTATCCTTTGTTAAGGAAATCAAATATGAAGTATCCGCCGGTCTTCAGGGAGTCAGAGACATTCTCAATTACTTTGAAATTTTCTTTATCATCTTCGAAATATCCAAAGCTGGTGAATATGTTAACAGCGATGTCAAAAGAGTTTTTAAAATTAAAATCTCTCATGTCCTTAATAAGAAACCTGACTTTAAGATCTTTTTCTTTAGAATTCTTATGAGCTTTTTTCGCTTCGCTGATCAGAAATTTTGAAAGGTCAAAACCTGTAACATCAAACCCTCTGCGTGCAAGCTCTAAAGAGTGTCTTCCGGATCCACAGGCAATATCAAGAACTTTAGACTTTGTGTTTACGGATATGCTTCTCTGAAGCAGGTTGACCATCCAGCGGGCATCTTCCTCATCCCTGTGCTGGTAAAGTTCAAGATAAAACTTATTTGAGAACCATTTTTCAAACCAACTCTTAGATTTGGGATTTGGAATTTCGGATTTGGAATTTATCGATCTATGTTTTACCAACTGTATATAGTCTAAATTTCCTAGACAATTTAATTTGAAAAAAATGCTTTAGTTTAAAACTCTAAATAAAAAAAATTCCAATATTAAATCTCAAATTCCAAATTGAGAAATTCCAAATCCTAAATTCCAAATCTAAAATCTAAACAACAACTCTTCCCTCGAGGGCTTTAGCAAGTGTAACTTCGTCAGCAAACTCAAGATCAGAACCTATCGGAATTCCTCTGGCTATTCTTGTTATTTTTATTTCAAGCGGCTTAATAAGTTTGGAGAGATACAGAATTGTAGTTTCACCTTCTACGGTCGGATTGAGAGCAAGTATCAGCTCCTCAACAGCATTTCCGTTGTCCCTTCCCAATCTCAGCAATAATTCTCTGATCCGGATATCGTTGGGTCCTATTCCGTCAAGCGGAGAGATTATTCCGTGAAGTACGTGATACTTACCTTTGAACTCGTTAGTCTTTTCGATTGCAAATACATCCTGCGGTTCTTCTACTATGCAGATCACTTTGCTGCTTCTTTGCGGAGAATCACAGATCCTGCAGATCTCATTTTCAGTAATGTTACAGCAGACACTGCAAAACCGCAGCTTGTCTTTTGTTTCAATCAGCGCACTGGAAAATTTCAGAACCTCTTCTCTCGGCTGACGTGTTATATACATTGCCAGCCTCTGAGCGGTTTTTCTGCCTATCTGAGGTAGTTTTGAAAATTCCTCGATCAAATTTTCCAGAGCATCTGAAGTATTCTGCATTTAATAATGACTGTTTTAAAAGTTAGGTAATTTCAGTCCCGGTATGTTTGGCATCATGCCCGAAGTAGCTTTTGACATTTCGTCATTTGCCATTTTCTGTGAACTCTCCAGCGCTTTATTTATAGCTGCAATCAAAAGGTCTTCAAGCATCTGAGGATCTTCAGGATTGATGATCTCTTTCTCGATCTCAATTTTGGTAATAATGTTCTTTCCGTTAACTGTTACCTTCACCATACCGCCGCCTGACTCTTCCGTTATCAGCTTGTTTTCAAGCTCTGCCTGAATCTGATCCATCTTGTCCTGCATTTTTTTTACCTGTTTCAGCATTCCCTGCATTTGTCCCTGGTTCATTTTATTTTCTCCTTATGTTAAATTATTTTTGTTTTTATAAAATTTGTATAATTAAGATTTATTACAATGTTTAAATCATAACACTTATTCTCTCAATCATAGTTTTTCAGCCACGAATTCTTACCAACTTACCGAATGTACATTAATCTTATCTAAATAATTCGGAAAAATTAGTGGGAATTAGTGGCAGTCTATCCTTTAATGTTTAAACAAATATAAATTAAATTTTAAAAAGACTTTCATCATTTACTTTAATAGCATTATGACTGTAGTACGGCTCACCGAATTCAACTCCAATCTTAAACCCGAAATGTCTCGCCCTTGCTTCAACTTCATTATCGAACAACTTCGAGCTGATAAAAGTCTGTGGCTCTTTACTGTCGCTGTTATAAAATTGTGACCTGTAACATTTTAAAACCTCAAGCTTTTTCTGAAATGTTTTACTGATATCAAATATGAAGCTAATTGGAATATCGACAGCATTTCTGTAGTAATAAATATTTTTCGGTCGGTATGATTCTAGATTACCGGTTTTTATTTTACTTAAGCCCGAGTAAAAAAATGACTCGCGGATAAGATTGCTTGCATTGATATGGTCAGGATGACGGTCATGCGGATATGGAGCGAAAACAATTTTCGGGCGGTATTCTCTTATGACTCTGATTATCTTTTCTTTATTAATTTTATTTATTTCAATGTTGCCGTCGGAAATCTTTAAATTTGTTCTGAAGGAAAGCTTTAATAATTCAGAAGCTGTATCCGTTTCTTTCTTTCTTAATTTCAGATTTCCGCGTGTGCTCAATTCACCAAGAGTCAGATCTACTATGCCGACATTTTTACCTACAGCTGTTAAACTTAAGATAGTTCCTCCGCAGTTTATTTCAGCATCATCAGGATGAGCGGCAAAAATTATTACGTCGAGCTTTTTGATATTTGAAATTGGATTTTTGATTTGCAAATATAATCAATATGAAGTATGAATTAAATTTAAAAGAATGTTCAAATAAAAATTTAATTAACTTTAAACTTTTCTTTTATTCCAATAAATTGAATTAAATCATAAAAAAGAATTAATGGCTGACAATGTAAAAACATTTGCTGAGGATTTAAAGGCTGTAAGAGAAGAAAATAATCTTACGCTGAAAAGCATCTCTCAACAGACAAGACTGAATATGTCAATACTGGAAAATCTTGAGAACGGAGATTTTGCTTTTCAGCCGCAGGCATACATAAGAGCTTTTCTTAAACAATACATAAATTGTCTCGGGCTTGATCTTGAAGAAACTCTGTTTGATTACGATCTTGCGAGAAGCGGTAAATACAAACCTAAAAGAGTAAAAGCTAACATAAGTACCGAGGTTGTTCCGGATAAAGAAGAATCTCCGGAAGTCAGGAGTACAAAAAGTAAAATTACTGAAAAGATCAAAGGATTGGTCGATGCTCCTAAAAAAACCGATGAAGCAAACAAAACAGAGACAGATGCGGGAAATGATTCCGGAAAAATTTCCACTGAAAAGAAAGACACAGCAGAATTAACTATACAGCCAAAAAATGAATCCAAAACAACACCCGATAAAAATTATAACTTTACTCAGCCGGTTAAGGAAAAGAATAAAATATCTTTATCATTTCTGAGTTCACCTTTAGTAAGAAACATTTTTCTTATAATATTCGCCTTATTAGTATTGCTTGGACTGTATTCAATTGTCAACATACTTTTCTTGGAAGGTTCAAATGACAGACCTGAGGTGATCCGGCAGAATTTTGATGATGTAGTGAATGAACAGGAACAAAAGATACTCGGTAAGAGAACTCCGGAAGAAATTCAGGACTCAATTAAAAAAGCTGAAACGGAATTATCTCTTGCGAAAGATTCTATTACACTTAAAATTACCGGATTAGGCACAGGAGTTTTATATCTTGTCACGGATTCCGTAAACTATAACAGTCCGCAAAGAGTCCGGTTTGAGAAAAATGATGAACTGACTTTTAAAGCGGGGAAGCTGTTTTTTATTTCATCTGAAAAAACGGGCTCATTCAAAGCTGCAGTCAATGATGTACCTATTAAGTTCAGTAAACCTGAAGTCAGTAAAATTAAAATTACTAAAAACGGCATAGCAAACTAATAATTTATTCTTTAATATTAGCAAAAATTTTTTTCCGGTATTTACAATGATCCCCTCTGAAACAATTAAGAAAGTTCAGACACTTAAAGATAAAATTACTGAAGCCGACTATAAGTATTATACGTTAGCCTCTCCTGATATTGATGATTACAAATATGATATGATGCTCAAAGAGCTTGGTGAGCTTGAAAAGAAATACCCCGAACTTCTAACGGAAGATTCCCCGACTCAAAGAGTTTCCGGAGAACCGACAAAAACATTCAAGACTGTTCAGCATAAAATTCCAATGCTGTCTTTATCAAATTCATATAACTTTGATGAGCTAATTGAATTTGACAAAAGAGTAAAGAATATTCTTGAGAACAGAAAATATGAATATGTGTGCGAACTTAAGTTTGACGGAATTGCAATTTCATTAATTTACAAAGACAGTAAGCTGATTACAGCAGCTACACGCGGTGACGGCTTAAAAGGTGATGATGTAACACAAAATATAAAAACTGTCAGATCAATTCCTCTTTCCGTAAAGACAAGCACGATAAATAATTTTGAAGTACGGGGAGAGATCTTTTTCAAAAAGGATGAATTCATAAGAATAAATGAAGAGCAGGAATTGAAGGGTGAAAAAATTTTTGCTAATGCTCGCAATACAGCTGCAGGTAGCCTCAAGCTGAAGGATTCAAGAATAGTTGCCGGCAGAACGCTTAATTTTTTTTCGTACTTTCTTTATTCTGATGATGTAGTTTTGAAAAGTCAGCTTGAGAGTTTCAGACTTCTTGAAGAATTGAAATTCCCTGTTAATAAGCATTACAAAAAAGCCGGTAATATAGAAGAAGTAAAAATTTTCTGTGATAAAATAGAAATACTCAGAGATGAACTTCCTTATGAAATTGACGGAGTTGTCATTAAAGTTAACTCCGTTCAGGAACAGGAAATGCTGGGCAGTGTCTCAAGATCTCCCCGATGGGCTGTCGCATATAAGTTTAAAGCAAAGGAAGCTGAGACAAAATTAAAGAATATTTTTTGCCAGGTAGGAAGAATAGGAACCATTACTCCCGTTGCTGATCTTCAGCCTGTCTTTCTTGCGGGCTCTACAATTTCCCGCGCTACACTGCATAACTTTGATGAAATAGAAAGAAAAGATATCCGTATCGGAGACTATGTAAAAATAGAAAAAGGCGGTGACGTGATACCGAAAGTTCTTTCAGTGATCAAAGAGAGACGCAGCAGGGATTCAAAACCTTACAAGATCCCTGACAAGTGTCCAGTCTGCAGCACAAAACTTGAAAAACCCGAAGAGGAAGTTTATTATTATTGTCCAAATTACAATTGTCCGGCTCAGATACAGGGACGCATCGAACATTTTGTTCACAGGAATGCAATGGAGATCGAAGGTCTGGGTGAAAGCATCATTGATATATTTCTTGAAAAAGGTTACATAAAAAATTATGCCGATATCTATGATCTGAAAGATCATAAAGACGAATTAAAAACTCTTGAAAGATTCGGAGAGAAGAGCATTGAAAATATTCTGAACGCAATTGAAGAATCGAAGAACAAACCTTTTGATAAAGTTTTGTTTGCACTGGGAATCAGGCACATTGGTGAGAGAACTGCTAAAATCCTTTCAACTAACTTCGGATCAATTGATAATATTTCAGGTGCTTCAGAAGAAGAAATTCAGAGCGTTCACGAAATAGGACCGAAGATAGCTCAAAGCGTTGCAAAGTTTTTTAAGGATAAAAAGAATGCTGAGCTGATAAGTAAACTTAAAAAAGCAGGACTAAAGTTTGAAGCGGAGAAAAAGAAATCAGCAGGAAAGATAAATGATAAAATTAATAATAAGACATTTGTACTTACAGGGACACTTGAAAAATATAAAAGAGACGATGCGCAGAGAATTATTGAAGAGTTTGGAGGCAGAGTTAGCTCTTCTGTAAGCAAAAAAACTGATTATGTTTTAGCAGGCGCTGAAGCGGGAAGCAAGCTGGATAAAGCGAATGAACTGGGAGTTAAGGTATTGGATGAAAAGGAATTCGAATCGCTGATCGAACTCTGATGAGTGATTTAACAAAACTTCTGAAAAAACATTTTCATTATTCTATGTAGTGTGCCGGAAAACAATTTACCACAGAGGCGCAGAGACACAGAGCGGCACAGAGATTATTGGCAGGTACCTGAAAAGGATTTTAAATATTCACAATTTTGTTTTTTTACAAAAGAATTTAAAATGTCATTTGAATTAAAAACAGATAATACTCTTTCCAAAGAAGAGAAATATAAGTCATTGCTTCCGCAGATAAATTCATTGATCAGTGGTGAGAAGAATTTTATTACTAATCTCGCTAACATTACTTCCGCCTTGAAATATTCAATGGACGATTTTCTATGGGTGGGATTTTATCTGAAAGATCCGGACACTAATACTGAGCTGGTACTCGGACCGTTTCAGGGCAGAGTTGCTTGCACGAGAATTCCTTTCGGAAAAGGTGTTTGCGGAGCTTCTGCGCAGAGGAAGGAAACGATCATTGTTGAAGATGTTGATGAATTTCCGGGACATATTGTCTGCGATTCTCTCTCTAAGTCTGAGATCGTAGTGCCGGTTTTGAAAGGCGGTCAGTCTGTTGCCGTGCTTGACATAGACAGTGAAGTTTTAAATAACTTTGACATGACAGACAAAAAATATCTCGAAGAACTTATTAAAAATATTTTACACTTATTTTAAATGAACAAGAAAGATCTTGTAAAAAAAATTTCAAAAGATTCTAAGATAAAAATCAGGAAGACCTCTAAGATATTTGACAGGGTGATAGATCTGATTTCAAAAGATATCAGGAAAAAAAAGATTGTTTCAATAAATGATTTTGGAGAGTTTAAGATTGTAAGACAGGAAATGAAAATACTCCGGAATAAAAACTGGGCTAATGTTATAATTCCGCCAAAAGATATAGTTGAATTTGAGATGTCAGATAATCTAAAATCATACTTTAATACTGATGGATAATGAAAGCTTAATATCTGTTATATCAATAGAGTTCGGCCTGAGCAGAGAACAGTCTGAGATAATAGTAAACAGTATATTCAGGGCGGTCGCACAGTCTCTGCGAAAAAATACAGATCTTGAAATACAGAAATTCGGAAAGTTTAAACTGATCCCTGATAAGGATACTAAAAAAGAATGCTATTAAGTTTGCACCTTCAAAAAAATTATCACTGCGGGTAAACAGTAATTTCGAAGAGCTTAAGAAAATAAAAATAAGATCTGATTATTTCAGAATTGATGATACACCAGAAGAATATAAAATTCCCGAAACATTGACTGAGTCTGAAAATGAAATAGATAAGCATATCATTGCCGATACACTTAATATAGATAATGAGATCGTAGTTACTGAAGTACCGCGGAAATTAATTTCAGATGATCTTATAAAACTTCATAAGGAAATTACCAAAGAGGAAGAAAATGAACCTTCGAAAACTAATCTCTGGGGTTAGCCTTTTTTTTTCTTAGTAAATAACTGAATGCAAATAGTAAGATCCCTGTCAGCAAACTGACTTTAGAGAACAGATCCCCGTTCATTGTATAAAAAGTTTTCTCATGCCTTAGTCCGGCATTGAAGACAATACTCGCTTTTTCATTTATCTGTGTCTCCTCATAAAAATTTCCTTCGGGATCGATAAAATCCGAAATACCTGTGTTAGCACAGCGTGCAATCCATCTCCTGTTCTCAATTGCTCTGAATACCGCGAACCTGTTGTGCTGATATGTCCCGAAAAATTTTCCCCACCAGCCGTCATTCGTTATTATCACTGAAAAATCCGCGCCTCGGTTTACAAAGTCTGCAAAAAATTCAGGATACACGGATTCATAACAGATTGCCGTATTGAACTTTGTCCCGTCCTTTAATTCAAAAATATTTGTATCTCTTCCTATCTGCCAGCTGCTCAGGCCCACTCCCCATTCCACAAGACTTTTCGTGAACGGAAGGATTTCCTGATAAGGCATTCTTTCACTGCCAATCACCAGTTTTATTTTTTCGTGTCTTTGAAATGCTTCTTTGTCTTTTCCCGGTTCGAATAAGACCGCTGAATTGTAAGTATCGTATTTCATTCCGTTGCTCTTCATGATCTTCGCATCATCGGGAGCATTCAGCTGATCTTCATAATAAAGCAGATCAGGAGTTCCTATGAGTAATGGTACATTTATACTGTCGCATGTATTTTTTAAAGCTAAGTAACGCTCTTCAAAATGTCTTTCCCTGAAATAATACGGCAGCGCTGTTTCGGGAAGTAAAATTAATTTAACATCACTATGCTCGGAATGAATTTGATTGATCTGCTCAATGTATGACTGTATCAGATCATTCTGTTTTCCTGACCACTTTTTCCACGGATCTACATTCGGCTGAATTATTCCGATCTTTATTTTTCCGGTATCTGAGTATGATCTTTTAAATGCTGTATTATAAATCTCCGGTATAAAATAAATCAGAATTATTACAGATATAACTGTGATGCTTTTCAATGAAAGCAGTCTCCATTCCTTTGAAGATAATTTTATTATTAAATAATAAATAAACACACTAATCACACAGATCCAGAATGAAACACCGAACACTCCTGTGTAATCTATATATTGTATTTTAGAAAGATTATAAGACTGGGAATTTCCCGCGAAGAGCCACGGGAAATTTATCTGTCCCTTCGTCTGAAGATATTCAAATCCTGTCCAGAGAAAAGGGAATATCATTAATGTGACGGAACGGAATTTTGTTAAAGATAAATTTTTATTTATTAAATAAAATAATATCATTGGAGGAATAAAGAACAAAGGATAAACAACAATCACAAAAACCCCGCCAACTATAAGGAAAGCGTCTGCATTCTCACGCATCCCGCTTAATGCAATCCACGATATCCCGAGCAGTCCGGCGGTGAGAAAGACTAAGTAACTCCGGGAAATTACCTGCTTAAGATTTTTGCTTTTTAATATTATGTCAATCAGGATTACAAAAGAGAAAAAGATCAGCAGATGAAAGTTAATGGGAGGAAAAGACAGTCCGTAAAACAAACCCGCGGCTAATATGAATTGATAAGATTTAAGGTTCATAAGTATTCATAAGATTCGTAAGATTTATAAGATTCGTAAGATTCATAAGATTCAGTATTCCGCTATTCACTATTCACGATTAACGATTAACGATAGCCGTCCTGACCAGCTTCCACAAATAAATTATCATTAAAGCAAAGGTCACGCCTATTACTGCTCCGGCCAAAACATCAAACGGATAATGAACTCCGCACATTACTCTCGACATTGCAACTATGAATGCTCCGGTAAAAAGAAAATATTTCATTGAAGGATAAAAATAAGAGAATAAAGTTGCTGCCGCAAAATTGTTTACGGCGTGATTGGAAGGCATTGCATATGACTGTGAACAATTTATAAGAAGGTGTACATTTTCCAGAACGTGACAGGGACGTATCCTTTGAAAAAAGGGTTTGATGATATTATCTGCAGTCTGATCTGCAATAAGTATCAAAGGTAAAATCAGGAGAGCTGCTGTTCTGCCTTTCGTACCGCCTTTAAAGATAAGATATAGCCATATCAGAGTATAAAAAATAAACCAATGATTTCGTTCAGTGATAAACGGCATCAGTTTATCAGTTACCGGATTAGCAAGCGTTACATTTATAAAATAAAAAAGAGCGGCGTCTATGCTTTGAAGAAATTCCAAGTTAATTCAAAAATTTTAATTAATATTCTGAATGCAATTTCAGATTATTTGTAGATCAAAACCGAACTGTAGGCAACGCATCCCTTACTGTTTCCTACAAAGCCCAGACCTTCTGAAGTAGTTGCCTTAATTGAAATGTTTTCTGTTTCAAGGATCCCTGATATATTCTTTTTCATCTCATCAGAATAACTGTAGATCTTCGGCTCTTCGAGTATTATTACAGAATCAGTGTTACTTACTTTCCAGCCTTCATTTTTAAAAGCTGAAATGATTCCTTAAGCAGGATAAGGCTCGAAATGTTTTTAAACTTATTATCTGTATTCGGAAACTGATGACCAATATCTTTGAAACCTGCAGCGCCAAGCAATGCATCACATAATGAATGCAGCAAAACATCCGCATCCGAATGTCCGTCCAGTCCAAGTTCGGACTCGATTTCCACCCCGCCCAATATAAGCTTCCTGCCTTTAACAAGCTTATGCACGTCATACCCGAAACCTGTTCTTATATTGAAATTATTCATGGAAGGATTTTAAAATATTTCCGGTCCGTAACTCTATTCTCATTCAATCTCCACAGACTCTACACACTCCACACACTCCACACACTCCACACACTCTACACACTCCACACACTCCACACACTCCACACACTCCACACACTCTTAATAGCTTTCCCTCAATGTAGGAAACTTCTTGTCTTTAACATCTTTAATATATTTCCTGAAAGCTTCCTTCGTATCTCCTGCCATGTTCGCATATCTTCTTACAAATCTCGGTTTAAAATCTTCTATCAGTCCGAGCATGTCGTGAGTTACAGAACCTGTCCGTCACAATCAGGACCTGCTCCAATGCCTATTGTAGGAATTTTTATTGCTTTGGAAATTTTAGTGCCGAGCTTAGCGGGAATTTTTTCTATCACAATTGCAAAGCATCCGGCTTTCTCAAGCAGCAAAGAATCTTTATAAATTTTATCCGCTTCTTCCTTTTCAGTACCGCGCGTTTTATAGCTCCCGAATTTATTTATTGACTGCGGTGTGAGTCCGAGATGACCCATCACAGGTATTCCAATTTCGACAACTCTTCTAATGGTCTCGGCAATGTAATCGCCTCCTTCCATTTTCACTGCATCACATGCCGTTTCTTTCATCATTCTTCCGCAGTTATATATTGCTTCCTTCACTCCGACCTGATAGCTCATGAAGGTCATGTCCGCAACTACAATCGCATTCTTAACAGCGCGCTTTACTATTTTTGTATGATAGATCATTTCTTCAAGTGTTACAGGCAGCGTGGTCTCGTTTCCCTGTATCACATTTCCAAGTGAATCTCCGACAAGAATTACATCTATCCCGGCTGCATCAAGAAATTTTGCAGTGAGAAAATCATACGCCGTAAGCATTGTGATCTTTTCACCTTTTTGTTTCATTGCATAGAGAACCTTTGTCGTAATGTGATGTGTATTTTCCTGTTTCTGTGCGGACATTTATCTGAGGTTAATTAATAAATCGGAATAGGATCCTTTGATAAATTTATTTTCATTCAATTGAAACTTTGATATTAATTCTTTCATCTGTTCTTTTGCTTTGGATAAATTTTCATAAATAATCTCGATCTCAAGAAATCTTCCCAGCCCCTTTATTGTATCTATATGAACCCGGATATTTTTATGAATGTAAATATCTCTTTTTTTATTTACTATGACCAGTACTTTGAACTGCTTTCTTAAAATACTGTCAAGTTCTTTGTGATCTTTTATTTTAGAGATAATATACTTTGAAATTCTTTTACCCGTTTTTTCACCTCTGTCATAAAAAATTAAACTCCCCTCTGTGTCATTGATTATCCTTAACTTCAATCTGCCTGTATCCGCCTTGTAATAAATGTCCGTCTGCTTTTCAACTGAGTGAGAATAACCTTTCACAGAGTTAATAATACGTTCAATGGTCTTTCTCTCAGTCAGCTCACACTTGATCTCATAATTCTTTTTCAAAAAAATCGTTCAGAAAATTAACAGAATATATTAATTAAATCAGCGAAATCAGGTAAATCAAATAAATCAGCGATCATCCCTTCACTATCCCTCTCTCACTATTCTCAACAAACTCCACTATGTTCTTTATCTCCGGCGTCATTTCAAAAGTTTCCCTGATACGCTTTACTGCATCTCCGAAATTCAGCTCTGAATTGTAAATTTCATCATAAGCTTTTTTGATAATACCTATCTGTTCATTTGTAAATCCTTTTCTTCTCAAACCGATCACATTAATTCCTTCATATTTAAGCGGATATCCCCCGGCTAAAATATACGGTGGCAGATCTTTTACAACCCTGAACCCGCCGCCTACCATTACTCTTTCACCGATCTTTGTGAACTGATGTATTGCGACAATGCCTCCAATGATCGTATGATCGCCAATGCTGACGTGACCTCCCATTTGAATGCTGTTGGCAAGGATTACATTATTTCCAAGCCTGCAGTCGTGAGCAACGTGCGCGTAAGCCATTATGAAACAATTTTGTCCTATGACGGTTTTCTTACTGTGATTCGTACCGCGGTTCAGTGTAGCATATTCACGGACAACCGTTCCTTCCCTATCTCAAGAGTTGTGACTTCTCCGCCGAATTTCAGATCCTGCGGAACTGTCGATACCACCGCGCCGTGATGTATCTTTACATTATCAGATATCCTCGCGCCGTTTGCAATCAGTACATTCGAAGCGATCTCAACATTGTCGCCAATCTCGACATCATCTTCTATGACCGAAAAACTCTTTATAGTTACATTCTTACCTATCTTTGCTTTCTTACTTATTTCAGAATTTGACATTATACTTAATTAATTACTAATTACTAATTACAAATTACAAATTTTTATCGATCAATTATCAATTATCAATTATCAATTATCAATTAAAGTGTTATCTCCACGAGTACATCATCATCCCTCAGATTCGACTTCGTTATCATCTCGGCAATAAGCCCCAGTGACATGAACTGTATTCCCACTACCATCATGAATATTCCGACAAGGAACAGAGGCCTGTCGCTTAAGGATTTACCTTCAATAAGTTTCAGGATCACAAGATACAGAGCTATAATAAATCCGAATATGGAAGACAATATCCCGATGCTTCCGAAGAAATGGAGCGGACGTTTCATATATTTATTTGTAAATACAACTGTCAGCAGATCGAGGAAACCATTGACAAACCTGCTCGCGCCGAACTTTGTGACTCCGTATTTTCTTGCGTGATGTTTGACTGTCTTCTCCGTAACTTTAAAACCGGATAAATGAGCGATAGCCGGGATATACCGGTGCATTTCCCCGTAGATCTTAACAGACTTTACGACATCTTTCTTATAAGCTTTTAGTCCGCAGTTAAAATCGTGAAGCTTTACGCCGGAGAGTTTGGAAGTAACGTAATTAAAAAATTTTGATGTATGCTTCTTTATGAATGGATCGTATCTTATTTTCTTCCATCCGGACACGAGATCGTAACCTGAATTCAAGACTTTCACCAGTTCAGGAATTTCCTCAGGATCATCCTGAAGATCAGCGTCCATCGTGATGACTATGTTGCCTTTGGCAATTTTGAAGCCCTTAGCAAGCGCTGCAGATTTGCCGTAATTTCTTCTGAGCTTGATGCAGTGGAACTTTGGATTTCTCCTGTGAATGTCTTTAATTTTTAAAAAAGAATTATCCGTACTTCCGTCATCTATGAATATTACTTCATAATTGCATTTAAGAAAATTAAAAACTTTCTCCAGACCCTGACTGAGTTCGTTCAGAGAATCCTCTTCATTATACAAAGGTATCACTACAGAGATCATCTGGTTATTTCTGACTACGCCTGTATTTTCCTGATTTTCTCTCGGTTGTCTCTGAATATTCTCCCGGGGTGTCCTTGGAGGATTCACTTTGGGAAATCTTTTCGGAATTTCCTGTTTCTTAACAGTAACATCAACGGGTTTATTTGTAATTACAACAGGTTTATTTGTAAGTTCAACAGGTTTATCTGAGAGTTCAGCAGGCTTTTCTGTCAGGTTTATAGGAGTTGTCTTATCGCTGGATTCGGTTTTATTCTGGAGTTTCTTTTTTTTGTTATAGTAAAATCTTTTTCGCGTATGATCCATTAAACATTAGTAAATATCTTGAAATTTTATTATCAAACTAACTTTTATATGAAATAAAATCAATTGAAATTACAGAGAAAGAGCTATTTCTCCCATAATCGCATTAAGGAATTATATACTTTTTCACAGGCGTCCTTGTCCCCTTCTGAAAACATGACATCCTCAGCAATGACATTGCCGGATTGAGCATCTTCATAATAGAGTGCAATATGCCAGTCCTTAGGATTCTCCTCAGTTCCGTCATTATATCTTCTGATTGTCTTACAACCATTCCGCAGAACAGTTCTTTCCTCTCCCTCCTGTAAGTCTGTTATTTTCATCGATTCTCCGGTAACTATAAACGTGCTGTTTTTGGATGTAATTGTATCCTGAGAGTATGAGGATTTTGCTGTTAAGAATATTATTGAAACTAACAGGCAGGAATATATAATAAGTTTTATCTTCATGTTTATTTCTATAAGGTTTTAAATAATATAAAAAATAATACGGGAAATTAAAATTGAATTTAGAGGCAGGAACTATCTGAACCCGAATTCTTAGAATTTATCGAATTTACAGAATTTGATTTCGATGATTTAATCCGTTTAATTCTTTAATTCATTTAATTCGTCAATTCTTTAATTCCTTTAATTCTTTAATTCTTTAATTCGTTTAATTCGTTTAATTCGAGTTCAGACTCTGCGGAACGACGAAGACCGGATAGAAATTTGATTATGCGCTTTATATTGCCTGATTCAACAAACCTTTCTGAACCCGAATTCTTAGAAATTTATCGAATTTACAGAATTTGATTTCGATGATTTAATCCGTTTAATTCTTTAATTCATTTAATTCGTCAATTCTTTAATTCCTTTAATTCTTTAATTCTTTAATTCGTTTAATTCGTTTAATTCGAGTTCAGACTCTGCGGAACGACGAAGACCGGATAGAAATTTGATTATGCGCTTTATATTGCCTGATTCAACAAACCTGTCTGAACCCGAATTCTTAGAATTTATCGAATTTACAGAATTTGATTTCGATGATTTAATCCGTTTAATTCTTTAATTCATTTAATTCGTCAATTCTTTAATTCCTTTAATTCTTTAATTCGTTTAATTCGTTTAATTCGAGTTCAGACTCTGCGATGACGTCGAAGTTATCTTAACGTGTTATCTGAGCGAGTGGGTTAATACATCTATCTTACTGCGTAATCAGTAAATCAAGAATTCAAAAAAGCTACTTTCATTTTTAGATAACAAAAAAACCCCGGCAATTTCTTACCGGGGTTTTTTATATTTAACTAATTATTTATTTCTTAACTTTTATTCTCGATATTCAATAACCGATAAAACAACTTTCTTATTTGTCTTATCAAATTCAATAATCTCGGCTCTTAATGTCTCGCCAAATTTGAACAGATCGCTGAAATTCTTGATCGGTGTAGTTGATAACTGTGAAGCGGGTATGAACGAATCGACTTCATCAGGAAGCTCTACAATGATCCCTTTCTCAATCGGCTTTATGACCTTGCATTCAGCTTCAGTACCGACTTTGTATTTCTCTTCAAGCTTATCCCATGGATTGTCGAGCAATTGCTTTCTGCCGAGTGAAATTCTCTGATTGGCTACATCCACTCCTAGAATAACGACTTCAAACTCATCACCTATTTTCACAACTTCATTTATGTCCAGAATTTTCTTTGTCCAGGAGAGATCAGAAATATGTACCAGTCCGTCAACACCTTCTTCGAGCTCAATGAATATTCCAAAGTTTGTAATGTTACAGACTTTTCCTTTGTGTCTTGTTCCGACCGGAAATTTGTCGAGTAAGCTCTGCCACGGATTTGGAGTCAGCTGTTTCATTCCAAGGGAAAGTTTTTTATTCTCCGAATCTATTGTAAGTATCTGAGCTTCTACGATCTGACCCATTGTGACCATCTGTGTAGGATTTGTAATGTGCTGTGTCCAGGACATTTCGCTGATGTGGATCAATCCTTCAATGCCTTTTTCAATTTCAATGAATGCGCCGTATTCGGTCAATGATACAACCTTACCCGAAACTTTATCACCGATCTTGAACTTTGTCTGCACGTCATCCCACGGATGTTTCTGAAGCTGTTTTAATCCAAGATAAACTCTTTGTTTTTCAGGATCGAATTCAAGCACTGAAACATTTATTTCCTGATCTAATTTTACTACATCATTAGGATGATTTATTCTTCCCCATGAGAGGTCTGTAATATGGATCAGTCCGTCGAGTCCGCCGAGATCAACAAATACTCCGAAATCAGTAATTGCTTTTACAACGGCTTTTAATGTCATGCCTTTCTGAATGGTCTTAAGAAGCTCTTCTCTCTGACCTTTCATGGATTCTTCTATTATCATTTTATGAGAGATGATAATATTTTCATTCTGATTATTAACTTTAATGATCTTGAAATCCATTGTCCTTCCAACATATTCATCATAATCCCTGATAGGCTTTGTATCTATCTGTGAGCCCGGTAAGAAAGCCGTGAGTCCGCTGATGTCTACTATGAATCCACCCTTGATCCTTCTTATGCATTTACCTTTTACAATGGCGCCTGTTGTCTGCGCAGCAACAATGTTATCCCACATCTTCATAGAATCGGCTTTCTTTTTGGAAAGAACAAGCTGACCTTCTTTATCTTCTATCTTCTCAAGAAAAACCTCGATCGTATTCCCGACGACTATTTCTTCAGGATTTGAAAATTCGTTTACAGAAACCCTTCCGTCTGATTTAGAACCAATATCAATTAAAACATCATCACCGTTAATGGCTACGATCTTTCCTTTGACAAGCTCGTTTTCCTTTATTACGTTGAAGGTTTTTTCATAAAGATTAAGCATTTTCTTGTATTCATCTTCATCATAGTCACTTACAAGAATTTTAATTTTATCTTTTTCTTCCTTTGGTGCCGGATCTTTTTGCTTACCCGATGTATCTGTAACATTCGCATCTTTTTTTTCCTTTGCCTCTGCATCAATTACGTTTTCTTCAGTTTCTACCATTTTTATTTTGCCTCCGCATCTCTTTTTGTCTAAGAGATTGTTTTTTTTCTTTAAACTAAAAATTAATAAAAGTTTAAAGAGTATTAAGTTAATAAATCCCGCTTTCCGGGCTTATAAAAAAATATTTTTAAGGTAAATCTAAACCGCTTACTTTTCTGAACAGGCAATTGACCTGTTCCTCAATGATCATGTTCGTAGTATTTATCTCTACTGCGTCTTTTGCTTTTCTTAAGGGACTTTCCTTTCTTGTCGTGTCTATCTGATCCCTTTTCTTAAGCTCTACCATTATCTTTTCCAGCGGGATCTTGAAACCGTGATCAATAAAATCCTGTCTCCTTCTCGCTGCTCTGACCTTCAGATCACAGACCAGATAAAACTTGAACTTCGCTTCAGGAAACACAACCGTTCCGATGTCTCTTCCGTCCATTACAACATCATTGTCTTTTGCAAAAGCTCTTTGCTTGTCAACCAGTATTTTCCTTAATTCCTTTATCGCGCTTACATTGCTGACCTTATTTGTCACTTCAAGTGAACGAATTTCTTTTGTAATGTTCTTGCCGTTTAAAATAAATTCTTCCCCGTCAAACTGCATGTTAGCGGACTTTGTAAGCTCCAGTATCGTTTTCAGATCCGCGGGCTTTATATTATTTTTTATCAGCTCAAAAGTAATTGCCCTGTACATTGCGCCGCTGTCTATGTATAAATATTTCAGCTTTTCGGCTAATATTCTTGCTGTCGTGCTTTTACCTGTTCCTGAAGGACCATCAATTGCTACAATAGTTTTATCCATTTAAACTAATTAATCTAAAAATATTTTCAAATTTCTGAAATGGTCAATAAAATCTTTTAAAGTCTAAGCTTTATTATTATAAAAATTATATGATATAAAACAATTTTCGGTAAATATGAGGGTAAATAATTAGCAGTAACACAAATCTGGAAAGCTTTGACTCCTCAAAATCTGTAAAGCCGAATAAATTGTAAAGATTTTTTTTGAACTCGTGTAAAATCGTAAATATAAAGAAGATTTTCAAGATAAATTCCCTTGTCCTTGCTCACAACCGGTCACATGATAACAATACTGCTCAAAACGATTCTGATGTCAAATTCACCACAGAGGAACAGAGGCACAGAGTTTCACAGAGAAATTATTGTCAAAAGAAATTCTAATTTTTTTTTACAATTAATAATTTCAAATTTTTTAATTCGTCGATAAAGCTTTTATAATCTCTGTGCATCTTTGTGTTCTCTGAGCCTCTGTGGTAATAGTTTTTGAGACAGACTCTTATTTCTAAGTGTTTCGGTAGTTCACTTATAGAGGGCAGCTTCAGGAAATATAATTCTTTAATTATATTTTAATTTTAATCCATTTAAATTAGTTTAGTTCAAACAAGCATGAACATAACTTTTTTATCAATATCATTTCTGTTACTGATTTCTTCAATATCTCCTGCTCAGACGAAGATCAGCTCAATTGAGATCACGGGCAACAGTTATCTGAGCAATTCGGATATCAGTAATCTGATGATCTCAAAAAAAGAAGGCATATTCAGTGAAGAGCAATTTAAGACTGATCTCAAAAACATCCGGGACAGGTATAAATCTTCAGGATATTTATTCGCAAAATTTGCCGAAGAAGAGATTAAATTCGACGAGGATTCTTCATTTGTTGAAATAGTCCTGAGAATTGATGAGGGGAGCAAAGTATTGATTGGTGATATTGAAGTTCACGGGAACAAAACCCTTTCCCCTGATCAGCTACTGAAAAATTTTGAAACGAAAGAAGGTGATATTTTCAGTGATAACAAGTTTAATAATGACATTAAGGATTTACTGACATCATATGAAGAACTCGGGCTTCCGTTTGCTAAAGTAAATATTAATGAGATCTCGGTTTATAAGGACGGCAGTACGGAGAAAATTAAAGTTGACTTTAAAATCACTGAAAATTCAAAAGTAAAAATTGACCAGATAAAGATCAGGGGAAATGAGCTTACCGAGGATTATGTAATACTCCGCGAAATGAAATTCGATAAAAGTAAAATTGTAAATTCCGAATCACTTCAGCAGATGAAAGAACGTCTCGACCGTCTCAACATTTTTCGAAAGCATTTCCGATCCAAAATATATTCCATAAAAAGCACCAACGAATCAGGCTTGCTGATTGAAGTGACCGAAGGCAACACAAATACTTTTGACGGAATAATCGGCTACGTGCCGCCCGATGAAGCAAACGGAGGCGGTTACTTTACAGGAATGGTAAACGTATCTTTCAGAAATCTTTTCGGTACCGGAAGAAAGATCGAAGCGAACTATCAACAGGAAGTTCAGGCAACACAGGAGCTGGCTTTCAAATATTTCGAACCGTATTTTTTAATTATCCTATAAATATTAGTCTGGGATTTCTTCAGCGTCTGCAGGACACAACTTACACAAGAAGATTTATTGATTTCAAAGTTGAATTCCCTTTCTCTGACAAACTCATAATATCAGGTATCGGCGCTTTTGAAAGAGTCATTCCTTCTGATATCCTGAATTCCAATGTTGTCATTGCTGATTCAAGGACTCTGAGCGCGGGCACTGAGATCCGCTATGATACACGAGACAACATTTATGTTCCGTATAAAGGATATCTCATAAAAACCTACTATACCTACGGAAGCAAAAAGATATACAACGTAGCGCAGCTTCAGAATCTTGGATACAGTGAATACTATTCTGTTCAGAGATACTCAGCGCAAACGGATTTTTATTTTTCATTTCTAAAAAGACAGACAAATCTGATTTCACTCTTCGGAGGCGAAATAGTATCTGATCAGCTTGAAGATGCCGATTTTTTCAGGATCGGCGGTAACAAATTCATCAGAGGCTACAGGAGTGAACAGTTCCTTGCTTCAAGAATTGCTACAGGAAATCTTGAAATGCGTTATTCAATTTCGAGGAAAGGTTTTCTTTTTGCTTTTTATGATGCAGGTTATTACTTAAGATCGTCTGATGAGGTAAATAATTTTGCTGAGCAGAGCGGGTTTCTGTCCGGTGTTGGTTTGGGTATCCGTCTTGAAACAGGACTTGGGCTTGTCGGAGTCAGCTACGCTATTGGAAAAGATAATGGTATACTCGACGGAATAATTAACTTCGGGTTGATAAATGACTTTTGAGTTGTTGAGTGTGTGGAGTGTGTGGAGTGTGTGGAGTGTGTGGAGTGTGTGTTACTTCTGTATTGAAAAGCAATTCTTAATTCCTAATTCGTAATCCGTAATTCGTAACTCGTAACTCGTAATCCGTAATTCGTAACTCGTAATTCGTAACTCGTAATTCGTAATTCGTAATTAATACAAAATTATCCTCAGCGGTTCATTCACTTTATCATTTGAAAAAACTATTTTTCCGATCTCACATTCGCTGCATCTGCCTTTGACACAATAATAATTATGCAGCTGAATAAGAGCTTGTTCATCAGCTATTGAATGCACTTTGATATCAAGCTGTTTCTCCATTACCCTGGTGACTTCATTATTCCCGCTTTTTTGTTTTTCCTTTCTGTAAAAAAATTCAACGCGTTTTTTTAGATTTTCTTTATGGAAAATTTGGGAATAAAGATAAACAGCCGGAAGAATAATGTTTGAAATAATATCAGTGATGCGTTCTCTTCCAATGACATTGATCTTTGACTTTGTCTCTTTACCGAAATTATAGTGAGTACTCCAGTATTCCGAAACCGTTATATTTGCCAAACGCTTTTCGAGTTCAGTTTTCACATTTGCAGAATCTTCATAAATTTTTATAATGTCCCGGAAGAGATTGCCGTGCAATATTTCAAATAACAGACCTGAAGCATACGCAATGCGAAGGGTGGGGAAATTCGGAGGACGAAGCCTGAAGAAGTTCCACTCACTTTTGTCCGTTATTTCTTTCCTGAAAATATCCTTTAGGATTTTCCAGTCAGCTTTTAAAATTTCGATGTATTGATTTTTAAAACGGAGATCATTTAAAAATCCGGAAAGCCCGAAAAGCAGGGAATCAATTTGCATTCTGCTTAAATTGAGCGTTTTGATATGACTCAATTCAATCTTATTAGAAAGTCTGAGAAACTGTTCCTTGTTTTTGGAATATCCCAGAGCTTCACATATAAATTCAAATAACGACTGTTCCCAGTAGTGCTTCTTTTTTATATCGGATGAAATTTCCGTAAGCCGGTAATTAATTCTTTCTGATTTAAAATTCAGACGAACCATGCTAAGACTGCTCAGCCAGTCTGTTAAAATGGAATGGCTGACAATTTTGTTTTCAGGGAAACAGGGAAGTCTGAAAGCGGGAGAGGGATTGTTGATTATCTCTTTCCAGATTTCGTGAATTGATCTAGTTAAATGTTCTGAGAGTATTACGGTAGGAACGATCCGGGATTTTTTAACTCTTGGGTTAGTATTTAATTCGTCGTTCTCATCTCCGTAAAATACAACATGAAGGATAACGTCGTTATATTTATTATCACCTTTGTGATTGTGAAGATACCAGTCTTTCAGAGACCTGTGTATTTCGATGCTTCCCCGGTAAACAGCATCACCTATCTTCACTTTAGCATCTTTATAGTCCGGACCGGCATCATGATTCTTTTTTCCGTAATCCAGAATTTCCACAGATTCATCATTGCAGGTCTTCAGTCCGATATAATAAGATTTGTCTTCCCATATCCTGCAGATAAAATCTTCATTCAGTCCTAGTTTTTTCATTAAAATTTAAAATCGTTTTAATTACATTACATCAATTCAAAATCAAACCCACTTAAATTACTAATATGAAAATCTTAATTTAAAATTCCTATTTGTATTGTTATTTTCTGCAATATTAATGGGATGCTCTTCGAATAAAAAAACACAAACAGAATACTTTACTGCTGCAAAGGCAAAACTTGATGAAAAAAAATATGATGAAGCTATTGTCGAATACCGCGAATATCTGAAAAACTATCCTAAATCAGACAGTGCGGTCTTTGCTTATAATCAAATAGCAGGAATTCAGATTGACGGATTAAAGAATCCTCAGGAAGGCATTAAAACATACACTGAGCTTGCAGAAAAATTTCCCAATACAAAGATGCGAAGCAATCTTTATTCATGGTAGCTTTTATGTATGATGAAACTTTAAAAGACAAAGATAATGCGATCAAATCTTATGAAGCTTTCTTAGCTAAATATCCTAAGGATCTTGATGCAAATGACAAAATGAGTGAATCAGCAGCAACAATGCTTCAGGTATTAAAATCAGGAAAATCCATTGAAGAGATCATTCAGGAAAACATAAACAAAATGGGAGGCAGTCCGCTTGGTACAGATACGGGTAAAGTAAAAACAAACGAAAATACAAAAGTTGAATCAAAGCCTTTAGAAACCGGGAAAGAAGTTCAGGTGATGTTAAAGTGATCCAGAAATAAGTAAAGTCCATGCACAGAATAGTAAATCTAAAATAATAGTGCAGGAAGTTTCAGATTATAAAAAATATCTAAACCCTTCTATTGTCGCACGGCTTTCGAACATGGAATTCAAAGCGCGTATGGTAGTGGAAGGGTTTATTGCAGGGATGCATAAGTCTCCTTATCACGGATTCAGCGTTGAGTTCGCCGAACACAGGCAATACATGCCCGGTGATGATTTAAAACATCTCGACTGGAAAATCCTCGGCAAGACCGACAGGTATTATATTAAGCGTTTCGAAGAAGAGACAAATCTTAAATCCTACCTTTTGCTTGACATAAGCAGGTCAATGGATTTTAAGTCGGACAAACTAACGGGAATTAATGAACAAAGAAAGAATTTTTTAAAAAAAATTCTTTCAAAGCCCGGAAAAAAGAATGCTGAGAATCCTGATTCTATTACAAAGCTTGAATATGCATCTCATCTTGCGGCTTCAATTGCATATCTGATGCTGCTGCAAAGAGATGCCATTTCACTTACAACTTACGATACGGAGATTCGGTCATATATTCCTCCCCATTCTACAAGGCAAATCTACAGCTCATACTTAAAGATCTGTCAAATGTTAATTCTCAAAATCAAACAGGTACTGCAAAGTGCCTGAATGAAATTGCCGATAAGGTTAAGAGAAGAGGTCTGGTTATTTTTTTCAGTGATCTGTTTGATGAACAGAATGAGTAATAAACGCATTGAAGCATTTCCAGATACGATAAAAATGAAGTGATCATATTTCAGATCCTGGATCCTATGGAGCTAACATTTTCTGGAAAGTCCTGTAACACTAAAGACATGGAAACAAATGAGGAGATGTATTTCCCAGCCGGCCGCTATGCAGAAAATCATATCAGAGAATCAATTCAGGAGTTCATTGAGAAATATAAAAACGAATGCATGAAGAACAATATAGAATTTGTTACTCTTTCGACATCCACTTCTTTTGACACCGCATTACTTAGATATCTTAATAAAAGAAAAAACTTGTCTGAAAATTCTTAAATTTCAGAATTAATATCCTTGATCCCGTTAGCATCTGTATCCCAGATAGGTATAGCCAGTTTATAATCGCCAAATCCTGTCTCATCCACAAAAATATATTGCTGATTTTCATTATAAAACTCCCAGATCTCATACGGTTTTGTACCTTCATTAAACGGATATCTTTCTATGTTATTTGGTTCACCGAATATAATAAAACCATCCCCATATCAGTCTTCCATCCGTCTATACAATGTGAATACCTTTCATTTGCGGTTCCAATTCTTTTATAATAATCCACCAAGGTTCTCATTTTTGTTTGTATAAGGTGACGGATCATTGTTTCTCCAGAATTCAATGAAGTATTTTCTCTTTCAGCTCCGGAGTTTTGAACTTTTTTAATCTTACTGATCTCTTCCCTGCTGGCCAATATAGATCAGCTGATCAATTATTAAGTTAAAATCTTTCTCATTAGTAGGCATCCCGTTGAGTTTATTTGCGAATTCTTTATATAAGTTCTCACCTGGTCTTGTCTTTTAATTCAATCGTGTATTCTCCAAAAAATCAGATTGGAAGTTGAAACTTTTCAAATACTTATTGATTCCTGGACTCAGAGTGTAAATTAAATTCTCCCTTCTCAACAAATCTTTCCTTAACGTCAGTAATTGTAAAAGTAAAATCATTAACAACTTCTTTATCACTGGCATTATATACTTCAAAAAAATAAATTAGATCGATTTCAGGTTTCTATGTTTCTTGCAATAAGAGGTGTAATAACTTTTTTTTACCGTTCTCCTCTTTTACATCACTGACAAGCATTATATTACTGGCGGAAATATCTTTTCTGCAAAATCGTAATTTCCACACTCCCTTTTCCGTCTTTTCTTTTTTTGTACCTATATCCGTTATTGTAATTTCGAGATTGTAATTTCCCGGATTTAAGTAAAATTCTTTTACAATATATTTTGAAGAGGATTCAAGATTCTTTTGCTCGGCTTTTGAAGTAGATACAAGGTCTGTAATATTTTCATTTACTCACTATCTCATTAAAAGAATTTGTGATCTTAATATTGATAAGTTATTTTTGCATCATAATTTTTGTGGTATAATTTTTTTGAACTGAAGATTTTCTAAAGGTATCTCTAATATACAGATCTAATCTGGCTTTCATCTGTCTTTACTGTAAAAACCATCGGATCAATAAAAGAACTCTGTGTCAATTTCAATTGACTTGTCGACTAAGCTGTGAATATGACTCTTTAAAGCTAAAACTGATGAATGAAATTAATATCAGACACAACAGTTTCTTTAAATCACTGCTAAATTTTAATTCGATTTGATTTGAATGTTTCATGGCAAACCCCTTTTGTTATTAATTTTAGTAATTATTTTAAACTATTTCTCCAAAGAGATCAAACTCTTCAGAATCAAATATTTTTACATTATAAAACTCTCCTGTCTTCAAATCTTTATTGCTTATATAAATTTCTGATCTATCTCGGAGCGTCTCTGTAACTTCTTCCAATGTAATAATCGGTTTCTTTTCTGTCTATCAATACCTTTAGTACTTCATTATTTGAATTCATGTTTCTCTTAATTGAAATTTCTTTCTGAATATCCATTAAATGTTTTTGTCTCGAAAGTTTTTCCTTAAGCGGAATTCTGTCCGGTATTTCAGCAGCAGTTGTTCCATCCTCATGTGAATATGTAAAAAACACCAAGCCTGTCAAATTCAAATTCCTTTACAAAATCTGTTAGTTCCTTAAAGTCTTCCTCAGTTTCATCCGGATATCCGACTATAAAAGTTGTCCTTACTGCAATACCCGGAATGTCATTTCTGAGCTTTTCCAAAAGATTCGTCAGAATCTTTTTCGTGATCCCTCTTCTCATTGATTTCAATACGTTATCTGTAATATGCTGAACAGGTATATCAATATAATTACAAATATTATCTGTGTCCCTGATTGTTGAGATCAGATCTTCAGGGAATCTTGAAGGATAAGCATACATTAATCTAATCCATTCTATTCCTTTGATTTTCGACAATTCAGAAAGAACAACTGACAAATTTCTTTTTCTGTCAATATCAAATCCCCAATAAGTAGTATCCTGTCCGATTATCACTAATTTCCTTAACACCTTTGGATGCCAGCTTCTGCGCTTCTGTAATGATATCCTGCAGTGGTTTTGATCTGTGTCCGCCTCTCATGATCGGTATTGCGCAGAATGAGCAGGGATTATCGCAGCCTTCGCTGATTTTCAGATACGCAAAATGTGAAGGAGTTGTTATGACTCTTTCGCCAATAAGATTTTTTTTGTAATCTACTCCGAGTTCATTTAAGATGCGAATATAGTCTTTGGTTTGTCAGTTGCTCCAAAGTATTTATCTACTTCCGGAATGTCTTTTTCGAGTTCAGCTTTATATCTGTCCGACAGACATCCAGGCTACATATACATTTTTAAAAATTCCTTTATTTTAAATCTACAGCTCTCATTATCGTATCGATTGATTCCTGCTTTGCATCTTCAATGAATCCGCATGTATTAATGATCACATTCTCAGCATCATTTTCATCTTCTACCATTTCAATGTCATTTGACTTAAGCTGTGAAAGAATGAATTCCGAATCAACGAGATTCTTCGAGCATCCGAGTGTGATCAGTTTTACTTTATCTTTTTTGACTTTCATAAAAATTAAAAACCCTCCAATCCCATTTTATTTTAGGGGATATCAGAGGGTTTGGTTTGAAATAATTTAATTTAAATAATGTGAATAAAAAATGTAATTAATCAGAAACTATAGGAAACCGTACAAAACGATTTTGTGAGTCTTCCTCAAACTGAATTACCTCAGCGATGCGAGGACACAGAGTTTGACAGAGAATTTTTTACAGCTTTGTTGGTATTCCCTAAAGCTTGAAATAAGAATGTTGGATTAAAACAGAGAGAATGATTTCCCTGTCTGGAAATATTTACGGCAATGAGTAAAAAAGTTTTTGTCTTCTTTAACAGTCAGGAATATCTAAAACTATGACGAGAGTATCCTGTACTTTTATAATTGTAAGTATTAAAGAATCCTACGTATGAACTATTAAGATGTACATCTGCGTTCCATAAAAGTTTCCCCGTGTGCCAAAGAGGTTTCCCTCTTATACAGAGGGTTTCCCTCCGGCACGGAGTGGTTTCCCTGTGGTACGGAGAGGTTTCCCTCCGGGACAGAGTGGTTTCCCTCCGGTACGGAGTGGTTTCCCTCCGGTACAGAGTGATTTCCCTCCGGTACGGAGTGGTTTCCCTCCGGTACAGAGAGGTTTCCCTCCGGTACAGAGTGGTTTCCCTCCGGTGCGGAGTAGTTTCCCTCCGGTGCGGAGTGGTTTCCCTCCGGTACGGAGTGGTTTAACTCCGGTACGCAGTGGTTTCCCTCTGGCACAGAGTGGTTTCCCTCCGGTAGGCAGTGGTTTCCCTGCGGAGCAGAGGAATTAATAAAAGCTGAAATTTTTTCTGTAAATGCACTATAAAATTTTGTAACAGGTTTTGAGGATCTTCGATGTTGTCCGGTAATAATATTTTACAATAATTTGAAACCTACGGGTAACCGACGGCATTATCATTAAATCGGAATATAATCTTACACTTACAGATCTAAAACCTGTTAAGGGTAGTTTCTGTTAATTTATTTACTATACGGACATTTGTCCTGTAATCAATCTTAATAATTCATTCATCAATTTTGCAACTCTGTAGATATGTTAAATCAAATCCCGTAGGGATTAGATATTGGTAGGAATTAATGACACACAAAACTAATCCCGTAGGGATTAGATGTGATACCGCCTGACAAAGTCATTTCATCCCTACGGGATGATTTAGTATTCCATTAGTTGTTACCAATATTTCATCCTACGGGATGTTTAATAATGAATCATTCGCTACATCTATTACACTCCAGTTATTTAAGCCTGAAAAAACTGCAGATCCGGAATCAAACATTATTCTTACATATCTCCTTCCTCCGTTGTTATCATTATTTGTCGAATCGTCTAAAAACGGCGAACATCTCCTGTTAACTACCATAAAATATTTTGTGTTCGGCTCGCTATTCTGAAATGTCGCAACCTGCAAATACCTGTCTTCCTTGCATTCGTAAACCATTCCTGAAGGATTAGAACCCGGATTATCTTCAACACAACCTGGATTCGAGCCAAATGGTTTGTATGTGATTACATCTGAGAAAGAAGTTTGGGAATAAAGATTACTATATTCACTTCGTAAAATGTAGCTCTTCCCCTCATTGTCGAAGCTCATGATATAAGGCGCTATTTTTTTTATTTTATGATTAAGCTCACATACCGATTTCCATTTTTCCTGCCCATAAGCGTTTATATATCGCAGGCCAGTTTAGGTTCCTAAAGTCGGGTGAGCTTCACCAAGACCCCGGGAAAAGTTATCATAATACTGTCCACTATCAGTGCTCGTCATTACATAATATATCATTCCCTTTGCACCATATGAAATTCCAAGATAGCTTAATAATGAGATCTCATTATTAAGTGGTTCTCTTAATTTATGACCGGGGAATACCAGCTATGTGCCTGTATAAGGTTAATAAAGGGGAATGTTAGATATATCAGAAATTTTTCTTGCGAGTTTATAGTATGAAGTAATATCATACCATTCATTTCTGTCTGCGTCCAAATGGCTTTGCAGCCAGTCTTCATACTGTGTCACGCTTACCGGCTCTCCGGTTCTATGAGGAGGATCATAATTATACACAGGCAATGTTGTAGGAACATAATTATTAAGTCCACTCACACTATCACTAAGAATTCCGTAAGCTCCCATAAAAATCTCTTTCGAACCTAATCTGTCTACTAAAGTTCTTTTAATATATTCGCAGAGGGTCTTACAGTATCGAAACCCGGTGTGTGTATTTGAAAGTCGAATAATTAAAATCACACATAAACCGAAGTTGTTTTCTCGGTCTAATGTATCTATTTTCCTGCTGACATATTCCATGCATGGTATCTGGTTAAACTCAAATTCCTCATGTAAAATCTGTAGCTGCATTTGGGAATAATTAGGCAATGATCTGCCTCCCACTTAAGCCAGTTTTGATATTGAACAAATTGTGGATTTTGTAAATCATTACTGAATAAATCGTGTGCAATCTCATTATCGACTCTTACATAATCAATCCACATATCGCATTGACCGTACCAATATACTTTGAAGTCAACTGCACAGCTTGTGTCCCAAAGATCTTTACAATTCGGGTTGAATGGTGAGGTTAAAGTGGTATCTATTACTAAAGTTGTATCATTAAAAATATAATTAAATTTCTTCAATATATTTTCCGCTATATTGGTCTTGTGAATTTAAGAAATGCCTAACTCGAAGAGTAACTATCTTTATTATATCTCATTGAAATCATTTACGATAATTTTGCAACTGGAGTTCAGGATTAAGAGTTTGAGCTGAAGATGAATCAATTCTTATCTTTTGGCTTTATATGCAGATAATTTTCATCAACTGCTTTACCTCCCCATGAAGATATGCAGTTAATCTGCTCACGGTTTGCTTTCAAGCCCTTTACTACGTACCCGGGCTGATCAACTAAGGTACTGCATCTGACAACTTTTATTTCGTTTCCAAATACTGAATTGTCAACGATGTCTGTACCTGTCTTATTCGAATCCAATGAAGAATTGTCTCTATTTTTATAATGTAAAACCAATAATCGGGATTAACCATGCCTGCTTCTTCACACCGTAATCCTTCTTTGTCCGAAACACAATCGCAGGATTTTTCCTCTGTTCATTAATGTATAAGCATTCCGGAATCCCGGTTCGTCCCATTATGTCTTCAACTCCATCATGATAATCTTCATATTCTGCAACTGTGAAATCAAATGCTGCCCAATTGCTATGAACCGTTTCTCCAGCCATTATTTCCATCCGGGATATCTGTGCC
>JADJTX010000036.1 GCA_016710985.1 Ignavibacteria bacterium
TGATACTTTAAGTTCTTTCGGTGGTTCTGTAGCAAGTGCGGGAGATGTGAATGGAGACGGATATTCAGATGTAATTGTCGGCGCAAGCATTCACAACAGCTATACCGGAAGTGCATACATTTTTTACGGCGGAGCAAATATGAATAATGTCAAAGACAAAACTTTCTTCGGTCAGAATGCAAATGATAATTTCGGAACATGTGTGTCGTCAGCCAGTGACATTAATGGAGATTCTTATTCAGATATTTTAATAAGCGCTACAGGATACAATGGCTCAACCGGAATTGTTTATCTTTATCTCGGAGGCGCTGATATGGATAATGTCTATGATCTTACTATGAACGGAGAAAATTTATTTGACTATTTCGGAACATCCGTCTAGAAAGCAGGAGATATGAACGGAGACGGATATCCTGGTATAATCATCGGAGCTCCGATTAACAGCAGCAAAGGCAAAGTTTATGTCTATTACGGCGGAATGAATATGAACAACGTTTCGGATATGACTTTATCAGGAGAAACAACAAACAGTCAATATGGGAACAGTGTTGCCTTTGCCGGTGATATGAACGGTGATGGATTTCCGGATTTAATAATTGGTGCATGGGGACATAACTCAAATACAGGAAAAGTATATTTGTATATGGAATCAATGACTGGATCGCTGTTCTCTGATTTGAAATTGAACGGTGAAGCAGTCAATACTGCATTTGGAATTTCTGTTTCATCTGCAGGTGATGTGAATAATGACGGATTCAATGATGTGGTTGTCGGCGCATCGAATTATCAGATTAATTTTGGCAAAGCATATATATATTTTGGCGGAGTAAATATGGATAATACTGCAGATATAACATTAAGTGAGGGTTCAGGGACAATTGGTTTTGGCTCTTCAGTATCTTCTGCAGGTGACTTAAACGGAGACGGGTATGCAGATGTTATTGTTGGTGCAGCCGGATATAATAGTTCTCAGGGAAGAGCTTATATATACTTCGGCGGATCTTTTATGAATAATGTTTCTGACGTTACATTGACAGGTGAAGCTACAGGAAATCTATTTGGAAATTCAGTTTCTGATGCCGGAGATGTAAATGGCGACGGATACAGTGATGTTATCGTTGGAGCTTCTTCATATCCTTCTACAGGTAGAGCTTACATTTTTTACGGCGGTTCAGCAATGAATAATATTCGTGATTTAACTTTAGCTGGTGAAACAAATTCCAAATTTGGAGTATCTGTTTCCAATGCAGGGGATGTGAATGGAGACGGCTTTTCGGATGTAATAATAGGAGGAGAAAATTATAGCAATGTTACAGGAAGAGCTTACATTTTTTACGGAGCATCATCAATGGACTCTCTGTCAGATGTTAATCTAACCGGACCCAGCAGCTCCTCATATTTTGGACATGACGTTTCTGATGCCGGAGATGTAAACGGCGACGGATATTCTGATGTTATTGTCGGTGTATGCAATCTGGAAAGCTTATGTTTATTATGGTGGATCACCTATGAATGGAACAGCAGATGTAACAATTAGTGCACCAGGAATTAATCCTAATTTTGGAATTTCCGTTTCATCTGCCGGAGATATTAATAAAGATGGATTTTCAGATATGTTAGTTGGATCTTTTGATAATCCTCCAATTGGAAGCCCATCTGTCATTGGAAAAGCATTTATTTATTTCGGAGGATTATCAATGAATAGTACTGAAGATATTACATTGCCGGGAAGCAACCCTTCAGATCTTTTCGGATATGCATTATCAGAAGCAGGAGATTTAAATGGTGATGGGAATATTGATTTGATAGTTAGTGAACTGGGATACAACTCAAATATCGGCCGAACTTCAATTTATTTTACAATTACACCTAATGTAAAACCAAATCTCATTAGTATCAAAGATGTCCCAAATGACCAGGGAGGATTTGTAAAATTAAAATGGGTGAAGAGCACTTTTGATGTTCCTGTTATCGGGACAATTACAAGTTATCTTATAGAAAGAAGTGTGCCGCCGGCAAACAACGGTTACCAGTGGGAACAAATCGGAACCGTCATGCCTACTTTAGACAATTTGTATTACTATTATACTTGCTCGACTCCGGCCGACTCAGGAGTTAACGGAAACAGTACTTTTCATTTCAGAATTACTGCATATGCAGGTACTTCTACTTTTTATCGCTCAAACATTCTCAGCGGAAACAGCATTGACAATCTTGCTCCTGTTCAGGTTCAGGCATTTGCTGCCCATGCAGGTTCAAACAATGTTCGTCTCACCTGGCTCAGAAATCACGAATCTGATCTGCAAAATTATTTGATCTACAGAAGCACTTCACCAACAATCAATATTAATACCGAGCCTGTCTTCGCATCTACTTACGATTCAACATTTCTCGATACAAATCCCTTGGCAGGAACATATTATTTTATAGTTGCACAGGATATTCACAATAATAAAAGCCCGGCAGTCTCTCCCGGAAATCAGGGCATTACAATTAACCTAACTGCATCAATAGAAGGGTTTTACAATTCTTCTGCAAATACACAGATCAGCGATACAATAAAAGTTTATCTGAGAAATGTTAATTCACCTCACTTAGTAGTTGATTCCGCAAGATCAGTCTTGAATTCAAACGGGAATGCAGTCCTCAATTTTGGGAATGCATCTTCTGGACAATACTATATTGTCATAACACACAGGAATGCTCTGGAAACATGGAGCAAATCCGGAGGTGAATTGTTGTCAACTTCCGGTACTGTGAATTATGACATGTCAGACCTTTCTTCAAAAGCATTCGGAAATAATATTAAACAAATCGATCACACACCGGTCAGGTTTGGGTTCTACAGCGGTGATGTGAATCATGACAGGGTTATTGATCTTACTGATCTGATACTTGTATATAACGACGTCAAAAATTTCAATTCAGGATATATAAACTCAGATATTAACGGAGATAACATAACTGATCTGTCAGACCTGCTAATTACCTATAACAATTCGGTAAATTTTGTGAGCGTGATCAGACCGTGAGATGCTGCATGTCAAACGTCAGACGTGTGTTAACCAATTAACTAATCAACTAATTAACTATTAACTAAGGAGAAAAAATGAAACGGTACATTCTGCACTTTCTATCAGTGACAATTATCTTAACAATAGTTTTTTTAAATGCTAATGCTCAGTCCGTCGACAAGAGAAAAACAAATAAAACACTGCCGGACGGTGTCACAAACGAATGGCTCAACAGCATACAGGATGAACACGGAAATAAGATAAATGAAAATGATGATGAAGGTGATGCTATGCAGGAAAAGTATTTTACGGGATATGCCGCAAATGACAATTTTGGATTTTCTGTATCATCAGCAGGGGATGTGAATGGTGACGGGTTTAATGATATAATTATCGGCGCGCCTTTTAATGATGCAGCGGGTTCAGATGCAGGCAGAGCTTATATATATTTCGGCGGAAATATAATTAACTCCGGCGTTGATGTGATACTTACCGGAGCTGCTGCCGGAGATAAATTCGGAATTTCAGTTTCTTCTGCCGGAGATATTAACGGTGACGGATTCTTTGATGTTATTGCCGGAGCAAATTTTAATGATGCAGGAGGATCAAATGCCGGAAGAGCTTATATTTATTTCGGCGGAAATACAATGAACAATGTTGCAGATGTAATATTGACAGGAGCTTCCGTGAACGATTACTTTGGTTCATCATTGTCATCAGCCGGAGACGTGAACAGTGACGGATACATTGATGTGATAGTTGGTGCAATTAGAAATGACGCAGGAGGAACAGATGCAGGCAGAGCTTACATTTACTTCGGCGGATCTGTAATGAATAATATTGCTGATGTAACTTTAACAGGAGCTGCTGCTAATGATTTTTTCGGATATTCAGTTTCAGAGTCAGGAGATGTAAACGCTGACGGATACAGTGATGTGCTGGTCGGTGCTCCCAACAATGATAATGCAGGAACAGATGCCGGCAGAGCTTACATTTATTTCGGAGGAGCTGTAATGAATAATGTAGCTGATATAACTTTAAACGCGCTGCTGCAGGTGATAATTTCGGCTGGTCTGTTTCTTCTGCTTCAGATGTAAACGGAGACGGATTCTTTGATATAATTACCGGCGCGCCGGGAAATGATGCAGGGGGTTCAAATGCAGGAAGAGCCAATGTTTATTTTGGTGGTGTTTTGATGGATAATATTTCAGATATAGCATTTACCGGATCTGCTTCAAATGATAATTTCGGCTGGTCTGTTTCTTCTGCCGGTGATGAACGGTGACAGTTACAGTGATTTAATAATCGGAGCTCCGAATAACAGTTCCCGGAGCAAATTATGGCAGAGCTTATGTTTATTTCGGAGGCATTTCAATGGATAACATTGCTGATGAATTTATGTCCGGATCAGCAGTCAATGATAATTTCGGATATTCTGTCTCTTCAGCCGGTGATGTAAACGGTGACGGCTACAGTGATTTAATTGCGGGAGAGATCTACAATGATGCTGGAGGATTGGACGCAGGAAGGGCATACGTTTATTTAAACTCAATGATCGGAACAGATATTCCGAATATAACTTTGACCGGAGATGCAGCTCAGGTTAATTTAGGATTTTCGGTTTCATCAGCCGGTGATGTAAACGGAGACGGATATACTGATATAATAGCCGGCGCTCCCGGTTACAGTACGGGAGGAACAATTCCCGGGAAAGCATATATATTCTTTGGTGGAATTAATATGGATAATACAGCAGATATAATTATGACCGGAGCGTCAGATGATTTTTTTGGATTAACAGTATCATCAGCCGGAGATGTGAACAGTGACGGATATTCCGATGTAATTGTCGGAGCTTATGGTGGAGTTTCTGCAGGAACAGCATATATATACTTTGGAGGAGCTTCAATGAATAATGCAGCCGATGTAATAATGAGCGGAGAAGTTTTGTATGATGCCTTCGGATATTCTGTTTCATCAGCAGGTGACGTAAACGGAGACGGATATTCTGATGTAATAGTCGGAGCGCAATTAAATAATGAAGGAGCTGTATATGGCGGAAAAGCGTATATTTTTTTCGGAGGAAATTCCATGAACAATACTTATGATGTTGCTTTAGTAGGGTATGTCCCATCAGGTCAATTTGGGCATTCAGTATCAACAGCCGGTGATGTAAACGGAGATGGTTTCAGCGATGTAATTGCAGGAGCTCCTTATACTAACTCCGGACCATCAAGCGCATATATTTATTACGGCGGAAGCGTTATGAATAATAGTCCTGATGTCACTCTGACAGGGGAAGCACAGTATGATATTTTTGCCGTTTCGGTATCAACAGCCGGAGACGTAAACAGTGACGGGTTTAGTGATGTAATAATCGGATCACCACAAAATAATGATTATGGAGGCAAAGCATATATCTATTTCGGAGGATATCAAATGGATAATATTTCAGATTTAATTATTAATGAAGCCGTTGGTTATAATTTACTCGGAACTTCAGTGTCAACAGCAGGAGATGTTAACGGTGATGGATACAGTGATATTGTAGTAGGCGCAAATGGAAATATTTCTAACGGAAATAATTCAGGAAGAGCATATGTTTATTTCGGTGGAAGGGTAATGAATAATATATCGGATATAATTATTACAAATTCCATAACAGGTGATAATCTCGGCTGGTCAGTTTCAACTGCAGGTGATTTAAACAATGATGGGTTCAGTGATCTTATTATCGGAGCTCCCTTTAATGACGCAGGAGGAAATAATTCCGGGAGAACATATATTTATTTATCATCTCCGCCCTCGGTCCAGCCAATATTAACAACAGTAAAAGATGTGCCGAATGATCAGGGAGGTAAGCTTTATCTCAAATGGGCAAGAAGCGGATATGATGTTCCGGGAATAAGTAAAATTACCTCATATGCAGTATTAAGAAGCTACCCTCCGGTGAATGGAAATTTTGCCTGGCAGACTGTTACTGAAATTAATGCTGAACAGCTTCCGTTCTATTCTTTCACTGATAATACACCTGTTGACTCTTCTGCAAATAACAGCGGAACTTTCTTTTACAGAATTAAAGCAAAAACAAATAACATTTCAGAATACTGGTACTCAGCCATATTATCCGGAAGAAGTCTGGATAATTATGCCCCTGAAATGGTTCAGCAGTTCAGTGCATCACCTGTTTCAAATAATATAAATCTGACATGGAAAAGAAATACTGAACCTGATCTTTTCAATTACATTATTTACAGAAGCATTAACCCGTCAATTGATCCTGATACGGAAGTTCCATACGCATCAACTGCTGATTCTGTTTATCTTGATACAGCGCCGCTTACCGGAGCGTATTATTATTTCATATATGCGCAGGATATTCATAATAATAAAAGCCCTGTAACTGTTACTTCGAATCCGGTGATTACATTAAATCTTACTTTGTTCATACAAGGATTTTACAACACCGCAACTAATCAGCAGGTAAGCGATACTGTAAAAGTATATTTAAGGAGTATAGTTTACCCGTACAATAATATTGATTCGGCAAAAACCATTCTGTCATCAAACGGCAGTGCGGCAGCTCTCTTTGGAAATGCTCCCTCAGGACAGTATTATATTGTGATCAATCACAGGAATGCACTGGAGACGTGGAGTAAACCGGGTGGTGAAACAATGATCAGAGGCGGTTCTGTAAACTATGATATCTCTGATCTTTCTTTGAAGGCATATGGAAATAATATTAAACAGATTGACAATGCACCGGTCAGATTTGGGATTTTCAGCGGTGATGTGAATCATGACGGGTTTATTGATCTGACTGATTTGCTGTTTGTGTATAATGACGGCAAGAATTTTAATTCGGGCTATATAGATTCGGATGTAAACGGTGATAATATTACCGACCTTTCGGACTTAATAATTACACACAATAACTCTGTGGACTTTGTAGCGAAATTTACACCGTAGTGAATAGTCAATTGTTAGTAGTTAGTAGTTAATAGTCTATAGTGAAATTAAATAGTTGATAAGTTAGCCGGAATTAATTTAAGTCTGACTAACTATCAACTATCAATTATCAGTGTTTTTTCGATCTCACAAAATTGCTTGAATTATTATAAGTCTGAAGAAGATCAGTCAGATCAGTAATATTATTGCCGTCGATATCGGTAACTTTATATCCCATGGTAAAGGCAGCTAAATTATTACTTACCGCTACAATATCCGTAAGGTCAATGTTTCCGTCCTGATTGACATCTCCATTATACAAACAATACTTTGTTCCCAAATGGATTTGATTATTGCCGAATGCCTGGGCAGCTGAATAAGTAAAATCAAAATCCTTTAAGTTATTCTCAAATTCTACCGGATTTTTGCTCCAGGTCTCAATTGTATTTCGGTTCTTTACAGTTATAAAGTAAGGGACTCTGTTCCCTATACGTGTGAAAGTAAATACTCCGTTCCCGTTTGAATCAAGAACTGCTTTCGCCGAATCTGCAATTGTGTAAGGAGATGTCTGATATCTTAATACTACTCTTGCTGTGTCTCTCACCATTTTATTGGTTGAACTGTTACATTCCCTGAATGAACGCTTTCAGATTCAGCTGCACATTGAACGGTTGAAATAATGTCGCTGCCCAGCTTGTTCCGATCCTTATACCGTCGATCTTTACGGAGCTTCCTGAAGGCCGGTCTGGATGAATGAATTCGACATTATGACATCTCCGACATTACTGACATCATTTCCTGCTGAATCAGCTACTACAGGTGAAGCCGGCTGTGTTGCAGGCACACCTGATGTGTTTATATACAATCTTGCTATGTCATTGTTGGATCCGCTTACAAAGTATAGAGCATATGATCAGGTACGTTGTATTTTTTAGAGTAAGCCACTGCTGAATATTTAATTGTTCCGTCATATTTTCTAAGGCCAAAGTTAAAAGTAGATGAATTAATTCTTTTCATGTAAACTTTTGTATTAAAGTTTGTTGATCCGCCCATTTCATCAAGGCAAATGTTAAAACCTTCGGTAGCTAAAGCTGAAAGACTGTCAACCCTTAACATATATGACAGGTAAACCGTACCCGAAGTCTGATTTCCAAACTGAACTACATTGACATCTCCTTCCGGTTGGTTTGAGAAATGAGCTGTATTTCCAATCCCTGAACCGGTGTAACCTGCGTATGTCAGACCCGGATTTACAACTTTTATTTTCTTGCCTGTATTCGGTCCTGACCTGAACCAAGTTCCTATTCCTTCAAGACTGTCCCTTACCTGGAAGTTAAAGTTCTCTACAAACAGAGGCTGTGAATTTGAATCCGAAAAGAAAAGGAGCATTAAAGTTAATACAAGAACATTTTTTAATTTAAGAATGAATTTAATTTTAGTCATTATTATTTATCTGATTTTAGTTTTTATAATATTTTGAGAAAATTTTGAAGGATACTTCCAACATTTAACTTTAAACTTTTTTTAATATACAATAACCGGCATACCGGTGATGCCTTTAGTTATCAGAAGTTTGCAATCAACTAAGCGGGTTATTGTAATGAACTGTACAAAAATATATTCATTTATACTGTTTTACAAAGAAAGTTTTTCAGAATTACATAACGATATTCAGTTTATAGTGTATCTAAAAATTGAAATTCTGCCTATTTTGTAACAAAACCTTATATAATTACTAATTAATTACACTATATTCATAGATGCAGAAAACATCATTTCTCGAGATCATGAGGACACTGGACAGGGATGAACTGAAAAGATTTGAAGCTTTTATCCTCACCGTATTTTAATACAAGAAGTCACGTTGTAAAACTCTTTGATGTCATAAAGAGATATGCTCGAATTTCAAAGTAAAGAACTTGATAAAGAAGAGGTCTGGAAAAGATCTTTCCGGCAAAAAATACAATTACGGATACTGAAAATATCATTTATGACATTACAAAATTTGCCGAGAGATTCCTTGAAGTTGAAGATCTGAATTCCAACGAACTGCAGAGAATGAAGAACCTTCTGAATAAGCTTGGTGAGAAAAAACTGGATAATATTTTCGTGAATAAATATAATTCTTTTGAAAAGAGTTTTTAAGTCATCAAAGTTTTATTACGGATATTTCGGAGATTATCTGGAGCCGAAGCAATGCAGGTTCAGGGTTGAAGCATATGATGTGAGACTTCATACAAAGCTTATTTCTGCCGGAATATCTGAGCTGATGATATTTGACTTCCTTGCAAAGTTCAGTAATAATTTTAATAATTATTACATTGGTTTAACTGAGTTCAATGAGAAACCTGAAAATGATTTTATAGATAGATTCTCCAAAGCTTTATTTTCTGATAAAGAGCTGGGAAAGCTATATAGTAGAGCTGAGCGAAGGACGGATAATAATTATAAGATAATAAATATTTTCTTCAGGCTTATGAAATGCTATCTGAATCCGGATGACATTGAATATTATTATGATTTCAAGAAAACTCTCTATGACAACGACAGGTACATTTCCGAATCCGGAATGAGAGGTCTTTACGCTTCACTCGGCAGTGCACTCGATAACTGCAATGATGTATCCGGTATTAACAAGAATCGCGAACTTTATGAGATCATTAATCATCTTGCCGAGAAAAATATTTTTCTGAGCGAAGAAGGAAAGACAATTCCAACACTATACTTATTTTCGGTTAAAACTGCTGGATACCTTAAGGAGACTGCTTTCATTGAACGCGCCATTAAAGAATATCTTCCGAAGACAGATCCGGAACTTCAGGATAATTTTAAAACATACAGTCTTGCTTATCTGCACTATTCTAAGAGTGAATTTGATAAGGCGCTTGAGTATACAAACAAAATAAGCATAGATACTTTCCAGATGAAATATTTTCTGCGCAATCTTCAGATCATCATCAGTTATGAAAAGGATGATTATGACATGTTTCAGTATTTAAGCGATTCCTACCGGCACTTTCTTTCGAAAAATAAATCTGTCTCGTCCGGATATAAGGAAAGCAACATGAAGTTTCTTAATTATACAAACACTCTTTTTAAATTAAGAGAAGCTGATGACAGATCGGAAGCAGGATTCATTGAAAGTTCTTTGCCGGAGATACAGTTTAAATAAATACTGGCTGATCGATAAATTGAAAGAGCTTGAGAGATGAAAAAAATATCGAAATTCCGGTTTTCAAACTGTCTTTAAAGCTAAAAATTACCACAGAGGCTCAGAGATCACAGAGGTTCACAGAGAAATCTTATTTTTAATTAAACAATAATTGGATAGAAGATTATTTCATAATATTTGTGTGATCCGAAGTTAGCAGTATAGAATTAACGGTTCAAATACCTCCTCAAAATACTTTTATTAACACCAAGTCACGAAGACATTATGGAAAGGTTCTAAAAATAGTTTGCTTGTTACTTTGTGGTTAATTAATGTTTATAATTGAGACAAATATTTCTCCAAAACCCATTTACCACAGACGCATATAGAAGGAGACTCACAGAGATTTATTATTTTTTACTATTGATTGATTATTGAGTCCTAAAATGTTCTTTTTATTTAAATTATACGAGAAACAAAATGAATCAGATTTAATAATTCTCTGTGAAACTCTGTAACTCCGGGTCTCTGTGGTAATTTAGTTTTTGACAGACTTCTTCAGAATCAATTATTTAAACATTCTCCTGACCTCATCACCTTCCCAGTTTTTCTTGTATCCAGACTAACTTTCTTAATGTACATTTTAAAATCATTTTCATCAATTTTCTTTTCATAATACCTGAACAGCATAATTATATCGCTTAGCTGACTTGTATAAATTTTTAAATACCTTGAGGGAATGTTTTTATTAGACTGAAAATATTTTTTTATTCTTTCAATTTCGTTAAAAGCTTCATAGCTCATCCTGAGTTCATAGTAAGCCCTGAGTTTTAAAAACGCAGAATCCATGTAGTGAAGATAGATCTTCTTGCTTACTTTGCTTAATATCCTTATTACGTCTTCAAACTTTCTTTCCTTGGTTGCGATCATTGCATTGGCTATGACTACATTATCCTGCCGTTGTGAAGGCGGCAGAAGAGGAGAATAATTTTAATAAATGATCTCACCCATTCAATCTTATTGACAGTCAAACCAATAAATACATAGTCTCTGAATATTATGGGAGCACACCAAGCCGCTTTGCCGTAAGCTCCTCCCGGAAATATCCTTCAAGCTATCAACAATTTTGAAAAGGTGATTATAAAAAAACGTTTTACTTAAATTTTTCTGATCCATACAGTAATTAAGAAATAGAAAATAAATAAATTGATTTTCGCTTTTGACAATGATGACTTAATTTTTCCGTGAATGAACTTTGCTTTCTTTAAAATATTTTGTTTCCGGAAAATCTTTGAATGATAAATAGACATAATAGATATATGCGTAAGCTATAAACCGCAGGTCTGATCTTTTTAATCTCTCAAACATTTTATCAAAAGGCAGGCTGTCAAGAGTATTCCGGGAATTTCAGTTTGCTGCTTTATTCCGAGAAATTTCTGATGTAAATTCAATGTTACTTCTTCAGCTGTTTCATATGAATGCATTTCAAACTCTGATTTTAAAGAAAATCACTCTTCGAATACTATGTTATTATTTAGCCTGAAATAGTTCCTCACCTGATGCAAGGTCAGACAGCAAACTTTCTGTTTCAATGCTTTTCGGCGGAAGTTTTATTTTTTCGATAAGAATGTTTTTGGAGGAAGTATAAATGTAATCTCCAAACAATTTAAAAGACTCCTTTCCTATGTAGTACTTCATCAGTATCCGGTTCCCTTTATCAGGCATATGTTTTAATTCATTAATGACAAAAAAACATTTCGAAAATCCTGTAAAGCCTGTGACATCCTGTTCAATAAAGTATTTTTATTCAGATTCAATTCATCTATCAGAAATTCTATCAGGCTTTTATTGTCATAATTTCGGAAATCACTTTAGGTAAATCAGACAGAAGATTTAATACGTTAGTATAATTCTTTCCCCGGAAAATATTTTCGAAGTCGCGAAGTTAACGAATTCCTTAAACCTTCTCTGCGAAATTAAGCTTAATCCTGTATTAATTTTTGATATTTATTTTTGTGAAGATTTCCTAGCTGAATATTTTAAAATAGCCAGCAAAATTACTTTATTCAAACAATTTACTGGTGAAGATTGAGCTATCCGCTATTTGAATCTTTACTGTCCTGAACTATTAGGTTTGATATAGACACCCAAATGATATTGGTTTATTATTTGATTTTTAAATTAACCCAAATTTAAAGAAATGAAAAATATTATTCCAACATTTGTTTGCATATCCTGTTAACTTTACTTCTTGAAGCAATTTAGCTTTTTCACAATGGAGCTCAAACTGGAAATGGTCAATGGGAAATCCAACAGGTGACGACATCAGATATATTGAAATGGTCCACAAAACGAGTGGGTAGATTTAGGATTTCCTTAATGGTGGATTTATCAGGAACAACAAACGCCGGCCTTAGCTGACTTCACGTTCAGATGCTTCGGGGCATAGGTCATAATCTCCGCGCATCAGAGACGGATGGTTCTTTGACATTACAACGGATTTGCCGTTGGAAGTCAGGATCTGAACGGGTTGATCTCACGGGACAACCAATGGGGGACAGACTCGGACAAATAGCAAGGTTACCTTCTACAACTTTCACATCAATATATTTTCTAAATAATAACATATAGCAGTTGCTAGGTGAAGCCATCTGAGCAAAGCAGAAGGAGCACAAACGGAGGATCGAACTGACAGCAATGTCTATGGGGAGCAACTACGACTTTGCAGGATGTGTTTGCACTTCGATGCAAATAACATTTATGCAACGAGAGCAAGAATTTATACAAATCAACCAATGGCGGTGCTGTTCCGGACCAACGCTTCAACTTCAGCTTCATATGTTTCTTATTTGTATATTTTAAAAACACAGATATGGATTAGCTTGGTGACGCAGGCAAATTTCAGGATTACAACTAACGGAGGAAGTACGGACTTCACGTGATACCCAGTGACAGATCAGTTAATGAAAGAAATGCAGTTTAATGATCCTGAGATCTTATTAGTTGGTGATGAAAATCACGTTTTCAAAACCACAAACTATGGAGTAACGTGGGATCTATTGAATTTTTACAGCAAGCGCACCTGCGGGAAATATCACAAACGCAATATATTCCCATTGATTGAATCAGTACTGTTGTGATTGCCGGCCTAAATGGTTTGATCTATAAATCTTTGTGCCATTAATAAATAGAAATAACTGGTCTACTATTACAATGGCAAAGCATATGGGTTACCTGATGGGAATTTTATGCATCATCGATGACCGCAAGATCTGGGTAGTTTGCGACGCTGCTCCAAATTCTATTTTGTATTCTTCAAACGGCGGCGCTTCATAGCCGGGCGGGCAATTACGGCGGGAGCTTCAGACTGAAAATTTCAGGGATGTTAATTTTTTTTGATGATAACACCGGTTATGTTCGCAGAAAATGGTTCAGTTTTTAAGAATCCCAAACAGCGGATTAAACTGGAGCTACTGGGTACTGAATATGGGGCAGCAAACACTGTGGAAACTGTTGATGAGAATGTCGTACCTGTTTGGCTGTAATGCAGGTAAGCTTTTCAGATTCACGAACTCGGGCTTCAATTTTACCGAATTGCAGATTGGAACAAATACAGTTCAGTTCAGCGATATAAGTTTTGTTGATAAGAATACAGGGTGGGCTGTAATGAGCGTAAAGTATACTTTAAGTCAATCTAATAAAGGTGCATCCTGGTCAGCACAATTTACTTGTTACTTCATCTTTGCTGGGCATATCTATGATCGACCTGAATACAGGTTATACTTGCGGCTGGCCTGTAATCATATTGAAAACAACCAATGGCGGAACAAACGGAATCAGCAGGCTTCGCCTATTCCAAACAACGATTACAGGCATTGATTTTGCGAATGCAAGTAACGGATTTGCCGTATCAGGAGGCGGATTTGCTGTAGCAGGATCTAAGGCGGGGAGAACATGTAACGGCGGTGCTTCCCGGCAGATTATAAATGCGGGCTAATCCATTGTTTAAAGTCAAAGCGGCGTTTCATCGCGATTCTGCCATCATAAATTGGACAAATATACTTTAGTATTCACCTCCGTCAACTAAACGGGACATGTATTTAACAATGAACTTTGAGTTATCTTCTGTTGATACAGTAACTGTCGAGCTAAGAAGCAATGTCGCGCCATATAATTTAATAGAATCAAAGAAAGGGTTGGGTGGTCAGGGTGTTCCTAAGCTGTTCAGTTTCACAACTGTCAGCAACGGAACACCTTACTTTATTGCTTTGAAGCACAGGAACATGATCTCAACATGGAGTTCCGGTCCGGTCTCATTCAATAATAATACACTGATCTATGATTTCACTTCTGCAGCGTCACAGGCATACGGAAGCAATACGAAAAACGCGGGCGGTTTATGGTCATTTTATCAGGAGATGCAAATCAGGATGAAGGGATAAATCTTGCGGACGTCCTTGCAAAGCTTATAGGCATGACGCAATTAAAATACGTAGGGACCATGCATTGTAGCAGACCTTAAACTATGACGGATTTGTAGATCTTACTGATCTGATTCCTGCATTTAATAACAGTTCTTCTTTCATAATTGTGAGAAAACCTATAACAGATAAATCAACAAACTTAATAGATTAGACTCCGGTGATATTTTTACCGGTCTTTTTAGTTTCAAAGACTCTCAGTATTTCTCTACACAGATTGCTACAGATTTTCTGGTAGATTCAATCTTTAAATTTATATTAAGGTGGTCAAAATTATTGAAAGAATGATCCAGGATTTAAATCTTTGGTAACATTTGTGTAATCTGGTGAGAGATCAAAATTATTAACAACCATTAATTACTGCTTAAGGATTATATTTATTTCTATACTGAAGCGGTGACAAACCGGTAATTTTTTTTAAACGTGTTACGAAAAAGCCTTAGGCTCTGTATAACCTACATTATACATTATTTCGTTCACGTTTTCCCTTGTAGATTCCAGGCTCATTTTTTTGCCGCTTCGATCTTCACACGCTGAATGTACTTTGTAACTGTATCGTTTGTAGCTTTTTTGAATCTTGCGTTCAAAATTTCGCCTACCGAGAATTGTCATTAAAGCCAATCTGTCAACCGGTACCTTTTCCGGAAATTATTTTCAATGAACTCCTGTGTAGCCTCGAGCGGTTCATCACCGTGTCCTTTCTGACCCCGTTATTACAAAAAGGCAGACTCATTGGCAACGCTCTATTTCAATTGCAAATACTTTGGAACACAGGATTGACATTTCACGTCCGGCATATTTCTCAATTAAATAAAGAATAAGGTTAAGGTAAGAATATCCTCCGCCGTTGGAATAAATAATGTATTCATCGGTAATGATCTTTTCAGCTACGAGATTTGGATCCTGAACACTTTTCGAAATTCATTTTCCGCCATCCAGTGAGTTGCGCATTTTTTCCTTTTAAGTAAGCCGGTAGATGCAAGTAAAAAGCTCCGATGCAGAGACTTGCGATTCAGCGCCGTTTTTATATTGTTTTACTATCCAAGGTAGAAAATCGCTGTTCATCTGCAATGATGTTTTCATGTCACCGTCAAGAGCAGGGATTATTATCAGATCTGTTTTTGTCAGGTCATTTATCAGCAAGTCACTGTGAGCTGTGAACTTTCTCCGCTTAACGGAGTCTCTTTTCGCTATCTCAACTAACTGTACTTTAAAAAGCGGATGACCTCCTTTTTCAGTAACAAAATTATTTACCTGTGTAAACAACTGCCGGGTCCTTCTATGCTCCCCAGTA
>JADJTX010000037.1 GCA_016710985.1 Ignavibacteria bacterium
CACTACTCGAGATCCTCCGCACATTTTCAAAACAGGAACTGATAAAGTTCGAGGACTTTGTCAGATCGCCTTATTTTAATAAAAAAGAAAATGTAACAAAATTATTTCTTGAGATAAAGAAATACGCGCCGGAATTTGAAAGTGAGAATCTTGGAAAAGAAAATGTATGGAAGAATATGTTCCCCGGCAAAGCATACAATTACGGGATAATGAAGAACTTCATTCACGATCTGACCGGATTAAGTGAGAAGTTTATTTTGCTGGAGCAATATTCCGGAGAAACTTTAAGGTGTGAACTTGATCTCATAGAAGCTGCCTTTAGCAGGAACATTCAGAAATTTACTTTTGGCAAGATGGATCAGCTTGAAAAGAGATTAAAAATGGAAATTGACCCGAACAAATATTCCAGTATAAATCAATTTTTATTTATAGCCGGCAATTATTATGATTCGAAGTCAAGCTTTGTTCTCGATTATGATCTCAAGCAGAACAGAGAATATTCCCTCAGGCTCGCCTCGGAATATTCATTGTATAATTTTCTTGTTCGTTCTTTCAAGTTAATTCATAATACAACCGCTTATGAAATGCAGGAAACCGGAACTGTAAAAAAGACGCTTCTTGAAAAATTTTTTCTGAAACTTAAAGAACATTCAATACTGGAAGAACTGCTTTTAAAAGAAGATAAAGAACAGCCTCAGGATAAACTTTCAAAGATCGTAATTTGCTTTTATCTCATGTATAATGCTGTGATTTCAAAAGGTGATAAAGCTGAATATGACAAGTTCAAATCTTATCTCCATCAAAACATTGAACTCTTTTCTGGACATGAACTTCAAAATCTGAACGCCTGCAGACATACGTGCACGTTGAATTTAAAAATTCCCAGGGCAAAAGAATCACTGGACTGGTATAAATTCTTAATGGAAAAAAACGCGCTTCTATTGAAAAACGGATTAATTAACAATAATCTCGTGACCAGTGTTGTGAATTATTCTATTGCTTTAAAAGAAACAGGATTTGCTGAAGAGTTTTTAAACAGATATGCAGGCAACCTGCCTGCTGATTCGCGTGATAATACATACAACTATTGCATGGCAAGGATCCATTTCGGCAGGAGTGAATTCGGTAAGTCGCTCGAATGTCTTGCTAAGATCAGCGATGAGAAACTGATACGGAAATATTTATTGAAAAAACTTTATTTAATGATATACTATGAACTTAATGATTATGAATCCTTTATTTATGCATTTGATACATATGCGCACTTCAAAAAAAGAAATAAACTTATAAGTGAAGCAAGAGCAGAGGAATTTAGTAATTTCGGGAACAATTTAAGAAGACTTTTCAAACTCCGTAATTCATATGATAAGTTTGAAGCAATAAAACTCAGGAAAGAGACCGGCGATCAGATCTGGTTCATAGAAAAGTTAGACGAAATAGAGAAAGTGAAAAGCCTGACTCACATAGCGGGTTGAAAGCCTAAAAAGCAAAGAGTAGTAATTTGAAAGTAAGTTAAAAGCCATTACTCGAGATCCTCCGCATTCTCAAAGCCCGAACTGATAAAGTTGAGGACTTTGTCAAATCGCCGTACTGAATAAAAAAGTAAAATCTTAAAAATTTAAAAGTTAGGCAACTTTAAATTCCAAAAGCCCACATGTGTTCGGATTAAATATAACTAGGCATTATGAAAATTTAATATTTGATCTAATAAACTAGAGAAAGATATCTCAATATTCTGAATTACTAAATCAAAAATTCTGAACAGAAAATCCTGGGAAGATGAATGAAAAAGGTTTTATCGTCAAATAAAAAATCCGAAATCATTCCAAATGAAACTGATAAGGCTGCTTTGATATCAAATTTCTTTACTATACATACGATGCCGGATTAAGTGAATATGCTTTTCGCAAACAATAAAAAAATCAAGGGTGGTATTTAACCAAGAAAATATGAACGAAAATTATTGCATTTTTTTACTAATAAATTTTGTATAACATTTGGTATTTCTAAATTTAAAATCATAAATCAAACATCAGAATCAGTTTGTAATTTTTTCCCACAACTCTCCGGAAGGCAAATCGAAATCCCAAATTCCAAATTTTGTCACTTCACCGCAAACATATTCTTAATGACCTGTGAAATACTTATTTACTAACTCTAATTTTATAAGTTAAACTCTCCTGTCACAATTTTATTTTCATTTATCAATGGGATTTAAAATTAAATAATGAAGGAACTCCGGATCCATGGAAGAATTGTTTCATTTAAAAATGCGTTACAACTATTTCACCTAAAAAGAAGGGAATTTAAATTGTTCAAACTGTAAGCATTGTTAGCACGGCTGAAATCTTCGCAGAGTTCGAATGGGTCGAAAATTTTGTCGGATTATCAATAATCTCTGAAATGGTCTACACTGGCTGGATGAACATTGAATAAAAGTTTGTCTGGGTTTTACAACTTCATCTGTTTGTATTATTGCAATCTCAGTTTTATTTGCTTTTACATGTTTCCTGTGAATTATGAATCAGGTTTTGAAGAATGTCTTCATGGATAATAACCATTACTAACTGTAAATGATGACGGAATCTAAACTTTAAAGCATTTTTTCTCCTTTGTTTTAATGTGTCATTTAATTGATACAAAAATATAAAAGAAATCTTTACTGTCAAAGAAACTTTTTGACAAGTTTCAAACTACTCACTGTTTAATTTTCAAATAAAATAGGTGCTATGTTAAGCAGGATTAAAAATAATTTTGGAAAACCTTCTTAGAGGATACTTGAGTTAAGAATTGAGTGTTTTACTTGTAGAGAAATTTCATTTGATAATTGATTGAAGTTTCTTAAATTTAAAATCTTATACAATTAAATATTTCAACCTAATTATGTTAAAAAGCTCACTACTCGAGATCCTCCGCACATTCACAAAGCCCGAACTGATAAAGTTCGAGGACTTTATCCAGATCGCCTTACTTTAATAAAAAAGAAAACGTAACTAAGTTATTTCTTGAGATAAAGAAATTTGCGCCGGATATTCAAGTGAGAATCTTGAGAAAGAAAAAGCCTGGCAAAAGTTGTTTCCGGGGAAAGAATACAATTACGGAATCATGAAAAATCTTATTCACGATCTTGGCAAGCTATGCGAATCCTTTCTCTCGGAAGAGGTTTACAAAAAAAATGAAATGCAAAGAAGTCTGGACTTTTTAAACTCAATTTATAACAGAAAAATATCAAACATTTTTATGAATAAAATAGAATCTTTTGAAAAAACTTTTCTGAAAAATTTTAAGACCGGTAAAGTTGATTTTACAAGTGATTATTATGAAAGAATGCGTGATCTGTATCTTTTAAAAGTTGTGTTCCTTCAGACTAATGAACATTTCAAAAAAAAAGATGAGCTTTTAAAATCTCCTGAAAATATGATATTTGGTTTTCTAATAAAGTGTTTTGATACTTTTCATAATGTTATACTTCATAATCTTGAATTATAATTCTCCTGTTAAAAGTAACATTATCATATTTGATTTTAAAGGAATGGAAGATAACTCTGTATTTAAAAAATTATTCTGGATTATGCAAAGATAATTCAAAGGAAAACTATTCGGTTTTAAATTGCTATTACAAAATGTATAAAGCATTGTCCGGAAATGACAATGTTGAATATTTCAATGAATTTAAGAATAATCTTTCCGAAAACAGCAGTTTATTTTCTGAAAAAGAATTAAGAGAATTATACAACGGACTTCTCACGAGTTTTGGCAACCGCAAATTCACTACAAACAATTTCGCCGAAGAATATTTCAGCATTATTAAGATCGGATTTAAAAACAAGATCATACAAAATCCTGACGGTACTATAGACCCCGGCGCATTTACATCAATTGTAAATGTATCCTGCGGGAATAATGATTTAAAGTTTACTGAAGATTTCATAAATAACTATACCGATAAAATTCCTGTTGAATTCAGGAAAATATTTATCTTTATTCAATGGCTGTATTAAATTTCAGTAAGAAAAATTTTTGAAAAATCTCTGGAATATATATCAAAGTTCAGACCAAAGAAATGCTGATGAAATTTCAGATAAAACATCTGCAGTTAAATATCTATTACGAACTAAATGACAGGATAGCATTTGATTATTCTTATGACGCGATAAAGCATTTTATAAAAAGCATTAACTTTACAAATGAATCAAGAATGATCACGACAGTAAAATATTGTGAATACTTGAAATCACTTTTTAATTTAAGAGAGAAATTTGATTCTTTTAAACTTTCCGAATTAAAAAAGAAATAAATTGAACAAAGAAGTTAAATAAAATAGCGGCTTCTGAAAAAAATAGAAGAGCTTGAAAAAATTAAAAAATAATCTTTTGATAAAGATTTTCTTTTTAAAATTGTTTATTTTAAATTTCTCAAAAGTTTGATGTTTTACATTTGTCAATTTTAAACATTTAAAATTCAACTCGTTAAATCTTTATTGCTAACTTTGTGAATGTCACAAATATGCCAAACTGCCTAACTGCCAAACTGCCTAACTGCCAAACTGCCAAACTGCCCAACTGCCAAACTGCCCAACTGCCAAACTGCCTTAAGGCGTAATTACACTTACTCCGGCTAAAGAATTGTTTTCAACAATACTCACATCACCTGCATCAACAAAATCATCACCGGTGACATCGGATGTCACATAACCGGACAAAGAATTTCCGGCATCATTTTCTACCTGACTCAGATCTGAGGCATCTACAATTCCGTCCTGATTTACATCACCGCTGTAAATTCCATAAACAGGAAACGGACTTGATGTTAACAGTTTAAGATTGTTTCCATAAGCAACGACTGGCGCTGTCGGAAAAGTTATAATATAATACTCCTCCTGTAAATGGTTTTGTTGTACTGCTCCAGGTCTCAATTGAGTTTCTGTGTTTCAGAACTATATAATAATTAATCCCGTCTGAAACATTTGAGAAATATGTATGAAGAACGTAACTGCTAAATGCCGGTCCGGTAACATCGTTAACAGCTTTTGATGAATCAACTATATTATACGGAAATACTGAATTTCTCAGATATACTTTTAATGTGTCATAATAATGATAAGGTGTGCCGTTAAAAGGACCTTCAAGGTACTGATATGTTTCGAGAGAAAAGTATGGATAGCTGTATTTTAATGTTGTTATAATATTTGAGCCGGTAGCTGTATCATAACTATTGCCTGTAATAAAAAGACTATTGCCTTTACCTAAAGCTATTCCATTTTTAGAAGTTACTGCATCATTTCCGGACGAATTTCCATTGTAATATTCCTGCCATAAATATCCGCCAGTATTGCGGCATCTCATCAGGAAAATGTCACTGCCAGAACCCGGCGTATATTTATTTCCGGCTATGTAAATAAATCCGTCATCAACTGCTATCGATTTACCTTCTGTCGTATAAGCGTTATTTGTATTTACTTTGAAATTGTAATAACCTACAACATTAAATGATGTATCATACTTTTGCATATGATACTATATTTCCGTTATAATCTCCCTGTACGCCGGTAAGATAAACAGAAGTTTTATTCGCATCAAATGTCAAAGCATTAAAATATGTTGGGAATGCACCTGATAATGCCCAATCTTCACGTTTGATCCAATGCAAGGATCCTGTCGCATCATTTAAATATTTTATAAGAACGGCTCTTGGATCTCCTGCTCCTTCTCCTCCGCAAACATAAATATTTCCGGCTTTATCAATTCCAATGTCATTTCCAAAATCATTTACAGAAGAATTTCCGTCATGAATTTTTACCCATTGCTGAACTCCGACAGAGCTGTATTTAATTGTAGTTATATCCGTTCCGGTCCCGTTACCGTCACTCGTGCCGGTTACAAACGCATTTCCATTCTGATCCAGAGCAATTGCATTTGCAATATCCTTTCCGCCGGAAAGAGCACCTGAAGTAAGATCTTGACCATTGCTCTGCGCCTAGCGTATTATATTTTATTGTTATAAAATTAATATCTCCTCCGGGTCCTGTTAATTGTCCTGTGACATATGAATTTCCTGCTGCATCAACTGCAATATCATTTCCAATATCATCTCCGTGTTCCGTATATGTTCCGCTGACTACATTAAACCATTTTACCGTACCGTTTGAATCCAGTTTTCCGGTGCAAATCTCATTTTTATTTGTTGCCCAGTAATACCAGGTACCTGTAAAATATACATTTCCGCTTGAATCTATTCCGATTGCTTTACCTTCATCCCTTACGTCATAGCCAGTAACTCCACCTCCGCCTCTGATATGCACCCACTTTTCGACACCGTCTGAATTATATTTTATAACTGTTATATTGTCACCATAATTTGTTCTTGTAGTGCCGACCGTATAAACATTTCCGTTCTTATCTGTGACCATTCCGTTTGCAACGTCATTTACCAGTTGCGATCCGTAAAATTTTCGAGCCCATAATAAAACTCCTGACGAATTATATTTTATTGTTCCGAATTCACTTTCGTTCTCATATCCGCTGGAACCTGTTGATATTACATTTCCGCCGTTATCAAGAGTAATTGCATATGGTGTTTCAAAACCCGGAACTGCAAAGTCATATATTCGCGACCATAATGAATCTCCAATAGAATTGTATTTAATAATACCATATTTCCCGGCATATGAATAATCACTGGCAATCGCTATATAAATATTTCCGCTCTGATCAGCCACTATATCCTTTGGATCATCAAGATATCCTCCGGAACCTGCATAAACTTTTACCCATTGCTGAACTCCGGAAGAATTATATTTCACGGTTGCCATATCTCCGTTTCCTGTATAATTTGTAACTCCCGTTACATAAATATTTTCACTTGCATCCAGTGTCAGCAGTCTGGCATAATCTGTCAAGTTGGCAGTACCATTATATTTTTTAGTCCAGATCGTATCTCCGGTAAGTGGGTTATATTTAATTGTCAGATAATCCATTGTTGATCCCTGATATTCTCCTGTTACATAAACATTTCCGCTTGTTCCAACTGCAATTTCACGGCTCTGCTCTGATAATTTACCTGACCTCTGAAAATTTTTGACCATTGAACAACTCCCGATGAGTTAAGCTTTGAAGTATAATAATTTACAGTACTGCTTGAATCACAGTTGCCGGTAATGAAAATATTTCCTGAAGCGTCAAATGCCATATCATAAGAACCTGAACGGGTGTAACCGGCCGGTTTCGGTACAAGAGTTCCATAAATTAATGTTCCGGCGGAATCATATTTTACAACATAAGGCTGCTCTTCGCTTCCTCCTGATATGTAACAATTTCCTGAAGCATCACTCATTACTTTTGGAATCTGATTAACAAAACCATTTGGCGCATATGAAAAATTTTTAACCCACAACTGATTTCCATTCTCATCATACTTAATAACCAGAATGTTATTGATAGTCCAGTAATTCATAATCCCGACGCTGTAAATAAATGTGTTAGCTCCGTTTGCGTATACTGCCAATGACCTTCCCGCTTCTGAACTGTAATCATAGCCGGGAAAATCATAACTTTTCCCCAGATATAATTACCAGCTGAATTGTATTTTATTGTAACCATATCAATTACATCACTGCCCCGAGCAGTATTTCCCGTAACATAAACATTTCCGTTTGCATCAGTAACCACATCATAAGCAATCTGAGCATTCAACTGATTGCTGCTGTATCTTTTCGCCCAATCAAATGTTACCTGTCCCAGGCTCATTTCAACATTTGATAAGAATATTGAAATAAGGATCAGTAAATTTAGTTTTAAATTTTTCATAATGTTAAGTTTTATTTTTTAAAAAATTCTCTGAATATCAATATCTGATTGCATATCGATAAATTCTTATTTTACTTTATAAGATTCATTTTCTTTGTCTCTGAAAATTCTCCTGTTGTCAGTTTGTAAAAGTAAATTCCGCTCGGAAGATTGCCTGCATTAAAATCATATTTGTAATATCCCGGTTTCAGTTCAGAGTTTACAAGTGTTGCAATTTCTTTTCCTAGAAGGTTAAATATTTTTAGTGATACAAATCCCAATTTCGAAATTCCAAATTCCAAATTAGTATTTGGATTGAACGGATTTGGATAATTTTGTGACAATGAAAATCTGACAGGCGTTTGCGCTGAAACCTGATTTATCCCGGTTGTCTGGGAATATTTAACTGTTGTTATATCATCATTGTTAGTTCCTCTTTCTGAATAGCCAGTTACAATTACATTACCCGAAGGATCAAGAGAAATAGCTGTTGCTCCGTCAGATCTGTGATTAAAACCGCCGTCATATTTTATTTTCCATAATTCAGTTCCTGCAGTATTATATTTTATTGTCATATAATTAAAATCAAAACTCAGATCGAAAGCAATTCCTGTTACATAAGAATTTCCGGCAGCATCGACAGTAATTCCATTTGAATAGTCTCCGTCTCCGTAAGTGCCGTTATAAAATTTTCCCCAGAGCAGATTTCCGGACGGATCATATTTCAATGTAAGGAAATCTTCACCGCCGCTGACAGTAGTTCTCGTGCTGCTGCCGGTAAGATAAATATTTCCCGCCGGGTCAATTCCAAGATCCGTAACAATGTCATAATAATTTCCGCTAATGCCTGTATAAACTTTTTCCCAGATTACTGCTCCGGCTTGATTATATTTAAAAGTTTTAATGTCAAAGCCAAAATTACAAACTAATATTATATTTCCTGTCGGATCAATTTCCATTCCTATCACATTATCGCTTCCGTTGATCAAAGTATCTTTTCTCATCCATTGAACGCCTCCGGAAAGATCATATTTTATGGTTGTTACAAATGTGGAAGTACTTAGGTCTGGATTCTGATCAAAACTTTTCCCCGTTACATAAACAAAATTCCCGTCAACCTTTATACTTATGATTCCGCTTCCAAGTCCGGCAAGAAAATGAGTTCCTTTGTATGTTCTTGTCCAGAGTGTATCACCGCTTGCATTATATTTTACCAGCAGATATCTGGAATTCTGACCGCTGCCAAAAGTTCGCGCGCCGCCGATATAAATATTGCCGGATGCGTCAGTGGTTATGGGAGTTTTACCGTTGCCCGGTGAAGCCGGACTTCCTACCGGAACGCCCAGTTGCTTTGCCCACTGCTGCGAACCGGTAGAGTCATATCTGACAAGCTCCATAAATCCGGAAGCATTAGAACCGGTAACATAAACATTTCCAAATACATCAACAGTCATTCCCCGGACAATATCATTTGTTCCAAGCGGATTATGATATCTTGCAGCCCATTGCTGAACTCCGGCGGAATTATATTTTACAGTTGCGTAATCCTTATTTGTAGATGAAGCACTGCTTTCACCTGTTAAATAAATATTTCCGTAGTTATCAACCGTCATCGCAACAGGTCTGTCAATTCCATTGGTCGGACTGTTATAAGAAACAGCCCATTGCTGACTAACCTGAGATTTTATTTTATTTGTTAAACTCAGTAAGATTAACAATGTTAAAATTAGTTTGAATGTTTTCATAGTTATAATTTAAGTTTGATATTTACTTTCTTTAAAATGAACTATGCAAAATTATAAATGTATCACTATTCTGACAAGTAAAAGTTTTTCAGAATGTTATTTTAGCCGGTAGAATAATTAAACAGAAAAGCGGAATTCCATCAATATTTTGCACTTTTTGCTATATAAATGAGCAGAATTTGTTAATACTATATAATTAATGCTATAACAGTATTTTAAACGAACTATTCACTATTCACTATTCACTATTCACTATTCACTATTCACTATTACTATTACTATTCACTATTCACTATTCACTATTCACCATTGTTAAAACTTTTCAATTAATTTATATTCAAAAAAATATTCCGCCTTATGCAAAACAATTCCCTGATAAAATTATTAAAAGCATTTTCTAAAAAAGAAATGCAGGATTTCAGAGAATTTATAATATCACCTTACTTCAATAAAAAAAATCTGTTATTGATTTATTCAATATTCTTTAAAATATCATCCGGAATTCAGTAATGAAGATTTGCTAAAAGAAAATATTCATAGTAAACTGTTTCCCGGAAAGGCTTATAATGACAGTAATTTCAGAGTTCTCGTTCACAATCTGAATGAACTTGCAAAAAAGTTCTGCGCTTACGGTGTTTTTGAGAGCAATAAAACAGATTACAAATTCAAAGAATTTCTGGGACTAATGAAGAAGGAACAATTTCAATATCTGGATAAAATGGTATCCGGGATGTTGATTGATCTTGATTCGGCGGATTTAAATGCTGATCAATATTATTATAATAAATTCCGTCTGGAATATGAAAATTTATTTTTTTTATCCGTATCTCATGCAAGTGTTTTTGAAAAATTACTTCATAAAGCTAATTTTGAAAAAACCTTCGACGATCTTACATCTTTTTATTTTATCATAACACTTAGACTGTACATTAATATACTTAACCTTCAAATAATTTATAAAAAGGAATTCAAGACAGATCATTTTGAAAGGATGTTGTTATTAATTGACAAAGAAACTTTAAAAGAAAATCCATATACAGATATATATTTCTGCGTTATCAATATGCTGCGAGGAAATCAGCAGAATAAATATTTTATAAAAACAAAAGAGAAACTGAAAATTTTAAAAAACTCCCTTCACCCTGATGATCTGAATGAGATTTATATAAACCTCACAAACTACTGTAATCGCTGCATTGTTTCCGGAAAGAAGGAATTTATAAAGAAAAGTTTGATATTTACAAAGAAGAAAGTGAATCCAAAGCCTATCTTTTAAACGGATTCGTCACTCCTGTTTATTATAAGAACCGTATCAGGCTCGGACTTGATCTGAAGGAATTTGCTGGGTAAGAGAGTTTATAGAAAACTTCAAAGATAAATTACATTCTGATTCGAAAGACAATGTCTATCTGTATAATCTTGCATTGTATGAATTTGAAGTCAATAATTTTAATGATTCTCTGGAATTACTTTCAAAAATAAGTCTTGATGAATTGTATATGAAGTTTGATGTGAAAGTGCTTCAGATAATGATCTACTATGAAACAAATTCTATTGAAGCGCTGATCTCCTCTATGGAAGCCTTCAGACATTTCTTAGTAAACAATAAATTACTTCCGGAAAATAAAAAGGAGACTTATACTAATTTTCATAAATATCTGAACAAACTAATTCTGCTTAATAACAAAAAGGATCTGAATGAACTGGAAAGAATGAGAAGCGTAATCTCAGGCGATATAAAGATTGTAAATAAAGAATGGATAATAAAGAAGATGAATGTACTTTTGAAAATTAAATTTCCGGTTTGAAGAAAATGATTGTTTCATCTGCTTTTTAAATAATTATCCGGATTATTGGCTCAGTAAATTTGATTCTCACCGGATTAATTCTTATTTAAAATAAATAAAACTGCTTCCGGAAATTGAACATACATTCCGGAAACAGCAATTTAAGCTTAATCTGATTTATTTTATTCCAGTACAAAAATATTTTTTGCTGCGCATATATCTTTTAGTTTCTTCGGCCATACTGTAACGCTGACTTCGCCTAAATGCGCTTTTCTTAAGATCTGCATAAGAGTTCTTGACTGTCCGATACCGCCGCCAATACTAAGCGGAAGTTCGTTATTGATGATTCCGCTGTGATACGGAGTCGATAAAAGATCAAGCTGTCCTGTCATTTCAAGTTGTATTCGTAAAGTTTCAGCATCCACTCTTATCCCCATTGATGAAAGTTCATGTCTTCTTTTTGTAACGTGATTCCAGACAAGTATATCACCGTTAATACCGTGAGTCACTCTTCCTTTTCCTGATTTGGTTTCAGTTACCCAGTCATCATAATCTGCAGCCCGCATTTCGTGAGGATATCCGTCATCTAAAGTCCAGCCGATTCCGATAATGAATATTGCAGGATACTGTTGCAAAATAGCAGTCTCTCTCTGCTTTCTGGGAAGGTCTGGATACATTTCCAGAATTTCCTCTGCGTGAAGAAATACTAATTCATCAGGCAAATTCGGATATTTTGAATTTTTCAAAGCCGGGAACATTTCCTGCGCAAAAGTTTCCGCGCCTTTCAGAACTTTCCAGATCTTTCTTACTGTGTCTTTTAAATATTCCAGATTCTTATCTTTTGCAGTAATTGTTTTTTCCCAATCCCACTGATCGACATAAGCGCTGTGATCGTGATCAAGAAAATAATCTTTACGAACAGCTCTCATATCAGTGCAAAGTCCTTCTCCCGGCTTCATATCAAATTGTTTCAATGCAACTCTTTTCCATTTTGTAGCTGCCTGAACAACCTGCGCGTCAACTGGGTTTTTTTCATAATCATTTTTAATGTGGAAAGAAACGGGAGTTCTCGAACCGTCTCTGTCGAGCATATCATTTACGCCGCTTTCTGTATCAACTATCAGCGGAACTTCAACCATCATAAGATTAAGTTCTTTGCAAAGATTTTTGCTGATGTAATGTTTCACTTCGTAAATTGCTTTCTGTGTAACCTTTTTATTGAGAAGGGATGTATAATCTGTCGGTAAAACTCTTTCAATTTCTTCATAAGTGCCAATGCCCGGTCCGGCAAGGTCTGCTTTTTTATCAGTCATTTTGATTCTCCTTGGTTTAATGTTTTAAAACTATGTAAAATTAATACAGTTTATAGTAATTCAATATGATTTATGTCAGTTTTGTGATTGATAATAGTCATATAGAATAGGCAATAGGCAATAGGCAATAGGCAATAGGCAATAGGCAATAGGCAATAGGCAATAGAATATGTAAAAACATAAATCCCAAATTCGAATTTCCCAATTCCAAATCTCATCATGGTGTTATCACAATCACTCCAAGACCTACATTATTTTCAACAATACTTATATCAGCAGCATCTACAAAATTGTCTCCTGTTACATCAGTATTTACATAACCAAAAAGAGAAGCATCTGCATCATTTTCAACATTTGAAAGATCTGCTGCGTCAATTATCGCATCCTGATTAACGTCCCCGCTGTACAATCCGAATCTCGGAGGAGAGGAATCCACCTGTTTCAAATTGCTGCCGAAAGCTTTTGTAACTGCATTGCTGAAATCATAACTCACTGTTCCGCCTGAAATGAAATTCACCGGAGCATTGCTCCATGTTTCAATTGAATTCCTGTGATATATGGCAAGATAATAAGAACCTGTAGGAATCTCTGTAAACTGAAAGCTTCCTGTCAGAGTAACGGAATCAATAACTCCGCTTGATGACTGAATCCAGCTGTACGGAGAAGTTGACTGAAATACCGCTACATCCGCAACATCTGATTGTCTGATAGTATTCGGGACATTATCGTAAAATCCTTCAGGTATTGCAGTTACATTGATTGTTCCTGTTTGAGGAATTCCCATTGCGCAATATGAGCAACACCCACTCCTCCGGCTGTAGTGAAAAGTCCTCCTGCAATTACTTTATTCGCGTAATTAGTTACAGCAAATGCTCCGTAGGCATTAGATCCGCCGTAATACAATCCTCCGTTTAGGTCACTCCAGGTTGTTCCGTTCCATTTTGCAATGCCATTGGCAGTGATTCCTCCAGCTGTTTCAAATAATCCTCCCGCATAAAGTTCATTATTCAGAACTGTCAAATGTGCAGGCGTACCGTCTGCTTCAACAAAATATCCGCCGGCAACAATCCTGTTATTATAAACTGTAAGAGCAGCAACTATACTTCCCACTCCGCCAAGATCATCATTCCAGTTTGTTCCGTCCCATTGCGCAATAAAATTCACGTCAGACCGCCGGCTTGTAAATCTTCCGCCGGCAATTAGTTTACCGTTGAAAACTGTTAGTGCATCAACTTCTGCATTTGTTCCAGAGCCTAATGGCGACCAGGAATAACCATTCCATTTTGCAATATAGTTTGCCGGAACTCCTCCGGCGCTGGTAAACTGACCTCCCGCTATCAATTCACCGTTATAAACCGTCAAAGCGTGAACCCAGTTATCCATCGTATGATAATCCCGACCAGTTCTGGGAATATGAATTCACCGATAAAGATAAAAATAATAATAAAATAGATGATTTTAATATCACCCGCTTTTGAAATACAATCATTTCAGTTTTTTTTCATAAAAGATCCCTTTCGTGAAGAATTTTAAAAATAATTCTCTCTAAATTAATTCCTTTTTTATATTAATAGTATGATACATATCAGTAATTAAAATAAAACTTATATCTTATTTTAATTATAATTTCTGATTATTCCGGTTTTGAATATTTCAGTAAATGTATTTTTAGTAAATTGTTAAAAGAAATTCATAAGATTATCTTTAGAAAGTGAAAAAATCTTTTCTGAAATATTTTCAATTCATTTTCCTTGTTTTAATGTATTTTTGACGGAATAGTCAATAAGCATAAATTTCTTGAACATCCATACAGAAACTTAATACTTTTTTATACAATCTTTAACTTTACAGACCATGAGCGAATTTTTTAAGAAAAACAAAAAGAAACTAATTGTAGCTGTTATAGCTTTACTGTTTGGATTATATATACTTAAAGGAATTGATGACCATAGTATTATTCCGGACCATATTCATTCCATCGACGATAAATCTCCGGAAGAATGGACAGATGAAGATTACATAACAGTATATATGAGAGATATTCAGAGAGATCCGACAAATGTTTCTGTAATGATAAAGCTTTCAGAAATTTATAAAAGGACAGGTGATACAAAAGCTGCAAAAAAAATGTATGAAAAAATATTGGAAATTGACCCGAGTTTAAAAGAGATCAAAGCTCTCTTAAAAGAACTTGAATGAGAAAACTTCATCTTTTCTCTTGCTCCGCGAAGCAAGCTTGCTGATAATTAAAAAGAAACTTATTCAAATTTTCAATTTTTTAAACAAATCAATTCAGAATAAAAACAAAACAAGATTTGAATGATCTGGGAAGATTTAAATAATTTTATTTAAGTCAAAATATATTTTTTAATAAAATCTGGATTGAAAAAATTTCAAATCAAATTTTTGTTTCTTTCAATGTTTTGAATATTTTTCATAATTAATCATTGTTTAAAAAGATTCATTAGTATATATTTGCAAAGTGAAAAAATACCTTTCTAAAATATTCGCAATTTACATTTTAATTCTGTCATTGTTTCCGTGTACTGATATTAACTCTGACGGCATGTGTTTTTCAAATGAAAACATACACATTGAACAATCCTCACATCAGAATGAACATTGTAAAGACATGTGTTCACCACTTTGCGTTTGTCTTTGCTGCAATGAAGTTATATCCGTAAATGAGAATTTCAGTTTTGTAAATATTCAAAACTACTCTACTATAGAACATTCAGAAAATCTTCAATCCAAAACACATTTTTTAGAATCTGCATCTCCCCCTCCAAAAGTATAAATTGTTTCAACATAGCGTTAAAAATCTATTAACTGTTAAACTTAACAGTTAATTAACTTATTATGTAAAATAATTTATGATAAACAAAATAATTGCTTTTTCAATAAAGCAAAAATTAGTAATTGGATTTTTGGTTTTTATACTGATAATTGCCGGAATTTATTCAGCAATAAAACTCCCTATAGATGCTGTACCTGACATTACAAATAATCAGATTCAAATAATTACATCAAGTCCGACCTTATCCGCAACAGAAGTCGAAAGATTTATAACTTACCCGGTCGAAATTGCAATGAAAAGTTTGCCGGATATTCTGGAGATGCGTTCGATCTCAAAATTCGGAATATCAGTAGTTACAGTAGTTTTTGAGGATGATGTTGAAACGTATTTTGCAAGAAATCTGGTATTCCAAAAGCTTAAAGAAGCTGAAGAAAATATGCCGGAAGGACTTGGCAAACCGGAAATGGCTCCTGTGAGTACAGGTCTGGGCGAAATATATCAATACGTAGTAAGACCCGAGAATCGCAGTGATACCACTTATAATAATATGGAGTTAAGGACATGTCAGGATTGGAGAGTTAAGAAACAATGGCTCGGCACCGAGGGGAGTTGCTGAAGTGAACAGCTTTGGAGGATTTGAACAACAGTACCATATTCTTATAAATCCGGATAAACTGCTAGGTTATAATCTGACACTTCGTGAAATTTATGATGCTGTAATAAATAATAACAGTAATGTTGGAGGAGGATCAATAGAAAAGAATTCTGATCAGTATTCCATCAGAGGGATCGGATTAATTGAGAAGATTGAAGACTTAAATTTCATTGTAGTTAAGACCGAACATGGAATTCCAATATATCTTAATCAGATAGCTGAAATAGAATATGGAAAAGGACTGAGAGTAGGCGGAGTTACGCAGGACGGAAACGGCGAAGTTGTTGCCGGAATAGTAATGATGCTAAAAGGCGCAAACTCAAGAGAGGTCGCCCAAAGAGTTCATGAAAAAATAGAAGAAATTAAGCCCTCACTTCCTAATGGGGTAACAATAGACGAATTTTACAACAGAGAAAACCTTATTGATAATACGATTAAAACAGTAGAAACCAATCTGATTGAAGGAGGGATAATTGTAATATTTGTTCTGGTATTGCTGCTTGGAAATCTCAGAGCAGGATTTATTGTCGCTTCAGTTATTCCATTATCCATGCTCTTTGCAATCATCATGATGAATCTTTTTAATGTATCCGGTAATTTAATGTCTCTTGGAGCAATTGATTTCGGATTAATTGTAGACGGAGCCGTTATTATAGTTGAATCTGTATTGGTTGCTCTTACAGCAAAAATACATTTGAATAAAAAATCATTAGAGAAGGAAGTGTTTGATGAAACGATATATTCATCTTCAACTGCAATAATTAAATCTGCAATATTTGGAGTTTTGATTATCATAGTTGTATATCTTCCGATATTTGCACTCGGCGGAATAGAAGGAAAAATGTTTAAGCCAATGGCGTTTACTGTTGGGTTTGCGCTAGTCGGAGCATTGCTACTTTCGATCACTTATGTTCCTATGATGTGCTCATTGATTCTTAAAAGAGATTTGAAAGAAAAGGAAACTATCGCTGATAAAATCATGAATTTTTTGAAAAAGATCTATCAGCCATCTCTGGAATTTGCATTGAAGAACAAGTTATTGACTGTAAGTGCAGCTGTTTTAATTTTGATAATCAGTTTGATAACATTTACTCGTTTGGGAGGTGAATTCATTCCAAAGCTGGACGAAGGAGACCTTGCTTATCAGATCGTCCGTCTTCCGGGAATTTCACTGACAGAATCAATAAACATCGGAACGCAGATAGAAAAGATTTTAATGAAAAAATTTCCTGAAGTAAAAACAGTTGTAACAAAAACCGGAGCTCCTGAGCTTGCTACAGATCCTATGGGTCCTGAATTCAGCGATGTAATAGTTATCTTAAACCCTAAAGATGAATGGACAACGGGTGGCAGTAAAGAAGAGCTTATAGAAAAAATTCAAAAGGAGTTATCGGTAGTTCCCGGGATCGGACTCTCGTTTACTCAGCCGATCGAATTAAGATTCAATGAGCTGATAGCAGGTGCAAGAGGTGATATTGCAGTTAAAATCTTTGGAGATGATCTGAGTATTTTGTCGGATGAAGGGAATAAGGTGGCAACAATAATGGGTACCGTGCAGGGTGCTGAAGATATTTCCGTTCAGCAGGTCGAAGGTTTACCTCAGCTTCAGATCAAAATATTGAGAGAAAAAATCTCCCGTTATGGAATTAATGTCGAAGATGTTAATAGAGTGATTGAAACGGCATTAGCTGGAAAGACATCCGGAGTTGTATTTGAAGGTGATAAAAAATTTGATATTGTGATTAAGTATGATCCGGAATTCAGGACTAATATTGATGCTATAAAAAGTATCCTTGTAGCCTCTCCGGATAACCTTATGATTCCATTATCAGAGCTAGCGGAAATTGATGTTAAGGAAGGACCGGCTGAGATTACCAGAGATAATGGTAAAAGAAGGATCGTCATTCAGGGAAATGTAAGAGGAAGAGATGTTGAAAGTTTTGTGAATGAATTGAAATCTAAAATAACCTCGCAGTTAAAATTACCTCCCGGATATATCTTAGAATACGGCGGTACGTTCAAAAATCTTGAAAGCGCAAGACAGAGATTATTAATAGCTGTTCCTGTTTCGTTGTTTTTTATTTTGCATTATTGTTCGTCACATTCAATTCTGTAAAACAGGGACTTCTTGTATTTTCAGGAATTCCATTCGCTGTCGTTGGAGGAATATTCGCTTTGGTTGTTAGAGATCTGCCGTTTAGTATTTCCGCAGGAATAGGGTTCATAGCTTTGTTTGGAGTGGCAGTACTTAATGGCATTGTTATGATAGCATATTTCAATCGTCTTGAAGAAGAAGGTGAAACAGATGTTCACAACAGAATTATTTCTGGTACGATGTCGAGATTAAGACCTAATATTAATGACAGCCTTAGTTGCATCGCTGGGATTTATACCAATGGCATTGTCAACAGGTTCGGGTGCGGAAGTTCAGAGACCTCTTGCAACTGTTGTTATAGGCGGATTGATATCATCAACACTTCTAACGCTGATTGTACTGCCTGTGCTTTACGGGATCTTTAATAAACATACAAACCCGGATTATACATTTAAAAAATCATGAATAAATTTCCGATACTTAACTGATAATAAATTTTCAATATAAACAAATAAATGAAAGAGTTATTAAAAAATAATAAGTTCAGATTTTTATTGATTGCTTTATTCTTTGTAGCAGTATTTGAAATCCTGTCCATTCTGAATATACGGTTTAACAATTACATAGAACTACCGGTTTTTGCTGCTATAAGTATTTTGATTGGACACAAAACAATCCTGAGCGGGGTAAAAAATCTTTTAAAATTAAATTTTCAAAGCATAAATACATTGATGTTCATTGCGGTATGCGGCGCATTTTATTTGAAACAATATCCTGAAGGCGCAATTGTAATAATTTTATTCACTTTAGGCGAAACACTTGAAGATTTCGGAATTGAGAGAAGTAAATCAGCCATCCAGTCATTAATAAATGATTTCCCCAAGACAGCAAATATTAAAAACGGGAATGCGAAAGCTCCGATTGAGAATATTAAGGTAGGAGATATAATAATTGTCAAACCGGGAGACAAAATTCCTTTGGATGGAAAAGTAACAGAAGGAACATCATACGTAGATGAATCGATGATTACAGGTGAGCCGATCGCTGTTGATAAAAGAATTGGAAATGACGTGTACGCAGGTACTATTAACAAGCAGGGTTACATTGAATTTAAAGTAACAAAAGAATCAAAGGACTCTACGCTTTCAAAAATAATTGAACTTACATTTAACGCAACGAAATCTAAATCTGACTCTCAAAAGTTTATTGATACATTTTCATCATACTATACACCGGCAATATTAATTATCTCTATTTTAGTATTATCAATACCTGTCTTATTTTTTAATGGAAATTTTGATGAATGGTTACTAATGAGTTTAACTTTATTAGTTATAGCCTGTCCGTGCGCATTGGTCATATCAACACCTATTTCAATTTATTCAGCAGTTGGAAACGCTTCTTCAAAAGGTCTGCTGATAAAAGGGGGAAAATACCTGGAAGCAATGGGAAAGATTAAAGCAATTGCGATGGATAAAACGCGAACTATAACTCTCGGAAGACCTGTCGTCAGTGATATTATTCCATTTAACGGATTTACTAAGGAAGATTTGATTGCCTGTGCCGCAGGATTTGAAATTTTTCAGAACATCCTATTGCAGGAAGTATAATAGATAAAGCAAAATCAGAAAACATAAATTATCATGAAGTCAAAAATTTTGAATCGGTAACAGGGAAAGGTGTTAAGGGAGACTGCATTGTTTGTTCTGATTCGCATCATTGTTTGGGAAGTCTGGATTTTATTACTGAAGAACATACTGTAAAGGAAGATGTAATAAGACAGGTTGAGGAACTGCAGAATTCGGGTAAGACAGCATTGGTTCTCAGTTCAAATAATTCCGTGGAAGGAATTATCGCGGTAACAGATGAAATTAAAGATGACAGTGCAAATGCTATAAATAATATTTTATCACTGGGAATAACACCTGTGATGATGACCGGTGACAATGATCTTGCTGCAATTTACGTTGCTAATAAAGTCGGAAGTAAGAATGTAAAAAGTAAACTTTTACCCCAGGACAAATCAACCGAGATTGAAGATTTAATAAAGCAATTTGGAATTGTTGCTATGGTAGGCGATGGGATCAACGATGCTCCTGCGCTTGCGAGGGCTGACATAGGAATTGCAATGGGTTCTGCCGGATCGGATATAGCTATTGAAACGGCAGATGTTTGCTTAATGAATGACAATTTAAGTTTAATTTCATTCTTCGTAAGACTAAGCAGAAAAACAGATTCAACAATAAAGATAAATACAATATTTGCAATAGTGACAAAGTTCATATTTATTTTACTCGCGGTCTTCGGTTTGAGTAATTTAGTCATGGCAATATTTGCAGATGTAGGAGTTACAATTTTAGTAATACTAAACAGTCTAAGACTTACAAATTATAAATAAAACTTAAATATGAGAATAATAAAATTAATTTTATTTACCTCCTGCTTATTGCTTTTTGGGAAAGAAGTAATCTCACAAACTGAATGAACTTCTTAAGACTTCCAGAGAAAATTACAAGATATATGAAGACTTTTTGTTTACAGCAGAGAAAAAATATGAAGTCGGTGAATCTTCAAATCTTGAAGTTCTCGGAGCAAGAGTAAATAAGATCAAATTTGAAAATGAAATAAAGAACCTGGAATCTGAAATTAAATCTTCACAATCAGAAATAAAAACTCTTATGAATGTAGAATATTATATTAGCCCAGCAGAAGAAATTTCATTTACCGAAGTAAGATTAAACAAAACAGAACTTTTGTCGAAAGCTATAAACAATAATCCGGAATTGAAAATGCTAAATTACCAAAAGGAAAAATCTTCAAATAAATTATCATTATCAAAAGGGGAACTGCTCCGGACATTGGCTTTAAATATTTCAATCAAAAGATTGGTAATGACAATAACTACTGGGGAATGGAAATCAGACTTGGAATTCCGCTGTGGTTTTGGTGGGAACAATCGGGAAATATAAAGGAGTCGGATTATGAATTAAAGATTGCATCAAGTGAAGAAACAGGATTTAGAAAAAAACTGGAAAATGAAATTAATGTTACTTTTGGAGAGTATGAAAACAGTTTAAGACAATTAAAATTCTTTAATGATCAGGCGTTGAACGAGGCAGATGAAATATTAAGACAGTCAAAAATAAGCTATGATGAAGGGGCAATAGGATATGTGGAATATTTACAGGCATTAAATATTGCTTACGAAACACGAACACAATATCTTAAATCAATTTACAATTATAATCAATCAATAATTAAATTAGAAAAACTCACTTCGGGAGATTTAAAATGAAAAATAAGATAATGAACAGAATATTTGCAATGACAATAATAAATTCACTACTGATAATTTTTTTTACGGGATGTAACAGCAAAGAAGATGTAAATAATGTAAGCAAGGATAGCCATTCGGAAGAATCGGAACATAAGGAAGAAGGTGATAACCATGAAAACGAAGTTGCGCTTAGTGAAGAACAAATCAAGCTGATGGGTATAGAGATGACAAAATTAGAATCACAGAATATCAGCGGATACATCAAGGTAAACGGAGAAATTATGATGAATCAGGATAATGAATCGAAAGTAGGAAGCATTATTCCGGGAAGAGTCAAAAAGATTTATGTAAAGGAAGGTTCGTATGTGAGAGCCGGGCAGACGCTTGCCGTGATTGAGAATCCTGATCTGATAAATGTTCAGGTTGATTATGTTAATGCAAAGAATGAATTTGAGTTTTCTAAACAAGAATATGAAAGACAGCAAAAATTAAACAGTGACAATATCGGTTCAAAGAAAAATTTAGCTGAGATCGAATCGAATTACAAGAGATCTCTTGCAAATTACAAAACACTTGAAGAGAAGTTAACAAGTTATAAGATCTCAAAAAGCAGGTTTGATAATATTTACACAGACACAGTGGCAGATCTGCAGAGAAATTATTCCATTACAGCTCCTATTTCCGGAAATGTAGTTTCAAGAATGATTACTATCGGGCAATATGTTGAACCTTCAACTGATATGTTCCACATTGTTAATACAACTACTGTTTTTGTAGATCTGAGTATTTTTGAAAAAGACTTGTCACGAATAAAAGTCGGCCAGAAAGTAACAATTCAATCAGGTGCAACTCCGGATAAAACTTATGACGGAAAGGTGTCTTTTATAAATAAAGTTTTGATGATAAGAACAGAACTGTAAAAGTCAGAGTAACAATAAATAATAAATCACAGGATCTGTATCCTTTTATGTTTATAACTGCAAAAATTTATGTGAATGATGACAATGTACTAGCGGTTCCTGTATCAGCAATAGAAAGCGAAGGAGAAAATAAATACATCTTTGTTAAAACCGATGAAAGGAAAAAAATCGAAACTCATGAAGAGCATTCCGGAGAGGAAGGGAATGCAGAAAAAGAAGAACATGAGCATGCAGAAGGCGAAACTCATAAGGAAGGAGATGAGCACAGCGGTGAAGAAGGGATTGTTTTTAAAAAATATCAGATTAACACCGGAATTTCGGATGATAAATTTGTTGAAATAATTCCGTTTGAAGAATTAAGGGAAGGTTCGGAGATTATTTCGAAGGGAACATTCTATTTGAAATCCGAACTAAAGAAAGAAGAGCTTGGCAGTCATGATCATTAATACTCTAATAAATTTAAACCCTGTATAGAATAAATAATCTGTAAACTTCATTAAACTATTTACTTTTTTAATTGTCAGGTTATTACTTATTTAAGTTCATTCCGGAATTATTAAACATTACCAAATATTTACATAAATAAGTATATTTGAAAAAGTAAATCATAAGAAATTTGAATAAACCCGTAAGAAACATTTCTGTTATACTAATTGTAATAATTATCGGTGCATTATTGATTGTTCCTAAATTGCTTATATCAGATAAGAATAAGCAGCAAGGTTCGTCAAATCAGGGTTCACAACAATCGGAAACACCCGTAGATGTATTCGTAATAAAGCCTATCGATCTGGAAAATGAAGTTTCTACTACAGGAACAATCATTGCAAATGAAACTGTAGATATCAGAAGCGAACTCACCAGAAAAATCACAGGAATTTATTTTAAAGAAGGTACTTATGTACCGCAGGGAAAAGTTCTGTTTAAACTGGATGATTCAGATTTACTGGCAAGATTAAGGAGACTGGATCTTGACGAAGAACTGAATTTAAAACAACAGGACAGAGAGAAACAGTTGCTGGATAAGGGTTTACTCAATGCAGAAGAATATGACATCAGAGAAACGAACATTGAAAAAATAAGAGCGGACATTGAAGTACTCGAAGTCGAACTTTCAAAGACAGAAATCACAGCGCCATTTTCAGGCATAACAGGATTCAGAAATGTCAGCATAGGAAGTCTTGTCAGCAATGCCGTAGTTCTGACAACATACAGGATATCAGCAGAGTTAAAGTGGATTTTTCAATTCCTGAAAAGTATATCAGCCTCTTTACGATCGGGCAGGATATAACTTTTAATGTTGAAGGTTACGATGAGGATTTTACCGGAAAAGTTATTTCATATGACCCTTTGATTAATGAAAATTCAAGACAATTGTATTAAGAGCTTCCGCTAATAACAAAGGAAGCAAGCTTCTGCCCGGATCTTTTGTAAAAGTAAAATTAAAGCTTGAACACATTGTAAACTCAATAATGATACCGACAGAATCATTAATTCCCAAATTAAACGGACAGAGTGTTATCCTATATCAGAACGGGAAAGCAATATTCAAAGATGTAGAAACAGGTATCCGCGGTGAAAAAGAAATACAAATCACATCCGGAATAAATTCAGGAGATACTTTAGTTACAACCAACATTTTGAGATTAAAACCAAACAATAAAGTTAAAATAGTAAATATAAATTAAGATGACTTTATCATCAGTATGTATTCAGCGTCCAGTGCTTGCAATTGTACTTTCAATTGTGCTTGTGTTATTTGGTATAGTAGGGCTGTTAAATTTAGAAGTAAGGGAATATCCGAATATTGACCCGCCGATAATTACCGTTTCTACAAATTATCCCGGAGCCAACTCTGATGTGATCGAAGCGCAGATTACAGAGCCGCTTGAACAGTCTATAAACGGAATTGACGGAATTTCCATAATGTCGAGTACGAGCAGAGAGCAGCAGAGCCAGATAAGAGTAGAGTTTAATTTGGATAAGGATATCGATGCAGCCGCAAACGACGTGAGGGACAGAGTTTCAAGAGTTCTGAGACAGCTTCCGCCTGATATAGATAATCCGGTTGTGGAAAAATCTGATGCAGATGCTACGCCGATAATTATTGTTTTTGTAAGCAGTGATTCAAAGGATATATTAGATGTAAATAATTTTGCAGCGAATGTAATAGCTGGAAAAGATACAGACTATACAGGTGTAGCTCGACGAGAATTTTCGGAGAAAGAAAATATTCAATGAGACTCAAGATTCGATCCGGAAAACTGAATTCTTACAATATGACTCCGGTAGATGTTCAGAAAGTATTAGAAAAAGAAAATCTTGAACTTCCGTCCGGAAGAATTGAAGGAGACAATACAGAGCTTACAATAAAAACATTCGGAAGACTTTCACAGCCTCAGGAGTTTAATAACCTTATAATAAAAAATACTGAAGGCGGAATTGTAAGACTTAGCGATGTAGGATATGCTGAGTACGGTCCGGAGAATGAAAGGAATGAACTGAAAGGCTACGGCTTGCCGGGAGTTGCTGTAGCTATACTTCCTCAGCCCGGCGCTAATGTATTGCAGATCTCGGAAGAGTTCAATAAAAGATTCAATGAGATAAAAAAAGAATTACCGGAAGGAATCGAAGCGAATGTAATTTTTGACTTTACTACATTTGTGAAAAAAACCGTTGATGAAGTGGAGGAAACAATATTCATAGCTTTCGGACTTGTTGTGTTAATAATTTTTTTATTCTTAAGAGACTGGCGGTCTACATTCATACCTGTTATCGCAATCCCCGTTTCTATCATCGCAACATTCTTCATTTTATATCTGGCAGGATATTCGATAAATGTACTTACATTATTCGGTGTAATACTTTCCATAGGATTAGTTTGTGATGATGCCATTGTAGTGCTGGAAAATATTTATTCAAAGATCGAGGAAGGCATGTCCCCGATGCAGGCGGCATATAAAGGTTCAAGAAATTTTCTTCGCAGTTGTTTCAACGACCATTACGCTTGCAGCAGTGTTTTTACCAATTATGTTTTTGCAGGGACTTACCGGAAGATTATTCAGAGAGTTTGCGGTTGTCATAGCCGGATCAGTTTTGATTTCAGCTTTTGTCGCATTGACATTAAGTCCGATGCTGAGTTCAAGACTATTGAAACAGCATGAAGTGCTGGTTTATGGTTAACTGAACCGTTTTTTGTATGGCTGAGTAATTCGTATAAAAAGTCACTTGAGATTTTATGAATAAGATGGATAAGTTTTGTAATTATGCTGTTTGTTTTTGGATTAATATACTGGGTTGGAACTCAGTTGAAATCAGAATTAGCTCCGATGGAAGACAGATCAAATCTTAGAATTGCAGTTACAGCTCCGGAAGGTTCGTCTTACGAATTCACCCGGAAATATATACGGGATATCGGGCAATACGTAATAGATTCAATTCCGGAGATTGATTTCCCGATGGAAATAGTAGCAGGTGGCGGCGGAAACTCCGGCGTTAATACAGGTGTGATAAGCATATATTTAAAAGACCGGAGAACAGAACAAAGTCTGCGGATGAAGTTTTCAAAAAAATATCCGGAGTGATCAGTCAGTTCACGGGAGTAAGAGCATTCATTTCTCAGCCTCCTACAATCGGCAGCAGATTCGGCGGACAGCCTGTACAGTTTGTTCTGGAATCCCTTAATTTTGATACATTAGTTGATATGCTTCCGAAATTTATGGAAGAAGTAAACAATGATCCCAGACTTCAATTCGCAGATGTAAACCTTAAAATTAACAAACCTGAAATTTCACTTACGATCAACAGGGAAAAAGCTGCCGATCTGAAAGTATCAGTAGAAGATGTCGGTAAAACTTTACAGGCTGCTTTCGGGGGACAGAGGATGGGTTATTTTTTGAAAGACGGAAAGCAGTATGAAGTGATTGGTCAGCTGAACAGAGAATACAGGGACAAACCTTCGGATCTTAAATCACTATTTGTAAAAAATGCTGACGGTGAAATGATACAGCTTGAGAGTCTTGTAGAACTTAATGAACAGGCTGTTCCGACTTCCAGATTCAGATACAACAGAAATGTGTCTGCTACAATATCCGCAGGACTTGCGCCGGGTTATACTCTCGGAGACGGAAATGCAGCAATGAAAGAAATTGCTGATAAAGTACTTGATGAGAATTTCTTCACGTCATTTACCGGACAGTCAAAGGATCTGGAAGACAGTTCATCAAGTTTGTTATATGTATTCTTGTTTTCAATATTACTGATCTATCTGGTATTATCTGCGCAGTTCGAAAGTTTTATAGATCCTTTTATAATCATTATCACAGTACCGCTTGCATTAGCCGGAGCTTTGCTTTCACTCTGGTATTTTGATATGACAATGAATGTTTTCAGTCAGATCGGAATAATTATGCTTGTAGGATTAGTAACCAAGAATGCAATCTCATAGTTGAGTTCGCCAATCAAAAAAAGGAAGGCGGACTGGACAGATTCGAGGCAGCGAAAGAATCTGCATACAGCAGATTCCGTCCGATACTCATGACTTCTCTTGCAACTATACTCGGAGTACTTCCCATCGCTCTCGGCTTTGGTGCGGGCAGCAGAATATCTCTTGGAATTGCAGTTGTCGGAGGATTGTTATTTTCAGGATTCCTGACACTATATATTGTCCCTGCAATTTATTCATATCTTTCAAGTAAGACTGTAACTGAAGTGGAAGAAGAACATATAGATATTATCGAACGCCCAGTTTTGGAAATATAACATAAAGATTCCATCTTTTTTAAAGACACTGAAGTTCATGGTCTTTTTAAAAGATGATCTTGAAGTAATGGAATCTTTAATAATAAGATTCCATCTTTTTAATGACACTGAAGCTTTCAAGCAAATCTGAAAAGATGGAATCTTTTAATAATAAGATCATCTTTTTAATGACCTTTTAAAAAACATGGAATCTTTTAATAATAAGATTCCATCTTTTAATGACACTGAAGCTTTCAGCCATCTGAAAAGATGGAATCTTTAATAATAAGATTCCATCTTTTTAAAGACACTGAAGCTTTTCAGCTAATCTGGAAAGATGGAATCTTTTAACAATAAGATTCCATCTTTTAATGACACTGGTTTTTAAAAGTCATTTAAGCCTGAGCTTTTCCCGAAAGATGGAATCTTTTAATAATAAGATTCCATCTTTTTTAATGACACTGAAGCTTTTCAAGCAAATCTGAAAAGATGGAATCTTTCAAAAAGGAGAATTTTCAATCTTAGATATGAAATTAGGTATTAAAAAACAATAATAGACATCCCATCTTTATGAGGAAGAAATATTCAAGTAAATTAAAGAAGGTCATTCATAATCATGAATACAAATAAAAACACACAGGAGCTAATACCGGGATATTATTACCACATATTTAACCGGGGAATAAGTAAGGAAAAAATATTTTTCAGAAATGAAAATTATTTTTATTTTCTGAGGAAGTATAATAAATACTTATATGATTTTGTCGAAACTTATTCTTATTGCCTGATTCCAAATCACTTCCATTTATTAATTAGGAGGAGAGATTCCATCTTTTTGAAAGATGGAATCTCTCCACCGGATATCAGCGAACAGTTCAGAAAGTTTTTAATATCCTACGCAATGTCAATTAATAAACAGGAACACAGAAAAGGAAGCTTATTTATAAAAAACTTTAAAAGGAAAATAATCCTGAATGATAATTACATAAGAAGTGCAATTTCTTATATTCACCATAATCCCGTTCATCATAAAATTTGCAAAAAGATTGAAGACTATAAATGGAGTTCATACTCAGGTATCCTTTCTGATAAACCAACTAAATTACCCCGGGAAAAAATATTCGAATGGTTTGGCAGTAAACAGGAATTTGTAGATTTCCATAAAAGAGTTCAGGATGATAAGAATTATGATAGTTTTTATATTGAATGAAAGAGATTCCATCTTTTTAAAAGATGGAATCTCGTCCTATACTCTGCTTGCATCGCCTGGGCGGGAGTCTTTATGTTGAAAAATGTTCAGATGTTTTCAGACAGACTCCTAAGGATCGTGTCTCAAAATATCTTTTTCTTCAGAAACTCTAATACTATAAGTCTCTATGTCTTTAAGAAAAAAGTTGAACAAATAATAATTTGAGCCTTCCAGTCTCAGAGGCAATTATTTTTTATAGTTTAGAGATTCATTCACTAACGGGAAAGCTTGAGAGGGGTCAATAGAAGTGTGCATGCAAATCGAAGAAGTGAGAACGTGAAATGAAGTAGTTCGAACATAAAATGAAGAAGTGTTAATATAATGCGAAGAAGTGCGAACGTAATGCGAAGAAGTGCGAACGTAATGCGAAGAAGTGTGAACGTGATGAAAAGAAGTGAGAACGTGATGAAAAGAAGTGAGAACGTGATGCGAAGAAGTGCGAAAGTGATGCGAAGAAGTGCGAAAGTGTTGCGAAGTAGTGCGAACTTAATGCGAAGAGATGTGAATGTGACGCAAAATTCAGTGAAGGTCTGCGAAGCCAATCGAACGTGACGCGAAACTCACTGAAGGTCGCGCGAAACCAACTGAATGTGACGCAAAATTCAGTGAATGTTGCGCGAAGAGAACTGAACGTGACGCGAAACTCACTGAATGTCGCGCGAAGCTAACCGATTGTAATGCGAAGCTTATTGAATGTTGCGCGAAATAAACTGAACGTGACGTAAAATTCAATGAATGTGACGCAAAATTCAGCGAAAGTCTGAGAAACACACCGAAGGTTAATCGAAACATGTGAGATCAAAAGTTATTAGAGAATTGAATTATTTGTCTCAAAAAGTTGAAAACAGTAAGAATTTTGAGAAGATTACAGTCCGTTAGTTCATATTTACAGACAGTGCTGTCTAAAATTTTTCTTAGTCATTAATATTTATTTATAACAACTATGATTTGATAATTTAGTCTTCATTTCTGATTCAGATCTTTTTTGTGAATAAATGGTAAATGTATTCAAAAAACTATGGCTGTCCAAACAGACACGCTCCTCCTTACCAAGCCTCCACGCCGGAGGACGGGCAAGCCGCTTGGTGAGGAAATTTCGACGCAATTGAACTTTCCAAAGCTGGGCAGACTGTCCGAAAACAAAAAAACTAATGTAGGCGCAGGCTTTATGCCTGCGTAAAAAAACTGTGAAATCTTCTGAATTTCGCAAACATAAAGTTTGCGGCTACAAAAGAATCAATATTTTCGAAAAGTCTGGGGGCTTGTGAAAGAGAAGGCTTTTTGGACAGCCCCTTGTTATAGTGAAATCGTTTTGAACAAAATTGGAATTACTGGGTAATTGTTATCACAATTAGCTTTTATTATTGAAAAGAGATTGACTAAATTCTCAACTTTAAAAAGATTTATTTATACAGAAAAGAACACTTATGATCGTCCAGAACAAAAGACTTACCGGAATTTTTATCACAGCAGCCATTATATTATTCATACCGTTTATAGCGATGCAATTCACAAAAGAAGTGAACTGGACTCTGTTCGATTTTATTGTTGCAGGTGTTTTGCTGATTGCTACCGGTCTGATGTTTGAGTTTGTACTGAGAAAAGTAAATAAAACCAGGCTAAGGATCGTCATCTGTATTGCGATTCTGACAACGCTCCTGCTGATCTGGGCAGAGCTTGCAGTCGGAATCTTCGGGACAGTGTTCGCCGGAACATAACAGTTCAAACAAAAAAGAAAGGATTACTGAAATATAAATTATAATCTTTTAGCATGCCCGCAGAGTCTTTCGTGCAAAGGATATTTTCAATTTTTTACTTTATCAGAAAGAAATTTTCTGCGGAAACAGCAAAAATAATTCCTGTTGCTGAGTTGTAAAGTTTTTTAAAATTCCTGTTACATAAGTTAAAAGCATATGCCGGATTAGTAATTCTCCGGCTCGCCTCGCGATGCGGGCTTTTTTAAATTATGCTTTTACGATTCAAATCTAAAATCCTCAACCTAAAGTCTAAAAATCTTTTATCCATCCCGATATTCTTTAATTTCAAATTTAGATTATTTATATTTATCCGAAGACAAAAATATGGAAACAGGAAGGCAGGATATACACAGCTATACTTACATTGAAACTTTCCTTGTAATAGTGTTTATAACTCCCCCTTAAAATTCTTAGTAAAACAAAAATCCCGACTCTTTGAGGAGGCGGGACTGTTGTAATGTTTTCACATAAAATTAGCTGTAGAAAAAATGCCTGGCACGAGGCAGAAGGGCTTAAATGCCTAAGGAATAATCCTTATTGTGATAAGCTTTCTAAATAAAGATAATTATTTAAAAACATAAATCAAATTTAAAAATGAAACACATTATTGGAATAGATGCAGGAAACAAACTCAATCGGTTGGACTTTTTGCAAAAGAATCTGAAAAAACAATATTGATTAATAGATATTGGCGCATATATATTTCCGATAGGCACTATTGTAGATGCTAAATCAAATAAAGAAAAGACAAAAAATGAACAAAGACGCGAATATAGAGGTATGAAAAGAAATCTATTCAGATATAAACTCAGAAGGAATAAACTGAAGTTTTTCTTAAAATCATTAGACATGTTACCTGATTTTAGTAAACTCTTTAAAGTTAAAGAATTATATCAATCATTTGAACTTTATAAGTTAAGATCTGAACATTAAAAAAAATATTCCTCTTGAAGAAATAGGTAAGGAATATTTTTGTTATTAAATAAGTATAGAGGATTTAAAAGTAATTCAAAAAATTAGATAATAAAATCAGAGGAGGACGGAATTGTTGAATCAGGAATCAAGAATTTACAAGGTTATATATATGAATCAGGTGCAAAATACTATTGGGAATACTTTTTCAAAATGTATGGAAAAGCTGATGAACTCTATAGAAGGAAAATGGCATAATCCTGATGAATTGATTGATGAAAGGTCTTTAAATGAAAATGGAGAAATTATTTTGTACAATAGTAGAGGTATTAGGAGACAATATGGACGATATACTGCAAGGCAATGTATCAAAAGGAATTTGATTTGATATGGAAAACACAGAAACAATTTTACGATAAGATTCAGCCAAATATATTTACAGGGAGCCTTGAAGAATATGAAAACATAAAAGAACTTCAATGTGAAGATAAAATTTCCAAATTAAGGGACTTTAAAAAGTCAAATTACTGGATTTTAAGAAACTATTGCATTTATTATCAAAGACCTTTAAGATCTCAGAAAAATATTTATCAAAATGCCAATTCGAACAAAACAAAAAGTTATTCCAGCCAGTTCGCCTTTATACCAGGAATTCCGGATATGGAAAATATTTCTGACCTTAGATATAGTGCATTAAGCGAAAACATTGTAAATCAACCATTGCCAATTGATTGGAAACTAAAAATAGCGAAATATTTACAAATCAAAGAAAAAATTTATATTTCAAAACCAAAGAAGAGTAAAAGGATAATAACAAAAAATATTTGATTGAATTATTGGAAGATACAAACTGGAAATTATATTCCATACACATAATGAAGAAATGGATAAAGAAATTAAAGGAAATCTTACTTATTATGCTTTTAATGAATCTTTAGGTAATGAAGAATTTTCTAAGTTATATAGGAGAACAAACTTGAAAAATTATGGCACCATATTTACATGGCAAAAAGATGATGAATGGCTGAGGGATACATTAATTTGTAAATGGAAATTTAATGAAGATCCATTAAACACAAAGAAATTATAGAAAACTTGATTGATTTCGGATTAGAGAATGAATACGGGTCTTATTCAGCAAAAGTAATTAAAAATACTTCCTTATATGATGAAAAGGAATGATGAATATACTTCGAAAGTATTAGCTGGATATTTGAAATCAGCAGATGAAGTTAAGGAAGTTGTAGCATTAAAAGAAAAAGTTACTCAATTGAAATATCAAGAGCTTAGAAATCCAGTTGTAGAAAAATCCGTTTCTCAAACTATTAAAATTGTAAATGCTATACTTGAAAAATATAAAGATGAAATAGATAAGGATAATTTGGAAATTAGAATAGAATCTACCAGAGAACTTAAGAAACCTAGAAAAGAAAGAGAAAATATACTTCGACAAAATAGAGATAAAGATAAAACTAGACAGGATTATGCTGATTTTTTAAATTCAAAAAGATCGGAAGGTAAATTTAAATTTTATAGGAAAATTGAGAAGTATGATAGTATAATAAATAAATTTGAACTATGGTTAGAAATGGGTATGGATAAAGAAGATCCAAAGTTTACAGAATTCGAAAAAATAATGAAGAAAGGAGATAATGAAAGACATAAACTTTGGCTTGAGTGTAATAGAATATGCCCATACTCCTCAAAAGTCATTTCATTAACATCTTTATTTAGTTCGGAAATAGAGATAGAAACATATTATACCTTTGAGTCGCTCTCTTGATGATTCATTTACTAATAAAACACTTACTTTTTCTAGTATTAATAAAGAAAAGGAAATATGACATCATACGAATATATGGAATGGAAAAATGAATTAGATAATTTTAAGAAAATAATTAAAGATTTCCCAAAATCAAAAGGAAAAATTTGAATTACAAAATGTACCAAAGATTTTTCCAACAATCAAATTTCTAATACATCTTACATTGCAAAGTATATAAGAAAAAACTCTTGGAGATTTCGAATTCCGTTCAGTTCACAAATGGATCAGCTACTGCCCAGTTAAGAAAGTATGATTGGAAACTCAATGATTTGCTTGATAAAATTCGATTTGAAGAAGAAACAGGAAGTGAAATGATAATTATATAGAAAGATACTTAAATCTCAGAAAAGAGTTTATTAATTGGTATAAAATAACAACTAACTCTTTTGAAGAGAGGGTAAACATAAATTCTTTCCCAAAAGAATTTATATCAAGATTTGATAAAGAATTTAATAAAGACTTTTCGAAATGCTTAGAAATAATTCTTTCGTATGAAGAATTCAGAAGTAAAAACGGTAAAAAGGACAGAAGTGATCATCGTCACCACGCAATTGATTCATTTATAATAGCTTGTTGCTCCAGATCAACAACTCAATATTTAAGTACTTTTAATAGAATCCGAGAAGAAAATGGAATCGCTATATTTGATGACTATGGAAATTTGAATCGAAAGTTGATTGATCGCCCATTCGATTATGATTCTCTAAAACAAAAAGTTAAAGAAATTTTAGTAGTTCATAAAGTAAATCAGAAACTAATTAATTCAAAAATAAATAAATACAAAGCAAAAAAAGGAATAAAAGTACAAAAGACTTATTCTCCTCAAGGGTCTCTTCATAAAGATGGGATATTTGGAAAATTGAATGAACCGGAAAAAGTATGGTATAAATAAGAGTGATGTTTATGTAAAACGAATTCCATTATTTTCACAAATTGAACTACTAAAGTTGTTTCTTTTCTAAATTAGAAGATTTAGAAAAAGTTTATGATAAAAATGTTCGTGAAATTTTAAAAAAGCGAATTGTAAAATATGGAACTGGAGAAAAAGCATTTAGTAAAGAGTCTTTAGAATCTGATCCCTTATATATGTATTCTATAATTGATTTTCCAAAAGGTTCAATACTTAGCAAAAGGGAAAATCATTGCCAGTAATTAAAAATGTTCGAGTTATAAATAAGAATTCTAGAAATCTAGTACAATTAAAAGCTAAAGATGAAAATAAGAATGTGGTAAATGAAAATAGATATGCCGAAACTGATGGGAATTACATTATGGCATTGTATGAACTTAAAGAAAAGGATAAGAAAGGAAAATTAAAATTACTCGGGATTTTAGACTTTTGTCATTCTTTGAAGCGGTAAATAAAAAAACGTAAAGGCATGAATCTATTTGAGGATATAATTGAAAAGAATGAGAAACATCTTACATTAATGGAAAACTGCCATTGGTTAAAGCAAGGAGATCTAATTGTATTTTATGAAAGCGAAGAAATGAAAGTGAAAATATTACAAAAAGATAAATCAATCATAAATTCTCGACTCTATAAAGTAGCAGAACTAAATAGACAAGTAGATGTAAATAAAGAATCAGGAAAGGAAAATGAATATGGAGTTATAAAATTATCTTATGTTAAAAATTGAAAACAAGTTCAGATAAGTATATAACTCATGGAGATTTATAAAGATTTTACATACAGGATTTAAAGCAATTAAAATAAAATTGGATGCTTTAGGAAATGTTAAGAAAATTGGTGAAGAATGTTTTTAATTTTTAAATATGTTTCAATATGATCAAAAGAACCCTCTACTTCGGAAATCCATTATATCTTAGTTTCAAAGATGAACAGCTCATAATTGAGCATAGAAATTTTGATTCCGCAATTATTTTTGATGAGAATAGTTTTAATGTTCACACCGGAGAAAAAGAAATTGAAAAAGAAGACAAATACTTAAAACGTAAATTTCAAAAAGAATCAATTCCTGTAGAAGATATAGGAATAATAATTCTTGATCATCACGGTGTAAGCACCTCGCAATATCTGATCTCAAAATTACTGGAAAATAATGTAGCAGTAATTTTCTGCAATGACAAACATCATCCAACCGGTTTACTTTTGAATCTTGACGGAAACCACGTTCAGTCGGAAAAAATTCAAAGCTCAGATTAATTCATCAATCCCGCTTGGAAAACCTCTGGCAGCAGACAGTTTCTTCAAAAATACATAATCAGGCATCACTGCTTAAAGAATTTGGAATAACTACCGGTAATATGATAAATTGGGAAAAGCAGGTTAATTCCGGCGACACAAAAAATTATGAAGCAAGAGCAGCAGTTTATTACTGGAAGAATTTATTTCCGGATGAAATGGAATTCAGACGTGACAGATTCGGCGAACCTCCGAATAATCTTTTAAATTACGGATATGCAATTCTTCGGGCAGTTGTAGCAAGAGGACTTGTTGCATCAGGACTTCTTCCGACACTTGGAATTCATCATAGAAATAAATATAACGCCTATTGCCTCGCAGATGATATTATGGAACCCTACAGACCATTCGTTGACAAAACAGTTTGTGAAATTATAAATTCAGGATATGATTATTATGATCTGAATACTGAAATAAAAAGAGAACTTTTAAAAATACCTGCAATGGATATTTCCATTAACGGTGAAAGAAGTCCGTTGATGGTCGGACTTCAGAGAACGACAGCTTCCCCATCCAAATGCTATGAAGGCGAAAGTAAGAAAATTATTTATCCGGAATTCATTAATTAATTTTTGTCATTCTGAGCAAAGCGAAGAATCCAGTACTTTTGTCTTTCTGAGCAAAGCGAAGAATCCAGTACTTTTTTGTCATTCTGAGCAAAGCGAAGAATCCAGTACTTTTGCCATTCTGAGCAAAGCGAAGAATCCAGTACTTTTGTGCTTCTGAGCAAAGCGAAGAATCCAGTACTTTGTCATTCTGAGCAAAGCGAAGAATCCAGTACTTTGTCATTCTGAACAAAGCGAAGAATCCAGTACTTTTGTCATTCTGAGCAAAGCGAAGAATCCAAAATCTTTGTCATTCTGAGCAAAGCGAAGAATCCAGTACTTTGTCATTCTGAGCAAAGCGGAAGAATCCAGTACTTTTGTCATTCTGAGCAAAGCGAAGAATCCAGTACTTTTAAATTATGAAAAAAACTTTCTACGTATACATACTTGCCAGCAAACGAAATGGAACACTATACATAGGTATGACAAATGACCTAATGAGAAGAATTACGGAGCACAAACAAAAATCAATTAAAGGATTTACGGAAAAGTATAATGTTACAAATCTTGTATATTATGAACAAACCGATTATGTGAACAATGCTATTGCAAGAGAAAAACAATTAAAAGGATGGCTTAGAAAAAGGAAAATAGAATTAATAGAAAGTATGAATCCAAATTGGGAAGATCTGAGCAAAGACTGGTTTTGATTGGATTCTTCGCTTCGCTCAGAATGACAAAATTAAATATTTTTTCAAAAAATTGAATTATGCGTTTAGACGAATACAGAATTATGTGGATCTTAGTATTTTTTGATTTGCCGACAGATACAAAAAAAGACAGGATCAATTATACAAGATTCAGGAAAGCCATTATGAAAGACGGCTTCAGTATGTTTCAGTTTTCTATTTATACAAGACATTGTATGAGCAGAGAAAATACGGACGTTCACGTAAAAGAGTGAAATCAGTTCTTCCGCCTAAAGGACATATTGGAATTCTTAGAATTACAGACAAACAATTCGGTGAGATAGAAATATTCTACGGGAAAAGAAAAGAAGAAAAAAAACAAACCTCCTCCTCAGCAACTTGAACTATTTTAATAAAAAAAGTTTATAATATCTAATTATTCTGTAAACATCCATTTAACCAATTTATCATTCCCTCATGTTCTTGGCTTGCCT
>JADJTX010000038.1 GCA_016710985.1 Ignavibacteria bacterium
CTGTATTCGTCCGGGCATTACGGCGGTTGGTGGATAAAAGCAACACTCTGACGGGGATACATCACGGGTCATGTTTCTGCTAGCGTCGTATGTGTATTGTGTTCCGTTGATTGTTAATCATATTTTGTCTTAAAATAAGTTATATAATAGTACCAGTTTTCGGAAACTTTTACTGGCTTCAAATAATTAAAAGGATTTGTGTTTTCAAAATTATTTGTTTCATGCATCAAAACACCTACATTATATATTTCCTCTTTATTAACATTCTGAATTTTATAGTAAGGAAGAGTCTCCGGATTAATCATTTCTACATTGAAAAAAAAATTTATCCTTGTAGAATCATTAAATTCAAATCCGAGTATATTGTTCTTCTTACATTCACTTAAATAATAATTAATCAATTGATGATAATCCGTTTTTTTATTTCCGTTTGGGATGCTTAAAGAACCCGAATCAAATGTATAATTTTTCATGTCCACATTGAATGAAAAATATAAAGAATCTCCTGAAATTACATAGTTACTTCTTTGAGGCCCAAAATATTTTACACCATCATATTTCATTAATGATGATTTTTTTAAATCTTCAAAAAAAACCTCGAAGTTCATTTTTGATAGATTATTTTCGGGTGATTTATTGCAGCAACAATTCAAGCCTAGAATAAATATTAGCAACAAATAAATTCTTCTAGCCATAAGACATGTTGTTAAGTATTATTTAATTATTTTTTCCCCGCCGTCGTTGGTGTTCCAAAAATTTGCATATTCTAATTTATAAAATTTATAACACACATTGTGCAAACTTTTGGTCACCAACAAAAAAAAATTTACGCGAAGAGTTTTGAAAATATTCTATTCGTTCAAAACATTCATGTTACAATGTTAAATCAAAGTTTGCGTATTATAATTTATAAAATTTATAACACACTGTGCAAACTTTTTTCAACAATAAAACTCTCCACCGGCGAAGCGCTTTGAAATATTCTATTGTTCAAAACATCTCCTTCGAGCTATACTCGTCCCGGCATTACGTCGGTTGGTGGATAAAGCAACACCATCCGCGGCTTCTGAAATATTCCACATCTTTATCACCCTCCCTCTTACGTCATAACGATAGGATTTGAAACTCCAAGTGTATTGTATCTAATAACTAGATAGAGTTATTCCGAAAATTTCAAAAGCTTCTCTCTTAAGAGCAGCATTTAAAACTTTTGCGCTGACGATTATTGAATCCTCTTTATATTTTGGTTTTATTGTAGTTAGGTATTGATATTTTTTGATGTCGTTGATACTGCTTATGTAACCAATTCCGAAATTCATGCGAATAGAATTTTTGTACCCAATTTTCAATAATGAATCAATACTAATTTTTAGTTTAAATTTTCTAAAATCATTTGGTTCTATAGCATACATTTCTTCCCAAGTTTCAAAATCCGAGAAATAATCATATTTGTAATTTAGAACTATTTTTGTCCACGTGCTATCTTTACCCTTAACAATTATTAGTCTTGGTTTTTTAAATACAAAAATGTTTTCGCTAGAAACATTTTCTATTTTTATTTTCATAACAAGAGTATCCAAAGAAAAAAATTCTATTTTATCTGTTGCAACTTCCAGCTTGATTTGATCATTTTCATAGATATACTTTTGTGTTGTTTTATTTTGAGCTACCGAAGCCAATGTCAATCCAAAATAAAATAATAAAAATAATTTTTTAACCATGATGAATTACGTCTAAAAACGTTGATTATACACATCTAACCAGGTCTTATCGAAGTATTTTTTTTAAATTTTCATCCGCCGCTGTTGGTTTCCAAAAAGTTTGCATGTTCTAATTTATAAAATCTATAGAAGACATTATGCAAACTTTTTGGTCACCATAGATGACTCCCCCTTTTCAAAACCTTGAGTCCAAAAAAATATTGCTTGACATTTTCAACAGTAATTTTAAAGTTTGCCTAACTGAATGAATGACTATCAGGAAGAATATTTTCTCAAACAATTTATAACTCAGCAAGCGCTGATTGAAATGTATCAGGAGACGGGGTGATGGTCAGCAGTTCAGAAGCAGTAATGAACAGATCAGAAGCAACTTTGACCAGAACAAAAGCAGTAATGACCGGAACAGAATCAGTAATCAAGAATTCAGAACCCGGAATCAAGAATTCAGAACCGGGAATCAAGAATTCAGAATCAGTAATCAAGAATTCAGAACCAGGAATCAAGAATTCAGAACCCGGAATCAAGAATTCAGAACCGGGAATCAAGAATTCAGAACCGGGAATCAAGAATTCAGAACCAGTAATCAAGAATTCAGAACCAGTAATCAAGAATTCAGAATCAGTAATCAAGAATTCAGAATCAGTAATCAAGAATTCAAAAGTAATAATGACCAAAACCAAATCAACAAATAAGAATTCAAACCCGGCAATGAAGAATTCAAAAGCAAATATTAAAAGATCAGGCAATAAGAGCTACGGGATCGGCTATTATGTTAACAAAGGGAGAAATAATATTACTATTCTTGACGAATTCTTTACGACTGCAGATTCATACCTTCATTACTCGAACAATATTTTATTCGAAATAAACAGAAGCAGCACGGCGCTGCTCATTCTGATGATAATCACAGACAGCAGCGGGTGTATTGTGAAGCTGTTACTGCTTATCTCAGAGAAAAGCCGGCGAATCAAAAACATCCCGCTCGTTTACCGCGGAAAGATCTTTGACGGTATCATTGAACGCTATTGCGGCGTCCCTCCATAATTTCCTTACTGATTTAAAAATTAAAATTTTAAAGGTCACTTAGTTACAGATGCTGACCATGGCTGATTTCAACCGGATCACATGAACATATATCCGGAATTAAAATCAGCCGGCAATAACAACAACAAAAATTTTTATAAATTTAAATTTAGTAAACAATTATGGCAAACAATAGAAGCGCTTCTTTGGAAGCAAGGCTGAAGAACAATAAAGACCTCGTTACTTCATTAAAAGAATATTCATTATACTCACCAACCTCAGAGGATATAAAAGCCGGAACATTTGAAAGTTTCGTAAACCTCGTAGACGATGCGATCACACCTTTCAAGACATCAACCGGCGCATTGACCACTGCCAACAAGCAGGCTAAAGATGTTTTTACAAAGCTTGACCGAATAAGTAAAGACGTACGCGCAGAAATTTGTGAAGTGAAAGGCAAAGACAGTGATGAATGGAACCAGGTGGACAAAATTGTAAAAGTCATTACAGGAGAAAATATCTCTGATCATTCAAAGATTGAAACAAATAACATTAAAAGAGAAAAAGAAGGTGAACCTGAACCGGAATTCAATTCTGTTTCAAGACAGGATTATAAATCCAAGCTGGGAAATTTCCGGTCTCTTACAGGCTTGCTGAGAAACTATGAATTCTATAATCCGTCAGATCCATTAATTTCAATGTCAGCGCTTGAAGCGTTTGAAGCGGAAGCTGCCGGTATATTGTCTTCAGTGAGTTCGGCAGAAACAAAATATGTAACTGAAAGAAGCCGCATCATTCACTACTTCAATGACAAAGGCGGATTGAAAGACCGCGCACAAAGAGCTAAGGTGCATGTGAAAAGAAAGTATGGATTTTCCTCGCCGGAGTATAAGGCATTAACTAATAAGAGATACTGAGCAGTTAGCAGTTAGAGTTAATAGAGTAGTTAAAGTTAATAGTTAGTAGTTTATGATAATTGATGAAAAGCAAGGGCAGATATTGCTTCGGTTTTTTTTTTAGAAATTGTTCAACTTACATTTTCTTATATTTGAGAACAAAGTATTTTTATCGTTCCTACCTTAATCATTAAATTGAAATAACTCCCTTTGTCATTTCCGCGTGCTATATGGCGGGAATCAATCATTAAATCTTGAGAACGATTATAATAATCCCACATTAATGCCGCGGAAAAAGGGACTTTGTACAATGGAGTTCGAACAATCTGTTAAAAATATAGCTTCATTAAATAAAAAAGTAAAAGGATTTACAGAACAAAAGTGGCAGCTTTCTGGTCCAAACTAATGATACAGGTTCTATTCAAAAGAAAAACAAATTAAAAAATGGAGCAAATGTAATCAGATTGTGAAATGAAAATCCGAATCAAGATGTTTTTTTGAAGCAGCAAATGTAATTTTTTGATTATAAAAGTTATATTGGATTGAAGAGGGATGACAAGCTTTGTTTTCAACTTTCTATTTAGTAATTAGTAATTAGTAATTAGTAATTAGTAATTAGTAATTAAAAAGGTACTCCATCAGCAGCGGGCGGTTTGGTCTTTCCGATAAATCCGATGAGTACAAGAACTGTTATAATATAAGGAAGCATTTGTATGAACTGTGACGGTATGTCTGTTCCCGATACCTGCAACGTGATCTCAAGCGCTTCAAATGCAGAGAACATTAAGCAGGCGAAGAAAATGTTTACAGGTTTCCATTTACCTATTATCATTGCAGCAAGCGCAATGTAGCCTCTTCCGCAATCATTCCGTCGCTGTATGAGTTCTGTCCCGACGCAAGCCATATCCCTGCAAGCGAACTTAAAAATCCGCTGATCATTACTCCGTATAATTTATATCTTCTGACTTTTATTCCCAGACTCTCGGCAGCCCACGGATTTTCACCTGCAGACCGCAGACGCAGTCCGAATTTTGTTTTATACAAAACGAATCCGGAAATAAATATTAAAGCGAAACAGAAAATGGTAATGTAATCTGAAAAGACAGCGTTGAGAACCGGGATTGATTCGAATAAATTGAGATCCGGCAACCCTTCAATACGCTCGGTGTTACTCGAACTTTTAAAAATATATACCATTAAAAATTTTGTGATCCCTGCAATGAGTAAATTGAAACCAACTCCTGTTACGATCTGATTTATTTTCAGCTTAACTGTAAACAACGCAAAGAGAATACTGAATAATAAGTTAACGAATATTGTTAAAATTATTGCATAAGTAAGATTATGTGTTACAATTGAAAACAAAGCAAAGCTGAACGCAGAAAGATTCATGAACCCTTCAATGGAAATATTAATTACTCCTCCCCTTTCGGAAAAATTAGCTGCGCTTGCTCCCAGATAGAACGGAGTCATCAGCCGCAGGACCTGTGCGAGAAATGTTAATGATAATATTGAAGTAACTATTTCCATTTAGAATTATTCCGGTTAATATTTACCACAGAGCACAGAGGACACTGAGTTTCACAAAGTAACTATTGATTATTTTTTTATATTTTATTTTCAAATTTGAATATTTCATTACTTAGAGCCTTCCGAAAAACCCTTACTGTCATCCCCGCGTGCTTTTAGCGGGGATCCAATCACCAGGTTTTGAATTAGAATCACATTTTATTGATTGGATGACCCAGAGGGTACCCCCGCCAGGAGCACGCGGGAATGACAGCTTTTTTGATTTTTCAGAAGTTTCTACTTAATAATTTATTAATTAAAGTGTTTATCATACAATCTCTGTGCACCTCTGTGCTCTCCGCTCTTCTCTGTGGTAAATGGTATCAGACAGGAGAAGAGTTGTTTAATTTTTCATTTCATAATAATTATTCACCAGCCTGTCTATCGAAAGTATCGCTAATATTATTATCCCCTGTACAACAAGCATTATTTCCTTCGGAACAAGTTGATTAACAGACAACCCGCCGTAATCCAGCACTGCAAAAAGCAGTGATGAAAATATTACTCCAATTGGATTATTCTTAGCAAGCAATGCAACTGCAATCGCAGTGAAGCCGACGTTATTCGAAAATCCAAGTTCGTAAAAACCTTTGTATCCGAAAACAAAATTAATCCCCACTAAAGACGTAATACCTGCTCCGAGAAAAAAAGCAATAAGAATTATTTTGTCTGTCTTAAGTCCAATGTATCTTGAAGCTGTTTCATTGAATCCGACAGCGCGAAGCCTGTATCCGAATTTTGTTTTATAGATAAGTACATAAGTAAGTATAGAAACTAATATTGCGATAAGAAATGCCGCATTTAAAGATGATCCGTTAAAGAATGGTATATAGTCCGACAACTTGAATAGCATATCGGTCTCAGCAATCTTTTCCGTGCGCATTGTTGCCTTCACTGCAAAGAATTCCAGCAGAAAATAATTTACAAGAGCGAGTATTATGAAGTTGAACATGATGGTTGTGATGACCTCATTCACGCCTTTCTTTACTTTGATGTAAGCAGGTATCAGTCCGAATATTCCGCTGACAATGAATCCGCAAACGATGCATAATAATAAGAGTAACGGAAAAGGAAGGAATGAAAACTTCAGAGCAACTATTGCAATTATAAACGATCCTGCATTGAGCTGACCTTCAGCGCCGATATTAAACAGCGAAGCGTGAAAACAAATCGCCAGCCCGCATCCGCATATTATCAAAGGTGTGGCTTTGAATAATGTCTGCCCTATTCCGTATCCGCTTGTGAATACTTCATTGAATATTATCGTGAATATCTCCGCGGGGTTTTGATTTATAAAGAGAAGAAGCAATGAGACAATGACGAGAGTAACTGCAAGTGATAAGGAAACTGATATTAAATTTATTTTCGTCTTAATGCTCACTGAGTAATTCCAATCATTAACTTTCCGATTTGTTCATACAATGGCTTTGATGTTTCAATGTCCATTTCAAGACTGATCTCACTTTTGTCGGGAACATTTAATTCACCCGGCTCAAAAGTCTTTACGATCTTTCCGTTATCCAACACGCTTAACCTGTCAGACAGACTGACGAGCTCATCAAGGTCTGACGATATCAGAAGAATGGATTTCCCTTTATTCCTCTCATCTATTATTTTGGAATGTATGAATAAAGTAGCATTGATATCGACTCCCCTTGTCGGGTGTGAAAAGATCAGAACAGCATTATCAAGCTCGATCTCCCTTGCAACAATTACCTTCTGCTGATTGCCTCCCGATAAAGAACTGAGACTGGAATTTATATCTCCCAACCGAACATCATAATCATCTTTGATCTTCTGCGAGATTTTCTGTAAAGCGCTTTTTGTAATGATGTTTTTTTCTTCGTCTTTCAGAAAAATGTTCTCTCCGATTGTGAATTCCTTGATCATCCCTTTTTTAATTCTGTCATCAGGAACGAGTGAGATCTTTTTTACTTTTTTAAGTACTTCTCCTGTATAATCTTTCTGAAGCCCGGTAATTATATCAACAATCTCATTCTGCCCGTTGCCTTCAACTCCGCAGATACCGTGTATCTCACCTTTCCTCAGCTGTAAGTTCAGTTCATCCAGTACTTTAACTTTATTTCTGACATAATGAATATTCTTTAACGACAGAACTTCTTCGTCATTATCCTTCAAGTGTTCTTTTTCTTCACTCTTTATTAAAGTAATTAATGCGGCTTCACCGACTATTGTCCGGCTCAGTGTTTCAATATCGAGTTTTCTGTCATTTACCTGTTCGTAGACAAGCTTCCCTCTCCTTAATACTGATACTTTATCTGAAATTTCTTTTACTTCATTCAGCTTGTGAGTAATGAGAATTATTGTTTTACCGTTAGATTTAAATTCATCAATGATCTTAAAAAACTCTTTCACTTCGATTGGCGATAGTACCGCCGTTGGTTCATCAAAGATAAGGATCTCAGAATCCCTGAAAAGCAATTTCAGTATTTCGACTTTCTGCTGTTCGCTGATGCTGATCTCCGAAATTTTCTTATCAGTATTTAATCCTAAATTATATTTGTCAATGAGTTCATTCAGTAGTTTCTTTGTTTCGCGGAAATCAATCTTAATTCCTTTGGTTAATTCATTCCCGAGTATCACATTTTCGAGAACGGTAAAATCATCAATGAGCATGAAGTGCTGATGGACCATTCCTATCTTTACATCAATGGCGTCGTGAGGTGAAGTAAAACTTACTTCCTTATCAAAAACTCTTATGACACCATTGTCCGGTTTATAAATACCGAAAAGCATTTTCATGAGAGTAGATTTCCCGGCGCCGTTCTCCCCGAGTATGCAGTGGACGGAGTTTTTCTCTATGCCGAATGAGATGTCCTCATTAGCAATGCAGTTACCGAAGCTCTTTGAAATGTTTTTAAACTCTACTGCTTTCATTTAAAATAAAGTTGTCAAATTTACTAATTAAGAATTTAAAATGATAATCGTTTCCTTTTGATTGGGAAGAAATATTTTGGGGGGTTTTGCGCTGAGTTATAATCCGCAATGATTCAGAAATTAAAACAGTAAGAAATGCATATTGCAAAAGATTGTAATATAGTATATTTGTAAAAATATGAAATTATTTATCAACCAAACAAAAAAAAATGAGCTCATTAACAACATTAAAAGCTGATCACGTATTAATAAGAGTTTCCAATTTTGATGAAACATGTAAATGGTATCAGGATATTCTTGGAGCTTCAAAGAAATTGAGCTGGGAAAATGATGGATTAAATTTCGCTTATTATGATATCAATGGTTTTAGTATTGAAATTGTAGGCGATGGTATAGCGAAGCCCTTTGAAAAGCCGAAAGAAGTATACGATCTTTTAAAATATGAGGGATTCCGTCTTCTTTGCTTTGCGGTGGATGATGTTACAGCTGCTTATAAAGAATTAAAAAGCAAAGAGGTAATATTTCTGAATGAACCCTTTTACATGGATAAAATAAATAAATCACTAGTTCATTTCTTTGACAATAATGGAAATGTGCTTGAGCTTATGTCTGAAGGAAAATCAACCGGCTTAAACAAAAAAAACTAAATAATTCAATTGTTAAAAAATTTAATATAGGCTATTTTACACGTTTCGCACATAATAGCTGATAATTGGAATCTAACTTCAAAGAAGTAAAGGGTATAATCGATTCAAGCAACAAAATAGTTTTGACCACTCACGTAGTTCCTGACGGAGATGCCATCGGAAGCGTGATAGCGTTCTATGAATATCTAAAGCTAAAGAGTAAATCACCTGTCATTATCAATCACTCCCCTACTCCCTTCAATCTGAAATTTCTTGATAAAGATAATTCCATAAAAGTTTTTTTGGAGAATGAAAAAGAGAATGCAAAATTAATAGAAGAAGCTGATTTAATTATTATACTTGATACAAATGAATATTCGCGTACACGTTCGATGGAAGAATCTATAAGAAATTCCGGGGCAAAGAAGATCTGCATTGACCATCATACAGGCATAAAGCCTGAATTGTATTCGGCATATATTTCAAATACTGAATACCCGTCAAACTGCTCCATACTTTACGACTACATCAAAGCTGATAATGATAAATTCATTACAAAGGATATTGCATCGGCTTTGTATGTCGGGATAATGACGGACACAGGTTCGTTCAGACATCCGCGTACAGATGCGGATGTATTTGTTATGTGTGCGGATCTTATCAGAAAAGGCGCAGACCCGGTGTCACTGTATGAAAATATTTATGCGGTTACAACAATGGAGAATTTGAAACTCTCGGCAAGGTTCATTGAGAGTCTTGAATTTTATTATGACAACAAAGTCGTTATCGGAAACGTAACTCAGAAAGATTTCAGAGACCTGGGACTTAACATAGATCACGTGGAAGGATTTTCCTCCATTATAATGAACATACTCGGGATAAAGATCGGAGTTGTACTGGTAGAATTAAAAGACAATATCAAGATCTCATTCCGTTCCAAAGGTGATATCAATGTCAGTGAACTTGCAAAGGTATTTGAAGGCGGCGGACATAAAAATGCTGCGGGAGCGAATGTTAAGAATGTAACTATGCCGGAATTAAAAAACGAAATTATAAAAAAACTCCAGACCTATTTAGATTCATAAGATTCATAAGATTCGTAAGATTTATTAGATTCATCCCGAAGGATCAAACACTTACAGAAGATAGCATTAAAAAATTGAGATTGTCTAAAAACCAAAGACACAACACAGAGTCACAGAGACACAGGGAATTTAAGCAAGAATTAAAATCTCTGTGTCTCTGAGTCTCTGTGTTAAAAATATTTCAAGGTTTGAGATAGCCCCTAGATCTGAACAAATCCGATAATGTAATAATCCTTCGGATTCATTAATTAATTAATAATTTGTAAATAATTAAATATTATAAAAATGAAAGTAACATTTGAAAAGACCGGAATTGAAAAGTTAAAGGCTGATGCATATATCTTTTTCTGTTATGAGGATAAAAAGCTGCTTGATGATGAAATAAAGCTCATTCAAAGACTTCTGAAAACAAAAATTGCTGAGATAAGTCTTGAAGATTTTAAGGGTAAGGAAGGACAGGCGGAATTAATTTATACCAATAAGAGCAGACTTATTTTATGCGGACTGGGAAAAAAGGAAAAGATCAGTATGGAGAAATTAAGGATCGCTGTTTCAAAAGGAATTAAGAAGGCAAATCATATTAAAGTAAAAAAGATCGCAGTTGAAATACTTCACGATGAAACTCTACCGGAAAACTTTGAGGAGATTGCAAGAGCTGAAGCTGTAGGATGTATCCTTGGAAATTATTTCTTCGGGAAGTATTATACAAAGAAGGAAAAGAAGGAAAGCGCTACCATAAAGGAAGCGGTTTTCTTTACTGAGAAAAAAATGCTTGAGAAATATTCTAAGGAAATTGAAAAGGAATTAAAACAGGCGGTATTATCGGAAACGCAACTAACTTCGCAAGAGATCTCGGCAATGAACCTTCAAATGTTTTATATCCTGAATCTTACTGTAACTTAATTGCCGATAGATCACAAAATAAAAAATACACTACTAAGATACTTACATTAGAGGACATTCAGAAGCTCGGAATGGGCGGCGTACTTGAAGTTGCAAGAGGAAGCAGACGAGAACCGAGATTTTTAATTATGCGATACAATGGAGCTGCAGAGAACGAGCAGCCGTATGTAGTCATAGGCAAAGGTGTTACATTTGACAGCGGAGGTATTTCTCTGAAGCCCGGATCGGGAATGGCTAATATGAAAATGGATATGTGCGGAAGCGCAGCAACTGTAGGAATTGTTGAAGCTGTTTCACAGCTTGGTCTTAAGATAAATCTTATCGGGCTTATACCGATGGTGGAAAACATGCCCGGCGGTGATTCCTTCAAACCCGGTGATGTCATCACTGCCCATAACGGAATGACAATTGAAATTGATAATACAGATGCTGAAGGAAGACTCATACTTGCAGACGCGCTTTCTTATGCGAAACAGTTCAATCCGAAATCTGTAATCGACCTTGCAACACTTACAGGCGCTGTAGTGATTGCCATTGGAAATGTTGCTTCAGCTGTGATGGGAAATGATCAGGATCTTATTGACAAACTTTCAAAAGCAGGAAAAGAATCTTATGACAGAGTATGGCAGCTTCCTTTATGGGATGAATATGACAGAATGATAGATTCGGATATTGCAGACGTCAGGAATGCAAATACAACCAGGCAGGCCGGAACAATCACCGCAGGAATGTTTCTGAAAAGATTTATCGGAGATTATCCATGGGCGCATATTGATATTGCAGCAACTGCCATTCGTGATTATAAACAGGATTACACTCCTAAGAATGCAACCGGCGCAGGCGTCAGGCTGGTGACACAGTATCTGATGAACGAAGCCATATCCTGATTTATCAATTTGGAATTTGGAATTGCGGATTTGGAATTTTCTCAATTTGGTATTTTGGATATGGTAATTTAACGGTTAAGTGATTTGGGATTTAGGATTTAGTAGAATAGTTCAAATGAAAGTAAGAAATCACAAATCCGAAGTCCCAAATTCCAAATGGAATGAAATTCCTAATCCGAAATTCAAATTTCAAATTTAATGAAATTCCAAATCCCAAATCTGATTTGAGGATTTCAACAATCTTTTCTGCAGTCTCCAAATCGTCAATCCCCTCTTTTAATTCTAACCATTTGATTCTCTTATCCTTTCTGAACCATGTAAGCTGTCTCTTTGCATAACGCCTTGTGTTTTGCTTTATCAATCTTACCATTTCATTGTAATCATATTCACCTTCAAAATATTTAAACACTTCTTTCAGACCGACAGTATTTAATGAGTAATATTTTTTATAATCAAAGCCCTGTTCCTTAAGTCTTCGCGCTTCTTCGATCAATCCATCCTCAAGCATCTTATCAACCCTTTCATTTATTCTCTGATACAAATGTTTCCTGTCATACATCAGTCCGATCTGAACAGCAGTAAAATCAATTTCTACTTTGTCTTTCTGAAATTCGGATATCTTTTTTCCCGTAACATAATACACCTCCAGCGCTCTTATTACTCTTCTGAAATTCTGAGGGATCATAGTGTCCGCAGATCTCTTATCAATCTTAACAAGTTCATCATACAGATACTCTTTACCTTTTTCATTCATCTTCTCATAAAGTTCATCCCGGACTTCACTTGCTTCGATCTCTTCTTCAAATAATCCGTCAATAAGTGAACGAATATAAAGCCCGCTGCCGCCTGCGATTATTGGCTGTTTATTTCTGCTGAAAATATCTTTAATGATCTCACGTCCTTTTGTTCCAAATTCACCTGCGTTGAATTCTTCATTTAGATTTAATTCATTGATGAAATAATGCTTAACCTTTTTAATGTCTTCAGGCGACGGATGTGATGTAGCGATGGGTATTTGCTTATAAACCTGACGAGAGTCAGCAGAAATTATTTCTCCGTTAATTAATTTTGCAACTTCAACAGATACACTCGTCTTTCCCGAAGCCGTTGGTCCTATGATCGCTAAAACTTTTTTCATTAAATCAAATTGGTATAATATTTTCAAAATGTAGTTTTACCACTAAGGCACTAAGAACACTAAGATTCATGTTTGAAATAATCATCTCTTAGTGTCCTTAGTGCCTTAGTGGTAAAATAAAAATATCAATTGGCAAAGTCCTTACTTCAAAAGTATCATTTGCTTTGTCTCAGTATAACTTCCGGCAATTATTTTATAAAAATAAATACCGCTTGATAAGTTTGATCCGTCAAATTTTATTTTGTAATTACCGGGTGATAAGTTTTCATTTACGAGTGTTTGCAGTTCCCTGCCATTCAAATCATATACCTTCAATGAAACAAATCCCAAATCCGAAATCCCAAATTCCAGATTTGTCGAAGGATTGAACGGGTTCGGATAGTTCTGCGATAATTTATAATCCGAAACAACATTAGAGTTAACTGGATTTATAGAAGAAGGAACATCATTCGTATCGACATCAAGATTATACATCAGTCCCCCGTTCCCGAATTGTCTTGCATGAACTGCCTTACCGCTTGCAACAACTGTTCTTCCGTCATCAGATGTACTGCACCAAAAAAATGAACCGGGAGTGTTTACTTTATAAACAGGAACGTTTCCTAATGAAGTCTTAAAGATATACAGGTCTTCAGTTAAGTTATTAAATTCACCCCATGAAGCCGCGCTAAGAATATTTCCGGATTTCGAAAATGAAACTGCAGATACTTCATCACCGCAATTTGAATAAGTCCAGAATGGAGTTCCTCCTCCGTTTTTCTTAAAAACTTTTATCTTCCCGTCAACTTCAGTTGTAGAGATAAAATTCAGTGTACCGGCGGCAATATAATTTCCGTCATAAGATACATCCACACACGCATACCAGTTATAAAACATACCCGGAGGTTCCTGATTCTGAAATAATAAATCATAAGTTGTTCCGTTCCACTGAAATACTCTCAAAATCCCAACATAGTTTATAATTGCGATAATACTGCCGTCACCGTTTATTCCCTGCACAGTCTGTGTCCCGCCGCTTATAAGTCCCTGATATAGAAGCTCACCTGTAAATGTTTTGAATACATAGAAATCATAGTAAGTATTAACGATCACTATTGAATCATTTCCCGAAAGTTTTACACCTTGTATTAAGCTTCCGTCAGGAACAGTGGGAATAATTCTTTTACTCCATACAGGATCGCCTGAAGAAGTACTAAACCCAAAGATAGTGCTTGAATCCTGTCTTCCTGCTGAACATACAACAAATTTTCCGTCACCTGTTACATCAAGTGAACCGGCTGTCCCTGTATCAATTAAATGCGTAAGATCATAATTGAAAAAAGGAACATTGCTTGTGTTATTAAAAAAATAAGTATTACGATACGAACCGGCGCTAACAGTACCGCCTGTATCTGATATTGAAATATAATTCAGATACCCGTTTGGATCCGTAGCAAAATCCCAGACAGGATTTGCATCCGTGTTTCCGTAAAGAGAAATTCTGTGATTGTTGAGATTCCAGCTGACGACACTGTATTTACCGTTGCCGCTAACTTTACAAAAATCCCCAATTGCGGCAGGCTCAGTATATGTCCATCTTATGCTTGTATTATTAAACATGTTCACAGGCTGCGACGCATTCTGATCAATGATAGTCCTGTTTCCTTCTTTATTTGGCAGTGGATTCAGAACAGTTTGCTTTTTTAAGGATCCGTTCTCAGTTATTGTAATATCACTTTTACCAATGAAGTCATTCTGAGAGAAAGCATATCCTGTAAATAATAAAATAAATAAAGTAATCTTCCACATAATATTTTTATTTTAGTTTATTAAAAAATATAAAACGGTTTGTTTTCTTTAATACAAATACAAATTATGGATTTAACAATATAGATACAATTAAATATAATAATCTTTTAAATATCAATAATATCATTACTGTCCAAAATACTTTTAATTTATTAAATAAGTTATTAAAGTGGTTCTAATTTCAATAGTTTACTCCGTATTATGAACAACCCCTTTATCCCCCTTTTCAGAGTTTGTCTCAAAACATAAATAAATATTTAAACCACGAAGTCACAAAGGCACAAAGCATAATTTTTTCAACATATTTTTCTTAGTGTCTTAGTGTCTTTGTGGTTTACATACACAGATTTTTTCATAACCAAGCTTAACATTTAACTTGTGGTTCTAAAAATTGAAGTAACAATAGGATTTAAATCTGTGACCATCAAAGTAATCTGTGAGAGAAACGTTTTAAGCAGAGTAAAACCATTAAGAATGATAAGAGAAATTTAGTTAATTGAATATCATAAAAGGTAAGAGTAAATTGAATTGAATCAATTATAATCTTATTAATTTAATCATGAATCTACGAAAAACTATTTTTACTTTATTAGCCGTTGTATTCCTTATTTCGATCTATCAGAATATTTTAGCATTAAGGGACGGTATAGTCGGCTGGACAAAGAAAACCCGAGATCCGCAGCTTCAGGGATGCATATGTCACGGACTGGATCCCTCAACAAATGTATTTGTCGGCATCTCCGGACCGTCTTCGGTAGAAGCTAATGATACTGCAATATATTATCTTAAAATAACTAACGGACCCAAACAGGCGGGAGGATGTGATATTTCTACGAGCCTGGGACGCGTAATTACATCTGCTCTGGATACAACTCTGAGAACTGAAGAGTCTGTTTTCGAACCTTTCGGTTTTGAGCTTACACATAAGTATCCGAAATTATTTGTAAATGATACACTCACTTTTATTTTCAAATACATTGCGCCGAATACACCTAACGTAACCGATACAATTTTTGCAAACGGCAACTCTGTAAATCATGATACATCGAGCTTCGGAGACGAATGGAATTTTGCGAATAACTTCCTTGTATCTGTTACTCCTAAAGTAAGTATTGCCGGTAACAGCAGCATTGCAAAAGGATTCGAGCTGCAGCAGAATTATCCGAACCCTTTTAATCCGGAAACAATAATTAATTTCAATATCAGCAAGTCATCAAACATCTCTCTTCAGATATTTGATGCGACAGGAAGATCTATTGCAGATCTGATCAACAATAAGTTTTATAACTCCGGAAATTATTCAGTGACTTTTAATGCCGGACAGTATGGACTTACCAGCGGAGTTTATTTTTATAAGCTGAGTTCGAATTCTGTTTCGGAGCTGAAGAAGATGATTCTCGTGAAATAGGTATTGAGTATTGGGTATTGAGTATTGGGTATTGAGTATTGGGTATTGAGTATTGGGTATTGAGTATTGGGTATTGAGTATTGGGTATTGAGTATTGGGTATTGAGTAAAACTATACAAACTACACAAACTAAACAAACTAAACGAACTATACGAACTATACAAACTATATGAACTATATGAACTATATGAACTATATGAACTATATGAACTGATCCATCTTCTCCAGCAGCCAGTTCTTATGTCTCAACCTAAGGACTTTATCAAGTTCTATATCTTCCCTAAGCTCCTTTTGCTTTTCCCGATCAGGATTTTCTTTAACTGTCAGAAGTTTCTTCAGATAGTTAAAGAATTTCAGATAAGCCTGTTTCGTGACACTTTCTATTTCGTCATTATTTCCGATAAAATGTTTTGATGAATCTATGTAATAATAAAGCAGCTCGGATTTATTCAGCTCGAAGTAAGCTTTAGCCGAGAGAATCCTTACGTGAAGTTTATCTCTGAGATCAATGAACCCGACTTTATTGAGATGCTCAAGTGAATTGGCATATTCTTTTTTTGCATAATATATATAACCCCATGCGAGCGAACTCATTGTTTTCTGATGTCCCTTTATAAGCTTAGAAGTAAATTCTTTCACAAAATTCTCAGCCCATTTTATTTCACCTAAAGAAAGTGCGTTCCTTATAATCTGATGGTAAAGCGCTTTGTCAATTCTCCGGTTGCCGTATGTATCAATCCCCTTTTCCAGACGGAATTTATTTATTTCAAAAAGTAACTTCAGGAACTTACGGTTGCCCAATCTCATCTTATGTGCACAGTAATTTGCGAGGGAAATCAAAGTATTCTTTTGTTCCAGTTTGTCAAACTGATCATAGTTATCATCAAAGAATTTCTTCATTTCAAAAAAATAGCTCTCTTCATTTTCATCCAGAGCGCACATTATTTTATTGTAGTAAAACATTAATACAGGAGCATGTTTGTGATTATTTTCCTTTGCAGCTTCGACGAACTTCTTAAGATCAAGATTTTTGACATATTCAATTGCGTTGCTGATATCCTTACCTGCATTATACATCAGCTTAATAATCTGGAGATCCCAAACCGAGATCGACAAGTCAGCCATTAAATTTAATATTAAATATTCAGTGCTGTTTATATTTGACTCAAAACTCTTATCCAGTCTTCCCTTAAGTGAAGTCCAGTAGTCAGCTTTATTGTTTTCAATGATCCATTTAGAATAGAAATAATCTTTACCATATTTAACTAGAGGTAAATTTTTATCTGCTGTCTCAATTTCTTTCAGCATCTGTTTATCCAGATTTCTGTTTGATAGTTCATCAAATACAATAATAAATCTTTCCAGTTTATTATTCTTCAAAGCTGTCTGCAAAAGAAATTCAATTGCAAGCTTCTCAAGCTGTGAGACCTGATTCCACATCACCTGTTTGTTGAATTTCTTTCCGGGATATAATTTAGTATAAATAAATTCGGAAGTTAAATTTTCATTTTCAAATAAAGGGTAAAACTTTTTAAGCTCATTTAAGAAAGGAAGATGATTTCTGCCTTTGTTGAAAAAAGGAGATGCGATAAATTTTTCAAAGAGTTTTATCTCATCTTTAGTGAAGGTCTTTAGAGTCTGAATCAGCTTGGTATCATTCATTATCTGATTAGTTGTATATTATAAAATAACCTTAATAATGCTCATAAATCAATGCATATATGATTTTTCACCAAATGATCATGATTAGTTTCCGAATAAACTCTCTTTGCTATCACCGGATTTAATGATGTATTTTTGTAAAGTGCACTTGAAGGTGCACAAAATTAAAACCTGATTAGCATGATCATTAAGAAAAGAACAAGTCGAAAAACTTCAAAAGGATACCGGCTAAAAGATTCCACACATAAAATGATTGAAAAAATACAGCTGATGATCAACGCGAGCAAGGACACGGTAATAAGCAGGGCTGTAAAATTATATTACAATCAGATTAGCATTGAAAGAAAAACATCTCTTATAAACAACACAAAATCAATCAAATAATCCTAACTCTGTTTTTAAAAAATAAATCAAACAAATTATGAAAACATTTATCCTTATCGTAACATTGACTGCTTCACAGTGTTTAGCACAAATGACACTGACAAGCTCAAACAATCCTGTAGCGGGAGACTTAGACAACTATGTCATCTGCGATACAAACAATATAACACAGGGCAATTCCGGTGCAAATCAAAACTGGAGTTTCTTAAACCTTATCAGGCAGGACTCGACTTCCGTAAATTTTGTAACGGCTGCATCTACTCCTTATTCAGCTCAGTTCCCTTCTTCAAATTTAGCCTCAACAAATGACAACTCAAATTATAATTACATAACTACTTCATCGTCAAGCATGCTGATCAATGGTCTGGCAGGTCCGTCTCTTTTGGTTTCATATACTGATCCGCAGTTATATTTACAGTATCCGTTTACATTCAACAGCGGCTTTTCGGATAATTTGTCCGCAACTTACAGTATTAGCGGGAGCACTGTCACAAGAACCGGAACTACTACAGTCAGCGGCGATGCATGGGGAACAATTAATTTGCCCATTGGCTCTTTTTCCAATTCTTTAAGAGTGAAATATAACATCACAACAAGAGATTCTTCAAATCCGGGAATACCTTTTGTCACCGAAACAAATGTGACTTCATACATCTGGTTTGTTCCGGGAAGGAAGTTTCCGGTATTCGAAATCATATATAGTACAATCACGGTCAACGGCGCACAATTCGGGAATAACAAAACAGTAAACTACAATGCCGGTTCAACGATAGGAATTACAAATATTTCAAGTGCAATTCCTGACAGCTATACTCTCTCACAAAATTATCCTAATCCATTTAATCCGGTTACGAATCTGGAATTTGGGATTTCAATGACGGAATTTGTGTCATTAAAAATTTATGACATGCTTGGCAAAGAAGTTGCAACACTCGTTAATGAAGAGCTTGATCCGGGAACATACAAATATAGTTTCGATGCATCGGGTCTTACAAGCGGAATATATTTTTATAAGATTACGGCGGGAGATTTTACTGAAACGAAAAGGATGAACTTAATTAAATAAGCGTGTGGAACGGGTGTGGAGTGTGTGGAGTGTGTGGAGTGTGTGGAGTGTGTGGAGTGTGTGGAGTGTGTTGAGTTAATGGAGTGTGTAAAGCGAAAGAGTGGAAGCAATCAGGATCAAAGAAGATTAAAGCTCTTTCAACTTTTAACTTTCAACTTTTAATTTTTAACTTTTAACTTTTAATTTTTAACTTTTAACTTTTAACTTTTAACTTTTAACTTTTAACTTTTAACTTAAAATGACAAAAAGAATATTTTTAATTTTAATCATACCATTATCTTTCTTAGCCGGAAATGTTTTTTCGCAGGTAAGCCGTGAATGGCTTTCATCATATCATTTTGCTTCTGAAGATGCAAAGGATATAGCGGTTGATGGTGCAGGCAATGTATATATAACAGGCACCAGCAGCGGTAGTGCTGCAACAGTAAAGTACAACTCTGAGGGGGTTCAGCAATGGGCTGCAAGATATACCTCTGCAGTCAGCAGTGCAAGTGCGATTGCATTAGATCAATCAGGAAATGTATATGTTGCAGGGGCAATAAACGGACTTACATCAAACTCTGACCTTGCTGCATTTAAGTATAATTCATCTGGAGTCCTGCAATGGGCGCGAAGTCTTGGCGGAACAGGAAACAGTATTGACGGGGCGTTTTCAATTGCTGTGGACGGATCAGGAAATGTCTATATCACCGGATTTAGTTATAACACCGGAACATTAAATGACTACACAACAATAAAGTATAATTCAGCAGGAGTACTGCAATGGGCAAGAGGCTACAACGGAACAGGAAACAACGTAGACTTTGCATACAGAATAGTACTGGACAGTTCGGATAATGTTTACGTTACCGGCTGGAGCAGAGGAAGCGGAACAAGTGATGATGACTATGCAACTATTAAATATAATTCAGCCGGAACTGAGCAATGGGTAAGAATCTATCAGGGACCCGGAGACGGATTTGATCAGCCTAACGCAATTGCAGTTGATGCAACAGGTAATGTGTATGTAACAGGCAGGAGTTCAGGAATTACAACACAATACGACTACGCTACTATCAAGTACAATTCATCAGGTGATTCGTTATGGGTTCAAAGATATGACGGTACACAAAGCAGTACTGATAACGGAAGATCTGTAGCAGTTGATATTAACGGAAATGTATATGTCTTTGGTCAGAGCTATAACAGCGCATCTGACTATGATTTTGCAACTGTAAAATATAATTCTTCAGGTGTCTTTCAATGGGACAAAATATATAACGGTCCGGGTAACAGTGTCGAGAATGCAAATTCAATTACATTGGATAATGCCGGAGATGTATATGTTACCGGTTCGAGTGCAATGGCGGGACAAAATTATAATTATGCTACAGTAAAATACACAAGCTCCGGCATTGAGAAATGGAGTGATACTTATAACGGAACAGCCAGCGGGAGCGATGAATCTTTTTCAATAGCTGCTGATGCGGATGGTAATATTTATATAACAGGCGGAAGTGCAGGACTCGATCAGTTTAAAAATTATGTAACGATAAAGTATTCACAAAAACCGCGTGCTACAATAACGGGATTCATCGAAGGATTTTATGATCCTTCAACCGGTAAAATGATTAGCGATACTATGAAAGTTTATCTGAGAAATACATCCTCCCCATTCAATATAGTTGATTCATCAAAATCTAAATTAGATTCATCCGGAACCGGAAAATTTAATTTTTCAGACATCACCAACGGAACAAACTACTACATCGTTTTAAAACACAGAAATTCTATTGAGACCTGGAGCAGCGGAGGAAATTCTTTTTCCTCAGACACTTTATCATATGATTTTTCTAATGCTGCCACAAAAGCATTTGGGAATAACATGAAACTAACAGATGTATCTCCGATCAGATATGCAGTCTTCAGCGGTGATGCAAATCAGGACGGGTTTGTGAATCTGACTGATGTTGTTAATATTAATAATGATGTGAACAATTTTTTAACCGGATACATATCTTCGGATGTAAACGGGGATGGCTCTGTAAATCTGACAGATCTTATAATAGCGTACAATAATTCAGTTAGTTTTGTATCGAAGGTAAGACCGTAATAGTTCATTGAGTTCGTAGAGTTCTTTGAGTTCTTTGAGTTCTTTGAGTTCAATGAGTTTTTTGAGTTCGTAGAGTTCTTTGAGTTCGTAGAGTCATTAGAGTTTATTGAGTTCTTTGAGTTCGCAGAGTCATAAAGTTTATTTATGTTAATCATTCATTCATTCATTTAAATCATAATTGGAAATGAAAATTAAAAACTTAAGTGTATTAAAAATTGCAGTTATACTTTTTCTGACATTTACTGCGGAAGTATTTTCTCAGAATATAACTAATACTCTCGGCACAAACGGAGTATTTACCATAAAGGATGCTTCAAATAATTACTTCATTTTAAACCAGACAACTGGGCAGGTGAATATTCTCAGATCACTCCGGCTTGAAAATACCACAGCTTCAGGATTTGGAACAATATTTAAAGGAGCCGACAGATTTCTGCATAACTTCGGATCGAACAATACATTCTTAGGAATTAACTCCGGTAATTTTACAATGACAGGCTATAATAATACCGCAGTGGGTCACAGTTCCCTGTCTTCAAACACAACCGGATTTCATAATACATCAATTGGAAATAATTCTTTATCAGCAAACACAACCGGAAACTATAATACAGCCGTCGGATTGTCTTCACTATTATCAAATATTGGCGGTTCTTATAATACAGCTCTTGGTGTTAATTCTTTACTTTCCAATATCTCCGGCAGTAATAATACGGCTTTGGGCAGCAATTCTTTAATTTCAAACACTTATGGCGATGCCAATACGGCAGTGGGATTATATTCCTTATACAATAATACCATTGGTGACGATAACACAGCTTTAGGGTTGTTTTCTTTATATTGGAACATCTCCGGAAATGTAAACACAGCTGTGGGATATTCTTCTTTATATCTCAACTCCACAGGCAATAATAATACAGCTTTAGGATTCCAATCGTTATTTGACAATACATCCGGAAGTAATAATACAGCTGTTGGCGATAAATCCTTATCCAACAACTCCAACGGAAATTATAACACGGCATTAGGATATTTTTCATTATTATCCAACACAACAGGTCATAACAATACTGCGATAGGAACCGGCTCAATGTTCGCAAACACTACTGCCACCAACAACACAGCCCTGGGCTTTCAGTCTTTATATTCAAACACTTCAGGTTTTAATAATACTGCTGTTGGAATTAACTCATTATTTTCCAACACCGGCAACTATAACACAGCATTAGGATTCAATGCAGGTTCTACAATTACCACAGGTGCAAATTTAACCTGTATAGGAATTGATGCTGCGCCAAGTTCGGGTACGGCTATAGATCAGGTAACTCTTGGTAATGGATTTGTTCAGTCGCTTCGCTGCAATGTGCAGACAATTTCCAGCTTATCAGACATGAGAGATAAAAAGAATATAACGGAACTGTCATTAGGTCTGGATTTCTTAATGAAAGTAAAACCGCGCCAGTTCAACTGGGATAAAAGAGAGTGGTATAAGAACAATACTTCAGACGGAAGCAAAATGAAGGAGGCACCGACTGCAGGATTCATTGCGCAGGAGCTTGATGAAGTTCAGATAAATGAAAATGCAGAATGGCTGAATCTTGTATTGAAAGATAATCCCGACAAGATCGAAGCGACATACGGAAATCTATTGCCGGTGATGGTGAAAGCTATACAGGAGTTAAAAGTTGAAAGTGAAAAGTTGAAAGTGGAAAATGAAAAACTAAAGAAGAACAATGAGAATTTAGTCTCTGAAGTTCAATCACTTAAATCAATGAATGATAAAATTGTAAAGTTAGAAAAAATGGTAAATGATTTGACAACAAATAAATATACATCACTGAACGAATCAAAATAATATTTCAAACGATCTGTAATTAAATGATTATTGATTGAACATATAATCCATTATGTCTAATTTTAATTAAATCAATTATTCAAAAATTAAACTTGAGACAAAAATGAAAACATTGTTTATTGCTGTTAGCTTTTTCATTTCAGCAACTGTCTTTTCACAAAGCATTACAAACACGCTCGGCACAAGCGGTGTATTCACAATCAAAGATGCATCAAATAATTTTTTGACATTAAGCCAGTCAACGGGTCAGGTGAACATTCTCAATTCACTCCGGCTGGAAAATACAACAAACTCAAATACAGGAATAATTTTCAAAGGAACGGACAGATTCATTCACAATTATCCCAATAGCACTTCATACAATACGTTTATGGGTATCAATGGAGGGAATTTTACTTTGTCATCTGCAATCTATAATACAGGAATCGGGCACTCCTCACTTTCAAATCTTACTACCGGTTTCTCCAATACAGCTTTGGGCTACCGTTCTTTAAATTCCAACTCATCGGGTTATAGTAATACTGCTCTAGGATTTAATTCATTATTTTCCAATGTCACCGGCTCCGAGAATACAGCTGTAGGATTAAATTCTTTATATAGCAACACAGGCAATTCTAATACAGCTCTGGGAGTTAATTCATTAGCTTCCAATGTCACCGGCACCGAGAACACAGCTGTAGGATTAAATTCTTTATTCAGTAACACAGGCAATTATAACACAGCTCTGGGAGTTAATTCTTTATACTCCAATACATCAGGTTCTGAAAACACATCCATAGGTAACGCTTCATTAAATAATAATACTACCGGCAATTTTAACACAGCAGTGGGATCCTCTTCTTTAAGGTTCAACACCGGCTTTAATAACACAGCAGTCGGATATCAGTCTTTAGCGAACAACACAGGCTTTAGTAATACAGCTATGGGATATCAGTCTTTATTGAACAACACTTCCGGCATTTATAACACAGCAGTGGGACAATTTTCTTTATTTTTAAACAACACAGGTAATAGGAATACAACATTGGGATATCTTGCAGGCGGAATGATCACAACAGGCAGTAATCTTACTTTAATAGGCTATGATGCGCAGGCTTCTTCAGGCACTGCAACTAATCAAATTACACTTGGGGATGGTAATGTTAATTCGCTTCGATGCAATACACAGACAATCACAAGTTTATCCGACGCAAGAGATAAGAATAATATACAAGACTTATCTCTCGGACTGGATTTTTTAATGAAAGTAAAACCGCGAATGTTCAACTGGGATAAGAGAGAGTGGTATGAGAATAATATTTCAGACGGAAGTAAAATGAAAAATACTCCGACTGCAGGATTTATCGCGCAAGAGCTTGATGAAGTTCAGACAACAGAAAATGCAGAATGGTTAAATCTTGTTTTGAAAGATAATCCCGAAAAACTTGAAGCAACATACGGTAATCTTCTGCCTGTGATGGTAAAAGCTATACAGGAGTTAAAAGATGAAAGTGAAAAATTAAAAGCTGCAGAAGAAAAGTTAAGAGCTGAAAACACTGAGCTGAAGAATGAGAACATTGAGATGAAGGACAGACTATCAGAGATCGAACAGACACAAAATTTAATTGTAAGTGAATTTAAAAAACTTAAATTGAATGAAAACAATATAACGCTAACTAAATCAGAAGACAAAAAATGAAAACTTTACTAACAGCACTTTGCTGTTTCATTTCAGCAAATGTTTTTTCACAAAACATAACCAACACACTCGGTACGAGCGGGTTGTTTACGATTAAAGATCCGTTTAATAATTACCTCATAGTCAGTGAGCCGACCGGACAGGTAAACATTCTCAGGACACTCAGGCTTGAGAATACAACGACCACAGGTTTGGGTATTATATTTAAAGGCGCTGACAGATTCTTACACAATTTTTCCGCACCGGGGACAAATGCAGCCAATACATTCCTTGGCATCAACTCCGGAAACTTTTCAATGACCGGTCCCAATGCAAATGCATCGAGTTTTAATACAGGTATCGGGGAAAATTCTCTTTACAGTCTGACTACGGGAAATTCAAACACCGGTGTCGGGAATAATTCTTTACTTTTAAACAGCAGCGGTTCGGCAAATACAGGCATTGGGACTCAGTCAATGTTTGGCAATACGAGCGGTAATTTTAATACAGCCATAGGATATCAATCGTTGTATAACAATAGCACTGGAAATGAAAACATTGCCGCAGGAGTTTATTCATTGCGCTTTAACTCAACAGGTTATTACAATTCTGCTTTCGGAAATCAGTCATTGTATCTAAATTCCACAGGCTTTGGCAATACTGCTATAGGAGTTTTTTCAATGCGATCCAATAGTTCAGGACATAATAACACTGCTCTTGGATTGAACTCATTATACTCAAATACTTTTGGAAGTGACAATTTAGGAGCCGGATATTCAAGCTTATACTTTAATACAACTGGTAGTTCAAATTCATCAATGGGATATTATTCAATGTATTCAAATACCACAGGTAACAATAATATTGCCATTGGATATTATTCTCTGTATTCAAATACAAACGGTAGTGAAAATACGGCAATTGGATGGAAATCATTGTATTCCAACATTAGCGGAGTTTCGAATACATCTTTAGGAACCAACTCCATGGTGGCAAATACATCCGGATATCAAAATACGGCAGTAGGATTAAGTTCACTGGCTTCAAATACAACAGGCAACAATAACACTGCCATAGGATGGCTTTCAGGCTCAAGTAACACAACCGGAAATAATAATATTTTAATCGGCTATAATGCTCAGCCCACCACAGGTTCAGTATCTAATCAGATCACTCTCGGCGATGGTCAGATCAGCACTCTTCGGTGTAATGTTCAGACTATTTCAAGCTTGTCTGATATAAGAGATAAAAAAAATATTACAGACCTAAATCTGGGAATTGATTTCATAATGAAAATTAAACCGCGTTTTTTCAACTGGGATAAGAGAGAGTGGTATGAAAACAATATTTCTGACGGAAGCAAAATGAAAGAAGAACCGACTGCGGGATTCATTGCGCAGGAGCTTGATGAAGTTCAGATTAATGAAAATGCTGAATGGCTGAATCTTGTATTGAAAGATAATCCCGAGAAGATCGAAGCGACTTACGGAAATCTATTGCCGGTGATGGTGAAAGCGATACAGGAGTTGAAAGTTGAAAGTGAAAAGTTGAAAGTTGAAAATGCTGAATTGAAAAAAGAAGTCGAATCATTGAAATCAATCAGTGAAAAGGTAACCGCATTAAAATGTTGAATGAGATTGAAACTTGAAAAGATTGTTAATGAGCTGACTTCAAATAAAAACACTTTACTAAGTCAAACAAAATGAAAATGAACGCATATTATTCAGGATCATTTACAATTGTAATTTATAACTTTGAATTTTTTATTCATTATGTTTACTTTAGTGAAATTCATTAATTAAATCTCAGGAGACAAACATGAAAGCACTTTTCATTTCAATTACATTGTTCATTTCAGTAAGTGTTTTTTCACAAAGCATTACAAACACGCTCGGCACAAACGGATTGTTTACAATCAAAGATGCTGCAAATAATTATTTGACACTTAGCCAGTCAACTGGTCAGGTGAATATAATCAGGTCTCTTCGGCTTGAAAATACAACAAGTTCAAGCCTTGGTGTTTTGTTCAAAGGGGCAGACAGATTTTTGCATAACTTCGGAATAAGTAATATATTTTTAGGTATTAATTCCGGTAATTTTACAATGACCGGACCAGGTAAAAACACAGCTGTGGGATGGTATTCAATGTTATACAATACGACCGGATATTATAACACAGCTATGGGTGAGAGTTCTTTGTACTTCAACTCGACAGGCTTTTATAACACTGCAATAGGAGAAAGATCTTTATATGAAAATGTTTCCGGCTTTTTTAATACTGCTGTTGGAAAATCATCTTTAGAAAAAAACACCTCCGGTAATAGTAATACTGCTGTAGGAACACTATCCTTGTTTTCCACAAATACAGGACAAACTAACTCGGCGTTAGGATTTGCTTCATTATTTTCTAACACCAGTGGTAATAACAACACAGCATTGGGAAGCTCTTCATTATATAATAATACAACCGGTAGCAATAACACAGCAGTTGGACAGGGTTCTTTATCATTTAATACCACTGGTTTTGATAACACTGCTTTGGGAATTTCATCATTGTCTTTCAACAACACTGGTAATAATAATACGGCAGTGGGGAAAGAGTCACTATATTCAAATACTACAGGACCTTATAATACGGCAATAGGAATAAGATCTTTATATTCCAATACCATAGGCGATAACAATACAGCTTTAGGAGTATCCTCTTTATCTTCCAACACCTCCGGTAATAATAACACATCTTTGGGATCCAATTCATTGGCATCCAATACAACCGGCAATGACAATACAGCTTTGGGAAGAGGATCATTATCTTCCAACACCACAGGCTTTGATAATACTGCTGTGGGCGATTATGCAGGTGCTACCATTACCACAGGCAATAATGTGACATGTATCGGCATTGATGCAAATCCAAGTTCAGGCTCAGTCAATGATCAGATCACACTTGGAAATCCCTACGTAAATTCTCTTCGATGTAATGTCCAGACAATTACCAGTCTATCAGACTCAAGAGATAAAAAATATTACAAACTTAAATCTCGGTCTTGATTTTATAATGAAAGTAAAACCGCGTTTATTTAACTGGGATAAGAGAGAATGGTATGAAGGAAATAAATCTGACGGAAGCAAAATGAAAGAACAGCCAACTGCAGGATTCATTGCGCAGGAGCTTGATGAAGTTCAGACAAATGAAAATGCTGAATGGCTGAATCTTGTTCTGAAAGATAATCCCGATAAGATTGAAGCGACTTACGGAAATCTATTGCCTGTGATGGTGAAGGCAATACAGGAGTTAAAAGATGAAAACGATATGCTGAAAGAAAGATTAATGAAATTTGAGCAGATGGTAAATTCTCTGAGTAATAATGAAAAGATGTTATTAAGCCAAACAAAGTAAAAAAATCAGATTTATAACTTTGAATATATCAATACTTATATTTAATTTTAATGAAATTTATTAATTAAATAATAAGGAGACAAAAATGAGAACTGTCATAACTGCTTTTATCTTTTTATTTCATCAATGGTTTTTCTCAGAGTAGCACAAATACTCTCAGTACCGGCGGAGTATTCACAATCAAAGACTTATCCAATACTTACTTTACTTTAAGTCAGTCGAACGGACAGGTAAACATTAACGGTACACTCACGCTAAAAAACACAACAGCTTCAGGTTTGGGTATTATATATAAGGACTCAGCAAGATTTATGCATAACTATGGAGTTAATAATACATTCTTAGGTATCAAGTCCGGCAATATTTCTAACTTTGGTCATAATAATACCGGGCTAGGAAATCTCTCTTTAACTTCCAATACTACCGGCTTTTACAACATTGCCATAGGAACTCAATCTTTATTTTCCAACACAACAGGCTCTTCAAATACTGCTGTCGGCTGGTGCTCTATGAACTATAATATTTCAGGTTCATCTAACACAGCGGTCGGAATAGCATCGTTGTACAAAAACACGACGGGTATTAAGAACACAGCCGTAGGTGAAGGAGCAATGTACATCAATGAAACAGGTGAGCAGAACACCGCGATAGGGTATCATTCTTTGTTTCTAAACTCAAACGGTAACTATAACACCGCAGTCGGACTGGAAGCTTTATTTTCAAATGTCAGCGGTACTTTTAATACTGCTGTAGGAATGGGTGCATTACTTTCCACTACGGGTAATTATAACACAGCTGTAGGATTTAATTCTTTATATCTAACCGGCAGTGGCGAAAGTAATACTGCTTTGGGTTATAAATCTTTATATCTGAATACAGGAAGTTTTAATACTGCCGTCGGATATAATGCAGGTTTTTCCATAGAAGGGGGAACTAATTTGACATGTATAGGAAGAGATGCACAACCTACTTCTAATACAGCTACCAACCAGATCACACTCGGCAATAATCAAATTACTTCCCTGCGCTGTAATGTTACAACTATCACAAGCTTATCCGATGCAAGAGATAAAAAAAATATTACGGACTTACCGCTCGGCTTAGATTTTTTAATGAAAATAAAACCACGTGTGTTCAACTGGGATAAACGAGAATGGTATGAGAATAACAATTCAGACGGAAGTAAAATGAAAGAAGAACCGACTGCGGGATTCATTGCTCAGGAGCTTGATGAAGTTCAGACAACGGAAAATGCTGAATGGCTGAATCTTGTTTTGAAAGATAATCCTGAAAAGCTTGAAGCAACTTACGGAAATCTTTTGCCTGTGATGGTGAAAGCGATTCAAGAGTTGAAAGTTGAAAGTGAAAAGTTAAAAGATGAAAATGTTGAATTGAAAAATGAGAATAAAAAAATGAAACATAGTAATGAGAAATTATCGTCCGAAGTAGAATCATTAAAATTAATGAATGAGAAAATTGTGAAACTTGAAAAGATAGTTAATGAGCTGACTTCTGTTAAACTAACTTCTCTAAACAATACAAATGAAACTAAAACAATTTCAAATAAAGGAGACTAAAATGAAAATTAAAATTTGCACTACAGTTTTGTTAATAATAATTACGTCAACTTCTTTCAGTCAGAGTGTCATAGATTTTGGCGCTTCAGACAAGCATAGAAGTCGGAGCAGCGCAGACATTCTTGCGCAGATGACGTAAACATTAACAGCACTTTCACGGGAGGAACAATTTCCGGGAGCGTTGCTTTGTTCTGAATCTTACTGCATACATTCAGGGTTTTATAACCCTTCATTAAACAGAATGGTTTCTGATACCATAATAGTTTACCTGAGAAATGCTTTCTTTCCATATGCAAAAAAAGATTCCGCAAAAAGTCTGTTGAATAATTCAGGGATAGGCGCTTTCATTTTTTTTAATGTCAGTAACAGCACAAACTACTATTTACAGGTAAAGCACAGAAATTCAGTTGAGACCTGGAGCAACACAGCAATTCCATTTTCAGGAGGAACTCTGGCGTATGATTTTACAACTCGGCAAACAAAGCATTCGGCAGTAATCAGATACAGGTAGACAGCAGCCCTTTAAAGTTTGCAATCTACAGCGGCGATGTAAATCAGGACGGGTTTGTTAATCTGACGGATATAGTAAATGGGGGTAATGGAGCAGCTTCGTTTTTAAGCGGCTATGTTCTCACAGATATCAACGGAGATAACATTGTAAATTTAGCGGATATATTAATTGATTATAATAATTCAACGAATTTTGTGTCGGTAAAAA
>JADJTX010000039.1 GCA_016710985.1 Ignavibacteria bacterium
ATTCCGTAGATCAGTCCCATGTCGTGAAATATCGGAAGCCAGGTAACCATTACACTTTCATCATTGTGCGGATGACTTTTGTCAATAATGGCGAGATTATGTAAAAGATTTCTGGCGATTTACCATTACACCTTTAGGAACACCGGTCGAACCGGAAGTATACTGAAGATAGGCAAGAGTGTCCGGGCTTATATCAGGTTGTTTCCAGTCTTTTGAAAGTTCATTTGAGATCTCATCTGAGTCGATCCATTGTACGCTTTTTAAAAAATTATCTTTAGTAAAATCCTTCTCGAGTTCAGTCTGAATTTCTTTTATTGATAAAGTGACCTTTGCATTGCTGTCTTCGGCGATCGACGAAATTCTCGAAAGCGATTTATTTTTTCCCGGAGGATGCAGAGGAACGGAGATCACACCGGCATAAAGACATCCGAAAAATGCTGAGATATATTCTGAATCAGAATTATAAATTAAGAGTGCTCTCTCTCCGGCTAAGCCAAGAGACTGCAGCTTCGCTGCAATACTTTTTGCACGTGTATCAAGTTCTTTATAAGTCAGACTGCCGGCTTCTCTTTCACCGTCAGCGAGAAAAGTGTAAGCAAGCTTTTCCGGTTGATTTTCAGACCGCCATTGTAATAGTTCGACTAATGTATTTGATGTATGCTTTGTATTATTCATTAAATTTTCTTACCTGATATTCCCTTGAAAGGGAAACCTTAAAATTTTATTTCAATAAAATCATTCTTCTTGTTTCTTTGAAATCACCTGCCTCAAATTTATAAAAATAAATTCCGCTTGATAAATTGTGACCATTAAATTCAACTTCATAACTTCCGGGATTTTGCTTCTCATTTACTAAAGTAACAACTTCATTTCCCAATGTATTGTAGACTTTCAAAATTGTATTACGGGTATTCATTAAAGAGTAACGAATGACTGTTGTCGGATTAAAAGGATTTGGATAATTTTGCTCCAGATAATTATTAATGGGTACCTGATTTGAAATTGTATTTATTCCGACAGTCTGTGAATATTTTAGAGTTGTGCAATAACTTGTTGGTCGATTATTCCCTGATCCGGTTACAATTATGTTATCATCTGTCTTTTGTGATCGAGTATAAGTTGTTATACTCGATCCCGCCCTGATTATATCTCATAGTCCAGATGAGATCCCCGTTTGAATTATATTTAGTTGTCAAATAATCACGGTATCCATCAAGATAGGACATCGAACCTCCAAGGTAAGAATTACCGGATTTATCTACTATCAGAGAAGACAGAGTACAGAAAGTATTGAAAGCGCCATTCTGTGATCTAGACCATAAGAAATCACCATTGGAATTATATTTTATACATGTAATTCTTGCTTTGGTATTGATAACCCGAGACATAGATATTGTCATTTGTGTCAACCCCAATACTTTTCGAAGTACCTCCACTGTCATAATAAATTCTAGTCCAGGCAGTTTGTCCATCAGGATTTATCCTGTCGATATAATAATTTCCATTATTGTTTCCCGTTGTGTATATAATCCCCTTTTTATCAAGAGTAATATCGGTTGGGATATAACTTGCTGTTATTTCACTCCAAACAGTATCGACTGATACTTTATCAAACTTAATCACAAATCCAATTATTTCAGGCGGATAGTAACTAAAGCCTGTAACATAAAAATAATTATCTTTTCCAAGTGTAATATCATTCGCGGTGTCATGGTAATTAAGTCCGTATGAGTAATGTCGTTGCAATTGTAAATCTCCATTAGAAAGATACTTTAAAATACTAAAATCGTCGATACCACCAACAGAAGTAGTAAGAGTTATGTAAATGCTCCCATCATAATCAATTTTCAAATTGATAGGAGAAAATTGAGCAGATTGTGGTCTTATATATCTCCGAGTCCATAAAGTATCTCCTGAGGAATTGAACTTCATTACAATTAATACATTACTAAGTCCCTCAAAACCGCAAACTATTATATCCTGATTTATATCAACTGCAATCTTTAATCCTAAACTTGAACCGCTTTCAATTCTCGACCACATTTGCTGACCTGACGAATTGTATTTAATTGTTAGTATGCCTAAATTATTTGCATATCCTGTAACATATATATTTCCTGAATTATCAGAAGCGACATCATTACCCTGACTGGCTCCGTTATAGTTTGCAGCCCATACCTGATTTACTATTTGTGCTAAACCGGAATTATATATTACAGCATTGAGCATCATTATTATCAAACTAATATATAATAAATAAAAAACTCTCATTATTTTAACAGATTTTTTTCCATAATGGAATTTTCAAATGGAATTTTCATACAATTCTTTAGAAGTAATAATCCGTCCAATCCGCTTCAATCGCGTTCAATCCTCAGCTCGAGACTTTCCAATCCTCTCGAATGAAGCGACTCATGATAATGATGTTGCTCTTTTGCCAGTTTCAAACCCGGAAATCTTTCAATCATTAAATTCAGACTGATCTGTGCTTCAAGCTTTCCCAGACCAGCACCGATGCAGTGATGAATGCCTCCGCCAAATGAAAGCGGAATGATCTTCTTTCTTTCTATGTCAAGTTCATCGGGATTTTCAAATCTCCCCGGGTCGCGGTTTCCTGCGCCCAGTATGCAAATTACCTGTATGCCTTTTTTAATCTCTTTTCCTCCTATGATCTCATCATCGTGAGCTCTTCTGCCCGTGAACTGTGCAGGTGAATCGTACCTTAGAAATTCATCTATCGCATTTTCCAAAGCAAGGATTATTTTTAACTTCTCAAACTGTTCCGGATTTGTTAACAATGCATAAATTGAATTTGTGATCAGATTCTTTGGAGCTTCGTGCGCATCCATTATCATCAAAACTAACGTTGAAATGATCTCTTCCTTTGTTAAATGATCATCTTTATCCCGGATAGTAATTAACTTACTGATCAGATCCTCTTTCGGATTAAGAGTCTTTTCTTCAACGACCTTTCTGAAATAATCTTTGATCTCATCAGCGCACTTATAAATGTATTTCAAGTCATCGGCAGTGAATTGATTTGTCACTACATCAAGTGTCCTGACTATCTGTGACGACCATTTTTCAATTATATCCCTGTCTTCAGCCGGAATTCCAAAGAGTTCTGCAATTGTAATGGTGGCTAAAGGATAAGAATATTCGCTGATAAATTCAAAACCTCCGGGATCAATTTTATCAAGCAGATACTTAGCTGCTGATTCGATCTGAGGCTTCATGTTCATAGCCACTTTCGGTGAAAACGCCTTATTCAAAAAATTCCTGATCCGGGTATGATCAGGCGGATCCAAAAAAGTTACCCAGTGCTGACGCATTTGAGTAAGCGAATTTAGTTTGTGATAATATTTTGAATCTTCCTTTATCTTTCCGAATTTGTTTCCTCTGCCGAACTTTTTACTGGTCAGTACATTAGATATATCGTCATATTTGGTGAGTATCCAAAGATCTTCCGAAAGAAAACCTGTCGGAGATTTCATCAAGAATACAGGATCGTAATTCCTCAGCTGATGATAAACCGGATATGGATTGTCAATATTTTTTCCCTCAGAAAGAGTTTTGAATAAATTAAATTCTTCGTTTATTAGATTTACCTCATTTTCTAATGCCGTGACACTGTTCATTTATTAGTAAATGGATGGTTAAAAGTTGTTTCCGCAACATTTAAAATGATTATATACTTATAACTTAAATTAGGTTAATTAAAAAATTTATTCAAGACATTAGACTAACCGTTGGCAGAAGATTGTATACAATAATATAGTCGGGAAATTTGATTATTTACGGTTTAGAAAAGTTCACGGACAGATAATACTGGTGTCATTTTAGGAATGCAATTAAACTTTCAAACTTAACTGAAAAATTAACATGGACGTAATCTAAATATCCTTTACTGACAAAGCGACCTTTTCAAATTTTCCCGGATTTTTAATAATATACAGCAGCTTTTTAGCAACATCAGCAGGTTTGGCAAGCTCGTTTTTTTCGTGAAATTCTATGAACTGTCCGACCATACTGAAATCATCCGGCGAGACTCCCCGTATATGAGTCTGCATTTGTGTATCAACTACGCCCGGACCAACAGAAAATATATGAACCGGATTTTCGGGATGTTTTAATTTCTGCTCAACATCTGTGACTTCACTTATCATTGCCAGTGCTGCCTTAGTTGCGCAATATGTTGACCATGACTCAATAGGTCTGTATGCTGCGCCTGAACTTATATTCATGATTATTTTTTTACAGTTAACTGACTGATATTTCATCAGAAAATTATTCATTAGCAAACTCGGGCTTACAATGTTTACATTATAATTTTCAATAATATTGTCAGAAGTTCTCCTGCCTAAATGGACAATTTCGCTTGCGGATGCGGAATTATTTACCAATACCAATGATTTGGGATTCTTAAATTCTGGAAAATCAAAAAACTTAACTTTATTAAGGTCTTTCAGATCAATTTCAAAATGTTCAAAGTTATGGCTTTCAATTTCATTTGATCGTGAAAAGTCCGTAAACAAAATTATCTTTGCTTTCTAAAAGCAGCTCAGCAAGAGCGTTTCCTATGCCTCTGCTTGTTCCTGTAATAAAATAGTAATTCATGTTTTTAGATTTGTAAGATTCATAAGATTCATAAGATTCATAAGATTTGTAAGATATAAAAGATTACTTGCTGTAAGCTAAATAGGATATTTAACGTATTTTAAATTTAGTAAATTTGTAAAAGTAAATTTGATTTTTGAAGTTCTCAAAAATAATTTTTAAATATTAGGATCGTAATTTAATATTACAAAGCAAATTAGAATACCGGACAATTAGACATATAATCTAAAATCTTATAAATCTTATAAATCTTATAAATCTTATAAATCTTATAAACTTATAAATCTTATAAATCTTACAAATATTATGAATCATTTCACTTGTCTTGAAAGATTTCTTCGTTATGTAAAAATTGACACTCAGTCGGATCATGATTCATTAACTAATCCTTCCACGGAAAAGCAAAAAGACCTTGGCAAAGTTTTGGTGATGGAACTTAAAGAAATGGGAATCAAAGATGCAGAGCTCGATGAATTCGGCTATGTGTATGCAACAATTGCATCCAATACAAATAAGCGAGTACCTGTTGTTTGCTTTTGCTCGCATATGGATACGTCACCGGATCTTTACAGGAAAAAAATGTAAATCCTGTGATACATAAGAATTATAAAGGAGGTGATATTGTTCTACCGAAAGATAAAACCCAGATAATAAAATTCTCTGAACATCCGCAATTGAAGACACAAATTGGAAATGACATAATTACGACTGACGGAACTACACTTCTTGGTGCGGATAATAAAGCCGGAATCGCCGAAATTATGGACGCTGCAAATTATTTAATGACACATCCTGAGATCAAACACGGGAAAATCAGAATTCTCTTTACACCGGATGAGGAAGTCGGCAGGGGAGTTGATAAACTGGATATGAAAAAGCTTGGCTCAGAGATCGGATATACAATTGACGGCGCTGATCTTGGGTCAGTAGAAGATGAAACTTTCTCTGCAGATTCATTAACAATAAAAATTAAAGGGTTTAATATTCATCCCGGTTTTGCCAAAGATCAGATGGAAAATGCAATTAAGATCTGCAGTGAAATTATTTTAAAACTTCCCAAAGATTCACTTTCGCCTGAAACAACGGAAGGAAAGGAAGGATTTATTCACCCGGTTTCGCTGAAAAGTGAAGTTGATTCTGCAACTTTAAAATTCATAATCAGAGATTTTAAAACGGAAGGATTAAAAAGAAAAGAAGATCTGATAAAAAATATTACCGAGGATGTTTTGAGTAATTTTAAAAGATCCAAATATGAAATTAAGATAGAAGAGTCTTACAGGAACATGAAAGAAATTCTTGATAAAAATCCTGATATAATTAACAATGCAATTGAAGCAATAAAAAGAGCCGGATTAAAACCCAAGCTTGATTCAATAAGAGGAGGCACTGACGGCTCAAGACTTTCATTTATGGGGCTTCCGTGTCCTAATATTTTCGCCGGTGAGCATGCATTCCATTCTACACTTGAATGGGTTTCAGTACAGGATATGGAAAAAGCTGTTGAGACTATCATTAATTTATGTATGATATGGGAAGAGAAGAGTTAAGTTCATTAAGTTCATTAAGTTCATTAAGTTCATTAAGTTCATTAAGTTCATTAAGTTCATTAAGTTCATTAAGTTCATTAAGTTAATAAGTTTAGTAAAATGAGTTTGAAAGTTACATAAGAAATGCCGGAAAAAATAAATTCTGATATACTCAACATTGTACACTGGAAAAATAGAACACGGATAACGTATATTGAGCTGAAAAATAACGGATTTTTTTTGATTGTAAAAATATTCAATTTGAAACTAACTTATTTATTGTATTTTTTTAATTTTTCTCATAATTATCAGCGAATATCCGCAAAATCTGTGTTATCCGTGTTGCCAAAAAAACATCGTGTACAAAGTATACTCAAGTAATTAACGATTAACTATTGTAAATTAAAATCAATATAACTAACTTTTATGGAATCAAATAAATGATAAGGAGGTCAATATGAAAAATTTCGACAAGGTTTTCTTCCTCTCGCTTGTAATTTCTCTGTTAACTGTTTATACAAATTCATATTCGCAACTAAGTGGTAATTATATTATCGGACCGGGTGGAAATTATGCAACAATTAATTCTGCAGTTAATGATTTAGTTAATGACGGTGTTAATGGTCCTGTAATTTTCAACATCAAACCCGGAAGTTATTATGAATCTGTAAATATAAATGTTGTATCAGGAACAAGCTTAACAAATACCGTAACCTTTAAATCACAATCCGGTGTTGCCGACGATGTTATATGGTATTCAATTAAATCCGATACCAATAATTTCGCTTTAAGAATTAACGGAGCGGATTTTTTAACATTCAGGAATCTGACTTTTACCGGAGATTCCATCGGAAATCAACAGAGAAAGATAGTTGAATTATTTGACAACTCGAATAATATCAGTTTTCTTTACAATGTATTTAAAACTAACAATACATTCATTTCCTCTACATTCCTTATTTATAGTAATTCAGCATATTGCAATGATTTGAAAATTATAGGAAATTCTTTTTCCGCAACCGGTCAAGTTGGATACCGTGTAAACCGCGAAGGTATAAAATTAGAAGGCTACCCGGGATTGATTCGTACTCAGATCTCGAATAATGTTTTCACGGATTTGTCTTCAGCCATAACCGTTTACAATTCTGAATCTCTTTTGATTGAAAAAAATACAATTAAAATGGGAAACATTTCAAGTATGAATTTTGGAATTTTTTTGTACAACTGCACGGAATACACAAGAGTTTTAAAAAACCGCATCACATCTGCTTATGCATGCGGTTCTACAAACGTCGGCTATTCTTTGCTTACTTATTATTGTTTAAATTCCTTAATTGCCAATAATTTTATTCTATTTGAAGGAGGTTCGGTAGCAGTTCTAAGCATTAACAATATAAATCAGAGATTTATTCATAATACAATCGCCAGTTTCGGAGGTTTATGTCCTAATAATCTGGGTATTTATAATTGCGATTCCGTGACCCTGAAGAATAATATATATGTTAATTTTAATACAGATCCTTTAAGTCCCGGTGTTCCGTATACTATTTCAAATACAACATTTACATCAGACAATAATAATTTTTATTATCATGCGCCATATATCGCCAGGTATAATGAAGTGAATATTCCGAATTTAGAAGCATGGACGTCAATTTCCGGCAAAGACCAAAATTCAAAAGCCGAGGAAGTATCCTTTGTTTCTCCAATAGATCTTCATTTGGAAGGATATTCTATCAGTGACTATGATCTTAAAGGAATTCCCGATTCCGAAGTTGTGGATGACATTGACGGAAACCGGCGTGATCCTTTTTACCCTACAAAAGGTGCTGATGAACCGTTCTATCCGGACAATATTTCTGTTAGTTTATCAATTTATATTGAGGGGTTTTATGATCCTTTTTCAAATACTCAGATTCAGGATACGGTTACTTGTTACCTGAGGTCTTCTTCGGCTCCGTACGACATTGTTGATTCATCCGCAGCTGTATTGATAACCGAAGGAAAATCTTCTTTAAGATTTTTTAATGCTCCGACCGGAAATTATTACTTAACTGTAAAACACAGAAACAGTCTTGAAACATGGAGCAAAAACGGAGGTGAATCTCTGACAAGAGGTGAATTTGCAGCTTATGATTTTACTTATTCCATTGCACAGGCATATGGAAATAATCTAGTACTTAAAGGAAGCGAATATTGTGCTTACAGTGGAGATATAAATCAGGATGGCGCTATTGACCTTACTGATGTCATCGCGGTTTATAACAGTTCAAACAGCTTTTTAACCGGATACGTAACGCTGGATGTGAACGGAGATTCAGTTGTAGATCTGCAGGATGTTGTTATAGTTTATAATAATACAGTTAAATTTATTCTGACAAAAGACCATAGACAATTTTAAGGCTTTTAAAAGCAGAAAAAAAAATATTAATTTCGTACGGTAATAATAAATGGCTGAATTTTACGTTGACGGAGACATCTCACTAGCTGAAACTCTTCCATCACTATTTTATACTGAGGAAAAATACTTTGAACTCTCCAGAGATAAGATCTTTTCAAGAACATGGCAATATGCCTGTGACAGTGAGACTGTAAAGATGCCGGGTCAGATACATCCGTTTTATCTGCTTGAAAATTATCTGGACGAACCTTTGATCTTAACACGCGATAAGAATGACCGCCTTCATTTACTTTCAAATGTCTGCACACACAGGGGAAATATTCTTGTTGAAGGAAACTGCATTGAAAGCAAAATTACCTGCAGATATCACGGAAGAAGATTTGAGCTCGATGGTAAATTCATCTCAATGCCTGAATTTAATGAAGTAAAAAATTTCCCTTCCAAAAAAGATGATCTTCCTGAAATTCCTTTTAATACGTGGGAAAAATATTTGTTCGCTTCACTAAATCCTGTTTCACCTGTGCAAAATTTCATCGGTGACATGTGTTCGAGAATGTCCTGGCTGCCGCTTGAAGAATTTGTCTTCGACCCTGCCCGTTCAAGAGATTATCTTGTGAAAGCTCACTGGGCTCTGTATTGTGAGAATTATCTCGAAGGTTTTCACATTCCTTATGTTCATAACAGTCTGAATGCAGCTTTGGATTATTCAGGTTATAAAACCGAACTATTCAGATATTCGAATTTGCAGACAGGAATTGCAAAGAACGGTGAAGACTGTTTTGATCTACCGGGGGATTCACCGGACTTCGGACAAAACATTTCAGCTTATTACTTCTGGATCTTTCCTAACATAATGTTTAACTTTTATCCGTGGGGTTTGTCAATTAATGTTGTGCGTCCTCTTAAACCTGATCTGACAAAAGTTGACTGGATAAAGTTGAAAGAGAAGATGAATCAATAGTGGAGAATGTTCAGAGAGGTGTAAAATCCCGGAGCTATGACCGGGGAAGGTATTCAGTTAAGAGAGAAACAGGAACACATCATTTCCACAGACTGATTGCGGAGTTCATAGGCTAGTGATTTTTATCAAAGTTCAAAATATTTTAACATGCTAAGCTCATACGTATTAGTCTTTATTCAGCTTGCGTGTATCATTTTTATTATTCTTACAGGCGATATTCTACCATCTGAAATATTTCTGCTGATTCCGGGAATTGTATTCGTAATAATTTCTTTCCTGTCAATGGCGGAAATGAAATTCAGATTTAATATTGTTCCGGAACTGCTTGAAAACTCTTCACTTGTTACATCCGGTCCTTTTAAGTATGTCCGGCATCCGATCTACACTTCAATAATATTCATGATTCTGATCCTTGTAATAAATGATTTCACCTTTCTGAGGTTCGGAGTATGGATAATACTTGTAATTGTCTTAAATATTAAATTAAATTATGAAGAGAAAATTCTTGCAAGAGAATTTCCCGATTATATAGTTTATAAATCCAAATCTAAAAAACTAATTCCGTTTATTTATTAACAGCTGTATTCGGATCTATCATCTTGCTCGATTCACCATCCTTAAGCATCTGCTGATATGGTCCGTACTTATGCTGTATGTCTGTGAATTTGTCATCATACGGCGGAAACGGCGCATCTACCGGTTTCAGCTTCAGGTTTGGATAATCTTTATCCAGATTTTCTTTTTTCGGTCTTGGCTGAGAATTTATGTAAGCTGCAACATCATATGAATCTTCCAGTGAAAGTACTGCATCGTTATACGGCATTTTAGAATAGATGAATGATGTTGATGTAAGCAGTCTGTATGTTCCGGCTCCGTCATTATAACTATCAGGTCCCATTACCGGCGGAAAATCATAACCGTTTAACGAATCTGCTGCAACGACAACATTTCCCGGATCGTTAAGAACACCGTAACCGTTTTCAGCATGGCATGTCATACAGTTCCTTGCGAAAACAAGCTTGCCGTTTACAGGATCAGCAGCTCTTTTGATTAAATCTATTTTGGGAACTCCGTTTCCCTCTGCACGTGTACCTTTAGGAACATCTGTACTCAGCCATTTCAGATATGCTGTAAGAGCGCTCATTTCCTCACTGTCTTCAGGCAATGGTTTTCCATTCATGCTTCTTGTCATGCACTGATTTATTCTTTCCTTAATTGAAATGATCTTATCTGACCTCGCATCAAAAGCAGGATAATTTGAATATGTTCCGACGAGTCCCAATACATACTTAACTGTACCTCCTTTAAAGTGACAATTCTGACAATCCATGTTATTTCCAAGAAACCTTTTTGATGAGTCCTTCATATCAGGTCCTATGTATTTATATGTTTCAAGAAATATTTTTCTGCCAAGCCTGATGACATTGTCCGCTCCATCCTCTTTTAATGAGCTGACGTCAGGATATTTCCATGGAACAATGGTATCCTTCTTTGTAGTTAACTGCTCACTTTTACATCCCATGAAAGGGTGAGAATCGTTTAAAAATAGATACATTGAAATAAAGATTAAAACTGTTAAGATAACAGTTTTCCTGGAGGAAGTAATAATTGATTTCATATCTTTCGCTTTAGTTAACTTAATATAAAAATTTCTATTGAAAAATTGAATATAAGAGTGAATATTGATTTTAGTTTTCAGATTTATGATTTTGGAAGACATTGACTACTCACGATTCACGATTGACAATTGACGATTGACTACCTGCGACTTTTTCCTGTTTCAAAACGTCTAATTAGTAATTAAACGTTTAAGCAATAAATTACCATCATATGTGTCAGGATACAAATCAATTTCTCGGGTTATTAAAGCCATGTTACAGTGATGCTTTGAAGTACTGCAAGGCATTGTGTGCAAAGCGTTCACTTGACGATGCCGAAGACGTTCTGCAGCAGTCATTGCTGAAAGCTCTGGAAAATTTCGACAGTTTAATTGACAAGACGAAATTTCGCTCATGGTTCTTTACAATAATTACGCGGGAGTTCTTTGATTCGGTAAAAAAAGATTTCTGGAAAAGATTTCTCCCATCAGATAGCGGAAATTCCTATCAGGACATTCCGGAAGTTTTTAACAGGGAAGAGAACAATGAAACAAAATCAATACTCAGCAATGCTCTTTCAAAGATTTCCACCAAAGAAAGATCTGCAATATTGCTATTTGAGGTCGGTGGATTTTCAATGGAGGAGATAAGAGAAATACAAAATGAAAAAAGTATTTCAGCAATTAAATCAAGGCTGAGCCGTGCAAGAGAGAAACTGAGAAAAATAATCGAAGATCAAGAAAATAATATTTCAAATTCAAAACACAAAAGTTCAATCATAATAGGAGATCTTAATAATGAAACAATCAAACTCATTACAGAAATCGAAGGAAAGTAAATACTTCGATGAATTACGGACTGAAAACTTCGATGATACTTTTCCGGCGACTGATTCGTGGCTCAGAAACATTAACCTAAATTTAAATAAAAAAAAATCAGAAGGGAAATTAAGCCATATGAAAAATTACTTTGCAGCTCATAAATTCAGATTAGCTTATGCATTTTTAATTTTAGCTTTCGTAGTTGCAGCCTGCAACTATCCTGTAACTCAGCAGGAAACAGCCGGTGATGTTTTAAAGTGGTCTGTAAGCAAGGACAATACTGAGGCAATCAGTAAAATAGAAAACCTTGACTGGTTTAAGAATGGTGAGTATAACATTAATGAAGACGGCAACTTCATGAGCTACAGTCTTGTAATTCCGAAGGAAAATCATTCCGGTCTACAGGATTATAATAAACAGCTTGAAGCCATTGCGGGCGTTGATATGATAAACATAATTCCGCTGAATGAAACTGTAGAGAGGCCTGTTTATTCTGCATTCTTAAATGATCTTTTCAAAATTGATATTAATGCGGAGAACATGAGCGATGCCGAGCTTTCAAAGGAAATAGACGCACAATTAAAGAATGCGGGGATTGAAAACGCTGAGGTTTTATTTTACCAGGGAAGCAGCGGTAAGAGAGAGATCAAGATGGTCATTCCCGAACAGGAAATTAAGAAAGACAGCGGATTTGACATGACGATAAAGGACGGCGAAAATGTGAACAGAATTAAAAACATCAGAAAGATAAATCCGGACGATGCCTCCGACAGATTCAAAGGGAAATCTGATGAGGAAATCAGAGAAATGATAAAAGCCGACATGGGAAATCCTGATTTAAAGGATGATGATATTGATATAACCCGAAGCGGCGACAAGGTTCAGGTCAGGATTAATTTCAAGAAGTCTGACGGAAACTTTAACGGGGAATGGGAAATCGAAAATAAAGGGAAATAATATTTTATTTAAGAATAATTTTGCAATCCGGTACTGACAAGCTTGTACCGGATTTTTTACAATGAAAATTCAATTACAAATAATATGAAAAAATTAAAAACCGGATATCTGTTGAAAATATTCTTATTGATTCCGTTCATAGTATTTGCCCAGCTGAGTAGTGATTATACAAAGAGTTTAGAAGAGATCATTGCTGAGGCAAGTGAGAAAGGCGTCTTTTCAGGAAGTGTAATAATTGTAAAGGACGGAGGAATTATTTTCCAGAGATCAATAGGTAATGCAGACTATGTTAAGAATATTCCAAATACAGCGGATACAAAATTTCAGACGGGATCGATCACGAAATTTTTTGTAAAAACTTTGATCCATCAACTGACGGAAGAAGGCAAAATTAATATGTCAGATAATTTAGGAAAATATTTATCGGGATTTCCTGCTGACGCTTCCGATAATGTAACAATACAAATGTTGACAGATCATACTTCCGGCTTTGGGGACTTTGTCAGAGAATCAATGAATCCGCAGACAGTGGAAAATATGAAAAACATAAGCGATGTACTTCCATTTATTCAGCAGGAAAAGCTTGCATTTACTCCCGGCAGCCGGGCAGAATACTCTAACTCGGGTTATGTACTGCTTGCAGCGATTATTGAAAAAGCCGAAGGCAAAAATCTTGAAGAAGTGCTTAAGGAAAAAATATTTACAAGGATAGGAATGGATAATTCCGGATTTAAAGTTACCAATCAGGAAGTTGAAGGGAAAGCTAAAGGGTACCTCTCAAATCAGTTAGGTCCGCTGGAAGATAATTCGGGAATGAATATTATAGGTGCGGGCGCAGGCGGAATTTATGCAACGACAGGCGACATGTATAAGTTTGCGAAATCTTTAATTAATGATAACCTGCTGCTTACTGATGAAAGCAAAGTAAAACTTTTCAATTCACCTTTGTTTCCTGTTCAGTATTTAAACTGGGATGACTTTAAAACCAAAGGAAGGTTTACAATAGCCGGAGGTGCGCCGGGTATGAGCGCTGTTTTCAGCATCAACATGGAAAAAAATTATGTGATGGTTGTACTTTCAAATTATGATGAGGGAACTGCTGAAGAAGTATTCCGGAGATTTACAGCTGTTTTAAATGACGGTGAAGTCAAGCCATTCAGTCCTCCGCCTGCAAAAGTAATCTATGATATCATTAAAGAAAAAGGTGCTGAAAATTTTATTGCAAATTATAAATCGGAATTATCTGCAGCCGGGATCGATCTTGATAATGATATGATACTGCTTTTTGCCGGGAAAGAATTTTTAAAAGAGAATGATGCGGATAATGCATTGGCGCTTTATACAGTATATACAAATGAGTTTCCTGATATTGTCGTAGCGTGGAATGACATGGGTGATGCATACTTATCAAAAGGTGATAAGGAAAATGCGAAGAAATGTTATGAGCAGGCATTGATTCTGAGACCTAATAATTTAAGAGCGAAAGAGTCGCTTCAGAAGATCAATTAAAGTTCGTTAAGTTCGTTGAGTTCGTTAAGTTTGTTGAGTTCGTTGAGTTCGTTGAGTTCGTTGAGTTCGTTGAGTTCGTTGAGTTCGTTGAGTTCGTTGAGTTCGTTGAGTTCGTTGAGTTCGTTGAGTTCTTTGATTCGTTGAGTTCGTTGAGTTCGTTGAGCTCGTTGAGTTCTTATGATTCGATGAATTCATATAGTTTGCTAATTTCTGAGTTTAGAACTTAAAGAACTTAAAGAACTTAAAGAACTTAAAGAACTTAAAGAACTTAATTGTTCATACCAATTTATCCGGGATATTTTTATCTTACCCAAATCCAATTCATTAAATTAAAACAACTAATTAGTCTATGAAAAAAATTCATCTTTTTATCATTGCCATTTTTATTGTTTTTCCAAATTTTTCTTATTCATCTCCAAAGACAGGTTTTGCTGATCTTTTAGTTACAACTGAACAAAACCCTGAATTAGTTAAATATGCGCAGAACGAAGCAATAAGACAAAATCTTCCAATCAGCATTATCTCCACTGACGGGATAATGATTAATGTCAGATCTCTGGAAAACGGAAAACCCGTTTATACAGTCATTACAAACTTTGCTGATATTTATAATGGCGGGTATACAGCTTTCCATGAAGAGTTTGTGAATAAGATAAATTATTCTAATTCACGAATTGATTATGGAAACGGAAGAATTACAGATAACACTAACGGATACTTTAATGTTAAGTTAAATGATTCACCGACCTCTTCTACTGTTTTAATGATCCCTGATTCACAGTTCGACAGAGTTTATTTGTTTGACAGTTTCAACGGAAACCTCATAGATACGAGTTTTATTCCGCAGACCAGACCTCAGCTTCAGACTCCGATACACGCGCTTCAGCATTTCAGCGGCAGTAAGATAATAGTCTCGGATCAGATAAGTGATGCTGTTCAGGAGTTTAATCCGAATGGAATTTATACTTCAATATTTGCTCCGGCAGGAGGTGTGAATACTGCTATTCTGGATAACATCAGAGGTATTTGTTACAGACCCAATAATAATCTGCTTGTTACTGTAGGCAGCGGAGCTAATCAGAACACCATACAGCAGTTTGATATTGCAGGAAATCCTTTAGGGACTTTTATCCCCTCAACAAACTTAAGCAGTCCATTTGATATTTTTTACAAACAAAACGAGATACTGATTGCTTGTTCTTCGGCACCTAATGATATTTCAAAATATGATCTTAACGGAAATTTTATTTCTGTTCTTCATTCGAGTACAAGTTTAAATTTTGCAGAACAAATGCTTCAGCTTGGAAACGGAGACATCGTCGTTGCGGGGTTCAGTCCTCCATCAGGACTTGTGATTCTTGATTCAACCGGAGTCTATAAAAGAACATTGAATGTCGTTACCGGAAACAGGGGAGTTTATCTTTTAGGAAACGGAAATTATCTTACAACTAGCGGAACTGCTGTATATGAACTTGATTCTTCTACGGGCGGAATCATTAGAACAGTAGTTTCGAGTACCAATCAAAGCTTCAGATTTATTTCAGAATACACTTTTACAAGCCCGTCATTAAGACTGACAATAAATCTGGAAAGCTGCCCTTCACAGCAAATGTTTAATGCAGAACTCCGAAATTCTTCATCACCTTATAATCTTATTGATTCCCAGTCTGTAATGGCAGGAGCCGGAATCCCTGCAGTCGTATCGTTTCCGGCAGGATCAAGCGGAGTGAACTATTATATTGTTTTAAAAGGGAAAAATTCAGTTGAAACCTGGAGCAGCAACCCGGTATCTTTTAATTCAAATTTTTTAAAGTATAATTTTACGACTGCAGTCACTCAGGCATACGGAAATAATATGATAAATGCAGGAGGCAAATGGTCATTTTATCAGGGTGATGTTACTCAGAATGGTTTTGTGGATCTGACCGACGTATTGATTGTTTATGAAGACGCAAGTCTCTTTACTACCGGAAATGCAGTTACCGATATTAATTGTGATAATATTGTAGATCTTTCCGACATATTAGTTACAAGTAATAACACGTCAAATTTTGTTCAGGTAGTCAGACCATAAGAAAGTAATCTTTTAACCAAAGGACCGGTAACCGCATCCGGTCCTTTTTTTATTTCAATAAATTGGTTTTCGAAATTAAATTGAAGTTTATTTAAAATATTTTTAAAATGATTGAAAAATAAATCTGCTTGAAGAAATTAATTTTACTGTTTCTTTTAATTACTTCTGTATCAAAGTCTCAGGTACTCTGGGGAGTAAATACTGACAGTATTTCCATCACACATAGCTGGTTTTCACAAAAAGATTACAACGGGGATACTCTCTATTCACGTGAGAATGTAGGAGACTTTGATTATGTATCGAGTAATAAATTCGGATTTCTGTTCTACAGGGTAAACCCGCCGGATTATATGTTTAAAGAAGTTTATGAATATTTAGAGAACATATTCGGTCCTCCTCTCTTTATAAAGGATTATACTCCGAAAATTGAATACAAAATGGAAACCTCTGCGAAAGTTCGCTCAGGCAGATGGAAGTATGATAAAGAGTGGCATTATGGAAATAAAATCATAAACCTGATCTGGAAAGAAAACAAACTGTATGTTAACTGCCTGATAAAGTGAGATCAGTTGTTTTATCAATACCATGATCTACAGTTAATGAAGTTGCCTCCGCTGAAGCAACAAAGCTGTAACAAAGTTTAGTATTGATTAGAGATAAGAAATAATTTAGATTTACATCACACATCAATTCCGTTCATTTAAATCATTCCAATATTTTATTTAATAACTAAAATTAATTTGCAGGAGGCAAAATGAAAAAGTTATTACTAACCACTTTTCTATCCTTTATTTTTATACATCTGATGTATGCAGATGACGGACCAAATATCTGGAGCACTTCATTAAGCGGAGCCGGTCAGATATGGTCTATTGCAGTAAATCCCGCAGATCAAAATGTTTTGTACGCAGGAAGCAATACAACAGGAATCTGGAAGTCCACCAATCTCGGAGTTAGCTGGACTCAGTCAAATTCCGGATTAACAAATCTCACAGTCCAGACAATAGGTATTGGTACTTCCAATCCGAATGTAGTTTATTGCGGTACAAGTCAGACCGGTGCGGGAGCCGGTGTTTACAGGTCTACTGATGCCGGTGCCAGCTGGACTCTTGTCAATAATGGAATAGTCGAAACTTCAAAAGGTATCCAGTCAATAGCTGTTGATCCAACAGATCCTCTGATAGTTTATGCAGCAGTTTTTGACGGACTGGTTGATTCACAGGTTGGTATTTATAAATCTTATGACGGCGGGGATACCTGGGAGCAGGCGAATATAGGAATGGGAACAGTAAAAAATGTTCTCACTATTGTTATAAATCCTCTTAATCCCGATGTAGTATATTGCGGAACTTCTTTTGGAGTAGTCTCGGCTATGGGACCGCCTCACATTTACAAGAGCGTTGACGGAGCGCTGAACTGGACGGATATCAGTAATGGTATTCCCAATCTTACAACAGATAATAAACCGGTAAGATGCCTCAGCATCAGCCGTGCAGATACATCTGTTTTGATTGCAGGAATTTTCATGAACACCGATACCATTGCCGGGATGTATTATACATCTAACGGCGGAAACCTGTGGGTCAGAAGAAATAACGGATTGCCGAATGTAGTCGCGACATTAACAAGAAGCTGCATCATCAGACCGGGAAGTGCGACTGAATTTTATGCCGGAATGGGTAATACTACAAATACAGGTGTTGGTGTTTTCAAAACTACAAATGCCGGATTATTGTGGACGGATTTTAACGGAGGTACATTATCTAATTCAACTTCTGTAAGAGCTTTGAATTTCAGAACTCTTGGAGATTCAACTTTATATGCCGGAGGTGCGCATCCCACTGTCGCAACAGGGCAGGGAGTTTTTGAATATTCTTCTGATCTGACTGGAATAGTGATTCAGAACGAAAATTCACCTGATGAGTTTGCCCTTAATCAAAATTACCCTAATCCGTTTAATCCGAATACTGTCATAAGCTACAGAATTCCTGAAAACAGTTTTGTTTCTTTAAAAGTATTTGATATGTCAGGTAAAGAAATAATGACACTTGTGAATCAAATGCAAAATACAGGAAGCTATAATTATTCTTTCAATGGCTCTGATCTTTCAAGCGGTGTATATTATTACAGTCTGAAAGCAGGAGAAAACACTATTACCAAGAGTATGCTTCTTGTAAAATAGTACTGATAAGTTTTTCAAAGTGTATAGAGTGTATGGAGTGTATAGAGTGTATGGAGTGTATGGAGTGTATAGTGGAGTGTATAGAGTGAGGCATAGATGGTGTATAGTGCACATGTACTCAACACACTCTAAACACTCTAAACACTCTAAACACTCTAAACACTCTAAACACTCTAAACACTCTAAACACTCAACACACTCAACACACTACGTACACTAAAACGTCACCTGAAACAATTTTTCCCCGTTTGTATTTGAAAAAACTTCTGCCAACCTGATATTTTCAATGTCGTATTTCATTTTTAGATTTTCAATAAATTTCTTATTGTAAGTCTCATCCATTGTTTGTAGCAGCACAGTTTTCCCTGACTGAAGTTGTTCTTTGATGTCAAACGGTTTTGCAAGGGAATAGATATGATCATAAAATATGTCATACCAGATCATATCAGGAAAACGTTTGTTGATGTGCTTTAAGTAGACGGGTTTAACATTTTCTCCTGAATAGAAATATGAAAGTATCAGACCTGTGTATTCATTGGTAGTCCCGGAAGAGAGTATTACTTCTGCATTCGGATAATTTTTATTGACATATTGTTCAGTCTTTAAGCATTCAACAGCTTTGGTTTTAGCGCGGGCATATAGTTTTCTTCCGTTGTAAGCGCAGAACAGAAGCGTAAAAATAAGTATGGATCCGAATACAATGTTTGCATTCATCTTTGTAAAATATTTTCTGTAAAGAATGTTCATTATAATATACAAAGAGGGGATTGTAAGGATCAGCGCAGGATACATATACCTGTGTGAATAGTGTTTAGCTACCATTATTATCTGTAAGCTCATTGCTAAAAATATTGACAATAGAAATTTTATTTCATTCTGCTTATTTGCCCATTGTGAATCAACATTTTTTCTCATGAATAATGATATTGCTAAAACAGCCAATGTTAATACATAAACTGCAGCAAAAAATTTTTCGTTAACGAAAATTTTGGCAATGTTATTCAGGAAAGACTCAGGATTAATAATTGAAGGATTTCCCTGTCCGTAACGTCCGTCATTAAAAATTAATCTCATCACCCAGCTTATAAAATAATCTAGATTCGAAATCGCCGGTAATACAAATACAATGAATGAAAGGCCTGTTAATGATATGAATAAAATCTTATTCTTTAATCCGGGTAGAAGGATCAAAGGAATCAATATCAGGCTCATAAAACTTATCTTTGTTGCTAAAATTAATCCGCACAAAATACCGGTGAATATGGCATAATTGTTTATTCTTTCCGGAGGATCGTAAACGAGCTTAAACATTATTGAAATGAGTATGGCGGCAAAGAAGAACACAAAGGTCTCCGTTTTGACCAGTGAAAAAACTTCAGTGATGTTTATTGAAACAAAGGGGATTGTCTGAAAAAACATACTGATGAAGATATTTTTTTTAACGCTGAAAATTACCAGTCCCATTAAATACAGCCCGAGTGAATTAAAAAATATCAAAGTATAATTAATCGCATTAATATATACCTCAGGTCTGTATAAAACATCTTCTACGAGATCATTTTTTTCATGACTGAATAAATGAAAAATCCTGATTACCACAGCTCCGGCAACCTGAAGGGGAGTTCCGGGTGATCTGCATGCCCTATAGCCGAACCGTTCATCTGAGCTAAGCTCAGTGAATTGATCATATAAACGTAAGACGGATCCGCCAGTCCGTTGTAATACAGACCTTCAACAGATCTTAAACTATAAGAGTAGAATGCAAAACAGATTGGAATTATCAGGAGCAGTATGAATTCTTTTTTCATTAAATATTTTAGTTCAGTAATAAAAAAATTTAGTCGAAGTTGCAACGGATAGCTTCGAAGTTGCAACGGATAGCTTCGAAGTTGCGTTGCTTCGAATTAGCTTCGAAGTTGTGTCGGATAGCTTCGAACTTGCTTCGTACTGCTTTGAAATTGCGTCGTACTGCTTCGAAATTGCGTCGTACTGCTTTGAAATTGCGTCGTACTGCTTCGAAATTGCGTCGTATTGCTTTGCAGTTGCGTCGGATTGCTTTGCAGTTGTGTCGGATTGCTTTGCAGTTGTGTCGGATTGTTGTGAGTTGCGTCGGATTGCTTTGCAGTTGTGTCGGATTGTTTTGCAGTTGCGTCGGATTGTTTTGCAGTTGTGTCGGATAGCTTTGCAGTTGTGTCGGATAGCTTTGCAGTTGTGTCGGATTGCTTCGAAGTTACGTCGAATTGCTTGAACTTGCATCGTGCTGCTTTGAACTTGCATCGCATGACATGTTTTTGCTTCACGATACACCCTCAAGACTGATTAAAAGTCTAATTATATTTGTAGCCGCAGGCTTTAGACTGCGAAATCCATACAATTTCCGCAGTCTAAGACTGCGGCTACTCTAAAATTTTACAGTTTGGACAGCCGTGTAAGAAATTTCTTAACTTAATGGCATTGCCCAAACTCCGCCGCGCGGGCGGCAGGAGGAGGATATGAAGATTGAAGTATTTAGTGTTTTTTGAAAATAATTTCTTTTATTGTATGTATTAGAAAATATAAAAAACATGTTTTGCGTAATTTCAGTTATTAATTATTAACTCAAGTTACGCAAAACACATTTATTTGTCATTCTGAGCGAAGCGAAGAATCCAAATACTTCAATTCTATCTTATTTTTGGATTCTTCATTTCAATCCGTTCGTTCAGAATGTCAAAGTGCGTAACTTCAGTTATTAATTATAAAAACCCGGATCACCTTTCAATCATCCGGGTTTTATCGATCGTACGCCTTTGGTATATTTTAATTACGTCTGGCACATTTGAAAACCTTATTGAAATGTGCCACACGTGTATTTTACTTTATCAAAAACATTCTCTTCACTGCAGAGAAATTTCCCGCTGTGATTTTATAGAAATAAACTCCGCTTGCGAAATTACTTCCGTCAAATTTTACTTCATATCTTCCGGGAGTCTGCATTTCGTTAACTAAGTTTGCTATTTCTTTTCCGGTTAAATCATAGATCTTCAAAGAAGTAAAGCCATTTTCGATTAACGAATAACGAATTTCGGTACTTGGATTAAAAGGATTCGGATAATTCTGCGAAAGTTCAAACTTATCCGGAACACCAATCACAACCTCTTCAGTCAAATTGAAATATTCATAGTTGCCGTTGAAGTCTATCTGCTTTAATCTGTATTTATATTTTCCTGAGGCAAGATTTCTATCAATAAAATCATAATTCTTTGGTGAAGAACCTATTCCTTCTCCCAGAACATATCCTAACCTATCCCATTGATCATTAAAAATTGATAATTGATTATTGAACGAAGACCGTTCTACGTCAAATCCCGAGTTATTAGTCTCCCCAAGCAGTAGTCCATATTAAGTATACATTATTATTCTTGACAGATGAAGTGAAAAAAACTAATTCGACAGGGCTAGGGAAGTCAGCTACTTCGTCCGCTCCCCTATAAGGGGAAAATCTTAGTTGATTATCAATATCAGTTGTTATTCCGGTAATTTGAATCCCTGTTAAATCAATATCCCCTATAGATGAGCCAGTCAAATGTAAATTGCCTGTGGTTACATCTTCAAAGCTTACAGATTTGAAAATGGAGTGTTGCTCATTCGGATATGCTGACAATCGATAACTATCTAAGTCACCGATCTTCATATATTGTAAATTATCTTTGTTGCAGTTAAATTTTTCTTTAGTTTGAAGATACCAAGTGTCTAATTTATCGTCTCGCTTTCCTGTTCATCTTCTAAAATTTTTGAACTGTTATCAGTTCCATTTATCCAGATGGCATCGACGCCTGCAAGATATCGAAAACAATTATAATCCGCATATGCTGTAACGCCCGGACCCACTTTAATATAGCTGCCCGTTCCGAAATAAGGTCCGAAGATTGTAATAAAACCATTATTTAATATTATATTATTTTTTATGACAGCAATTCCGTTGTTAACCCGTATGTCCCATCCTGTTGCATCACTATATTCAAATAAACCATAAAGGAAACCACCTAGGGAGAGAGAATTATAGCTTATGTTTGTAGTAATATTAGCCGGGGTATAACTATTATCAGCCGAATATACTAAAGCTATAGTAGTAAAGTAACAGCGAAGAGCTCCACAATTAACGATCCTGTAGATACAAAAGAAATTATTTATTATATTGACCTCAGTATTATTTGAACCAGGAGAAGTTAAATTAGTTGGACGAATAAGAGATTCCCCGGAGAAACTTTGATTACCGATAATGTTAATTACACCAACGCTTTCCAGCCTGAGTCCATACATTTATTGTCTTTTATATCGATGTCTTTTGTTTCAGGATACATTATTATTCCCAAACAAGTATTTCTCAGTATTTTTGTTCCTCCGTTAGCATAGCCTGATTCTCCTCCTGTTCCTCTCGAATAGATCAAACCGTTGACATTACAATCTTCAATTGTAATATCATTGTTTCCTCCGGATCCCGGAATTGATTGTGAGATATATATTCCGTTATAAAAGCCGGAGTTAAATTGAACAAATTTGAGAACGTTTTCAGAAGCTCCGTTTCTCATCTCGATGCAGTCATTTGTATTTGTCAAAGTAAGCTTAATTGCATCAGCCAATCCGATTCTTCCGTCAAATGTAACCCTGTCAGCCCCATTCAAAATAATTAACGGTTCATTGAAATTACCATCCACTGTAAGATCTGCAGCCGGTTTAATTTTACAGTTTGCAAATACATCGCCGTTCAAAATTGCAGATGAAGAAAGCGTATGGCTTTGATTTATTAGAACAGTAATTGCACCGGATCCATGAGTTCCCAGATTGATTGCATTAAATGCGGAAGTAAGATCTGAGTAGTCTGATGTTATACCTCCATTTACTGTAACAGGCAAAGAAAATGTAAATGAACATACTATAAAGTTCATCAATGCAATCCCTAAGATTATTTTTATTTTTTCATGATTATTTTTTAAAATATTTAATAAGGAGTTATCGCCCTTATTTTTTAATGTTATTATTTTATTAATATCATTCTCTTCACTGCAGTAAAACTCCCGGCTTTGATCTTATAAAAATAAACACCGCTTCCCAGATTGCTTCCGTCAAAAGTAACTTCATATCTTCCCGCCGGTTTTATCTCATTTACTAATGTAGCTACTTCTTTACCCATAGCATCATATACTTTCAAAGAAACAAATTCCAAATTCGAAATCCCAAATTCCAAATTCGTAGAAGGATTAAAAGGGTTAGGATAATTCTGCGAAAGTTCAAACTTATCCGGAACACCAATCACAACCTCTTCAGTCAAATTGAAATATTCAAAATTGCCGTTGTATTCTATCTGCTTGAGTCTGTAGTTATACTTTCCGGATGTTAAACTCCTGTCAGTGAATTCATAATTACTCCATGCAGAGCTTGTACCATGCCCGTTAACAAAACCAATTTTTTTCCAAACTTCAGAAGTTTGACCTGTGACATTTGATCGCTCAATATCGAAGCCGTAATTATTGGTTTCTTGTGAAGTTGTCCAGTTTAGAAATACTTTATTTCCGTTTACATTTGAAACAAATGAATTGAGTTCGACAGGAAGCGGAAACTCACATGTAAACAACCAAGCTGCCCCGTTGTCACTATTATCGCCGGGACCCCCCATAACTGCAGTGCAGCTGTATGCCGACAGGGCAACTGATGCACCTTGTGATGCATTGCCAATTGCTCCGGTACCTGTAAGCATGTTTCCTTCCTGACTCCAGACACCCGCCGTGGATGTAAAAATAAATGCTCCGCCAAAATTTCCGCCAAACATTGCAATATTTCCGTCACCGGAGATTGATACTGATTCACCTAATATTTGTGTTCCGACTATTACATCTTCGTAAACCCAGATACCACTTTGATTTCTAAACACGAATGCTGCTCCTATTATAAATTTACCGTTACCGGTGTAACCAGGAGCGCCAATTATTACTTTTGTAGCATCAGATGAAATTCCAACAGAGTGTCCAAAGAATTGAGCTATGTTAGAATTACCATTGCCAAAACCATGGATCTGCGCAGAGTATGTCCATATAGCTCCCGATCGGGTTAGTATAATTGCCTTCCCATAAGTATCTCCTGTATTGTTACCAATAACAGCAGTGTTTCCATCAGCTGAAAGTGATAAAGAATAGCCGAATATTTCTTCAAAATAAGGAAGCGGATTCGCTTTCATATCTCCCAATTGAGACCATACCGATCCGGTTCTAGAGAATGTCCAGAAAGCGCCGGGAAAAAGCAACCGACTGTATTCGGGTCCACCTGCAATTGCAATTGTGCCGTCATAGTTAATTGAGACGCAGCGTCCTTGCTGAGGATATTCTGTTGGAGCGACGAGACCTACTAATTTTCCCTCCTGCACCCATGTTGCTGAGTTGTCTCGTCTGAAAAACCAAACAGCTCCGACTCCATTGTCATCATAAGGTCCGCCAATCATTGCATACATGCCATTCCCGGAAATTGCGACAGAATATCCCTGCTTCGCATTTCCTATGGCACCTGTACCAACCAGCTTTGGTGATTCCTGTACCCAGTTACCTGAACTGTTTTTTCATATATCCATGCTGCGCCGTAACCGCCATTGTCGTTCTGTCCTCCTACAATTGCAACATTTCCGTCATCTGAAATTGACACGGACGACCCCTGTCCTGAAGGTCCGTTATTTCCTGTGCCTGTCAATTTGTTTCGTTCTACAAACTGTGCCTGAATGTCCAATATTGAGATGAACAAGAATACACACAGGATAGATATACCTGTCTGCAATTTAAAAATCCGTGATGCTGACACTTTGTGTAAATTTGTAAATCTGATTAATTTGTCGTTCTGTTTCATGATTTATTTCCTTCCGATAATTATTTTGAAAATATGAATTTGTCATTTATGTTTACAGCATTAAAGAATTTTATTTTATCAACATACATACTTTAACAGCAGTAAAACTCCCTGCTTCGATCTTATAAAATAAACCCGCTTAATAATTGATAGATAGTTGAAAATTGAATGTTATAGGTTCCGCTGTTTTCTTTTCACTTACTAATGTTACAACTTTATTTCTGATAGCATCATAAACTTTCTCTGACCTGCTTCCACTAAAAGCGCACCATAGGCAAGATTTGAATCATTAGTTGGAACATCAAGAAATGCGCTCATATTTTGTCCAACCGATCGTCCCTGTGATTCCATCAGTGTCCCGAAACCTTTTAAATCGTATTCTGAAACTCCTTTTTGGTTTGCTGTCTTTTTCATTTTGATTTGTTTTTAAGTTTGTAATTAAATTTGATACAAACATATCCTGAATTCATTCTTATTCAAAAGAAACTTTTTCTCAATTTCCTCACAAAAAATTCTGTCAAATTCCGTAAATTCTTTAATTCGAGATTCGGAAATGAAGTATTTGTGAATTTGTTTTACTCATAAAAAGACGTATTTTTTTATATGAAAGACACACGACTACTGAAACTCATTAAGTCATTCACTAAGGAAGAATTAAAATCTTTCGAGAAATTTCTTCAGTCACCGTTCTTAAAACCCGCAAGAGATACATCCGAACTTTATTATTACATCATAAAATTTTATCCGGACTACGATACTTCTAAATTAGAAAAGGAGAAAGTTTTTGAGAAATTGTTTAAAGGTGAAAGTTACAATGAAAAGAAACTGCTGAACCTGATCTTTGATCTGACAAAGGCAGCGGAAGATTATCTGGCTTTAAATACAATGATGGAAGATGAAACCGAATTGCTGCTGAGTTTAAGCAAAGGTTATATGAAGAAAAATCTTTCGGATGAATCTAACAGAATAAATAAATTAATAGAGAAAAAACTGCAGCCGGGATTTTCACAAAACAAGGATTATGTCTCTAAATTTCGCAAGCTGTCATATCTGAAAAGCTTTTACTTTACGGAAGTTCATGATTTCGAAAAGCATCTTATAAATGAAAAGGAATATTTTGAAGCATCCGCAGTTCAGTTTATCATAGATTACACAAGAATAATTGAATCCGTAAGTACAGCCAATACCACTTACGGAATTAACCTGAAAAGCAATTTCATTGATGCTGTTATGGAAAGCTTTGACCTTGAAAAATTACTCAAAGCTCTGGAGAAATCTGAAAACAAAAACAAGTATCTGATCTTACTGCACTATTATATTGTAAAATCCAAAATCGAAAACGAAAATATCTCCTTTTATGAATTGCTGAAAGATACGTTCTATGAACTACTGCCGGAGCTGGACAGGGAAGAGAAGTGTTTCATATTCAACCATCTCGCAACATACTGCGTGAGAAAATTCGGTAAGGACAGTAAATTTTTAAAGGAGATGTTTGAAGTTTATAAAGCAATGGTTGAAAACAATGCCTACTCGGAATCGGAAAGCGAATACATGCAGGTGCCTACTTACAGGAACATTATTTTCAGCTGCATATCTTTGAAGGAAACAAAATGGTTTGAACATTTTATTAAAAACTATTCCGGATGCATTCATCCCGATCACAGAGAAAGATCTGACAAATTATTCTTATTCCCATCTATATTTTATCAGGAAGGAATTCGAGAAATCACTTGAAAGCGTGTCTAAAATAGATCAGGATTTGTTTCTCTTCAAGCAGGATCTGAAGAATCTGATGCTGCAGATATATTACGAACTTGATCACATAGAGCCGGCATTTTCAATGGTTGACAGTTATAAGCATTTTCTTTCTAATACAAATGAAGTTTCGGATTCATTAAAGAAATTTTCAGTGAATTACTTAAATTATTATTTTAAGCTTCTTAAAATAAAATCCGGACAGAGTAAGGAGCAGGCGTCTTATTATAAAAGCAGGATTGAAAAGGAGAAGGAAGTTGTGAATAAGAACTGGCTGCTGGAGAAGGCGGAAGAACTGGATCGCTGATTTATAATGATTTCGGTGAGTCCGGTGATTTGATTTTTAGGAGGTTGATACTACCCTAAAGACTCAAAGAGATTTTTTCAAACCTTTTAGTAACGCAAGTTAAATAAATCATTCAAAAACTCTTGGAATCTTTTATTGCCATTCCTGAATGCTTGTATCGGGAATGCAATCACCTATAATCCTTTAATCCTAAAAATCCTAATTCAGACAATCTCTGAGCCATGATTTACAGGATTCTTAGGATTAACAGGATTTAGAATTAACTCAGTGCAAACGAAAAATAATCCCGAAGGGATGTTATTACTATAGCAATCAAATAAAAAGATAGAAACCCCGAAGGGGTGAAATTATCCGTTCGGGATTTTATTTTTTTATTTTCTTTTCTTTTCTGTTATAATGTTACCTTTCGGGTATGTTGCCTTTAGTCTCGTTTACGGTGTAATCTTTGACACAAACATTGTCGAATTATTATAGCAAATTATTACATCAGTTAAGTCTGTAATATTGTCCCCGTCTACATCAGTATTTACATATCCTGTCACGAAATTTGAAGCATTGTTACTGATTGCTATTAAATCAGTTAAGTCTATAAAACCATTTTGATTTACATCACCTGAGTATCCGGCATATCTCGCAGGTGAAGTGTTTACAAGAATCATATTATTTCCGTAAGCCTGCGTTTCAGATGTAGTAAAATTATAAGATGTTTTATCCCCGATTGTAAAATAGACAGGATTCTTACTCCATGTGACAATTGTATTACGATGTTTGATTTCAATAAAATATGGATCCATCACAGCGCGTTTCAGTAAAAAACTTCCTTTAAAATTTACTGAATCAATTATTCCTTTAACTGAATCAATTATTGGATAAGGTGAAACAGAATTTCTCAGATAAACTCTGACTGTGTCTTTCATATTTAAAAGACCCGTGCCATCATTATAAAATCCCTCAATTATATAATTTATTTTTAATTCACTGTTACTTACCACCGCAGCAATATCAATTTTACTGTTCTTCGAAGAGTCGCTGAAGTCGTACCATACATTACCGGTATCTGAGGTAGTAAAGAAAAAAGAGCTGTCTCTTATCGGCACTTCATTTTGGAAAGCTGCTTTGAGGCTGTTTACCGATGTCTGTCTGTACCCGACAAAAAATCTTTTTCCCGGCTGAACAGTTAAAAGTGTGTCAATCGTATATGGAGGCAGAGTTACAACTGAACCTGTTCCGGCAGGCGTTAATAAATTCGGGGATTTATAAATAAGTGATCCCGGTTTGCTGAGTCCGTTGTCGGCATAGATCACAATATTATATGGTTTGAATCCACCTCCAACTGAGTCAAAAAATTTCTGTTCGACTGCGCCAATTAAAATAGGAAGACTGTCTTTATTTCGAAAGGCGGCTACAAAGTTCGCTTTCCTTCCCGGGAAACCAAATCCACCATTGTCTGCAAGACAGGGATCGGCATAATTATAAGTGTCCCAGGTTATATCCTGACAGATTTCAGCACTGTCATATACCGTATCAATTAAAGATATATTATCATCAAAGTGCAGATCCCGGAATTGCTTCCACTACTATTTTATTATTCTTAGGCTGAAAATATCTTGGGATCGGATAATAGATCGTTGTATCATACGTTCCCGGAGCCTGTATTTGAACTTCGTCTTCGTCGAGCAGAGAATTATTATCCCTGTTGTAAATGCTTATCCTTAGTTTGATATATTCATCTGGAGAATTATTGGCTACATTTATTTCTAAAGTATCCGGCATTCCTTTATTGACAGGAACTTTACCCAGTGCATACGATGCTTTTATATCAACATTTAAGCCTGAGACATTAACTTTACTTATGTTTACGCTAGTTTGTACGGGTTCGGTAAAACCTGACAGATTAACTATATAAATTAATCCTGTAATTAAAATTGCGGGAATAGTTTTTTCATATTTGTTTTTTAATTATTTTGTTGTTTAACAATTTACCAATTTACAATTAATTATCCAAAGAAAAATTTACCTGAGTTTAGAGATCGCATTTGCCTCACAATTAATGTTATCGGGAGTTTTAAAAAACAAATCGTTTCATTCTTTAGAAAATAGTAACTTTTATTTATTTTTTAGTTATGAGTTAAATAAAAACCCGGATGACTTTTAGCCATACGGGTCTTCTTAAACCTTAGTCGTATAATTATTTATCAAAGACATTTTCTTTACTGCAGATTGATTTCCCAACTATCAACTATCATTTAATTCTCAAAATCCAAATTCACAGGTTCTTTTTTGTTATTCTTTGTTTTATCCGAATCGGTTGTCTCCCGGATTATCGCTTTCTGACGGCAATACTTCAAATGTGATGTCGTCAAACCAAATCTGACCGGTACCTGCAAGCAAAGCACCATAAACAATATTAGAAGCGTTGGACGGAACATCAAGTATGATCTCGTATTTTGTCCAATCCGTCGTATTTCTAATTGCCCTGTCCTGCATATTGTCAAATGAAAGAGGCTCTTGTGAATCCGGCTGATCTACACGAAGCCATAATCCTGCCCAGCCTGTTACATCTTTTGATTTCACATACCCAGTCATTTTAATTTTCTTCCCGGAATATTTTTCCGGACTGCTTGATTGCAGCAAAGTTCCGAAGCCTTCAATGTTTTCGCTTTTGGATTTTATTGAAGCGGAATTCTTTCCATTGTGACCCGTCCCCTTATCAATTCCCATTTCATATTCGTCCGGATGACTTCCGGTTTTTTTCCAGCCATTCGGAACATCGAATGAAAGTACTGATATGCTTATCAGTAAAAGTACTGCGCTTTTAAAGATTTTTGTTTTCATTTTGTTTTATGTTTAAGTTTTTAAAAATATTTAATTTATACAATCTTACTTAAAATTATTGAAACTTAACTTGTAACTCGTATCTTGTAACTTGTAACTCACATCACATACTTCATCTGCCTTACTTCCGAATACCCGTCCGCTTCAAGCTTGTAGAAATATTTAAACCTGCTCAATTCCTCATTTCTGATTTCGGTTTTAAAAGTATGATAACCGGCCCCGAGTTCTTTATCCAACAGATACATTTCTTCTGTTTTCTCAGAATCCATTAAAATCAGTTTTGCTTCAGCTGATTTCGGAAGATAGAATTTTATCACAACAAAGGTCCGGGAGTCATCTGTCTGATTCTGATGTAAAGTTAATCTTCCTCCCGATGCATAATTTCTTCCGGCTTGTGAAGTTGTTAAAGTATTTTCATCTGGTTGAATGAAATAACAGGAAGTCCCGCGTTCTTTCTTATTTTTTGTTTTGTAAACATACTGTACACCGGTCAAACCCGGATCAGTGAATTCAATATTTGAATTGCCGGCTGATGTTATTTGAATGTTCATTTTACTTTCTCCTTTTGATCCGCAAATGACAGATCTGTTAATATCAGTTTTAAAATCCGGGCGGCATTTGGGACCGCCCGGGTTGTTCTTTCTTTGTTCTTCTCCTGTTTCTTCCCTTAATTAATTTCTAGCTATTAACTATTAACTTTTAACTTTCAACTTTTAACTTTTAACTTTTAACTTTTCAACTTTTAACTTCCTATACAAACATACACGGCTTATTAAATTTTATCAAAGAAACTTTTCTTCAATTTCCTCACAAATAATTCCGTCAAATTCTGTAAATTCTATAATTCTGATTCAGAAATTGAGTATTTGTGAGACTACTTACTCACAAAAATTGCTGAATTTCTTGTAATACAATTCGAAAAATTCTGTTAAATCGTTTAATTCGGGTTCAGAAATTAAAAAACCCGGATGACTAATTCGTCATCCGGGTTAGTTATTGAATAATTAATCTTTTATTTTATCAAAGACATTTTCTTTATCGCGGAGAATTCTCCTGCCTGTATTTTATAAAAATATACTCCGCTTGCAAGATTACTGCCGTCAAATATTACCTGATACATTCCGGCCGGTTTTATTTCATTTACCAGTGTCATTATCTCTTTGCCTGATATGTCAAATACTTTCAGGGAAACAAATCCCGATTCCGGAATTCCAAATTCCAGATTCGTAACCGGATTAAAAGGGTTAGGATAGTTTTGTGACAAAGCAAACTTCTCCGGTACACCGATCACAACTTCGTCTGACAAATTAAAATATTCATAATTGCCGTTGTAATCTGTCTGCTTTAATCTGTAATTATATTTCCCTGAGTTCAATCCTCTGTCTGTGAATTCATAATTATTCGGTGAAGAAGTTGTACCATTTCCTAAGATGTTTCCGATCTTTTTCCATACGTCTTGCGTCTCACTTATCGCGTCTCGCCGCTCTATATCAAATCCCGAGTTATTAGTCTCAGCGGAAGTAGTCCAGCTTAATGTAACATTGTTATTATTGACCGATGAGGTGAATAAAGATAATTCAACAGGAAGTACAACATTAGCTTCATCAGCTCCTCTATAAGGAGATTCCGATCTTAGATTGCCATCTATATCAGTTGTTATTCCCGGTATTTGAATTCCTATTAAATCTTCATCTCCAATAGATGAACCTGTCAAATGCAAATCTCCGGAATTTACATCAATAAAGTTTACATCTTTGAAAATGGAATGCTGCTCATCCGGAAATGCACTAGCCCTGTATGCATATATATCAAAACTATCTGTGATGTAATTATTCAAATTACTTTTCTTATAATCATTCATATTATCAGTTACATTATACCAGGAAGCAAAATTATATGAATTATAATCTGCATCAATGTTTGCTCCAGGATAAGTAATAATTATACTTGAATAAGTATCCCCGGGTGGATCGCTTATCAAATGGCAGTCTACCATGTTATTTTTAAAGATAATGTTTCCGGTGGTAGCATTAATAACACAAGTTGCCGCGTAAAAATATTTCCACCATGGCCACGAAGTACCTATAAAACCATTTAATGCTATAGTATTGTAACAAATATTTGCAGTAACATTGGAAACGGATGCTGTTGAAAAATCGAACACTGTAGTTTCAAAGATGCAGGGTCTAAATATACCCCCACAAATTGCGTTATAGTATTGATTAAAAAAGTTATTGCTAATATTAATTTCAGTGTTACTGGAACCGGGACATGTAAGGTCTGTAGGCAATAATTTCATACCTGTTGATTTGTTACCTGTTACATTAATAATACCTACGCTATTTAATTCAATTCCGCCAACCTGATTATTTCTAATTTCAACATCTTTAGTTTCTTTACTCATTGTGATTTGATATATGGTATTTCTCAATATTTTAATTCCACTATTTGTGTAGCCGGAAGGTCCTGCAGTTCCACCCGAATGAAGCACTCCATAAAGGTTACAATCTTCAATAAAAATATTATTATTCCCTCCTGATCCGGGTATCGATTGAGATATAATAATGCTATACATATAACCGGGAAGGCATTTTACAAATTTTATGACATTATCCGAAGTTCCATTTTTCATTATAATAATATCATCCCAACACGTCAAAGTCAGTTTAATTTCATTTACTGCTCCAATTCTTCCGTCAATGGTCACATTGTCAGCGCCATCAAGTACAATTAATGTAGAAACAAAATTTCCACTAACTGTTACTTCTGCTGTAGGTTTTATTAAACAGGATGTAAACACTCCGCCGTTTAGTATTGCTGGTGAAGTGAGAGTGTGGCTTCCATTGATTAAAACTATAATTTCTCCTGAGCCGTGAGTCCCGGCATTGATCGCGTCAAATGCAGTCGTAAGATCCGGATAATCCTGTGATATACTTCCATTAACGGTAACAGGAAAATCAGAGTGCACAAATACATTTAAGGATCCATTAATCAGCGGCGTACCAATACATTTCAGAGTAAAATTTCCGGGAGTTGGTCCTGCATTAATATCTGCAGATAAAGAATCGCTTCCGGTAATTGATGCATCGCATGGTGATACATTTACAAGATCCCAATGAGCAGAGGGAATTCCTGCTTGAGTATAATGAGCAGCTTCATTTATTCTAAGGTGAACAGGACCAAGAATGGGAATAGGAGGAATATTTGATTCTACATATACAGTTATAGACCCTATCATTTGTGTACATCCAATAGACCAATTTACAACAAATACTCCCGGTGTTGCTCCGGCATTAACTTTTACCATTAACTCATTATTCTTAACAATAAATGATTCACAAGGAGGAAAATTATATAAAGAGAAACAACCATCGGATATTTTTACTACATATTCTCCTACTTCATTCACTTTAAGATGAGTTGGACCGTCTATCATAAATCCCCCTTCCGGGTTTTCTAAATTTTCAACCGAATTTCTTTGAAAGTCTTGAGCATTTAGTTTTAATGTACCTAAAGAAAGCAGAACAATAGTAAAAATGGTGATTAACTTTTTCATGATTAATATTTTTTAAGTTTCATAAATGTGAGTCCAGGTCCTGCAGAGAAACCCGGTACATCAACAAATAAACCAGTTGTTATTTTCAAACTTCATCACAGTTGCTCTGATCCTGTTTCCATTATCGCTAAAATGCAATACATGGAGTAGACGCATTTATTTTTATACCAATGTATTCAGTGCTTCCGGCAAAAAAATCCCGGAGTTCCGACATTTACCCGGTTACGACCATTAAATTTCATTACAGCAGTTTTATTGCCATTTGCTTCATCTATATGCCAGTGCTTTTGTTGATTGAATTTGTTCGGTTTAACAAAGATGTGTGCGTTTTCATATATGTCCATTTTTAATTCTTTAGAAAATAACAATTTACAATTAATAATGCTAAGAAAAATTTTAAAATTTAAAAAATAATTACCACACAATTCAAGAACTGCAATTACCAATAATAGTTATATAATCCGGGCGGCATTTGGGACCGCCCGGGTTGTTCTTTCTTTGTTCCTTCCTGTTTCTTCCCTTAATTAATTTTTTAACGTCTAACTTTAAACTATAAACTTTTTAACTTTCAACTTTTAACTTTCAACTTATTTACATTTTTATACAAAGAGCATAGCGGAAATACCAGCGGAAACTCCTCTTCAAGAAATAGAAAATTTAATGAGTCAGCATTTTCCTCTCTTTTGTTCCGAATGTTAATTCTTTTCTTTCTTGTCAGTCCGTTTTGTTTTTTAATTTTTAACTTTTGCATGATAAATTATTTTTAAGTTTGTAATTAATTTCTATACAAACATACACGGCTAATTAAATTTTATCAAAGAAACTTTTCCTCAATTTCCTCACAAATAATTCCGTCAAATTCTGTAAATTCTATAATTCTGATTCAGAAATTGAGTATTTGTGAAAACAATTTACTCATAAAAGTTACTGTTTTCCCCGTCAATACGATTCAATAAAATGCTGTTAATTCAAATTATCCGTTAAATCATAGCTATAATCTTTCAAGAAAAGTTTTGTTTTGTGAAGAATCTGAGATTTTCTGAGATCGGATTTAAAAAAATATGTTGAATATCTGACAAAACGAATTTATTTTAACACTCCTGCTCTCAATTCACAATCCGGCCCTCACAATTATTTTATTAATTCAATTAAACTAATTATGAAAAAATTTGTACGATTCATCTTTCCGGCAGTAATTACCATCTTCATCCTGTTCTCTTCATTTGATTCTTTTACTCCGCTTTGGTCTTCGGGCACAAACATTTTAAAACCTGTAAGAGCCGGTAACACAGCTTCCTATTCCAAAAACAATAACGGCTGGATGATCATTGTGTCGGGAAGAGATCAGAATGAGGCAATAACAAAAACAGTTCAGAGGTATAATGTGAATTCAAATACATGGGATACTCTGGACCCGCATCCAACGGGGTTGCTTGGAGCCGCTACTGCCATATTGAAAGACAGTCTGTATATTATAGGAGGAATAGTAAGTCCTCCTGGAGCCGGACAGGAAATAGTTTATAAATACAGCATTAATCAGAATACATGGTCAACAGTTGCAAGCCTTCCGGTTACTTTGGTCGATGCTAAAGGCGTTTCTTATCAGGATAGTCTGATTTACACAGCAGGCGGTTTCGGCGGTCCCAGTGCCGGAAATGTATTCCTTTACAATTCAAACTCGAACTCCTGGAGAACGGCTACTCCGTTTCCTTCCGAGGGCAGAAGAAACTTCGGAGGTTTTGCAATTGCCGGAGACACATTAATTTATATGTGCGGAACAAATGCGTTCGGCTCTTCAGTTTATTTTGACAGCGTTTATGTCGGAGTGATCAGTCAGAATGACAGATCGGTTATTAACTGGACAAGAGGTGCTAATTTTCCCGGACAAACAAGAACCTTTTTTGACGCCTGCAACTGGGGAAGTCATGGGATCATAATGACCGGCGGTAGTACTGATAATACTTTTAATACTGCATCAAATGAATGTTACAGTTTCAGTCCCGGACGAAATCAATGGACGCAGCTTCCGAATAAACCGACAGCTTGGCTGACAGGTCAGAGCGGTTCTGTAATGCTTGGAAACAATATCTGGAAACTGATCTGCGCAAGCGGTTATAATTCAGGTTACCTTTCACAAACAGAAATATTGACTGATACACTTTTATCTGTCGGAATAAGCCAAATCAATTCAATGATCCCGGAAAAATTCACACTTGGACAAAACTTTCCGAATCCGTTTAACCCGGCTACAAATTTGGAATTTGGGATTTCGGATTGGGGATTAGTTACACTCAAGGTTTATGACCTGCTTGGAAAAGAGGTAGCGACATTAGTTAACGAAAGATTAAATGCGGGAACATATAAATATAATTTTGACGGATCTCAACTGACAAGCGGTATTTATTTTTATACTTTGAAAGCCGGTGAATTTACCGCGACAAAGAGTATGCTTTTGATCAAATAGGCATTGGATATTGAGTATTGGGTATTGGGTATTGAGCTGAAAGAATTAAAGATGAGCATATATATTTATTCGGAAATCCCGTTGTTGACTTCATTAATAAATTCAGTAAAATAATAATAAACTTTGAGGAAATGTATGTTGAGTTTGAAGACTGACCGGTGTTTCAAAGCCTGTTACCACAGAGAGACAGAGAGCACAAAGATACACAGAGAAAAAAAAGTAGAATTATTATTATTAGAATTTTTATTATTCAGGAATTGCTGAATTATAATAGATAACATTAAAGTAAATTTTGATTTCCATTGTGAGATTCTGTGTTCTCCTGATTTCTGCGTTGATAAATGATTTTAAGACAGATTCTTAAGGAGGTGGGGGAGTGGTTGACTCAGGTGCTGAAAAACAGTTCAACAAAAAAAGACTCCTCGTCTCTGTGGTAATTTTCAGTATTGAGGAAGTCTATTCAAGATTTGTCATTTCGCTTCCTCCAGATTATCCATGCCCAGCATAGAATTATTAAGTGATAGATTATGAAAAGGATCATCTCATATCCCAGAGTATTTTCGAAACCTTTTGATGAACGAATCATCAGCAGTATTATAAAAGGTATTACAGCGATGATTCCACCGATCCTGAGCCACTTTGGAAAGACATAATAATAAGAGATCATCAGCATTGCCGGTACCATGAATAAAACAGCCATGTTGGAAGATTCAAAATTCCAGTTGCCCGGATTGTCAATTTCAGCAAGGAACAAACCCTGAGCTATTGCAAGTACAGTGAAGCCGGCTGCGCCGATATCATAATTTTCTGATGTGGCTTTTGACCCGAGACAGGCAAAAGCAGATATCGCGAACAGATCATCAATTTTAAATATAATAGTTTGCGTATCGCTTTCTGACGGGAAAAATACGCCTGCTAAACTCATAAAGAAGCTGATTGTCAGACCTCCGGAGATCCAGTAAACAAGATGATTCTTTCTGTTTTGATTCAGCATTTTGTTTTTTATTTTATAAACCTGCTTTGTCCATTTTATCCTTTTCATATTCACCGTCTTCTGCAGGGTATCTTAAAAGAGAATCATACCTCCCGCTTTCTTTCGCTAAAGCCCAGATCAGACTTTCACCGGCGGGTATGTTAGAAGGGTTTGATAAATATATTTCATCTTTGAAAGCTTCTTCCGCATTTATAATTTTCCATCCTTTATCTCTGAACATCCTGATAAGATCACCGAGGAAAAGTGCTGAAGTAAGATTATGATGTAGAAGAAGTGTATGAGAAATGTGACGCCCTGTTAATTTGTATGATAGATCTTCATAAAAAACAGCTCTGTCATATAAATGTTCAATATAAAATTTTCTGAAACCTTCGATGTCTGCATCAGGATTATCCGTAAGTCGTTTGATCAGCCTGCTGTTAACATACCAGTCCGAAGCATCAATTGTCACATATCCGTTCTTGTAGTTTTGTTCTTTTAAAAAGGACCGGAAGAGATCAACTTTTTCTTTTGTATTTCCTTCCTTGAGATACGGAAACCTGAACAGGGGAATGAAATTTTCAAATTCTCTGATTATCGAATCATCACGAAGGAATTCTACTTTGAAAATTTCAAAAGTTACCTTTTCATTGTTATAATTTTTGTGCGAATAGGTATGATTAGCAATCTTATGTCCTTCATCATTCCAGCTTTTAAGAAGAGACATTCCTTTTTCATCAGTCTTGTTTGAGCCGGTCACAAAAAAAACAGATTTGATCCCTGCATCATCAAGATGTCCAAGTAATAAATTATTCCATTGCTCAAATGAATATCCGGGCATATCGGCTGTAATTCCATCGTCAAATGTGAAACTGATTGCCGGCTGGGAAAAAGAACTGACTGATGACGTCATTAAAAATACTAACGCATATATTATTTTTGCAAGGTTGATTTTATCCATTCAGCCTGTTTTAATAAATGACATTTGGTTGTCAACTTAACAAAAATTTTAAGAAATTAAAACATTAATTAAAAAATTATTTACCCTTATTCTGAAATAATATACTATTATATTTAAACGGATATAATTTGTTTTTCAATAAAGTTTTATAATCAGTTAAACTCCTCTAAAAATTCTGTAAGTGAAATTTAATTCCCCGAAATTTAAATCGAAATTTAAAAGAGTGCTGTTCCTTTCCATTGGATGGGCAATAGCGGCTGAATATATTGCTATTATACAATTTGCGGCATATAGTATTAAAACCGGTACAAGATTTCTGAATGAAAATTTCATGGCTGTTCTTGTTCTGACATTTGTTGAAGTATTCTCTGCGGGATTGGTCCTCGCAATATTTGAAGTGTTTTATTTTACAGACAGGTTCAAAAACAGATCATTCGGGTCTGCTGTCTTAATAAAAAGTTTTTTTTATACAACAGTTTTAATTTTATTGGTATTCATTATTGCTTTCGTTGAATCTGTCATCAATGAATCCTTTTCAAGTGATTTCTTCAACAATATTGCTCCTGCTTTGCTTCTGTTTTTATTTACCTGGTGTCCCGTATTCCTGATCAGCATATTCATGCTGCAGGTGAGTGATAAATACGGACAGGGCGTGCTTTTAAAATTTATCTTAGGGAAATATAATACGCCTAAAGAAGAAGTGAGAATATTCATGTTTCTTGATCTGAAGTCATCGACTTCTATAGCTGAAGCTTTAGGAAATGTAAAATACTATGAACTTCTCAATGATTTTTTTTATGATGTAACAGATGCTATAATAGAATCCAAAGGTGAGATATATCAGTATGTCGGAGATGAAATAGTACTTTCATGGAACATTGACAGCGGGATACTTGATAATAACTGTTTGAATTGTTTCTTCAATATCCGGGATACAATTAAAAAACATTCGGTTAAATACGAAACAAAATACGGACTCGTCCCATCTTTTAAAGCCGGTGTTCATTACGGCGAAGTTACAGTAGGCGAGATTGGCGTATTAAAAAGAGAGATAGTTTTCTCGGGTGATGTTCTTAACACAACTGCACGGATTCAGGAGCTTTGCAATAAGTATAACGAAAAGCTTATAGTTTCAAAAGACATACTTGATAAAATGAACCTGCAAAATGAATTCATATCGAAAGAGATCGGTCAGATAAGTTTGAGGGGGAGAGCTGTCCCTGTAATATTATACAGTGTCAGAAAGAACAGTAATCTTATTTAACTGCAGTAATAGTTTTCTCAGAATTATCTATGAGTATTTTTTTCTAAAGTCCGCTCTATTCTTGTATCAGGAATAAGCCAGATCAAAGCTACCAAGACATAAATACAACCCGAAACAAGAGGAACATAAAAAGAAGCCAGGATAGCGGTTATGTATAACACCGGCGAAAGCTTTCCTTTCCAGTCTTTACCTACAGCAACAGCAAGTGCCGAATCTTTTCCGTTTTTAGATATAATAAGTGTCTGTAATATCCAGTAAGCAATGGCAGCCATTAAAAGTATGACACCGTATAAAGTAACAGTTGCCGGTGAAAAGTGATTCTCTCCCATCCATGCAGTTACGAAAGGAACCAATGAAAGCCAAAACAGAAGATGAAGGTTAGCCCATAAAATTCCCCCGCTTACAATTTTTGTACTCTGAAGCATGTGATGATGATTGTTCCAGTAAATACCGATGTAAATGAAACTCAATACATAACTCAGAAAGACCGGCACTAACGGTATCAAAGCATCGAAATTATTATCACCGTGAGGTACTTTTATTTCAAGTACCATTATGGTAATAATGATCGCTATTACTCCGTCGCTGAATGCTTCAAGGCGGCTTTTATTCATATAATTAGTTAAAAGTTAGTTAAAGTTAAGAAGAGTTTGAAATAATTCAGGCAAAATAATTAATTAATACTTATAATTGTATGCATATTATTTCAATGTTGTTTACGGAGGAGCATTGTTTTCCAAATGTTTTTTAAGAGTTAAATAATGTTAAAATTCAATCTGTTTTGATAATAGTTTTGCAACAATATCGTGACTTTTTAAATCAACCATTAGATCCTTCTTAAAGCTAAATATTTGTCCTCTCCAAATAAATTTATATTAATTCTATAAAAAATATTGAAAAAATATTTTTAATTCGTGGTCATTCGTGAAATTCGTGGCAAGTTTTTTTTTACTTTAGATGTAGGTGACGGAGGAGGACTAAATTACCCGGGACTTTGAAAATATGCCCCGGGTTAATGAAGTTAAGACGTTGTTTTTATATTTAGCCGACTTTATTTACTTTTTTTCTTGTTTCTCATCAACGACAAAATCAAGCACGATCGAGTTCATACAATATCTTTTTCCTGTCGGAGGAGGTCCGTCGTCAAATAAATGTCCGAGGTGTGAATCACATCTTCCGCAAAGAACTTCTGTCCTGTTCATTCCGTAGGAGTCATCCTGTTCATAGATAACGCTGTTCGGTCTGATCGTTTCAAAGAAACTTGGCCAGCCGCAGGTACTTGCGAACTTTTCATCCGAGCGGAATAAAGGATTACCGCATACTTCACAATAGTAAGTTCCTATTCCCATTGTGTTCCAGTATTTTCCGGTAAAAGCTCTTTCAGTATCTTTTTCCCGGGCAACTGCATAAACATCAGCCGGTAAAATCTTCTTCCATTCTGAATCCGGTACGTTTAATTTTGTTGTGTCTGTACGTGAATAATAGGGATTGTCTGATTGCTTTATTGTATTCATTTGTTTTTTGTTTTCATTTGCTGAAATATTTTCTTTAGTGCAACTTATAATTAATATTGTTAATAATGTCAGGCAAATTACTGTTATTCTCATCTGAATTTTATTTTAGTTTACTTACTTATAGATACGAAATTTCCTGAATACGGATTTATGATTAAAATAATCAGTGCAGGTTAAAGGTTCAAACTATATAGTAAAAAAATTCAGCTTCTGTTAATTACTGTCTAAAACAATTTTTATTTATTTGGTTAAAAAATATACTGAGTATTTTACGGAAATAGAAAAATTCTTGCAACCGTCATGAACTCTCGTCTTTTCAGTGTCTGTCTCAAAACTCCCGGGGGGCAAAGAAAAAAAAGGGCCTTGGCCTGGTGGTAAGCGGCTCTTCACGGCAGAGTCACTTGGTCTTTTACACAATTGGCGGTTTAAAATTGAGTAAAATAATTAATCAATTTCTTATGAGTTTTTATAATTCTATTTTGCAACATTAAAATAATACCGTTGAGATAAAAACCTGTAAAGTCTGATTGATCGCTATATAGTAAAGGTGAGGTGACATTATAGAAACTCTGAGCAATTATCCGAAATTGAAATTTAAAGTAAATTATTAAAATAACAAATGAATCATAAACGTAAAATACTTTTGCTGCTTTTATTCAGTTTAGTTTTTATTTACGGCTGGGGAGCCTCCGGGCATAAGATAATCAACAGAAGGTCAACATTCTCACTTCCGCCCTCTATGAGTTTCCTGAACTGGGCAGATTCTCTTGCAGCTCATTCATCAGATGCAGATTACAGAAGATCTGCTGACCCGAATGAAGCCCCGAGACATTATATTGATATAGATAATTACCCGGAATTTGTCGCGCTTGGGAGAATTCCTCAAAATCTGGATTCTCTGATCGCTCTTCACGGAAGCAGTTTTGTATATGATAATGGCATATTGCCTTTCTCAATAATGGCAACTGCAGATTCAATAAAAAAATATTTTCAGCAGCGTAATTTTCAAAAAGCAATGCTGCATGCCGCAGACCTCGGGCACTATGTAGGAGACGGACATAATCCGCTTCATATTACAAGAAATTACAACGGGCAGTATACAAATCAGACAGGAGTACATTCAAGATATGAAACACAGCTTATAAACCGTGATTCTGCAAACATTATTTATGCTTTCGAAAATGCAGCTTATGTTTCCAATATTAACCAGTTCGTATTTGATTTCCTTTACAATAATTACAGATATGTAGATTCTGTCCTTATGTATGACAGCATAGCACGCGCGATTGCAGGAAGTTATAACTCAAATTATTATGAGATATACTGGGAGCTTGCAGGTAATTTTACTACAAAGTTATTTAATAACTCATCTCACTTTATTGCAGATCTTGTATATACTTCGTGGGTAAACTCAGGAAGCCCGCTTTCAGTAACTCTTTCAGAAGCATCACTTCCGGAAAAATATTCCCTCCGGCAGAATTACCCTAACCCGTTCAATCCGGCGACGAAAATAAAGTTTGAAATACCACTGGACGCAGGACGCGGGACGCAGGACGTGAAGCTGTTAATACATGACATGTTAGGAAAAGAGGTATCTATCTTAGTTAATGAACAACTTCAGCCCGGCTCTTATGAAGTAGAATGGAACGCTGTAAACTATCCTTCCGGAACATATTTCTACAGGCTTTCAACAAATTTTTTTTCTGATTCAAAACGGATGTTGTTATTAAAATAATATTGTTATATGGGACTGTCCTGTAAGAATTTAACCCACATGTTCATTTGGTTTTCTGATAATACATTTCCTTTAAAAGCTTTGCAGCATCAGGCACTCTAGGTCCGGGACGGAACATGATATTATCATCAATTATAATTATCCTGTTATTTATGACGGCTTTGGTATCTTTAAGCTGTCTTTTTATTTCATCAACAAACTTTTGTGTTTTCTCAACATTATTTGTGTCGGTAGGAAAGATAATAGTTGCAGGATCTTTAGAAATTACATCCTCATAATTTATTGTGGGATAATCAAGTGACTCGTTTTTATACATATTGTGAATGCCGGCAAGAAATAAGATATCATTTACAAAAGTCTTACCGTTAGTAGTCATAAGAGGATTTACAGAAATTAAAACCAATGATGGTTCGGAATATATTGTATCTCTTTCTACAAATGCATCAAGTCTTTCATTAAATCCTTTGATGTATGCTTCTGCTGAATTTTCTTTTCCCGTGATCTTTCCAAAATCCTTTATCATTTTTACAATACCGCTGATGTTCTTTGCATTGCTGACGAAGACTTTCATCCCCATGTTTTTTAATGCCTGGTAGGTAGGATTTGAAATGTTCTCTACATTCATAATTATCAGATCAGGATTTAATGAGGTCATTACTTCATAGTTCGGACTTACATAACTCCCGGTCTTTGTTTTATTCTTTGTCACCGGAGGATAATCGCACAGATCAGTTACACCTACCACCATTGAATCCGCACCGATCGCAAATAAGGCTTCGGTAATATTCGGGGCCAGTGAAATAATTCTTTTAGGGACAGAATCAAAACGTACTTCAACTCCTGCATCATCCTTGATCTGGAATTTGGGATTTTGGATTTGCGACTTGTCCGAGCATGAGGAAAATAGTATGGTGGGCAGTAGTATTAGAATGACGAGAGACGTCAATCGTGAATCGTGAATCGTCAATGGTGAATGATCAATAGTCAATGGTGAATAGTGTGTATAATGATTTGTAATCTCCATTCGTGAATCGTGAATCGTCAATAGTGAATAGTGAATAGTGAATGATAATTTGTAATCAGTAATATTTGTAATCTGTAATTTGTAATCTGTAATTTGTAATCTGTAATTAATCATTAACTCGTAACTCGTAACAACGTAATCTATGTTTTAAGTTTCTTCTTCTTCGCAGCGGGAAATAAAACATTATTTAATATAAGCCGGTATCCCGGAGAATGCGGGAAAACTCAAGTTCGGTTTTAGGATCACCAACTGCGTGCTGATAATCTTCAGGATCGTGTCCGCCGTAAAATGTGAACGTTCCTTTGCCGTAGTTTCCGTGAATGTATCTGACATAATCAGTTCCTTCATTCATGGCTAATATAGTTACACTTTTTTTAATCATATCTTTCCGGAACGCTGTAGTTTGTCCGAGAAAACCGCTGACTAAAGTAGTATGACATTGAGTGAGCATAGTCGGGACAGGATCAAACTTAGCTGAAAAATCCACAAGCTTAAAATTATCATTGAACTGACCTAAGCTCAGCAGCTGGTTTGTTACATCAATGTTTGAATATTCATACATATACGGATTCATATCGACAGTAAAATTTTCAAAAGCAATAGTTTCAGAAAAGTCCAGCTTATTATTTGCATCAGGATCAGCCGGATCTCCGTCATACATTGATTCGCATATATCCGTATACTGAGAAGCTAAGGCAATATCATAAGTATCAGTTGCAGAGCACATTGTAAAAAGAAATCCTCCGTTGGAAATATACTCTTTGAGTTTTTTTACAACAGCAAGCTTTAATTCAGAAACTTTCGCATAACCAAATTTTGCCGCCATTGCTTCGTTGATTGTTTTTTGGGCAAGATACCAAGGAGATGAACCATAAGTGGCGAAGAACTTTCCGAATTGTCCTGTAAAATCTTCGTGATGCAGGTGAAGCCAGTCATATCCTTTCAGTTTTCCTGTGAGAACTTCCTCATCCCATAATTTATCATAGGGTATTTCCGCATATTCGAGTACAAGCTGAACAGCATCATCCCAGGGCAGGGCATTCGGCGGAACATATACGGCAACTTTAGCAACTTTCTCCAACCGAACAACATCCATATTATTCTGTTCATCTTTTACTTCAGCATAGATCTGAGCAGTCTGTGTTCCGTCTTCGAGTTCGTATGAAACACCCTTTGCTTTACACTCCTCTTCAAGCGCCGACGAATAATTAAACATAAACGAGCCGCCTCTGTAGTTCAAAAGCCAGTCCAGTTCTTTGTTATTTAACAAATGTCTGTAAGCGATACCGTAAGCTTTCAGATGATTGGTCTGAGTAGGTTCCATGGGGATGAGCAGCTTGACCTGTGAGAAAGAGCTATTTATAAAAAGGAAAGAAATTAAGAGTATTAAAAAATTTTTTATTCTGTTATTATTCACGATTCAAAATTAGTTTTATTATCAGGATCAATCAATATAATTGATTTAAGTATTTAGTATAATACAATTCAGATTAATAAAGTTTTATATTCCATAAATTGATCACACTTGCAATAGAAACTTCCTGTGACGAGACGTCGGCAGCTGTACTGGATAATGAGAAAGTTTTGTCAAACATTATTTCATCGCAGTTATTTCATACAAAGTACGGAGGTGTCGTTCCGGAAGTTGCTTCAAGAGAGCATTTGAAAAAAATAACTGAGATCACGCAGGAAGCATTAGACAAGGCAGAGATCAAATTAAATGATATCGGTTTAGTATGTGCAACATCAGAGCCGGGTCTTATAGGGGCATTATTAGTCGGGTTAAACTTTGCAAAGTCATTAGCAATGTCTGTTGACAAGCCCTTTATTCCTGTGAATCACATACAGGCTCATCTTTACTCAAATTTTCTTTGCGGTCAAAAGCAGGAATTTCCGTTTATCGGACTAATCATTTCCGGAGGTCATACATTATTAATACTTGTCGAAGGTCTTTTCAAACATAAGATACTGGGAAGAACAATTGATGATGCGGCGGGTGAGGCGTTTGATAAAGTGGCAAAGCTTCTTGGACTCGGCTATCCGGGAGGAAGAATGATTGATGAATATTCCGTGACAGGGAATAAGGATTATCATAAATTCCCCGTTGCAAGGCTTAAGGAAAATGAATTCGATTTTTCTTTTTCCGGAATTAAGACATCGGTTCTGTATTTCTTAAAAAAAATTGATTTTGAAAAAATAAAAGACGAAAAATTAATTAAGGATATCTCCGCTTCATTTCAGAATGCAATGGTAAAGACATTGTTTGACAAGACTGTTGAAGCAGCTGAGAAATATAATGTAAAAATAATTTCAGTATCGGGGGGAGTTTCAGCAAACTCCGCTATAAGGGAAAAATTCCTGACACTTAAAGAGAACGGATTTAAAGTATATTTTCCGGCAATTGAATATTCTACTGATAATGCAGCTATGATAGGATTGACGGGATATTATAAGTATAATTCATCTGAAGATAAAGAATATTTTAAAATGGATTCATTAATGAAAAATGCAGAACCTAAACTGGATTATGAGAACTTTTAAGAGAACAGTTATAATAAAAATTATTTGTTTAATATTTTATTAACGGTTATTTCCGGATGCGATAAGATCAGCTCCGGAATGCAGAGAAAGCAGTTTGAATTTCTTTATAAGATGAATAATTATTCGTCATTATTCAGAGAATATACCGGAGGCATTTCTTATTACAGTGATCTGGATTTTTATGAAAACAGAATGGTAAAGCTTCATGAGGATGTAAGTAAAATGGAAGCAGTTCCGGGATATGATGTCTCGGAAGATCTGAAAGCAAAATTACTGATTACAATAAATGAAAATATTTCTTCTGTAAACACCATTAAACAAAAGCAGCGGCCTGTAACGGAAAACATACGGGAAGAATTCGATGTGAGAATGATGAACGAGAGAGTTGATGAGTTCATTGAAGAACTTAACCTTGAGATTACAAAAGTAGGAAAGCAATAAATCTTAAAAATCCCGGCATCTGTTATTTTAGAAGCAGCATTAATCTGGTTGTTGAAAACACATTTGTTTTTAATGTATAAAAATAGATACCGCTTGCCAGACCTGATGCATCAAACAGGTATTTGTACTTACCCGGATTAAGATTTGAATTAACTAATGTCATTACATCTTTACCGGAAAGATCATGGATCTTCAATGAAATAAATCCCAATTCCGAAATTCCAAATTCCAGATACGTGACAGGATTGAACGGATTCGGATAATTTTGTTCCAGGTAAAAAACTGATGGTGTCTGAAGATTAACAGCAGATAAATTAGTTATTATCCCGCCTGTTGTTGTTTTTAAAATTGTTCCCGAATTACCGGCAGCCCATCCGGTAAGAGAATCTGTAAAGTAAATTGAATTCAAGTGCTCAATAGTTTCGGTAGTTTGATGCTGCCAGGATATGCCTCCGTCAGCAGAGTGATCTATCTTACCGTAATAACCTGCTGACCATCCTTTAAATGAATTAATAAAAAAAATGCAAAGTGAATACGAGTTATTCATTGTATGATTTATCCAGCTTGATCCGCCGTCCGTAGTTCTGACAATTTCAGGTCCGAAAGAACTGTTATCATAATAAGCTGACCACCCGTTAACAGTATCTGAAAAATAAACTGAATTTAAAATTAAATTTCCGTCAGTGAATTGATTTGACCAGTTGTTACCGCCGTCAGATGTATTCAGAACAGCTCCGTATCCCGCAGCCCATCCGTTTTGTGTATTTGAAAAGCAAACTGAATTAAGCTGAATGTCTGTATTCGAATTGCATCTTATCCAGCTGATGCCGGAATTCGTTGTCCTGATAATAACTCCCGAATCACCTGCAGCCCAGCCTGTTAGTGAATTAATAAAAAAAACTGAGTTAAGATCCATGACAACATCACTGTTAAGATAGTTCCAGGTGTTGCCATTATCAGACGTGCTGATCAGAGCACCGGATTCACCTGCAATATATAGAGATGAAGCTGAAATTAAAAATACAGAGTTAAGATCATTTCCTATCCCGGCATCCATTTTAGTCCAGTTACTTCCCGAATTAGTAGTTCTTAAAATCACTCCGTTAGTTCCGGCAATCCAGCCGGTTTGTGAGTCTATGAATTTAACGGAGCGTAATGAATCGTCAGTCCCGCTGATCTGGCTCATCCAGCCGGTTTGCGATTGGCAGATGTTACAGAAAAAGCAGTTAATGAAAGTAAGAAAAAATCCGGAAAGTTTTGTATGAAATGAGTTTAGATCTAAAATTATTAATATCTTCCAATGTTACCCCATTAGCACCCCTGCAAAAGAAATTCCCAACTAGAAAGAGGACTATCAGTCATTTTCTAATATTTTTCTAATCTATTAGAAATAACTTGTTAATTTATTGCTTGTTTTAAAATTATAACACCTTACCCCAACTTTAACACCCCCCTTTTACCCTTCCCGATATCTTTTTTGTTTATTTTTTTTAATGTTGATTTTTTTATTGATTTTGGTTTCATTCTACAAGCTGACAGTTTAAAATACTAAGATTACTTGATAGGTAAATTTAGTTAAACAATAATTTATTTTCTATATATATCTTTTCTGTGGTCACTTTTTTCAATGATTCCAATGAGCTCTTCTCGCTTCATTTATGTTAAGTTCAGAAAATAATTACTTCAGATTTTGATTTTGAACTTTGAAGGACACCGCCTAACATACTTCCGATAAAAGCACAGATCGCGCTTCCTATCAATACTTCTTTAAATTCCGGCCCTGAAGAAGAATGATCAATGCCGGTGATCAATAAAACTGCTCCGGCATATACTGCAAGACCTGCAGCTCCGCCAATTATAAAGCCCTTCAATGGTTTCACAGTTGAAGAATATTTTAACGAGATCAGATCACTCAGACTTACTTTTCTAATAATACGGGATTCTGAGTATGTCAGTGTATCAGATTTAAAGTATTCCGGAGTTACATAGCTGACAGTTTTTCTCACTCCGTTTGAATCCAAGACTATTAAAGAACAATCT
>JADJTX010000040.1 GCA_016710985.1 Ignavibacteria bacterium
CTCCATAAATACCTGGAGTGCTGCAGGTGTCAGTTTTCCTTTTGCAGGTATACCTGTAAATTATGATTTTACTTCTTCTTCGTCAACCGCCTACGGAGGAAATTTAAAGTTAGAAGGGTCTGAGTGGACAATTTATTCGGGTGATGTGAACAAAGACGGAACAATTGATTTGACAGACATAGTTGCGATTACTAACGATGCCTCAAGTTTTGTAACCGGGTATGTAGTAACAGATGTGAATGGAGATTCGTTGGTTACTCTTACGGATCTGCTTATTGCATATAACAATGCAGCTGCATTCGTAGAAGAAAAGAGTCCTTTATAAAACCATGTGAATTCACTTTCTATTAGTCTAAGGTCTTAGCGAAAGTAGTGGGGCGAGACCAACAACAGATGAACAAGTTGTTGGTCTCGTCTTCTTTTTCTCCGCTCTTGTTCAATGAACAAGTTATAAATAAACTTGAACACTTGCTTAAAGACGATTCTTCTTGATAGACAATAGAAAAACTACTAATTGGGCGAAGTAAAGAATATAGAAGTTTGATTATTGACTAACCATTTAAGATACTACTTTGCTTCATACATTTCATCTTCGATATGTTACTGTTTCTTATCATATTTATCAACATCAGCCCCAGTTCGATAATGACTCTGTGTTTTCTATTATCAGATCATAAGCAGCTTTACAGAATGTTCTGAAACTTTATTTGCTAATTTCTTTATTTGTCGTCTCAGCCTGAGCCTCTCCTTTTAATGCATTTTAAAGTAAGTTAGATATTTAACGTGAGACCCTGCTTTATATGTCAGAAAATGTACCGACCTTGATAATTGATAATTGATAATTGATAATTGATAATTGATAATTGATAATTGTTAATTGTTAATTGTTAATTGTTAATTGTTAATTGTTAATTGTTAATTGTTAATTGTTAATTGTTAATTGTTAATTGTTAATTGTTAATTGTTAATTGTTAATTGTTACATCCCATTACATTATACAAAAATTATTTACTGTATTTGAAAATTTTTATGTATAGGTTTGATCTGACAAAACAAAACAAAAACAAAACAAGTCTATGAAAGCTGCAAGAATCTTCTTAATCGTATTACTTTTTATGATATCAAGAATTTCATTTTCACAGGTAAAAGAGCAAGGCATTATAAAGGAAAGTGTTATCTCTCTTCTCGACAGCCTTATCCCGCCGCCACAAAACTGCAAATCAGCCTTTGATTTAATGGCAAATGATTCTATGGGGGGTGAACTTGTGTACAATAGTTTACTCAAGGAACAAAGTGAAAGAGTAAGCAGGTTATATACCGAATTGACGATCATGGAAAACAAGTTTAAATCCGAAAGATCTTCCATGAAGAGAAATCCGAATGGCGAAGGACCGCCGCAGGGTGGGCCACCATCGGGAGGACCTCCGCCGGGAGGAATGGGACCTCCGGGAGGAATGGATAACATGCCTGACGAGATGATAGAACTACGGGATGATCTGAGTGAGGCAGTTACAGCTTTAGATAAAATTACAGTTACCCGCGAGAAATTAAAAAATGAACTGAAGAAATCTACCGAGAATACCAATGTTGAACTTCATAAAACTCTTCAGACCGATACTGAAATGCATATTAATATCGTAAACCAACTGCTGGAGTCCGGCTCAAAGAAGTATGATAAAACCTTCAGATCAATAAGGAAGAATATGCTTAAGATAGATGATATCATTAAAAAATATGACTACGGCTCAAAAATAAAATTTTCACCTGTTAAAGCTGAAATAGTAAAATTACAATTTGAACAAATATCTAATATAAATTTTCTGCTCAATGTGACTAAAGAGCTTGCAACAATCGGATCAAAATTTTATAAGGGATCTCAAAATTAAATTCTGTTACGGAAGAACCTTACTTTCATAATAGACCTCCAGCCCCCCTTTGCCTTTTGAGGGGGGATTTTTTTATAAAACCCGAGATGCTTCACCCGTCCCCGCTGCCTGCAATGGTTTAAAATGTAAAAAGGGAGTGACCCTTTTTGATTGAGTATGTCTCATATTATTAACACTAAGTCACCAAGACACAATGGAATACACTTAAAATAAGTTTTTCTTTGTGTCTTTGAGTCTTGGTGGTAAAAAAGGATTTTCAAAATAAACGATTTGGACGGATGTGATTATTTATAATACACCTCTTCAATATTTTCATAGAACAATTGTATTTCAATTATCATATTGAGAAAGAATGAGCGTAAAGAAATTACACTGACTAATACAATCTTTAAAACCATGAACGATCTCCAAATGATAACAAACCCGGATGTTAAGAAAGTCTTTGACAATTATCCCGGTTTCGTCCGGAATAAAATGCTGAACCTCCGCGAACTGGTCATTGAAACCGCACGGGAAACAGGCGGGATAACAAGCATTGAGGAAACATTGAAATGGGGAGAACCAAGCTATCTGACCAAATGCGGAAGCACGATAAGAATGGACTGGAAGCCTCGGTCACCTGAATGTTACGCGATGTATTTCAAATGTACAAGCAGGCTTGTAGAAACATTTAAGAAGAAACATAAAGATCAGTTTCATTTTGAAGGCAACAGAGCTATCGTTTTTCAAATGAATGACGTGATACCTAAGAAGAAACTGAAGCAATGCATAAGAGCAGCGCTGACTTATCATAAAATAAAACATTTGAAAGAATTGGGGATGTGAAACTATTCCGAGTTTGTATTAAAACGAAAAATTACCTCAGAGAATCAGAGATTGCAGAGTTTCACAGAGAGAATTTCGCTAATTCCGGTAGAGTCACTCCCTCCTGTATTTCAATGGCAGAACAACTTTCAAAGGGAGGACTCTGCCGTGAAAGCGTTCCCATTCGCTGAGTCCTCCGCGCCGAAATAATAGACTAGACTTACTTTTATTTCATTGACAGGTAAATAAATCTTAAAACTTCACATTCATCCCAATTATCGGAAGTATCTCCCAGTTATAGTTAACTTCCTGTAAATTGAGCCTGTAGCTCCATGAGTAATCGTAAACATTTTCCCGGTTCAGCAGGTTTTGTATTTCAAGGTATGCCGAGAATGTAACCGAATTAAAGTATATTTTCTTATCTATTCTTAGATCAACATTTTGATATGAAGGCAGTCTTTCAGAATAAAATTTATTCATATCATATAATCCCAGTCCGAATTTTTTTGACTCACTTTCATTGAACGGAGTGTAAGGTTTACCGCCCGCGGCTTTCAGCTTTATGCCGACTGTCCAGTCATTATAAAACTGATATCCCGCCACGAGCGTCATTTGTTTTCCGTAATCAAAATTCAACGGAAAAGTTACGGGTATTGCAGTATGAAAGTCCGATGAACTCAGTGAAATTGCAAGTGAACCGAAGAGCCCGTAGCTGCCTGTCTTTTTAATCAATGAAATATCAAGTCCGCGAAAAACCCCGCTGCCTGCGCTTATTGCTTCAGTCAGATAGCTTGTCCCGAAAAGCGTGCCGTAATTTATGAAAACGGAATATGGATCACTTATGCTCACAGGATAATCTGAATATTGTTTTACATATGCTTCGATATTAAACAGCAATTCACTGTTCAGGAAGTGTTCGACGCCTATTATATACTGGTTGACCCGAATGTTATTAAGGTTTTTATTATTTTCATTTATTGCTAAAATAATCTGCGATGGTGCCTGGTAAAACATTCCTGCAGATGCATTCAAAGAGGTGTTTGGAAATATTTTATAACTTATTCCGAATCTCGGTGATATTGTAAGCCCCTGATCAATATATTCAAAATAATCAGCGCGTCCTCCTGCATTCACCACTATTTTTTCGTTAAATAAATAATTATTTGAATTAATACTTGCAGAGAGTTTATAGGTTTTTATAATGGAAGATTCATCAAGTTCCGGGAGAATATAACTTGTCGGTGTTACATAAGAGTGGGCATTTATATCAGCATCTGAAAAAACGTAAGTTCCTCCTGCAGTAAATTCAAGATTATTATTATCCGATAGATAATATTTATACTCCGATTTCAGCCCGAGATTATTCTCAAGCATTTCAATATTGTATGTAGGAAAGGAAACCTGTTCATTATCGTAATTTGCCGAAGTATTATTTAAGTTAATACCGGCTGAAAAATTAAAAACATTTTTTCCGAAGAGGTTTTCATATTTGGCAAGAGCTGTAAAAGCATAAATATTTCCTACCTCTTTCTGAATATTTTCATTGAATGCCTTATCTTTTACATAAAATCCTATCAGCGATATTTTTTCATTCCTTCCCAAATTATTAACAAGTTTAAGATTTGCATCCCAGAAATTCGGTATCGGGACATCTCCGAGCTGGTCTTTCAGAAGATGAAGGTAACTGCGTCTTATTGAAAAGACATAGGAAGAATTTTTCAATAAAGGTCCTTCAAAATCCGCCGAATCCGGCTATGGATAAATTGAGTTCCTGAATATGATCGGTCGCGCTGCCATCTTTAAATGCTATATCCATTACACTTGAAAGTTTGTCCCCGTACTTTGCAGGAAATCCTCCGGAGTAAAAATTTACATCTTTGACAAGTTTAGGACTAATGTAACTCATCAATCCGGTATTAGTCCCTGGTATTCCAAAATGATTAGGATTGGGTATTTCCATTCTGTCAATGAGAGTAAGATTCTCCGATGGAGCGCCCCCTCTGACTATGAGGTCATTATAAAGATCATAACCCGAAGATACTCCTGCCCTGCTTTGAAAAAACTTTATTACATCTTCCAGCGCACCCGGAGCCTTCCATATTTCAGAGCCCGTAACACTTGAATAGCTTACATTTGCGTCCGGAGCCTTCTTAAAATAAGATGATTTTACATCCAGTGTATCAGTTGAGTAAATAGTAGTATCTTTATTTTGTGAGAAGGAATGGGAAAGAAATGGATTAAAAATAAATAGAATTATTATATATTTTTTCAAATTAACCTAAAGCATTGAATGAGAAATATTCTCTGTTTAAATTACGTTTAATATATAAATGTGTATCTGAATTAACAATTACATTAATGCCTAAACTTTATCTTATTATTCTTTTTTTATCCGTAATCTTAATCTCAGGGTGTGAAGATGAGATTACAAATTCAAATGACCGCACACTTAAAGGTATTATTTATAACAGTTTAGGATTTCCCCGGGGCGGTCAAACAGTTTCCATTGATAAAAATTCTCCCTATTATTTTACGCAATCAGACGGTGTGTTTAAATTTGACAATATCGTATTTCCAGGCAGCATTTATTATTATGTATTATATAAAGATATAACGAAGGGTAACATTATACTAAATTCAGGATCAATTTTTTTTGACTATAATGAATTGATAGTCAATGTAACTGTTCCGAAGATTGAAGAATTCAATGAATTCGGAGTGGTTGCTTTTTTAACTACCGACGAAGTTTTATGCTATAACAATACTTTCTTCCAAGGATTAAATTCTACACAATTGACTTTCAGAACGTCTCCGGAAATACAATCGGTTCACGGAAGAATGATATATCTGTCTTTTATGGAAAGTTCAGACAAAATCCTGAGTTATAAAAACTTTGGGGTAAAGGATGTAAATCTTCAGCCTGGGATTGTAAATGAGGTAAATTTCACAAGCGGGGAAATTAATTTTGACCCGCAATACGCAGATAATACTATTACAATTCATACTCCTCCGGGTGTAAGCCATTCCAGTGTTGCAGCATATCTGAAATTTCCCGGATATCCGAATTCTCAAATTTATTTAGATTCAAGATCTTTCGGGACAACAGGTTTTACTTTTAATGTCAGGGTGCCTCAGGAATTGACAATTCCTTTTGAAATTGAAATTCAGAACTATAATAGTATCAGTCTGAACGACTCAACAACTATCACGGACTCTGAAAAAATAATTAATACAAATCCAGGTGAAAATACAGAGATAAATTACATTCAAAGACCTGTACTGGTTTATCCTCAGAATAATGAAACAGATATTAATGAAAATTCTGTATTTACTTTTGGTATCAATAATCCTCAATCAGTTTATAAAATTGAGCTTAGGGAATTAAGCACATCGTTTCAATCATATGGCATTAATTCCGAAATATATACCTGTTCAAACTCAGTTACATTCGGAGAACTGTTGAAGTACAGATTTTCATCACAAAATAATAATCCAAACTTTCTCTGGAGGGTTATAGCTTATCCGGGATTTACAACAGTTGACGATTATTTGTCCTTCAAGACTAATGAAACTCAGGATTTCAATAATTATATCGGCTCTGAGTTCAGAGCGTTTACAGCTAATCCTGAAGCAATACATTGAATCGTATTAACGTGTGGATTAAATGTGAAAATATATCTTAGCGGTTAAAACTTCGATCTTTGCAATCGTCATATCCAGTTCGACAATAGAATTTTTACCTTTGATGAGACTGTTGACCGGGTGAGCTACTATGTTCCTTAGCTTATTTATGAGTTTAATTGATGAATCAAAATCTTTTGCAGTCATCCCGATCTTCCTGTGAAGATTCTTCTGTCTGATGATCCACGCCATATCGCCTATATAAGCGAATTCAATGAATTTATGATCCAGCCCTTTCTTAATTTCTCTTCTGTACCGTGTATTAGGTTTCACGGATTTGTTATTCTCTTCGAAGATTCTGACCAGTTCATTGTCATCATTTTCCGATATGTTGATCAGCCTGCCCAGTTCAAATTCCAGCTGTGAGATCAGATTATATAAATAAATATAAACATGCTTGCTGTTCAGATTTGCTGCAGTTAATAACCCGGTAACTTCCTTTCCGTTTTTAAGAAAAAAGAAATTCCGGTTTCTCTTAGCAAATGCTTTTACTGCATCCTTGATACTTGTCTCGTGATCTATGCAATCCTTCGGTTTTATTTCGAACATCTTAATATCATTCACTCCAAAATTTCCCCACTCTTTTGCTTTGAAATATTTTTTGAAAGTACCGTCGGCTTCCCGGACCGGCAAAACATCAAACCTGTTTTTTTGCATCTTGTCAAAAGCCTGCTCTTTTGTTTGATTGTAGTCTGCGTAGATCCAGTCTGATTTATTTATGCATATTAAGGAAACCGCAAATCCGGGGGCAGCGTGATAAGTCTGTTGTGAAACGGAATTTTTCATAGCAGGTAATTTTCATTAATATTCTCTGACTTACTCCAATGTTTTGCAGTGGTTTGCCAGTTGTGATACGTACCATTATTGTTCGAAACAAATATACGGAAAATAGTTTTTTCTTAAAACCGACTGTGTTCATACTTTTCACAACCACCCACTTATCTCAATACCATTAAGTTAAGGGTTAATTTAACATTTAAGATTTTATCTTTTAAAAATATTCTTTGAGCCTTTGTGTCTTAGTTGGCAAAAATAATTACTTGTATTGATACACACTCTGCAAACGGAGGGGAAAGTTACTGTTGTGCACTTCTATTTAATTTCATCTCACGTTTCCAATCTTGGGAATTGGAACGAGATGTACCAAATACAAAAAAGCCGGCCCCGGCTTTAGCATCTTTAAATTTGATTCCACTTCATTTAAAAGTCCAGCTTTCTTTCACCTTATAGCAGTCAGCTCCTGAATTTTGATCTTCATATGGATTCATTGTATCCGTCATTGAATTAGACAGCCAATATCCGTTGCCATAAGCTGCGTTATCATTGCACTGAAAAAGATAAATGGTTTTATTATAGAGCCCGTAAGATTGTATATACTCAATAAACTTATCATTAAGTATGCTGAAGTTTTCTCTCGCTTCATCGAGTGTAGTTGACTGTTGAACCTTTTCTCTCAATGATGCCATATCCTTTTTGAATTTTTTTGAATCAGGCAAATACTTTGGATCCATTGACCGGCTGTAATCCGCAATCACAGCAATCATTGTAAGTGTCGTAAATCTTGCATCAGCCGCGTTACCTTTAGCTAATGAATTTTTGAGAAGCATATAATCAACAAAAACATCAGTAACCATCTGCCTGCTATATTCCGGAGCAAGCTTTGAATGATCATAAATAATTTCATGATAATTTTGTTTTGCAGCGACATCAGTCTGAGATGAAGCGTACTTATTTCCAATCATAAGGAAACATAATATTGCTATTACCATCTGCAATATGCGGGACTTTTTTTTCGGTGTCATCATTATTTTATTTTTTAAATTAAAGAAATTAATTTTTGTTTTAAAATTGAGAAAACCCATAACATCTTCGCTTTGCTTTTTTCTTCTTCTGATATTTGCAATCATCATACCAGATGTATTTTATTATTTTTTAGATAATTTTCAAACAATTTAATGTATGTCATGTCAATATTGTCTAAAGTGTCATGACACTATGAATATTTATGAGGATTGTGAATATAAAAGGAGAGAAGTTTTTCCAGTTAACAAATTTGGTTATAGCCAGAACTCCTTAGGTCGGGAAATCCATCTTCATTTATTAAGTGTAAGTTTTTGAAAGATAAACGCAGGGACTCCCGGGGAAAAGGCTCTCACTTCCGTAACCTATTTACTTATAAAATACATTAAGGGAGACTCAGCGGGGATGGTGTGATTGCACAAATACCGACAGGGTTGTTGTTTCAAACAACCCCACATAAACCCAGAAACACAGGGCCGTGTCTCCGTTGCCCTATCTTTATAAAATATTCTTGCAGAAGTTATTGTATCTTAATATTTTCAAAGTGCAATTGATTTAATAGGTTTTGTTTCAATTCCTCTACTTTCCAGGTAAACCAACTTCCATAATTTACCTTGTATTCAATTAATTCTTTCTCAAATAAATCCATTTCAAGCAAGTCCCCGGATTCCCGTATTTTAAAAAGTTTGTCAATATATTTACAAAATATTTTCGCCGATTGTACATGTCTCTCCGGGATTTTATTTTGCTGACTGTTGTAATCCAGGAAATGTTTATATGAATCCATACCATAAACAAAAGACTCGTAATCATTTAATTCATAGTAAAGCATAAACATGTATTTTTTAACATTAAATTTCAAACCCACAAAACGAAAATTCACCTTCATGAGCAACTCAATTGCTTTTTTAAATTCAGATTTTAAATAATAGACCAGTGACTGACTGAGCATTATATAATCTTCCTTATCATCATCTATAAGAAATTTTTTATAAGTTTTTACAAATTCTTCCAGTGCAGTTAAATCTTTTTCAATAAAAATACTTCTCGTCCACACAAAGAATATACCACAATTCATAACGCCACTCTTTTCAAGCAGCAGGTTATTTGTTTGTTTAAATTTGTAAGACTCATAAAATTGCTGTTCCGTTCTGAAACTTTCTTCGGAGATCGTTGAAATTATAACAAGCATATTGTCATCAAAATATTTTATAAGCTGTTTTGGCATTTTCATATAATTTGCATAAAAAAAATCTTTAAAACGATAATAATGAAAGCTGTCACTCAGATTAGTGTATGCTTTATACATAAGATAATAAATCATGAGTGTTGAATATTTACTTTCCGAACGTGTTCTTAAATTTTCGATTATTCTTTCAAACATTTCGTCAGGAATTGATTTTAAAAGTAGGTTCATTGGATGAGGTGTAAGAGTATCATGTGGATTTACTGACAGAAAAGAATAAGCGAAATTGTGAGTCTGAATCATTTTCAGGATAATCGCTGTAAGAGCTTCATCAAGATATTGCCCGATCTCGTCTGCCATCATTGAGCCGGGATAGTTTATTTCCCTGCATGCCAGTTTCGATTGAAAAATGTTTGAATACAGATAATAAAACTCTTCAGGGAATAAATTGCTGTCTTTTAAAAGTTCTTCATTAAATTTTTTTGTCAGGATTGATTCCTTTTTTTCCATGACACTCCACAGATTTCTTTCTTGTAAAGCACTGTAAAGTGTTACAAGTTCGGTCATGTCTTTTGACCGGAATTCCTGCTGAGAAATGAATTGCTCTGCGAGTTTTGTAAAATCATGTATCAGGTTTTTCATTACCCCGTAATGATACTTCTTCCCCGGAAAATTTTACCCAAAGCTTTTCATTCTCAAGATTCTCTCCGGAAACCGGGAAAGTATTTTTTTTATTTCACGGAACAGTTTACGTCCTGATTTTTTTATTATGATAAGGTGATTTAAGAAAATCTTCAAATTCAGAGATTTCCTTTTTTGAAAATGACTGAACAATTTTTAAAGCGGTACTTTTAAGCATGTTTAGAAGGTGTAGTTTTATTTAGAAAATTTACAATTATGCTTTAAAATTAAAATGTTTGGGAGCTTACAAGATTTTTCGGGAGTGTAACTTTGAAATATTTCTCTTTGGATAATTCATATCTGACCTTTAATTTTGAAAGAACTTAAGTTTTGTGAAATCTTTCGGTATAACTTTAAAAATAATTAAAAATACTACTACAAAAGACATTGAAACTTTTAAATTTTTTATAAACCTAAAAAAGCAAATATGAAAACATTTCTACATGCAACATTCTTCTTTCTTTTTACTTTCTTATTAAGTGTGAATGCATTTTCCGCGAATGAACAGTTCAGGAGTATTGCTTCCGGCAACTGGAATTCAAACTCTACGTGGCAAATGTCAACAAACAATGGTTCGACCTGGATCGCTGCCACAAGAACACCGAATGACTCAAGCAACGTCATTACAGTCCGAAGTCCGAATACTGTGACTGTCACTGTAAATGTAAATGCCGACCGGCTGGTCGTGGATGGCGGTGCTACAGTTTCCATTTCAAACGGTATAACGCTGACTATACTTGACAGCAGCGGAACTGACCTGAATGTAAGTTCAAACGCTGTCATATCAGGAACAGGTACAGTTCGAACACAGGGTGCAGATGTAACATTAAGCCTTTCTTCAAATTCTACATTCAATGTTGCTTTAAACATTAACTCAGGTAAATGTTCGACCATTAATACGGGTTACAGTCCAATATTTAAAGGACTAATGATAATAGATCAGGGAGCTACAATGCAGAATGATGGGCAACCAGTTCGCTTTGAAGAAAACGTAACAAACAACGGTACACTTGGAAACGGCGCATTTCTGATTGCCTGTGCTTTATTTACAAACAATGGCAGTGTAACTTCTAATTCTCTGAATACAGATACAGCAGCTCACACAATTGCTGGAACCGGCAGTTTCTCATACCTTACCATACTATCAGGATCGGTAGTTTCATTTGCAAGTAATCTTAAATTTAATGGAACATCTATAGTAATTAATACGGGTGGTACTATAGCAAACAGTACAACGATGAAAACAGAAGGAAATACTTCATTAACCATTTACTCAGGAGTAAACTTCAATGGAACATTGAATGTGATCTCTGGAACTACAGCTACCATTAATACAGGATACAGTCCAATATTTAAAGGACTAGTGATAATAGATCAGGGAGCTACAATGCAGAATGATGGGCAACCAGTTCGCCTTGAAGGAAACGTAACAAACAACGGTAATATTGGAAACGGTTCGTTTTATATTGCATGTCCTTTATTTACAAATAATGGCAGTGTAACCTCTAGTTCTCTTAATACAGATACAGCAGCTCACACAATTGCGGGAACCGGCAGTTTCTCATACCTTACCATACTACCAGGATCGGTAGTTTCATTTGCAGCTAATCTTAAATTTAACGGAACTTACATTACAATTAACACGGGTGGAACTATTGCAAACGCTACAACAATGAAAACAGAAGGTAATACTTCATTAACCATTTACTCAGGAGAAACTTCAATGGAACATTGAATGTGATCTCTGGAACTACAACTACCATTAATACAGGATACAGACCAATATTTAGAGGACAGGTTATAATAGATCCGGGAGCTACATTGCAGAATAATGGCCACCAGTTCACTTTGAAGGAAACATCTAACAACGGGATAAGGAGGGTTTGAAGCTAAGCACAAACAACGGTACATTAGGAAACGGTACATCTTGGGTTGCCTGTCCTTTATTTACAAATAATGGCAGTGTAACCTCTAGTTCTCTTAATACAGATACAGCAGCTCACACAATTGCGGGAACCGGCAGTTTCTCATACCTTACCATACTACCAGGATCGGTAGTTTCATTTGCAAGTAATCTTAAATTTAATGGAACATCTATAGTAATTAATACGGGTGGTACTATAGCAAACAGCACAACTTTGAAAACAACAGGAAATACTTCATTAACCATTTACTCAGGAGTAAACTTCAATGGAACATTGAATGTGATCTCTGGAATTACAGCGGTAGTTAATACTGGTTACACTCCAATATTTAAAGGAACGGTTGTGATAGATTCAGGATCTACATTACAGAATAATGGGCAACCAGTTCGCTTTGAAGCAAACGTAACAAACAACGGCACTATCGGAAACGGTTCGTTCGATGTTGCATGTTTCAGATTTACAAACAATAGTAATGTTACTTCATCAAATTTTAACTTTACATCCGGTGTTCATATTTTGCAGGGTACAGGAAGTATAAATGCATTTAATGTTTTGTTAGGTTCAATTACTAAACTGGGGAGTGATCATAAAATTAATAACTCTGCACTAAATATAAATTCAGGAGGTATATTTGATCTCTCTACTTACAAGTTGTCGTTAAACAATGGAGGTTCTATTATAAATAATGGTTCATTTATTACTGCCAATGGAACTGTTGAATACAGTGGAAATATTTTACAGCAGATCTCAACAACTAATATTACATACGGAGGATTAAGAATTAACAATGCCGCCGGAACTTCCCTGCCAGGCACTGTTACAGTCACAGATACACTTACAGTTGCAGCCGGCTGGTTGAACCTTAACGGTCATGCATTAAGCTTATACCCGGACGGATATCTCATAGAAGCCGGAGGAAATACAGTGAGAGGCAACGGCTTTATTATAGCAGCAAAAGAACTCGACGCTCCGAACGGAGTTAACGTCGCCGGTCTTGGAGCGGTAATAACTTCTTCATCCAACTTGGGGATCACCGAGGTCAAAAGGTCGCATCAAAATTTTACAAATCTTAACGGAGATACAGGCATTTACCGCAACTTCGATATTAATCCAAAGTTCAACTCCGGTCTTAATGCAACTCTCGGCTTTAAGTACGATGAATCCGAATTAAACCAGAGAGTTGAAGGAGCCTTGAAATTATACAGATCAACAAACTCGGAAGTAACTGGACTTTAATGGGTGGCACTGCAGATCCAGCTACGAACACTATTACTTTAAGCGGCATCAATTCGTTTTCTAACTGGACCGCCGGTTCACCAAAGTCTCTTGCTTCGCAGATAAAAGTCATAGTTGAAGGGTTATATAATATATCAACTAACACTCTTAATATGCGTGATACAGTAAGAGCTTACTTCAGAAGTAAGTCTGCTCCGTATGCAATTGTCGATTCCGCTAAATCAGTCATTGACTCGACTATCTTCATAGGTAACTTTACCTTTTCAAGCGCTGTGACAGATACATATTACGTTCACATTAAACACAGAAATTCGCTGGAAACATGGAGTAAGAATCCTGTATCGTATACGCTTGGTACTGTTATGACATATGATTTTACAAACAAGCGTCTCAGGCGTACGGAAACAATCTTGTTCTGAAAGGAACAAAGTATTGTGATTACAGCGGTGATGTCAATCAGGACGGATATGTAGATCTGACCGATCTGAATACTGTATATAATGCTGCTGCTTCTTTCGCAACCGGTTACATCCCGGCAGATCTGACGGGAGACGGATTGGTAGACCTGACAGACATTACTCTGGCATATAATAATTCATCGAACTTTGTTGCTGTATTAAGACCTTAGAAAAACCCAAAAGTCTTGAGTGTTTAAAGAATAAGCCATTGCTAAAAAAAATAATTTGGTCTCTCACAGATTACGCAGATATTTACAGATTTAAATCTTGAATTGTTCATTCAGAATTTTAGAACCACTTTATATATGTTTAAGAATTGTATCTGAAAAAATCAGTGTGATCTGTGAGAAATATTTTTTGGTTGCAGGTAATATGTCCTTCAAAAGAAGCTCAGCAGAATATAATATTCATCTGCTAAATATTATTATGAAGGCATTGATGAGCCAGGCTTACGGAAGTAGTCTATCAGTGTTTCTTCTGTAAAAGTTTGTCGGAATACGCAAGCATAATAGTTGAGATCAGAAATACAAAGTGAATAATGACCTGCCACATAACATCTTCTTTATTCTGATTTTTAATATTAATGAATATATGTAACAAATGTATCCCTGATACTCCGACAAGTGACGCCGCCAATTTTACTTTCAGTGTACCTGCGTCAATCTTCTGAAGCCATTCAGGCTTATCTTCATGAGAATCGATATTCATCTTGCTGACAAATGTCGAATATCCTCCTATGATGACCATGACTAAAAGATTGGCGACCATTGTTATGTCAACAAGCGTAAGGACACCAAGCAGCATCTGTGATTCCGTAATTTCATCGGCGTGAATGACAAGATGTATGAGTTCAACTGTAAACTTATAAGCATATAATATTCCGCCGACGATCAGGCCGGCGTACAGAGGCGCCTGAATCCAGCGGCTTGCGAAGATTATTGTTTCAAAAACAGCTTCTATTTTCTTTTGCATGGGCTCTGTTATATATTTAGTTAGTGATTTAAGTTTGATGAAATCTTATTTGATGATACCTGTCTAGTGTTACTGAAATATTTGTTCGTGTAAAAACTTTTGCAATATAAAATTTAACATTGAAAATGAAAATGTATTTGAGGTCAATGTTAAACCCTTCAATTGCACATTAGACCAAAACATCTATCTTGAAAATACACTACAACGAAAACGCATGGATACAGAGAAACTTTTTTAAATGTATTACCTGGTGTCTAAGTGACTTAGAACTCAGAATTTAAATCTGCGAACATCTGTGTAATCTGTGAGATCTAAGCTTATTGCGTTCCGGAATAATCAGGTTTTAATATCAAGTATTCATTTTTTTTTGACTAATATGCATATTAAGCTTATCCCCTATTTCTAAGACTAACACTTAATTGAATTTGAAAAGTGGTTTTTGTATTTTTGATTTAACACACCTTCAACAAATAATTTAAGAATGAAAAACACTAATAAGGAGTTGTCAGCTAAACAACGGGAAGAATTATTCAACACTTTGAAAACACGTTTCGAGAAAAACATGAGCCGTCATAAAGGTATTGAATGGGCTAAAGTTCAGGAAAAGCTTGAAGCCGGTACCGGAAAACTCCGGTCGCTCAATGAAATGGAAAGAACCGGCGGTGAACCGGATATAGTTGGTCTTGATAAAAAGACAGGTGAATACATTTTTTATGACTGTTCGGCGGAAAGTCCCAAGGACCGCAGAAGTCTTTGCTACGACCGCGAAGCGCTGGAGTCAAGGAAAGAGTTTAAACCAAAAAACAGTGCAGCAGTCATGGCAGCTGAAATGGGCATTGAAATTTTAACGGAAGAACAATACCGTGAGCTGCAGAAACTCGGAGAGTTCGATATGAAAACATCGAGCTGGGTAAAAACACCTCCTGATATCAGAAAGCTTGGCGGCGCGCTGTTTTGTGATCGCCGCTACAACACTGTCTTTGTGTATCACAACGGTGCAGAATCTTACTATGCCGCCAGAGGATTCCGTGGCTCGTTAAAAGTTTAAACTTTAGATAAAAGAGAAAAACATTAATAAAAATATATTTGCTTCATGTTTAATTTAGTGAGAACTTTCTTATGAAAATAGCTGTGACCGGTGCTCATAGAGTTGGAAAAACTACATTAGTTGATAAATTACAAGAATCGCTTCCGGAATATGTAAGCAAAGCAGAAGCTTATTATGAATTAGAAGAAACTGGATTTGTTTTTTCTGATAAACCTGTTACTGAAGAATACCTAATGTTACTTGATCACTCGGTTAAACAAATCACAACAAGTGAAAATAATGTTATTTTCGACAGGTGTCCCATTGATATATTGGCATATATCCAGGCTGTCAATGAATTTAAGAATTATAATATTCAATCATTGTACGATAGAGTTCAAGATGCAATGATTGAAATTGATCTTCTTGTATTCGTGCCGGTTGAGAAACCGGATTTAGCAGGTTGCGCTGAATCAGACTTGCCGGAGCTTAGACGCAAAGTTAATGGGATTCTAAAAGATTGGATATGGGATTTTAATTTAAACGCTATAGAAGTTGCCGGTTCACCGGTAGCCCGAAGAGATCAGGTAATTAAATATATGTCTATGAGAAATGAACCTACTCATTGAACTTCCATTAGCAGAATGAGAGCTGATAATTGCCTGAATTTTTAAACCAATATCAATTAAACAATAATTTTCAATGGCTGAAAAAAAATCAAAACTTGCTGTAATAAAAACTAAACAAACCACTGCAAGCGTGGAGGACTTTATTAATAGTGTTGAAGGTGAACAAAAACGCAAAGACAGTTTTGTGCTTTTGGAAATGATGAAAAAAATAACGGGAGAAGATCCAAAAATGTGGGGCGGTTCAATTATCGGTTTTGGCAGTAAAAGATACAAAAGTCCCGCCAGTGGGAGAGAAGTTGACTGGTTCCGGATTGGATTCTCACCACGTAAAGCGAATCTGACAGTGTATCTCATTAGTATTAAGGAACATGCTGAAGCTCTAAAAAAGCTTGGTAAACATAAGACCGGTGGCGGCTGCCTCTATATAAATAAGCTGGAGGATGTGGATATGAAAGTTCTGAAAAGGGATGATTGAAGTATCATTAAAGAGAAATTAAATTCCTCGTTCTATCCGGCGGATTCGAAAGCACAGACTCCGCCGTGGGGCAATTTTAAAATAAAGATTCCATCTTTTAATTTGCTTTTTCAAAAGATGGAATCTTTAATAATAAAATCACTCTTGTTTTTTTTAATAATAGATTAAGAATACACCCACTAAATTTAAAATCATGCATAAAAAATCAGAACATATAGAAGATAAAGAAATAGAAGACATAAAAAAGGATGAGAAAGTACAAAGAGCTTTAAACGAAAGCTCAATTTCTGTTCAAAAAAAAAGCGTTGTTGCTTTAAAGAAAGAGGCTCCTTTGTTGGGAATAACCGTCATCATATTTTTAATCTGTAGTGTACTTTATTTTCTGTTAGGATGGAAAAGTTTACCCATTTCCGGCACTTATATTCCGCTGGCGCAAAAGATTGTGCTCGCCGTAATGATGGTTTCATTAGTGTTGCTGGCAACAAGGCTTTTGAAAAAAATATTTAACAACAAAATAGAAAACAAAACCATTGTATTTAATTTCAACCGTATTGCCAACTTGTTTGCGGCTTTGTTCATACTCGTCATTATCCTTACGCTGCTGTTTGCTAACTGGTATACCGCCATGGTTTCATTTGGCATTGTATCACTTATATTTGGCTTTGCTTTACAAAATATTATCATCAGTTTTTTTGGATGGCTGTACATTCTTATCCGTAAGCCTTACGAAGTTGGTGATCGCATACGGATAGGCAACGTGTATGGCGATATAATCAATGTAAGCTACATTGACACAACGCTATGGGAATTTAACGGCGATTATTTATCGAGCGATCATCCAAGCGGACGCATTATAAGATATGCCAACTCAAAAGTATTTACTGAATTTGTTTATAATTACTCGTGGCCTTTATTCCCTTTCATCTGGAACGAACTTAGTTTGTTCATATCTTATGACAGCGATTTTAAATTTACTGGCGATACCATAAAGCGTGTTGTTGAAAAGGAAATTGGTGAGGAAATGGTTAAACGGGTAAAGCGCTTTAAAATAATTTTGAAAGACACTCTTATAGATGAACTGGATGTAAGTGAATATCCTTCTGTTATTTTTAAAGCTCATAACAACACATGGATAGAAGTGATGGTGCGATATCTGGTTGAACCCAAGAATTCAGGCAGGGTTAAGATGAAACTATTTGATGCCGTGATGGTCGAACTAAAGAAAGATCCTGAAAAAGTAAAATTTCCAAATACAAATATGCAGTGATATGCAAGTGGTAAGCTGCTAACAAATGATATAGTTCTCGATCTATACTGACAGCACTTTCTATTTTTCCATTGACTATGTTAACGAAAATTAAAACCAATTATTTTATGAGAACTGATAAAGGATTTAAGGTAAACGCAGGTGAAGCGGGATTTGGTGAACACTTCAAGATGAAAGGTGTTACACTAAACACATTAGACATCAAAATTTCCGGGACTGACACTGAAAATTATTTAGCAGTGTTTGAACAAACCGGACTTACTCCAAACGGAGGACCACCTTTACACATTCATCCTTTCCAGGATGAGTGGTTTTATGTAATTGAAGGAGAATATTTATTTCAGGTTGGTGATGACAAACATCAAATGAAATCAGGCGACACGATTTTCCTTCCAAGAAATGTTCAGCACGCTTTTATTCAGTTGACAGAAAAGGGAAAGATGATAGTTTCCTATTCGCCGGCAGGAAAAATGGAAGCATTTTTTAAGGTTACAGACAAATGGATTTCTCCACCGACAAAAGAAGAAATCGCAAAAATTTTTGCAGATCATGATATGAAAGTTGTTGGTGCTCCATTGACGGTTGACAAGTGACAATGATAAAAAGATTTCGAACAAACTTTGATCAACTGACTCTCTGAGTTTTTCAAAGTTAAATCGCAAATATTTAAACATACGCGGTCATTGTTAGACCGCTTTAAAAACAACAAACCTTAAATTTTTCAAAATAATGACAAACAACAATATCACATTGACTGAAACAAAAAAAGATGATCTGAACTTTTTTTTTCAATTTCAGCTTGACAAAGAAGCAAATTATTTAGCAGCTTTCACATCTAAAGACCCAAACGATAAAACTGCTTACATTGAGAAGTATACAAAGCATTTAAATGACCCGACAATAAATATGAAGACAATAAAAGTAAATGATGTGATCGCCGGTAGTATAGCAAAATTTATTATGGAAAATGACGCTGAGATCACCTACTGGATTGACAGAAAATTCTGGGGACAGGGAATTGCTACAACCGCACTTAAAGATTTTTTGATAATTGAAAAAAGCAGACCAATTTATGCACGTACAGCATTTGACAATTATGGCTCACAAAAAGTCTTAGAGAAATGCGGTTTTGTAAAAACCGGAAAAGATAAAGGATTTGCTAATGCACGGCAAACAGAAATTGAAGAATATATTTACAGACTTTCAGACTGAAATGAGAGGAATAAATTATCTTGCCGGCCTTGGCACCATTTTTATTTTCATAGGGATATTTTGTTTTAAAGCGCTATTCCCTAAGAAGATATATAGAGAAAACATGGAGAGCGCAAATTACACTCCTGTAAAACAATCCGGAAAAGTTTTCCTGATCATATCCGGATTTGTTTGTATAGCACTTGGCTTTTTATTAATCTTAAAGTCTTTTAAAATCATATAAATTTACAAATTATCAGATCATTAAATATTTATTTATTTTATGCCAAAATCAAAATCTATTGTTCTCATTCACGGAAACTTTGTGAACAATCTTACCTGGAAAGAATGGAAAAGCCGTTACGAACAAAAGGGCTATACCGTTTACACGCCGGCAAATCCCGGTCACGAAGGAAATCCTGCTGATCTGAGAAAGAAAGCTCATCCTGATCTGACTAAAACAGGATTCACAGATGTGGTTAATAACATTGCTCAGCTCATTGACAAATTACCTGAGAAACCATTGGTAGTCGGGCATTCAATGGCAGGTATGGCAGCATTGAAATTACTGGAAATGGGAAAAGCCGCTGCAGCCGTTAGCATTGACGGCGCACCGCCAAAGAATGTATTTCCTCCTTTTACAACTTTAAAATCAGTATTGCCTGCATTTGGTTTTTTTTCGGGCAAAGACTATTATATGGGCAGTCGTGAATGGTATGACAATTGTTTTTTCAACACATTGCCGGAAGAAGAAAGATCTAAGGCTTTTGAAAAAATTGCAGTTCCGGAAAGTTATAAAGTAAGCCGTCAATTGGTATTGAATTCTTTTTCTAACATAGATTTCAGCAAACCGCACGAGCCGGTTTTATTTATCGGCGGCGGAAGAGATAATATTTTTCCCAAATCTCTTACGACAACCATAGCGAACCGCTATCAGGACAAAAACAGCCGGGTTGATCTGAAGATCTTTGAAGACAAAAGTCATTTCATTTGCGGAGAGCCTGGATGGGAAAAGGTAGCAGACTATATTATAGAGTGGTATGAAAAATTATAATAATTCACAAAATAGCATATATGGCTTTGCTGCATTTTCGTGGTTGTGTTCCGCAGACAGTTAATGGTTAAAAGAGGAGTAGTTCTCGGAATGAACATTTACTTTCAGTGTGCTGAAATGACCGGCGAATTTAAAGATCCCAAACCGTTTAAATTTATTGGACTATGAACGGCAGAAAATCCCGCCGTATATTTGAACTTAAACAACTGACCCAAAAAAAGGCGAAGGAAATGAAACTTATAACGATTAAAAAACGAAAGAGCAACCATTAACAAACTTCATTATGACAAGACAATTATTAATTGTAATTATTGCTTTACTGATAAATATAAAACTGTTCGGGCAAGCAAATGTCCTGGTAAAAAGCGACAGCATTGTTTATCCGATTCACAAAGAAAACATTGGGAAGATTGCATTTATGGGACAGGTAGTTCCAATTGAAAATTTTAAGGAAACTGACTTTTTAAAATCATTTGAACTCAAAGAAAAAACTGACTTCAACATCAGAGTATTTTTAGATAACTCATTAACAAACCAACTTCATTTACTTTCGCCTGAACTGACCGCAGACGAATTAACTAAAAATGGAAATTATCAATTCACATTTTGGATTGACAACAAAATAATTTATGTTGAAAATTTAAATGCCAGCGCCGGAAGCGCTGAGAATAAAAATCTGAGAACAATATTCAGAGTTCCTTTTATAAGTTCTACAGATGAAGATTCCTGGGGTAGATTCCTCTGGAATAGATTTTTAATTAATGGAGGACAGGAAGCATTCACAGACGGAGAACACATTCTTAAAATTGAAATCAGGCCTTATCTTAAATTGACCGAAGTTATAGCCGGTAATATCATAGCTGAAGGAGAAATAAAAATCATTGTTCCTGAAATAATAATTGATGAAAAACTTGTTCAGCTTCAGGCAGTAAATCCTCTTAATGACTGGCAGATCTCTGCAGATGAATTTGACAAATCCAGAATAGAAGAACTGAACCGCAAAATCGCAACTCAGGCATTTAAAGACATAACAAGTATTGCTGTAATCAAAGACGGTAAACTATTAATTGAAGAGTATTTTAACGGAGCAGACAGAGATACACTTCATGACACAAGGTCTGTAGGAAAATCTTTTGCATCTGCAATTTTGGGAATTGCCGTGCAGGACGGTTACATAAAAAATGAAACTCAAATGCTCAATAATTTTTACGACATGAAAGCATTTCAAAACTACTCAACTTCAAAAGACAGCATCACTTTAAAAAGTTTATTGACAATGAGTTCACCGTTTGACGGTTCTGATATGAATCAGGAATCACCGGGGAATGAAGAAAATATGTATCCGACGTCCGATTGGGTTGAGTTTACTTTAAATCTGCCGATTGACAAATCTAAAGCTGCAGCTGCACGATGGGATTATTTTACGGCAGGTGTAGTAGTTATTGGCGACATTATAAACAAATCTGTTCCGGAAGGTTTGGAAAAATATGCAGACAACAGATTGTTTCAGCCTCTTGGTATTAATAATTATAAATGGCAGTACACACCTCAGAAAGTTGCTAATACAGCAGGCAGTTTACAACTCCGAACAATAGATTACGCCAAGTTCGGTCAACTATACAAGAATGAAGGGGAATGGAACGGCAAACAAATTCTTACAAAGGAATGGATATCAAAAAGTTTATCAAGACAAATGAGAATATCTGAAAACGAAAATTATGGGTATCTGTTTTGGAACAAGACTTTCAACGTTGACGGAGTGGATTATGAAGTTTATTATTCAAGCGGAAACGGCGGAAATAATATTTTCATTTTCAAAGACCAACCTATTGTTATAGTTGTTACTTCGACAGCTTACAACACACCATACGGACACTCACAGGTTGACAGGATAATGCAGAACTATTTAATACCTGCAATAGCTAATTGACAAAAAAAAAATTGTATGTAAAAGCGGATTTATCAATAAATGAAATTCGAAAAATCAGCCTTGTTCATCTGCGTAAAATTTGTGAATTTTATAATATACTTAACTAATGTCTATTGTTTTATTAGAAATTTTTTGTAGTTGGTCTCACCTGCATATATACTGTTATCATAAATAAAAGCTTGGGTAGAGACACGGTAAAATTTTCTTTAACTGTGTTGCAGCAAATTAAAAACAAAAAAAAAAATGAAACAGATCTTAGCAACATTATTTTCTCTTATTTTATTCGTATCCACAACTTATGGACAGACAGAGAAAGCAAACGAGAATATTAAGCGAATTGAAAGTTACCTTCAGAATTAGAAAAATTGGTTTCCGGGTTCTGTCCGGGTTGAGCTAAATGGAGAGCGGCAATTTCAAGCGGATATGGTTACAGCAATACAGAAAAGCAGATTAAAAATTCACGGCTACATTTGACATTGGGTCTGTTACGAAACAATTTACAGCTGCTGCTATACTAAAATTAGAAATGCAGGATAAACTCAAAACTGACGACAAGATCTCAATGTATTTTGAAAATATCCCGGCAGATAAAGCCAATATTACCATTCACGATTTGCTTCGGCATCAGTCCGGACTTATCAGTAATGTTGGAAAAGACTTTGATAAGATCAGTGAAGAAGAATTTTTAAGCAAGTCTTATCTTCAGAATTAAAATTTGAAGTCGGAACAGGTTTTTCATATTCCAATATTGGTTATAGTTTGCTGGCGATGATATTAGAAAAAGTTTCCGGACAGGACTATGAAACTTACCTGTATGAAAACTTGTGGAAACCTTCGCATGTGGAAATGACAGGATATACAAGACCTGATTTTGACACGGGTCTGATAGTAGTTGGTTATTACCGCGATGATAAAGTCTGGGGAAAACCAACCGATAAAGAATGGGATATATCGGCACCTTACTGGCATCTCAAAGGAAACGGCGGAATACTTTCTACAACTGAAGATCTTTACAATTGGCATGAAGTATTAATGACAGATCAGGTTTTATCAGATGAAGCAAAGCAAAAACTTTATCATCCGAAATTAAGAGCAGAAGAAACCGAAGCTTCTTATTATGCTTATGGCTGGAATGTTTCACAAACGGGCAGAAATACTAAACAGGTATGGCACAATGGAACGAATCAAATTCTTTACGCGGACTTTTTAAGATATGTTGACGAAGACGTTGTGATGATATTATTGTCAAACAAATCGCATCAAATTTTAACAACATTTGTTTTGAAATATCAAAAATCATATTTAACTTTGACAAAGATTACATTCCTGAAATACCTGTTGCAGACAATGAAGCAAACCGAAACTTTACTAACAGTATAATTAATACGATAGAAAACGGGTTAAAAACAGGAAGTATTTCAAAGGGAAAATGAAAACCTTTTAGAATTTATGATGCGAAATAAAGGGTTTGATTACATCGATAATAGCAAGCCGGGATTGCCATTCAAATTTTGAAATGAATGTTTGCTTATCCAAATCAGCAAAAGCATTGCAGGGCCTGGGAGAAGGTTATATGGAAACGGGGAAAAGAATTAGGTGAAATATTTCAAGGAAAGTTTTAAGTATTAAAACGGACAATCCTTTTGTGAACGATATGATTAAAAAACTTGAAGAAGAGTAAATCCCCGCAAAAAAATTAAATTGATCTTAGCAAAAAATCGGAGTAAAAGTTCGAGGCTGTCTAAATGATTAACTTCTAACCAAATAGCGGTTAAAATTCTTTTTGGACCAGATCGCTCTTATCATTACCTTTCCTCGGCCTATTCCTATACTCATGCTGTTAATTCTGAAAATTCGTTAAATTCGAGTTCAGAAATTAATTGCAATATTTTGTAGCTCACTATTGACAGATAAAGTCAAATAATCCAAAGCATTGCAGTGTTTATAAATTTCATTTTTTGTAATTTTGACGCATTAACCTGAAAAGATAATCTTAAATTCATAATGACACAAAGACAAATAGCCGAATCTTTTTCAAACGGAAAGTTTGAATTGGTTTATAAGTATCTTGCAGAAAATATTCAATGGACGGTGATCGGAGAAGCTCAATACAACGGACTGGAGAGTGTCATTGAAAACTGCAGGCAGACAGCAAAATATTTTAAGTCTGTTACGACCAACTTTAAAACACTGAATGTAATCGAAAGCAAAAACCGTGTTGCCGTCAACGGGACAGCTGAGTTTTTAAAAGATAATGAAAGAGTTGCCTTTGTGTCTGCCTGTGATGTGTACGAGTTTAACAATGAAAACAAGCTTGAAAGAATTACTTCATACTGCATTCAGGATAAATAATTATTAATTTAAAAAACAACTAAACAAGAATGACAAAATTCAGTAATGAAACAGGTAGATCAATTTTCAGGAATGTATTGGTAATGATGTTTTTGTTTGTGTCAGTTTCCATAGTCACTGCACAAAGCTCTGAAGATGATTTCTCCGGTAACTGGAAAACTGAACAGGGACCTCTTGTTCAGATAACAAAATCAGGTGATTCTTTCAAAGGGGTCAATGTGGAACACGATAAACTGGTACTTGAAGACTTAAAGTTTGAAGATGGTCAATGGACCGGCACATTAATAAAGCCAAAGGACGGCAGCAGGTATAATTGCACTGCAGTTCTGAGCGGAAACAAATTGAAGCTTACTGCTAAGAAAGGTTTGTTTTCTAAAACCGTAACATGGACAAAGCAGTGATTCCCGGATCTGACCGCAGGTTTTATTTACCACAGAGGCGCTGAGAACACAGAGTTTCACAGAGATATTTTAAAGTAAATTTAGTTTAAATTCATTTATACTTTTAAAAAAGTTTTTAATATTTTTATTCTAAATAAAAACCTTCTATAATCTCAGTGAACCTTGTGATCTTTGTGCCTCTGTGGTAAAAGGTTTTGAGACAGGTGTCCAAACTCTAAAATTATTTACAATTGATCTAAAAACTATGGTACGAATCATAATTTTTTTAACATTCATTTTGCTGACAGGGATTCTGAATGCACAGGATTCAATTATTCCGGTACCAGTAAATATGATCGCAGAAGGAATTCCTTCATTGTCAGTTAATATTGCTGATGAAGTAAAAAACTATACTGAATCCCGGAGCTCTTCATTTGTGACCTGGCATCCGGTAAGAAAGGAAATGTTAATTTCTAAACGTTTTGAGAATACCTCCCAGCTTCATAATGTTAAATTTGCTGAAGCAGATCCCGAGCAAATTACTTTCTTTGACGAACCTGTCAGATACGCATCTTATGAACCGGTCAGAGGTGATTATTTTTTATTTTACAAAGACACAGGAGGAAATGAATTTTCACAGATCTACAGATATGACATTTCTAATAAAGCCGTTACACTTCTTACCGACGGAAAGAAATCTCAAAACACCGGGATCAGATGGAATAATAAAAAGACAGGATCGCTTACAGTTCGACTAAGAGAAACGGAAAGGACAGAGATTTCTATATCCTTGATCCGCTTGATTCGAACTCAGAGAAAATTGTTTCCGAAAACAGCGGAGGCGGCTGGGGTATTGCAGACTGGTCTGAAGATGATTCAAAACTTCTTGTCAGGGAAGGAATTTCTGTCAATGAATCCAGAGTGTATCTGTTGGATATTAACACAGGAATTAAATCAAGATTACTTCCCGAAATTGATGAGCGTACAACTTACATTGGAATTTCATTCTCAAAAGACGGCAATGGAATTTATCTGATCACAAATAAAGAAAGCGAGTTTAACAGGCTTGCTTATTATGATTTAGCTGCAAAGACTATGATCTATCTTGCTTCGGATATTCCGTGGGACGTTGACGATGCTGAACTTTCAGAAGACGGAACACAACTTGCATTTGAGACAAATGAGAACGGGTTATCAAAACTATATATACTTTCAACTGCAGCAAATAAGTATACCCCGGTACCAAATCTCCCGACAGGCGTCATGGGAGGAATGGACTGGTCAGCTGATTCAAAATCTATTGGTTTTACTTTCGGTACATACAATTCTTCAGCAATTGCTTATGAGTTTTATACAATAACAAATGAAATTAAACGATGGACGAAAAGTGAAACTGGCGGAATGGATCTGTCAACGCTTCAGGAACCGGAATTAATTTCCTGGAAATCATTTGACGGATTACAGATCTCAGGATATTTATACAAAGCATCTTCAAAATTTACCGGAAAGAGACCTGTCATCATAAATATTCACGGAGGACCGGAAGGCCAGTCCCGGCCTGTTTTTCTCGGCAGGAATAATTATTATCTGAATGAACTTGGCATATCAATTATTTACCCGAATGTACGCGGTTCTTCCGGATACGGAAAAACCTTTCTTGATCTTGATAATGTTTTGAAAAGAGAAGAGTCGGTAAAGGATATCGGAGCTCTGCTTGACTGGATAGAACTGCAGCCTGAACTTGACGCAGACAGGATAATGGTGACCGGAGGAAGTTATGGAGGATACATGACACTGGCTGTTTCTTACCTGTACAGTGAAAAGATCCGATGTGCGGTTGATGTGGTTGGAGTTTCCAATTACAATACTTTCATGAAAAATACCGAAGATTACCGTAGGGATTTAAGAAGGGTCGAATACGGCGATGAGCGGGACCCTGAGATCGCTGCTTTCTTTGAAGCCATAGCTCCCTTGAATCATGCTGATAAGATCACAAAACCTATACTAATTGTTCAGGGAGGCAATGACCCTCGCGTGCCTTATACTGAAGCAATTCAGATGAAAGACAAGATCACACAAAATGGCGGTACAGTTTGGTTTCTAATGGCTAATGACGAAGGACACGGATTCAGTAAAAAGATCAATGCTGATTTCCAGTTCTATGCGACTGTGGAATTTGTAAAAAAGTTTTTGATAAATTAGCGATTGTGAATTTTTCAACATGGAAAAAGCAGTAAATCTTAAACAATGGTTTATTAAAACTAATATTTACCACAGAGGCTCAGAGAAAACAGAGTTTCACAGAGACATTTCAATTATTTTTATTACAGCTTTTTTATTTTAAAATAAATTTTAATATTTAAATGCATAATAAACTGATGTTATGCTTTTTGTCCAGTAGTGTCCAAAAGACGGATATGCTTTTGTCATTCTGAACGAACGGAGCGAAGCGGAGTGAAGTGAAGAATTCAATAATAAAGATACATTGGAAGTGTTTGGATTCTTCGCTTCGCTCAGAATGATAAAAAGTTTGTATTATGTAACGTGAGTTAATAATCAACCTGCTGATAGAGATTTAATCTCTGTGCAACACTGTGTTCTCTGCGCCTCTGTGGTAAATGGTTTTGAAAGACGCAGCATTATTTAGTTATTTTCCACATCAAATTATATATAACCATTAAGAATATTTTATTAACAACATACGGCTCTCACGGAGATCTGAATCCGTATCTGACTCTTGCCATCCTGTTAAAGAAAGCTGGACATAATGTTACGATTGCTTCAGTAAAGCTATACAAAGAGAAGGTTGAATCTATCGGATGTGAATTCATTCCATTGCGTCCGGATTTAGATGAGATAAGTCCGGACGATGACTGGGCAAAAAAAGTAAATGACAGCCGCCGCGGAGCAGAGTTCATAGCGAGAGAGTTGATTGGTCCCTACATTGATGAAAATTACAAAACATTAATGTCTGCAACGGAAAATTGTGATCTGATAATTTCTCACGTACTGACTTTTGTCACACCAATAGTTGCAGAAAAAGATCCATTCCCTGGCTGACAGTAATGCTTCAGCCTTCAACGATCCTTTCTGCATATGACCCGCCTGCATTTTCGTTCGCCGTAAATCTTCCTAATTATAAATTTTTAGGTCCGGCTTTTTTTTCATTCCTGTTTAAAGTTATGGCTTCAGTATCAAATCACTGGTTTAAACCAATATTTGAATTAAGGAAAAAAATAGGATTGCCAAAATCACCCGCTAATCCAATGATGAAATATTTTTCTCCGTACGGTTCGCTTGCATTATTTCCGCCTTCATTTGCAGCTCCTCAGAAAGACTGGCCTGTTAATACTTTCCAGTTAGGATTTCCATTGTATGAAGATACTGACAGTGTTATTTCGGTTAAAGTATCGGATTTTCTGAAACAGGGTGAAGCTCCGGTTGTTTTTACACTTGGAACTGCTGTAGTTGAAATGAAAAGTGATTTCTTTCACATAGCATATGAAGCAGTAAAGAAAACTAAAGTCCGCGCAATATTTCTAATCGGTAGCAATGACAGTCACAGTACTGACGAAATGTCCGGAGACGAACAGATATGTATTTCCGGTTATGAGTCATATCCTTTACTGTTTCCGCAGTGCAGTGCGATAGTTCATCAGTGCGGGATCGGTACAACATCACAGGCGCTATATTCCGGTAAGCCTCAGATATTAATTCCGTTTGCTCATGATCAGCCGGATAATGCGCACAGAGTGAAGAGGCTCGGTTGCGGTGTGATTGTATTTGCTAAACAATTGAGTGTTGAGAGATTAGTCAAAGCGATTCAAGAAATTGTAAGTAACCGAAGTTATCAGGATAATGCTGAGAAGTACAGAAATGATCTTTTGGGGAATGACTTTGAGGGGATGTTTATGGAAGCTATTGATAAGATAGTGAATAGTCAATAGTGAATGGTCAATAGATGAAGATAACCTGCCTTGTATTTGAAAATAAAACTTTCCGAAAAGACAAAGTTACTCCCGTTTCTTTTTCATACACTGAGAATTTAATTTCTATATCATATTTCTTATTTATATCAGTAATGTTCAGAAATATAAAAAGGTGTATTTTGTTTGGTAATCTGCATATTTTTTTCTCCCCGACTCCGGAGAAATTCCCCCGCTCACCACAGGGAAACTCCCGGCATATAAAACCATACCCCTGTATGTGACAGTCATACATCTCTGACCCATAGCGGACTTCCGGTGGTCCGCCGGAAGTCCACTGACAGTCACAGGAACTTGTCTCAGGTATGCGGGAACGCGACTGAGAGTGTCAGGGATCTGTCTCACATAGTAAAACATTCTCCGGTGCATCTCAGGAACGCGGCTACTAGTCAGAGAAATACGACTGCAGTCCTCAGGGATTTGTCTCTTACCCTCAGACATTTGGCTCTGTACCTCAGGGGTTTGGCTGAGCATTGCCGGAACGCGGCTCTGACTCTGAGGAAGATGACTGAGCATTGCAGGAACTTGTCTGCGCACCGCAGGGGTATGCCTGCCGGTCAGAGATGTAGTGCCCTTATTTAAAATTTCTTCTTTGAATGTTACAAGAACTTCTGTCACGGTCTTGTGAAAATGCATGAGTGTGTTAATGAATTGTCCGTAACATTCTTTCAAATGGAACTCACTTAGATGAATATCTTCCTTAATATTATTATATTCTTTAAAACATCCGGATGGAATCCCATTAAAATAATTGAAAGAGCTTTGTATTTCTTTTTGCTTATCCATAATTAAGTTTTTTTGTCAGACCGGTTGCATTAATAGTCATTATCTTAAGAAAGCTTTATTATTAAAATTTGAATTAAACAAAATTAAAAATATTTAATGGTATTGTCAAAGGACATTTTTTTTGATTTGTGAAATTAATTATTAACAGAGCAACTGTAAACCCTTTATTTACAGGCGCTCAGGGCAATTATCACCTGTGGAAATTTTGGTAAAATAATATACCAATTCAGAATTTTCATACTGACACAATGGAGCAACATCAACCGCGGCTTCACATCTGAAACTCCATATCCACTATCCCTTCAGCCAGGCATTTTTTAATTCTTCTTTGGACTTATCTTTAAATTCAAATCCGGGTCCGGGATTATAATTTAGTTTAACTACGCCTTTTAGTTCTATTATCTCTCCGTTTCGTTTTACCTTCATAGTAACAGGACTGTTTTCTTCTAATTCATATCCCATTAATAGAACAGATAAATAATTATCCGGGTCAAACGGTATACCATTCATCTCAAGCAGCTGATCATTTTCTTTTATTCCCAATGCCATAAAGAAATTATTATTATCAGGTTTCAGAGCGGTTACAGTCTTTTTGGTAGTATCTATGAATATATATGGTTTCTTATCAACTACAAAAGCAACAACCTCGGGTAACTGAACAGTTGCTCTTTCTACACCTACAATTTTAAGATACTTTTCATAATCAACAGGATTTCCTTCAGCAATATGGTTCTGAATGAATGTTCCGACTTCCGGATATGTAAGTTCTGTTACTTTTGGAATCAGTTCAGATGCATCGAAAGGTCTTGTTGGTCCGTAAATTTCCGAAAGCTGACCCATAAGATTTAGTATCCCGCGCTTTCCTCCGCTTTTTTCACGGATGATAATATCCAGACACATTGCCATCAAAGCGCCTTTCATATAAACATTCGGATATTGAGCTTTGTAATTTGTATCCAGTACATTTTCGCTCATTTCAATAAAAGATAAACTGTCATTATAAAATGATTTAGAATTAACTTCTTTTCCCGACATTACTTTATAAAATTCATCCTCGCTCATTAATCCCTGATTGACCTGAAACAGCTGTGCGAAGTATTCAGTAAACCCTTCATACATCCAAAGATGTTTCGGCATTTCAGGATCATTAAAATCGAAATCCTGTATTTGTTTTGAATGAATATTCAACGGCGTTACAGTATGAAAGAACTCATGTGAAATCACATTGATCAGTTCCTGATTCTTCATCGTCAAACGAAAGACTGATGTAGTAGAATTGTTATGTTCAAGCGCACCATATCCTCCTGCATCATTTGCCAAACCGCTGGAGATGTAAACCAGTACAGCGTATTTCTTAGTTTTATTAATATCTCCAAGGAAGGATTTTTGCGCAATTATCATACGTTCAAGGTCAGGAGTAAATCCTTTTGCAGTGATGCTTTTATTATCCGGTGAATATACACTGAGCAGAACCTCCATATCTCCAACTTTAAATGTTGAAGTATCCGGTACAGAGAACATTACAGGGCTGTCAACAAGTTCAGCAAATCGTAAAACTGAATACAGAGCTTTTGAATCGCTGATGTCAGTATCGGTTAGAGCAGTTGCTCCCCACAGATCAGGAGGATGAGAGACAGTGATCTCATAATTCACATCTTTATATCCGCTGAAATATCCGACAAATCCGCACATGTTCAGCATAAAGTTTTTTCCTGCAAGAATGTTAGTGCCCGCGGGAGAGAATATTGTAGTTCCGTGCGCAGAAAATGCGCTTCCGGATTCAGAGTCGTAAGTATCGTTTACAAGGTAAGTTAATGAGCCGAGTTCTTTTGCATTTTTGATAATCCAGGTATTAGTATCTTTGCGGGAGACAGTAAGATTTTTTCCTCCTTTGTCTAAAGCTTCGAAATTTTCTATGTACCTTCCGTAATCAGCAATTGCGTACGTTCCGGGAATTATCCTTGCAAAATTATATTCAGCTTCATCGTTTCCCATTTCGGGAACGGTTATGGTCACTCTGACTTTATCGCCCTGAATGTTTACAAGATCTATTGATGCTTTAAGTGAATTGTCAGAAGTATTTGACAAAACAAATCCTGAGGAGATGAAGATAGAAAGAATTATTATGACTGTTACAGCGAAGAATGATTTGACATTCATAAGTGTGATTTTAATTTAATGGATTTTAAGTTTTATAAAGGATAATGATTACAAGGTAGTGATACCGCAAATCAAATTTGGTATTTCAATACTTCCCTCCGGACTATCTTGATTTAATTTGTTAACTTTCCTGTCCAAAGTCTTTCTCCTTAAGGGAATTGGGGAATTCGTTTTGCGCTGAATTTAGATAACTTACAGATTACAGTTTTATTTAAAGTATATGGAAAAGTATTCAGAACTTATTGATCTTAAAGCCCTCCTGTTCCGGGGAGGTTTGGGTGGGGAAATATTTTGATTATTTAAAAATTAATTCCCGGGTGAAGAAAAATTAATTTGACAATATACCAGAATTTAAAAAATCTAACAACGGAAATTTCATTATGCCGCAGTTATGGAAATGTGATCGGATATTCAGTAAACAATGGAAAATTAATCAGGCAGGCGTATTCATTTTTTATCGTACACAAATACTGCCAAAATAATATTAATCATTAAATTGAAAATTCAATATTAATAGATTAATTTGCATAAAATTTCGAATGTTTACCCTCCCCAGTAATTAGAGTAATCTGACAAATTTAATTTCGATTTTTACCGTAATCTAAATCTCTAAACAGCTTAACAAATCCAGATGTATTTAAGAAACCTGAAAAACAGTTTTTTTCTTATTCCGGTATTATTTTTATTTTTAACATTGACCGGATATTCTCAGACAGATACAACCATTAAAGAAATTGATGCTGAAACTGACTCAAGCAAACTTTCTGACAAACTTGAACTTGTAAGAAAAATTGGAGAAATTGCCATTAAACAGGTTGTAGCTGAAAACATAGAAAAGAAGATCCATTTCAGGCAGATGGCTTTGCTGGACGAGCTTGACAAAGAAATAAACAAAGTAAATGAACGCTTTAAAAGAGGAATTGACACGGTTTTAATAAATAAGGAAATAAAACTAATCGAAGACCAGTTCAGAATAGCAGCCGAAGGAACCTTCTCCGGAGAAATGGATATTCAGACAATAAGAAACCTCAACACATCAACTGTATTAATCAGTGAAATTCTTACAAGATTAAATGAAAATAAAAAAAGAACAGAAGCCCTTCTTTCTGATCTCAGTCCGTTAAAGAATAGAATTGATTCCCTGCAGAATGACACGATCATATTTAAATTTGCAAAAGACACTGCTCTTTTTAAAGAATACATTGTCAGATTGGATAAAGTAGTAAAGGCTTCGGGTCCTGTGGACAGCAGTCTTACTGCAGCTATAAAGAACCTACGCGAAACGGAGAACTATATGGTAAATCTGAGCGGTAATATTAATACAAGATTAGAGCTGATAAACGGTTACAAAGAATCTTCCATTGATAATGTTTTGTTAAGAGAAGTAAATAATGTCTATGATCCGGAAGAGAGTAATGAGTCGATTGATGATAAGGTTGAATTTTCATATGTAAAAGCAAGTCTTGTACTTAACTACTATCTTAGAAATAACCTTGGGAAAGTTATTCTTGCCCTCATCATATTTTTGGGATTATTGAATTTTACTTACAAAATAAGAAATCAATATTATCCGGATAATACGTCTGACTTGTCGGTAAGTGCAAAATTAGTATTCGCTCATCCCGTTCTTACTCCTGCTTTTTTAAGTTTAACTGTACTTCAATTTATTTTTCCTCATCCGCCCGTTATTTTCTATGGTTTGATCTGGATATTTTCATCTGTTATATTAACCGTGATCTTATGGAAACACATCTCAGGAACAGCGCATATTTACTGGTTGTATCTTTTTGCTGCATTTATTTTCACATTGACGATAGACCTTATGCTGAAGGTATCACTGTTAGAAAGATGGATTATGATATTCATTGCATTGTCAGGGATTGCTGTTACAGTATCAGTTTACAGAAAAAATGTTGTAATTGTGAAGAATAAAAATGTCAGATTTATTTTCTTCACAATAAATTTGCTGCTGCTCTCCGGTTCAGTGATTGCAAATATTTTCGGAAGGTATAATCTTTCCAAGGTTTTAATTACAACAAGTATTTTTGGAGCCTTGACAGCTTTTCTGTTAATCTGGTCTATGATCTTTTTTATGGAATTATTTAATGTTGCAGCTGAGACATATAAATCAGAAGGAAATGAGAATTTTCAGAGCAAACTCAATAAATATAAATTACGGTTACCTGTATATCTGAAGTATGTACTTCTTGCAGGCTGGATATTGCTTGTTGCACGAAATTTATACTTCTATGATTTATTAGAATCAAAATTCATCTCATTCATCAATGAGGAGATAGTCATCGGAAGTTTCAGTTTTTACTCTGGAAAAAATTATGCTCTTCATTTTCATTATTCTTATTTCAACATTAATTTCAAAGGCAGTTTCATTTTATGCAGATAAAGCTGATAACTCGGGAAAAGCAAGATTAAGAGATTCTGCGAAATCCGGGGGACTGAGTAACTGGATGCTTCTGATAAGGATTGGAGTAATAAGTATCGGAACACTTCTGGCGTTTGCAGCAACAGGACTTCCGATCGACAAAATGACACTTATCATAGGTTCACTTGGTGTGGGCGTTGGTCTCGGTCTGCAGTCTGTCGTTAACAATCTTGTCAGCGGGATCATGCTTGCTTTTGAAAAGCCGTTTAAGATCGGCGACTATATTGAGATAGGAGACGAGGCGGGCAGAATAAAGGAGATCGGAATCCGCAGTTCAAAACTTTCCACATCCGAAGGCGCTGACATAATCATACCTAATGGTGATCTGCTCAGCAAGCATGTAATCAACTGGACTTTAAGTAATTCTCAAAAGCGTTCGGAATTGATCTTAAAAATAAACTCCGGAAAGAAACTTAATGAAGTTAAAACTGTTTTTCTGAACATTATGGATATGAATGAAAATATAGAAAAGAATCCTAAGCCCGAAGTACTGATGAATCATTTCAGCGGCAGTGATGCAGAGTACAGGCTTCTTTACTGGACATATATTGATCAGGAAGATCAGGTCAGGAGTGAGCTGATTGTTGCCGTAGAAGATGAACTGAAAAAAAGCGGGTATAGAGCTTAGCTCGTAGAACAAACTTTTCTATATGAATTTATTTCTTAAAAATGTCTATACTTTAAAAAACCTTAAACAATAATTTAATCAAAAAAATAAAACATGAACAAAACTCTTGTAATCTTAGCTGTATGCATCCTGTTCGGAATATCCGGATGCAATTCAAACGAAAAGAAAGTCACCGGTGAAAAAAAAGATTCAGTCCCGGTTAAAGAAAATAAAAGTGTCACAAAAAGGATACGGCTTATGATGCTGATCCGGATGACAAAATTCCGGGAGACAGGTATGGAATTAACAGCAGTTCAAAGCAAACCGGTGAACTGGTTCGTCTCACATTACAAAACAAATTTAAATCAGATCTTGATAAGAATCTTATTGACAGCCTTAGCCGGAAATTCATTTTCTTTGAATATGACCTGAATGATGATTCCAAAAAAGAAATTTTTGTCGGACTTACCGGTCCATATTTCTGCGGGTCAGGCGGATGCTCAATTATGCTTCTGGATGACCAGGGAAATGAAATTACAAATTTTACAGTTTCAGATTACCCTGTTGTGATAGATAACAATAAATCCAAAGAATGGAAAGATCTCTTCATTCTTAGCGGAGGGAAATATCATACAATGAAATTTGACGGAAAGAAATATCCTTCCAATCCTTCTGTGCAGGCAGAGTTGAAGATAATCCCGGGAGACGGACTTCCCAGCGCATTGAATTTTGTTAATGAGCCTTATCCGTGGTTTAAATTCTGAAACATAATTTAACAGATGATATTCCCGGGTGAAGCGAAGGGTAATGAGTAAACCATAATTTAATTCCTCCCGGCAGAGTCACTCCCCGCCTGTATTTCCATTGCAGAACAACTTTCAAGTGAGGACTCATCCGTGGAAGCGTTCTCATTCGCGGATCATACAAAATAGCAAACTTACTTTTACGTCTTTACTTCGAGTGATCCCGCGAAGACATAAAGTGGTCAAGATTTTTTTGAGTATATTTATTACTCTTTAAATTTTTAATTAATACTCATGATTATTTTACATTAATCATATTCATACTCATTACTTATTACTCATTACTCATTACTCATTACTCATTATTAAGCTCTTTTCGCTTTCTCCCAAAGCCTTCTTTTCAGATGTGAGCTTCAGTTCTGAGAAATTAATTCTGATATCTCGTATGAACTATTCCCTGTTTTATAATTCAATTTAAGCAGTCTGCTGAAGTAACCAATCAATGAATTACATTTACTCAGATACATTTCCGGAAGCAGTTTATTTGTTTTGATAAAGTGAACATATGAATCCAAAAGTTCAACGGCTTGCACAAACCATTTAAGTTCATAATATATCATAATAGTTGTCTGCTTTATCGCGGATTTGTAAAACACATTCTTTATAGGACCGCTCTTCACAAGCTTTTCCAGAGCTCCGGAATAATTTTTCCTGTCAAATTCCAGACACGCCAGGCTGTAAGCAAGAACATATTGTTTCTTATCAGGTTCTATCCGGTCTGTGAATTTTTTTATGAAGTTCTCAGTCCATTCATGTTCATTCGAACGAATTCCTGCCCACACTATAGTCATAAATCTCATCTCACTTATGTGTTTGCCGTGCCGTGAAAGTGTGAGTAAGTTATGCTTGATAGAGTATTTTATAAAATCGATAAGATATGCGGTGTATTCTTCCCTTCCGTCATTAAATTTCTTCTGAGCATAGTTTCTTAAGATCGCTGTCATGTTGAACTTTTCATTATAGCTAATGCTGTCTTTACTTTCAAACAGCATTTTTTTAACTCAAAGAAACATTTTCGGTTGTAATTAACATTAAACAAATGTTATAGTAAACTTTTAAAACCGGAATTTTCAAATATTCACTGTTCTGTTTTAAATAATCGAAAATACTATTCATAAAATCCGGATAACCTTTTGCATTCACAACAAATGTTTTCTGATTTAAAAAATACTGACAGAATTTCAATGAGTTTATGAAGAAAAAGATATTCAGGCTCTTCTGTTCCAGCATCAGCTTTTCATCGAGAGTATCTTTATAAGTAATAAGTTTTGTATCATTGACCTTCACTTCATTCTTAAAATATTCAAGTCTGTATTTTACAAGATACACATCCGCTTCTTTTGCTTTCTGCTTTACTATTTTTTTTTCAAGACTGTTTATAGATTTCATCATCACGTCACGCAACTCTCTGAAATTAAGTTCATCAAGAAGCACAGCATCCTTGTTTAGATCATTTCGCTGCAGGTTTTTTTGAATCATAAATTCCTTTGCAAGCTCCATCAGTCTGGATATTGTCATCCATAAAGCTTTCACCGTATTTGATCTTTCCGGAACGCCTTTTAAAAAGCAATTTTTATGCAGATTTTTTCATCAAATTCCTAGGATGATGTTTTTTATCTGCTCAAATAATTTAAAGACACTTTGATTTTGTTATAGTAAGGCGACTGAATAAATAAGCTGAATTCTTTTATTTCCTGATTACTGAAAGTCTTTAATGCATCTATTAGAGTTGACTTGTACATACTAAATTATGGTGTATATTAGGTAATATTCAAACTTAAGAATAAGTGGTGATAAATGAACACTATATTTACATCCGTCCAAAATAAGAAAAGCCTGCTACGAATTTCACAAATGATCACGAATAAAAAATATTAGCTTAATTTTAAATAGAATTCATAAATATTTTTTGTTCGTTCCGGCAGATTTATTTTACATCAGAGTGACATTGAAATAGTAGATGGAAATTTTTGAAGGGTTAATAGAAGAATTTTACTCACTTAATAAAAAATTATTTAATATCTGCCAGAATAAATTTTTGGTTAACAAACAACGTAGATTTTGAAAACTCTATCTGAAATTAAACACAAGCGGAAATATAAATACTACAATGACAGTCCATGCACAGTAAACCGTAAGGAATTTTGAAACTATCTTTTCAACTTCTTCAAGCTCACTTTATTAAACATTGCCCTGAGTAATTTATAAGTAACAAGTAAGAGATTTGTAGAGATAGGATATTACCTCGAGGACAAGTCGGTTCGGAGTAATTCCCCACTCGGAAATTCTGAATAAGATCGCTGACAATGCAATGCAGTTTACGATTACCGTTATTGAAGACAGAAGAAATAAAATCAGGATCTCCGCACGGTTCCTTTTTAAGCGGGAAGTCTCAGCTACGGAAAATATTACTATTGCCATCACGCCTATCAAGAGAATGTTGAATGTCAGAAGAAATTCCCTGTCATTGTACGGATCTTTTCCGGTAGCAATAATTGCGATTAAATATGGAGACAAGTGTAATCAAAACCAGCGGACTGAATATTCTGGCGATCACAGGTGAAACCTTGCTTACTAACTGAGGATTTTTTCTGATCACGTATGTTCCAACTACCGGCACGGCTGCAAGACCGGGTATGATCACGAACGGTTCCTGTAAAAATCAAGAGATCTCCATGCCTATCAGTGAAAATAGTCCCTGAGTCATCGCTGTCAGTGCCATGCCCGATATCAGTATGATAGTCGTAATCACAATGAGGTCACCGTTGTATCTTAAGAAGTCCATTCTTTTCTGATAATCATTAAGCCTGTCTCCGGCAAAAGCAAATCCTAATACAGTCCAGAGAAATAACGGGAGATGAATGCACGATAATATTAAAGTATCACTCGAGTCGTTTACAGGAATCAGATTAATGAATACCGCGGAAACAAAAACGCTGATGCAGCTGCAATCCATTTTCTTTTAGTAAGATTGCCGACCCATCCGAAATAAATTGTTATCATCAGCAAAACAATGAATCCAATGTTTCTCGAATAAAAAAAGTCTCATCTAAGGAGAAATATTTCGGGATATTTGCAAAGATGGCTGCGATTGAGGGAAGCAATGATTACAAACTTCAATTCTCCCCAGAGTTTCCGGGAATCTCAGTTCTGTTCTCATAATTAAGTCTTTCATTCCAGAAGTCAGCAAGCTGATTATTTCTTAATTCAGGATAAATTAAATTAAATTCCGCCTGAATGATGACGAGTCTTGCCTGAATAATTTTTCAAGCTCTTTAGGATCGTAATTAATCTTATGTTATATGATGATTATATAGTCTTCACAATCATTTTTTGATTTACTTATTTGTTTTTAATTAATTGTTCAAGTGCGTTCAAATGATTTTTAAATGCTCTCCTGCCTGAATCTGTAACAGAATAAGCTGTATTCGTTTTTTTTCCCTATGATCTTTTTTTAATTTTCAGGTATTTGTTTTTTTCAAGCGCACTAATGTGACTTGCAAGATTTCCATCAGTAACATTCAGCATTTGCTTCAAAGTATTGAAGTCCGCCGAATCACTGACATCTAGAATTGACATGACTCCCAGCCTTATTCTGCTCTCAAGACTTTATCAAGATTTTCAATAATGCTCTTCAACGTTAAGCTCTTTCGTATTTTAGATATACATAAATTCCGTATATCAAATGAAGTATTCCGAATCCGATCATCCAGATCAATAGAGGATAAACGGTTACAAAAGCAGCGAAGATCCCAGAGAGATCTCTAATACGCCCAGCTGCAACTTCCTTGACGGTGAACTTGCTTACATTTATCAGTCCAAGTCCATAGAATATTAACATTGCAGAGACGATCAGAAAATAAATTCCGTAATAATAAAGTATCATACAAAATATCCCGCCGGTAAGTAAAAAAATAAAAAGGTTTATAAAAACTTTTTTTGCCATGCTGTCCCAGAATATTACGTTCTTCTTTTTGCGTTGCGGGATGAAAAATAAATTGTAAGAATCAGTGCAAGAATAAAGACCGCCAAGAGGACTGCAACTATAAAAAGAGTTACGTTAGGACAGTTGATCCTTTTGACTGGAGTCATGATCCCCGTGTTTGTTCAAAGAATCCGGTTTGAAAATAAATGCTGATGATTACAGCTCCTAAGATCGCGGCTGTCACAAGCTGCAATTCCGGACATTCCGCTGAGCGAGACAAATCTTGATGATCTTTGCATCAGGCCTTTTATCTCGTTGAGAGTCTCAAGATGATCCTTGTATTGTTTTCCATTTATGATTTAATCTATATTTAGAAAAAGCACTTGTAGTACAAAGTTAAAACTGATGGATTTATTGAGCAAGGGAAAATACGAAAATAAATGGAGAAACTGTCAGTGGTTTTTTAAAATTTATTCTTTGTAGTTTGATTCTTGTGTGCTCTGTGGTACGGTCATTTTGGACTAGATGAGGTAAACTGTACGACAGGAGTTTTTTGATCATTACCCAGTTATTCATTGCTCATTGCCAGCAGCTTGCTAAGTCAGAGTTAAGGATTAGCAAATATATTTTAAAAGTTATTGTATATTTGAAATGTTCTCAGAAAACTTCAACATCCCTGAACTAATGGCAAGTTTTTTAAACATTAAGAATTAAAAATAATTATAAGTTTAATAAACTAACGGAAATTAAATTATAATTTAAAATAAACTCCAGCTATGTACGATCTCCCCTATTACAAGAAAAATGAAGAAGTAATTAAAGAATTTATCGACCAACATCCTTTTGCTTTTTTTATCCGGATGTGATTCAGAAAACAAACCTGTTGCAACGCACAGGTGCCGATATTTATTGAAGAGCATGCGGCAGAAAATATTAAGAGGTCATATGATGAAGAATACGATCATCATAAAGCATTTTTACACAATGAAAATGTACTTGTAGTTTCACCGGTGATCACACATATGTAAGCGGTACTTGGTACAGTAATCCCTCATACTCCTTCCACATGGGAATCCCATGAGCGTCATGCTAAAGGCATTATCAGATTTCTGGATGACGCTGCATTAGTAGATGTACTCCGAATGATAACACTTCATTTTGAAAACCAAAACAGAACTCAACTACAATTTTTGATAACCTTCCTTCTGAATATACACAAAAATTAAATGAAAGCAATTGTAGCATTTGAAATTGAAGTAAAAGAAATTGATACTGTATTCAAATTAAGTCAGGACGAGATAAAGAAAGTTATCATAATATAATGAAGGCTCAAGGAACAGGGCGTGCGCGGTGATTGCCGTGAAATGGAGAAAGAGCAAAGATACAATTTCCTGACCAGTAGGAATAGAAACAAATGAGTTGCCTTTTCCATCTTTTACCACAGAGACTCAGAGTACAGAGTTCCACAGAGATTTATAGAAGATTTTTTTAAGAACTGAAGTACGTAACACTCTATTTGTCATTAGGTAGAAGCGAAGAATCCAAACCTAAGTTTAAACTAAATTATTGGATTCTTCACCTCACTTCACTACGCTTCGTTTCAGAATGACAAAATATAAATAAATGGTTAAAATTAAAATGTGTTCATAATTTATATTTTTATAAAAGACTTTAAATAGAACTAACTCCGGATTTCTCTGTAGAAGCTCTTGATCTGGTCTGTGAATAATTTCTCCAACTTTATACTTACTAATTTTAACTATCGCCAACCTTAATAATGTTTTTCCGATATGACCGAGAGCTACACTGCTCTTATGCAGCAGAACGAACAATCAGCTAAAGACAAGCGTCGAAGGCTGAAGGAAGTTCTCGAAACTTCTGTTTCTGCTTACAATGGGAAAATTCTTCAGTACTATGGAGATGATGCGTTGAGTATTTTTAACAGCGCTATTGACGGAGTTAATTGTGCTGTGGAAATTCAGCAGACATTGCAGCAGGAACCCAAAGTAGAGGTGCGGATAGGAATTCATACAGGAGATATTTCAATTGAAGATGAAACTATTTATGGCGATGGCGTTAACCTTGCATCAAGGATTGAATCCCTTGCTGTTCCGGGTTCAGTTTTATTTCAGAAAAGTGTTTGATGAAGTAAGAAATCAGGAAAACATTCAGCCCATGAAATGGGTTACTTTGAATTAAAAGAATGTAATAAAACCTGTGCATTTTTGCAATAGATAACAAAGGGCTTGTGGTTCCTTCCCGTGATGAACTAAAAGGAAAAACCAAACTGCCTACTAACCGGCTTGCTGTGCTGCCTTTTGTAAACATGAGCGCCGATCCTGAAAATGAATACTTCAGTGACGGTATTACTGAAGAACTTCTGAATGCATTTACTAAGGTAGATGGACTGCAGGTTACTTCAAGAACCTCGGCTTTTGCTTTTAAAGGAAAAAATACTGATATACGTGAAATAGGGATACAGCTGAATGTAGACAGAATACTGGAAGAAGTGTGCGCAAATCCGGAAACCGTGTCCGCATTACCGCGCAGTTAATAAATACAGCTGACAGGTTATCATATCTGGGTGAAAATTTTGACCGTGACCTTACTGATATATTTGGAAGTGCAGGATGAGATCAACAGTATTATAGTTAATAAGTGCCGTGTGAATCTGACTGCGAAGGCATGAGGAAAACTTGTAAAAGTGCAACACAAAATCTTGAAGCTTATACATTTTTTTGAAAGGTTTACATTTTATAATAAGATAACTCCAAAAATGTTAAGAAAGCCATAGAGTTTTTGAAAAGCAATATCCTTGAGCCCGATTACGCCCATACGCAATGTGCAGAATCATGGCTTTTCTCGGATCAACAGGACAAATGCAGCCCGGTGAGGCTTTTGATATTGTGCATAAGTACAGCGATAAAGCTATACAACTGGATAGTTCACTATCAGCAGGATATGCTGCTAAGGGTTCTGCTTTTTTACTTTACGATTGGAAATGGAAAGAGGCATACGATTCATTGTTAAAAGCAATAGAGCTGAATCCTGCTGCAACCGACGCTCACCAGCTGCTTTCCTTTTATTATCTGATCACCGGGCGTAAAGATGATGCTGTTGATATTATGGAAAAAGCGCTGCAGGCAGATCCGCTTTCTCCGATTGTTAACAAGTCCCTTACCGATGCTTATCTCATTGCAGGAAGAACGGATGAAGCATTAAAACAAGCTGAATTGCTTCTGGATATACATCCGCAAATGCGTATAGCATTGGAGTTAAAAGGCTGGTGCTGCGGGCAAGGGAGACTGGAAGAAGGCAATTGAATCTTTGAGAGTTCATAATCTAGTAAAGCATCCTTTAAAAGGTCTTACACCATTGGGTGTGCTTATGCTAATTCAGGTGAAGCGGAAAACCAATGGAATGTATTCGTAAAATAGAACAATGGCAGAGGGAAGAACCGGGAGTTGTAGTGGATGCGGATCTTGCAATGATATGGTTATCATTAGGAAATATGGACAAGGCTTTTCATCATTTATTTCAATGTGTTGAAAAAGAATGGGACCTTTAGCTATAATTATTGAACCCAACTTTCAAAGTACCTGCTGATCGGAGGTATAAATTATTAAAAGAGAAGCTGAAGCTAGGTGAATACATTTAATCTCTCGCCTAGTCTGTGTTCTTTGGAATTAATTAAAAATAATACTCATAAATCTTGTATTATGATTGACACATTAAAGAAAGTTTATGGAAACAATTCAGTGCTATCATTGACATACTAAAAAATGCTCTGATCATGTGCCGGATGAGCGGTGGAATTCCTGATAAATGTTTTTATGTTACTTATCATACCCTGATATTCCTTGACTATTACCTGACAATTCCTCCAACACACTTTTCTTCTCCGCTTCCATTTACAATTGCAGCGCTGGACGAAACAATGGAAGAAGCAGTAGACGATGTAACGCCAAACAGAGTTTACAGTAAAAAAGAAATGCTAAACTATCTGGAAGCCTGCCGGAAGAAGTGCCATGATCTTATCGAAGGTTTGACAAAGGAAAAGATTAAACAAAGATGGATTGAGAAACCTGACGAACTTTCTCCGCCCGATACTCTTCAATACACAACTCTTGAGATACTACTCTATAATATGAGGCATGTTCAGCATCATGCAGCGCAGCTGAATATGATTTTAAGAAAAAAAATTAATATGGCTCCTGACTGGGTTTCAGAAGCGCAATTATAAAAATTCTAATTTCAAATCTTTATACTCAATACTAGTTATCGATCAACTTCAGTGCATTGATCGCAAACTCAATCATTCCATTATTCTGAGATTGTACGTTCGCAAAATCCCAGAAATTAGATGCAACAAACACAGTCGCTCCAGTATCCGGGTCAAAAATCTATTAAAGATAACCCGGCGACTTTCTGCTCGCAACGTATCCCAATCCATCAATGAAGCACCTTACCGAGACCATAAAAGGCGATTAAGTTCGTTTTCACCTGTTGGAATTACCTGCTTCATCAAATCAACGATACTCTCATGTTTATTCCGGCTTGTCCGGTCATAAGGAGTTCATCCACTTCATAGCATCAACTGAATTTGACATACATTTCCTTCAGATACATGTGATGACATATTCTGCCAGGTAGTGTTGGTTACTTAATTCCGTTTAAATAGAAAAATGACTCATGTAAGGTGAAGGAATTATAGTGTCATTCACCGCCATACTGACAGAATGTATTGTTTAAGCTAGGATTGAAAGTTCGTTTCCAACTTAATTACGCTCCAT
>JADJTX010000041.1 GCA_016710985.1 Ignavibacteria bacterium
CGTGAAGCAACAATTGTCGGGCAGGGAATCGGATGCGCTTTGAGAGGATTAAAACCCATTGTTGAAATACAGTATCTTGATTATCTGCTTTACGGAATGCAGATATTAAGTGATGATCTCGCCTGTCTTCAATACAGAACTGCCGGAGGACAGAAAGCTCCGTTGATAATCAGGACACGCGGACACAGACTTGAAGGGATCTGGCATTCGGGATCACCGATGGGAACAGTTATAAACAGTTTCAGGGGAGTTCATGTGTGTGTGCCGAGAGACATGACCCGTGCAGCAGGATTTTATAATACATTATTAAAATCAGACGAACCCGGATTGATCATAGAGAGATTGAATGCATACAGGTTAAAGGAAAAATTACCGGAAAATCTGAGTGAAGTCTGTGTTCCCTTGGAGTACCGGAAGTTTTATCCGACGGGAATGACATTACAATTGTAACTTACGGAGCCTGTGTTGACATAGCAAGAGATGCAATGAAAAAGCTCAGCGAAGTAAATATTTCCTGTGAGCTGATAGATGTTCAGACATTGCTTCCTTTTGACATAAATAAAATAATACTGGAATCCTTAAAGAAGACGAACCGGATCCTATTTCTTGATGAAGATGTTCCGGGCGGAGCTTCAGCCTTTATGATGCAGAATGTGATTGACAGGGACGGCGGATACAGGTATCTGGATTCACCTCCGAAGTGTCTTTCGGCAAATCCTCACAGACCGGCTTACGGCACTGACGGAGATTATTTCTCAAAACCGAATGCGGAAGATATATTCGAAGCGGTTTATGAGATCATGAATGAAGCTGATCCGAATGAGTATCCGGGGTTTTATTAATAAAATTAACTTTCAAAATTTGTTATGCTGACAAAAGAAAAAACAGAACACAAGACAAAAGTAAATAAATATCCTTACATAACTCGAGATTCTAAAATCCTTAATGGCATTCCTATAATTAAGGGAACAAGAATTTCTATCCGGGCTATCGCAGGGTATTATCAACTTGGAATGTCTGTGGACGAAATACTTACTTCTCTTCAGCACCTCTCTCCATCAGAAGTTCATTCGGCACTAGCTTATTACTTCGACAATAAAGAGGAAATAGATAAAGATATAAAAGAAAATTCTGATATTGATTATTGGAAAGAACAGGTTTCTAAATTAAGTATTAAATGAATCCGAAAATTCTTCTTGATGAAGATATTCAATTACAATTGGCTTTCAGCTTAAGAAGAAGAGGAATTGATGCTATACACATTCAGGAGATTAATCGAAAAGGCAAAACAGATGAAGAGCAATTAAATTTTGCGTTAAGTCAGCAAAGGTGCCTCGTCTCATTTAATGTTAAAGACTTTGTATTATTGCATGAAAAGTTTTGAAAAAAGGAACAGAACATTATGGGGTAATCTTATCCAAACAAATAAACTTAAGTCAAATTCTTAATAAGCTACTTAACTTAATTCAGAAAAAAACTCAAAATGATTTGATAAACACTGTAGAGTTTTTATAGAAGGAGAGAGAATGAAATTTATTTTTTTATGAGCTACCTATAAAATAAATTTTGGTGGTTTTTCATCCAGGACGGAACGAACCACTTCTTTATTTAATTTATATATCACCATCATTTCCGTAACTAATTCAATAAACCATTCTTCACTATCAGGGGTAACTATGATCTTTTCAATTAATATATTTAAATCAACCGGAATATAAATTCCTGATTCATTACTAGCTAACATTTTTAATTCAGAGCTTCCATTATCCCATATAATTGCTCTATATTCATTTTCATGAGAATAAGATTTTCTTTTATGCAAAAAAGCACGTAAAAAATTGAATGCAAAAGATTTATCCGAACTAAATATATCACTATCATAATCAATATATCTAACAGTGCCGATGTAAATATTCTCATTGATCTGGTTAAAACATTCTTTTATATTTTCAAATGTAGTTTGAATAGCAACTCCTTCGTTGCTCTTAAGATATAAGTTCCACATTGAAGCATTGAAACAAATTTAGTAAAATCTATGAATCTCCATAGTTTTAGGTTGCTGGAGTCAGGTGGATCTTCAAATATAGGATGTGGTTCATACATAGATAATCTTACATTTACCTTAATTAATTTAATTTATTTCCCAATCCATTCATTCTTTTTTCATATCTTCGTAGTAAACATACTCACCATTCTCTAACTGTTCCAATCCTGTTAAAATTGATTCCTTCTCTGCTTCACTTAAAGATTCCCATTTTATTTTTTTATCTGTAATTATCCGGTTTACAACTTCATTCACCAATCTCAGGATACTGTCATCCTCAAGATTATCTATTATTGCATGCAGATTTTTTTAATTTTTATAGCTGTCATTTTTTTTATTAATATTCTATTTTAAACTAAAAAAAAAAGAATACATAAAACATAAATATTTGATTCGCTAAACAAAAAACAAATTCAATGAACTCATATAAACAACTCTACATAGATTTTTTAAACGCCCTCAAAACTGAAATTTCTTCATACAAGAACGAAGGTAATATCTGGAAGCTCGAAGGCAGTATCAGCAATACACCTGGGAATTTATGCCTTCACATCTGCGGAAACCTGAACCATTTCTACGGAGCTGTAATAGGAAACACGGGATATGTAAGAGACCGCGATCTTGAATTCTCTGCAAGGAATGTAAGCAGGAAAGATTTAATAAAAGGAATTGAAGATACAAAAAAAATGATAGAGAATATTTTTGACGGATTGACTTTGAATGATGTAAATAAGATTTACCCCATTGATAAATTCGGAGATAATATTACCTATGGTTTTATTTTTTCAAGATTGATCTCACATCTGACATATCATCTCGGACAGATAAATTATCACAGAAGAATCTTAGATAATTAAGAATTAAGAATTAATAATTAATAATTACGATTTACGATTTACGAACATAGTGAAGCGTAGTGAAATGAAGAATAACAAAAATAATACAACTAACTTAACTATTGTTATTAATTGTTAATTAATTAATTGTTAATTATTAATTTTTAATTTTTAATTAAAAGGGGGAATACTTTCTTCCTTTTTACCGGAAAGCCACCTGGATTTTCTCAGCTCGGAAAATTTACGGAATAAATAAATAATAATTATTATGACAATGAAAGCTGTAATAATGGGTAAGAGGAAAGCTAATATTGAAGTTACTACGGACAATATATTTTCAGAAGTTGCCACCACTGCATTTGCAGCCCCTCCGGTAGTTGCTGTGGAAGTAAGCCTTGCAGCGCTTGCGCCGACTTTTACGATACCGGCAGTTCCGCCGCCGACAATAATTCCCAAAACCCATTGAACAATAGGGCTTGCTTCAGTAAGAAAAGAAGCTGTTAATATTGTACCTGCAATCATTGCCAGCGGTCCTGAGATTGTATCAAGAGCATTGTCAAGCCATGGAATGTAATATGCACCGATTTCAACAACCGCAGCTACAGTAAAGCAGGCGAATGCAATCCAGCTTCCCATCCATTCGAAACCCGGTGCAAGTTTCAAATAACCAAGCAATGATGCAATGTTAGTCACCAGCATTGGTAAAAAAACCCTGAACCCGCAGCTTGCTGCAAGTGCGATTCCTAAAAGTATTCCGAGTCCGATTTCCATATTATGAATTTATATTAACATTAAGTAATTATTTGTGAAAAGCTAATAACTCTTTTAAAATAACACAAGTTGACTGCTTTATTCCCGGAATCTCTTTTCGCCACGAATTACACGAATTTGCACTAACTATTTAAATAATTCCTTTTTGTTAGTTCGTGCTAATTAGTGAAATTCGCGGCTGCCATTTACTTCCAATTTTAAATCAGTCAACTTGAGTAAAATAATAAAATATAATATTTAATTTTAGCTATTTTTTTTAAATCATAAGTTATAACGGGATGACCTGAGCGATCGAGTACATGATGTATGATTTCGGGTTAAAGAAAGGATTTGTAAGGAAATTATAACCCATATAATCAGGAATGATTATTTTATTAATGATATTTTCTTCATAAGATTACCTGCTTTTCTGAAGTAAACGCTTTCTTTCTCAATGCTTTTTAACTCATTCAATGTTTTGTCTGGTTTAGAATCTTTAAGATATGAAAGAGCCAAATACCATTTCGCATGATCAAATAGTAATGAGTTTTTGCTTTTTAAAATTTTTTTGAACATTCCGGAAGCGTTTTTATATTTACCTGAGGTCAGTAATGAAATTCCAAGATAAAACATGATCAGGGAATCATCGGGATATTGAATAAGATATTTCTTTAATAATTTTACTGCTTCAGGATATTTTTTTAATGTATAGAATGACATTCCTTCCTGTAGAGACTTTTCTTTTGTTTTAGAAGATCTCACGGTGACTAAATTCTCATAAGGAGAAAAATATAAAAAAAACAATTCTTCGAGTTTTGCCTTTAGTGTGATTTTCCCTTTAACCGGAATACTCCTGCTTTTGAAATAACTGCTTCCGATTACGTCAAGCTTTTGCCGCAGTTTTTCCCTTCCCGCTGACCTGATTACGTTTAACAACAACGGGGACTCAGCATCTCCGGATATCTCACGGTTCGAATTAGTATTGTTTAAATTCATGTTAATTTATTTTAAAATATGTGAATTGTCTACCCGTTTCCAAAGTGTTTTTTAAAATTTTTATTTTTATAGACAATTTTTCTTAAGTAATTCAGGCATTTATGCTTCTTGTTCTTTGTAGTTTGCTCACTTTTAAAATTCATTTTACTCATTATTTCTTTCATTGAAAGCCTTTCATAATAGTAATACAAAAGGATCTCTCTGCAGCTTTCTCCAAGTTCATTAAACATTAAAACAAATTCTTTATCCCTGGAATCATTATCAATTCCTTCCATGATATTTTCATCAACAGAAATATAATCTGAAACATCATTCAGGAATCTTTTACTGTGTTTGATCTTATTAAGCCACAGGTTCCTGCAGACAGAATACATATAAGTACTGATCGAACATTCCAACAACAGGTCTTTACTCTTTACCTTTTCATAAAAAATTATTACAGCATCCTGAATGATGTCTTTGGCATCATCTTCGGTTCCGTTGTTACCTGCAATGAATTTTAAAATAGCTTTACTGCAATTCCTGTAAAGACAGTTTAATCCTTTATCATTATCAGTTTCATCTGCTGACCTGAGCAAATTCAGAATATCCGAATCAGAGCAGATAATATTTTCTTTCATTCAATTAATAATATTTGCTGCAAAGATAACTAATCCTGACTAAAATTTAACGAACATAAGTATTCGTACTTTAATGTCAGTGTTAATATCAATTAAAACAAAAACGTAACCACTTACCGGTTACCTTTTCCAATTAAAGAATATTAAGGTAAACTAAGAGATTAACACCGGACAATGTTTTCATTTAAAATAAAATTACAGTTAGCTTTAGTCATTGCAGCTTCGGCCTGCTTTATATCCTGTAAGGATAATATGATAAGCAATTTATATTTAAACATAACCGAAAATCTAAGATACGATGAGAGCAGCGTGATCACAAATGAGAATAAAGTATTTAAAATATGTGTGAAAGATTTTTATACAGGTGAAAATATCACCGGTGCTGAGACAGTATTATTTTTTACCGGCGGATTCAGAATTACACTATACTCAGGAACCAACGGAATAATTGAAATTGATAAAAGAATAATACCAGAAGAAGACTTTGATGTTTCGGTTTGCCACAGCAAAAATAACATTCAGTATTTTCTGAAACAAAGAATATCTTACACTAAAAACTCTGACAGGGCTGCCATTTTATACTTAATTTCCGGGATCTGCGAATCTAATAATAAATGATGGTTACCTTTTCTAAACAAAGATTATTAAGATATAAACGGACCGTAATAATAAATTAACTAATCAAAAAAAACTAAACAAGAAAGGAAATCTAGAAATGAAAAACACGATCAAAAAAATCTTCAGTTTTGCAGCTATTGCAGCAATAATTTTTTCTGTGACAGTGTTCTCAGCAAATGAAAGTAAAGGAAATGGACCAAAAGGATTATTAACAGTATTATCTAATCAAAGTCTTACAAGTGGAACTGCAACCGCTGATGGTACAGGAGGACAGTACATTGTTTCTCTTACAGGTAACAACAGGTTTGTTTTTGCTGGAATGCAACCCGGAACTTATTTAATAACTATTTGCTCAAATTCTTCTTCCGGACCATACAATTACTATTTAGCCGGGTATCAGTATAACGGAGGTGATGTATCTTTGCATGCTAACATGAAATCAGGGTTATGTAACCCCTATTAATTATTGATGAAGTCATCCCCGGAAGTTTTATTAAATAAAAATATTTCGGGGATGGTTTTTTAAACATAATCTACGTTACAGGTGAAGGAGTATACGGCGGGAGTTATGACGAAGTCCTTATCAAGTATGATCACAAAGAAATTTATTATGGGAAACACACTACCACTCCGGCGGAAGTACTGATGATGATGGTTACCTTTTCCAAACAAATTGTATCAAGATACAAACGGACCGTAATCAAAAAACTAATTAACATCAATCAAAAAACTAAAAAAGAAAGGAACCAAAAAATGAAACTCAAAATTGTAACTTCAGCTGTATTTGCTTTAATTATGAAAAACAAAATTGCAGCTTCGGCAATTGTATTAATTGCAATGTGTATGTTTGTTAATTTTAACAATTACAGCACAGCTATGACTTCAGATCAGGCTGTATCCGCAAATCCTATTAACAATGTAGGTATCCGGGCATTATTCAACGGGATGGCGGCTCAAGGTACTGTGATTAAAGTATACAATTCAAACCAGGTACTGGTATTTACTGATACCACACAACGAAACGGTATCGCTACTTTCCACAACGTACCGGCGGGCGTATACAGCGTATTCGGAAAACAAGGTTCACATACAGGCTGGCTGAATAATGTTATAATAGCGAAAGGAAATGCCAATTATTACTTTGAAGTTAATCTTAACATTGAGGAATAAAAGCGAATATCAGATTTCAGAAAGTTTGATATTTAAAGATTAATTGATCGCTTCTATAATATGAATTTGTTGGATCTAAAAGGGAATTATTACGATGTATATCTTAGTTTAGTTATACATTGTTTTTATAAAAAAATATGTTATTTTAAAACTAAAAAAAAAGGAGTAAAAAAATGTTTTACAAAAAAAATCTAAAAGCAGTAATATCCATAATGACATTTATATTTGCAATCTTTACTTTTACGATGCTTCAGGGATTTGATCATGGACAAGCACCCACGGGTTGGATATCAGTTAAAACCGTGGGGATAAATAATTCTGCATGCGTTCTTTTAGCAACTGATGTAGAAAATCCTGACTCCACTTTCACGATGTACAAGACCGGAGAAGAGAATGGAGATGGTATTTACAGAAAGGATCGTTTAGAGCCAAATAAAAAATACCATATTACTGTTTGCTTTAATAATGATGTAGGAAATGTTCAGGTAATTGTGAAAGATGGCGGATACAATACGAGATTTACTGATAACTTATACACAACCAGAGGCGCATGTGAATAAAATATATTTGCCGGAGATTCGTAAATCCGGGAATAGGATTAAAAGGCTTTTGAAAAAAGGTGAATATATGTCTTCAATCACCTTTTCAGAGAAAGCCTTAACTTTTATATTCAAAAAAATTGGTAAGAATAATGTATATGCAGTAACATTTTGCAGCTACATTGGCAATGCATATTCCGAATTAGGCGAATTTGGAAAGGCACTGATCTACTTTGAAAAAGCCCAGAATATTTTAAGCAAATTAAAGATTAAAATTCCTTTTGATGAAGCTGCATTATATAATAACATTGCAACCTGTTATTCAAAAAGAACCAGGCTGATAAGTTCTAATTATCACAACAAGGAAGAGGTCAATAAAGCAATATTAAATTATAAAATATCTCTTAAAATATATTTAAAATTATATGGTGAGAATAATAAAGTTGTGGCAGATCTGTTTAACAATCTGGGCATTATTTCAAGAATAAAAAAATTTGATACAGCCAGAGAGTATTTATTCAGATCGAATGAAATATATTGCAAACTTTATGGAAACAGCTGCCTCCCGGTTTCAATATCACTATTCAATCTGGCGTTTTACTATAAAGGAATTAAGAATTACAGAAAAGCAATTGAATCAGCAAACAGATCTTTAGCGATATTACTAAAATTAAAGGGACTTGAGAATTTCAAGACAAAGAGATATAATTTTCTGTCATTAATCTATCTTGAATTAAAAGATTATAAACAGTCACTGAAATACAATGATCTCGAATTGTCTTCTATCAGAAAACATTTTGCTTCAGGGACAAACGATTTTAACAATGCAGATGCGAATTTGACTATTCTCGAATCGCTTTCGACAAGAGCTAACATTAACAGATCAATGTATAAAGAAACCTGCAATAAAGAGTATTTATTAAACGCCTTTGATAACTATACCAAAGTCATTGAATTACTTGATATACTAAGGCTTCAGTATTTCTATGAAGATTCAAAAAATATACTAACTATAAAATCTGTTACTATATATGAAAAGGCAATAGAAGTCTGCATTGGTCTTTATAGAATATCATAAGGAAGATAAATATTTAGAAGAAGCGTATTCGAGTATTCACAGAAGTCAAAGTCTTTATCTCTGATCGAAAATATAAAAGATTACGATGCAAAACTTTCGGCGAATATTCCGCCGGTGATTTTAAAACAGGAATTAAATTTAAAGAAGAAAATTTCGAAACTGGAAAAATTGCTGCATGAAAAAAATAAAAAGCCGTTAAATCCAGTTTTAAATACTGAAAAACTTAGAAACCAACTATTTAACCTGAAGCAAAAATTTGAGAGTCTCATAAAAAAACTTGAAAAAGAATTTCCTGAGTACTTTAATCTTAAATATGACTTTAAAGCAGCTTCAGCAGATGAGATCAAAAAACAAATACCCAAGGACACCATGGTAATTGAATATTTTCTTGGTGACGAAAATATTTTTGCTTTTGTATTTACTAAATCGGAATACTATGTAAGGCAGATCCGAAAATCCAAAAGCTTTGATGATAAGATCAAAACATACAGGTATTTGTTGACTCAAACTGCCGGTATAATGGACGAAAACACAGCAACTAAATTCAGCGAACTTTCATATTACTTTTATAAAGTTTTACTTAAAGATATTTTAAGCCCTATATCAATGTAGATAGTAAGAGCAGGGGGGAAAGCATTCCGATAAAAATATTCTTATCGTTCCTGATAATGAACTTAATTTCATTCCTTTTGATTCTTTGATCACACACAATCACAATAACAATATCAGCTTTAAGGAACTGCCTTACCTGATAAAATATTTCAATATTATTTTCAGCTATTCAATTATTCTGTATTTGAAAAGCCTGAACGATACAAAGAAAAAAAGCATTTTAAACATTCTTGCATTTGCACCGGTTTTTAAAGATCATAGAGGCAAAAAAAAAAAAGTTTTAAGGAAAATTTCAGAGATTCTTTATCCCAATTGAATTTTAATCAAAAAGAAGTAAAGGAGATCTCTAAAAACTTCAGCGGTAAATATTATTTTGATAAAGAAGCAGTAAAGGAAAAATTTGTGAAAAATAAAAAGCAGTTTTCCATATTACATTTTGCAACACACTCAGTTGTAGATTATGAAGATCCAATGTATTCAAAAATTGTTTTTTCAAAATCCGGAAAAGAAACGGATGAAGGATATTTACATACTTATGAAATTTATGCTTTAAATTCAAAATATGACCTTGTCGTATTGAGTGCATGTAATACAGGGTTTGGCAGGATGATAAGAGGTGAAGGAATAATGAGTGTGGCAAGAGCGTTTGCTTCTTCAGGGTCAAAGAATATCGTGATGTCTTTATGGCAGGTAAACGATAAATCAACTTCTGAAATTATGAAAATGTTTTACCGCAATATTGCAAATGGTGAAAAAGTAGGGGAAGCATTGAGGAATGCAAAATTGAAGTATCTCATAAATTCAGATGAACTGAAGGCAATGCCGTTTTACTGGTCGCCGTTCATTTCATTCGGTGACAATAACTCATTGGTAATTGCTTAAGTCCTGCTGAATCTCTTATCGAGCTCTTCGGTGGTAATTCTTATTACAGTCGGTCTTCCGTGAGGGCATACATATGGCATCTGCGAGGCAAATAAATTATCTATCAATCCTGTCATTTCTGTGAAAGTCAGTCTGTCTCCGGTCTTTATCGCGCTTCTGCATGCAAAAGATTTTGCGAGGTTGTCTCTTTTTTCCAGGTTAAGTTTTAATTCATATTCCTTATACTGATCTATCAGTTCCTGAAAAATTTTATTCTCATCTCCTATTTTAACATCTGACGGAACTCCGTTTAGCTCAATCTGATCATCTTTCAGCATATTAAAATTAAATCCTAAATTCTGAAGATCTTCTTTAAGAGAAACTGCTATGTGAAAATCAATTTTTGTCAGAATAATTTTTATAGGGATTAAAAGCTGCTGTGAAAATGAAGACTGCGAATTCAGCCACAGCAAAGCTCTTTCATATAGTATTCTCTCGTGAGCTGCATGCTGATCTATTATCATCAGACCCGTTTCGGTCTGACACATTATATACTTATACTGATACTGCCAGACATTGAATTTCTCCGAATCAGATTTTTTGCTGTGCTCAAAAATATTTTTCTGCTCTTCGAGCCGGCTTCAGGAAATTTGTCTGTGCCTGTCTCTTCGGGTTTTCTTGAAGCCTCAAAAATGGAATGAATATTTGAAGTCTTTTCCTTTTTGGAATAATCAAAATCCCTTCTCTGATAAATGAATGTTCCTTGAAAAGTTCTATCCCGCAAGTATTTCCGGATTCTTTATAATGAAAACTTTCCTGTGAATCCGGCAAGATCAAGTTTATAATCAAACCCCACTTCAAATATCAGGTCTCCTTTTTTCAGCGCCTCTTTTACCGCACGCCTTACAAAACCAAAAGCAGCGCTTTCATCCTCAAACTTCACTTCCATTTTTGAAGGATGAACATTCACATCAACTTTTTTAGGATCAATATCTATGAATAAAAAGAAAGACGGATAATCCCCTTTCTCAATAAGATCATCATAGCCTGTATAAACGGAAAAGTTTAGAGATTTGCTCACAAAAAATCTGTTGTTAAGATAGAAGAACTGATCCTGTTTTGATTTCTTGGTAAAATTCGGTTTGGAAATAAAACCTCTTACTTTTATAAGTTCATTTCCGTATTCAACTTCAACCAGAGATTCGGAAATCTGATTTGTAAAAATATTGATCAGCCTTTCCTGAGTGAAGATGCCTTCAGTTCAAACACTTCTTCATCATTATTAATAAAAGTAAAAGCTGTTTCAGGATTTGAAACTGCAAGACGGACAAAAGTTTCATAGATATGCCGGAATTCCGTCTGATCGGATTTAAGAAAATTTCTCCTTCCGGGAGTATTGTAAAAAAGATTTTTAATTGAAATGGATGTCCCGTTTCACATTGAGTTTTTGTAATTTCAGTAACTTCACCGCCTTCAGCTCTTAACAAAGTCCCAACATCATCTAAGCAGTTTTTGTTTTTAATTCAACCTGAGAAACTGACCAAATAGATGCAAGCGCTTCTCCCCTGAATCCTAGAGTAAGAATATTCTCAAGATCTTCATAGCTTGAGATCTTACTTGTAGAATGTCTCTGAAAACTGATCAATGCATCATCTTCCGTCATTCCCTGTCCGTCATCAATTACCTGAATCAAAGACTTTTACCGGCATCCTTTATTATTAGTGTAATATGATTTGCCTTTGCATCAATGGAATTTTCAATAAGTTCTTTCACTACAGATTCAGGTCTGTTAACAACTTCACCTGCTGCGATCTTATTGGAAAGTGACTGGGGTAATATTTTTATTTTATTTTCTGACAAGTTTAAGGTTAGAAATTGATTTTAAAATGAGTTTGTTGAGTTGTTGAGTCGCGGTCATAATGCGTTTGTTAATTATTCAGTTCATAATTAAACTATTAATTATTAATTATTAATTATTAAAACAATACATTGCTCACTATTAAAAAGCGCTTCTACAAAATTTTCACTTTCAAAAACCTGCAGGTCATCTATCTGTTCACCGACTCCAATAAATCTTACCGGGAATTTCATTTCTTTATTGATCTTCAAAACAATGCCGCCTTTCGCAGTACCGTCAAGTTTGGTAAGTATAATTCCGGTCAGTCCGTCCAGAGCATTTGAAAATTCCTTTGCCTGATTAAGTCCGTTCTGTCCGGTAGTAGAATCAATAACTATAAAGATCTCATGCGGCGCATCGGGAATGACTTTCTGCATGACGCGTTTGATCTTTTTAAGTTCTTCCATAAGATGGGACTTATTATGAAGTCTTCCGGCAGTGTCAATTATTATGACATGTGTATTTTTAGAAACCGCTGATTTTACCGTATCAAATGCAATAGATGCCGGATCTGAAGTACTTTTGCTTTGAATGATCTCAACGCCGGCTCTTTTAGCCCAGATATCCAGTTGATCATTTGCTGCTGCGCGGAATGTATCTGCAGAACCGATCAGAACGGATTTACCTGCATTCTTAAAATTGTATGCAAGCTTTCCTATTGAAGTGGTTTTTCCGACACCATTAACTCCTACAACCATTATAACAAATGGTTTTTTATCCGATTTAAAATCAAATGTCTTAAACTCTGATGTCGTATCATAAAATACTTTCTTCAATTCATCATTTATCAGTTCATTAAGTTCTTTCTGATCTACATATTTATCCGTAAGCGTTCTTTCCTTTATCTTCTCAATAAGTCTTTCTGAAGTCTCAAAACCAATATCAGATGCAAGTAAAATTTCTTCAAGTTCGATAAGAAAATCATCATCTATAACTCCGCGCGCATTTACAAGCCGGTTGACTTTACCAACGAGATTTTCCTTGGTTTTATTGAGACCGTCTTTTAGTTTTTTAAAACCTATTTTATCTAAGAATGACAATTAAGTTAAAATTAAGTTAAAAGTTAAAGTTAGTTAATAGTTAGTTAAGTTAAAAGTTAATAAGTTAGTAGTTAGTAAAGTAAGTAATAGTTAAAGTTTAGGTATAGATTTTATAAAGAGACTCAACCTAATACTCAAAAATACCCAATACCCAATACTCAATACCAATACCCAATACCAATACCCAATCAACCCAATACCCAATACCCAATACTTTCTTACTAATCAAACATATTCAGAAGATTCCTTGCAATGACCATCTTCTGAACTTCCGATGTTCCTTCACCGATTGTCATAAGTTTCACATCCCTGTATAATTTTTCAACGGGAAATTCTTTCATAAATCCATATCCGCCATGGATCTGAATTGCTTCATTGGTTGCGCGGGTTGCAGCTTCACTTGGCATAATATTTTGCCATTGCAGCCGCAAGATTAATTTCTCTTCCCTGATCTTTCATCCAGGCAGCTTTGTATACCAGTAAGTCTTGCAGCATCAGCTCAGTAGCCATATCCGAAAGCTTGAACTGTATTCCCTGAAAATCCGCAAGAGGCTTTCCAAATTGTTTTCTTTCTTTTGCATATTTTAAGGAAGCATCAAGTGCTCCCTGACCAATTCCCAGTGACAATGCGGCAATTGCAATTCTTCCGCCGTCAAGGATCTGCATGCATTGCTTGAACCCCTGGCCTTCTTCACCGATAAGATTTTCCGCAGGAACTTCCACATTGTCAAAAATCAATTCAGCAGTATCAGAAGATCTCATGCCGAGTTTATTTTCTTTTTCCCTGTCTTAAAACCTTTCATTCCTTTTTCAAAAATAAAAGCAGAGATGCCGTTTTTCTTTTTGCTTTATCGGTAACTGCAGTCACTACAAAAGTTTCACCAACACTTCCGTGAGTTATAAAAAAGTTTACTGCCGTTTAAAATATAATGACCGTTCTTTCCTTTCGGCAGTTGTAGCCATACCTGCCGCATCACTCCCGGAAACATTTTCAGTTTTTTTAATTCATCATTAGCGAATTTGTAAATATGATTTGTGCAAAGACCGTTGTGAGAGGCAATAGTCAATCCCATGGAAGGATCAACTTTAGAGATCTCTTCTACTATTATTGCATATTCAAGAGTTGAAAAATTAGCGCCTCCGTATTCTTCCGGAAAAATAATTCCGAGAAAACCAATCTCACCGAGCTTTTTAGCAATCTCCATTGGAAATTCCTGCGCTTCATCATATTTCATTATATAAGGAGCAATTTCATTCTGCGCAAAATCCCTTGCAAGCTTTTGCACCGAGAGTTCCTGTTCTGATAAGTTAAAATCCATTTTTTAATATTTATTAAGTTAATTTAGGTTTGCAAATATACCGATTTATAAATTTGGGTTAAATGTATATTAAAATTGAAATCTCAAACGTCAAACGTCAAACATCAAATGTAAACGTCAGATTTCAGATGTATTCACAATGTCATATCATGTCATATCTCAATTCATATATCAACTATCAACTATCAACTGCTCTTCAGTCCCCTGCTCCCCGGTTTTGTCACGGGAATTTTCTTAAGCCATTCAGGAATTTCATCTTCATTGAATTTGATCACATCGATCTTTGCAAGTGAATGCTGTTCCGTTCCGAAGTCAACTTTACCATTGCTCCTGTCTATTATAAACCCTACTCCGGCCAGATTTGCTTTTTGATTCTTTACAAGCTCAATCACTTCAAATACACTCCCACCTGTCGTTACTACATCTTCACAAACCAATACATTCTCACCTTCATTTATTTCAAAACCTCTGCGCAATGTCATTACATTATTTTCTCTTTCACTGAAAACACTAGGAACATTCAGCTGACGTCCGACTTCAGTACCAAACACAATCCCGCCAACAGCAGGAGTGATCACAACATCTATTTTTTTATCTTTATATTTATCAGCTATCATTCCTGCGAAAAGTGAATTGTATTCAGGATATTGCAGCACCTTTGCACACTGAAAATAATGCGGACTGTGAAATCCGGAAGTTAGAATGAAATGACCCTCAAGCATTGCTCCGGTCTTTTTAAAGATATCTATTATATTTTCCATAGTATTGTGTATTGTGTATTGTGTATTGTGTATTGTGTATTGTGTATTGTGTATTGAGTATGTATTGTGTATCCTTTTTTAAACTTTATAAACTTTTAAATTCTAACTTTCAACTTTTAACTTTTAACTTTCAACTAAGCTTTATCTTCTTCACATCATGTATCGGCTGTCCCAAAAATCTCTCACTTATCTCTTTGAACTTCTTCTGAAAATCCGTCACAAAAAATTTATGCCGGCCTTTCTTCTTCTGTGTATTAATTAATTTTTCCTGTTCAAGAATTCTTTTAACTTCCTTTGCCGCCTCTTCTCCGGAATCTATAAGATTAATTTTTTTTCCGACAACTTTAGAAATTGTATTCTTTAAAATGGGATAATGAGTACATCCGAGTATCAGAGTATCTATGTTTAATTTTTTGAAATTCAGACAGATATTCTTTAGCGATCATTTCTGCGATCTTATTATCCGTCCAGCCGTCTTCAGTGAGCTGTACAAAAAGGCTGCACGCTTTTGAGAATACTTCTATGTTTCTGTCAAACTTATGGATCTGTGTTTTATATGAATAGCTCTGTATTGTACCGAGAGTACCGATGACTCCTATTTTAAAATTATTGGTCTTTGAAACTGCAGCTTTACATCCCGGCTTTATGACACCGAGCACCGGAACATCTGAGATTTTCTTTAAATAAGGAAGTGCAACTGACGAAGCAGTGTTGCAGGCAACTACGATCATTTTAACATTTTTATTCAAAAGAAATTTAGTAATTTCAATTGAATACCTTGTAACCGTTTCTTTGGATTTTGTACCATATGGCAGACGCGCCGTATCTCCGAAATAAATTATGTTCTCATTCGGAAGAATTTCAAATAATGATTTCGCTACCGTCAGACCGCCAATACCGGAATCAAAAACACCTATCGGACTTTTGGGGGAATTATTTTTTTTCAATTGTTGGTTATCTATTTTCAATTGCAAAAATAATCAATTAATACTTTTGAAAATATGTATGAAATGTTACTGAATTTGTTTTATCTATCCCGGAATTATCCAGTTGCTTAAAAGCAACGGCAATGAATAACAGAAATAAAAATTGACCAATAAATTAAAAATTTGAAAATTATGTTAAAATTTATTCTACAAACTATACGAACTATAGCAACTATACAAACTATACGAACTACTCTCACTCTATTCACTCTATTCACTCAGCATTCGTATTCTCAATGGCAATGGCAGAACCCTTTACCCCAGGGAAATATTTTATTCGGCTCATATTATTTAAGCTCAAATACCGGATGGGCTTGCGGTGACGGAGGGACGATCATCAAAACTACGGACAGCGGGAATAATTGGGTCATCAATACTACACAGACAAAACAAAGCATCCGGTCTGTTTTTTTTGTGAATGAAAATACAGGGTTTGCCTGCGGATTGTACGGGACAGTTCTTAAATCAACCAACGGAGGCAATATCTGGGATAAGGTTGTTTTAAATACAACCGGGAATTTGTTTTCAGTCAGATTCCTGAACAGCACTACAGGATTTATTGTCGGAGATACGGGAATTGTTTTCAAAACTTCTAACGGAGGTATAAACTGGTCAAGAAGAACTACGAATGTCGTCAGAACACTTACAAGCTGCGCGGCCAGAGACTCAATAGTTTTATCAGCCGGGTTAAACGGTACACTTGTAAGATCATCTGATTACGGTGAAACTTTTCAGATCATTAATCCTAACAATACAAATTTTCTATTTGATGTAATGTTCAAAGATGCGAATACTGCTTTCATAGCGGGTGCATACGGGACAATTTTGAGATCTGTAAACGCCGGTCTTTCCTGGTCGGAACATCAACTTCCACTAACAGGTGGTTTTATTCAATTTCGTTCGGAGATGACAATACAGGTTTCGCTTCAGGTGACTACGGGAACATATACAAAACTACAAACGCCGGATCAAGCTGGACAGGATACGGGACTACTACATCCGAGTTCCAGTATTCAATTCAGGCATTCAATGTAAATGATGTCATCAGTGTCGGTAATAAAGGAACAATAATAAAGTCTTTCAATTCAGGGGTTAACTGGTCTGACTATTCTTACGGATTCAGAAATACTTTATTTTCAATCGATTTTTTTGATAAGAATTCAGGCATGAGTTGCGGCGCTCAGGGAACGGTTGCCGTTACATCAAACGGCGGAATTTCCTGGAAGAGAGTTCAGGCTGCAGGTGATAATGATTATCTGAATCAGATTCAAATGGTAAATAACAATATTGGTTATGTCTGCGGTGAAGATGGTAAGATCCTGAAAACAAGTAACGGAGGACTGAACTGGATTACACAGAATTCAAATGTAACGTCTGGACTGTATTCCTTGTACTTTTTTAATGAAAACTCGGGTTGGGTGTGCGGGGATTCAGGAAAGCTTTTGAAAACGACTGACGGTGGAAATAATTATCTGCCGGTTAATTCAGGAAGTCAAAGATACATCAGCGATATTTGTTTCACTGATCCTCTTACCGGATGGTATGCGTCCGGAAGCAGGAAAATTTATAAGACAACCAACGGAGGAGATAACTGGTATGTGCCGCATTCAGATTCACTAAGCGGTGGAGCCGGTGCAGTTCAGTTTGTTACTAATGAAACAGGATTAGGATTTACATACAGCAATAAGATAATTATTTCTTCTGACGGGGGGAACAGCTGGAATGAAATTGACATACCGCCAAACAATTATCTCAACAATATTTTTGCTTCTGATGAAAAAAATTTCTGGGCTGTCGGAGATTTTGGATTCATATACCGCTCGACTGACAAAGGGATAAGCTGGTTTCAGGAAACAAACAATAACTTTGACGGAAGATTATTCGGGATTTACTTTTCAGATAATGATAACGGCTGGGTAGCCGGCGGTAACGGTCTGATCGCAAAGTATACTAATCCGATGAGCAATATCAGTTCAAATATAAGTTCAAATGAGATCACCGGTTATAAGCTTAATCAGAACTATCCGAATCCGTTTAACCCTTCTACGAAACTGGAATTTGGAATTTCGAAATTGGGATTTGTTTCGTTAAAGGTATATGACATTCTTGGCAAGGAGATCGCTACATTAGTAAATGAAAGACTTAGCCCGGGTACTTACAGATATGACTTTGACGGATCCGGTCTTACCAGCGGAAACTATTTTTATATTTTAAACGCAGACGGATATAGTGAAACGAAGAAGATGCTTCTTTTAAAATAAGTATTGAGTATTGAGTATTGAGTATTGAGTATTGAGTATTGAGTATTGCAGAATCTCCTGCTTTAGAAGGAACTCTGACATTAAAGGATTTTGAGCAAAGCATTAAAATGAAAATTGCATTTATTAATTTAATGTTTTAATTTAGATACAAATCTCATTTTTGTTTAAAAACTTTTCTTAAAAGAGCACACCTTTAAGGAAAATATTCTCCATAAAATTAAACATTTAATTTAATTCAAAAAAGAAAGGGAAATTTAATGAAAAAATTATTTTTCATTTTACCAGTTGTTATAATTGGTTTTATTATAATGACGGGTCAGAAAGCAGAAGAACTACAGGAAGATCCGAGATGGAATACTCCACGTTCTGTTATGTATCTGTCCGGCGATTATTCACCACTGCCGGTCGTTAACAATGATATTCATCAGTTTACTTATTCACCAAAAATTCATAACACTCCAATCGGAGTATTGACCACTTTACCAAATGTAAGAGTTTTACCTTCTACAGTTACTCAGCAAACAGAAAACATAATTGTAAGAAGTCCTGTTGATCCAAACATTTTATTCGGATCATCAAATTCTGCAAGACTTACCGGTGGATCATTTATTAACTCGGGTTCATATTTTTCTTCAGACGGAGGCTTAACCTGGAGAAGCTCTGATTCCATTGTTGCACCGAACTTCAATGATCAAAGAGGAGATCCGGGACCGGCAATAGATAAAAACGGAAGGATCATATTTACACACCTTACCAGTTCAACTAACTTTGGCGGCGTCACAGGAATGGGTGCAAATTATTCTACAAATAACGGACAGACCTGGTCTGCTACTTTTCAGGTGGTTAATGATGCCAGCGCAGATAAGAATTTAGCAGGGACTGATGATTCACCTTCGAGCCCATTTTACGGTAACAGCTATTTTGCATGGACAAGCTTTGGAACTTCTCCCGCGAACGGAAGAGCAGCCCGAACGACAAACGGCGGAGTGACCTGGGATCCGCAGGTAATAATTAATGCAACTCCTTCAGGACACAATGCACAGGGACATGATGTTGCAGTTGCTCCAAACGGAAATGTTTTTGTAGCCTGGACAGCGGGTGTAAGTTCTTCTCCATTTACTGAAGATTATGTCGGTATTGCAAAATCAACAAACGGCGGTGTTACATACACAGCAACTGAAAATGCTTTTGATGTAAACGGAAGCAGATCCACTTCATTTAACGGATGGGGAATCAGAACCAACGGATTTCCGAGAATTGCAATTGATAAAACGAACGGAACAAGAAGAGGATGGATTTACATAGTAACCAGCCAGTTAAACTTAGCTCCGGCCGGTTCGGATGCAGATATTATCTTAAGACGTTCTTCAGATGACGGCGCAACATGGTCCGCAGGTATAAGAGTAAATCAGGATGCTTTGAATAACGGCAAAGTCCAGTTTTTACCGGCTGTATGTGTGGATGATGCAGGTGGTGTAAATGTAGTTTATTATGATAACAGAAATTTTCCGTCAGTCGGAGATTCCTGCGCTGTCTTTATTTCACGTTCAATAGACGGCGGAAGTACATGGACTGATGTTGAAGTTTCAGACCATCATTTCAAACCAAAAGGAGCTACAGGATTTGCCGGCGGATATATGGGTGACTATATTGGAATTGCCCCGTCAGTTGGTAAAGTTGTAGCAATGTGGATGGACGATAAAGCAGGTGTTGCTGGATTCTTCAATACATGGGTAGGAGCATTACAGATAACTACATATCCGCTGAATGCCTTTAACTTGCTGACACCTCCGGCGGGAAGTACAATTTCATCTTTCCTAATTCAAATACACCAATTACTATGACATGGGATACTTAGCATCCACTGCTTCATATAAATGGATATTCGGACCTTCAGGAGATCCGAGAAGACTGACGTTACCCACTTCGGGGAATGCACTGAATTTAACATCAGGTCAATTAGATAACATTTTAGCAGGAATCGGTTTAGCGCAGGGACAGTCCATAGTCGGACAATGGGATGTATGGGCTTTCAGAAATTCAAGTCCTGACGATTCTTTGAAATCTACAAACGGACCGAGAACATTAACTTTAACCAGAGGTGTTCCGGCTTTGACTGCATTTAATTTGTCTTCACCTCCAAGCGGAACTACAGTTACTACTTCCGCTTTCAATTCGTCTCTGATAAATATTAACTGGACACGTTCCGGTCAGGGTACAACTTACAAATGGAAATTCGGAAGTCCGACCATATCAACTGTCAGACTGACTGTTCCATCAGGAGGATCAGGCTACGATACATCTCTGACTTTAGTTAACAATGCGCTTGACGGAATACTGGGTGGACTTGGTTTGAACCCCGGTGATTCAATCGTCGGACAATGGGCAGTATGGGCATACAATGCATCCGATTCATTGAAGTCAACACAAAACTTTGCACTTACATTAAAGAGACAGGCAAAAGGCGAGGTAGTAGTTTTATATGATTCAACTACAGCCGGCTGCAGAACTGCACGGGATTCAGTTGTCAATAACTTAAACATGATGGGAGTAACCTATGATCTGTTTAACAGAAAAGGACAAACAACAGGGACAACCTCAATTTCTTACATAGGATACAAGAAAGTAATTTTACTCGGAGAAGGAACATCGGTCGTATCAAATGTAGTAAAAGATTCTATAAAATCTTATCTGAATTCCGGCGGAACTACAACTGCAACAAAATCAAAATTAATTATACTTGCTGAAGACATTGGTTATCAGCTTGACAGGACAGGCTCGACTTATCTCGATACAACTTTCTTCAGAACAGTCCTGGGTTGTCAGTATATTGCAGACAGACCCGGAACATCCGGAAACCGTGGCTTAATTGGTGTTACAACAAATCCTAACATTGCTGACAGTACAGTCGGATCATTCCCGGATGTATTAAAGAACTCATTATCAGCTCCTTCAGGTCAGTTATACACTCTCTATAAATTCAGATTATTCCCTGACTCACTTAATGGAATCGGAAGAATAGGAACTAATTATAATATTTCAACAATGGGAGTGGATGTTGAATCGTTAAGACCTGCATTTGATTCTCCATCTGGATCACCTGTTAACAGATTATTAAAAGGAGCGATGGATTTTGTTGACGGATTACTTGTAGGAGTTACACAAACAAATCCAAACGTGATACCTCAGACATATTCTTTATCACAGAATTATCCTAATCCGTTCAATCCGGTGACAAAGATAAATTTCTCCATTCCGAAACAGGGAATTGTATCATTGAAAATTTATGATGTATTAGGAAAAGAAGTTATGACATTAATAAATGAAACCAAGGCAATCGGAAATTACGAAGTAGAGTTTAGCGGCATCAACTTAGCCAGCGGAGCTTACTTCTACAGGATCGAAAGCGGTGAGTTTACTGATATAAAGAGGATGATACTTATCAAATAAGTATTGAGTATTGAGTATTGAGTATTGATGTCAATTGGGGAATAATTAATTTTATTCCCCAATTTTTTTATATCAACCTATTAACTCATCTCACTCATCTAACTCAATCAACTTAACGAACTTAATGAACTTAACGAACTTAACGAACTTTCAGCATTAAAATAAAAATTGCATTTATGATATTATTATGATAATTTGATTTCAATTCATTTGACACATCTATTCAAAAAGTCTTTTCAATTTTACTTCACAATTTTAAAGGCAGCAAATTTAATTTAATTACAGAAAGGGATATTTACCGATGAAAAATTATTTTTCATTTTACCTGTCTTATTGCTTTGTTACATCTTAATGACAGGACAAGGAACAACAGTATCAAACAGCAATGCTTATCAGGAAAGTCCAAAATGGAATTTAGATCCGAGAACAACAATCGGACTATATCCGTCGGGTGAGTTTTCACCATTACCTCAAACCGATAACTGGATTCAGACTCAAACAGAGCGAAGAACTATAATTACACCAATCGGAGTTTTCGGAATCAATCCAAATTTCAGAGTTCATCCGAGACCTGCGCCTGCTACTCAGAGTGAAGTACCCATTACAAGACATCCGACTAACCCTTTGATCATGTATGCTTCGGCAAATACTTTTCAGGGCGGAAATTTTTGTACCGGCACTTATGTAACGACTAACGGAGGAGCTAACTGGTATGGAAACGATACACTTATCAGTCCTTCCGGAACACCTTTTTTCAACTATGGAGATCCGGCACCAATGATTGATAAAGACGGAAGATTCTTAATTTCCTATATCACATTGTCATTCTCATTGGGTGCCAGCTATTCGACAAATCACGGATTGAACTTTTCGGCAACTTCAACCTTTCCCGGTGCAACTACAAGCGCGGATAAAAATTTATCAGGAACTGATGATGCTCCGACAAGTCCTTATTATGGAAGGAGCTATACCGTCTATACAGAATTCGGCGGATCTTTCTCAAACAGAATTGTTATGTCATGGACATCTGACGGAGGCGTCACCTGGTCACAAGTGCAGCCTGTTAGTCCTCCTCCTTCAACCGGACATCACCATCAGGGTTGTGATGTAAGAGTTGGTCCAAACGGAGAGTGTTATGTCACATGGGCTAACTGTACCACAAACGGGCAGAGCTCAACTGAAGATTCTTTAGGATTTGCAATGTCAACAAACGGCGGCGTTAGTTGGGTATTTTCAAAAAACAATGCCAACAACATGAACGGAATTCGTACATCAAATCTTTTTAACGGAATTAGAATGGCCGGTTTCCCGAGAATAGATGTTGACAGAAGCGGCGGTCCGAGAAACGGATGGATCTATGTAGTCTCTTCTGAAAAAAACATTGCTCCTGCTACTGATGTGGCAGATGCAATAGTTCACCGTTCAACTGACGGCGGATTAACCTGGACTTCGGTAAGAGCTAATCAGGACACTCCCGGAAACGGAAAATTTCAATATGCATCCGCAGTTCGTGTTGACGAAGCGGGCGGCGTAAACGTTGTTTATTATGATACAAGAAATACACCTACAAATGACTCCGCTGAGGTATATGTTTCAAGATCTTTGGACGGAGGTGTTACATGGACTGATATAATGGTATCCGATCATAAGTTCAAACCAAAACCAATTTCAGGAACTGCCGGCGGATATCAGGGAGATTACATCGGTATTACATCCGGAAGCGGAAAACTCTGGCCTTACTGGGCAGGTGATATCACAGGAAGCTATCAGGCCTGGACAACGGAAGTTCAAATCACTACTTTTCCCCTGAATTCATTTAATTTAACTTCACCGGCAGCCGGATCGAGAATTCAAACTCTGCCAAATAATACTGCAAGCTACACATTTAACTGGGATACTTCAGCTTCCACTGCTTCATACAAATGGATATTCGGAAGCCCGACAACATCACCGAGAAAAATTACTCTGATACCAACCGGAAATTTACTGACAGTAACAAGTGGTCAGTTAGATAATTTACTTGCAGGTCTTGGAGTTGCTCAGGGAGATTCTTTAGTCGGACAATGGGATGTATGGGCATTCAGAAATAATGCAGAGAATGATTCTTTAAGAGCTAACAACGGTCCGAGGGCAATTACTCTGAAAAGGGGTAAACCTCTGCTCACAGCGTTTAATCTTTCATCACCTGCTAACAATTCTACTATACTTACATTAGTCTCAAATACTTCACTTATTAATGTAAACTGGACTAAATCAGGTGAAGCGGTAAAATATAAATGGCTTTATGCAAGACCGAATTTTTCAACTCAGGCAAATGTCAAATTCAGTGTTCAGTCAAATAACAACGGATTTGATTCTGTCTTAACAATGAGAAATTCTTATATCGATTCACTGCTTGCAGGAATCGGAGTTGCCCCCGGTGATTCATCAGTAGGTCAATGGAGAATTTACGGTTACAGCGCAGCCGATTCACTCTCATCAGTTCAGACATATAACTTAACTTTAAGAAGAGGAATAGCTCCTACGGTTACAACATCAGCGGATTCAATAGTTGTGAACCTTCCTTCGGGACAGACTACTTCAAGGAACCTGATAATTGGAAATACCGGGCAGTTCAGTCTTGACTGGAACATTTCTGAGGCTTCATCTTCATTAGATAATTCAAAGGTAAGTTTCACACAGAATGAAATAAACGGAATGGTCCGGCAGCCCAAAGGTGAAATCACAAGATATCACGGTGAGAATCAGACCGACGGACAGGGAGGACCTGATGCAGGAGGATACAGATGGATAGACAGCGATGAACCGGGCGGACCTGTTTTTAACTGGGTCGAAATATCTTCAACCGGAACACCTATCACAGGATGGACACCTTCATCAGACGACGGTAGTGTGAATGTTTCGCTTCCATTTCCTTTTACATATTACGGAAATACATATAATCAACTGAAGGTTGTTACAAACGGATGGGTAGGATTTGATATAGCCGCAACAACTGTTGATTATTTTAACGTAGCTATTCCAAACACGCTCGAACCTAACAACTGTCTTTACCCTTTCTGGGATGACCTTAATTTTACAAGCGGGGGATCTTGTTATTATTTACATGACGCCGCTAATAACAGATTCATAGTTGAGTATAAAGATGTTCCTCATTATGACCCTCCTGGCGGCGGACCTTATACTTTCCAGGTGATCCTTTACAGTGACGGAAGAATTATTTATCAGTATTTAAATATGACAAGTCCGGTAGATGACGCGACTATAGGTACTGAGAATGTAGGCGGAGCAACCGGACTTCAGGTTGTTTACAATGCAGCTTACATGCATAATAATCTTGCAATTAAAATTGAAAAAGGACTTGCATGGGTTGATGAAGTTCCTAATTCCGGTACTATCATACCGGGAGGCAATCAAACCGTTAGTGTAAATTTTAGTGCCGTAGGTTTATCGGTTGGAACCTACACAGGAATATTAAAAGTGAACAGCAATGATCCTCTTACTCCGGTTAAGAATGTCGGAATAAGACTGAACGTAGGAACAACGGGAGTTCAGAGTACCGGTAACACGATTCCTACGGAATATGATCTCAAACAAAATTATCCTAACCCTTTCTATCCGGTCACTAAAATTAACTTCTCAATTCCAAAACAGGGATTAGTTACTTTGAAAATTTATGATGTGCTCGGTAAAGAAGTGATCACACTTGTAAACGAAGCTAAGGAAGCAGGAAATTATGATGTTGATTTTAATGCATCAAGCTTAGCCAGCGGAGCTTATTTTTATAAGATCGAGAGCGGTGACTTCAGCAATATAAAGAGGATGATACTTTTAAAATAAGTATTGGGTATTAAGTATCAGGTTTTAAGAAAACAGAGAGATAAGGTAAACTTGTCTCTCTGTTCTTTTTATACATCATACACTCTACCCACTCCACACACTCCACACACTCCACCCACTCCACACACTCCACACACTCCATTTGAGTTGTAATATTTAATATTTTCAAATAAATTATGACACTAAAAACAAGTATCCTTATCTCTTTTTTAGTTTTCAAATCAAACCCATTTTCTAAAATCAAAATAATTAAATATGAAAAAATACTTTTCATTTTTATTGCAATTTTTTGCAGGCAGTTCATTTTCACAACAGTTGAGAATTACAGATCGTCTTCAGGCAAAATTGCAGTTTCTGAATCCTCTGGAATATACAAGAGTATTGATATTACTTAATGATCAGGTAGATATTGAATCCCTTGACAAAGAGCTTTACAGAATAAATGCTCCTTTGAATTACAGAGCACAGACGGTTATCAATACTTTGAAACAAAAAGCATTACAAACTCAGGGACCTATACTTCAATATCTTAATTCTGAAAAAGACAGAGGGAAAGTAAATGAGCTGATGGATTTCTGGGTCACTAATGTAATTTATGCAGAGGTTACTCCGGATGTTGTTCTGAATCTTTCAACAAGAACCGACGTGCAAATGATCGATCTCGACGAGAAGATAACCTGGGATAAGCCAATTTATGACGAACCATTACCCGCCAACAACAGTACTGAATCAGTAGAAACAGGCCTGAAGGTAATCAAAGCAGATGAATTATGGAGACTTGGATTTACAGGCGCAGGCAGAACTGTAATGCATATTGATACTGGAGTTGACGGACTTCATCCGGCTCTCGCGTCGAGATGGTGGGGAAATAACGGAAGACCTTGGCAGCATGCGTGGTTTGATCCGGTATCTCCTTTTACAACTTCCCCTACTGACTGCGGTACCCACGGAACTCATACAATGGGAATTATGTGCGGAAGAAATTCTGCAAGCGGTGACACTGTCGGTGTTGCTCCTGACGCTTACTGGATGTCAGCAGGAATTACGGACTGCCCCGGAGCAAGCTATCCTTCAATGAACATTGCTGCTTATCAGTGGGCAATGGATCCGGACAGCAATTCTGTAACAATGGATATGCCTGATGCCATAAGCTGTTCATGGCAGGATCCGAATGTAAGCGGTATAGCTCAGTGTACTTCAATCTATGTATCAACTTTAAATGCAGTTGAGGCAGCGGGTATTGCAGTTTGCTTTTCAGCGGGTAACTCAGGCTCCGGCGCATCTACTATTACTCCGCCAAAAAATATTAATACAGATTCTGTAAATGTATTCTCAGTAGGAGCAGTTGACGGAAATACTGTCGGTTACCCCATTGCAAGTTTTTCAAGCAGGGGTCCTTCAATCTGCGGCGGCTCGGGAACACTTTTAATTAAGCCGGAAGTTTCAGCACCGGGAGTGAATGTCCGTTCACTTGTACCGGGAAATTCTTACGGATTGAATTCCGGAACATCCATGGCCTCACCTCACGTTGCAGGAGCAATTGCATTATTAAAACAAGCTGCGCCGGGTCTGACCGGAAAACAAATAAAAGCAATTTTGTTTTCAACATGTACAGATCTTGGAACACCCGGTGAAGATAATACTTACGGAAAAGGTTTGATTAATCTCTTAGCTGCATTCCAGCAACTGGGACTTTATCCTTTGAATGCATTTAGCATACAGACTCCTGCACCAGGAGCTACAATAGTTTCATTTCCAAATTCATCAACACCTGTTACCATTACCTGGGATACAGCAGCCACAGGCGCTCAATACAAATGGATATTTGGACCGGCAGCAAATCCGAGATTATTAACTGTTCCTTCATCTACAAATTCCATTACAATGACTTTAGGTCAGCTGGACGTTTTACTTGCCAATGCAGGAGTAGCGCAGGGAAGTTCATTAGCCGGTCAATGGGATGTATGGTCATACCGCGTAAGTCCTGTTGATTCGCTGAAATCTTCAAACGGTCCGAGAGCTCTTACATTAACAAGAGGAGTTCCGGCTCTATCCGGCTTCGGTTTAAATTCACCTCCAAGCGGTGTGACAGTAACTACATCTGCATTCAATTCATCTTTGATAAACATCAACTGGAGAAAATCAGGTGAAGGTGTTACATACAAATGGAAATTCGGAAGTCCTGCTTTATCTAATGTAAGATTATCTGTCCCGTCAACAACTCGGGCTATGACACATCATTGACAATTGTAAACAATGCTCTAGACGGAATACTCGGAGGACTGGGATTGAATCCCGGAGATTCACTGGTCGGACAATGGTCTGTCTGGGCATACAATGCAAGTGATTCTTTGAAATCAACTGATACATATGCCATCACATTAAAAAGACAGGCGAAAGGTAATGTGATAGTTTTATATGATTCTACTGTCGCAGGATGCAGAGTTGCAAAAGACTCAGTTGTAAATAACCTAAACAGCATTACAGAAACTTACGATCTCTTTAACAGAAAAGGACAAACAACGGGTACTACTTCAATTTCTTTCAGAGGATATAAGAAAGTAATTTTACTCGGAGAAGGAACGTCGGTAGTATCAAATGTTGTGAAAGATTCGATCAAAGCTTATTTGAACTCGGGCGGAAATACTACAGCAACGAAATCAAAACTGATAATCCTTGCAGAAGATATCGGATATCAGCTGGACAGAACCGGTTCTACATATCTTGATACACTTTTCTTCAGAACTGTCTTAGGTTGCCAGTATATCGCAGACAGACCTGGCACTTCAGGAAACCGCGGCTTAATAGGAGTTACTACCAATCCTAACATTGCTGACAGTACGGTCGGCTCATTTCCGGATGTTTTAAGGAAGTCATCATCAGCTCCGGTGGGTCAGTTATACAGTCTTTATAAATTCAGATTATTCCCTGACTCATTAAATGGTATCGGAAGAATAGGGACGAATTATAATATTTCAACGATGGGAGTAGATGTAGAGTCTTTGAGACCTGCATTTGATTCACCTTCGGGTTCACCGGTTGCAAGACTGATGAAGGGAGCGATTGATTTTGTTGACGGAATGCTGACAGATGTAACACCTGTAAACACAGGTGTAATTCCTCAGACATTTTCATTAGCGCAAAACTTCCCGAATCCGTTTAATCCAACTACAAAGATAAATTTTTCAATTCCGAAACAGGGATTAGTTACTTTGAAGATTTATGATGTGCTCGGTAAGGAAGTAATGACTTTAGTAAATGAAACGAAGGCGGTCGGAAATTATGAAGTGGAGTTCAACGGCAGCAACTTAGCCAGCGGAGCATACTTTTACAGGATCGAAAGCGGTGAGTTTACTAATATTAAAAGGATGATACTTCTTAAATAAAGTATTGAGTATTCGGCATTAGGTATTGAGTATTGAGTATTGAGTATTAGGTATTGAACTATAAAAAATTCATTAAAAGAGAGATAAGGTTAATTTTATCTCTCTTTTTTTATGGAATTTTTACTTCTCAGATAGTTAAGAGTTAAACACTCGAACTAGACGAACTTAAAGAACTTAAAGAACTTAAAGAACTCAATAAGTTTTCGAAAAAATAATTTGTATCTGTAAATTAAAATATCTATATTGTTCGCGAATGTTCTTTTATATATCAGGCATAACATTTCAACCTGATATATTTATAGACAGGATTATTTAACAATAATTCTCTATTCCCCAAAGGAAGAAAAATTTGAAAGAAAAAACCTCTATCCACTTGCCTTTTTTTCAAATCGGAGAGTTCTTCCCAAATTTAAATTTCTCTATAAGGGAAAAATTAAATGAAGAAGAAGTATGCAATTTTTGCAACTATTATAATTGCGAATTTAATTTCCATTTGCGTATATTCGCAATCCGTAATATTTACACAGAATTTTGAAAGTGTGTGGACAACTCCTAACACACTGTCACCTTCGTGGAGCGGTACAACCGTGCCTTCAAATAATCAGTGGCATAAAAATTCCTATACAACCGGCTGGTCATCATCAGGAGGTTCTTATTCCCCTGCCGGAGCTAACAGTACTGCGTCTTCCGCTCGATTTCACAGTTTTGATGCTGCGAATAATTCCATTGGTGAAATCATAACTCCAGCCATAGATTTTTCACCTTACTCAAACAATAAAAGACTGGTCTTCTATCTTACAAATGCTTCCGGAACAGATAAAATTGATGTTTATCTTTCTTTAGACGGCGGGGCTTCATACGGCCTGTCAGTCGGAACTTACGTGTTATCCGGAACCGGGTACTGGTCTTTGTATTCTGTTGATCTGGGAAATATTAATTCTTCAAATGTAAAAATAAAATTTACAGCCACTTCAGATTTTGGAACTTCCGACACAGGTATTGATGAGATCTTTGTTTATGATGCCATTCCGCTGACCGGCGTTAAATCAATAGATGCGTTTGGTGATTATACTACATTCAAAAGCGCGATTGAAGATTTGAATAAACATGGTGTCGGAACAGGCGGAATTACATTTAACGTTACACCGAATCAGACATTCACCGAGAACCTTCCGATACTGTCTGTAAGCGGGACGGAACTTAATCCGGTAATTTTTCAAAAATCCGGAAGCGGAAATAATCCGGTCATTAAACCAACAGGAGGATCGGGCACAGCTGACTATGGATTTGCTTTAGTTGGAGCAGATTACATTACCATTGACGGAATTGACATTAATATAAATTCGGGCAATGCAGTTGAATATGGTTTTTAATAAAAAATGTTAACTCAACTGACGGAGCTCAGAATAATACTATCAGGAATGCAAACATTATTCTTAACAAATCCAACATTGCCTCAATTGGTATTTTACAATCAACTTCAGCTTTATCAACAACCGGATATGCGAATGTGCCGGCATTGATCAGCGGTACAAACAGGAACAATAAATATTATAACATTACAATTCAAAATGTTTATAATGGAATTTACCTTCTTTCCGGATCATCAACTTTAACCGATGCCGGAAATGAGATCGGGACAATTGATGACGGTGCTACAGTTATTGGAGCAGGCAGTCCCGGCAGCATCGGCAACGGTTCTCAGGCAACGTGGGGCATCCGGACATTTGCTCAGGGTAATTTAAAAATATTTAATTGCGAAATAAAAAATGTTACCTGTACGGGAATTAATTCTGTTGATGGTATCTTCGTTGACAATAATTCATTTTCTCCGGTAAGCACTGACACAACACGGATATATAATAATAAAGTTTACAATCTTCTTAATTCAAATACAAGTCCGACATCACATCGTGTTTACGGAATAAGAGTCAATAACCCTGCGAATATTTCGAGCGTTTCGATGATCTATAATAATTTTATTTACGGTCTTAACAATGCATCGGCTAATACTTCTTCTCGACAGCTGATAGGTATTTATGCGCAGGAATCCGGAAATGGTCTGAACTCCGTTCATAATATTTTATTTAATTCAGTCAGACTTTCTCCTTCGGGCATTTCGTGTCAGAATTCCTGTTTTGAATTAGGAACAACTTCAGGAGCGGTTTTACAAATATATAATAACATATTCTCTAATTTTACTTCAGCTCAGACCGGCAATGCAAGACATTATTGTATGGTAACTCCGTCAGGGAGCTATCCCGGAAATGCAGGATCAACATCTGATCATAATGATCTTTACATTGCCAATGCAGTTAACGGTTTTACCGGACTGACAGGTACCACGAACAGAGCAACATTAGCAAACTGGAAAAATGCATTTACTCCTAATCAGGATGTAAGTTCTTTTTCACAGGATCCGGGAATCATTTCATCAACCGATCTTCATATTGCTGCAGGAATAAATACACAACTGGAATCCGGAAGCCTTAACATATCAGGTCTAGAGTTTGATATAGATTCGGATACAAGACCCGGACCTTCAGGATCAACCAACGGCGGCGGCACTTTCCCTGATGTCGGAGCAGATGAATTTGACGGCATTCCTGTAGATAATATTCCTCCGTCAATATCCTATTCACTTTTACAAAACTCAAGCAGCATTTCTGCAAGAGTTTTTCAAATGTCACTGTAAGCGACCCAAGCGGAATAAATGACACAGCAGGTTATCGTCCGCGTGTTTATTACAGGCGTTCGGGAGACTTAAACACTTTTATTGACAATACAAATAGCACCAATGGCTGGAAATACATTGAATCATCCAATGCAGGTTCTCCATTTGATTTCACTATAGATTATTCACTCTTAAACGGAGGAGTGAGCATTGGAAATGTAATACAGTATTTTGTTGTAGCGCAGGATCTTGCTTTTACACCGAATGTCGGAATTAATTCCGGGATCTTTACTTCAGCACCATCTGATGTAAACCTGACATCCGCTGTTTTTCCTTTGACAGGAAGCATTAATTCATACACGATAGTAAATAATCCCCTTGCCGGAGATTATCTGATCAGCGCAACTGTATTGAACAGACTGACCGGGTTGGACATAACTTTTAAAAGGGAAACAGAAAAAGTTAGCTTGGAGGTAATGGAAAAATTACCCGGAGGCATTGAAAAGAAGAACAGAAGCAAAAGTAAGAATAAATCAAATTCAGTTCCCAGAAAAATCAGAATTGAGACCGATAAAATTGTATGGACACCAATGAGCAAGGGCGGGACATACAAAGGCGATCTGTATGTTAAACGAAATGAAAATCCGCAATTTCAGATGGATAACATATCAGGTGTATATTATACAATTACAGCCGCCGTTGAAGATCTGAATCTACGCGGAGCGGATTCTGAAGTTAGATTTTTACTTGATGATTCTTTATATGAAAATGAAACTCTACCGATAACAATTAATCCTTGGTCCGGCGCATCAGGCTCAAACACTTTAACAATTAAACCTAACGACGGTGTAAGTTCAAAGATCAGCGGCTCGTCCCCTTCTGCAGTTTTCATTATTAACGGAGCTGATCATGTTATAATAGACGGTTCAAGCGACTCAGTTCAAAACAGCATATGTCCCGAAGCCACAGCTTCAAGAGATCTGACAATTGTAAACAATAATTCAAATACATCCAGTGCAGTCGTCTGGCTTCAGTCAAACTTTAGCAACGGAGCTTCAGATAACAAAATAAGAAACTGTAACATCGAAGGCTTAAGCAATTCAAACACTCTGTTTGGGATCGGCTCTGGTTCTTCAATAATAAGTGTTATCAGCTCCGGAATAAACAACGACAATAACATTTATGAGAATAACAGCATAAGCAAGACACAATATGGAATCTATTCTCAGGGCGAAGGTACGGCAAACAAAAACACCGGAACCGTCATCAGTCAGAATCTCCTGAATAAAAACTATCCGGATAACATACGATACTGCGGGATACAGGTAGGCTTTGAAAATGATGTAAGAATAGCAGCCAACAAAATTGAAAACTTAGAGACGGACGGAACACTAACTGCAATAGCAGCCGGGCTTTCTTCAACTGAGGTTATAATATCAAGCACTACCGGAAATGAAGTGACAAATGCCGTGATTGAAAATAATATCATCAATAATATAAAATCAACTGACTCATTAGGCTTCTCAGCAATCGGAATTTCAGTAGCTTATGCATCATCAGGCATTAACACTATTGTAAATAACATGATCTCGGGATTGAACGCTCTGTCATCATCACCGGATTTTACGAGCGGTATATTTTCAGGAGGAGGAACCGGCACAACACACATTTATTTTAACACAGTTTCGTTATCGGGTACACGCGGAAATGCTACTTTTCCAAGTTTTTCTTTATCCTTAGGAGGAACATCTTCTGTTGCTGATATCAGAAATAACATATTAGTTAACAATCAGACAAGTTCAGATGCAGGAAAAAGTTATGCAATTGGTTTAGGTTATGCTAATTACAGTAATCTTATTTCAAACAACAATGATCTTTTCACATCCGGTGCATCGGGAAAATTTTCAAAAGCAGGAGGTCTTCAACAGAACATAGGCACTGATCATCTGTCACTTCTGAACTGGCAGACTGCTACGGGGAAAGACAGTTTATCTAAAAATGTCCAGCCGGTATTTTCATCACCTTATCTGCATATACTGAATACTGATTCATCAAACTTAATTAATCTGGCGAATACGGGGAATACAGTTTCTGTGAACACTGATATTGACTGTGATCCAAGAGTTAATTCATTTCCGGATATCGGGGCCGATGAGTTTGACGGACTTGAAAATTCTCCTCCTTCGATTTCTTTTACTTTATTAACAAATACAAACAATGTTTCAAACAGAGTCCTATCCAATGTAACCATTACGGATTCTGACGGTATAGATACAACCCCGGGTAACAACCCAAGAATTTACTTTAAGAAAGTTGGTGACGGAAATGATTTTGCAGGCTGGAAGTTCACGCAGGCAACTAACAATGTTTCACCGTACGAGTTTACAATAGACTACTCTTTACTTTCGGGAATAACATACGGTGACACCATACAGTATTTTGTTACAGCACAGGATCTCCAAGCCGAACCTTCGGTCAGCATCAACTCCGGGACATTCGCATCAGCTCCGGTAAGTGTTGCATTGACTGCAGCTGCGTTCCCGATTAGCGGAACAATCAATTCCTACAAGATCAATGACGCGCCGTCGATTTCTTACACTGTGTTAACGAACACGAATAGTATTTCAAACAGAGTTTTATCAAATGTAACAATAACGGACTCAGATGGTATTGACACAGCCGGTAACAGTCCGAGAGTTTATTATAAG
>JADJTX010000042.1 GCA_016710985.1 Ignavibacteria bacterium
ATTCTTTTTTGTTCGACCCACAGCTGAGTAATACTTTGCCTCTGCCATGGCGCTTTACGGAAAGCACCGAAGGTATCACTACTATGAATCGCGGAAGATGGTATCCACAACTCACAAAACTTCATGATGGAACAGTTATAGCAATGTCCGGATATCCAGAAGAACCCTCAACCCTGAACGCACCGGAATTTACTGTGATTATTCCTCGAGCGATATGATCCAAGCACTCAAAATGGACACCATATTCAAGTATGCCGGATGGCTTGCAAATTCCATTGTATAATGGTGCATACGTAATTCCGTTTGGATCCTGGAGAGGTGAAATTTTTTTATGATATGGTTGCATTCGGACCTCAACTGCCTGATTGGCATGGAGCTCATAGATTCAACCCTTTTGTTGTGACCCAAATAAATTATTGGAATCCTGTCGGCTCACAATCAAAACCAATTCGATTGCATGGCTGTTCTGTATTGCTTCATATTAAATCTACAGATACAAACATGCGAATAATAAATATTGGAGGATTTGACAGTGCAACCAGCTGTGAAATGATTGAAATAGGAAGTGATCCCAACACAGATTGGGTGCCTGTCCCGGATATGATGTATCCTCGACATGATTGTCCCAACTCAATGCTTCTTGCTGATGGATCACTTATCGTGATTGGAGGAGGTGATGCAGAAACTATAGTTTTAGTACCTGAAATACTGGACTATAGCAATCCTGATCCTACAAAGTGGGAATGGAGTCAATTAACAGATGCAGAAATGACTGTTCCAAGAAGATATCATTCTACCGCTTTATTATTACCTAATGGAAAAGTTTGGGTTGGGGGCAGCAGGAAATATTCCGAACCTCAGAATTTTGAATTCGAGAATGATATGGAAAGGAGAATTGAAATATATACTCCGGGCTATTTACTTGAAGGTCCGCAGCCGGTAATTACAGCTGCTCCTTTTTGTTATAAATTACGACGAAGTATTTGGAGTTGCTTACGATGTTACGGGCGAAACAACTCCTATAATTGATTCAATAGTTTTAATAAGTCTTCCTTCTGTCACGCATTGCTTTGACAGTAATCAAAGATATATAATATTAGACTTTCCAAGCTTCTATAACATATGGAGTTTTAGATGTAACTGCGCCTTTAGACGGATACATTGCTCCTCCGGGTTATTACATACTTTTCCTTTTGCAGGATAAATCGCAAAGTAGTTCAGGAGAAAAAAGAATTCCATCGATTGCAAGAATAATTAGACTTGAACCATCTTTATGAATAAGTTTTTTAAGATAATAATTTTCATTACTATTTTATTGAGGTTAGATTCTGTTTATCCTCAAGTTTATATGCAATGGGTTGCCAGATATAATGTTGGATTTTCAGGTAATACCGGATTAGCTATAACGGCAGATGATACGGGTAATGTATATGTGACCGGAAACAGTCATGGCACTCTGACAAGACAGGATTTAGTTGTTCTAAAAATACTCTCAAAACGGAACTAACCTCTGGACAAGGAGGATTGCTGACACTTCGAATAATCATTTTATGTCGGGATTTGATATAGAGTTGGATGAACTATCTAATATAATTGTCGGAGGAACAGGAACTTTTAAATATGATCTGAATGGAAATTTAATATGGTTTAATATGAATGTAGGTTGCAATGTAATAGCTTTAGATAATATGGGAAATACATATACTACAGCTGGAAATTTTTATTACGCAACAAGAAAAATTAGTTCATCCGGAGCAATTATATGGGAAGAATTTTATCCAAAGTTACAATTTATCGATCCGAACAGACCAAAGGATCTTTGTATAGATAAAGAAGGTAGAGTGTTGGTCACAGGACAATGCCGGGAAGAAACCGGGTCAATCAACGATTACGCAACAGTAAAGTATTCTAATTCCGGAGACCTAATCTGGGAGCGAAGATACAATGGAGGAAATGAAGATGCAGCATATGCCATAACAAGTGATGCCTCAAACAATGTTTATGTAACAGGATGGAACAGTAATATTACCACGGATATCTTAACTATAAAAATATTCTTCTGAAGGTGATACTGTATGGAAAGCTGTTTATAATGGGGGAGGATTTGATGTAGGATATGATATAGAAGTTGACTCACTTGGAAATGTTTATGTAGGCGGTGTTACAAATTCAAGTTCATATGTAACTATCAAATATGATATTAAGGAAATCTTCTCTGGTCAAGAGTTCAATCGAGCCAATCAATCCCATATTTTCCAAAGCTAAAGCTCGACAGAAACAGGAATGTTTACATGTCCTTTGTATCTTACAGACCGGGTCCTTATTCTAATTATGCAGTAGTGAAATATGATAATGATGGCATTCAGCAATGGGTTGCTGAATATAATAACGGAGGTGTGTCTTTAAATTATATCTATGATATGGCATTGGATGCGGAGGATAATGTACTTGTTACCGGTCAAAGCGGCGGATCCATGGCTACAGTTAAATTTGTTCAAGACCCAACTTCAATAAATCATATGTACAATATTACACCTGCGGAATATAAGCTTGAGCAGAACTATCCGAATCCGTTTAATCCTACTACTAAAATAAATTTCTCGATACCGAAACAAGGAAATGTAACATTGAAAATTTATGATGTTCTTGGAAAACAAGTTTTGACTTTAATAAATGAAATAAAGCAAATAGGGAATTATGAGGTTGAATTTAATGCCCGGCAGCATGGTCAGGACATTAACTTAGCTAGCGGAATTTATTTCTACAGAATTGAAAGCCGTGAGTTCACGGATATAAAACGGATGATTCTAATTAAGTAAAGACAATTATCAAAATTTCTTTCGCCGAGGTTGAGGTGATACATATACTATCGCCGGAGATTGAACTATCGTTGCCCTTTGTTGACCAAAAAAGTTTGATTTTATTATGTCCTTATTTTATCAAAACCATTCTTCTCGTAGAGATAAAACTTCCGGCTTCAAGTTTATAAAAATAAACCCCGCTTGAAAGATTACTTCCGTCAAATTTTATTTCATACCGCCCTGCTTCTTTTACTTCATTTACAAGAAGCAATATCTCTTCCGGTTATATCATAGACTTTAAGTTTTACAATTCCGGTAAGAGGTATCGAATAATATATCGTAGTTGCAGGATTAAACGGATTTGGATAATTCTGGTTAAGCTCATACTTCAGGGGAATTTCAATGCTTCCGGATCCCTTCATCTCGCTTCTCACACTCTTTGTTATCAGCATAAAGTCCTCCATTCTCCTGATTTCACGTTCATCTTTACTTACAGTTCGTGCTTCCAGTATATTGCGTTTGGCTTTATCCTCCTTAGTTTTATCCAGCTGTAGTGATTTCTCAAGGAGCAGATTTGCTTTTTCATCCGTGATTCCGTTCTCGCTTCGTATTTGCTTCTCAATCCTTTCCTTTCTCTTGTTTGATATCTTTCATATCTCTGTTTCATTCTGCTCAGCTTTGGATCGTCTTTTATTTTTTCATTAAGTCTGTTCATTACCTGCCTTTCATAATCTTCCTTTTGTAACTCGTAATTCACAATCTGAAATTGCTTCTCTCCTCCGCCGTCACCTGCTTCAATAAGATCCTGTATCTCTTCATAATCCCATGAAGCTATGAGGCGTATATTTGGATCAGGGTGATTTAAAGCTAAAAACTCATATTCACTTTCAGCTTGATCCAATATCTCAAGCTCGATCTCTGCCATTCTGATAACATCTTCCGCATTTTCAGTAAATTCAATTTTACTTTCTAATTCGGTTACGGCTAACTTCTCCCTCAGATAATCTATAGCATCCTGATAAAGTGATTCCCTGTACATTTCAGAACTGCTTGTATCAAGAGCCTGATAACATCCATATAATTCATACACTATTTCAGAGTTATATGAGTATGAAGGATAATTGTCGAATAAATATTTATATGTTACTATCGCATCCTGAAATTGTAATAGATCTGCATTTGTCAATGCTTGTGTCCATAACATATCAGCTCCGGTCATTACACTGCCGGTATTTCCGTTGCTCACCTTTATTGAATCGTAAAGCCCGCTTCCGAGATATGATACGCTCCAGCTTGATGTAGGAACTTCATACGAGCAGTCATAACTGCCGTTTAACGTTATGGCAGGCTCCGGAATAGTGTCCGCTGAAGCATATTCTTTTAAATAAATCTTTGACTCGTATGAGCCATTCCAGCAGTTCTCCTTGAATTATAGATAGTATGGGAGGAATCGATCCAGCCGTAAATGTGATAGGCAGAAGAATTATTTATACTAAAATTGTTATTTCCAAAATCTGTTTTTGGAAGACCGGAAGATGAAAGCTGAATGTTATCAAGTTCTTCTGTATTTATTATATTAAAACCTCCCGTCCAGATTAAATTTGATCCGGATTTATAATTCGAGAGATTTGGATAACAATGTCCGGCAAGGTGAATCCCTACATCCCGCGCTGCAATATTATTCTTATACATTCAGGATAAGAGTTTACAAGATGAACAGCTATTGGGACGCCGGAAGATGTAAAATTATTTTTTACGATTCTTCCGTTGATCTTCATTCCGATAAGATTTACATTCGCAGCATTGTTGAAAGTATTATATGCAATATAGTAAGAGGAAATGCTTGAAATGTAATTGGCAAGCACAATTGAAGCTGAACCGTTATTAAAAGTATTATGAATAATGTTCATGGTATATATGGTTCGGGTTCTTCTGCCTCAGGCGCGGTAGAGCCGATAGAACTGTTCTTCAGGTAAATTCCGGTAATATAATTAGACCCGGAGATACCGGCATAATGGAAAGTATTATCTTTAATTAATATTCTGTAATTATTTTCTCCATAAATACCTTATAGTCTCCGCCGGAAGGAACATTGAAAATATTGTTCTGAATTATCCTTCTGTAATATGAAGCCCCTTCTGCATTAATAAAAGAAAGAGCAGTTTTGGCATTTTTGAATGTGCAGTTTTTGATAGTGTCGTGGGATGAATTTTCCATAACTATACCTTCCCAGGTCTTAGTCGAATCAAGTGAAGAAAACTCTGCCGAGTCTGCGATGAGCTTTGCATTGCTTCCGATAATGATCTTTGAGCCGGATCCCATTTTGAGCTTTGAATAGGGTTTCATGATGAGAGCAGTTTCATTTCCGGTGAAGTTTAAAGTAACACTGTCGGGGATTTCCAACACCGCACTGTCAAGCAGGACTAATTGAATACTGTCTGCAAAGAAATGATCAGCGATAGCGCAGTTGATATTATATGATCCGCTTTCGAAAAATAATTCTTCTTAAGCCGGAAAAGGTACCTTCTTCAATGATGTTAATTTCTCCTCCTTCATTACAGAAAGTTGAACCCTTTTAAATCTTATATCCGGAACCGGGTCCTAAATTTATCGTTCCCTTTCCTTTAAAGTAAGCGCGTTATATCCATCGACAATCAAATGGGAATTGGCTTTAAGTATTAACTCAGAAGAATCCTGAACAATTAAATTATTAAAACCATTGACGGCAGGAATAATGTTAAAAGTATTTCCGGGATTGATCTTTAAGTATCCTTTGACAGGTATAAGAATATTCGTAGGGCTTTGTAAGAGGGTGTCTCTTGTTGAGATATTGTGATTAATTATTAAATTCATTCCTAAGTCACCGGAATTTTCGAAATCTGTTGCACCAAACTTAGTAGCATCCATTGGATAAGTAAGATAAGTTGAAAGTTCATTACTTGAAGTAAATGTCCCTTTATTTGGTATAAGAGGAGGAAGTTGTTGACCAGTTGCGGTATCAATTCTACCTACTTGATCCCAAATTTTTATAGTTCTGCTGTGAAATCTAGTATCAGATATGGGAACTATCTGTTGTGCACCGGAAAAAAAAACATTAACTGAATCTGGAGCGATTCCATCTAAATAAATGTATATATCCATTGCAAAGGGATAAAGATAATTTCCGATATTATAATCTCTATAATCTAAGTAATAACTTTGCGTATCCGATGTTAAAGGTGAATATAAATCCATTCTCCAAAGACCAAAACTAATACCAAAAACATTATTAGATGCTGAATAATAAGCCCCATCATCAAAATCAAATAATATATATTCATTTGTGAGCAAGCCATCAACTCCTCCGTTTATATAAATAGAATCCTGAAAAAGGGGCCATTGTGGTGGATTACCATCTCTTCTTGCTCGCGAGAAGCTATATTTATAGTTAAATTGAGGAGTGGTTGTAGTATATCCGCTAAAAATAGCACTAGCTGGATACAAAGACACTATTATATCATTTTGCGAAAAATTTTTAATATAAAGTTCAGCATTTCCAATTCCATTTTGGGATTTTAAATTGAAATTTAGAATTGACAAATATGTAAAAAAAATAATTGATAAAACTTTTAAACATTTCATAAAATTTTTTTCATTTTAAAAAAATTACTTTTTTGATTAATGAAGAGTTTTCACTTTTAATTTGTACAAAATATATACCACTAGATAAATCCAAGTTATCTGCATCAATTCTCTCGGTACTTATAGAATTTATTAGTATATTTGAAATTGAATAAATTTTTCTTCCTGAAATATCAAATAAAGACACGTTAACGTTTTCCTTATTTCTTATATGAATTTTAATATTTAACATTGGATTAAAAGGATTAGGAAATACATCAACCTTTAAAAAATATTGATCTATTATAGAATTATTATTTAAGATTTCTGTTGGTTCAAAATTTAAGTATTTATCCGTTCTTAGAACTAAAAAGTTTGCAAAATCCCAACTGGCTGTTTTGTATTGTCCGGTAATAATAAAACCTGTATCCTTAGAGTTATTTATAGTATAATAGCCTACATTACTTTCTGGATCATATTTATTGTATTTAATTTGGATAAGGTTTCCTAATGAATCAATATTTACGAGTGTTCCAACATTATCGACATCATCTCCAACAGTTATTAAAAATTCTTTCTTTAGAGTTTTAATTAAGGACAATACTCCAAAAAGACTGTCATTTAAATATGTTCTATAAAATATTGAATTACCACAACTGTCGATTTTTAAAATATAAAGTCCACCATGATTTGGTATATCTTTTACAACGCCAATAGTAAAATAAGTTGACGGGGAAATCTGAGCTATTGAATATAGCCTAAAAAATAAAGCTCCAAACGGATTATAAATTCTTTTTTCCCAAATTAAATTACTGTTTGTATCTCTTTTACTGATAAAACTAGTAGAATCATTTTTCTGGCCTGTTGAGTAATAGCCATCATCTGAATTATAAAAACCAATTTCTCCAAAGTTTTCGTTACAAGGTCTTGACCAGATAAGATTTCCATTAGTATCTAGCTTAGTTAAGTTCGGTAAAAAGTTGAACCAGTGAAGTAATCTCCATTAATTAATATTGTTTTCCCATTATCTACCAAACTAAGATTGAAAAATCCGGTAATGCCATTACTGAATGTTTTTTCCCAGATTAAATTTCCATCTGCATTAAATTTTAATATGTTACCGTCATTATTATTACTGCTTACAAATGTTATTAAAATATTACCACTGGACATTTCAATAGCCGAAGTAGGGTAATTAAAGATTACCGAGTCTCCATAATATTTTTGCCAAATGATATTCCCATAAACACTAAATTTTACTAAATATGTTTGTGAAATATAAAATCCAGTATTAATATCTATTACAGCTTTCTCTCCAACCATTAAATAATTTCCATCTATAGTTTGAAAAGCAGTAGTTGCAAAATCATCTCTCGGGCCACCGAATATCCTTTGCCATGTGGTAGATTGAGGAAAAACAATATTTGATATACTCACTAAGATTAAAACAAAAAATATTTTCACCACACTACTCATATCACTTAAATTTTATTTAAGTAAACTTACTTCATTTCGAATTAAGAATCAAAGAAGTTCATCTCTGTAATTTAGCACGCTATAAAATTACGGAATTAAATATTCATATAGTATGATCCGTGTCATGTTTTGAAGTATTTCGCAGTCACATTGCACGACCGGCAGCTTCCGGAGGACATGATATCCTCAGTGAATTTTTCCGGTAGTTAAATAGACTGTTCTTGTATCTCATTATAAGTTCGTTGAACGCTTCTTTCAAACAATTGAAGAACTTCGTCGTCTGAAAGATCTTTCATGACAGATAATTGATCTTTTGTGCACATCCTGTAAAGGTGAGAGAAAATTAAATTATTATAGCTGGATTTTAAAAGAGAAAAGTTGTCTGCGGTAAATAGAGCAGAAGATGCCGCCGGATGAATATGAACACTTCGCGGAAGAATGATGACATCTGACTAATATGTATAAACCTATGTGAGTTGATCTCTGACGCTATTATAAAGGATGCCGCATTCAAAATTTAGCTGCCTGTCTCTGAAATGATGTTTATCATCAATGAAATAATGAACACCGACCGTGAAATAATGAACGCTGACACTCGTCAGAAATGCAGTGACACTCGTAAGAAATGTAGTGACGCTGATCAGAAATGCACTGACACCCGTCAGAAATACATTGACACTCGTCAGAAATGCAGTGACACTCGTAAGAAATGTAGTGACGCTGATCAGAAATGCACTGACACTCGTCAGAAATACATTGACACTCGTCAGAAATGCACTGACACTCGTCAGAAATGCATTTACACTCGTCAGAAATTCACTGACACCCGTCAGAAATACATTTACACTCGTCAGAAATGCAGTGGCACCCGTCAGAAATGCACTGACACTGATCAGAAATATGCTGACAGAGTAATTCCTTGAATTTTAATCTAAAATTAAGCCCCGCGGGAAAAAACTCGTTATCCAATTCTAGTTTACCGAAGAATCAATGAACTTTTCAGCATACGGGATTTAAATAAAAATGAACTGTGCCTGTCATAAAACAGACATGTATAGCACGGCACTCCGGCAGCTCCCGCTATAATATTGACATTGTAATGCTTTATCGAAAAATCCTTTGTTTCTTTCACAATTTCACACTTTTGGTTCTTCCCGACCGGATTGATAGCTCTTCCATCAACCTTGATAGCTCTTCCATCAATCTTGATAACTCTTCCATCAACCCTGATAGCTCTTCCATCAATCTTGATAGCTCTTCCATCAACGTTGATAACTCTTCCATCAACCTTGATAGCTCTTCCATCAACGTTGATAACTCTTCCATCAACGTTGATAACTCTTACATCAACGTTGATAACTCTTCCATCAACCCTGATTGCTCTTCCATCAACCCTGATAACTCTTCCATCAAACCGGATTAGCTCTTCCATCAACGATGATAATTCTTCCATCAACCCTGATAGACAGGTCATTGGTTTCGATAATTCGAATTACAAAGGTCCTCAGGACTTACGTCAGACGCAATTCATCCGAATGCATGTAATCAGCGAAGTTTTTAACCATTTAATTCTATTTAGAATCTTAATTCTAAAATAGGTAATTTTATAAAACAAATTTTTTCAACACAAACTACTATAACCTTCCTCAGATGAACATCAAAAAATTGTTTCCACTGTCTCTATTTTCAATTGTTTCATTTTTCACATTGGTTGCACTTCTCGGCAGCAATAATTTCAGCAATCAGCATAAGCTAGGCAAAAATCTTTTGTCTGAGATGAATGTAAGTTCCAATGACGAAAAGATACTTGTATGGATCAACCTTTCGGATAAAGGCTCCAATGTGAACTATATGCTTTCCCATCCTGAATTATATCTCACGCAAAAGGCAATCGACAGGAGAAAGAAAGTCAAACCGGCTAATGCTTTAGTCGATGTTACAGACTTACCCTTGAACAATGTATATGTTTCCGGTCTGAAAAGCTCCGGCATTGAAATAAAAAATAAGTCCAAATGGTTTAACAGGGTTTCGTGCTACGCTACAAAAATTCAGATCGAACAGATCATCAATAAAGATTATGTGAACAGAGTTGATCTTGTTATGAAATTTAAAAAGAGTGCAGATGATATTGAATTTAAAAAGTCAGATTACATAACAGGACAGGACAATAACGGAAGTACAAACAACGCCAATTATGTTTTGAATTACGGAAGTTCACTTTCTCAAATGGAACTGATAAATGCTCCGGTTGCGCATGACAGCGGATACAAAGGACAGGGAGTTTTGATTGCTTCTTTCGATGCCGGGTTTGATAATCTTCAGCATCCGTCATTTGACTCCATAAGAGCAAGAGGATTACGGACATATGATTTTGTAAATCACGATACTAATGTCGCTAATCAATCCGGGCAGATGGGTGAGGGTTCACACGGAACAGCGACTCTTTCTTTAGTAGGAGGATACAGACCGGGTAACTTAATTTCTCCTGCATTCAGATCGCGTTATATTTTAGCAAAGACAGAAAACACAGACAGTGAAACACCGCTTGAAGAAGACAACTGGATAGCAGCAGCGGAATGGGCTGACAGTCTCGGCGCGGATATCATTACCAGTTCGCTTGGATACATTGGAATGGATCAGGGTTCTGTCCGATCGTATGACTGGACATGGATGAACGGTGACAGCTGCATAATAACTATCGGCGCTGATCTTGCCGTCAACAAAGGAATTGTAGTATGTAACTCTGCAGGCAACGAAGGATTTCATTCAACTCACAATACACTTGTAGCTCCTTCAGACGGGGACAGTGTTATTTGTGTAAGTTCAGTGAATTCAAACAAGAACAGATCTTCGTTTTCATCAGTAGGATTATCAGTTGACGGAAGAATAAAACCCGATGTATGCGCATTGGGAAATGGTAATATAGTTGCACAGTCAGGAGCCGGCAGTACGGGTTATTCATCCGGAAGCGGAACATCATTCTCGTGCCCGATGACAGCAGGAGTTTGCGCAATAATACTCTCCGCAAATTACAATCTTACACCAATGCAGGTAAGACAGCTCCTCACGCAAACAGCAGACAGCTCATTTGCGCCAAGCAGAAGAAGAGGATGGGGTTTAATAAATACATGGGAAGCAGTTAAGCTTGCAAAAATAAAAAATCTTAACTTAACATTATTTATCGAGGGGCTTTATAATTCAGTTTCAGACTCTATGATCAGGGATACTGTAAGAGTTTATTTAAGAAACAGTAATTCTCCTTTTGGAACAGTTGATTCGTCTAAAGGATATCTAAATTCTGACGGAACTGCATCATTTACATTTACCAATACTTTAGGAGGAGCAGGCTATTACGTGCAGACAACACATCGCAGCGGACTTGAGACCTGGAGCAAAACACCGCAGAGCTTTGGTCTCAATAATCTCATGACTTATAATTTTACTGCAGACTCTTCAAAAGCCTTCGGAAATAATTTAAAGAAGGAAGGTCTGAAGTGGGTAATATACAACGGAGACGTTATTCCAAACGGAGTGATTGAGCTTGCTGATGTTCTTATGATTTACAATGATGCAGCCGAATTTGTAACGGGTTATCTCAAAACTGATCTTACAGGAGAAAATGTAGTTGATCTGAACGATATACTTCTGGTTTACAACAATTCAACTGATTTTGTGAGTGTTCACCGTCCGTAGATGAATGATTTAAAATGTGGCAAATACTACTCAGGAAGCAATAGATGATTTCTATCCGGGTTATGCCGCTCTGTACACGACAAAAAAGGAACACTGATAACATTGATTTATTTCAGGCAATGTTACTGTGAAGTCACTGATTTCCTCCGTCTGTGGTTCTATAAATTCTTGAATTTCGTCGTCCCGGCAGAGTCACTCCCTGTCTGCATTCACAAGACAGAGCAGATTTCAATGGGAGGACTCTGCCGTGGAAGTGCTTCTGCTTGCAGAGTCCTCCGCTGAAATTTTTTTATTCGAATTATATACTTGAAATACCCTATTTACGATGTTATATTTGTATACACCCGCCAAAGTGAACGTCGGCTTCATGCCGTGTGTTTAAGCATTATTGCTTAAATCTAGCTTTGAACGGGTTTTATTTTTTTCAATTCGAGCGGATTTCTATCATAATAAATAGCCCCCAGATTACCTTTTCTTTTATCATCCAAATCACGGATAATTCTGAAGTCATTTTTTAATAAGTTAAAAAACCTGTCTTCCCCTTTTTCAAAAAGTCTTTGAAGCGCCCACAAATAATAATCTATGATTTGAAGGCACGGTTCTTCCGAAGGATATTTAGATATAATATTAATCTGCTTATCGGACTTTTTATTTCTAAATGTTTCAAATTCAAGCTGAGCATTTTTAATTGCATTCGCTAATGCCTGTGTTCTGTCAGACTTACCTCTTCTGGAAAAACAAATATAGTTTTCATCAGCTTTATGAAGATTATTTCTAAATAACACCTTGATCATGTAATCATAAAGCTCATTATCTCTTAATTTTGCTTTATGAAATCGAAAATAGTTTTGTGCAAATACTGCAAGGTCGGTCTTTCTTTTTATATCTACATATATTTTAACACCTAACTGCGGCAGCAATTTAAATACTTCTCTTCTCACTTCCGGTAAATCGTCTTTTGCATGAAAACATATAGCTGTCTTATTATATTTGCTTTGCATCGAAGGGACGTCTTTAAAATAAGGATCTGAAAGCAGCTGAGATCTTAAATTATTTAATCTAACTGATGCTTCTGAAGGGTTTGAAACAGATGCAGAACCTACCATAAATAAATTCGAAGAACCTTCTTTTCCTACAATTATTCTTCCCTTTTTATCAAAGAGTGTAAGATCTCCGGCTTCATCTACAAAATAATGCTTTATTTTTGGGGTCACTGTATTATTCATAATTGTCCGATCATATATTTTTATAAATGTCCTTAATAAATTATAATAAATAACTTTGAATTTGAAAATATACTTATAAGATTGAATCGGGGATGACTGAACTTATTGCAGATACTATCAGATCTTCATATTTGTCCTTTGTAGTTGAAATTACAACTGCAGGTCTTACTTTAATATTATTAAGTTCCGAAAACGGAAAAGGAACAAGCACAATATCACCGGTCTTCATTTTTTATCTCTTAATATATAATCCTGATAAATATTTTCCTTTTCATTATTCCAAAAAGAAAAGGCATCGTCCTGTGAAGTGAAATTCCTTATTTCTTCATCATTATCAAACTCTTCCAGGAGAGTGATCAGAACTTTATATTTCTTATTTTCAGGAAGGCTTTCAAGAGGAATTACATTTTTACCGTCATAAATTCCTTTGATAGCTATCATATATTTTTAGTTAAGTTTAGTTTACTGTTTATTAATACTTGAATAAACTTATGAATTTTCTATTTAAAACTAAATGCTATTCTTATCTGAACCATATTTCTAACATGCAATAACATCATCACAATTTAAACGCCATTACATATTCCTCTTTCACATTGATTTGGATGCCGGTTCACATTTTATGTACCACCGGTACCGCTGAGTCACTTTAGAAAATTATTGAATTTGATTATGCTGTGAAAATAATTAAATTATTATGAGACGATATGAAGTATTTAGATAAAGACAACTATGAAATTGATTTGACTGAAGACAGGTGGAAACATATTATTTATTTTCATCCAGAAATGGGAGTAGAAATGAATTTCATGATAGAAACATTAAAAGAACCTGATTTAGTACAGGCCGGAAATAAGGATGAGATTCTGTCAATTAAAAGATTTGAAAAAACTCCGGTTACATATGACAAATTTTGTGTTGTAGTTTATAAAAAGATACCGGAAAAGAAAACAGGTTTTATTATCACTTCCTATTTTTCAAGGAGAATATCTAAGATCAGAAAAACATTATGGGAAAAGTATTAGAATTAGAAAAAATAATTTTACCGGAAAATAAAAATGTTAACAGTTTCTTTGATAAGGAAGCTGATGTTTTGTATATATCTTTCGGAGAACCTGTTCATAGTGAAGTTCTTGAAAATGGTTCAGATACAATGATAAGATTTGACCCGGAAACTTTAGAAATCACGGGAGTTACGATTTTAAATTTTTCGGATAAACTTAAGAATTGATCATAAAATATTTCTTTCTGCTTAAAGGGGAAACTTGTGTATTGCCGGATACAATAGCGCGAAAGTTGTCAGTCTCTGCTGTCCGTCAATGACAACAAGCTGCTTCACTTCCGATGTTCTATACACGCCCTTCATTATAATGCTCCTGTTTAGTCTAAATCCAAAACCTAAGATCTAAAATCTATCTTCCTCCGTCCGGTCATAGTTCCGCTGATATACCGGAATAATAAACTGAGTCTTAGTCTGTGATAAAAAACTGTTTAGTGCGGTTTCGTTTGCTTTTATGGATTGAGTTTAGTTTTACTTTTAAAATTTCTCTTAAAGGATTTTTTATTAAGATTGGGAATTGGAGTAATGTGTGAGAACCGGATATTGGGAATATTACAGTTCTTTTAAACTTTTACAATATTTAAATCTTTGTATTCAATCAACTTCTTATCGAAAGTGAGAAGAGGTATATTTTTACAAATTGAAGTCGCTGCTATTAATTGATCAGCCGGGTCCTTATGAAAATTTTGTGATTACCCCCGTCGGAGTCTCCGGTGTTTTTCCGGGACTCCGACGCGTGAACATTCATCGGCGGAGTCCCCAAAAGAGCGGGGAGACTCCGCCGTGGGTTTTAAAAAATTTATTTAACATAAGATTTCTCTGTGAAACTCTGTGTTCACTGTGCCTCCGTGGTGAATTCTTAGTTTTGAGACAATCTCTTCAAAGGGGTGGGGTTGCTTTTCCCCGAAGAGTCTTTCCACTTGCACACAGAGTCCTCCTGGTCAGATTTAATCAGGTCATTGAAATGCGGTTAGGGAGTGACTTTGCGGAGACGGTAAATAGTCACCTCATCTCCCGGTGATAATTCTTAGTTAGATATTTAATCCACGTGTAAAATTAAAAGTGTGTTTTTGTAAAGAAATTACATTTTTATATTTTACAGTCTTCCTTAGGTACGTTCCTGAGATAGACAGGAACTTGCCCGAATGACTCAGGAACACGACCGAGTAATTCAGGAACACGACCGAGTAACTCAGGAACACGACCGAGTAACTCAGGAATACGACTGAGTAACTCAGGAACGCGCCTGAGTAACTCAGGGATACGACGAGTAACTCAGGAACACGACTGAGTAACACAGGAACACGACTGAATAACTCAGGAATACGACTGAGTAACACAGGAACACGACTGAGTAACTCAGGAATACGACTGAGTAACACAGGAACACGACTGAATAACTCAGGAATACGACTGAGTAACTCAGGAACACGACTGAGCAACTCAGGAACACGACTGAGCAACACAGGAACACGACTGAGCAATTCAGGAACACGACTGAATAACTCAGGAACACGACGGACTATCTCAGAAACACGACGGAATAATTCAACAATACGACCAGGTAATTCAGGAATACGACGGGATGAAAAAGGAATACGTTCCGATTGATCTAACTCACAATTTTTTATTCCATAAATTTTGAAAAAGCTCTCGAACCTGAATCTCTTTGTTTTGATAACGGATTCCGTGAAGTCAGAAATTTCTCTATCAACCATTATTAAACACCGTGACGGAACAGGATTAGATCCTGTTGTTTCAGAGATTTGTACTTATAGTTTTGCTGTGGTTATGCAGTATGAATTTTAATAAAAGAACTATAGAATTAAAAATTGAGACTATACCGGCTTACCATCCTGAACAATACTCACTTAATCAGTTTCATATATTTCCTTGTGGAGCATCCGGAACATTACGCTCAATCTATCTAAAAATTACATGGGGATAAATTTATGCATATTATGTTTTAGTAAAAGATATATAGTTTTGCAACAGTTCAATTAGTTCATTCATAACTGATAATATTGACAAAGGAAGAATAAGTATCGAAACCCCAATCCGATCACTTAATCACAAACCGAAACGACAAGATAAATACCTGTTCATACAATTGTAATTTATCGTTCATTTTTAAAATCATAAATACTTGTAAGAAAAAGTGTGCATTGAAATTTTGTAGGGGTTGACCCCTATGGGAAATGAATGCACCATGGAAAAGGTTAGGGAGTCATTTATATTTGTTCGGATATGATGATAGTTATTTTTGTTAGAAATTTCTAAAATAATTATTTGATTTTTTCCCTTTTATAAATTTTTGAATGAATTCAAATTCTAAGACAAAAAAAAATATTAAGGAGTATTAAGTACTTTTTAAAAATTCCTCAAAAAAATAAAAAATGAAAAAACTAATTACGACTTTAAATCTTTCAAATTTCAAACGAACAAATTTAACAAGACTTTTTGAAGAAGAAAATTCCAAATCCCAGTATTCAATTTTGACTTTTAGGTGGACTGAAAAATAGACCTTTAATTATTTATAAGTTACATTATCGAAATTAAAGATAAGCCGTGGAAGGATTTACTTAAGGGTGAGTCATATAGAGACAGGGATGGTGCACAGACTTTTTGTAGATACCCCTTCCACTGGTAAAAGAAATTAGATTAGCTTTGAATATTATTGCATATACAAAAAAATTCGAAACTTGCTGCTTTAGCATTTCTCAAACGAATCCGGAAAAAATAGTTCAAGTTTCTCCAAGATACCAGGGACTACTAATGAAATAAAATCCGGAAATGTGCTTGAAGAAACCATTAATTATAAAGTATTATGAAAAATATCTTAAAACTAATTATGATTTTCTAATGTGAAAATAATTTATTCGCACAAGAAAAAAAACACAATATATTAAGTTCTGTAGTTGGATTAAACAGTGAACCAACAATTTATAATTCAGTAAACTTAAACACATATGAATTATTAACCACTGCATTACAAGTAACCAAAGAAGATAACTTGCAAAAGGTTGTTTTGCACCATTCAGTTAGATGATGATAATTGGATTAGTACGATTTAATCCCAGAATAAATATTGCACAAAAAAACGGGAATAACAACTTTTGAATAAGAATGGTTTGATAATTCCTCACCGGTCCCTTACATCACGGGAAAAAAAAATGTTTGATCACCTCCTAGTAAACCTCTTCCTTCATTGAGAGTGCAAAATGTCGGTGAGAGGTGATTTGGAATATAATAATTATAAAGACTTATTTAAAAAAAAAGAACTTCCAGTAGAATTACACAAATCATTATGGAAGATCTTATGGATAACAGCATAAGAATTACCGGTGGTTACAATGTCTCATTTTTTGAGATTTTGGGAGGAGATGACATTGATTCGGACAATGATAGTATTGTGGATAACTTTTATAGTGTAGAAAGCAATAATTTCTCTTTAGTTTTTCTTATGTTATTAGTTCTGAGACTGCGTTTAATCTTACGGACAATATCAGATTAAAAAATCTAATCCAAAAGACGATCAAGATAATGTATTATATTATGGTGGAAGTTTTGCATTTCTCAGCAACTTTGTGTGTTGAATCCAGATTACAAAAAATCTTCTGACTACATTTACAGTTTATTCATTCCATCAATTGTTGTAGGCTTAGCAGTGGAGTATATACAAGCCATTGAAAATCAATCACAAGCTAAGGATGGAATAATTAAAAATATGGTTCTTACCCCCTTTCTTGACTTCAAAATATCACCTCTAAGCCAATTTAGAGTTGGTATTCCTGTAAAGTATTATGAAGGCACTAAAAAGGAAGTAGCGTTTGGACCCTTTTGTTCAATGGTCAGCCACAATTAGAAAAAAGGAATAAAAACAAATTAGTTTAATAGATTCTTAAAAAAAATATTTATTCCAATTAAAAGAAAAATAAATGAAAACAGAATTAATTCTAAAACTAAAAGAAGGTGTTAATTATGAAACCTTATTTCCTAATTCACTCATGTCAAATGATGAACCCATCCAAATTGAACGATTGAATGATCTTGTAATGGAAAACCCATTGTTAGCAGAAAGTATAAGCAATATGACTTTTTATGATAATGAGGAAAGAGAAAATTTATTCAAATGAAGTCTTACCAAAATGAATGAAGAAGTAAGAAATTTATATCGAATTTTTAAAATTCAAATCCCGGAGGGTGCCAATCCCAGTTAAGTGAAAAAAAACTCTAGAAGATAACCCGGGTGTTGAATATGTTCAATTCAATGAAAAAAGGGATTTAACGGTTTTACCACTAGAGGAAGAACCTCTTATAATCAACTTTATGGGTTAAAAAGTTACAATTTTGCAAAGAAGCCTGGCAAATAGCAAAGGGGAAAATATAGTAGTCGCAGTTGTAGACACAGGAGAGATTTTTTTATAATCATCCGGATCTTAAAGATAATATGTGGAAAGATATTAACGGTAATTTTGGATATAACTTTCAGAAGATAATAATGATCCAATGGATTACCATTCTCATGGAACGCATTTGCAGGAACCATTGCAGCCAGTATGAACCAAATTGGTATTGTTGGGGTAGCTTATAAAGCTAGAATTATGGCTTTAAAAAGCTTTTACGAGAGCAAATGATTCAGATTTACAGAGCAATTATATGCAACTGATAATGGAGCTAAGGTTATTACTAACAGTTGAAGTCCAACAAGACAGAGCCAAGTAACCCTGTAGTAGAAGATGCAATTGATTATGCAGTTTCAAGAGGTGTATGTGTTTGTTTTTGCCGCAGGCAACAAGATGACGATGTAAGGCACTATTCCCCGGCTAACTATTCTAAAAAGTGATTTCAGTGGGTGCAACAGATGAGAATGATAATAAGGCAGGCTTCTCTAATTATGGTACAATGGTAACAGTAGCTGCACCCGGTAAGAATATACTTTCATGCAAATTCAGATCAAATGAATTTGCATTGAAAAAGTGGTACTTCTATGGCAGCTCCTCATGTGTCTGGATTAGCAGCTTAATATTATCAAAGTATCCCGGAATAAGTTTTTCAGATTTAATTAGGAAGCTAAGGAACATGTTGATATAATCAACTCCTCTGTCCCAATTGGTTCTGGCAGAATTAACGCATACAAATCAATTCTTAAAAATACGAATTTTTTAAAATTATTAACCCTTTTAATTCATTCAATTACAAATAAACTCATGATAAAAGAAATAGACAAAAGGAATTTTGCAGCATTTCCTGACATCAATGAACGAGGTTACAAGTTTATGGATATTGCAAATGAAAAGAGGATTAATGTTGACGCCGGGGGTATCTCAGACTTGGCTGAAATTAATAGTTGGACAGGAAATGTAAGAACATTAAAAACAGAAAAACCAATTTCTCTCGAAGGTTCGCTAATTACTAAGGCAATGAGTTACCTTCAAAACCAAAAGGAAAGTTTTGGTTTTGAAGAAACTGAGATTGCAGATTATTCTCATGAACCCATATGTTTCTGTGACTAGTACGGGATATTCAATTGTTAACATGCAACAGATGTACAAGGTATTCCAGTATTCCTTGTTAATAAAAGTATCATATTTAATTCCGATGGTCAAATAGAAAAAGCGATTGGTGATAGTGTGAGCTAACAGAAGAAATATATGTTGAACCTAAAGTAACAGTTTTAGAAGCTGTTAACAAAGCTGTAGATTTTATTCAAGCAAATGCAGATCATGAAGAAGAAGATGGATGGGGGAGAAACAGTTGGAATCAAAGTAAAGAAAAATAAGAAATTTCAAGCTAAAAATTGGTTGAATTTCAAAAACTATCCATCAAAGCCAACAGTCCTTGATAAAAGTATTTTTGCCAATTACTTAAGAGCAAACCTTGTGATATTTTGTTTGGGACCCTCAAGCTGTTTTAGCTGGTACTTTTACAATTGAGCTTGATGTTGTTAGAGGACTTCAATGTGACATTGTTGTTTCAGCAAATGATTCATCAAATGTAGAGGTATTATACTTTAAAAGATCATCTCATACTGCAATGGCAAAGGTAAAGTATATAAACATAATGGCGGCGAAGCAAAAGAATGGATAAATTTCCTTACGGAGATCAGATTATCCAATTCCAGGGGATAATAATATAGCTTTTAGAGTGGGTTATACAAGATGAAACTAATGAAATTAATGTCGTTGCTTCGTTGGGTAATACCATTAGAACATTGAAAGGTATTTGAACGGACACTTTATCAAATTTGATCCTTCTAATGATGAAGAAGAACAACAAATACTAAATATATTCTATTTCTGCAATTATATGCATGACTTTTTTTACTTGCTTGGTTTTGATGAAAGTGCTGGAAGTTTTGAAGGAGAAGATCCGGTAATTGCAAGAGCGCATAATGCGGCAATATATGGTACTGCAAATATGTCAACTCCTATTGATGGTTCTTCACCCATAATGAATATGGGTATTCTTACAAACTCTGGAAGGCATACTGCTCTTGATGCAGATGTTGTTTTTCATGAGTATGTTCATGGAATCACTAATCGTCTTGTAGGAGGAAGAGTTAATGACAGAGCATTGCAAGAAGATCAAAGCAGAGCATTAGGGGAAGGTTGGAGTGATTACTTTGCATTATCAATACAAAATTTTAGTAACGAATCGGAAAAAAGGGTTACAGGTAGTTGGGTTAAAAACTCACAAGCAGGAATTAGGTCTCACCCTTATTATGATAACTATGATCAACATCTTACTTACGGTAGAATAGGGCAAGTAAATGGAGAGCATAGAAGAGGGGAACTGTGGTGTGCTGCATTAATGCATTGGACTCGACATCTTTCCAGTACAGTCGGCAAAGAACAAGCTTATTGTATCTGTTGGCAATCGATAGTTGATGGTTTAAAACTCACTAATGCAAATCCCAGTTTTCTTAATGCTCGCGATGGAATTTTACTTGCATTGAATGCACTAAGAGATTCAGGGAAAATTTCTGAAGCACACTTTTTTGATGCTAAAAAACAATTTTTGGGTTTCGTTTGCCAAATTCG
>JADJTX010000043.1 GCA_016710985.1 Ignavibacteria bacterium
GACTTGCATTTTAACATAAAAGTGAGACTTGCATTTTAACATAAAAGTGAGACTTGCATTTTAACATAAAAGAGTCCCGGAAGATCGCCGGAGACTCTGACGGGGGTTTAGAAGACGCAAAAATCAATCCCGCCTGTGAAAAATTGCCGTTAAAAAATTCTGAACAATGGCAAAAGCAAAAATTTCCTGTCTGACGAGTTCGGCAGCGCTCTTCTGCCGAACGAGGAGTTGAAATTTTTGCTGCCATTGTGAAAGAATTTTAGGCAATTTTTCACCAGCGGGAGAGTTTTCTTTGCCAAGCTTTCTTTTGCTCTTTCAAAAGAAAGCGGAGTTTTATCAAAGTAACTAATGAATTTTTGTAAATCATATTTCAAAATTAACGTTTTGGACGGATGTGAAATTTCCGGGTCATTCATCAACTATTATACTTGAAAGAAATCCATAATTAAATTAACTTAACTCCACTAAAATTCAGGAGCATATTAATGTCAAAACTTTTAGAGGTTAAAAATCTAAGAACTTATTTTTACACTGATGACGGCGTAGCTAAAGCCGTAGATGATGTGAGCTTTTCTCTTGATAAGGGAGAAACTCTCGGGCTAGTCGGAGAATCCGGCTGCGGGAAAAGCGTATCAGCGCTTTCAATAATGCGGCTTATCCCGGATCCTCCGGGAAAGATTGTCAGCGGTGAAATTCTTTTTAAAGGAAAAGACATATTGAAAGAGCCGGAGAAAATCATGCAGGATATCAGGGGGAATGACATAGGCATGATCTTTCAGGAACCAATGACATCACTTAATCCCGTCTTTACCTGCGGTGATCAGATCGAAGAAGCAGTGATACTTCATCAGAAACTTTCAAAGGAAGATGCAAAAGTCAAAGCGATAGAAATGCTGAAGCTTGTAGGAATACCTGCTCCGGAACAAAGATACAACGAATATCCGCATCAGCTCTCGGTCGGAATGCGTCAGAGGATCATGATAGCCATGGCTTTGTCATGTAATCCTGAAATACTTATCGCTGATGAACCTACGACAGCTCTCGATGTGACTGTCCAGGCGCAGATACTCGAACTCATAAAAAAACTTCAGCATGAACTTGGTATGGGTGTGATAATGATCACTCACGATCTCGGTGTAATTGCGGAAGTTTCGACAAGAGTAGCTGTTATGTATGCTTCAAAAGTTGCCGAATACGGAAATGTTGACCAGATATTTTACAACCCTAAGCATCCATATACAATCGGTCTCTTGAATTCAATTCCGAAGTTAAACAAAAGCAAGTCCAGACTCGCAACTATCGAAGGCAATGTACCGCCTCCGACAAGTTATCCGAAAGGATGCCATTTCTGTACAAGATGTACATTTGCAATTGAAAAATGCTGGAATGAACAACCTCCTTTAACAGAGGTAGAGCCGGGACACATAGCTGCCTGCTGGAGAGTGAATGAGATCGATAAATATAAAGAGCAGCTATTGGCTGCAGTAATATAGAGTATTATCTTAGATTATTTCTTTCTTTCCCTGAATTTCTTGTTAAGGAATTTAGGGTTTGTTTTTTAAACTCATTTCATGGACATATTAATTAAAGACATAAAACAGCTCGTTACCTGTAAGAACAGGTCACGGTATCCAAAGTCCGGCAAGAAGCAGTCTGATATAGGATTAATGGAAAAAGCAAATATTTTCATTGAGAATGGAAATATTTCTTTTGTGGGGAGTAATCCGGAGCTGAAAAAATTTCTTGCTACAAACAAGTCAACAAAGTATGAGATCGTTGATGCTTCACGGAAAGTCATAATGCCGGGTTTCGTTGATTCACATACTCATTTTGTTTTTGCGGGTTCAAGAGAAGATGAATATGAAATGCGGCTCGCGGGTAAATCTTATCAGGATATCGCTAAAGCCGGAGGAGGGATCATATCCACCGTTAAAGCTGTCAGGAATACTCCCAAAAATATTCTGAAAAGCATGGCGGAAGAAAGATTGAAAAAATTTGCTGAATACGGAACAACTACACTTGAAGGAAAATCCGGATACGGACTCGACCTGGGAAATGAGATTAAAATACTTGAGGTGATGAATGAACTGAACAGGGAAAATAAATACGGGCTTGACATCATATCTACTTTTCTCGGAGCGCATTCCATTCCCCCTGAAAAGAACAGGAAAGATTATGTTCAGGAGATCAGTCACAGCATAATTCCAATAGTTGCAAAAGAAAAGCTAGCTGTTTTCATTGATGTCTTTATTGAACAAAATTATTTTGACAGGGAAGATGCGGATAAAATATTTACCATGGGCAGGCGGTTCGGTCTTATTCCCAAGCTTCATACTGATCAGTTTAATTCTGTCGGAGGCACTGACATTGCAATAAAACACAAAGCAGCCTCGGTGGACCATCTGGAAGTTCTGACTTCAAGGGATATTGCAAAGCTTTCTAAATTTAATAAAAACAAAGTTAACCGGAGCATCATTGCTACTGTACTTCCTGGTGTTTCCTACTTTCTTAACATCCCGTATGCGCCTGCGCGTGAACTGATCCAAAACAACATCCCGGTTGCACTGGCAACTGACTTTAATCCCGGAAGCTGCATGACAGAAAATCTTCAGATGATAATGTCACTGGCTTCTTTAAAATTAAAAATGAAAGCTGAAGAAATATTGAATGCTGTAACCATCAACGCAGCATTTGCAGTTAATATGGAAAATAAAACAGGAAGCATAGAAAAGGGCAAGCAGGCAGATCTTTTGATCTTTGATATGCCTTCTTATAAATATCTCATCTATAATTTTGGCGTAAATAATCTGGAATCTGTTTATAAAAAAGGAAAGCTCGTTCATAAAAACACATAGGTAAATAAAATCTATACTACTTAACATCTCATAATTGAAACCAAAGGATATTTAATTTTATGAAAAAAATAACACCGGTAATATTATTACTCTTTGTAATAATATTCGTTAACTGCAAGCCGTCTTCTACGAGAGAAGATTACGTTGAACCTTCTAAAACCACCGGGTCAAAGAAAGATACAGCGAATGTCTCATATGAAATAAAATTAGTTGCCGGAGATCTGTATGTTCCATGGAGCATTGTATTTACAAATGCTGACCGGATGCTCGTAACGGAAAGAGACGGTAAATTAAGAGTAATACAAAACGGCGAACTTCTTGATAAACCTTTAAAAATTTTTGAGGATGTTTCTTCAGGAGGTGAAGAAGGTCTTATGGGACTGGCTTTAGATCCTGATTACAGGAATAACAGGTTTATTTATTTAAGCTATGCTTATGACAACGGTGATGAATTAAAAGTAAAAGTTGTAAGATATAAGGATGAAGGTGATAAACTATCCGGAGAAAAATTAATAATGGACAACATACCAGCTGAGCGCTATCACGCCGGCTGCCGGCTTAGATTCGGACCCGACGGAAAACTTTACATTACGACCGGAGACGCAGGCGAAAGAAAACTTGCTCAAAACACTAATAATCTTTACGGAAAAATTCTGCGTGTGAATTCTGACGGATCAATTCCTGATGACAATCCATTCCCGGGAAATCCTGTATGGAGCTACGGTCACAGGAATCCACAGGGCATTGACTGGTTTCCGGGAACTGACGTTCTTTATTCTACAGAACACGGACCTTCGGGATTTGACGGACCGGGTGGCGGCGACGAGGTCAATGTAATTGTTAAAGGAGGGAATTACGGCTGGCCTGAAGTTTCACATAAGGAAAGTAAAGATGGTATGATTTCACCTTTATTGGTATATACTCCTGCGGTTGCTCCGGCATCAGGAATGTTTTACAGGTCTGATTCAATACCGCAGTTTAAAAATAATTTCTTTTTCGGATGTCTCAGAGGAAGCGGGATCATGAGAGTTGTTGTTGATGAAAAAGATCCTTCAAAGATCATTTCCGATGAAATGATGAGTGATATTAATTTCGGAAGGATAAGGGACATTACGGAAGGTCCGGATGGCGCAATTTATTTCTCAACGAGTAATAAGGACGGAAGAGGAAGTGTCAGGGACGGGGATGATAAGATTTATAAGATCATAAAAAAATAACAGCTACCTTACAATTTCATATTCAGATGTTTCATCATTGAATTTAAAAACAGCATCAGCATCTTCAGCTTTGCTTTCTGTTTCATAGAAAGAAAATTTTATTTTTCTGTCAGGAAAATTATAATCCCAGTTAGGCTGTAAATTGAGCCGGCTCAGAAAAAATATACCGTATTTCTTTGGAGGAATGCTCTCAAGAAATATGCTCTTTGCCTCTATACCGGAGGTCTTCAGGTACAGATCATTCATTACCACTTCAGAATAATATGCCGCCTGCTTATGGCGGATCTCCCTGCTAAAAAGCGAAACCGAATGTATAATCAAAAACATCAGCAGAAAAATCACAGCAAAAATTTCATTTTTAAGTTTATCAATGAACACAGCAAGCAGTATGCAGAAGCCGGCTGACGGCAGATATAAAAATCTCTCGGCAGTACTGAATGAAAAAAGATAGATCCCCAGAGAAAACAAAATGAACAGCAGAGGAAAAACAATTTCTTTCCCCATTGTCTTAAATAATAAAACAAGTACAGAAACACCGATAGTAATTATAGTTACTGACAAGGCTAAGAACACAGTTAAATTTTCCATTGGTTTTCTGAATGCGCCTATAAGAGTTTCGGAAAAGTCATAACCAGTGAATTCAAAGAGAAGCTTGACCGGGAAGATCATATTAATGAAGTAATGGAATAATTTATAAATTGCCTTAAGAGGATTAAGATCAAGATTTCCGGTCATTGAGTCAGTATTACTCCCGCTGTAATATGTCTCCGAAAAAATTCTGAAAGCCACATAGATCATCATTGGGATCAAAGTTATTAAAATGACATCTTTCCAATTACCACGTCCCGTTTTCATTTTTACAAGGAGTATCAGTGGGATATAGCAGATTGCGCTTTCTCTTGAAAGCAGCGCCAGTAAAAAAGTTAAGATCACGGGGATAACCACTTTTGAAGCATCATATCTTGTAAAGAGATATAAACCGGTAAGTATGAACATCGCAGAAAATATCTCATTTATACAGTTAATGAAGAACAAAGCTTCAGAGTGACAGGATAAAACGGAAAAAATCAAAGCAGCGAAAACAGATGCTCTCTTACTGTAATTTAAGGTCAGTGTAAATTTATATACAAGAATTGAACACGTTATCTGTAAAATTAAAATGACAATCCGGAATAAAGTGTGTGAGCCGTGTAATTCCTGTGAGATGAAATAAAAAAACAATTTAGGCAAAGGTCTGAAATAATCAAATGGCGCAGGCGAGCTTATGAATTCAACGAAAGATTGTGATGATAATAACTTTGACTGCAGCAGCCAGGCAAAATCATCACCGTAGAACGGGATACCAAGTGAGGGAAAAAGAAGCAGTATGTTAATCAGTAACAATAAGAAATAAACCGCATAAGAATTATTTAAAAAACTAACTGTCTTATTTTTGGTTTTCTCTTCGATTTTAAGATCAGGTTTTTACTGAATGTTAAATTTTAGGAAGCTCAAGTGAATCATCTTTAGACTCTTCAATTCTCCAGATCCTCTGACATGGGAACTGGTTTTCATATAAAGCTCTTGAGATCATTACAGAATCTATTCCTGGATGTTTTAAGTCCATGATCATTTTCAGATCCCGGTAATTACAAATACCGCCGGCTGAAGTTATTTTAAGCTTGGTATTTTCTGCAAGCTCTGAGAGTCTTTGAATGTGGGGTCCGCATAAGTTACCTACACGGGTTACATCCTGATATATCACACGTTTCACGCCTATCGACTCCATTTGTTTTGCAAAATCAAGAGGAGTTATGTCTGCATAATTGATCCATCCGTCCATAACAACGTTATTCAATTTTTCATCAATGCAGACTACTAATTTGCTGTTGGTAAATTTTTCAATGATTTTTTTAATCAGGTCGGGATTTGTGAGAGCAGCAGTACCGATCACTATTCTGTAAACTCCGAGTTCATCAATGACTTTTTCTGCTGTTTCAAAATCCCTGATGCCTCCGCCCAGCTGAATTGGGATATCTACTGATTTTGTGATCTCTTTTATCAGGTCAAAATTTTTCATGTTTCCGTCAATGGCGCCGTCAAGATCAGTGATATGAATTGCTTTAAAATTTTCCTTTCGGAAAAGCTTAGCCATCTTGATAGGACTTTCGGAATAAAATTCTGCATTGCTGGAAAGCCCCTGCACAGTTCTCACGCATTTACCATCTTTAATATCTATGACCGGAATTATGAGCATGTTTAATTTACTTATTGACTACTGCTACTTTGCCTGTACCTACTTTGCTGCCGTCTGTATTGTAAGCAACGATGATATATATGCCTGTTGAAGCATATTGATTATTAATGTTATTTTTTCCGTCCCAGAAAGCGATCCTTCCGCCCGGAGAATCGAACTCATTAATTATTTCGCCATTAAGAGTTATTATTTTTATAATGGAATTTTCCACCAGACCGTCTATTTTGAGATTTACATCAGAAGGAAGCAGATATGGATTAGGCGAAGCAATTATCTGATCAAAATCCTGCACAGGCTCGATCGCATCAGTAAGATACGATGAAAGTCCTTTTTGTGTACCGAAGAAAGCCTTCCCTGTTTCATTGCTGACAGCTATAGTTGGGATTTTATTTGCAAGTATCGGAGTCTTAGCTGTATTTAACTGCTGAATCAAAGTTGATCCGTCTGATGACAGATGAAATACGCCGTTTGTTTCAGTTCCTACCCATTTATCGTTGAGAATATCGTATGTGATCGAGATACAGTTTTCCGTGAAAGGTACTTTCAGATTACCGGAAATGATGCCTAATTTCTGTGGTCTCGGTTTTTGCAATGGGTTTTGAATAGCAGCATAAGGGTTATTAATAATGAATATCCCGTTGTTGGTAGTTATCCAGACTTCATTATTTTTATCAACGATCACATCTGTAATATTCGTAATTTCAGGTCCGAAATCTGCATTATTATAAAATCCATAAATGTCATCGGAAGGATTTGTCAGTGAACCATTCTCATTAAAAAAATAAACTCCGGCTGCCTGAACGCTTCCGGACACTATCCACTTTGTATTGTATGAATCCACAGCTATTTCAGATAATTGATTTGATCCTAAAATGAATCCTGTCCATTGATTGCTTCCTGTATAAGCGTAAAGAAATCTGCCTGAATTGGAATTAAATAACGTCATCCAGAATACACCGTTCAGATCATATGCTCCTCCAAAGGAAGCAGTAAAATTTGCGCCGTTCGCTCCGGGTATTCCCGGAAGATTTGAATTAGTTGTGTTATAGTTTTGAATGGTGTTTCCCTGAATTAAAGTCGGACCTCCTCCAAAACCCAGTGCCCATATTATCCCGTTTCCGTAAGCAACCTTTTGAAACCAATTTGAATTACCGATCTCAGGATGTGTAGTTGTATTGTAATTTTCCCAGACTCTTCCGTCATATTTATAAATTCCTGCATTAGTTGTTCCCCCTGCCACCCAAATGTTGTTATTATCATCGATCACTATCTGATTGAAGCTGTTTGTGTAAGGACTATTGGGGAACTGGAAAATATCATATCCGGATGAATTTAACACTACTCCGTTGTCAGTAAGTCCTAAAGCCGGATTTAAATTTTGATCAAATGATATTATGCTGTAATTGTTCGGTGACTGAAATGAAGTCAGTCCGGAAAGATTACTGCTGTTTGAGTAATACACAGAGTTTCCCGAAATAAAATAAATGTTGCTGCCAATTGTTTTTATGAATTTGGTATTCTGATTTGATACTGAAGTATTCGGATAAAGCAGCCAGTTTATTCCATTATAATAAGAGAAACCCGTCAGTGAACCTGCAAAAACTTTGTTATCATAAGTTTCAATTGTTCTGACTTCTGCATTCAGAACTGACCCGCTGTAGTTTATCCAGGAAGCGGGATTATTTAAATTTGATGATAAAAAGTTAGCATAAGCTACTCCTGATTTAGTAGCCGCATATAAAAAATTATTATTAGATGTGAGCGCGTAAACTATTGTATTGTTCGGGAAATTACCAAGCTTATAATACGGAGCGTCTACAAAATTGAAATTACTTGTTGAGATTTTTTGTATGCCGTAACCGGTCGCGACATACATATAGCTCCCTGACAGGTACAGGTAATTAATTATTTTATTTGTTTCAGTAGAATTTTTTATGTCGAATATATATTTCCAGCTCAGATTCTGCAGATTCAATATTGATATAGAACCGTCGCTTGCGCCAATCCATAATCTGTTATTGTTATCAATCGCCAGTGATGTAAGTTCATTGCTTATGAGTCCGTTCAGGTTTTCATATTTGTTCAGGATCTTTCCTGTTGATAATTCAACTACAAACATGCCTCCGTTAGAAGCGCAATATAGCTTACCTGCAGCTGTATCCGTAGCAAGTGAAGTTATATTCTTATAATCCGTAAAATTCTCCCACTTTGGATTTTGGGAAAAGAATATTCCGCAAAAAGTAAAAAAACCGAAATTACAACAAAATTTATTTTTGCCATAATATTAATATTATATATATTTAATTTTTGATAAAAAAGAATTTTGTAGAATTGACTATGCTTTAAATAATATTTGAGGGTTTAGATAAATAAATATAATTTATTGAATTGAAGAAACAGTGTTTTTGGTTTTTTTATTAAGTTCAATATTAACTATTTATTTTATAAAATCAATAACAATTTGAATTTATCTTATTACTGAATAATACTGAATAAAATGAACCCAGCTGCCTTCCAATTGAAAATGGTGACGCAGCCGGGATTTTCAAAAAATATTTATACCTATTTTATCAGCAGCATCTTTTTTGTCTGTATAAAATCCTGTGATTCCATTTTATAATAATAAACTCCGCTGGAATAATTAGAACCGCTGAATGTAACCTCATAACTTCCGGGCTGTAAATTTTCATTGACCAGTATATCCGCTTCCCTGCCTGTGTTATCATAAACGGTAATTTTTACATTCTGTAATTTAGCTATATCAAATTTAATCTTTGTAACCGGATTAAACGGATTAGGATAATTGTTATGAAGATCAAATTTTTCGGGAACTGAAGATGAAATGACACTAATACCAACATTTGTCCTTATTAAGGTAACGAGGAAAGTGTTGTTAGTTGCAGCTGAATCAAAACCGTTAAAAGCCCATGCTCTCCAGGAACACCTTACCGAATCTCCGGTTGTGCCTATCGCCTGAGCCAGTGAATCGAGAAAACTTTTTCTGAGACTGATCACTGTGTCAGCGCCGTTGTTATCGCTATCATAAGTAAAATCTACTCCTCCGGCACCAATCTTTCTTATTTTAAATTTATACTTCAGTGAAGGATGGGTTCCTGTTCTGGTCCAGTCAAACTTTTGTATCTCTCCGTTGACTGATGATGTAATAATTCTTGTCTGAGTCGGAGGTGAGTTTAGGTTAAAAGGTAAATATGCCAGAATAATATTGAATGCAGCATCACTCGTATCGCCGACAGACGGATTACCCGAATCCAAAACTCTGACCTTTGCCTGATTCGTATATCCTGTGTAAGGTATGTTCCAGTCATACTGTCTCTGCTGGGCAGGAACATTACTTACAATGTTAACCCAGGAGGTCCCGTTATTTGTTGTATATTCAATATTTACATTTCCTGTTAATGAACTTCCCCAGTAAATCTTTGATGTTGTTAATGTTCTGAAGATCTCTCCTCCGTTTGGAAATGCAGTGTACACCGGCTGGTTTGATACAGTAAGACACGGAGCATTTTCTGCAAAACTTCTAATGAGTGCTCCGGGCTGAGGTCCGAAATCCATTACAACAGAGCCACCGGCTGAAATGTCACAGTAACTCATAATTGTACCGACTGTCCCGTAAAGCGGTCCGTTATAACAACCGCCCTCGACATCAGAACATGTATCAATTGGTCCGCCTACCCAGCTGCAATTATGAGTATGCGGTGAGCCGAAATTATGTCCGATCTCGTGAGCCACTGTCTCGGTATCGTATGAATAACTTGGAAGTTGATTTATTACACCTCTCAAAGTTGCGCTCAAACCATAACCAAAACCTGTATTACATAATACATTCAGATATGCAATGCCTGCAACATTTATATTATTTCTTCTGCTAATCAAGTGTGCAATTGTTCTGTCAACCCCTCCCTGATTTGCTACCCATTCGCTGCGAAACTGATTTAACATCTGCGAGCCGTCTTCTGAAGTATATGGATCCGGTGTTGTCCATACCCGCAGATAGCTTATTTCAAGTTTTACATTTTCATCTTTCACATATACAGCTGAAACGCAGGACATGATCGCTAAAGCAAAAGCCGAGGCATTGGGTACGGAGTTTCCGTAAATGGTATAGGTAAAGAAATCAACGTCTATTGCAACTTTAGCAATCAAGAGACTAGAGGTCATGCGGTCAAAAGGTTTCCCGTCAATTTCCCGTATCTTTTTTAATATATCATCGGGTACTTCATCATTAGTGCCGCATTTAAAATCCCGGCCGGATTTTACCTTGCTGATATTGTAAATAATATGATCCTGTGTTTCCTTGCCTTCTGAATCTTTTAATGCTCCGATCACAAACTTTTCATTACCGGATTCAATCAGTCCCGTAATTTTCCCTTCATAAAATGTAATGGAAACAAACGAGTTATCTTTACCTGAGATCTTCCCTTTATAGGATAAGATTATATTTCTCAGATCTAACTCTTTTTCTCCGTATGAAGATTTTTCTATAAATTTTGCATCCGGTGACAGTATTTCAAATCTCTCAAGATCAGCATTAATATTTTCATTTGCTGAGATCGGGATCGACAAAGTAAAATCATGTCTTTTCTGTTCAAAGATAGACCGGTACAATTCTTCGTTGAGATTAAATATTACAGCATCGTCAACCTGTTTTTGGTATTCTTCCGACTTGCTGAATGTTTTCGATTCATTTACACTGAACAATTTCATGCTGTTATCCTGTGAATAACCTGTATTTATTATCAGGATAATAAAAATAGAAAATATTTTTTTCATGAGGCTAATATTTGGTTTATATAAAAAGAAAGTAGGAATTATGATTAATCCCTACTTCCTTTGAAATTTTTTTAATTTTTACTTTTACTGCATTTTCTCATCGATATTACAGGTGAATTTCAGATTTGCCTGCGGCATATCAGGATCATTTGTAAAAACAATGATATGTTTTTCCTGATGCCCGGTTCTTCCCTGTGTATTGAAGGTTACTTTTATTTCACCGCTTTCACCTTTTGCATATTCATTCTGACCGCCGGTTGTTGCTCCGGTGCATCCGCATGACGGCTGAACTTTTTCAATGATCAACGGTGATTTCCCTTTGTTGGTAAACTTGAATGAATATTCAAGAACAGGTCCCTGACCAACTGTTCCAAAATCGTGAAACTCTTCTTCAAACAATATCTTTGAAGCGCTAACGGAAGCGGAAAGCTTTGAATTGTTCATTAGAAAAAACATTACAGATGAAATGACCAGCAACCCTAATATCAGATAACCGGCTTTAGCTGCCTTTGACTGGATGAAATTACTCATTGTTGATTCTCCTTATTGATTATTTATAGTTATTATTTTTGATTTAATATAAATTATTACAGTTGCGGTTAAAAGAAGTATGTCTTCAATTATTCTCTGGAAAATATCACTTTTTTCTCCTGAACTTTCAAGTGAAAAACATGCACAATTTATATCCAGACCTCTTGCATATGCCTGAACCAGCGCAATGATGAAAATTATTAATAAAAAAATAATTATAAATGAGCTTCCTCTTTTATAAATGCCTGATATCAAGAAAATACCTGCTATGAATTCAACATAAGGAAGAACTATTGCGAAAACATTTATGAATACTGAGGGAAGAAACTTATAATTATATATTGCCTTCGAAAACTCTTCCTGATTCATCAGCTTGTCCAGTGATGCAAAAATGAAAAACCCGCCAACGATCAGTCTTAATATTATGAGGAAATACTTATTGGATAATAACTTCATTTTGTAATTTTATTTTTCTACAGGATAACCGAGTTTGTTCCATTCCTTATAACCGCCGAGGTAAATCTTCATATCATTATATCCAACTTTTGCGATTTCGTAAGCATTGTCTATGCTGATCTCGCAGGAATCACTTCCGCAATATGATACTAATATTTCATCTTTGCTGAAATTCTTTAACATTTCAAGCTTCTCCTCATTTGACTTATCTTTAAAAACTATATATGGAATATTGAATGCTCCTTTTATATGTCCAGTCTGAAATTCTTCAGAAGTTCTTCCGTCTATGAATTTAATATTTTCATCATAAAGGTGTTTCGCGGCTTCAACAGGTATGTTTACCGGTTGATAAAATCCGGCTTTATTTAATTTTCCTCTCTTATTTTTAAAATCAATTTCATTTGCTTTGGAGCTGTCAATGACAAACCTCTCGCTGTCATCTCTAATTAATGGAATTCCTTTAGAACTTATTGCATTTGCAGCGAATCCGAGGACTGTACTTAAAATTAAAATAATAAATGCTTCTTTGAATGTTTTCATAAAAAATTATTAATTACTTTTACACATATAGATTTCTCAAACTCTTTGGGGATTAATATTTCTTGTGTTCAAATTAACTTTTAAAACTTATCTGTAAGCATCTTTTCGGTGAAGAACATTATAGACATATACTACTTTTTTCTTATCATCTATTTCATATAATATTCTGTAGTTTCCTAATCTTAAACGATAAGCATTTTCACCTTTGAGCTTAATTGAACCATAAGGACGTGGTTCATCTTCAAGGGATTTAATCTTGTCAAAAATTCTTCTGACAATTTGATATTCAATTTTATCAAGATCTTTTTTTGAATTTTGATCAAGCTTTATTTTATACACTTACCTTTTTCTTCTTTAATTTTTTCCTGTTCATTTGCTGACTCAACTGTTCTTTTTTTACTCTATAGCCAATATATTCGTCCAGGTCGATAAAACCTTTTGATTCTTTTTTTGTCTTTTCAAGCAGTACACTATCTTCAAGAACTTCTATTATGTCTTTGAAATAATCATTTCTTTTTAACTCATTCCAGGTTGTAAGTGGAATAACTATTTCTTTTTTTCTTATTTGTATCATAATTATAAAATTGATAAATGTAAAATTGCTTACATATATTCTTATTCAAACAAACTGTTTTCAATCTTCGACTTCTTTTTTCCAATTATTCCAAGATGTTTGTAAGCAAGGTTAGTTGCTTCCCTCCCTTTTGGCGTGCGTTTTATGAAACCCTCGATCATCAGAAAAGGTTCATAAACATCTTCAATTGTTCCGGGATCTTCTCCGATGGATGCAGCAATTGTTGAAAGCCCGACGGGTCCTCCGTTATATTTTAAAATAATTGTCTCGAGAATCTTCTTATCCATTTTGTCTAAACCGTATTCATCAACGTCCAATGAAGTCAAAGCGTAATCTGCAATTTCCTTTGTAATGTTGCCGTCACCTTTCACGATAGCAAAGTCACGGGTTCTTCTGAGGAGCCGGTTAGCTATCCTGGGTGTAGCACGGCTTCTCTTTGCAATTTCAAATGCACCGTCTTCGGAAATTTTAAGGTTCATTATCCTTGCCGAACGTTTTACTATTTCGACGAGATGAGCCGTTACATAATAGTCGAGATGACAGTTAATACCGAACCTGTCGAGCATCGGTGATGAAAGCAGTCCCTGTCTTGTAGTCGCTCCTATTAATGTAAACTTCTCTAACTTTATCGGAATGCTTCTTGCCGCCGGTCCCTGATCTATCATAATGTCGAGTTTATATTCTTCCATCGCGGAATACAAAAACTCTTCAACTACTTTAGGAATTCTGTGTATCTCATCTATAAAAAGAATTTCACCTTCCCTTAGTTTAGTCAGCATTCCTGCCAGATCTCCGGGCTTTTCTATGATCGGTCCGGATGTAGTGACAATGTGCGTATTTAATTCGTATGCAATTATGTTTGCTAAAGTCGTCTTACCTAATCCCGGCGGTCCTGTGAATAAAATATGATCGAGTGATTCATTCAGCTTCTTTGAACTTTCAATAAATACCTTAAGATTTTCTTTCACTTTATCCTGACCAATGAAGTCACTGAATCTTTTCGGACGGATTAATGAAGTAAAGTCGCTTTCAGTTACTGAATCCTCTTCCATTACATCCGGACTTATAATGTTTACTTTACTTTTCATTTTTGTAAAAATAATGTTAATTTACTCTAAATTAAAGTAGTAAAGTAGTAAGTATTTAGTGGGTAGTGGGTATTGGGTATTGGGTACTGGGTACATTGAATAATTGTTTTCTGCAAATTGACATTTTTCTAAAATTACTAAATTACAAGATTCAAAATCCAGTACTACCGTTAAATAATTTTAAGTAAAATTTAATACACAATACTCAAAACTCAATACTTAATACTCAATACTCAATACTCAATACACAATACTCAATACTCAATACTTAATACACAATACTCAATACACAATACTTAATACACAATACTCAATACACAATACACAATACTCAATACTCAATACTCAATACTTAATACTAAATAAAAATGTCCAAAGACTCTCTACTGGTTAAACAGGTTACCTTTATAATTGTCGTCAGAAGAATAAAACTTCTCGGAATCGCAATCACAGTCGGACTCGTCGCTATCTACGGAATGGGACTTATCGTTGCCAATAATAATGTGAAAGAAAATTTTGAGATGGTGAATCTTATGACATTAGCCATTCTTATAATGACTGTTCCACTGTCCATACTGATCCGGAATTTACTATTGAAGAAAGTTAACATGTCAAATTTCCAGACAACCTACTTCAACGCTCACATAATTCCTTTTGCTGTGATGGATTTTGCTGCATTGTTCTGCATTACTACAAATCTCTTTGTGAATGGAATTATTCTCTATGCATCAATTGGTGTTGTAATTTCTGTTGCAGGCATGATACTGAATTTTCCGAAAGAAGAATATTTTGAAAAATTAAAATAAACTTGATTAGTCCGGAAAAGCTTTTTACCACTAAGGCACTAAGGGCACTAAGGAATTCATATAGAAACAATATTTAGTTGTTCAGTTTAGATAAAAGCAATAAAAAGATTTTCTTAGTGATCTTAGTGCCTTAGTGGTAAAATATTTAGGATTAAAGTTAATTTAACAAAAACAAATACCTCAGCAGCAAAACCAATGTAAACCCGTCCTTAATTGTCCCGTCCTTTATCATAGTTTTAATTTCATCCTTAGAAAACCATTTCGCTTCGAGAATTTCATTTGTATCTAATTCATTTGTAGTCTGCACAACATTCTTTGCATAATAGCAGTGAAAGATCTGGCTGCTTGAACCAACAGACGGATAATAATTTCCAATGTGAATTATATCTTTTTTTTCTGCTACACAACCCGCTTCTTCTTTTAATTCTTCCAGTACACAGTCAGCCGGATCCATGCCCGGAGGTATTGTTCCGGCAGGTACTTCCCAGCTTTCAAAATCATTTATGTACCTGTAGTTTTTCACAAGTATGATTTTTCCTTCATTATTTTCTCCGACAACTCCTGTTCCGTGTCTCTGAAATTCTATCGCTTCAAATTCTATCATTGACTTATCCGGCAATTCGACCTGATCAAGATTTATATGTATCCAATTCCCTTTGAAACCTTTTTTCGTACTTTTTACTTTCCAGAATTTCTCCTTAGCCATATTTTTAAATTTGAAGATATGAAACCACAAAGTCACGAAGGCACAAAGAAAATATTTTGAGAAAATGTCTTTGTGACTTCGTGACTTGGTGGTGAAAATTTAATTATCTGATTGCTTATTAATTAGTTAGAATCTGAAACCGGATTCAATATTTTTATTCCGATGGCATCTATCTCATAAACTTTCTGCGGTCCTACTATGCTTTCATTCGCGACCGGGGTTTTTGATTCTTCATTGTAATGTCTTGCTTCTTCTTCTGATATTTCGGTAACTTTAAATGTACCTATGATAACAGCGTCCTGTCCGGCTATGTCTTTCGGCAGAACAAATTTGTGTGAGGTTGTAGCTCTCGTTGTTATTGCTCCGTCTGTCATTGTCATCCAGCATCCCATTGCCTGACAAACGTCCGCAACTTTTCCTCTGACCATTATGACTTTGTTATTGTTATCGTCTGCATTCTTTAGTAAATCTCCGTAATCCATTACCGGCAAACTCACGTCATAATCCTGCCCGTAAAGCATTCCGTCAGAAGTCTTTAACCCAACCGGCTCATTTGATTTCAGAGGTTTTTCGTGACTCATTGTGGGATCATCCTGTGAAAAAGCAACAGATGACATTAATACTAATGCTAATGAAAGCAGAGTAATTCTTTTCAGTAAGTTAAACATTTCAATATTCCTTTTTTAAATTTTTAATTGAGTAATGCAAATTTAATAAAACTGTTCGTGAATAAAAATCTATTTCACCCGCAGATCAATTTCTCAATCTCATCCAGCCTCTTCTCATCATCACCACTATCCAATCTAACTTCAATCACCAATCTCTCCTTCTCCGGCGCAATGTTATATTTTCTGTTTCTGTCATTTGAAATAGTATCTATAGTTTTTTTATAAAAATCACCTTCAAATATCTTATGCTCTTTGTCATCAGGAAAATAAAGGTAAAGATTCTTATTTCTGATAATAATTTTTTCAAGACCAAGTTCTGTTGCTTTTATTTTTATCCTGATTACACGGAGAAGATTCGATACATCATCGAGATATTCCCCGAACCTGTCTTTAAGTTCAACGGCAACTGATTTTAATTCATCTTCACTCTTCATTTCATAAAGCCGCCTGTAAATATTCAGACGCTCGGTGTCATTATGAATATAATCTTTCGGTATCAATGCATTCAGATCATTTTCAATTAATGTGCTCTTCTCTTCAATTTTTTTCTTTATGCTTTCGTTAATTTTCTGAAGCGAAGCTTCATTTGCAAACAGATCTTTAAACTCATTCTCCTTTAGCTCAAGTACCGCTTCTTCTATTATACTTATGAACATATCAAAGCCTATCTCCTGAACAAATCCGCTCTGCTGCTTTCCTAATAAATTTCCTACACCGCGAATTTCCATGTCACGCATCGCAAGACTGAATCCCGAACCTAAATCCGTAAACTCTTCTATCGCCTGAAGTCTCTTCACCGCGATCCTTGTGAGCTTGGCATCCGGCGGCGAGATCAGATACGCAAATGCCTGCACTTCGCTCCGCCCGACTCTTCCGCGCAACTGGTATAGCTCCGCAAGTCCGTACATGTTAGCATTGTTTATAATAATCGTATTTACATTCGGGATATCAAGTCCGGACTCGATAATTTTTGTACAGAGAAGAACGTTCAGTTTTTTTTCAATGAAATTGATAACAACATTTTCCAGATCCTTTCCATCCATTTGCCCGTGAGCAATTCCGATCTTTGCTTCAGGAACATAAGTCTTGATCGTGTCTCCGAGTGTATGAAGATTTTTTATCTTATCATTTACAAAATAAACCTGTCCGCCACGGTTGAGTTCGTGTCTTATGATCCCGGCTATCTGAGTCCAGTCTAACTTTATGATCTCTGTTACAATCGGCTTACTGTTCTTCGGAGGAGTATTTATAATTGATAAGTCTCTCGCACCGAGTAAAGAAAAATTTAAAGTTCTCGGAATCGGAGTCGCTGTCAATGTAAGTGTATCAACATTTGGCTTCAGACTACGCAGCTTCTCCTTCGCCTTCACACCGAATCTCTGCTCTTCATCTATTATCAGCAATCCTAAGTCTTTGAAATTTATGTCTTTGGATAAAATGCGATGCGTGCCTATGAGAATGTTTAATTTACCTTCTGTTAATTTTTCTAAAATCTTCTTCTGTTCTTTGGAATTTTTTAATCGTGTAATATTATCAACTTCAACTGCGAAAGGTGAGAGCCGGTCTCTGAAAGTATTGTAATGCTGAACCGCAAGTATTGTCGTCGGAACAAGTACCGCGACCTGCTTATTATCCATCACTGATTTAAACGCTGCCCTTATCGCGACTTCCGTTTTCCCGAAACCAACATCACCGCAAACCAATCTGTCCATAGGATTTTCCTTTTCCATGTCTTCCTTTGTTTCGACTGTCGCCCTGACCTGATCCGGAGTATCTTCATACATAAAATTCGCTTCAAGCTCTTTCTGCCAGTGTGTGTCTCCTGAAAATTTAAATCCAATCTCCGATTTTCTTTTAGCATAAAGTATGATCAGATCCCTTGCAATGTCTTTAACCTGTTTCTTTGTCTTTGCTTTTAGCTTATCCCACTCACCGCCGCCCAGCCTTGTGAGGGTCGGCGCATGACCTTCGGCTCCGGAATACTTTTTTATTAAATTAATGTTGTTGAGATTCAGAAAAAGTTTGTCGGTTCCGTGATAAGTGAGTACTACAACTTCCTGATTATTATTCCCGACAGTGATCTTTTTCAGACCCGAATATTTTCCAATTCCGAAATCCCTGTGTACAACATAATCTCCATACTGTAATTCCTTTAATTCGGTAAACGTCAGACCTTTGAATTTAAGCTTACGCTTCTTTATCTGCTTAAAGTATCTTCCGAAGATCTGATGCTCGGTGTAAATTAAGATCTTCAGATCATTAAAAATGAATCCGTTGTGAATGGATTCAGGGATTACTTTGAATTTATTCTTAATGCTGAATTCCGGATCACTTTTTATTTCATCCGAATCTTCTTCGGCATCTGAGTGTATTTTCTCATCCTGTTCAATAATATTCTCATCCTCAAAATCTTCTATTAATTCTTTTATCCGGCCTGCCTGATGTTCGTCCGAAGCAAGTACAAAAGCTTCATAACCATTTTTAATGTTCTCACAAAGATTCTGATATATCCCCTTCAGATTCGAATGAAAATCCGGCTGCGGTTTCGAATCAAAATTAATCAACTTAAAATCAGCGGAATCAGAGTGATCATTAAAATCAGCGATCATGTTTGTGAATGAAGTCAGATATATCTTTTAAACTTACTTAACTCTTTTCCAAGCTCCTCTTTAATCTCATTGAATGTAATTTCCGGCTCATCAATAATAACGACTGCATCGTCAGGTACATAATTAATTACAATTTCATCGGGCTCATAATTTATTTCCTCTTCATCTGCATTCAGATTTATTCCGATCTTTACAGAATCAATCTCTCTCACAGACCTCTGCGAATTCAGATCGAATTCTCTTATTGATTCAATAGTATCCCCAAAGAACTCTATCCTTACAGGACTTTCCAGATTCTCAGCAAAAAAATCTATGATCCCGCCTCTTACCGAAAAATCTCCCGCTTCATCTACGAAATCCTTTCTGTTGAAATTATATTTCTAAAGAGTATTCAGTAATTCATCGAAGCTGTAATTCTCATTTTTCTTCAGCTCGATTATTGAAGCTTTGAATTTATCTTTGGAAATGATCTTATTCCCAAGCTCGGATGCATTTGCTATTACTATGAATTCATTTCCCTCGGAAAGGTCAATGAGAATTTTAGAAGTCGACTCGCTGTCGGAAAGTTTGGTAGAGTATATTGAAATGTTTTGCAATGAATCAATAAGTTCAAGATCGTCCTTTAATTTTACGATCCGGTCATTGTCGTGTGATACATAAAATATCTTTTTACCTGCATTCTGATAAATGTAATCTGTAATAAACGAAGCCATAGAACCGCTTACACCGCTTAAGATCACTTTACCGGAATTTTCTTTCAATAGATCTTTAAGCTGTGAAAACTTTTCTGAAGAGAATATCTTTGATCTTATATTTTGAATTGTTGCTTCCATTACATTTCCCCGAATCCGTCCGCAAAGAATTTTACCATTTCTTCCGAAAGTTCTTTCTCATCCGGACCATCAAATTTAAGCATCAGAGTTGAACCCTGTTCAGCCGCAAGTGTCATCACGCCGATTATGCTTTTCCCGTTGACCTCAAATCCGTCTTTGGAAATAAAAAAATCCGCTTTATATTTCGCGGCGATCCTTACTATTGAAGATGCAGGTCTCGTGTGCATCCCGGCTTTGTTTACTATTGTTACTTCAGTTTCTATCAATGACTATGGGTTAGGTTTAACTATGATTTATAATGATAACAATGATTACTATGATATATTTTTCGAGTTATCACAATTTGTGATAACCTCCTTACTGTGAGTCCAGTCAATTGTCTCCGCAGTGCGGAGATAATTGACTAAATATTTTATTTCAAACTAACAAACTTTACCCATTCGATTTATTCAGTCTGTTAAAATCCATTTTGGTTTTGAAGAAGAACTTGAATACAAATATATACCTCCACCATAACTTGGAAAGGTTATGTTAAGGCTTCCAGATACTTGTCCTTTAAAATAACTAAATGGTTCATCAAACCAACCCATACATGAATTTGGTATTGTTTCAACATACTCAGGGATTAGTTCTGAAAATTTTTCTGGATACTGATTATTAACAGATTTATATTTTTCTAATGCATCAACAATTGCTTTTGCTTTTTCCTTAGATAAATCTACCTGATAGTCTGAAATATATCTACTACTAATAATTGATGAAAAACAAATTAAAGATAAAATTCCAATGTATTTGCTAATTCTAAAGTTTCGATGAAGGTAAAATTCAAATATACCGGCCATTAAAAAAAATATTCCTAAAACAGCAGATATAAAAAGCATTAAAATTACAAAGATTCCAAACCCCATTAAACAATATTTCAGGCTGAGCATGTTCATCACAATAAAAATTATAATTACCACTATCACTTTGTATCTGGTTGGGATTTGTTTTTTTTTATATCGTTTTCAGCGGTCATTATTAATATGCCTTTAATTATTTAAAAGCTCCTCCCCATCAGCATCCCCGAAAACCATTTCAATCTTTCCTTACTCTCGCCTTCGGATAATGTATTCAGATATTTATCAGCAAGCTTTGTATAATGTTCAATCTCTTTCTGAGCCGAATCTATAATCCCGTATTTTAAATAAATATTTTTAATCTCAGATATCGCTACAGTATCATTGGGGCTTAATCCTGTCTTATTTACAATGTTCATAATTTTTGATCTATCCTTTTCATCAGTCACAGATTCCATTGCTTTCAGTAACAAATAAGTCTTCTTTCCTTCGACGAGATCTCCGCCTATCTTTTTCCCAAATTCAGTCTCATCTGCAGTAATGTCAAGCAGATCATCCTGTATCTGAAATGCAAGCCCGATGTTCGCTGCGTAGTTTCTTATATTCTCGACCTGTTCAGTATTTCCGTTTCCTATCAAAGCTCCGACTATTGCTGAAGTCTCAAGCATCTTTGCTGTCTTCTTTCTTATCATCATAATGTACTCATCCAATGAAACGTCTTTCCTTTCTTCAAACTCTTTATCAAAACTTTGTCCTTCACAAACTTCTATAATTCCCTCTGTAAATGCTTTTAAAATTTCTTGAGTCTTGTCTGATTTTGTTTTCAATAAATAAGAATATGCTAATCCAATTAAATGGTCACCGGTAAGTATTGCAACGTTCTCATTCCACTTCTTATGAACAGTCTGACTCCCTCGTCTTGTATCTGCATTATCCATTATGTCATCATGAACAAGTGTAAAATTGTGCAGCATCTCCATTGCAACAGCTGCATTCAATGCATCTTCCGGTTTTCCGCCGATGCTTCGCAGGAAAAAATTACCATCATTGGTCTGATCCTTTTACCTCCGCCGGTTAAAACATATTTCAAGAGGTTCATATAATGCCTCCGGTTTTTGCTTTTCAATCGAGTGTGATAAGATCTCATCAACTCTTTTTTTATAATGTAAATAATTATCGTAATGATTGGTCATAATTTTTAATATTTTTTGGAAGTTCTGTTGAAACTATCAATCCTAATTTCTGTTAGCAGTATACAATCCGATCAGTTAAATATTTCCTAATTTATTTAATCGGGTCATTTAAATAATCAATGCAATCAACGTTATCAATTGTAATCAGCGGTCAATTTTTGAGACTTCTTTCTGTTCGTTGTAATATCTAACTTATAACCTCAATATATAAAATTAAAGATTTTAGTTATATGAAATTACAAAACAAACCTACAGGGTTTTTACTTTTAATTACTGCATTTATTATCAGTTTTAGCTTCCTGAGTTTCAAACCCTCCGATCTGAACAAAGAAAAATTCAATTCATATTTAATAAAAGCATTTGAAAACAAATTTGGTGAAGGTGACCTTCCTGACTGGGGTGTAATGGACCCGGATAAAGACGGCTATGAAGGAACACGTACAAAAGCGTTTTATGAATATATTAACACACTTGATTTTGTCCCGGAAAGGAAAGAAGTAATAGTCGCAGTCATTGATTCAGGCTTTGATACGGACCATCCTGATTTAAAAGACAATATATGGATCAATGAAATAGAAATGAACGGGGCAGCAGGTGTTGATGACGACAACAATGGTTATGTTGATGACTTTCACGGATGGAATTTTTTGGGTAACGCAAAATATTTATCACTTGAAGTTACAAGAGAGTATAAAAGATTAAAGAAAGCAGGCACTCCGAAAACAGATCCTTATTATCAGAAGGTTATGGAAGAATATGATTCAAAGAAAGATGAAACTATTTCAACAAGCGACGGCGTATCGGAAACCCTGGCTGAATTAATTGAAGCAGAGGCGATTCTTAAACAAAAAGGCGTTACCACTGATCCGGAAAAGCTTCAGGGTATTTCAATGAGCCTTCCGGAAGGCAAAGTAAGTGATGCGGCTTCCATAATACTCGGAGTTTATTTATTTTTCGGAATGGATAAAAATGAACTTGACAGAACTTAATGAAGAATATAAAAACAAAGTAAAATATTATTTTGATACTACTGATACTTATATGCTAATCGGAGACAATCCGGAAATTATGCTTGAAACGAATTACGGCAAGAATGATGTCTCGGATAAAGTTGAAATTCACGGATCACACGTTGCCGGTATCATTGCATCTAAGAAGACCGGGCAGGCGCCTTTTGCAAAGCTGATGCTTCTTCGTGCCGTTCCGAATGAAGGGGATGAAAAGAGACAAAGATATAGGAAACGCCATCCGGTATGCAGTGGATAACGGCGCAAGCATAATCAATATGTCAGCCGGAAAATATTTTTCACAGGATCCGGAATTTGTTGTTGATGCGATAAAGTATGCGGAAGAAAAGGGGTGTTGTTTGTAATCTCCGCCGGAAATGAAGGAGATAACGTTACGGACATTGTAAACTATCCGAGGAAATATCTTTAGGAAAACGGTGAAAAGAAATATTTCTCTAATATGATAGTTGTAGGCGCTAACTCCTGGATGAAGAAATGGTCACAAGAAAAGGATCCGGAAAATAAAAATCTTAAGTATGATCTGGCAGCGCCTTTCAGTAATTATTCCAAAGAAGTTGTAGATATATTTGCTCCGGGTGTTCAGATTAATTCTACTATTCCAAATAACAAATATAAAAAAATTGACGGAACAAGCATGGCATCACCTGAAGTATCGGGCATTGCAGCAATATTGAAATCTTACTTTCCAAATCTTACAGCACAGCAATTGAAAGAAGTGATCATTTTCATCAGCAAGACAATATCCCGGACTGACTGTAAAAGTTAAAGATAAACCAAAAGAATTATTTTCCAACATGTCAAAATCAGGCGGAGTTATTGATATGATGAATGCTTATAAAAGAGCAAGTGAGATAAATAGTCTGCAGAATTAGTATTAGGTATTGGTATTGAGTATTGAGTAGTGGGTAGTGAGTAGTGAGTAGTGAGTATTAGTAATTGTAATCGTAACTCGTGGTTCGTAACTCAATACTCAGCATCAACTCAACCCAATACTCAATACCAACTCAATACCCAATACTCAAACCCAAACACCCAACCCAATACCCAATACCTACTCAATACCCATTACTCACTACTCAATACAATTCCTCCGAAATACGTCTCTAAAACTTTCGCATCTTTAATTTCATCACCTGTCATTTCAAAAAGATCATCTTCCATTATGACCAAATCAGCAACTTTTCCGACTTCAAGACTTCCTCTTTCCTTTTCGTCGTAAGTTGCAAAAGCATTGATTGATTGTATATGCTTCCAAGGCAATCAACTAATGAAATATTATTTTCAGTAACGAAACCATTTTCAAAACCATTTGCTTTTCTTGTCATAGCATAATAAATAGTTTCAAACGGACTTTCACCGACAACGGGAAAGTCAGTGCCAAAACATACTTCAGCTCCTATATCAAAAAGTTTTTTATAGTTATGTTCAATTTTGTAATCATCTAGAATTTCCATTGCTGTCTTTGCATCACTGAATAAATGAGTCGGTTGTACTGATGCAATTATATTCAATTCTTTAAACCTGTGGAGATCATTCTCCCGGATGTGCTGTGCATGCTCTATACGGAATCTTCTGTCTCTGTTTCCAAATTTTCTGATTAATTCTTCATTCAGATCAAGCAGCTCTGTAACTGCTTTATCACCAATTGCATGAACTGACATCTGATATCCCGCTTCATCAATTTCAAAAGCTGATTTTTCAAACTCACCTCTGTTGACAAATTCGGTTTTTATACCATTGTGTTTTGCATTTTTATAATTCGAATGCATCAACGCTGTCCTGCTTGAAAGGGAGCCATCATAGAATGCCTTCAGAGAATTAAACTTTATCAGATCAGATATTCCGGAAAATTCTTCCTGATATTTTTTCAGGTTGTAAAACTCAGTGAACGGCAGTCGTGAGTCAACTCTCAGCAGTAATTTATTTTCTTCAATGAGCTTTTTATAAATCTCCAGATCCTCTCCCAGAGTAATGTCTGATATCGCAGTGATTCCAAGCGAATGAAGTTTTTGCAATTGTTTAACTACAACTTCTGTTCTCTCTGTTAATGATGCAACGGGAATCTTATCCATTACAAAATACATCGCTCTTTCTTTCAACTCGCCTGTAATAATATTGTTGTTATCCCTGACTATTTCTTCGGACGTAAAATCGTCCGCTTTATTCAGTATCCCGGATAATTCCAGCGCTTTTGAATTTGCAAATGCCGAGTGCATATCAAATTTTGAAATGATAATCGGGACATCCGCATTAATTTCATCAAGGAAAGCTTTATTTAAATTTATAACTTCCTGAAAATTAGAATCTGAAAAATATCCGCCGTAGATCCACTTGTTTCCTTTCTGCTTTTTAAATTCTTTTATCGTGTTAATGAAGTCATTTTTATTTGTGCATTTCTGAGATTGAGCTGTGAGTTTACATATGCTCCTTTTATGAAATGACAATGACCGTCTGTAAATGCAGGAAGAACAAGTCTTTTCTTAAGGTCGACAACTTCGTGATATTCTCTCTGTGCATACTTTGTTTCGCGGGTATTTCCGGTAAAGATTATTTTTCCGGTGTGAGAATCAAATCCTATGGCATCGGTAAATGAATTATTTCCAAGCCAGACCTTTGCATTTATAAATAAGGTTTTCATTATTAGTTAATAGTAAATTGTCAATTTTAAAGAAGTAAGTTTAAACTAACATTGTTACTTTTGAATAAATTATTTAAGTTGACCGCTTCAAAAATTTAAAGTGAGCGATAGCCACGAATTTCACGAATTAGCTCGAATTAACGAAATGAGTTAAATGACTATTAAAATAATTCGTGTGAATTCGCGTAACTCGTGGCAAAAAATAGTTCCATAATTTAAAATCGGTTAACTTGAATAAATTATTTTATTAAACTTAAACATAAAATGAAAAATGAATAACGCAATCCGCTGGTTCACAATACCGGGCACCGGATTTCAAAAGAACGGTAAATTTTTGCAATGACTATTACAATTTTGTTTTAAACTAATGAATGATGTTGATTGTCTTTACAATGACACAGTAATTTGATATTCAAATCTTCAGAAATGTAATTCTTAAACTATAATTTTTGAATAGAATCCGGTGTGTTTTGCTCTTATTTTTATAATATAAAACCTCCTTCCATATTTGGAAAACTTGATTGCCAGAGTAATCGAAAAATTATTTATCATTTACTTCACAAGTTATTTCCTTATAGATTTCCTGCTGTTTCTGGTATTTCTTTTCTCATTCAATTCTGTTAAAAAAAAGTATGAAACTGAAGATGAAACAAGCAGTTATTACACTAAGGCTTCAATCATCGTCCCTGCATATAATGAAGAAGTATCCATAGTCCAGTGTATAAATATGCTCAGTAAACTGGATTATCCGGATTTTGAAATAATAATTGTTAATGACGGCTCTAAAGATAATACAGTACAAACTCTTCTCAATTCATTCAATTTTAAAGTATCGGATTCCGGTTACAAGAATATAATAAGTACAGCAGAAGTCAAGTCTGTATATAATTTGAATAACGGAAAAGTAATTTTAATAGATAAATCAAACGGCGGGAAGGCAGATGCAATAAATGCGGGGATTAATATTTCCAAAGGCGATTTTGTATGTACAATTGATGCTGACTGATTATTGGATGAAAGTTCTCTTAAAAAAGTAATTCTTCCTATGCTTATAGATAAGAGAGTTTTCGTAACAGGAGGACAGATAGCAATATCAAATGATACAGTCATTGAGAATGACAAAATCATCAACTTCAGAATGCCGGGAAATATTTGGGTCCTCTGGCAAATTACCGAATATATAAAGTCTTTTTTAATATCAAGAATGGGGTTGAGTAAAATAAATTCCCTTCTGATTATGTCTGCGCTTTCTCTGTTTTCAGAAGAACGGATCTGCTTAATATCGGCGGGTTTTTAAATTTAAAGAATGATCATAAGTATATCAGGAAGATGTTTGGAACTGAAAAGAGTACAGTATGTGAAGACATGGAAATAGTTGTAAGACTGTGGAGATATTATTACGAAAATAAACTGCACGGCAGGATTGTTTATCTTGCAAAACCGCTTTGCTGGACGGAAGTACCGGATAATTCGAAAAATATTTTTAAGCAGAGATCACGTTGGCATCAGGGTCTGGCGGAGTGCTTATTTTTGCATTCGAAAATGCTGTTCGATCCGAAATATTTAACTATCGGCTTGCTGGCATTTCCATATTATTTTTTCTTTGAATTAATTTCTCCACTGGTGAAAGCAGCTTCAATTATTTTTCTGATTTATGCTTCCGTTATGGGATTAATAAATATTAATTGGATATTAATGATGCTTATATTAATTACTTTAACCACAGGTTTAATAACAAGTGTTACAACCGTAATAGTAGA
>JADJTX010000044.1 GCA_016710985.1 Ignavibacteria bacterium
AGGATTTACCAGCGCAGAAATAATTTTTACCGAATTAGTGTTGTTCACTGCCAACATACTTTTCGCTTTCTTCACAGCTTCGAATGCATCAACTTTCCCATACCCGAACCACGAACTCCATGTTCCATCCGGGCTTCCGATATTTTTGAATGCTCCTGTATTGTGAGGGGTGACAGGAGAAATATCCCATGATGTGTTGGTATCAAAATTTGCGGAGGGTGTTCTGCTGTATCCCTGCATATTCAAATCTTTCGATGCTGTTTGTTTTAAAATGGAAATAACTTCCATCGCTGTTAAATTTGGATTTGAGGAAATTACCAATCCTGCGATACCTGCCACTAATGGTGTGGCACTTGACGTTCCTCCAAACTCCAAATCAATGCCTGTACTTTCCCCGGTTGTTGTACAAATGCCAAGTCCCCTTACCGTTAATCGGGAATACGAATGCATATTGCTTGAAGGTGCGCTTATATCAATCCCGGTCCCGTAATTAGAATAATGACTTCTCTGAGCGTTGCTTGCTAAAGCTGCGACGTGCATGACACCGGGAATTCCGACGAGATTATGAGCAAAATGTCTTGACGTTTTAACACCAACCCAGTGCCAGCTGTTACTAAAGAATGACCATCCGTCATCATATGGAATATTTAAATTTGAATCATGGCTTATAGGACAATTTTCGTTTCCGGCAGCAAAAAGAAAAACAATTCCCTTACCTCTTCTTCCACCGTTCTGAGCCAATTGTGTAATTTTGTTCACTACTACAGTTGACCAAAAACTTGTTGGACTGCTGCCCCAGGAATTTGAAAGTACATCTACTTTATCTCCAATGTAATTCAGTACAGTTAAAAATTTTGAATCGCTAATAAAGAGAGAAGGTCCATCGGACTCCCACTTTATCGGCGACAATTTACAATTAGGAGCTGCACCGACTGTGAGTATTCCATCTGCTTCCGCTGCGATAACTCCATTGCAGGATGTTCCGTGATTAGCCCCCGCAGTATACATCTTGTTTGGATTTGCATTTATGTCAGATTTGGTGATAAGTTGCGAACCGCTCATATATCCCCATGTGGCAAATTTATTTACAGAATCAAAGTCTCCATGATCAAGTTTACAGCCGTCATCTGTGACACCAATCACTACATCACTGACACCAAAATTATCCAGCAGAATCCATGCTTCATCGCACCGGCTGCTTGAACGCTGATCAAAATCAATGTTTACAAAATTTTTATGAAGATGCCATTGATTATTATAAACAGTATCAGCTGGCAGAGTTAAAGAATATTTCTTCATTCTTTGGGTAAGATCGTTTTCGGCATAAGCGACTAAAGGTTCATCCTCAGTGAGTTTTACTACCAATTTCACCGGATTAATACCTGTATGCTCCGTGACTAAGAAAAGATAATCCTTATCAGTATATTTTTCCAATTTGAGAAGTCCATACTTACCCGCAAACGCATCAACCTTTTCATCCTTAAGCTCTTTTTTAAATGAAACAAGAATCCTGTCTGTAATAAGAAATTCATTATTACCGTCCTCTGAATAATACGCATGATGAGTCGGAGCCTTTTCACGGTTCATCATCATCATTCTGTCAAGCTCACCTTTATCTACTTTTACTTTAGTTGAAGCTGAAGAAACTTTTTCCATGTTAATAAATTCTGCTGTAGGAGATTACCGGGCAATGCTCTGACTACAAATTCATCATCCGATTTTTAAGTAAACTTTCTTTCCGCCCGGTATGTGTATGTTTTGTTTTGATCTGCCATGATAATTATTTTTTAAGTTAATGATGATAAATCTGTGTTCCAATAATTAATAACTCCATTCCACTTTTAATATATCTTCCATCCACGGAAGTTTGATCATCGAAATTCCCCATGGTAATTTATTCAATAATATGTCAACTGATTTTTGCTCAACCTGCAATAAACATTCTCCCTCATTCATTGTAAGTTTTCCGGCGCGTAAAAAGAATGTATTCCTCAAACCTTCTGCACTTGTATTTTTCAGTGCAGACCAATGCTTAATGACTGATTCCAACAGATCATTCGCCTCACTTTTTTCAAATTCACTTAATCTGAAATCGCCGGTAATGTTTTATCAATATCATAACCGCATAATATCTTATTCAGAATCAAATCAAACTCGGGATACTCTTCATTACCTGTCATCATAAATTGTGTAAGCGCAACCGCCCTCTGCTGAACTTCTTCATTGAGCCATTCATCTTTTTCCAGGTAACCAATATTTCCAAATAACGCAGGCAAAAAAGGATGCAGGATTACAAGTCCGGAATTCCTGATGTATGCTGCATCCGGTTTTTCCTGTTCCGCATCCATTTTTCTTTCTTCTTTTCTTTTATCTTCAAAAGGTTTTGAAAGCTCTCCGACAATATTTTCATCCGGCGCAGATGTTTTTAATATTTCAATCCAGACATTTTTTTTAAAGGACGGAAGTCTGTCTGTTTTCGAAAATATTTTTTGTAAAATTCCGGTTTTATCGTCGGCAATAAATAGCCGTATTACTTTTTCAGTAAAACTTTCTGAAAACTGATTGACTAATCTTTCTGCAGCAACTTCATTTTTTTTTATCAATTCTTTAAGCTTTGAAATAAACTTTTCATCAGGTGATGTAAGCTGTTCGATTTCTCTGATTGAAAGAGTCCTGCTGTTCCAGGGCATGTAACCGTTCTTTAGAAAAAAGAAGAATGTTTCAGCAGCATTCATTTCTTCAATCTTCTTAAAATCAATTTCTTTTTTATTTACCTGTACTAATTCTTCTTTAACTTACGAATGAACTGCTCTGCAAATTCATTTTCCCGATTCTTTTGATTTAAAATTCCGCAGTCAATTTCGAGTTTATCTATTGATGCATGATAATTTTTTCCAAACAATTCATCAAACAAACGCTCCATACGCGGCAATATTTTTTCATTAAACACATCACCGATTTGATTTTGCACTCCAATTGTACTGTCAGTTTTTTCGAATCTGATCTCAATTGACTGCTTTTGAATAAAATGCAGATTACTCGCTGCCATCATGAAGTAGTCAGGTTATCAAATTCACCTTTGTTAAGATGTTTGTTAAAGAGGTCTCTTGTTAATACAAATTCTTTTGTGTCCCCGCAAGCGGATCCTGATTGATCCATAATGCCGACAGTTAATAGTATGTTTAATTGTGTGCCGGCGGGAATGTTGATCTGTGAAAGATTTATTTCAACATCCCTGGTAAAAAAATCTATGCCTGAGCCGGTCACTGTCGTCAGTTTCCAGGCGTACTTATCTGCGCCGGCCTGCTTTGCGGCTAATGTTAAAATGGTCGGGAATACTGCTGTGGGAGAAGGATTGTGTTCAAGCTTCATAGTAAAGCCGGCGCTGACAACAATCAAAGTAATTGTGACATTAACCTGTTTTCCATTTATTGTGTACGAGACGTGAAAAACGTTAGTCTGATTAACAGAAGTAGCAGCAGGTAGTATCATCAATGATTTATTTTTCATTTTTATTCCGTCATTACTCAGCACCTTGATCGTATCAGTAGTTGATAAGTTTGGTTCAAGCGGAAACTCATCTGCATTTTTGCAAACGGAAATTTGTCTGTCTTCGGTTACTAAATTTATCTCAGCGGAAAATTCACCCGGACACTTGCCATTTGATGCTCTTAATAATATTGTATGCGGAAGGGTTTGTACTTTGAATTTGATTGGGTCAGGATCTTTTTTATCGGAAAATAGAGTCCCGTCAAGCAGCCAGTTATAAGTTGTAAGATCATCAGTACCGGTAGATTCATTTTTTAAAAAGACTGTCATTTGTCCATCCTGAACAATTGTCTCAAAACTGAACTTAGGATTCGGAGATGTAACTATTTGTACTGTAACCGAAACAGACTTACCGTTTGCAGTATATGTAATTGTATGCGCTCCCGGACTCACATTTAAAGGTACAAAAACAAAACTCCCGTCTGCCCTTACTTTTACTCCGTCTCCGGTTATAATTCCTCCGGCAGGTGTGACGGATATTGGAAATTCGGTTTTATCGTTATCACAAAAATTTTTTCCTTCAATCTTAATGGTCGGGGGTTTGGTTTCATCTTTAGGCGGAGGTGGCAGTATATAAGCAACAGGCGGACAATCACTGCAGCACATGTAAGGTACATAGAAATCCGCGATTACCATTCCATCCTTAAGTTTGAAGTGAGGCTGAGCAGGCGGCTTGTCTATTATATCCTGTATTATCTTTCTTTTGTTTTTCGGCAGGTCTTTGCAATCATCCAGATACTTTGACATTACATCCTTAAAACGCAAATACAGTTCGGGGTCACGATACAGTGTGGAAACCTGCAATAGCTTTGTGTTAAATTCAATCTCACTCAGTGAAACTGAAGGCTTCAAAAGATTTTGAAAACGTGACAGCATTAATGTGCCGAGCTCTTTATTAATAAAGACAGAACTGACATCTATTAGTCTGTTCCTCCTTTCCTCATGATAAACCAAAATAAATGTTCCGCCAACAGGGACCCCTGCTTTATGTTCAACTCCGCCATGATGCTTAAAATAATAATTGAAATTTTTTGCCAGACGGTACTGTGCAACTCTTCGCTCATATTCATCTTTCAACGCTTTAAGTCTTTCTAAAAAACAGGTATGCAATATCCTCTGGCTGTTATACACAAGCATGTCTAAAGCAAAATCACTCCAGAAATCTTCAAGCTGAGTTTCTTTTGTTTTTTTTCGATTCTATTACACCTAATATCAATAGCTGAACAATTCCAAGCCACTTAGCTTCTTCTTCAAATTTCTCATATTCCTTTTTGAAACCGCTGATGTTTAGCTCAGATAACTCGTTCGACATTAAAATCAGAAACATATTTTCAATCCGGTCTATGAATTCAAAAATATGAGACTGAAAATCATTTTGATTTCCAACAGGGTTTTTGAAAATGTTATTCTTCACATTTTTTAAGTATGAACTTCCGATAGTACCGGCGACCGGATCGCAAAGTTCAGATAATGTGTCTCCCTTTCTGTAAGTCTTGGATGCCTGAAACCTGTTTACAAGAAGCGAGGCGAATGTTTGATTAAGATTAACATTTTTCTTACTTGCAGATTCGATTAAAATTTTTGCATATTCAATTTCATTTACGGATGGTCCGGCGCTCCTTGTATTGCCGGCTATACTTCCGATAAACGATACCGTATTGCGGAAAGTAAGACCTGAATAAAAACAAAATACTTCATGCAGCTTACAAATAAATTCAGCTATAAGAACGCGGTAATCCGATTCAAGATCCTGTATTATGCATTTTGGATCTTCTCCCCTGAGCAGAGTCCCGAACAGATCTGCGCTGAGAGGAATTATATCAAACGGTAAATTATTTACCTGCTGAACTTTTTTAACTTCAGGCATAGCTGTGTTTATACTTTTCCCAATATGGCCTTCAACTCTGAAAAAATTAAATCTCTCTGTATCGTATTCCAGAGGAGATACAACAGGCGCTGAGGAAGAATATTTGTTTGAGTTATAACTCAGGTTAAACCGTGCATTTCCTCTCCGCGTTTTATTATAGTTCCAGTATTGATAAAGCTCTTTCCCTTTATCGGTCACATTATAATAATACGGAATACATCTGTCTGATAAATAAACATGACCATAACGGCTTGGAGTTATTTTCACAACCTGATCTAAAAATCCCCTGTTCTCTTTAAATTGTTTTTCAGTTAGTAAGAACTCTTCATACATTAATTTCATCCGTGTAAATAAGCAGCGTATCTCATTCAATTTTGTGTTTTGAGAATCGAATAACGGAGAGTAAATAAAATACTGCCTGTATTCCGAACGGACACCGGAATTAGTGCTTGCGGTGGCTTTACCAAGCATAAGATGAAACGGGAATCTCATTTCATCTCCGCAGCATTCGCTCATTACATCATAAACTTTATGTTTGAATTCATAAAAGGCTTTAATTAAATCGTCAACAAAATCATAGAAGTATTGAATGAGTACCGGAAAATCTTTAAGAATAAATTTTTTATGTTTCTGAAGATCTGAATTAAGCGAAGTAAATGGATTTGTGTTTTCATCTTTTAATAAATATTTGTAATTCTCATAACAATAGCTCAGATCTTCTGAAAGAATTTTAATAGTCGTATCATCTGTCAGTCGGTCGAATTCATTTAATACATCATCAGCCGATTTTAAATCATTAACAGGTACATTGTATCTTTTCAGTTCGATATGATGAAGGACGGGTTTATTTGTACTGCCTCTTTTTTCTCTCAGGAGTGCTTTATCCACCAGTAATGCTTTCACTTCAAACTCCATCCTGCTTCCCTTGTCATTGCAGTCGTTTGTGTCACAGTTCTTTAAATCAAGTTCTTCCGCTTCAAGAAAAAGGACAACAGCATAAGAATCCATTTTAATTTTCTTATTCTGATTTAACAGTTTAACCTTTTTCTTTTCATCATTATCTAGTTCATCAAAAACTTTTTCAGTAATTAATTCCAGTACAGAATTATCCGAACCTTCACCATAAAAATTTATTTTACTTTCGCCGGATTCCTGTCCGCATTGCAGAAGAAGCTTCAGGTGTTCCGGAAAATTTTTTCGGGAATAAGGAATGTATCGTTTATAAATACTGTCACACATGGTAATAATATAGCCCTGAGATGTCAGTCCGCAGCCTTTAGAAATTTCTATTGAATCTTCATTATCCGGACCTTCCTGAAATGTGATTTCCAATCCGCAGACAATGCCGCTGCCCAGAAGTTTGCATCGGGTCAGGCGCTCCTGCTGTTCAAGATAATTGAGCATGTCGTTAAGGTGATTATTCGTGAGCACCTGATCGGGCTCGAATACCGGGAATGTGTTTTGAATACTCATGATCATAAATTTTTAAAGGTTCCTAAAACTGTTTTTCCTAATACAACTGTGTTGCTTCCTTCTTTGCTTTCAACACAGTCATGCAATGTAGCAAGAGGATATTCACTGTGAAGTCCGGAAAGTATTTCGAGCATTGCATTATTTGCATCTCTGAATCTCTGAATGTTATTGATTTCTGTCTTATCAAATGAATAGTCTGCTAAAGTTTCGATCCATTTTTTATAACACACTTCAAACTTTCGCATTAATTCATTATCCAGCCAGCAGATTTTTAACATTATGTGTGCCGGAGCTTCTTCACGTATTTTATTTTCAAAATATTGCCTGAATGTCATGTTGTCAAAATGTCCGGGCCAGGCGGGTAATACTACAGATGCACGGAATGTATATGGATCCAGCTCGCATTGACAGCCGCAGTCGTGAAGACAAACTTCCATTAAATTAAAATTTTTATCACGCGGGCGTAAAAGTATATGCTCAATAAGATGAAGTCCCACCGGATCTCCGCAATCTTTTGTAAACTCAGTTACAAATTCATCTGATGCCGTCATTGCGGAATTTTCATCAGCGTAGATTATAGTACTGACTAATAATATCTCAGTTGTATTTTTTCTGAGCTTCAGCTTTTTATCCGCAGTATCAAAGAAGTAATTAATTTTGGCCTTAGCTAAATCCGCTATTTCTTTAAAACTCTCCTGAGTTTTTTCTTTTGTTTCGTACTCCACTACAGAAAGCATTGTAAGTCCGGAAAGAGTAGTTACTGAAAAACTATGAAAGCACTTTATTATTTCCTTTCCGTTCTCAGTTCTTTTTTCTTCATTACAAATTATTTCAATATTTTTAATGCAATACAAAAACCTTCTGTTATAATTCTCAATACCGGTCAAAGTACTGATTCTTTTTTCTAGTCCGGATACATTGTCAGTGTCCCAAAGTTTAGAATTATCAACAGAAAAATCATTTTCTGCCTGTGGCTGCGGATAGTAATTAAAAGCTGTACCCCGCTGACTGCTTATTTCCGGATACTCTGCGAGTGTTTTGATCTTTGCCTTTGTCAGCTCTTTAAAATCAAGCTTTTCCTCAGTCTTCTCATTGTAGTTTATGCTGTACATCATCATTGCATAATCATTAAATGATTCTGCAAAACGGGAAAGAAGATGATCAAGAAAACGATTCCGCCTGTCCTCAAACAGATCTTTCGGCTCATACAAATCCTGCCAGCTGTTTTTATTTACTGCAGTTGAATCAGAATTTTGAAATACATCCTTAAGTAAAGTTTCATTTGGCGGCGGTTCCGCGTGCTGCGTCTTTCTGTAAATGCTTTCAATATCCTTTATGTCGTTCAGGAATTGAGCATGATACGTTTGTCTGATGTCTGATACAGAAAAAAGTTGATGTGCGTTTGATAACTGTGAAAAAAAATCGGCAAGCAGCTGTTCATAAAACATCAGATACGCTTTGAGCTGTCTTTGCTGCGCAATACGCCGGGGTGCAGCGTTGGAAGGAAGTCCGAACTGACCAATGCCGTAAGTTTGAGGGAAATCATACTGTACGGGCCAGTAACTTTCCGAATCTCTTTTTTCACCTGTCGGAACAGGCAGATCATCCTCAAGACCATTTAGCTTAGCACGTGAACGCTGAGCGTGAAGAATTAGAATTGTATCACGGACTTCGTCATAGCGAGCGATGAATGGAATTTGATTTTTGAACAAAAGAATTTTTGATTTATCCTGACTGAGTACAGGTTTATGCAGTGGAGTAACCGGCATACACCATTTAAGCCCGGTATAATTATTAACAGAACTTCCGTCATTATCATATTTGCTCATAACAAAATTCCGGATTGATAATACTCCTTCTATGTCCATTAATAAATTTATGATATCCGAAGTATGAATGTCTTCACGTAGAATTGTTTTTTCCAGTTGAGCAGTTTCAATAAAACCATGTTTTAAAATTGTTCCTTCAAAAATTTCATCCGTCGGAATTTTTTTATCGAGCAGTTCTTTAAGCGAATAAAAGTCAACAGAGGGATTCAGATAGTTTTCGATTGCATAAAATATCTCCGCCTGAATTTTTTCAATGTCGGCTTCAGGTTTTACGTCAACATCAAAACAAAAAGCAATATCTTCAACCTCTACCGTTGTTACTGAAATAAAATCTTCGCAGAGATTGCGGTGTTTATGCAAAGTCTTAATTGCTGTCCGGACAATATTTTTCGCTTTTGTTATTTTTTCAAAATAAGTATTGAATATTTTGGAAACAAAATTTTTATTATCAAACATTGTTTGAACATCCGAAGCAAAGACAGTTTTCGAATCCGGGTTTTTCGGTAAAGTAATTTTAAACTTGCAGGTTGTATTGCCGGTAAGAGTTAAATCACAGTTCCAGTTATTTTCTTTTTCAGAAATTACTGCTGAAAAAATCCTGCTTTCGTCTTTTGCAGCTTCAGCAAAAATAAAATCAGCATCCTTCCATGAAGGAAGTTCGATAGAAAAAAGAAATTCACCTTCTGCAAAATTAGCAGTACCGGGATTCCCAACGATTATATCACCGTTATTTAAATCTCCAAAGCTGTCATCATAATCAAGGTCTAATAGCACACGGTAAAGACCCGATAGATAAAGCGGCATTGAATTAGGTTCAAAAGTCAGTTCATCCTTTTTACAATCTGCATAAACAGGGACTTCATTGACCGGATGTGGATTTTTCTTCTCATCATAAATTATATTACCGGAATAAAGAAAAGCATTGTGAACTCCTGAAATGTCAATTAACAGTTTGCGATAGTCATTTACTGTTAACGGATCATTTGTTAGAATTTCTTTCGCAGTAAAAAATGTCTGACCGTCAACTGTATTTCCATTTTTGTCTGTAAGCAAATCCTTCATATCAAATCCGCAGCGGTAGCCAAGCTCAGTAATGGCATAGCAAAGCGCTTCAAGAATTGTGATACCGGGATCATGAGCATTGTAATCAGTCCATAAATCATGAGAAAGTCTCTCGATGTGTTTTAATCCCTCCTGTCTCAGAAATTCATAATCCTGAGAAGAATTGAGCTTTATATTTTTCTTTATAGTAGTTATATCATCCATTTATCCGCAAATTATATTAGTGTCTATCAGGTGTCTTTTTTTAGATGCATCTGTTTCAGTTTCATTAAAGTAGGAAACAAGTGCTGAACGTGAAGTAGAAGCCATTGCCTCCTCAACATCCCAATTTGCTTCGGTTATATTGTTATCTGTTCTTTTAATGATGTGATTCATTTTAAAGAATGTAACATAATCAACATAAGGACGCTCTTCTATAAAATTCAATAAAACACTTTTGACAATTTTACCGCCGAATGAAATTTCCACCGTCCGAATATGCCCACGGACAAAGGAATTTTTCAATCTCATCATTAAGAAGATTTGAATAAAACGAGTTGTCAAGATTATCAAAAAATTTAACTTTGAAATCCAGCTGAATTTCTTCAAACTGAGGATTCTTTACGTGTAGCTTTACAAAAGGGGAAGTAACTGTTTTCAAATAATTATCTATGTTATGAAGGAGTCCGATCGGTGTGTAAGGTCGAAGCGGGTTAATATTCGTTTTATTTTTAAAATCCGGAATTGTAATGACAGTAACATGTCCGGGATAATTTTCACAATAAATTTCTTCTGTATCAGTTTCATTTTTTTTATAAAAGCCGGTATGATTGAGACACTTTACTTTGAAAATTTTCTGGAATTTTTCGAGTATGATATGTTCATAATCCCAGATGGTTATTGCTCTCTGCTTATGACGGAGCCGTTCGCTGACACGGACATAAAAATGTTCATCGCTTTCACGTGTCCTTCCGTTGAAAGAATCGAAAGGCTGTGAAATGTTTTTTACCAAAGCATCACCGACGGATAATTTTGAAATTGTATTCGGGGGAAGTGTTTGCCGGAATTCGATTTGATTCGTCTCATCCTGAACTAATTCCACACGCCCGGCCTGCGCCTGAATCAATATCATTTTGCAGACTGCATCAGTATTGTTTTCCACTGCCGCTTTGATCCAGTGCAATCCTTTTTCAAATGCTGTGTTCGCATTGCTTATGTCTTTTGGTAAAGTTAATGTTACTATTCCCGGCTGTGTAAAATTATTTGTATTGTCTGCCACCGACTGTCCGGGAAAAGTTTTCCAGTTATTGTTTTGAGAAAGATAATACCATTTTAACTTCTCCATATTTTTTAATGGATTCGAGCTTCCTTCAGCAACCTGAAATAAAACAGTTACAACAGAATCTTCTTCAGCGCCATCAAAGCCAATAAACAGCTCACCCGAATTAATAACATTCGGAATTAATGTCAATTTCTCCGAAGTCTCCGCTTCAGTAACTTCTGCGCCAAATAAATCCGGATGAACTTCATAATGACCGAATGAAGTGAAATGGTAGAACAGATTATTACTGCGGTCAGCACGTTTGTCAAATGAAATAGTTTCATCTGCAACATAGCTTAGGGAAAAACGGTTGAGTACAATCTCAGAAGGCACAGGAACAGGAGGAATGTCAACAGACGTTGTGTTACCGCTAACCGTTAGTTTTGTATTCTTTAATGTATCGCTGACATTATTTAAATGATCCTGCATGGATAAACCTGACTGATTGAACTTTAATCTTATAAATCCATCAATGGTCGTTGATTTTAAAATTTCATTCGGAGCAAAATCAATTGCAGTTTTTGCAGATACATTCGGAGAAGATAAAGATATTTGATTACCGCTTAAGGTAAAAGCATCTGTCCATTTCATGCGTTTCAGATATTTCACAGAAAACTGATTAGACGGAGAAGCCCCGTTTTTCCAATTAGTATTAAGAGTAATTGACTTAACATTCTTCTGAAAAATTTCCTTACTGCCGATATAAAATCCTGAATCGGATTCCGGAAAATCTCCAAACGGTTTAAACGGCTTTGATGCATCAATTGAACCTCTGTCGTTGCTGAGAATTAAGTCTTTAGCATCATCTACCTCAACTGTAATATCAATGGATGAAATTTTTCTGTCACAAAGAACTGTATATGGAATTGAATTGGCTGAATTTTGATCTAAATATATTTTTAAAAGTGGTAAAGAAATCTCTAATTTTTCCTTATGAATTTTTTCTGTGTAGGGAATAATTGCAGGAGCATCCGCCTCTAATATAATTGTAAACGAAAGCTGAAAATTTTCGGCATCATATTTAACTTTGTCCGGTGCTTTACTGAGCCAGTCTTTCTTGCCGGTAAGTTTTGCATTAAAGCAATTCAACCTGAACTTTGATTTGTTAAGCTCGGGAATATCTTTATCAAAATTAATTGAAACACAGATCGTTCTGTGGCCTTCATTCAAAAATAAAATATTTGAAGCGATGGCAAAACCTGTTTCAGCATTTGCAGCTTTATTGACATCACCAAATGTATACCAGCTTTTATCAGCCGAAGTAATTTTTGCTCCCTGACCGTCATCTGAATTCGCTGCGGTTGAAGCCTGTAAAAAGTTTTTACCGCCTTTTATAACATTTTGACAGGACTGGATCTTAACAACAGCAGCCTTATTAAGAACAACATCATTAGTTAGTGAATAACTGATTTCCTTCCCTGTGATATCTTTGCCGCCTTTAAATAAAATACTCTTCTTCAGCAGATGCTGATTAACCGGCTTTTGCAGCTCGAATGTCAGATGTGCGGAATCGGGTTCGGCGGTTTTATTTTTTAATCTCAATCCGTCTTTATAATAAAAATCTAAATGCCGCCGTGTGTAAGTATTTAAATGATCTTGCGGAAACCTGAATAGTCTGACAAAAGTCAGAAATAAGGAATAGTGCGGTGTGTGCTTTGGAAAGTCTTCAAGTGTCTGAGTAAATAATTGCCCTGCGTTTTTTACTATAGCTGCCAGTCCCTGTAATAAAGTTTCTATTTGTTCATTAAACAGATTATGATTAACTATATAAATGATCTGTTCTTTTGGTGTCGTTGCCGGAACTGTAATCAAAATGTTTGGAAGCTTTGTTCTCCATTCTTCACTTAAATCTGATATATTAAACAAACCGGATGAGCTGACTGAAACAGGCGCTTCACTATCAAGATTTGGAGCTGATTTATCGATCAGATTTAGTATACCGGTATATTGGAAAAATAATTCATTCAAATTTACTACAGACTGCTGCATCTTATCTGTTATGATATTTTTGAATGTTATTTTATAGTCAGGTCCGTCCGGAAATAATCGAAATTGTTCATCAATTATTTTTGCCAGTGAAAAAATAAGATCAAATATAAATTTGAATTGCTTTTTTGTTTCGTTCGGGTTTGTTTCGGATTTTATTCTTTTATAAAGAAGCTTCTTGTAATCGGAAATTTTTCTTACATCAATTTTTGAAAGTGTTGCGAGAGTTACACTAATATCCATTTTCATTAATGCATCCCAATGACCGTCAGGAGTATTGGATGAGTTAAAATAATTCAAATAGGAAGCATACCGTTTTGCAAAAAGAATGATATCAGCTTCATCCCGTTCATCAACTTTTGCATAATCTGTTGACAATGCCGCCAAAACACGGTTCAATGTACTTGTGCCTTCACGGACTAAGGGATTTTTGTCTTCACAGGGCATATAAGCTTTGGATAAATTTAAACATTATGAATTATTTTATATCTGTTCCTTCATTTTTATAAAAAGGATAGACGAAATTAAATCTTGTGTTTGATGACCGGACGGTATAATCAATAGTAATAATAATTTTTCCTTCAAGCTCAGCGGTATCATCCAGGTCAATTTTGTTTACTTCAATACGAGGTTCATAATATAAAATTGCAGTATGTATCAAATCCTGAATATATGTTTTGAATGTAGTTGTAAGCGGTTCAAAGACGAGTTCATTAAGATTACATCCATAGTCGGGACGCATCACACGCTCACCCTGTCTTGTTGAAAGAAGAATTTCAAGACTGCTCTGAATGTCTTCTTCATCACTAAGCATTCCTGCCTGTTTTGAAATGTTTTTAAACTCGGGAGGAAATCCCCATCCGGTACCGAGAAATGATTTCTTATTTGACATTTTAAAAATTTAAATGTTGGCTCTGCGGAAATGAAATAGTTGCTTCTGTTATATAATTCATTCATCAATCCAATTCAATTAAATCCCAAATCATAATTCCCAAATTCCAAATCAATATCATCCTCCGATAATCACAGTTGGAAATCCGGCAACTACCGAACCTCCATGTGCAGTTAAATCCCCCATCCGCGCAGCCGGCATTCCTCCAATTAAAACCGTAGCAGAACCCATTATAATGAAATCCGGAGGTCCTGCGCATAAACACATGTCTCCCACACGCGCTGCAGGTAATCCGCCTATATAAACTGTCGGAAAACCCGGCGGTAACACCGGTCCTCCGACATGAGGAACTACACCGGTAATCATCGGACATACGTGCATATCAGTTACTCTTGCTGCAAAAGACATCTTTGATTTAAATTTTTGATTTTAGATTAAGATCTTAACTAAGATCAGAATTTGTTCTTTATATTTTAACTTCAATATGCTCAATTTATTTTTACTAATGATCCGTTTATTTCTGTTATGCCGCTGCTCTTTACATTCATGCTTCCTCCAGCTTCTATACTCGCTGTTCCGTCGGCTTTAATAGAAATCTGCGGTGATGACAATGAAAGTGAAGTACCCGCCTTTAGAGTGAGATTAGCAGAAGCTTCGACAGTGACTCCGCTTTGTTCAATCAGTATTTTGTTTCCGTCATCGTCATTGATTATAATAGTACCCGATGAATCATTAAGCTCAAAGACTCTTTTCCCGGAGTTTCAATTCTTATACTTGATTCTTCGTCATCAAAAATTAATTTTATTCCCGAACGGGATGTGTAACCTTTTTTATTATTTTTTTCTTCAGGTTGAAGCGGCGAAGATTTTGCACTGCTGTGTAACATTCCCAGTATAACCGGAAAGCGTGCATCATCATTCAAAAAACCAACTATGACTTCATCATCAACTTCAGGTCTGAAAAATGTCCCCCTGTTATTGCCTGCATCCAAAGTAGCTACTCTCGCAAAAATTCCCTCATCACTATCATTTACAACCGGCAGACGAACCTTGACCCGAAACTCGCCTGCTTTATCTAAAATGCCGGTTACTACTGCGCTTTGTAAGCCCTGTATGCTTGAAGCCTGACCCGTAGCCGATGCTGAGTTGCCTGAATTAGTTTGTTCAGTAAAAAATTGTTCGTTCCATCCCAGTGTTGCTTCTGTAGTCCAGTCACCATCTGCATATTCGTGATGAATAGCAGATACAAAAATTTTCCCCGTAAAGTTTGCTCCTATTCCATTGATAATTATAAAATCCGCCGGAAGAACCTTTCTTGTTCCCTGATACTTTACCTTACCCTTTATTTTAGAGAGAGCCTGTCTCACTTTTTTTGATTCGACAATATTTTTCTGTTCATCAGTGGTCAATGGAACCGGAGTACGCATTTCGAAAGGTTTGTTTACTACATCTGCTAATTCTTCTAACGATGCTTTACTTTCGCCGTCAATTACGGAACTATCGGTTTCGGTTGTCTGAACTTTTTGATTTGCAAAATCCCACACCATTGTTTTTATCTGCGGGTTTTGAATCCGCGAATCCATATCGGTATGTAATTCTAAAATATCCGTTCCATAGGTGAGACTTAACTTTGCAGTATCATCTAATTTCGGCTTCTTTATTACTACCTGTGAATTATCTATTACACATAACATTCCGTTTACATCAATACGGCTGATCATATAATCCCAATCGGTAATATTCGACTGGACTAATTGCTCGTGCTTTGCGGTTAAAGGGTCGAGATTATATTCTTTAATACTGTTCTCAAGTAAAAGCTGCTCAGCAACATCACTGTCTGATTTATCATTGTAATGCCTGTTACCTTTATTAATTGGCATTTTTACAGTTTCATCTTTTGCTTCAATATTTGATTCAGAACGGTCACTATTGAGGTTTAAAGAATTCGAAATTATTATTCCCTGAAAAACTTTCTCTGTACTGTTTTTATATCCCAGTTTAATTTCAATTTTTTTCCCGGGCTTAAAGACGTTACTGCTGCTTGCGGCAAAATCTTCAGTATCGGGTTCACCGTCAACAATCAATATGTGAGCAGAAGGGATTTTATTTATTTCAAGATTAATGCTTGCGGTAATAATCTGATATGTGTTTGAACAGTCTAAACCATCGATCAGCAGTTCAATACTGATTCTGTCGGTATCCTTAATCGCTTGCCCGATAGTCTGAACCTCTGCCATTTCTTATTTTTCTAATGATGGGAAATATATTTTTGTGCCTGGTTTAATTTTTCTAAAGCCGTCTAATTTGTTGAAAGAAGCTACCTGTATTAAATACTGCGCATCATCATAAATCAATTTGGTAATAAGATCCAGCCTGTCACTTTCTTTCAAAATTCTTTCGTGCGTAACATCGGGACTTGACTTATTTTCTAATCTTAAGACCAGTTCTTCATCAATGGTTCCTTTGAATCCGCATTTAGCTATTGCTCTCAGAGGCGCACCTTCAGTATTAAATAATTTGTATTCGATATCTAAAGAAGTCAACACACCTTTAAAAAGTAATGTACCCCAGAATATTTTCAGATAAAAGGGACGGTGTATTTCACCCTGATATAACAAAACACGCTTTCTGAATTCATTGAGATGATCTGTAACAGTTTTAGATTTGTCAGCAGGAGTAATAACACCGGTACTGTCAAATAAGAAATCAAAATTTATTTCCTGCGCAGGAATTTTATTAAATTTTAAAACAGGCATAGATCTGCCGGGTGCCTGAGTATCACAGAATTCAATTTTGTGTCTTGTTGTATATGTCTCAGGATTAATAAAAGCATGAAAAATGCCTTCTACTTTTTCAGTGAAAGCGGAATCCTTATAAGATTCAATACGCAGCTTTTCAAAATTTCCTTTACCTTGAGTCATCTTTCATTTTTTTGCTGAAGCATTCGGATACTTTTTCCGTAACGTCTTTGGTTATTTCTTTTTTAAGTTTGCTGATTTCTTCCTGTGTAAGTGCAGTAGTGCTGACTTCCTTATTCTTTTCACCAACAACTGCTTTAATAACAAGCTCTTTAACTTCGATCGGCATAATAAATTTAAATTATTAACGTTAATATTTAATCATATTTTTATAATATTAAAAAACCGGTAGCTTAAGGTTATTGATTCAATCACTATGGAATTTTCCTGAGCATTAAAATTTGAAACGGACCATTTCTTGGGAATAGCATTTACAACATACCAAATCTGAATTGACTCGTGCTTCTCATTCAGTAATTGAATGTTTATATTAACCGGCCGGAAAACAAAATTTTCCATAGCATCTTTGCACCATGAAATTATTTCCGAACCTATAAGAAGACCGCGCTTAAGAGTTATGTCCGAATAACGTGTGCGCTTAGGAAGTTGCCAGCTGAATCTGTTCTGACCGCCTTCTGTAAATGTCTCCATTTCCATTTCCACATCAAGTCCGCTGATCTCCTGGAAGCGAAAGTCATCAGGAAACGGTTCGAATGAAGCTATAAAATGAAATCCGACGGGAGGATATTCAAACATAATTATTCATTTTGAATTGTTAATCCCTCATGTGCAAGCTCAAGACTTTCGATTGCAACTTCATTACCGTCTGCTTTTAAATCAGTTGATGTAATTTTTGCAGGCCAGGCATTTTTCACTTTCCAGACGACTACCGGTTCGTGATTTTCATTCAGAAGAGAAAGAGTAAGATCACGTCTATCAATAGTGTTCAGGGCAACAGTATTAAACCATTCATAGAATTGATTATCTCCTTTGAATGTCCCGCGCTTTAATGTAATGTTTGAAAATTTTCTCTGACCCGGCATTTTAATTTTTGAATATTCCTTACTTGCTCCGTCACGATATTCTATTACTTCGGTGGAAATATCCAGACCTGTTGCTTCAGTGAATCCGATTTTGTTACCGCCCCACTCAATCTGGAAATGAAATTTTGGAAGAGGATATTCTGCCATAAGTTAGTTAAAAGGTTAAAAGTTAAAAGTTAAAAGTAGATTATTTAGTTTGCTATTCAAATTATGAGCAATTTGTAATTTGTAATTTGAAATTGTTTTAAGACTCCTGCATCTTATGCATAAATCTTAAAATTATAAACTCAGCGGGACGTACGGCTGCCATTCAATCTCTACGATCAATCTTCCTTCAAGGACATCTACTGCGGTCATAGTTGAACCAAGTCCGCATTTTACAAAAAATGCATGTTCAGGTTTTGCGCCGGCTAATGCTCCCTGTCGCCAAAGATTTGAAAGATAGTTTTCAATCATTGCCCTTACTTTTATCCACGTGTTCGCATCATTCGGTTCAAATACAAATTGTGCGCTCGCTTTCTTACAGGATTCTTCCACCATTATGAATAATCTCCTGACAGAAATGTATCGCCATTCATTGCTGTTGCCGTCAAGTGTCCTTGCACCCCACACTAAAGTACCTTTACCCGTAAATGAACGAATTGCGTTTATAGATTTTCCTGCAGTGGTATCTATGTTTAAATCTTCCTGAATCAAATCGTCTATAATGACAGAAGGACCAACTAATGAATTTAAACTTACATTTGCCGGCGCTTTCCAGACTCCGCGCGTCCCGTCAACTCTTGAATAGACTCCGACAATTGCACCGGATGGAGGTATTTTTGTAAGGTCTTTAATGAGAGCATTTACAATTTTTGAAATAACAGGATGATTTGTATAAACTATGTCCTGAGCGACCGATACATAAGTTTGGGCAGATGTTAACATTTTGTTTATGAAGTTGTTCATTCCCTTCATAATACTATCCAGGTCAGCTAACATTTGTATGAACCTGGCATTCATAGATGTACCGGTATAATTCGGGTTAGGATTTATATCAACTACAGAGTTAATTGACGATGTATTATCAGTATTTCGGGTTTATCCGATTTTCCCCCTCGAATCATAATCAGTGAAATTAGCTTCGGTAAATGAAACTGAAGTGAAATCGGTATTAACTTGTGCATTTTTTTCAATAGAAATGAGCTTTTTTATATGTATTCCAAGACCAGTAGAAACTGTATCAATTGCTGAATTATTCAAGTCAGTTATGCTATTTGCGTTTTTCAAAGTTGATTGCCAACCGGGTAATGCATTTGCGATTAAATTTAAATAGTTAAATATTTCAGAAACATTAGTATCATTAGTTGTCCCTAATGCTGTCGCACGCAATCTATTATATCTGTCTTGTAAGGATGCAAATTCTGTAGTGCCGTCATCTCGTAGACTATCAATGGTATTTTGAACAGTCGTTACGTCATCAGTATTATTTATCAAAGTAGTAACTAAATCATTATATGTTGAATCTACTGGTACAAGGGCATTTGAGATTGATTTTCTAGTGGTGATGAAGAATTATCTGTTACATTTTTGGTCGAGTAACAAAATCATTTCTTTATCATAAGTACTGAGAAATCCTGTGGTGTAAACTGAAGCGTAGTTTAGAATTTATTCCGATATTGTCTCTAAAGCTCTTAACACAGTCTTCCCATGTCGTGTTTGAAATATTCTCTTTTATATCAAGAACGCAAAATCTGTCCTGTAATTTTGCGCACTGCTCTATTGCCATTTGCTGTAATGAATAATAATCAGTAGCGTCTGACAACATCACAGCATCAGGGAACAATATCAAAGTCGGCTCATCATATATCTCCAATGCTTTTACCCCAACTCGCAGACCGGGAGCGTTTGTCGGATCAGTTTCGTCCCCGGCTTCAACATCCTGACCATAAAATCCTGCAGAAACAACATAGCATTGCTCCTCCATTGTCAAAGAACTGGCGTATAGAATCAAACATCAGGTACCGTTTAGTCATATATAATACCATCCAAAGCGTAATCATTGGCAGTATCTAAACGGATAGTAATGTCACCCCCCTCAAAAGTGTACTCACCTCCAAAACACTTTGGTACTCTACAATTGATTCAATTCTATATGGTGTATTTACAACACTAACACCATTCGCAACAGCTTTTTGTGTATACCCGATAAATGCAGGTATTGCCGTTGCTACCTCAGCTACTGAAGGCGGAAAAGACGGTATCTCATTGATGTAGACACCCGGAGTTTTAATGGCACTTTCATTAATTTGTGACATAATTTTTTGTTTAATTTTTTTAATAATTCAAAAATATTTCTGATAAAAGATTTTTGTACTTACATCTGGCTTAATGTATGAAGACGCACATTTTAATTTCTCATTAGGTGATCCTCCCGGAGTCCAGTTGAAATTCTGAATCGGCTTTGCCAGTAAAGGGACAGGAGTATTCGAAGTAAATTCATTTCCGTTCTTTGTAAATGTGAAATTTCCATTCGGGTCTGTTATAGAGGTCACAGCATTGTTTTGAGAAATATATTTCCAGGTTGTAATCCTGTTCTTGAACCGGATGACATAACTTACTTCCTGCACAATCCCGCCTGCCAGCATTGAATAATTTGATGCCGGAGGCAGATCAAAAAGATCAATGACTCCGAAAATGTTATCTCTGAAATCAAATGTGTCATTTGAAATTACAAATTACTACCGGGACAACATCCTGCCAGTAATTTACATCCGCAACAGGCACTTCATTTCCTCTTTCAATAAACTTTATTGGCTTAGTAGTAATTGTAAATCGTCATCGCTTGAAAAATATCTCACCCACATAAATGTCTCTGTAGTTACTTTTATCATATTTGCTTATGCTAATAAAATCTTTGCCGATCAAATCTTCCTGCGTTTGTATAACGCAAAGAAGATTAGCCTCATTAAAAGAATCAGTATCACTTAAATCCGGAGAGACACCTCCGGTATGAATTTCCTGCCTCGTAGAGAACGTTTTCATTAAGAAATATTTCCTTTAAATATTTCCGGCGGGATTTTACTTTGATCATTAAACACATAAACCGGAAACCGGCTGTCATCTAATTTACGCCAAAAATTTAATTCAGTAACCGGATGATTTGATAAAGGAGGAACATATTGTAGCTTCAAACATATAGGTTCCGTTAAAAACCAGTGAACCAACTTCATATTCTTTATTGACTGAATAATCCTACATTACTGAACTTAAGTACAAAGTACCGCTATTTATGTCTTCATTTCCGGCATGATTAGTAAAATAATAAATTTCATTTTTGAGTTAAACATTTTTCAAAGCCGTAATGTTTTTAAAGGAAGGGTTTTATTTTTAATAAAAATCTAAAGGATGTATTATCATCAATTGTAATAAAAGGTTTGCCAGTCTCATCAACTATCCGGCGCAATGAATTTATTGCTGAATATCTTGTATAAAATTCTATTACCGCTGAATATTTTTTGTGTTCTCCGTAGGAATTGTTTCAATATCATTAAAAGCTTCCTGCTGATTATAGTAGTCATGCTGCAGCTCGAAGAAAATAATGTTTTATATTTATTTCCATTAATAAGTAAGTCTTTGGTGTCTAAATGAATTTGTTTAATCAGTTCTCCTTCGCTCAATAAAGCCTTCGTCTATAGTGACCATACGGATCTCTCTTATAAACTACAGACGGTAAATATTTTCCCCTAAAATTCCCCACACAGATGATTAACCTGTTCAAAGTTCAGGCTGTATAAATCAGAAATTAGCTTATCAATGCCTAAATCCAGTGAAGAGTTCTCATGTGTAAAGACATTTTTTGAATTGGAAAAACTGTATGACTGAGGAAAGTTGTCTCAAGCTCAGAAATAATCATCTTTCTTATTCACAACAAACAGGCAATACAAATTCAGATTTACTTTCCGGGTTTTTATAGACAACTCTGTTATCAATTTTTACGAAATTTTCAGGACTGCGGGATATCCGGTCTTCCTCAATATTTATAAGAGTGAGGAAAATATTATTCTCCTGATTTGCACTATCGGCTATCTTAGCGGCATCCCGCTAATACCACTAAATCTTTAGGCGTTGGATTAGCTTTTTGATTCAGATATTTATTAATCTCATCCATAATAAACTTAAAAGAAATATCTATCATACAATTCTTATAGATTTTCGAAATGAATATTTTTGTAGCTGAAGCCGGATAAGAACTTTAAAAAATTCTAAATGATGACCAATTAGTTGATCCTGAAATGATAGGAATGTGAGCAGTTCAATATTATATTCACTGAAAGGTATTCAATGTATTAATTCAATGTTTCCTTAGTTTGAGTAAATAATGTTGTCAGTTAAAAAATATTACTATGGTTTAAAATGAGTTTAACGTAATTATAAAAAATTTATTTATCAATATGAGAAATGTATTATTTTGGTTTCGGGAGTTTATTCATTAACCGGAACAGACAGAACAGGTCGTTACATTTGAAGAAAAGCAACTGCCAGAATTTGGTTTCTATACAACATTCAGCTTCCTCCCTGCATCTCATATACAGCCACTCCATGCGCCGCTGAAACATTCAGCGACTGCTTCATACCAAGCAATGGAAGCTCGAATGAAGTATCTGTAATTCTATAATTTCTTTTGAAACACAGAAATTTCATTTCCCAATACAAGACAAACAGGAAATCAAGTTTATCTATATTCCGAGATGTAATTTTTTTTTATCTGTAATTTCCAAGAACTGCAAGTTTGATTTTATCTTCCTTTAACTTTTTGCTGCAACTTCAACCGGATCTTTGTGATATTCCCAAAGGCACAGTTTCAGTTGATCCCAGGCAACTTTTTCTATTTCCTTTCTGGGAGGATGGCATTAATATCCCGGTGAGATATGAATTTTTCTATAAATGCAGCATCCCGATGAAATACTGAAAATTGCTCCGACATTAAGATCCATAGTATGTTATCCCATAAAACATAAATAGGTTTCGTGTATAGTAATTAATTTCTTCAGGCTTCTTTCTGTCTTTTTCAATTTCAGAATGCGAGAGTTTCGCATTTTAAATGAGTAATTCAATAAATAACTTATTCAGGTTTTAAAGTTAATTAACATAATAAAATAAACAATTCATAAATACTATGACTGAGACAGCTGAAATTTTAAATGAGATCGAAACTTTTT
>JADJTX010000045.1 GCA_016710985.1 Ignavibacteria bacterium
TACTTACTTCTTTTCCGGTGATATCAAATACTTTAAGATTTACAAAACTATTTACCGGTACAGAGAATTTTATAGTTGTTGATGGATTGAATGGGTTCGGAAAATTTTGTGTCAATTCGAATCTTGATGGAATTTCTGTTCCTATCTGATTTATTCCTACCGGTTATTCCTTTTAAAAGTTATATCGAATGTCTGAGTGGATTTCAGGAATCTCCGTTAAGAGAAAGCCCAAACTGCCCATTTGCCTACTGCAGAATCTCCGGCATTCAGTCCAAGTCCTGCAAGTATTCCGTCAACCGCTGCAGGCGTGACAGTCAGCATAGTATCAGCTCCATTGTTGTTTGATCCAAGATTCAAAATTACATTGTTAATATCCGGCGCACCGAATTTCCATTTATAAGTTACTCCTGCCGCTGATTTAGACCAGTTAATATTTACAGGTGTTGTGATTGCCGGATTTGAGACGAAAGTTAATCCCGTTGGAGGAAACAATAAATTAAAACCGGTTAATGTGCTTCTTCTGAAAGTGATCTGAAACGTTTGAGTTGATTTCAAAGAATCAGTTCCGTTATATGACCATACTGCCCATTGCCCTGCAACAGAATCTCCGGGATTCAATCCCAATCCTGCAAGTATTCCGTCAACAGCAGCCGGCGTAACTGTTAAAACAGTATCATTTCCAGTATCATTGGATGAAAGGCTTAAAATTACTGAGCTGATTGTCGGCGCGCCGAACTTCCATTTGTAAGTTGCACCTGTTCCGGATTTTCTCCAGTTAATGTTTATCAGAGCATTATTTTCAGGTGATGTAACAAGAGTTAATCCTGTTGGCGGAAATAATAAACTAAAAGGATTTAACACAGCTTTCCTTTTAAAAGTAATGTTAAATGTCTGAGTTGATTTCAATGAATCTCCAGCCTGATAAGCCCAAACAGCCCACTCTCCTGCTACCGACTGTCCTGGTGTCACGCCTAAGCCGGCTAATATTCCATCAACAGCTGCCGGTGTAACTGTTAAGACTGTGTCTGATCCGTTATTATTGGAGGGAAGATTCAGTATCACACTGCTTATAGTCGGAGCGCCGAACTTCCATCTGTATGTTACACCTTGAGTAGAACTGCTCCAGGTTATATTAACTGCTGAGGTGTTATTTGCATCGGCTAAAAAATTCAACCCCGTAGGCGGGAACAGCAAATTAAACGGATTTATAACTGCTCTTTCATTTATTTCCTTTGCAAGTAAAGTTCTGTCTGAAGTATTAAAACCGAAAAATGAGATTGCTGTTAAAACAAATGCTATTATTGCTAATGAAGTTTTGTGCATGATTTTCTCCTTATGTTAGTTTGAATTAAATTGAATCAAAACTAAGAAGAATTCATCCAAGGAAAAAATTATAAAAATTTAAAACATAGAAGTCGCTAAATAGTAATATTGTGTTTTGGATTAATGCTGAAATTTACAACTGTTCTATTTGTCAGTTTGATAATTCTGTTTTCAGATCGTTTAGTTTTATTTTAGAGTTCAATTTTACTATATCGGAGAAATTTTTTAAAAGCAGTTTACTGTCGATCCAGGAAATCATATCAAAATATTCCAGTGACATTAAATCGTTACTGTCTTTAATGATTTTTTTCAGCTGATTTTTAAGTAACTCAAGCTGAAACCTCCACTCTTTTTTATCAGTAATATCAGGCAATTTGCTAAAAGTTTGAAGAATAATTTCTTTAAATGGATAAAGTTTATCTTTTTTATAAGAAATCTTTTAACTGATTTAAGTTCATATTCAATGAGGTCATAATTCTCAAGTTCATAATGAATAATGAGATTTATTATTTTCGCAAAAGCTTTGTAATCCAGTCTGTAATTGGAATTGTCATTAAGGATTTTATTAAGCCATGTCAGAGATCTGCTGAGGTCTCCGGCTCCGTAATAAAGATAAGCAATCGAATATATTACTTTAAGCTCTTCCGATTTATTAATTTTACCATTATACTTTTTCAGCCAGTTTACTACTTCTTCCACTATTTTCAGTCCTTCATTAAAATAACCTGATACTATAAATATATTCAACTCGAAGCTGTAAGATTTGCAGTACATTTCAAGATGATTTGGAACAGCGGTAGAAACATCATTCTTATCGGATATTTCCCTTTGTTTTCTGAGATAGGAAATACAAAGATCAAATCTTTTTAAGTTATATGACATTGCAATTGCATCACTCAAAGAATAGAGATATTCCTTTATTCCGCCTGAGATCTTCTGTCTATTATTTTCAATAAGCTCAAGTCTTTTTACAGTGAAATCAAATGCTTTTGTTATATCTCCGGTACAATAATAATAAAGATAGTTTATGATGCAAAATAAATTCATTGCGCTGACGGATAATGCTTTGGATTCATCTTTCATAAGCGGATGGCTGATTATTTTATCAAATGATCTGACATCACTTTTGTTTCTTGCAGTGCCTCTTTTTTTAAATAGAAGATATTTTCAGATAAAGAGCATTGTATTCTGCAATGTTTTTCTGTTTCATTAAATTTTCGATCTGTTCTTTTATGCTGTTATCTATATATTTATCAAAGTCTTTGTCAGCAATATTTCTGTAATCAAAATTTCTCTGATCCTGAAGAATATCAGCAAGTCTTGAGAATCTGTCCTCATCGGCTGCCAGCTTTTTAGCTCTCATAAGAATTACTTCCGCCTGATCAAAAAGTGTTTTACGGAAAAGAATTGTATACTGCGTTTTCATATTTGATAATACAGAGTCAGTTGTTTTATCATCATTGTAATTCACAAGACTTTTTAAAATCATATTGTATAGATAATTTTTCGCAGAAGTCAATTGTAATATAAATTTCTCATTCTCTGAATTTTTCTTTTATCTGATTCTCATCATATTCATTGATCTGTAAATTTATTTCGGTGAAGAGTTTTATGTAATTATTATCTTTTTCCTGAACATGCCTTTTAGCGAATTTAATAAAGTATCCCTTTTCTGAGATTGACATAGACTGTATTAACTTCCATAGATTCTTTGACGGGGTTTTCATAAATAAAATATTTTTTTATATGAAATTTTTATGAATTTATGGTGTTAATTAATCATATTTAATTATAATATTCAATATAAATATTCACAGCAATTTCTATGTTTTAGAAAAATAAAATTTTTTTTTCTTAAGAAACTTCGCTATTATACAAAAAATTATTCTGCCTTATCTATGAAAAAATTTACCCTGTTAAAAATTGCCGCTATAATTCTGCCTTTTCTTTCAGTAACAAATATTTTCTCACAGCAATTTGAGAAAACAAATATAAATATAGAAGCTCTCTCTCATGGCAAGGTCAACTGGATTGATCTCAATAATGACGGAAAGCTTGATGTTTTTATTTCAGGCAATGAAGATTCCGGAATATCCCGAACTTTAATTTATTTAAATCAGGGAAATGAAAACTTTGTATTGATCAATCATGGAATACCTGATTTTTCGAATGCAAAAATTTCCTGGGAAGATTATGATAAGGATAATGACATTGATCTTCTTATATCAGGAGTTGAAAATGACGGAAAATATTATAACAGCGATTTACAGAAATGATTTGCTTTTTGGTTTCACAAAAATGAATTTTGATTTCATTAATGTTCACTCGGGTTCTGTTTCATGGACAGATTATGATAATGATACAAAACAGGATGTATTCATTACCGGTATCAACTCTGAAGGTATTGTCATTAGTAAGCTTTATAAGAATAACGGTTTTGGTTTTAATGAAGTTAGTACCCCTTTTCATTCATTGTACAATTCATCCTATGAATTTTATGATCTTGATAATGACGGAGATCTCGATGTTCTTTTTTCGGGACAGTCTGCAGAAAATAAGAATTCATATATCTCTAAGATTTTCATAAACAATAACGGTATTTTTAATGAATCAGCTAATAATATTCCTTCAGTATCCAAAGGTTCTGTATCCTGGGGAGATTTCGATGCAGATGGCTTTCCGGATTTTGTAATGAATGGCGAATCAAAGGACGGAAACAGACTTATGATAATGCATAACAATCATGACGGTACATTTATACAGCATTCGGCTGATATTCCCGGAATCGCTTTTGGAAAAGTACTTTGGGCTGACTTTGACAATGATGGATTACTGGATATAATTTTGACGGGAAATCTTCAGGGAAATTTTAACGGAATTGTAAAGATATATAGAAATGACAACGGAAATTTTATTGAAGTTAATAATGATCTGCCCGGAATAATTAATGGTAATGTTGCAGAAGGTGACTATGACAATGATTTTAAACTGGATATAATTTTTACGGGACATGATCCGGTTACTAATAAAAATATCTGCTCTGTATACAGAAATATTGTAAATATTACAAATGACCTTCCAATTGAACCGAAAGGACTGACAACAACTTTTGACAACAGCATTATAAATTTTAACTGAAGTTATCAGGTTATGATCAAAATACTCCGGCTCCCGGACTTACTTATAATATTCGTGTCGGTACAACTCCCAGAGGGTCAGAGATTGTTTCACCTGTTTCAGCAGGAATATCTGGTTTTAGCAAACTTCCTGATCACGGGAATACAGGAAATTCTCATCATAATCATATAAAAGGTCTTGAGCCGGGAATTTATTACTGGAGTGTTCAGACAGTAGATAATACGTACAATACGTCTGAATTTTCATCAGTCATGACTTTTACAGTAGATGAGAATGCTGCTCAGGAAATTCCGGTACTGAATAATATAATTTTAAAACAAAACTATCCTAATCCGTTTAATCCGAAAACAGTTATCAGCTATCAAATCTCAGATATTCAGCAAATTAGTCTAAAGGTTTATAATGCAAGAGGTGATTTACTAAAAACTTTGATTGACAGAAAACAAAATTCAGGAAGCTATGAAGTTGAATTTGACGGTTCGCAATATTCAAGGAATTTACTTTTACACTTTGGAAGCCGATGGAAAATTTATTGAATCCAGGAGAATGATTCTTGTGAAATAAATTTTCAGATAAATTCAACACCGGGAAAATGTCAGAATAAAATTGCTTTTGTAAGTTCTTTACTGAATTTAAAACGATTAGCAGTTAAATTATGCAAATTACCTATCTATCAAAATTACGAATCCCTTCTCTGTGTTTCCGTGTCTTTGTGTTGAAACGCATAATGATTTTGGCAGCTTATGAAAAATATTCGACTACTACCAATGTCAGGTGAAGATGGTAAGGATTAAACCCGCAGGGGGAACTACGCAAAATGTCAGGATAGAACTACCAACCGCACGAATAAAATATAAAACTTTCAGATCGGAGAATTTCAAGTATTGTTGAACCCCGCAACGCAAGGCGAACTGCCGACGGACATTTGATTAGCTGAAGTTCAGTAAAGTACGGAGATTCAGGTGTACAAGCAGGGCAATCTGCAACGGCGGAAATTTATATTTGTAAATAAAATCCCTCACCTTCTGAAAAAAAAAGATGAGGGGCTGTATATTTATAATTAGTATAAACTACCTGAAGTAATAAAGATAAAAGTATTACGGACTTAAAACAATTACTCCGTTAGCTACATTATTCTCAACTACGCTAATGTCTGCAGCATCTACAAAATCATCGCCTGTTACATCAGAAGATACATAACCGGAAAGTGTAAGACCTGCATCATTTTCAACCTGGCTCAGGTCGCCACCGTCTATGATATCATCTTTATTTACATCTCCACTGTAAATAGTATACTCTGTTCCTTTTAATATGAGATTACTTCCGAAAGCCTGATTTGCAGATGAAGTGAAATCATAACTTAAGGAATTGTTTGTAAAACTGTTACCGGCAGCGCTCCATGTATTTATAGAATTTCTGTGATCAACTTCTATATAATAATTTACACTGTTGGCAGCAGCATTAAAACTGAAAATACCTGTACCGCTTGAATTTAAAACAGCTATTGCAAAATCAGCTACGCTATACGGAGAAAAATCATTCCTGAGATAAACTCTTGCAGTATCACTTGTCATTGTATTGCTTCCGGAATCATAAAACCCTTCTATCAAAGCAGAAAGCTGAAGTATCCTCTGATCAGCCGTATTCAGTTTTACAACTGTGAAATTTCCCTGAGCTCCTGAGGTTCCGGCATAGTTACTTGTCCAGCAGGCGCTGAATAAAGTACCGTAACCTGTAGTAGAAGTTGTAAGTGCATCTGTACTTCTTGAAGTACCGGTGAAACCGGTATGACGGATCTCAATTAATAAATTTCCGCCTGAGTAATACCATGGTGTATCAAATACAAACTCCTGACCGAATGCATTCGGACTTCCTCCAAAAGTAAATGAATTTGCTAAAATTGTTAAAGGACCTGAACGAACCTTTGTCTGAGGTCCCACTATGTTGTTAGCAAAGGTCAGACTTCTTGCGCTTGGTTCAACACTTCCACTGAGATAAATATCATAACTTTTGTAAGTAATATCAGAGACTGGCCAGTCAGCTGTTGCAGATGCCGGAATCCTTAAAGTAATTCCTGAAAGATTTTTACCGACAACATTGGTGATCTGAGTTGACTGAATGAGAAACTGGTAAGTCCTCTGAGCATTTGCAAGAGGACCGAGAAATGTTCCCGTACCTGTTGTACTTTCGTAGGCGTTTGGAACAACTTCTGTAACTGTCAAGCCGTCACTGTTTAACTCATTCGGAGCTGCAAAGGATTTGGATGAAACGAAACTTAATACAACGATGAATAAAAAAGTAATAACGAATTTCATAATTCCTCCTTAAGGGAAATGTTTGATTTTAAAAAGCAGGCGGGAAATTTATTTAAAAGCCACCTGATATTATTTACTGAAAAAATTACTTCAGATACAAATTAAGAATTATTTATTGAAATTTATTACTTTCATATTCGTTTTCTGATCAGCTATCATAAATTCATTTTCATTGCATTGTCTGTTTTTCCGTTTCAAAACTTACTGAATTTAGAATGCAATTTCAATAAGATAATTATCAATTCAGGTATTTTTATTCGGTCATATTTGTTTTTACTCAAACAATGCAAGAGTAATATTATTAAGCAGCTCCAAAAAGCAAATAACAATTAGATCTTTCTAATATCTTTTCTGCCTTCATGCAAAACGTTTCTCTGCTCGCCATGTCACAGGTTTACCTTCCTCATGCATTGCAGGTAAACCTCGCGAAGATACTCCGCAAGGAGATTGTCTCAGAACTATAAATCTAGATTTTACCACGAAGTCACGAAGGCACAAAGATCTTTATTTTTAAACTTTTTTCCTTTGTGTCTTGGTGCCTTGGTGGTAAAAAAGGAAGTTTTGAGACAGACTCCAAGGCGAGCTGGTGTCACTTAACCCTGCGTTGAAATGAAATGACAATGCTGCCGGAACAAGAGTCCCGCCGGAAGGAAAAAAAAATAAAATATTGTAAATGCCTGCTTCTAAAGGTGAGTTAGACACTAAGTAGCTTCAGTGGATAATAAGGAAATCTTCTATTTCACCAGCATCATACTCTTCGATGAAACTCCGTTTGTAGTTCTCAGCGCATAAAAATAAACTCGGATGAAAACATCGGAACCATCGAATGTAACTTCATAAGTTCCGGGCTGCAATATGTCGTTTACAAGAGTTTGCACCTCTGCCGATGATGTCATAAACTTTTAGCGTGACATTACTTCGGCTTGCAGCAGTGTTTATGTCAAATGTGATTTTTGTTGCCGGATTAAAAGGATTGGGAAAGTTTTGTTTTAACTCAAATCTCTCAGGGATCTCACTACCGGTCTGCGAAATACTTACAGTTCCGCCTGTAACAGTCTTTAAGATTGTTCCCCATTCTCCCACCGCCCAGCCGGTGTTGGCATCTGAAAGCAACGGAGTATAATCCATTCAGAGTTCGCTTGTCAGTGAAAGCCAGTTCGTTCCGCCGTTCGTGGTTTTGAAGATTGCCGCGAGATCTACTGCCCAGCCGGTATTGGCATCTGTGAAGGTAATTGTGTTAAACCAACCGGGCGTATAATATATCTGTGATGTCCAGTTTGTTCCGCCGTTTGTTGTATTGAGGATTATGGAACTATCTCCGTTACCCCCTACAACCCATCCGGTGCTTCCATCTATGAAGGTACCTGATAAAAAATAATAATTTATTGTCCCGCTGATCTGTGATACCCAGGTTTCCCCGCCGTTTGTGGTCTTGATGATTGTGCCATAATGACCCATAGCCCAGCCGGTGTTAGCATTTGCAAAGGTAACTCCTTCTAATGGATTATTTGTCCCGGTTATCAATGACACCCAGTTTGTGCCACCGTTCGTAGTTTTCAAGACTTTTCCAGAATTCCCTGATACCCAACCCCTGTAATTGCATTTGTGAAGGAAACCGACACCAGTTGATAATTTGTCCCGGATGACTGTGCTTCCCAGTTTGTCCCTCCATTCGTTGTCCTAATGATTGTGCCATTATAACCTACAGCCCAGCCGGTGTTAGCATCTTTGAATGTAACTTCGTATAATTCATTAGATGTTCCGCTTGACTGATACACCCAGGTTGTCCCGCCGTTTGTAGTCTTGTTAATTTTGCCAACAGTTCCAACTGTCCAACCCGTGTTGATATCAGCGAAGTCCACTGAATGTAACTCTATAGTTGTACCGCTTGTTTGTGATATCCAGTTTGTCCCACCATTTGTGGTATTGATGATTGTGCCAAAAGCCCCTACAGCCCGGACAGTGTTGACATCTGTGGAAAAAACTGAAAACAAAGTATACGAAGTGCCGCTATTCTGTCCTGTCCAGTTTGTCCCGCCATTTGTAGTCTTGACAATTGTGCCACCACCTGACACCGCCCAGCCAGTGTTGACATTTATGAAGTCAACTGAGTATAACGGATTAGTTGTCCCGCTTGATTGTATTAACCAGTTTGTTCCGCCGTTCGTAGTTTTGATGATCGTCCCATTTTCTGTTATCGTCCTCCCGCTTGTTTGAGAAATCCAGTTTGTCCCGCCATTAGTTGTCTTGATAATTGCGCCATCCCGTCCAAGAGCCCAGCCGGTTGCAGCATTAATAAATTTAACTGAGTATAACCACTTGGTTGATCCGATTGACTGTAATGTCCAGTTAGCGCCGCCGTTTGTTGTCCTGCAAATAATGCTGCTGTCTCCAACCGCCCAGCCGGTGTTGGCATCTGAAAAGTCAACTGACCATAAATTATTCACAGTCCCGTTTGTCTGTAACAGCCACGCATCCCCTCCGTTTATAGTCCTGATGATTGTACCATTACTTCCCACAGCATAACCGGTGTTAGCACTTGTGAAAGTTACTGATTCTAATGTTTCTGCTGTTCCGCTTGACTGTAAAACCCAGTTCATTCCGCCGTTCGTCGTTTTCATGATTGTGCCAATTGCTCCCACAGCCCAGCCGGTTGAAGAGTTAACAAAGCAAGTACTTTTAAGGCTATTTCCCTGCGGTAACGGATTTTGCCAGAACCATCCGCTTTGAGAAAACGCATTTGAACATGTCAGGAGAAATATTATTAAGCATGTAATAATCTTCATAATTATTTTCGAAAATAAATTTTGAAAAAATTTGAATTCAATATATTTGATTCTTTAATTGCCAGTCTTTGAGTGATTAATTAATTTCTTAGAAAATTATTATCAGACTTAGGACATTATAGGAAAATATTATTGTAAATGAATGTTAGAAAATTATATGCAAACATCAATAATTCACTGTTTTCGCTGAGTCCTCGTATAATTTTCAAACCGGAATCAGGTTTCGTATGGGCGGGAGACTAAGAAGAAACAGCAATATAACATTTAAAATAAGAGTTATTAGACAGAGTTGTGAAATCACTGAGACCTTGCCTTAAGAAAAAATTCTGTATCCACTCATTTTAGAAATTGATTCTGAATGATTTGTTATATAGGTTACATCAACT
>JADJTX010000046.1 GCA_016710985.1 Ignavibacteria bacterium
CACATCTGGCTCCTGATGCAATGGAAGGTCCGACACCGGTCTCTGCGTTAATACACGCTGCTACAATGGTTGTTGCGGGAGTTTATCTTTGTTGCACGATTATTTCCTCTTTACTTTTTTGCTGCGCCTGTTGCGCTGGAAGTTGTAGCAGTGGTAGGAGTATTTACTTCACTGTTCGCTGCACTGATAGCATGCTCGCAGACTGACATTAAAAGGATACTTGCCTTTTCAACAATATCACAGATCGGATTAATGATGGTCGGACTGGGAGTTTCAGGTTACGGCGGTGATGAAGGTCTCGGATTCATGGCTTCAATGTTTCATTTGTTTACGCACGCAATGTTCAAAGCGTTGTTATTCCTCTGCGCCGGCGCGGTGATACACGCAGTTCACAGTAATGATATGACCGACATGGGCGGATTAAGAAAATATTTACCCGTTACTCATTTAACTTTTCTTGTTGGCTGTCTTGCAATTGCCGGAATTCCTCCTTTCTCCGGATTTTTCAGCAAGGATGAAATACTCGTTGCTGCCTATGAAAAAAACACGCTGATCTTTTTAGTGAGCTGCCTTGTAGCAGGGCTGACAGCTTTCTACATGTTCCGTTTATACTTCGGAGTATTCTGGAATAAAGCAAAAGAATATCACAGTGAACCGCACGAGTCCCCGAAAAGTATGCAGCTGCCGTTGATATTTCTTGCCATTGCTGCGGCTGTTGCAGGATTCATTCCGTTCAATGAACTTGTAACATCTGATGGTAAGCCTTTTGAAATTCATTTCCACTGGAATATTGCCTTACCTGTTGTTGCCGTTGCGCTGATCGGAATATTTACAGCTTTTGCATTTTACAGAAAAGAAAGCAATTTACCCGAAAAGATCAAAACTTCACTCGGAGGAGTTTACGAGGTCGTTTACAGAAAATTTTACATTGATGAGATCTATATGTTTGTCACGAAGAAAATTATTTTCAATCTTATCTCAGCTCCGATAGCATGGTTTGACAGAAATATTGTTGACGCTACTATGAACGGGATAGCATCCGTGACAAATTTTACCTCTGATAAAATAAAAGGATTTCAGTCAGGCCAGCTTCAGCAGTATGCGTATGTGATGGTTTCAGGGATGATAATAATTGTTCTGCTGGTGATCTATATTTTAAATTAAATAAGTTACGAGTTACGAATTACGAGTTACGATTGACGATTAACAATTAACGATTAACGATTAACGAATAACGAATAACGAATAACGATTAACAAATAACGAATAACGATTAACGAAATGGACATACTAACATTACTTCTCGTGATCCCTCTCCTGACGGTAATAGCGATATTGCTCAGCAGGAACAACAATCAGGTGCGGATCAGCGCTGCCGTAGGGACTGGTGTACAGTTTATACAAACGATCAATCTTATTTTCGCATATCTTTCGGAAAGAAATTCCGGCAATATCGATGAGATGGTTTTCACAAAGAGCGTTCTATGGTTTAAAACCTTTAACATATATTACAGCGTAGGTGTGGACGGTATCTCAGTAGCGATGATCGCGCTTACGGGCATTGTAACATTCGCAGGAGTTCTTGCTTCATGGAAAGTAATAAATCTTCAGAAAGAATTTTTCATTTCACTAATAGTTCTTTCAACAGGAGTCTTCGGATTCTTTATTTCGCTTGATCTCTTTACAATTTTCTTATTCTTCGAGCTAGCGGTGATTCCAATGTATCTGCTTATCGGCATTTGGGGAAGCGGCAAAAAAGAATATTCGGCAATGAAACTGACGCTGATGCTGATGGGAGCATCGGCTCTGCTGCTCGTAGGCATTCTCGGACTTTATTCAAATTCAGCAGCGACAGCAGGCGGACCGCTTACTTTCAACTTACTTGAAATTGCAAAATTAAATTTACCGATAGAAGTCCAGAGAATATTTTTCCCGATGGTATTCATAGGGTTCGGAGTTCTCGGAGCGTTATTTCCGTTTCATACCTGGTCACCGGACGGACATTCATCCGCTCCGACGGCAGTATCAATGCTTCACGCCGGAGTGCTTATGAAAATGGGAGGATACGGCTGCTTAAGAGTGGCAATGTATCTGATGCCTGAAGCCGCCAATGAAATGGGATGGATATTTATCATACTGACTTCGATCAGCATAGTTTACGGAGCATTCGGCGCAATAGTACAAAAAGATCTGAAATACATTAATGCATATTCTTCAGTAAGCCACTGCGGACTTGTACTCTTTGCAATACTGATGATGAACACCACAGCAATTAACGGCTCGGTGATACAGATGATCTCTCACGGACTAATGACAGCGCTTTTCTTCGCATTGATAGGGATGATCTATGAAAGAACACATACAAGAGACATACGTTTTATGGGCGGACTGATGAAGGTAATGCCGTTCCTTGCAGTGTGCTATATGATAGCGGGATTTGCATCGCTCGGACTTCCGGGCTTAAGCGGATTTGTAGCCGAGATGACCATCTTTGTCGGAGCATTTATGCACACTGATACTTTTCACCGGGTTGTTACGATTGTTGCATGCTCGTCAATAGTAATCACTGCGGTATATATACTAAGAGTTGTTGGTACGATTTTACTCGGACCGGTAACTGATGAGAAATTCAATTCGATCACCGATGCAGAGTGGCACGAAAAGGCAGTTACCGTAATGCTGATAGTTGCAATAGCAGGAATAGGTTTAGCGCCTTTCTGGCTATCGGACATAATTACACAGAGCTTAGGTGCTATCATTCTTAAATTAAATCCGTTATAGGTTTAATATGACCTTAGAACAATTTTTATTGATGAGACATGAAATAATACTGGTAATTATATCAGTGATCATATTAGTTTCTCTGCTTTTTTTTGGAAAAGAAAACAAACTTAAAATAATACCGGTAGTAATTTTTTTATTTTCTGTAAATACAATTTTAGGATTTTTGCCGATTGAAACAGGCAGCTTGTTCGGAGGAATGTACCGGACAAATGAAATGATCCTTCTGTTTAAGAATATTCTTAACATTGGCGTACTCATAGTTATGGTTCAGTCCGCAGGATGGCTTGTAAGAAACAAAGAACATTTTGAATATACCGGAGAGTATTTTTTTATAATTATTTGTTCGCTCATCGGAATGGATTATATGATCTCCGCCGGTGATTTTCTGATGCTTTTCATTGGGCTTGAGCTTGCTACAATTCCGATTGCAGCTTTAGTTGCTGCCGATACTTTGAAAACAAAATCTTCCGAAGCCGGCGTGAAGCTGATCTTATCTGCAGCGCTTTCTTCCGGAATATTGTTGTTCGGAATTTCCATACTTTACGGAGTCACAGGATCTGTCTATCTTGATTCAGTGAGCACAGCATTTCAGAATAATAACTTATCGGTACTCGCATTCATTTTTATTTTTACCGGCATAGCATTTAAAATATCAATCGTACCGTTTCACCTCTGGACTGCAGATGTTTATGAAGGCGCTCCGGTTAATATTACTTCTTATTTGTCCGTGATATCAAAAGCGTCATCTGTATTTATTCTTATAATATTATTGTTCACGGTGTTTCAGTCAATCGCAGTTCAATGGGACAGTGTTGTGATATTTACTTCGGTACTTACAATGACAATTGGTAACCTGTTTGCAATCCGTCAGCAGAATTTAAAACGGTATCTCGCTTTTTCTTCAATAGCTCAGGCGGGGTTCATCATGTTGGGTATTGTCGGAGGTTCGGCTCTCGGATTCAGCTCTGTGATTTATTTTTTACTTATTTACATTTTTTCTAATCTCGGAGCGTTCGGTGTTGTTGCTGTAATTTCAAATGCAACAGGAAAAGAAAACATTGATGACTATAACGGATTGTATAAAACAAATCCAAACCTTAGTCTTGTAATGATGTTATCCCTATTTTCACTTGCAGGTATACCGCCGGTTGCCGGGTTCTTCGGAAAATTCTTTTTATTCACTTCCGTTGCTGTGCAGGGAAATTACTTCTTGCTCTTTATTGCCGTGCTTAATGCAACGATTTCACTTTACTATTATCTTCTTATTGTAAAAGCAATGTTCATTAATGAGAATGAGAATCCGATTGAAAAAATTCACAGTGACGGATATTCAAAAGCAGGGATGGTTATCTGTGTAATAGGGATATTGCTGCTGGGATTTGCCGGCTCTTTATTTGATTATATAAATTCATTGAGCTTCGGTTTGAAATAAGTTTGTAAAGTTCATAAAGTTCATAAAGTTTATAAAGGGCTTAACATTACGGAGATTACAAACTTTACGAACTTTACAAACTTTACAAACTTTACAAACTTTACGAACTTTACGAACTTTACAAACTTTACAAACTTTACAAACTTATTTTGTCTCTCGGTAACGGTAAACATATCATAAAAGAAATTGAAGGCGTTCGGTGTACTGTTCTCGAGACGGGGGTTTCTGAAAACAGAATGCAATTTCCTGAAGAAACTTATGGAGCTCAACGGCTACACAGTCAAAACCGATAAAGAAGCAAAAAAAGATGAAACGTTACCGGATACCTATATCATTGGTGTTACAAGCATTGTTTTCAATCCTGTCATTGCAGTTTATCAGAGAATGCTGAGAGATTTTGAAGGACAAGTCGTGACTCCCGCCTACTGGAAACAGGAATGTGATAAGAGTAAAGGCTGGTACTGGAAGACAGTTAATAGTTAATTGTTAATAGTTTTATTTTTTAATTTTAATTGAGTTCTTTATTTTTTTCTTTTAATAATTTCCGCGCAGACAGATTGCTTACTACTTTCTTCCCGGTTTTTTCTTCAATCGCTTTTCGAGTATTTCCAGCGATTGTTACTCCCTGCTTTGCAACAATCTTATTCTCAAAAAATGTCGCAGGTTTCTTCTCCTTGCTTATTTCAGCAGTTGTTAAAACCCAAGTTCCCATCTATCAAACAATCACTCAATTAATTCTTTAATTTTCTCTCTAAGCCAGGGGTCTAGTGAGCCTGTTTTTGCTTCAGAGATCTTTTCTTTGAGAAAGGCAGCTGAATAAGATCCGGTCTCATTCAGTGATTTTATATTCAGAAACTTCTTAATGCTTTTTACGAAGTTCCGGTATTCGGATTTTGACTGCTCTGAAAACTCAGTTGTGTTTCTCAAAAAATGAATTGTTGAATCAATGAGAGAATATGCCTGTTCGAAATAAGAAAGTTCATAGTAAATTTTCAGCAGCAACAACCTGACATCAATTTTATAAACAAACAAATCATAATTGACCTTGCTCAAATACTGAAGCGCTTTCTCAAAATTTCTTTTTGCAAAGTTGAGATACCCGTAAGAAAAGTTGTGCATATTTTCACGGTGTTTGATGTGAAGCTCTTTGGAATATTTTTCAATAAAATAATCCAACCATTCGAATTCCCCTGCATGAGTAAAGTCACTGACAATATTTCTGAATAAAATTATATGAAAATCTTCACCGGTTTTTTTATAAATATTGTTTTCCAAAATATAGCGGTATATATTCAAACTTTCATCGAAAAGCTGGTTTACTCCGCAATAGCTGTTCAGCATGTTCCAGAAAACATAATTTTCAGACTGTCCGAAGAGGCTTTGAGATTCAACAAGAAGATTCTTTAATTCAAAAAAATACTCCCTCTTATTTTTGTATTTATTCATCTTATAGATCATAAAGAAGATCAAAACATACGGGTAAAACCTGTCATTATTTTTTTTCATTTCTGAAAGAAGTTTTTCAGAATCGAGGCAATCAAGCAGATTACCCATAATTGTATATCTCAAAGGCAGGTTGTAACCCTCTGAAATATTTTTTTCATCTTCCAGCATGAAACTTACCATAAGAGCAACGGCAACTAAATTTTCATCTGATGAAAGTGTAAACTCGAATGCATTTATGAAATCATCCTTTTCAAGAGAATAATCCCTGAAAACTGTATTCAAAAAATATCTGTCAATGAAATCCTTAATGCCTCCGCTGTCCGAAATCTTCTGTTGCTCATAAGATAATTTATATTCTTTTTCAAAATCCCTGTACAGCTTCCTGTTTCTTAGTTGATTGCTAAGGTAGAAATTCCCCCTGTTAAAATCTTCTTCAAATTCCAGCTGCTTAAAAAGTCTTTTGCAAAGATGTATCAGATCTGAAGACAGTGTTTTAATTGTTTGCTGAACTTTTCCCGAGTCCCCTTTTTCCGGATACAGCTTTGAGTAAATGTATTCTGCAGTAAAATGTCTGTGTGAAAAATCGGGGTAGAAGGATTTCAGGCATTTCAAAAACAGGGTTAAATCCCTTCCGACAGCGAAATAGGGTGATGCTGCGAATTTTTCAAGTTCCCTGAATTCTTTAGGTGTTAGTGTGGATAATATTTCAGCTAACTTTGAATCTTTCATCGGTTTAAATTCTAATGAAGGAATTACAAACAGCACGCCCCGGGGAGCATAATATCAAAATTAAGTACACACAAATCGTAACCGGTAAAATTACAGAATCAATGAATTCAATTCAATTTTAAAAGAAATTACGGGAGCAGCAGAAAAATTTTCGTGAAAAATATCAAAAGTTTTCTTTGCACTTCATTTCCACTTGTAATATTTTTGTCCAATATTTAATCAATCAAAATTTACGGGGGAAAAAATGTCTGCAAAAATTACAACCACAGCTTTATTAAATTTCACTACACAGCACTTAATCAGAGTAAAAAATTTATTCAACTTACCCCTCGTAAGCCTGACTGTCTCAAATTTGAAAAATATTTTTTCAAAGCTACTTTGCCGGCAGGCAGGCTTAGGGGAAAAGTTGAGTGAATTGAGTAAGTTTACAAAGTACAGTAATGCTCCATTAATTCCGGTTTTATTGCTTGCAATATCTTTTGTTTTAAGTTTTAGGATTTCTGATGTAAGGTCAGGTGAATTTAAGGGAAACGGACTTGATCCGCTGTCAGGGGATTATACAGTTGGACTTTCAATGTTTAATGGTGCAGGAGACTATGCAACTATTACTGAGGCATTGAGTGATTTAAACCTCAAAGGAGCTAACGGACCCGTTAGATTTCTATTAATTGATTCGACTTTTAATTCTGAAACTTTACCGCTGAACATTGTTCCATGGACGGGTATGTCTTCAGTTAACAATTTGACAATAAAGCCGGATACCGGTGTCAGTTCTGTAATTAGGGGTAGCAGTTCAATCGCAGCATTTAATATAGATAACGCAGATTATTTTACTCTTGACGGATCAAATGCAGATGGCGGAACAGCTAAGAATCTGACAGTCGAAAACACTAATGCCAACGGTTCAACGATTCGTTTTATAAATGATGCTTTGAATAATTCGGTTAAGAATTGTGTGATCAAAGGAAACTCCATAACCTCTGGAGTCATATTTTTTTCAACCACGACCGGGAGTTCCGGTAACGACAGCAATACAATTCTGAATAATGATATTACCGGCGGTGCATTGAACGGGATATGGAACGTTGGTACAGGAACAACTTCTTCAACTAAGAATTCAGGAAACAGAATTTTAAGTAACCGCATATTTGATTTTGTGTTAAGGGGAATTGCAGATTACGGAAATTCCGCCGGAACATTGTATGAAGGAAATGAAATCTATTCGAATACTGTTCAGTCCGGAACATTTCTTCATGGTTTCGAGGTAAATTCCAACACAGTAGAAGGCTTTACCTTTAGAAATAACTATATTCATGATTTAAAGGTAGCAATTTATGTACAAGTTTACGGAATAGCGCTGCTTGATATTCAAACTTCATTCACCGGTGTCATCTATAACAATTTCATTTCACTATCGCAGAATGATGCAAGTTTTTTAATAGGAATATATGACTTCGCACCTCCATCTGCCAATTTTAATATCTATTTTAATTCTATAAATATTTACGGCATTGTAGGTGGCGCAAAAAAGTCCTATTGCTATTTAAGACATGCTTCAATTTCTGATTTTAGAAATAATATACTTGTAAATTCAAGAACAGGAGGGACGGGGAACTATGCAATAAGGGTGAATACAGATCTTGTTTCATTTACTTCTAACTACAATGATATTTTTGCACGGGGAGTAATGGGTAATGTATTTGGAAATTATAATGGCACTGAAGTAACTAACCTTATTTCATGGCAAAGCCTGACAGGCAAAGATTTAAACAGCGTTTCGGCGGATCCGAAATTTATCAGCATTACAAACCTGCATATTGATTCAACTCAACTCAGCCCTGTTAGTAACACCGGAATACCTATTGCCGGAATAACAACCGACTATGACGGAAATACGAGGGATGCGGTTGTTCCGGATATTGGCGCTGATGAATTTTCCCTGTATGGAGTTGAACCGCTTTCAGGAGATTATACAATCGGACTTTCAATGTTCAATAACGCTGCGTATGCAACAATTACTGCAGCACTGAGTGATTTAAACCTCAGAGGAGCAAGCGGACCTGTTAAATTTCTGTTAATTGATTCGTCTTACATTTCCGAATCTCTACCGCTGAAAATTACTCCTTGGGAGGGTATGTCTTCAGTCAATACTTTGACAATAAAGCCGGATATCGGCGTCAGTTCTGCAATTAGAGGAAGCAGTTCAACCGCAACATTTAATATAGATAACGGAGATTATTTTATTCTTGACGGATCAAATGTTGACGGCGGAACAACCAAAAATCTAACAGTCGAAAACACTAATGCCAACGGTTCAACGATTCGTTTTATAAATGATGCTTTGAATAATTCGGTTAAGAATTGTGTGATTAAAGGAAACTCCATAACCTCAGGAGTAATTTTTTTTTCAACCACGACCGGAAGTTACGGAAACGACAGCAATACAATTCTGAATAATGATATTACCGGCGGTGCATTGAATGGGATCTGGAACGTTGGAACAGGAACAACTTCTTCAACAAAGAATTCAGGAAACAGAATTTTAAGTAACCGCATTTTTGATTTTGTGTTCAGGGGAATTGCAGACTATGGCAATTCCGCCGGAACATTGTATGAAGGTAATGAAATCTATTCGATTACTGCCCGGCCGGAGTCTATATTTCTTGCCTGTTTCGAAGTAAATTCCTCTACTATTGAAGGCTTTACCTTTAGAAACAATTATCTTCATGATTTGAAGGTAACCGGGTCGGTACCAGTGCACGGAATAGCATTGCATGACATTCAGGCAGCTTTCACCGGCGACATCCATAATAATTTCATTTCACTATCAGATGCCAATTCAAATGATTTGAGAGGAATAGGCGACGTTTCAGCTTCCGGGGTCAAATATAATGTTTACTTTAATTCTATAAATATTTACGGCACTGTTACAGGTTCAAAAATTCCTTTTGCTATTTCAGAAATGAATCAAATTCTAATTTAAAAAATAACATACTTGTAAATTCAAGGACAGGAGGAACAGGCAAGCATTATGTTATCAGAACGTTTTCACCCCTGAATTCATTTGTTTTTGATTATAATGATATTTATGCAACAGGAGGGACGGGTAATGTGTTTGGATTGCTTGATATGACAGAGGTTCCAAATCTCAGTTCATGGCAAAACTGGACAGGAAAAGATTCAAACAGTGTTTCGGCAGATCCGAAGTTCGTCAGCAATACTAACCTCCACATTGATACAACTCAGAAATCTCCGGTAAGCAATGCAGGAATTGCAATTACAGGAGTTACAACAGATTTTGATAATGATATCAGAAACCTTTCAACACCCGATATAGGAGCTGATGAATTCACTTCGACTTCACAACCTTAAGCCTGAGTCTTACAATGTTTATTCAGGGATTCTATAATGCTGTTTCAGATGCAATGGTACAGGATACAGTGACTGTTTATTTGAGAAACAGCTCTTCGCCTTATGATGCTGTTGATTCAGCAAAGGCTTATTTGAACTCTTCCGGCTCGGATACAATTTCCTTTATCAATGCTGTTAATAGTGTTCCATATTACATTCAATTAAAACACAGGAATTCGATTGAAACATGGAGCAACGGAGCTCAAATATTCACAGGCAGTTCGTTAATTTATAATTTTACAACATCAACATCACAGGCATTCGGGAACAATGCCATTCAAGTAGATACATCACCTGTTCGATTTGCAATTTACAGCGGTGATGCGAATCAGGATGGGTTGGTTGATCTCAATGACGTCATCAGCGTTTACAATGCCGCGACTGCATTTGCAACAGGCTACATTCAGCATGACATGAACGGGGACAATATTGCGGATTTGAATGACGTGCTGATCACTTATAACAATTCGAATGCGTTTGTGAGTAAGATTCTACCATGATTTGTCAGAATTATTCAAAATCTCTCGCTGAGGAAAAAACTTTGGCTTAAGTTTACCGTTGTCGCAGAGTTACCCCGAGGAGGGGAACTCTGCGACTGTATTATTTAAATCTAACGCGAAACAAGACAGCTTTCTTCCTGAGTTGTCATTCCCGGAATATTGCACATTGCACATTAACCTATTACCCACGTCTTATCACCCGACAATACATTATTCAGCGACGGCTTTCCTTTTTTCTCCGTGATCTTTTTTATTTGCTCAGCCATTGCATCTTCATAAGTCGGTTTATCAACAGCATATAGCACACCGAACGGTCTTGGCAAATGTCCTAATTCAGGAGTTGGATCTGAAAAACCTGCAAGTATATTTGCTTTGATCCTGTCTTTCTCATCGTGAATCCAAAGATCATTGACCGAATTACCATTTTCATTGAGATCAACAACAACCGGTTTGAATCCGTCAAGCTTTATTCCTTTATCATCATTCACTCCGAAGACTAACGGTTTGCCGTGTTCAACAAAGAGTGATTCGGTTTTCTTCGTTTCTTTGTCTGTAAACATAAAAAATGCACCTTCATTGAAAACCGGACACTTCTGATAGATCTCTACAAAAGAAGCTCCTTTATGAAAATAGGATTTTCTTAATATTGCCTGCATATGTTTCGGATCACGGTCGAGAGTCCTTGAGACAAATGTAGCTTTTGCTCCGAGAGCTAATTCAGCCGGATTAAACGGCTGTTCAACCGAACCGTAAGGCGTTGACTTTGTAATCTTTCCGATCTCTGATGTCGGTGAATACTGCCCTTTAGTTAATCCGTAGATCTGATTGTTGAACAATAAAAGGTTTATGTCGAAATTTTTTCTCAGCATATGAATGAAGTGATTACCTCCTATTGATAATGCATCACCGTCACCTGTTACAACCCATACGCTTAATTCAGGTCTGGATGCCTTCAGTCCCGAAGCGATGGCAGGAGCTCTGCCGTGAATTCCGTGCAGTCCGTATGAATCCACATAGAAAGTAAATCTTGATGAACAACCGATACCGCAAATAAATACAAAATCTTCTTTCTTAACGCCTAACTCCGGAAAAATTGTATGTACCTGTTTTAATATGGAATAATCACCGCAGCCCGGACACCACTTTACGTCCTGAGCCGGAACGAAATCCTTGCTTGTAAGTTTTTGAGGAACAATTTCTTCTGATATATCACTCATGTTTTATTTGTTTAATAATTCTAAAATTTTTTCCCGGATCTCAATCGTCGTAAAAGGAAGCCCTTTTATTTTATTTAACCCGATTGCCGGCAGTAAAAATTTATCACGTATTACTTTAATTAATTGTCCGTTGTTCATTTCCGGAATGAGAATGGTTTCGAAACCATTCAGAAGCTCTCCAAGATTTTTCGGAAATGGATTTAAGTATTTTAAATGGATATGCGCTACATCATAACCTTCTTTTACGAGATCCAACACAACTGATTTAATTGCACCGTATGTTGATCCCCAGCCGAGTACACAGACTTTTGCATTTTCCTTTCCGGTATCAACTATCTGCAGCGGAATGTAATCAGCTATCTTTTCTATCTTTGCTGCCCTAAGTTTAACCATTATTTCGTGATTCTCAGCTTCATAAGAAATATCACCGGTCTCATTTTCTCTTTCCAGTCCGCCGATCCTGTGTTCAAGCCCTTTCACACCCGGCTTTACCCATGGACGAACTAATTTTTCATCACGCTTATAGGACAGGAAAACCCCTCCTTCATTATTTGTAGTTGTTGTAAAATGTACATTGATCGGAGTCAATTCGTCTTCTGTCGGATATTTCCAGGGTTCCGAGCCATTCGCTATATAGCCGTCATTCAATACAATCACAGGTGTCATATGCTCTGCAGCAATTCTGCATGCTTCATATACCGTATAAAAGCAATCGGCGGGAGATTCAGATGCAACAACAGGAAGCGGAGATTCACCGTGTCTTCCGTACATTGCCTGTAAAAGATCAGATTGCTCGGTTTTTGTAGGCAAGCCTGTTGATGGTCCGCCTCGTTGTATATTTATAACTACCAGAGGCAGTTCAAGCATAAGAGCCAGTCCTAATGCTTCCGTCTTCAGTGACATACCGGGTCCCGAAGTGGAAGTTACTGCAAGACTTCCTCCGTATGAAGCTCCAATTGAAGAGCACACTGCGGATATCTCATCTTCCGCCTGAAATGTCCTGACATTGAATTCCTTATATTTTGAAAGTTCATGTAATATATCTGATGCAGGAGTGATAGGATAAGATCCAAGAAAAAGAGGCAATCCGGATTTTTCCGAAGCAGCGATCAATGCAATCGCAGTAGCATGATTTCCTGTAATGCTTCTGTAATTTCCAGCCGGTAAATTTGAAGCGCTTATCTTGAATCTTGTGTTGAATATTTCAGTTGTTTCGCCATAGTTTACTCCGGCTTTTAAAGCTTTAATGTTTGCATCGGCAATTATCTGATTCTTTGTAAATTTTTCATTGATAAAATTAATTGTATAATCAGGTGACTGATCAAACATCCAGTAAAGAACTCCAAGTACGAACATGTTTTTTGACCGCTCAATTTCCTTATTGCCGAGTCCCATATCCTTAAGAGCATCTTTTGTTAGCCTGGTAACGTCAATTTTATAAAGTTCATAATCATCAAGCGAGCCGTCCTCGAGAGGATTAACGCCTTCGGGATATTCTGCGAGTCTTAAATTTTTTGCATCAAATCCTGCAGTGTTTGTAATAATTATCCCGCCTTTTTTTAAATTTTTAAGATCATTCTCAAGCGCCGCAGCATTCATTGCAACAAGTACATCATACTGATCACCGGGTGTGAAAATTTCCTTGCTGCCGAAATTAACCTGAAATCCCGATACACCTGCAAGTGTACCTGCGGGAGCTCTGATCTCTGCGGGAAATTCGGGAAATGTACTCAGGTCTTTGCCAAGAAAGGCTGTCGTATCGGTGAACTGCATCCCTGTCAGCTGCATTCCATCTCCGGAATCTCCGGAAAATCTGACTACGACACTGTCTGTTTCTATTATATCAAATTTGGATTCCAATGGATTTTTTATTTAAATTTTAATTTCGTATCAAAATACCTATAATGCGAGATTTATACAACGAAGATAAAAAGAGCAAACACCTTCTTGGTTGAACAATATTACTGAAATACAACTCTTTTTTTTAATTCATTTTACTCGAGAAAATAGAACGCGGATAACGCGGATTGAGCTGAAAAATAACGGATTTTTTATTTGATTGTAAAAATATCAATTTGAATCTAACTTATTATTGTAATTTTTTAGATTTTGATTTTTTTAAATTTCTCACAATTATCAGCGAATATCCGCAAAATCATTGTTAGCTCTGTTCCCAAAAAATCATCGTGTACAAAGTTTTTAAATTAAAACTTAAATTTTCCATTATGAAAAAATTCTTGTTTTATTTATTATGCGGGTTGATTCTGACCGGCTGGAATATTCACACTCAAATTAACGCACAAAACAAAAATCAAAATGAAATTGATA
>JADJTX010000047.1 GCA_016710985.1 Ignavibacteria bacterium
TTTGCCTTTGAAATTGTTGGACGAGCAAATTGGTTTACAATTTCTCCTAATGCTTCCATGCATATAATATTATTTTTAAAAGAACATCCAAACATAATTCGTTATTTCAAATATTGTTGGGGCGCAGATGAATTTATATTTTGAACTATTCTGTTCAATTCCAAAATTCAAAGAAAATATTGTCCCAAACCTAGTATATGTTGATTGGACTGATCAAAAAAAAGGGCACCCGAGAATTTTAGATATTTCTGATTTTTCCAGGTTGAAAAACTCAACCATGTTGTTTGCAAGAAAATTTGACTTAACAATTGATAGTGAAATATTCCGCTCTCTTGAGGGGAGATTTCAGTGAGAAATAAAAAAGGCTTCAGTCTATAATTTTTCTAAATTTTTCTGCCCAGACAGGCCAATTCAATGATTCTTCAAACCTCATTCGGCTAGATTCAACTAACTTTTTATATTTTATTTTATCTGAATAAAGTTGATGAATTAATTTACCATAGTCATTCCCTCTAGACTCTAAAGTAAGGCAGAAACCATTAATTCCATCTTTTACAATATCCGGAATACCCCCAGTAATAGAAGATATTGACGGAACACCATATGCATTAGCTTCTTCTGAAACTAATGATGAACAATCTGCTTTTGTCGGCAATATTAAGAAATGAATGGTTGATAAAATATCTACAAATTTTTTATAATCCGACTCTTCATTCTTGTTTAAAAAAGGAACAACTTTCATATCTGGATTTGAAAAATGCTCGGGTGGTTTACATCCACATACAATTAACTGCACATTAATTTCCAAAGATTGTAAATAGAGTAGTGTCTCAAATGCTATATCACCCCCTTTGCGTTGCCCTTCAACAGCCAGAAATAAAAGTGTAAGTTTTGTATTTGAAAATTTATTAAATATTATACCCCTTTCAGGAATAGAATCCATATTTGCACCAAGTGGCATTATATGTATTTTCTCTTTACTAATTCTGTAATCCTTTATGGCAGATTCAGCAGCCCAAGATGAAGGATAAATTATTTTATTACTTTTTCGTAGTGCTCTTTTTTCAAGTACATTACCTGTTATTTTAGATATAAAAAAAATATTTGAAAAATCATCGCTATAATAATCTACAATTAATTTAAAGGTTGTATCAGAAATATAATATATCGGGAGATTTGTTTTTAAAAATGCGATTTCGGAAGATGCTGCTGAGCAACAATGAAATCAAAATTTCTCTTTCTCAATTTTTTGAAAAATCTGGCAGCATAAAAACTTAAAAGCAAACTGTATTTTGAAGCATATGCTTTTTTAAATAGAAACCTAATTATTTTGGCTTGAATATTAAATATCCCTTTAATATATGCAGGAAGAATAACGGGCCCGATAAAGTCCACTTCGCCTATATATTTTTGTAACGTATTTCCGATATAAAAAGTTGTCCCTGACCATGACCTTTTATCTTTTGGGTCATTAATACTTAAAAATGCAATTCGATACTTTTTCATTTTTACTCCTCTTGGATCTGATTTTTATCAAAATATGTTTTATTAGAAACATCAGTTCTTGTATGAACTGTATGAATAAATTCTTTATTCGCCTTTTTCAAGTGAAATAATGTAGCAAACATTGCTATGACTGCTCTAGGAAGGCTTGATATAGCAGATAACAGTTTTTGTTTATCAATTCTGATGGCAATGCTATGAACAAACTAATTATATAAACAAGTTTAAACACATACAACAAAAGATTTCGGTATAATAAAATAAACCGAAACTGTAAACAATGGAAGTAATAAAAGCAGAAATGATCTTGGCAAAACCAAATTATTTAGAATTGCTAAATTAGGGAAATAACTGATATTCCCTTTTTATTAACATTGAGAAAGATTTAAAAAATATTTTAAATAAATAAATTGACTTGACACCCATCTTTTTCTTTGTTGTTTTTAAATACGGAAACTGAATCTACCTTTTCGTCATATATAATTGCCTCACTTAAATACCTAATATTTACACCTTGTTCAACCAACTTAAATTGAAGCACCTTATCAAACCCACCAATTGCATCTATTTGATTGAGAATTTCTTTAATTTGCGAATAATTGAAAGCCATTCCTGATCCAATCACAGAAGAAGATAATCAAATGCACTTGCTCCTTTTCTAAATAAATTATTATTTATCCCTTCACTACAGGCATCTAAAATTGCAAATGAAGAATCAAGATTCTTGGCAACTCTTCTACCCTGAATTGCTTTAGGACCTGAGAGAAATGCAGCATTGACTTTGTGTAAAAATTATTTTCCATTATATTGTCAGCATCGCATATAACGGCTATATCATATCCTTTTTATCCTTCTAAATGCTTCATTAAGTGATTTAGTTTTAGTGCTTTTTCAAATGAAACCTCAAAAACAGTTAATGGCAACCCTTTTAAGATAGCAATGGTTTCCAGGTTTAAATGAATCAGCAATTATATACACATCAAATTTTTTGGAAGGGTAGTTTTGTTTCAAAAATCTGTTTGGCGGTAGAGAGAATAATTATGTCTTCCTTATATGCCGGAACTAAGATAGCAAACCTATTCAGGTGACTATTTGTTTCAATATTTTCTGCATCAGATTTATAAAATAATTTCCCTGCAACAGCAAGAAAGAATACATATAACACATTTAGAACCAAAAATATAAGTAGGCATATATAAATAATGTATACCGCAAACAGTAAAATGTTCATTTTTTGTATTAATTTTTAAAATACATCACTTCAAAATATACATTTGGAATTAGGTTTGCAAATTAAACCATTAAATCCTGATTTCTAATTTATTAAATTAGTTACTCGCATACATTAAGTTAAAAAAAAGCAAGATTCATTCTTTCCATGTCATTAGTTTCCCTATTTTGGCATTCTTATGAATTTTTTGTACACACTACTTTTAGTCAGCCTTTCTATTATATTTTACAACTATATAGGATATTCATTTATTGCTGCATTTTTGATTCTAATATCAAGAAAAAGAAACAAACCAGAAATTGAAGACAGCAATTCTCATTTCAGTGTTTCCTTTATTGTTTGTGCTTTTAATGAAGAAGAATGTATAACTAAAAAAATTAATAACACTACTAGTTTAAATTATCCAAAAGATAAAAAATAGAATACATTTTTATTACAGATGGGTCTGTCGATGATACGATGAAACTTATTTCAGGGCACCCCGAAATAATGCATTTACATCAAGATGAACGAAAAGGCAAATCTGCAGCGCTATAACAGAGCTGTAGAATCAGCAACAAGCGAAATTTTAGTTTTTAGTGATGCCAATACATTGCTAAATATTGACTTATTAAAATGTCTTACTCGTCATTACACTGATAATAAAATCGGTGCTGTTTCAGGAGAGAAAATAGTTAGCTCTGATGATAATGAAGGTGATGTTAAAAGCGAAGGTCTATATTGGAAATATGAATCTTTTCTTAAAAAATTGATTCCGACTGTTACTCAGTAGTAGGTGCTGCCGGTGAATTATTTTCTTTAAGAAGTTCATTATTTGAACCGGTTTCCAGTGATGCAATCCTAGATGATTTTATTATTTCTATGAAGATCGCATTTAAAGGTTATCGTATTAAATATGAACCTAAAGCGTATGCAAAAGAAACACCTTCTTTCTCGATAAAGATGAACAAAAAAGAAAGATCAGAATTGCTGCTGGGGATTTCAGGCAATAAGTTATTTAACTCCAGCACTCAAATTTTGGAAACATCCTAAATTAAGTTTCTTATATATTTCACACCGGGTTTTAAGATGGGCGGTTTCTCCATTTTGTTTAGTCTTCGCTTTCTTTTCTTCTTTTATTTTATTTGTAAATTCTTACAATCTGATAGCCAGTTGTCTTTTCTTATTACAAGTGTTCTTTTATTTCTTTGCTTACTTTGGCTATGCTTTTACAAGTTTAAGTAAGTCTAAATTCTTTCAAATACCCTATTATTTTGTATTTATGAATATTTCTGTTTTTTTTGGTTTTTCCGCTTTTTGAAAGGTAAACAAAGTGCAATTTGGGAAAAAGTAAAAAGAAGATCATAACAATTTGATTATCAGAATATTATACTCTTCATTAAAAAATATCTTATTAAGATTAACTTATGAAAAGCAATTTATACATTATAAGAATATTTAACACAATAAATTGAATAATAATACTTTTAAGGTATCAAAAATTTGCAAGAATGCATTTTGATTACTAATTTTACCTACAATTTTAATTAATTCATCTCTACTGGTATTAGTTCTGTATTTAGCATGCAAAACCTGGAAAAACCTCCTTTCCAAATTCCTATAATCATTCACAACTAATAATTGTTTAATGGATTTAATTTACTTGTTCAGGTTTTATTAAAAAAGAAAGTGGATAATCATTTTATCTGCTATAATTGCATCTGGTTTGGTTTATTTTTAACCAGAAATCAACCTAAGAAATACAGGTCCGGTGCAAGAATTTCAACAGGATATACCGTTAGTGATGAAATTAAAGTCAATAAGGAAAGTTATAATTTTTATGAAGCTGACACAAAATTTACAACGCAATTGTTACATTAAGTTCCCCATCAGTTACTAGTTTGTATCATACATGTTGATATTACACGACCTAGAGGATAGCACAAACAGATTTAAAATACTTTCTGATGATCAGAAAAACTCAGGCCTATATAAAGAAAATAAATAAAAAAGAAGCAATTCTTTTGTTTTCAAAAAATTAGAAAACATGACTATGCTTACCTCTTACAAACCGGAAGAAAAAAAACTGCTTGAATTTTTAAACTTATATGGATATAATTATAAAACAATTGAAACAACCTGAATATCTACAGAGTAGAAAGAACAGACTATATTCAAATTGATTTTGTATCTGAAAGTCCGAGCTTTCTGCCTTCGTTGCCAATAATGTATTCACCCAATTTTTAAGATATTATAGTTTGGTTAGAAATGATAAATCGCAGGAATCAATCGATACATTAAAAAGTTTAGTAGTAAAGAAAAAACAGGAACTTGATTTAAAGAGAAGAATGGTTGGCGGAGATGCTGCTTTAGGGCTGGATTTACAGGGGTCAAGTAAGTTGGATCTTTATCTCCAACTTGGAACAGGTTTTAACAGATGAAAGAAGCAGACAGATTACTTTATTTTCCTCCTTGAAGAAAGTGGAGCAGAAACTTGCAGCTATTGGATCCGTTAATTCAGTACGAAAATAATAATAATAATGATGAATTAATTGCTTTAAGAAAAGCCAAAACCAAGCATATCAGGATTATTTAAACTCAGGATCTTCTGATAATGATTTATTAGAAAAATATGATCGACTAAATAATGAATATCAAAAAAAGTTCCAAAGTAATTCTCCCATTGGTAATCAAAAGGAGGAAGAAAGTGAAAGAACAAGATCTCAACTTATAAATCAAAAAATGATTTAAAATTGACATTGAAGCAAGTTATGGTAATATTCAATTGGTTCAGAGCAAAATTAATAGCCTGAAAGGATCAGTATCTTCCGATGCCTCGAGAAGTATAATGACAGAAACATTATTAAAGATATAGATCTTGCTGAAAAAGAATATATAGCTGCAAAAGAAAAGTACAATGCTGCAACTGATATAGATTTTCCAATGTTAATAATTTCAGTCAAGTTTTTTAGCCCAACCTGCATTTGAACCGGAGCCCTCTAAAGACTTATCCTTATAGCAATGGCCGGATTTGCTGCCATGATAACAACGATACTTATTATTATCCTATTAACCTATTTGGACACCTCGGTAAAAACCCCAGGGATATTTAATAAGTCGGTAAATTTAAAATTGATAAGTCTTGTAAACCAAACTAACCTTCAGAAAAAAAATATTGTCGAAATAATAGGAAAGCGGGAAATCAAAAAGGTCCTGACGCACAACGGCACAATATTTTCAGAGAATCAATCCGGAAACTTAGGTTTGAAATAGAAAAAAACAGGCAAACAAATATTTTTATTTACAAGTACTAAAAAAAGGGATGGGAAAAACTTTGATTCAGGCTTTATCTTATGGCCTGAGTTTAAGTCATAAAAAGATATTAATAATTGATACTAATTTTCCAACAATGATTTAACTGTTCAGTTATCCGCTAATCCAGATTTAGAGACAACAGATTATTCTGCACTCGGCGAAACAGCGTTGGTTGCAAAAGTAAAAAAACATGCGAGTGTTTCTCAATACTCAGATAATATCTATGTAATTGCTTCAGAGGGCGGGGACTACACCCCTTCAGAGATATTTCCCCAAAATAATCTTTTTAAAAACCTACACATTTTAAAAAATGAGTTCGATTACATATTTCTAGAAGGCCCACCTTTAAATGACTTTTCTGATAGTCGAGAATTAGCCCAGTATGCTGAAAAAATAATAGCAGTATTTTCTGCAGATCACTCAATGAAATTAATTGATAAGGAATCAATAAAGTTCTACAATGAACTAGGCGATAAATTCTGTGGCGCTATATTAAATAAAGTAGACTTGCAAAATATTAATGTAACCTAATTAATCTCTTTTTATGAACCCATCCACCAACCCTTTTATCTTATCACTATTAATTATTGTATTTTTTTTACAGCTTCATTACATACCGCTGCTCAAAATTTAACAACCAGTAATAAAATTGATACAACTAAATCATTTAAAAAGAGAACTTCCAGATAGCATAATTGAAAAAAGATTATTAGCACTTGCTCTAACAAATCCTGCTTTTGATGCAGCAAAGCATAATAATAAAATTAACGAGTATCAGTTAAAAGCTGCGAAAAATGCCTGGCTTAATTTACTGACCCTTTCAGCTAATTATAATGATCAGACTTTTTCGAATACCAGCAACACAGGACAAGTAGTTTATCCAAAATATTTTACAGGTATTACAATTCCGCTTGGATCTATATTTTCCAAAACTTCTGTTAAAGCAGCCAAAGAGCAAGTTGAGATCGGCAACTTGAATCAAGAAATGATATCAAGAAATATCCGAACAGAGGTTCTTGGTAAATACAAACAATTTAAAACATACGAAACTTTTATATCACCAGCAACAGGTTGTAGATGACTATAAACAGGTTTGCTACAGGCAGAAAAAAAAATTAGTAATCAAGAAATTACTATTGAATACTATAACAATTCCTCAAAAATTATAAGATGAGCTAGCCAAACTTCTAAATCTGCAACTTCAACAACAGATTTTAGAACTTGAAATTGAAAGAATCATTGGAACTGATTTAGAAAACATTCTTTTTGAAACTGAATAGTTTTGAAAAAGAATAGACCTTAATTTAGTACTTAATGTACTGAGTATTAATTCAGAATGAAGAAAATAAACCTTAGCCTAAATAGCTGGATTGCTAAATCTTTTAATACATCCGTACTAAAAAGAATAGAATTCAATGGGTCGATTATTTAAGAGGAATTGCCATAATATTAGTTGTTTATAGACATACACTTATAGGAATTGAAAGAACCGGCTTATATATACCTGATTATCTGGTAGAAGCTAATATGGTATTTACAGTTTTCGAATGCCTTTGTTTTTTATTATAGCGGGTATATTTATTAGCAAAAGTTTAGCAAAAACACAAATAACTGTTTTAATAAAAATTAAGTTTGAAAATCTAATTTATCCTTATTTAATATGGTGTGGAATTCAAATCTCGTTGCAAATTCTATTCAACTCCTATACAAATTCTAACCGGTCATTTATTGATTATACTTATATGTTCTATCATCCAAGATCGTTAGATCAATTTTGGTATTTACCTGCACTTTTTAACACCTCACTTCTTTTTATCTTCCTTAGTAAATATAATTTAAAGCCAATTATACATCTACTGTTTGCCTGTACTTTATATTTTGCATCATCTTTCTTCCGAGAAATAAGTATGATTTAAGATATATTTGAATTTTACATTTTCTTTGTAATAGGAGATATTATTTCAAAATTATTTTTTGATAAAAATTTTTTAGAAAAGTTTAATAAGCCTACAATCCTACTTTTTCTTATACCTGTTTTTATCCTTACCCAGGCTATTTACTTAGATAAAAATGAATACTATTATTTAAATAATTTTTTCGGGCAATCCCAATTTCTATTTATTGCACTAATAGGATGCTTAACTATGTTTTCTATTGCATATCTTTTACAAAAAAATAAACTATTTTCCTTTTTAAGAGTAATAGGCTTTCATTCATTATACATATACGTAATGCATGTTTTAGTAATAGCTTTTATGAGGATTGTTCTGACAAAAATATTTGGAATAACTGACAGTATTACTTTATTAGGAATTGGTGTAATTATTGGCATAATCTTTCCAATTATGATATATAATCACTTTATAAAAGATGGATACTTCTGGTTTCTATTTCATTTGAAAAAAAAAACTAGCCCAGATTAACATTATCCCAATTTTCATTGAAAGTCTTTGCTCGTAATGTTAAAGCAATTAATGGATAGTATACAACTATGTCAGTAATTTGTCCAATTGCATCCTGCGCATATTGAGCAACATATAATGAAAAGAAAAAGGCTGTAGATGCAGCAAACAACATCTTTAACTCCTTTCGGTTAGAAGCAAAATATGCCTTTATCCCGTTTCTAAGTATTATGAAATAAAGAATACATAAAACAGCAAGTCCAATCCAACCAGCTTCTAATGCAAATTTCATATAACCACTATCGGGTGGGAAACCAGCAAGACGATGACCTGGATTATATTGTAATCCTCCTGCTCCAGAAGTTCTCATACCTCCTCCAATTGGATGTGATAAAATATAAGGTCTAATAAAAACTTTATTTTGAATACGTACTTTAAATGATTCGTCTTTATTTCCCAAGAAGGTAGTCCTAAATCTATTTATTGTTTGGTTACTATAAGGTCCATACATTAAAACAACAAATATCAGTGAGCCTACAACTGCAAATATCTTAGTACTATTCCTATTAATTGTTAACAATATATAAAACACAAGATCTCAATTACCATTGCGTTTGCAGTTCTGGTTCCTAGAAGCTCATACCCAGAATCATTATTATAACACCTACAAAAAAGTATAATTTAATTTTAATTTTCTTGATTTAATGCTATAATGGTATAGAATACACTTCAGCAGCCATTATTACTCCAAAAGCAGATGGGTCCGACATTGTTGAAAACTTTCGAAAATCGCCACTAATATAAATCAATCCAAATCGATGTGGATCAGACGTCACCCATGCAATTTCAAAATCAAACAACCCGTGAATTTGTTGAATACAACCATATAATCCGCTTATGGTACATAGAATGAAAACTACAACTACAAATTTTTTAACAAAAATCCTTACTCTAAACAAATTGTAGCCAATAAGAAGAAGCATAAATTCAGCTAATACTTTACGTAATGTCAAAAACCATCCTGAAAGGAATGCGCATAAGGATTGAATAGTTGGAGCCCGATGTATGTATATAAAATCATAAGGCAAACAATAACAGTTGATTTTGGAATTCATATTTGACGTTTACTCATAAAGAGGCTTAAGAAAGTTGCTACAACCAAAATATCTGAAGCAACACCCACTGGCAAACTATCATTAAACAAGAACCTGTTTAAATGGAAGGAAAAAAAAGAATACGTAATAGTAAAATATAAACCTGCTTCCGTATTTAATAAACAAAGCAGAACAGCGGCCAAACCAATAACAAATCCAAACAAGCTAATTCCGATTATTTGATAATTGGATAATAATATACCGAAAATGATTGCGATAACTATAACTGAAAGATAACCGACAAAATTATCCAGCTTTTCATCAATAATTTTTTGAAAAAAGCTAAAATTCTATCACCATTTTTTTTCAGACGGGTCATACTTAATTAATAAACATGATTTTTACATAAACGAAAATCATAATACCTGCACAAATTGCAATTAACAAACGCTCATGTAACGTACCCTTTTCCTCTTTCATTTTGATCTTTTATTTTTTGAAAATTACGAAATTTGATGTTTATTCCATAATAAAGAGAAACGGTTAGTTTACACAACTAACCGTTTCTCTTTAAAAATGACTATAAATTTATTGTTTTACTAATTTTAATACCTTGAATTCTTTTCTGTCAATAAAATCAAATCTGACAAAATATATCCCCCCATTAGAAAATTTATTATTGACTTTAAAATAATTAGCTCCTTTCGACGTAAAGTAATTCTTGTTATAAAGCAGTTGGGCTGAAGAATTATAAATTGAAATAAAAACTGGTTCTGATCTGTCTGATAAAACCTCTAAAGTAAAATCACTTGTAAAAGGATTCGGAAAGGCATTTACTGTTATTCTATCAAATATAGGTGAGACTAATGTACCCCATTTTCTTCTCTACACTTTTGTGATTCTGACGTTGTAGATGTCCTGCTTGCTATTGGTATCATTACCATTTGTTGAAGTGGCTGAGCAGGTGGATTATTCACACAGGGGGGAAAAGCCAGAAAGACATGAATGCATTTAAATATCCTCCAGGAGATTCGTTCGATCCTCTCTCTAATGTCAAATTTATTTCGCCATTTTGATCAGGTGATAAACCATAAATTATTAATGAGCCTTTTCCAACATTTAATGAAGAATTAAAGTAATACTTTTTCCCATTAATAGTATAAACAGTATTTAAATTACCCCATCCTTGTGTACTACCAATTATAGTTAGGTCATACTTTAATGCAAGGTTTAATCCAGTTAATTTAATACCACCTTCGATACCAGGGAAAACATAGTAAGAGTAAATAAGTAAGTTATCCGGATATACACCTGTATTATTGCCGGTATTCATACCTAATGGATGAACTTCAGAAAATTCCTTTGTTATTCCCATTCCAACACTAGTTATATTATTTTTACCATCAAAGAAATTTGACCAGGCATGTCCTAATTCTGGAGTTGCGGCTGTATGTTATTCCAAGGCAAAAGGCGCATATTTACACTATAACTACAATTAACATATACATTATAGTAATAAGTTGTAGCAGACACATTACTGTATAGGCTGAATATTGAGAATTCTTAACTGCTCTAATTGTATAATAATAAGTCTTATTAATGCCAAATTATTATTCTGTATAACTTGTTGAATTTGTGCTACAGTTGATAATAAGCTAAATGAATTGCCATCAGTTCCTTCAAATCTGGTATCATGGAGTTTCATCGAATGCTCTGTCCGCCCATTGTAACTTCAACCAATTTATTCGTAATATTTACTACCTTAAATCTGTTGGACTTAGTAATGTGAGGCTGCTATTGTAACTCTGGATGACAAGTGAGACAAAACCGCCAGATCATTTCCTAAAGCTACATATTAATAACAACTTCCCCATTGACATCTGGACTTATGCCATTAATTTGTATGGATTTATTGCTATTATAAGTAGCATCAAGAGAAACAGTTTGTCCGTTAATAGTGAAATTAGTTACAGTTTTCAAATCAAATGTAGCTGTTAAAAAATACAAAAATGTATTTTTTAGTGTTAGTTAAACCTGAGATTTTTATTCTCCTTGAATTGGTAGTTGACTCAAAATAAGCTGTACGCATTACAGACTCATCATAAATTGTTTTTCCATTTCGGATTCATCCCCTGTTAAACAACCCTTCAAAATTATCGCTAAATGTCAGGGAAATTCCGCTAGGGAGATCACCGTCATTCAAAAGATTAATGAGGGACGATCCGGCAACTGGCCGTTACTCATAATATTCCAAGCAGTGACCCCTTATTTATTCATCAGAGAAATTAACATACACCGAAGAAATGTCTTGTCTATTATTGTAATATGGAATGAAATTGTACTTGTCGCTCCTATGTTATCAGTTGCAGTAAGTGTAATACCATTATAAGTTCCAATCGAACCCAAAGTAGGATTAATATTAATGGTACCTGTACCGTTACTCGTTATCAACTAAAGATGCAAAAGAGGGCAAATCCAGAAGCTGCGAGAACTATATTATCAGTTGATCATCATTTGCATTTACAGGTATAATAAGTGTTTGGTCATTTTTTAAAATTACATTGACGATAGGTGTAAGTTGTGGAACCCTGTTTGGAGTATTTACATTAGCAATATTGGAATAAGGAGATGCACCATAACCATTAATAGCCTACTTATAATAATAGTTGTATTTCCCGAACTGTTCCATCAATAAACGTTTCGAATTAATCTTTAATAGTTCCTACTAAAATATATGCACCATTTGAACTTAAAGCCCTGTATACTTCATAAGCTGTTTCATTATAAGCAACATCTTTCCAATTTATAAAGTCCCTTGTCCTGAAAAATAAGAAGCAGAAAGATTCGAAGGTGTGGCAGGAGCTGTAGCATCATCATATATATAGGAAATTACTACTGCATTCAAATAACCTACTGTAGCTCAGCACCTTGGAAACGCTGAAAGTAATATTACCGTTTGCATCTGGCAATTTATTGCTAAGTGTAACCGTATTCTGTGTGTTATTCTGTACATATAAAGATTTCGTTTCACCTCCAATAGTATAATTAGTATTGCCGTTGTCAGGCAACATCCCAGATTGAACCTCCATAAAATGTAAAGTTATATTTACGATTAGGATCTAATCCGGAAATAACCCCATTAGCTGTTTGTGATTGCCATGGTAATCCAAAATAGTGAAATTGTCTTATCACATTATCTGGATATATTCCAGAATTATTTCCGGTTTGTGGTCCCAAATAACCGACAATCCATGAATTAGTATTTATATCAATTCCAATACCTGTTAGATTATCATGAGAATCTTTAAGATTATTAAATGTTGGAGTTGTCAGACTATTCCATGGTGTACCTGCCGGAGTATCAAAACCAATATAAATTTTTTGATTTGGATCTTTGTCATTTACAGTCAATATAAACTGGCGGGTTGCTACACCTCCGTTGCCATCATTAACTGTAATAATCACATTATATATTCCAGCACTTGCATATCCTGGCCTTATCCCTAGTGTAGCATTACTTCCGGTGGGTGGACTTAATGTAAATACAGAAGGCAAGTTAGTAACACTCCAGGTTAATACATCAGTTGCATTCTGATCAGAAGCCTGTAGATTAACCGTTATACTATCTCCTTCATTAATTGTATAATTAGAAATTGAAGTTAAAGAAGGATCGTAATTATTATTAACTGTCAGGTTAAATTGGGTAGTATCTTTTCCACCAAATAAGTCACTGGTTATTATGCGAATGTTATTATAGACTCCCTGATCTGCTGATACAGGATTAAGAACCAGATTTGCAGAATTATTTCCATTATCTGTAAATGTTGCAAATGCAGGTTGGTTGAGGATACTGAAAGTAAGCTGATCTCCATCGTGTCTGTTGCATTAATAGATATATTTGTTGATACTTCGTAACGGGCACTGCGGTTTACCAGTTGCTGTATTACTGGTTTATTATTTCCAGCTTTTGCACTATCCTCGTTACTGAAAGAAGAATTACCTCCAGCTCCTATTGTTCTTATTTTATAATAATAAATAGCATGTGAGAACAGACCCGTATCAGTATATGAAATTGTGTTAGCACAGGGTTGTTAATAATTGGTAGTTCGTATTGTTATTATTAGAACGATACAATTCAAAATTAGTTTCATTACTACTATTATCTGCCCATGTTATCTGAATACTGTTAGCATTTTTACTGCTTGCTAATAAATTTGTTGGATTCTGTGGTACACCAGGTAATGCTAATGTACTAGCGAAAGATTGACCCGGATTCTGATTGGTCATTAAAGAATCAATGTCTGAAAGGGACAATGCTTTTGAGAATATCGAAAAATTATCAATCCATCCACTAAAATAACCAGTTCCACTATTATAGGCATTTGTTCCATTTACCCTACCGATTCTTGAACCATTTGTGGTTGTACCGATAGAATTAAAGCTTAGACTATTATTAGCAGCTACCTGATTCCCATTTACATACAACTTCAAGCTGTTCTTGTTATATACCAATACAATATGATTCCATCCTGTGCTTGAATAGCCCGTAGATATGTTTTGTCTTACGTTATTGCTTGCTACCGCTGCAATGAGAGTAGATGAATTTAATAACAATGCCAACCCATCATCATTACCACCGATATCTGCCACAACTCGCTGCCGGTATTTGAATTTGAGCGCATCCAAAAAGCTATAGATTTCTGATCATATGCAGTTTGCAAGAAAGAACCTGTTGTAGGCATTGTAGTATACTGACTGGTTCCATTTAACAAAAGAGAATGTGATCCTTCCATTTTATTAGATGCATCGAAAGAGGGGCTTCCTGAGGCTGTAATCGTCCTTCCATTACCACTACCGTCAGTATAATTATTATTTAGCTTCCAACTTGCTTCAGTGAAATTAATATTGTCAACCAACCGAGATTCCCCATAAGATCCTATAGCCCTTATCTTGTAATAATACTGTGTATTTGCAGTTAATTGTACACTATCTGAATAGATTGTTGCATTTGCTGCTGCTGTACCAATTGTGCTAAATCCTGTAGTAGAATTGGCAGATCTCCATATTTCAAATCCTGTTTCGTTATCGCTATTATCGTTCCATGCAAGGTTTATGTTTTTATATGAAGTTGCTTTAGCTACAAGGTTTGATGGATCCATAGGCATAGTACCATTTGTAATTACTCCTTCTGTGAAGGCACTATTTGGTATTACAACATAGTTGGTACCACTTGCAGGTGTTCTCCAGCTTACCGTCATTACTTCACCACCACCTTGTTCATAAAACGCAGCTGCAAAAGGATAAACTCCGGCAGTTAAACTTAATGCAACTGAGGTTGCATCCTGACCACCATGTAACCCATCATTATTTACTACCGGTGATCCACTGAAAGTATAAGGAGAGCCTGCTCCGTTCAACGTACCTAGCCATAAACGGCTTCCGTCATCAGAGTTGGTTCTGAAATAATAAGTACCTGTTGTAGGAATACTAATATATCCTTCCCATAAGAAAGCAAAGTTATCGTTTTGCGTACGAGGCGTTATGGCCACGTTTGCCATATTACCGGTGATATTCGGTGTGAGGGTTGAAAAATCAGGAAGATTAGACCATGTTCCCGTAAAAGTATAATATTTATAGTTCAATCCATTTAGTGCCGGGGTACCTGTAACTTGGTTACTTGCAGGCGATAAATTACCTGCAAAATCTTTTGCCTTTATTTTAAATGTGTAAGTAGTTCCTCTTGTTAAAGGATATACAGTAAACTGTGTCTGAGTAGTAATAAACGATTTCTGATCATTTATATATACATCATAGGCAACAACTCCAACATCGTCAGTTGCGGCTGTCCATGATAAACTGATTGAATTCAATGTTACATTGGTAATTGTAAGATTGGTAGGTGCAGTAGGTGCTTGATTGTCGTTATCCGTTTTACCATAGGCTTCATTAGAAGCAGCAGAAGCTGCTGTATTATTGACAGATCTTACTTTATAAAAATAAGTAACATTTGGATGTAAATTATTTACAGTGAAAGTATTAACATCAGCACCAGTAATATTAATAAGTTTATATGGTCCTCCGGTTTTATCCCCTTGATAAATCTCAAAACCAGTTTCGTTATAGGCCGGACTTGGATCATCACTCCAATCTAGTCTTAATGATGTTTTAGAAAGAGTAGTTGCCAGCAAACTAGCCGGTGCGCTTGGTTTATTTGGTCCATTAGCATTTATAACGGTAAATCCATTTGAAAAACTACTTGAACATCCAAATTGTTCTGTAACCCTCACAATATAATTTCCAGGTGATGCTACATTGAGCAGATTTGATGTACTAATTGTAATATTCGTATCTGCAGAATTTGTCCAGACATAGGACTCATATCCGGGAGGCACTTGAAGTGTTACTCTAGGTGTATCCAATGCTGGAAGCACTTTACTCATTAAACCATAAACTGTACTCGGCGGTGTAATAGTTGGAGTCTTTGTTTTATCTCAACAGGAGTCTTGGACCAATCTGACCATAATGACCCTCTTAAAATTCTTGCAGAATAAATACCAGGCTGATTAACAGTTATTGAATTTGCATTAGCTCCGGGTATTAAAACTCCATTTTTCTCCATTCATAGTTATTAAATCCAGTCATTAAAGCCAATGTAACATTATATGTTTCGCCTGGACAAAATTCAGTTCTTCCAAAAAGTGGCCAGGGATCTGATTTATAATAACGATTAACATATGGCCAAAAATCTGGTTCATCCCAAGCCGTATTCCATACACCATGACCTAAAGTAGGATACATGGTATTTGTATAGTTTCCTCCCTCTGCAAGTATAGCATCTACTGCTGATAAACCATTTGTGATAACTTTAAATGGATCAAGTTTGTTATACTCAACCATGTAATCTATAATTTCCTTCAAATAAGCATAATGTCCGCCACCAAAAGAAACCTGACTTTGCATCATAATCACATATCCATCGAAAGTTCCATTATCTACAGCGTTATTAAATTGTTGTCCACCATGATACATTTGATACTCATTATCATAAATCACTCCTGTTTCACCCAGTCCATGAAAAATATCAATATTGGATATTTCTTTCCATCATTGCAGCAGGATTATATGTTTTAGGAAATTTTAATCGGAAAGCTACTCCTTTATAGATATAAGGTTTGAAAGAAGTAGTATTCCAATTTAAACGTACAGTTCTTACCCATTTTCCTATTTGACCAAATGGAGGCTCAGTAGGACTATTATTAGGATCATAAGTAATAACAGGATCATTTGGATCTAATACACTTCCCTGGTTTATTGTGATTTTGAATTGTATCTCTTGAAATTGCAGAGCTATCATCTGTTACTCTTAATTCGACTGTATAGATACCGGGAATTAATCCGTTAAAATTAGTAGTAACAGCATTAGGAGTACTTAAAGTACCTCCAGTTCCTGAAAGTTTAGTCCATTGATATGCCACAATATTATGATCATCAGTACTACCCGATCCATTTAAAATTGCAGAATTTATTGGATATACCAATGATTGATCCAATCCAGCATTGGCGATTGGTGGTGTATTTGGAGGATACTGATTTACTATAATTTTAACTGTATCACGGCTTACAGCAGAACTGTCATCTGTTAATCTTAATTCAACAGTATAAGTACCAACAGATAATCCTGTAAAGTTTGTACTGACAACATTCGGTGTAGATATTGAACCGCCAATACCAGTCAGTTTCGTCCATTGATAGGATACAATATGATGATCATCTGTACTTGCAGATCCGCTTAATAAAACGGAATTGATAGGTCATATATAGCCTGATCCGGACCCGCATTGGCAACAGGAGGTTGATTAACCGGAGGGTTAACTGTTATCATCACTGTATCTCTGCTTATAGAACTACTATCATCTGTAATTCTTAATTCAACGGTATAGGAACCTGCAGTTAATCCTGAAGTTTGTGCCAGCAGTCGGAGTAGATAATGCACCTCCTATGCCAGTGAGTTTTGTCCATTGGTATGAAACAATATTATAATCATCTGTACTTGCTGATCCATTCAGATTTACACTATTAACTGGTAATGTAATTATTTCGTCTGCTCCTGCATTAGCTACAGGTGGCTGATTAAGTGCATTATTAACGGTAACCATTATTGTATCTTTACTAACAGCAGAGCTATCATCAGTAACTCTTAATTCTAAAGTATATATTCCAGCAGTTAAACCAGCAAAATTAGTTATAGCTGCAGTTGAGTAGCCAAAGTTCCACCTGTACCTGTTAATTTAATCCATTGATATGCTACTATATTGTGATCATCTGTGCTTGCGGAACCATTTAATGAAATACTATTTACAGGAAGAGTAATTATTTTATCTATCCCGGCATTTGCTACAGGTGGTTGGTTTAGCGGTGGATTAACTATTATTTGTATGGTATCCATACCAACTGCAGTACTATCATCTGTAACCTTTAATTCAACTGTATATACTCCTGCTGTCAACCCTGTGAAATTCGTAGTAGAGGCATTTGGAGTAGTTAATGTCCCTTCGATTCCTGTAAGTTTAGTCCATTGATAAGAAACTATCGTATGATCATCTGTACTTGCAGAACCGTCAAGTGAAACACTATTTGCAGGAAGAGTAATTATTTTATCTAACCCAGCATTTGCAACAGGGGGGAGCATTAGGTGCATTTAATGGATTAATCCGAATTTCTGCTATTGCAGTTGCCGCTAATCCTCTTGCATCCTTTATACTTATTTGGAATTTATGATTTCCAGGTTCGGTTAACCCGGTAATTAATGTTGAGCCACTGTTGGGAGAATTTATGTTTGAAGCAGAAGAAAAGTGTTTTGAAAAATATTTGAGGCTTTGACAATTTCGAAAAATCTATCATGACCAGTACCGTTTAAGTGAATTCCATCTCCCCTGTGTATACTCAATTTTTATTGAGTTGTCATATGTATTTAAAACCGGAGTCATAAAATCAATAAGTCTTGCTCCGAATCTGTTTTTTAATGAATCGTTTATAATATTAAGTTTAGTTCTATCAGTTGCATTATAATCTTCTCTGGGTTGCGTTCCGGTTGTATAAATTCTACACCTCTTGCAACACAAGAATCTGCTATTTCTGATATTTTGTACAAATAGCAGTAACACTATAGGTATTTCCACCATAGGCATTTGAAGGATAATTCACCAATAACACTTTAGCACCTTTATTCAGAGCGGTTGTAATTTGAGCATCAAAAACAGAAGTACCACTAACAGATAAATTATATATGGTATCAATAATTCCTGATCTTTATAATAATTCTTCAATCTACTAACATAAATACTATCAATTGGTAACCCATTCCCTGCAGATGTTGAACTACCAATTACGGTCACTCTCTTATTTGATTGATTTGGAGCAGAAAACTTAGACCATTTAGTATAAGTAATAGGAAAAGTAGAATTTGCCGAAGATGATAAAGAAAGAGATCCACCAGCAACAACAGTTTGAAGGGTATTTGTTGTAACAACAGGAGGTGTTATATCGCCTTTAACAGTAACAATTACATCTGAAGATGCATTTGCACCAAGATTATCTGTAACGGTTAGTCGAAATATGTAAGTTCCTTGTATTAAACTTGTAACATTTGTTGTTGCAGAATTTGGAAGAAGTAATAACGGGAATATTCGGACCACTAAACCTAACCCAGTTATAAGAAGCAATCGTTCCGTCAGGATCATTTCCACTTCCGGATAAGGTTACAGATGAAGCAGGTATCGTTATACTTTGATTAGTACCAGCATTGGCTACTGGCGGTTGATTCATTTGATCTACAGTTATTGTAACATTACTAACGCCGGTTGCTGCGTTATTATCAGTAACAGTTAATTGGAAAACATAGACACCCAACACAAGCCCAGTCACATTTGTAGTATCTTGGTTTGGAGAAACGATAGTTGGTGTATTAGGCCCACTAATACGAGTCCACATATATGAAGTAATAGATCCTCCGTTATTTGCAAAACCTGTTCCGCCTAAAATAACTGAGCTTGCAGGTAAAGAAATACTTTGATTAGGCCCCTAC
>JADJTX010000048.1 GCA_016710985.1 Ignavibacteria bacterium
AAATCTGCTTACACCGTCTGCGCAAGCACCAGTTACATCAAGTGTTCCAGCAGGATAACTGTAATCCCAGACAAAATCTATTCTGGCTTTTGTAAGTTTATTCAATCTAACAGGTAATGAAAGAGTTGTAGATATTCTGTTAGGTTTGAGAATATCAGTTACTCTTAAAATCACATTTAATCCCGTTCGTAAGTTCATAAGTGAATCCAGGTTTATTTTCTTATGGAAGATTTGTGTAGAATTTATTAATGCATAACCTTCACTATATAAACTATCCGGCCAGGTAAATCCTCCATCTGAAGAATATGTAATTAAGTATTTATACTGTCTTGCAGCTCCGGTAATATTATATCCGCTATTTCTTAGCATTTTATCTTCCCAATTCAGATTAAATTTCAAATCAATTGAATCCGGTTCAGGATAATTCGATACAGGTGAAGTTATTCTTTAACTCAAAAGATTCTTCAGGCTCTTTTATTTCAAATAATTGATTAGGTGCAGATTGGTTTGATGTTAAATCACTTGCAGAGACCGTATAAGTCCCTGAAGGAGAATTAATATTTCTAAAGCTTGCGCACTAAATCCGCCGTTTGAATTAGTTGTATATATCTGATCCAGAACATTTTCTGAATTCGAACTGATTACAGAAACCTTTACCTGTGTATTTGCTCTGAAGTTTTGCCCTGTTATGTTTACATTACCGCCTGGGTTGATTTGGATTGGTGAGACTGAAATTGAAGGTTGAGGAAGTGGTTGACTTTGTTGTGAATATTTTACTGTTGCATAATCAATTGATGTTCCGCTGCCATAACTAGACCCTGTCACATAAACATTGCCTGAACCGTCCACTGCAATTGAATAGCATCATCACCCGAATTTCCGGGACCGTTATATCTTGCGACCCATTGCTGAACTCCTGAGGAATTGTATTTTACTGTTGCATAATCATATAATGTTCCGCTGCTACTATTCCCCGTCACATAAACATTACCTGAACCGTCCACTGCAAGTGAACTAGCATCATCAAATAAATTTTCGGGACCGTTATATCTTGCGACCCACTGCTGAACGCCTGAGGAATTGTATTTTATTGTTGCATAATCATATGATGTTCCGCTGCCTGTACTTCTACCTGTCACATAAACATTGCCTGAACCGTCCACTGCAAGTGAATAAGCATAATCATACAAATTTCCGGGACCGTTATATCTTGCGACCCACTGCTGAACACCTGAGGAATTGTATTTTACTGTTGCATAATCATTTAATGTTCCGCTGCCTATACCATAACCTGTCACATAAACATTGCCTGAACCGTCCAATGCAATCGAATAAGCATAATCAATTGAATTTCCGGGACCATTATATCTTGCGACCCACTCCTGAACTCCTGAGGAATTGTATTTTACTGTTGCATAATCATCTGATGTTCCGCTGCCATCACTATTACCTGTCACATAAACATTGCCTGAACCGTCCACTGCAATCGAATTAGCATAATCAGCCAAATTTCCGGGACCATTATATCTTGCGACCCACTGCTGAACGCCTGAGGAATTGTATTTTACTGTTGCATAATCAGACCAGGTTCCGCTGCTTCTACTACGCCCTGTCACATAAACATTGCCTGAACCATCCACTGCAATCGAATAAGCCCTATCACTCGAATTTCCGGGACCATTATATCTTGCGACCCATTCCTCTCCACCAGTCGAATTGTATTTTATTGTTGCATAATCATCTGATGTTCCACTGCCTATACTATAACCTGTCACATAAACATTGCCTGAACCGTCCAATGCAATCGAATAAGCCCTATCAGTTGAATTTCCGGGACCATTATATCTTGCGACCCACTGCTGAACGCCTGAGGAATTGAGTTTTATTGTAGCATAGTCAATTGATGTTCCGCTGCCTAAACTATGACCTGTCACATAAACATTGCCTGAACTGTCCACTGCAATTGAATTAGTATAATCATTCAAATTTCCAGGACCATTATATCTTGCGACCCACTCCTGAGTCACCTGTGAGAATGAGGGCTGATGTTCAAATGCTAGGATGGTCAATGCTATTGCGGATATAACAAGAATTCTGTTTATCATGATCTCTTCCCTTATTGACCCGGAGTGTATTAGATGTCGAATCATATAGACCTTGTATAATTTATCTTTGCATTCAATTGAAGACTTCACCCTTTATTATTTCTTTGATAATTAGTTACCCATATTATATTTATTACTGTAAAACATTAATATACAAAAAAATGGAATTATAAAATTCCTTTAATAAGCTTCCGTATGAAACGAAAGGCTGGTCGGTGAATAAAATCATTTATACCTCTAATGTGCGAGTCTTAATTTGTCATATCCTTATTGCCGGACACAAATGCTTTCAGGGCTTTTTCGAGGACTCGGTTTCTTTCTTTGAGCTTTTCATAATCATTGGTGAGTTTTATGTTTGCCTGCTGGAGTTTTATTACTCGTTGATTTTCATCCTGGATGGTTTTGTTTCCGGTGATCAGGAAATCCATGCTTACATCGAAAACTTTTGAGATCTTGTAAAGCTGCTCGGCCTGCTTCCAGGCGTTCTCGGCTTTTAAGGTCCTGTTTAATGTGCCTGTGGTTATATCTGCCTTCTGCGTTAGACGGTATTCGGTAAATCCGAAGTCCTTCATCAACTTTAAAATTCTTTCCGATATCTTGTTCATAGTTTTGGGGTTAAAAGTTTTGGATTAGAATAATAGTAATATGCGTATAATGACTTGACATAGATGTAAATTACTATTAATTTTAGTGTAGGTTAATTTACTGCATACAAACTACATCTATTTAAACTAAATTCAAAGGTTAATTTTTATGTCTGAGAAAAAAATCCGCAAGCTGTTCGTGAACAGATCCCTGCCGGTTGAAGTGGCGGCTTTAATTGACGAAATTCATTCCGACAATGAACTGAACAGGGAAAATTTAAGCAAATCCGGTCTTGTAGGGAAAGCTTTACTGGAATACAAGAACAAGAAACTGAGTCTGATCAATGAACAGATCAAAAGTAATTTACCGGATCCCGATGAAGTTAAACAAAGTGCTTAAATCAATCATTCACTATGAAAGAGGGAATATTCATTTACGGTAATGTACCATCATCTAAGAATTCAAAAGTATGGACAGGAAAGTTTCTGGTAAACAGTCGCGGGGTTTGCCGTTACAAACGCCAGGCCCTGATACAGTTCATAGCACACAAGAACAGGTTTCTAAGAGCAGCAGAAAATAAGCCTCTGCCTCTGTTTGTTAAGCTCACATTCTACCGTGAAACTCAACAGCGGTTTGACTTCAACAACATTTCTCAAATAATTTGCGATCTTATGGTAACTTGCGGATGGATAGAAGATGACAGTTACAAATACCTTGTTCCTGTTTTCAATCCGGAAGTGATCATAGATAAGTTAAATCCGGGAGTCAAAATCGAAATACTATAACATGAATTTTAAAAATTAAAAATTGATATTATGGAAACCTTTCAAAATTTTATTCCGAAACTTTTCAGAAACAAAATCAGCAGCTGTGATTCCGAAACAAATAATGAAGCATTTATCAGGATCAAGAAGAGGATCAGGCGTGCTAGACTGAAAGAGACAATAGGACTTTGTACTGAAATTTTACTTCTATTGCTTACGATAATGCTGTTGGTGATAAGTATATATTATTTTTTTCTGTTTGAGCTGAAAGTCTTATGACAATTCATATTTATTTAATTCGTTCTTTAAAAACAAGGAGAGGGGAGATGTCCGCTTTCTTTCAACGATGAAAAGAAAGAATGCGGGAAATGCCGGATTTCACAATGGCTGCAATTTCGTCCAGAAAGCGCGGACCGTCAGGAAATTTTGCTGACGCCATTGCAAAATCGGCAATTTACGACAAAATAATTACAAATTACAAATTACAAATAGTTATGAAGTGCAGTGTCAAAGAAGTTGAAATGAGAATTTAAGAGTGTGTGATTGGATCCCCGATAGGAGCATTCGGGGATGACAGGTGCGTGGGTTGAGTTTCAACTTTCCCAAACTGGGGTTTGGGAAAGAGAAGTTTCTGAATAAAAAATATTTGCTGACCAGAAGCTGAAGCAACATAGAACAAAAAATAATATGGAGTAAAAAAGGAAACTGCATATGGCTAAACATAGGTACATAAATACACATTTCTGGAAAGATAATTATATCATTAACCTTGATCCCACGGAAAAGCTTGTTTATCTGTACCTGTTAACAAATCCACTGACGAATATTGCCGGGATATATGAGATTAACTTAAAGGAAATAGCTAACGACACGGGGATCATAAAGGAAATTATTGATACAATTTTGAAAAGATTTGAAAGAGACAACAAACTTAAGTATTGCGGCGGTTACATTATCATAAAGAACCATCTGAAGCATCAGGACTTTAAAAGCCCTAAGCTTCAGAGCGGAATTGCAGACATAATAAATTCACTACCGACAGAAATCCTGGAAGCAAGCATAACCTATATATACGGTATGGATACTCTATCGCATTTAATTAAATCCAACTCTATAAAATCAAACCCAATTAAATCCAACCCTAATCCTTTGACGGACGGATTTTTTGAAGAAAAATCAAAAGAAAATTCCGATGAGTATTTCAATGAATATTTCGAGAAGTGGTGGAAGTTCTATCCGAGAAAGGAAGGAAAGAATCAGGCGAAAGAATGTCTGCGGAATGAGAATCTGAGCGAGGCGGATTTTAAGAAATTGTTTCAGGCAACAAGGAACTACAATGAATCAGTAAATGACAGGGAAGTCAGATTTATAAAAGCGCCGATGAATTTTATACCTGTGTGGAAAGACTTCTTATAATTGATAATTGATAATTGACAATTAATAGTTAGGAGTTGCGAGTTTCAAGTTGCAAGTTACAAATTATAGAGTTACAGCCTGTTAGTTTTGAAATAGATTTTAAAAATAATAAGCGAAAAAATATATTCATATAAAGAAATCCGGAAGGAAGAAAATGGATCCCGAATTAACAGATTACTGTGAGGCTGCAAAGAATAAGAAATGGTATATTCGATCCTATTGCTGTTTCGCAGGCGAATCTTATTCCTCATACGTGCTGCGATATGAATGGGGAGAGAATGCTTTTCTGGGAGAAGATTGGAATAGATGGGACTACAGGAAAAATTCCTGGATATAACAGCAGGAGCTGGGAATTCAATATGAAGAATAGATTCAGATGGAGTGAGAAGATTGAGTTGGAGAGTAGGGGTATGACACAGTGGATCAGGGGATGATATAATTAAATTACAAATAGTTTGAATTACGAGTTACACTCCCTACGGATACAGATGGTTGGGTGTATGAAGTTAAAATGAAAAATAATGTTGGTTGATTGGATCCCCGATAGGAGCATTCGGGGATGACAAGTTCTTGAGTTGAGTGTCAACTTTCCCAAGCTGGGGCTTGGGAAAGAGAAGTGTACTAAGAGTTTTAAATGTTAAGTCAGTGGAAGTTAAAGTTGAATTTTCAAATGTGTTCAGGCGGAATTATGATTCGAGGCAGAGGGTGGTGCTGAATGAGGGTGGTGCGAGATCGAGTAAGTCATATTCGATTGCGCAGTTGTTTATTAAAAAATTATTTGATGAAGATAAAAAGAATTTCTTGATTACACGAAAGACTCTTCCATCATTGAGGATTACTTCATACAAGCTGTTCATAGACTTGCTGAAACTATACGGGGTTTATGAGTGCTTCACTCACAATAAAACATTCCGCGAGCTTCGTTACAAAGATAATTATCTACTCTTTACGAGTATAGACGATTCTACAAAAATCCAGTCAACTGAATTCAATTACATATGGATGGAAGAAGCGGAAGAGTTTACTTATGACGACTTCATTACTCTGAAGACAAGACTTTCCGGAAAGAAAAGAGAAGATGAAATTAATCAGATATTTCTTGCATACAATCCCAAGAAACAATTCAGCTACATAAACAAGCAACTGAAACAGGACAAGGATATAGATTATATTCACTCAACATACAAAGACAATCCGTTTTTAGATAAGGATTACATACAGCTGCTGCAGGACCTCCGGGAACAGAATTATGAATATTACAGAATATTTGCGCTTGGAGAGTATGCAGATCTGGATTCGCTGATCTATAATAATATCAGACTAATTAATATCGCGACTTATCCTGAATCTTATGATTACACAATTTACGGGCTGGATTTCGGATGGAACAATCCGTGTGCTTTATTGGAGATTAACATCAAAGACAGGAGAGCATATCTGATAGAGAAAATTTACAGGAGTAGGTTGATGGATGATGATCTGATATCATTAATGAATGAAATGAACATAAGTAAGAATGATGAAATTTATTGCGACTGTGCGGAGCCGGATAAGATCGAGAAGCTGCGGCTTGCGGGATACAATGTATTTGAGGCGGATAAGGATGTGAAGCTTGGAATTGATTTTGTGAGGCAGACGGAAGTTTTCACCTGTCATGAAAATGTAAACCTGAATAAGGAAAGAGAAGAGTATGTCTTTAAGAAGCGCAAGGATGGATTAGTTATGGATGAGCCGGTGAAGATGAATGATCATTTAATGGATGCGCTGAGGTACGGGCTTTACACGAAGTCGAAAGAGGCGGAGCCGGGGATAAGAGTTCTTTGAGTTATGAGTTATGAGTTATGAGTTATGAGTTATGAGTTGTGAGTTATGAGTTATGAGTTATGAGTTTACAAGTTATGAGTTATAAGTTCCGAGTTAAGTTACGAGTTACGAGTTACGAAATATAATATTATTGAAGTTAAAATGAAAAGTGAATAGTTGTTGATTTTACAAAAACCACAAATAAGGTATGACAATTTTTATCAATTTTGTGAATTCAAATTTGTAATTTAAAATAAAAGTAAATTATATATTAAATGTTTGAGTATTTAAATTGATTGACGAGAATGGAGCTGAGAAGGTTTGAGTGTTTTATCAGGTCTTCTTATTTCAATACCTATAAAACGATTATTCTGCTTTTGAATACTTAAAGACTAAATATCCTTATGTAAGTAAGAATGATGTGACTGCAATGAAAATTTCGATTGTTGTTTATTTTGAGAAGCAAATCAATGCATTGAAAATAAGAAAGCTTTGTTCCGATTTTAAGAAATTATTTGAGAAGTATTTACATCATGAGTTTATGGGAAGAGAATTTTAATTACTAATGATGGTTATCTGGAATTTCTGAACGAAGGACAAATGCAAGATTTATATTTCAGTAATCTGAAAGAAGCTCATTTGTTATTAGAAAAGACTAAGGTCAAAGATGAAGATTATTATTTAAGGAAGTATCAGTTAAACATAATTTCATCTACTTATGATATGAATAACAGAAGTATTTATGATTATAAAATGTATAATGAGGGTTTGAAAAATATTGATTATCACTTTATTGCTCTGAAACTGTGGAGTTTTGTTAATATTATTTTCCTAAAAAGGTTAGATAACAAGTTTCTTGTTCAAAGGCAATATTTTGAGAAAGTCATAATTGAATTTATAGAATCAAAGAAAAATGATTTTGCAAAGCATCATCCATACATTTATTTTTTATATTTGGCGTATAAGATGTTTTCTACTTTTGATGACAAATACTATAATTTATTAGTAAGCTACTTTAACAATAACAGGGAAAAACTCAAGAAAAGAATTATTCAAAGTTATTACGCATACCTAAATTATTTCTTAAGGAATAAATTGAATAACCTAAGCAAAAATTATACGACCTATCAGAAGAAACTTTACAATTTATATATTCAGACTTTTAACAGCAGAGATAAATATAAACATTTTGTTATTAATGGATTAATTCAGAATTCACTTTATATTTCTGTAGCATCAATATATCTGAAAGAAGGAGACAAAGAAAATGCCATTTCTTTTATTCATAAATACAAAAAATATCTTCATAAAGATTTGCGACAAGACCTTTACAATTATTCTATGGGATTGTATCATTATAATAACGAGGAGTTCGAAACCGCTATTGTTTTTTATAATAAAATCTCTGATAAATCGATAACTCTAAAGTTTAACAGAAAAGCAGCACTTATGAGAATTTACTTTGAGCTTGGTGACATGATATCATTGAATAATGAGATGACAAATATGTATCAGTTAAGTTATAGAAATAAAAAGGCAGGGAAATTATATAATTCCAGAATGGTGACATCATTAAAGTATTTCAGATCTTTGATCAGACTGAAATCGCTGAAATCCTCCAGTAAGAATATAAGTTATGAAAAGAATGTTTTGAGGAAACAGATAGAGAAAATGAGGATAATTCACTACACCCGAAAGCTTGGTTTATGAAAATGGTGAATTCAATTTAATGTGCAATTTCCAATGTCGACCCTACAAGCATTACAATTTCGTTAAATCTCACCACAAACCCCCGCCTTAAATTATTATCAAGAATTTTAAACTAATAACATAAAAGAGTCGTGATACAAAAGTTTTTACTCTTAAATGTTAATCACTTCACAAATCGTAAATATTGATTGTTGACTTAACGGACTATCTTAAATAATTTTGTTAAATTAATTTAATTTAAACCGAATGAAAGAAAAACAAATCACAAAAAGGGATTTTGGTTCTTCAGAACCTTCATTCTACAGAAAAAATACCATTCAAAATACACTAAACAGCAGAGACAAAAATACTGCAGTTAAATTAAATGCGGATTCAAAGTCTTTAAAAAAAGAAGTGTGGGAACATGCCTCGGCGGAAATTTTAAACACATGTTAAGACCTAAAAGCTACTTGTAACAGGATAGATAAATTAGAAAAGAAAAACAGAAACTTATCCTGATAATTTTGAAAGATGTACCGAAAACAGCTAACAGTTAGTAATTAAGGTTAATGGTTAGTGGTGAGCAGCTCAAAATTAGTAAAAGTGTTAAAAAAAATTTATAAATTAATAAATTAATAAATTAATAACTTAATTAAATAAATTATGAAGAAGAAAATCATTGTAATGGCAACATTGTTAATCACTGTTCTTATTTTTAACACAAGTTCATTTTCCCAGGATAAGAAATATTTTGCAGGTTTAATCGGAGGGGTCAGTCTACCTGTTGGTAACTTTAGTTATGGTTATAAGCCCGGGTTTAATATTGAAGGACGGGCGGGAGTAAAAACTTCGGAACATTTTGCGGTCGGGATGGATGTTTCATATAATACATTTTCATTTAAAGAAGGTTATGGTGTGCTCAGCGGAGGACAGAATATTATTGTGTCCATAAAAGGGTTAATGGTATTTAAAGAATTCAGTAGTTTTTCCAAAGTGATTCCTTATGCTACCATTGCTGCCGGTGTGAACATGAATAAAAGATTCAGCGGAGAAACAGTATGGGGAAATATCTATGAAACGGATTTCTATAATAGTTTTGCTGTGGACATCGGCGGGGGAGTTTCATTTAAGGCTTCAGAGGATTTTGAAATTGATCTGGAGTCTAAGTTGAATTCATCGTTTGATAATCCTGTAGGAATCTTTTCGGTGAATTTTAAGGCTGGGGTGAATTATAATTTTTAAACAGCCAATCCACTCCTTGACAATCGGCAATCGTGAATAGGTTGGCATTATACGTGCTATATGTGGGGGAGAATCAATTTAATTAGACATCAAAATTAAAAACACAACAAAAAATGAAAAAGAAAAATGTGCACATAGTTCCTGCCAAGGGCTGGGGCGTGAAGAAAGAAGGTAATAAGAGAAATACTTTTATAGCCCTAACAAAAAGTCAGGCAATTGAAATTGGAAGAAAAATTGCTAAGAAAGAAAAATCGGAATTGATCATTCATAACAGGGATGGAAGGATAAGTGATAAGGACAGTTTCGGGAATGATCCGTTTCCGGCGAGGGATAAGATTTTTTGAACTATGATTGAAATGATTTAAATGAGGACTATGATGAGGTGCCAGTTAAAATATGAGTTAGAAAAGATATGGGACAGTGACAGTTTCGTGAATGATCCGTGAAACAACCCCACCCCCTGACCCCCTCCCCTTTGAGAAAAGAAAAAGGGGAGGGGGAATCGTTCGATTTGAGATTTGGGATTTATTGTTTACGATTATTTAAAGATCCCATCTTTGAAAATATTTGAAATCTTTCCAATCAAAAGAAAAAGGATGGAATCTTTTACATTTTTTGAAAAGATAAAGTGGGAGGGGAATCGTTCGATTTGGGATTTATGATTTGGGATTTATTGGTTATGATTATTGATTATTGAACATTGAGCATTGAACAGAACCACACTCCCTGACATTCGTCTAAAGAAGCTTAACGTTTTGAATTAAGTTTATAAACTGTTTTGAAATCTGTTTTTCATCAGGGATTTGGGAATATGCAAATGCTGAAAGTTCATTTTTGTAAATATCCTTCAACTGATTCCAGCTATTGTCAAAATCTGCAATGAGCGGCGATTCATTTATGTTTTTTTCAGACCACCCAGCGGGTATATCAAATAGCTCTCTGTCGTGATTAAGTATCTCTTTAAACTGCTTTTTAAATTGTGCTGACTTTACAAATGCAGCGCATTCTTTATCCAAAATTAGAAAATACAAATCGAAAAATGCCTGATTCTGGAAGCAATAGCTTCAATTGCATTTTCATCAAATGAAAAACGAATCAGCGAAACCAATTTCTCCATCAGAGTTTGTTCTTTATTCAACGTATTTATTTCAAAGGGCTGCAAGTTATATTGCTCAATATATTTTTCATTATTACTTTGCATCAGGAAATCAAACACAAAACTTTGGATGATTAATTTCTGAAACGGAACTGAATTGGCAAATGAATTTACTTCTACGATTAAATTGTTAGAATCGTTTTTAGTGTTAATACTTGTATATTCAAACACCGATTTACGAAATCTTGAACCTTTGCTTGATACACCTTCAACCTGCTTTTCACTCAGTCCGGCAGTCATATCTTTTTCAACTGTTCTGATAATATTTTTTATTTCATTACCCGATTTATTTTTTCCGTCAATAATTGCAATGTCCACATCTTCCGAAAAGCGATTGATCAATCCATAACCTTTAGACAATGAAGTGCCTCCTTTAAAAACCACTTGTCCGGCATATTTACTTTTAGAAAGTTGACTCAACACTAATGTTATCCAATAGTCTTTCTCTACAAACACTTCTTTTATGCCCGTGTGATCGGAAGTTGTCCGAATGGTTTGGGTGAACAATTTTATGTCGCTATGAAGCTTCATTTGAAATTCCATTTTTTAGCAGCAGGTAATATTTTATCTACTCCCGATAGTTTAAAAGTGCTGATAGGGTTCAGTGATTTTCTTAATGGCTCAGTCAATGAAATTTTTCCTGCTTCTTCTAATAATGCTCCCAATAATGCCCTTGCTGCCGGTGGATATTTCAGTGCCAGGCGAACTAATGTGCTTTTATCTTTTAAATTCAAACCCTTTACGATTATCAATAAGCGTCTGCAAGCAGATAACGGAGTAGAATCGGGGATTTTCTTTATGTATCGGATAGCATCAAGTATTTGCAGTAAGGGAATATTCTCTTTAGTGATTATATTTTTTTGCCTGATAAATGAAATAGTATAAAGGTTTCTTTTAAACGCGGGGCGAATTTCGTTTTACCGATTTGAATCGTATTACTTACCTGTGTTGTTAAACCCAACTGATTGTATATGCTGTAGCCCGTCAGATAGCCAACGACTTTGCCGTCATTTTCTAATAGGTCTTTCACTATTTGGCTTTGCCTTGGCTGGAGTTTGCCAAATGCCGTTTGTTCAGGTTTGTAAATTTACCTTTCGCAAGTTTTACAATTTTACCTGAAGCAGCCATACGATTGAGGGCTTTGATAACAGCTTCCCTGCTATTCACCTTATTAATAAAATCAAGATAGGTGAATATGTATCCTCTTGGAAGCCTGGCTGTAACAGATCCTATGTATGCAGTTGTTTTCATTCTTTTAAGCTAAGTAAGATAGTATAATAATGTCCAGTATATTAGTCAAAAAACCGGACAAAATATTTTGTTTATCTTTGAACTCCGGAGCGATAACAAGATAGACAGAACTAGAATTTACAGAATCATATGCAGACTGCAAAAACGGTAATTGGAGAGGTGCAACTCTGCTGTTGGTTAATATTGTCAAGTTTATTGCGCAAGAAACTTGACATAATTGAATGTATTTTTTCCCTTTCATTGCTAGATTAGGAAAGAGCCCGCAAAGCGGAAGGGTGCAGCGGATTTAACTGACAAGAAATGACAAAAATCATCAGGTTGAACTTTCAAAACTTTATAAGGATCTTAGAACTGTCTGAATAAGGGTTGAAAAAGCAGAGGTGGAGAATCAGAAACTTTTCTGTTTTATTTTAAAAGAGGTTTCGCCGTGTCAAATTTGTGTAAGCAAGAGTCGTGATAAACAAAGGTGGATACACCAGGCAAGAGAAGAAGGTGTGGGGAGTTTTCGGGATCGGATAAGAATATAATCTCTCCAAGACCCTTTCTTAACACAGCTTAGGGATTTATATTTCTTAACAATTACCTGAACTTCACATCCGTCCAAAACGTTTATTTTTGAAATATGATTTACAAAAATTCATGATAGTTACTTTGATAAAACTCCGCTTTCTTTTGAAAGAAAGAAAGGCTAAAGAAAACTCTCCCGCTGGTGAAAAATTACCTAAAATTCTTTCACATGGCAGCAAAATTTCAACTCCTCGTTCGGCAGAAGAGCTGCCGAACTCGTCAGACAGGAAATTTTTGCTTTTGCCATTGTTCAGAATTTTTAACAGCAATTTTTCACAGGCGGGATTGATTTTAGGGTCTGTATGTTTTAATCCATTTTTAGAAAGATTTCAACTGAATTTCAGATTTTAAAATTTATTTTGGACAGCACTGCCTGAACTTAAAGTCAATAAATTAATTTTTACTTTCAATAAAAAGTAATTATACTTAGTTTATAAAAACTAAAATCTTATATTATGATAGATCAGTCACTTGTTAAATCCGGTTTTGATGCCGAAGTACTTTTCGGTAATCGATATATAAAATATCTGCTTCTTAATTCTATCGAGACAGGAGGACTTCCTTTAAATCTTGATATTCCTGTGCCGAATGAAGATACAGGAGAAGTAAAAATTCTGACAATTAATATTTATGTTCCGGAAGATTATGTAAGGAATTATGTTCCGAATTCCGGAGCTCAGATTCCCTGCCGGTGTAAGTGAAGATAGTTTTGTTGTTTCGATCCTTGCATATGAAAATGCTGCCGCTGATCTGCAAATTAATGTGAAAGCGGATTTTTATTATGACGGTGAAGAATATCTTGACAGGGAAATACAACTTTTCACATCCTTCGCTCTGGAATTTGATACAGATGATAAAGGTAATCAAAGCAATGCAAGATTAAGAATTGAGCTCATTGACATAGATGGGTTGTTCATTATAATTGCGCTAGCTGTTGCAGGAATTACCAAGGAAGATGCAATTGAAAAAATGAAACCGTTTTTTGACCGTTCAATCGATACCGGAATGGTCGGTCAGGATAAAAATGTTCAGAGTGTATTCATGAAAAAGCACGAAGGAGATTCTTCACATCCTGATGCAATCGGTTTATATCTGAATTTAAAATTGAAGAAAGGTCCGGAAGCCGATAATTTTCTTGATGACAGAGGTGATTTAAATAATGCTGAAAATTTTCTGCCTGATGGCGACGACATTGCTTTCGGAATGCCGGGTAGTATTTATCCGAAGATCAGCAAAGATGCATTTGAACGAATGGCGGAAGAAACAAGTGAAGGCAGCGGAGTATTTAATCATCCGATACATGAAGACCCTTCAAATAAAGACAGCGACACGATTGGAAAAATAAAGAACATTACAATTACTACTCAATCCGGAAATCTGATAATAGATGTTCACGGAGAATATTTTATAGATATCATTCCGGATCCGGATTTTCATTTATATATAACTCTGATTCCCATTATTAATAAAGGACTTATTGACTGGAAAATGGAATATGATGTTGATCTGAATCCGTTTCTTGAAATTGCGTCTTTTATTCTTTTAATTATTTTAAGTGCGTTATTAGGACCGGCGGGATTTATTGCAGGCGGAATAATAGCAGGAATTGTATTTACCGGTCAGGAATTTGTAGTCGAGCCATGGCTTGCAAATGCTGTTAAAGAAAAAGGTGATTCACTTATTGATGCATCTTTTTTTGATGCAATCCCCAACCGCCTTACTATTGAAAGAAAAAGATGGGATCCGTTTTATATTACCCGTCATCAGATCGTTGCAAAGACTGATGCGCTTCAGATAACCCGAAGCGGAATCGGATTCTCCGGCAAAGCATTGCTGGATAAGCAACCTGAAGCTGTAACCCACGTTGTTATCCGCGATGAAGAACGGGATGAGTTCGGAACCATAAAAAAATTATGGTATCGTGTAAAAGATCATGCTAAACAGGAAAATGATTTTGTTTCAATATTTCCCGCAACAGACAGACAGGAGTTTGAAAAAGTTACTGACCCGAAAGGTGAAACAAATTTATTTTCTATAACCATTTCTGATGCTGAAAACAGGGTAAAAGAATTCAGACTGCCGGCACTCATTCTTTACAAAGCAAAAAAAGTTTACATCGTAAGATCTCAGACTGACGGAATCCTTGCAATCACTCAAAAAGAAATAAATGAGCTTGAAAGCGATCTTAAATATGTATTTAAAGAAGCAGAGAAAGAAAGAATCAAAACTGAAAAGGGAGACGAACTCAGAAAAGAAGCTATTGCTGAACTAAAAGATGAACTTGAAAAAGATCCAACAGATAAACAAACAGAAGACCGTTTAAATGAAAAATTAAGTAAACTTGCTGAAGAGCCGCTTAAAATTTACATTGATGAAAAACTTGATGCAGATCTTAATCAGAAGATCGAAGAAACACTTCGTTTTGATCTGCCCCCACAGGAAATGTCAGATCTTCAAAGCCGTAAGATTTTGTTTCTCAGTAGTTTTGTAATTATAAAAAGAAAAGGAACACCATATTACCGTGACAGAAAAGACCTTTCAAAAAAAGATAACCTAATGTCACTTCCGCGATATAAGCCGGAAAAATAGAAAAAGTATTTTTATTAAATATCTTCCCGTAACGGTGTGGAGTTGATATTTTTAATGAAAGTTAACCCTTATGTAAATATACT
>JADJTX010000049.1 GCA_016710985.1 Ignavibacteria bacterium
GGAATGTAGACCTAGTTAACGAACCTTTCTTGTTCTTCTATATCTCAAACAACTTGACTTGTGATTTGTATATGTTCAGTTCTTATTTGTTCACTGTTATTCCTTTTCCGTCTGTCATTTGTATTTTATCTTCCCCCTTTTTCCTGTTTTCTTCCTCCTTTTTCCGTTCTTGCTCTTCCTTATTTATTGTTTCTTTGTTTATGAATCTCTTTTCCAAGAAATTAAACTTTCATTAACAACGATTTTGGAGAAGCTTCCTGATAACTCTTAAATCATCTTCCCCACGTTTTAGATAATAAGCATAATATGAAGAATCTTTACGTAAGTTTCCAGAGCTAGAGTATCCGGTGATGGTTGTCTTTCCTCAGACTCCAATTTTGAAATAACATCAATAAAACTTTTCTTGTCCATATCCAATTGATCTTTTATAAATACACTGTCAATATTCATTAATGTTTCTTTTAACCTTTCTGTTTCTTTTTCTAGTCTAGGTATTTCATAGATCAACTTATTTCTTCTATTTGTTAAATCTTTCAATTTGTCGTCATCATTGAATAGTGTATAGTTTTGAGAGAAGAACGTTATTTAGAAATACCACTGAATAAAATATAATTAATATTAACTTCGTTTGATTTAATGGATTATATTAAGTTATGATTGCTCTGAATTTCAAAATTCTTAAGATTCAAAATGATTAGTTCAATAATTAAAATAAAATCTTTTCCAAACCCTCCAGAGGTTTAAATGCCCAATTGATTCGGGGACATTATTAAACGGATCAAAATTATGTAAATCACCAAAATCAATATTTGTAAGTTCTTCATTTTTCTTACGGTACCTGGTAAGTACGAAAATGCTACATATACAAAAACTTCTTCAATTTCATCTAAAAAATTTCTTTGAGTAAGCTGATAAGCTGTTACTGAAAGCTGATTATTATCTCCACGGACAAATGCTACAACTTTCCAAAAGTCTACGGAATTTTTATCCACTGTAATCCACATCTGTATCTGTAAAAACCAGGACCGGTGAAGACACTTACCATTAAATTATGAACACCTGCATTTCCAAGAATATACTCCTCCAAGATCATTCCATTCCCTTTGATTGAGTTGGTGCATGTTGAGGACATGAGTTAGTGTAGAAAAAGTATCATTGTTTGCAATTCTTGCTTCTTCAAAGACCCCCACGGCATCCAACCTTCTCACCATATGACCTCTATCAGATTATTTCTTATGTAAACGTCATTGCCGGTTTGATATTGTTCTTCAATACGTTCATCATAATTCAATAATCGCCGCGGAACATTTCTTAGTTGATTTCCATCAATGTTAACTTTGCAGTATAATAACACAATCTTCTATCTTCATTCATTACAATAGAAAAATGAGTATACTTTAAAGGACTATCAGGTGATGCTGAATCTAAAACATTTCCCATTTGATTGACTTGGATAAGGGAAGGCATCGGAATATTTATCGAAGAAAATTTTTCCTGATAACCTGTTCTTCGACTGTTTAATTCCGGACTTATGTTCCAATAATATTTAGCCAGCTGGCTTCTTTAATTCCAACTTCTAACTTCTTAAATACGGAATCAATGGTACAGGCCAAAGCATGCTCATCTTCTCCAGGGTACTCCATTTCCCGCAAAATGCAATCCTGCAATCTTGGTCGTGGGCTTATTTTCATAAATTAACCACACAGCTCCGGAATCACCTCCTTGCTAATTTCACCATCTGAGGTATGTTTTGACCATCATATCCGATTTCAAATCCACGTTTTGCTTTTCGAACCCTAAGCTTCCTTCATAATTGATTTTTGCAGTAACTTCAATGCGTCTCACTGTACCCAGGTAACTCCTGTAGTTCGTCCTGATTTAATTAGTTTATCACCTAACTGAGGATTTACAATTGATTCGGCAAAACATTTAAACCGTATATTTTTGGATCAAATGGTCTACTGTCTATTGTAGCTATTGCGCAATCTCAGGCAAGTCCTAAAAAACTTCGCTTTAGTTTACCAAGTTTATTTAAATTTATATCGCTGTTATCATCAAAAGCTCCTGGCTGTAAAATGTCGTCCCCAACAACACCTCCATCACTATTAAGAACATGCCAATTACTTAAAATATAAGGCTCCCGCTTTTGTTATCATAAACAATACACCCAAATGTCCCGGCCGCTTCTGTTTTAAAATTGCCAATACTGATACCAGGTTTCACGGGTCCATATATTTTTCTTTCGTCAACAACAAGATTTGGAACATCCTTATAGCATGGTTCATATTTCCTTTTAATTACGTCTGTTTTTATTTTCACGCCATTAAAATCAAACGTTTCAGGAATTGGTGTTGTCTTAGTCGATTCTGGTCTTCTGGCCAATTCAGGTTTAGAAAGTTTTTCATCAACTGTAAATTGAATTGAGATCTCATTTTGTGGGTTTACCATCCTTTATTTTATACCCAATCCCAACCAGAATTATGTTTGGATCTTTTAAATACTCTTCTGCTTTTATTCTAACAATTGTTTTCTTAACTCAGGAGAATCGGATCAATTACTTGAATCCTTTTGCTTTTACTTCCTGTTTTTTGCTTTTGATTTTGCCATTATAGTAATATTTAAATTTCCTGCCTACTTATTCAAAATGAATTTTCGACATAAAATAATTAGTTTTTATTTATCAAAGAGTGAGAGAATAAAAAATTTTTAATGAACGGAAATCTATTGTGAAGTTTATATCTATTTGATCTTCTTAATTTATATCTTTAATCAAAAACTCTTTCCAACAAAATTAGCCATCATCATCTAAGAATAAAATAAATGCCTCCCCTAACCTTTTCCCAATGGTCATTCATTTTCCATAGGGGTCAACCCCTACAAAATTTCAATGCACACTTTTTCTTACAAGTATTTATGATTTTAAAAATGAACGATAAATTACAATTGTATGAACAGGTATTTATCTTGTCGTTTTCGGTTTGTGATTAAGTGATCCGGATTGGGGTTTCGATACTTATTCTTCCTTTGTCAATATTATCAGTTATGAATGAACTAATTGAACTGTTGCAAAACTATATATCTTTTACTAAAACATAATATGCATAAATTTATCCCCATGTAATTTTTAGATAGATTGAGCGTAATGTTCCGGATGCTCCACAAGGAAATATATGAAACTGATTAAGTGGTATTGTTCAGGATGGTAAGCGGTATAGTCTCAATTTTTAATTCTATAGTTCTTTTATTAAAATTCATACTGCATAACCACAGCAAAACTATAAGTACAAATCTCTGAAACAACAGGATCTAATCCTGTTCCGTCACAGTGTTTAATAATGGATTTGATAGAGAAATTTCTGACTTCACGGAATCCGTTATCAAAACAAGAGATTCAGGTTCGAGCTTTTTCAAAATTTATGAAATAAAAAATTGTAAGTTAGATCAATCGGAACGTATTCCTTTTCATCCCGTCGTATTCCTGTATTACCTGGTCGTATTGTTGAATTATTCCGTCGTGTTCCTGAGGTATTCAGTCGTGTTCCTGAGGTATTCAGTCGTGTTTCTGAGGTATTCAGTCGTGTTCCTGGTTATTCAGTCGTGTTCCTGAGTTATTCAGTCGTGTTCCTGAAGTTACTCAGTCGTATTCCTGAGTTACTTAGTCGTGTTCCTGTGTTACTCAGACGTGTTCCTGTGTTATTCAGTCGTGTTCCTGTGTTACTCAGTCGTATTCCTGAGTTATTCAGTCGTGTTCCTGTGTTATTCAGTCGTGTTCCTGACTTACTCGTCGTATCCTGAGTTACTCAGGCGCGTTCCTGAGATGCTCAGTCGTATTCCTGAGTTACTCGGTCGTGTTCCTGAATTACTCGGTCGTGTTCCTGAGTCATTCAGGCAGTTCCTGTCTATCTCAGGAACGTACCTAGAGGAAGACTGTAAAATATAATAATGTAATTTCTTTACAAAAACACACTTTTAATTTTACACGTTAAATATCTAACTAAGAATTATCACCAGGAGATAAGGTGACTATTTACCGTCTCCGTAAGTCACTTCCTATCCGCATTTCAATGACCTGATTAAATCTGACCAGGAGGACTCTGTGCGCAAGTGGAATGACTCTTCGGGGGCAAGCAACCCACCCTTTGAAGAGATTGTCTCAAAACTAAGAATTCACCACAGAGGAACAGAGAACACAGAGTTTCACAGAGAAATCTTATGTTAAATAAATTTTTATTTTTTATAATTAAACAAATTTCAAATTTTTTAATTCGTAATAATAAACATTCTATATTCTCTGTGTATCTCTGTGTTCTCTGAGTCTCTGTGGTAATAAGTTTTGAGACAGATTGTGAAAAGAAAAAGGGGAGGAAAAAAATCTTGTGAATATTATCAAGAATTCAAACGACCACGGAGGGGTCGAATGTTCCCTACCCTTTCACACAATTGTAATTACAGATTAAATTTAATATTTTAGAAATAATTCTTTATTTAAGGAAACAAATATCAGAAAAATAATTGCTTACTAATTCCCTAATCATTATGCCTGCTTATAAATGAATCTTACTCTTCTGCTTCCTAAAAAATCTCTGAGCAAGGCATTCCTGAAACAGCGTCCCCTTAAAAGCGAAATTTATAATTTCAAAAATAATCTTTCCAAACTCTTAAGCAAAATTGACGAGATCGAACGTGAAGAAAATCAGAAGAATCATATAAGGGATTTTCTGCTGAATACTTATTATAAGGATAATTATGAGGTCAATACAAAGGATGTTAAAAGATCTTGTAATTCATACCGGCAAGACCAACAAGAGCGCCGTCGGCGTGATCATCGAAGCTAAAAGACCGGGGAATAAGAATGAAATGATATCCAAAGATAAGCTGAACAGTAAGGCGTTTCAGGAACTTGTGCTTTATTATCTGGACGAAAGAATTAATGAAAAGAATATTGACATAAAATACTGCATCGCTACTAATATTTATGAGTGGTTCATCTTCGACGCTTCTTTTTTTGATAAATATTTTTATCTGAATAAGAAGTTCGTAAAGCAGTATGAAGAATGGAAGCAAGGTCAGAAAGTTACAAGTGATACAAATTTGTTTTATAATGACATTGCCCGCCCATACATTGACAGCATTGAAGAGGAAATTCCGGCAGCGTATTTTGATCTCAGAGAATATGTCATTGATTCGGAAAAGCCGGATGAAGAAAAAGATAAGAACTTTATTGCGCTCTATAAATTACTCTCGCCGTTTCACCTTCTCAGAATTCCGTTTTCAGATGACAGCAATAAGCTCGACGAGAAGTTTTATAAAGAGCTGCTTCACATTATCGGGCTTGAAGAAGTAAAGGAAGGAAGCAAACATATCATCAGGAGAAAGGAGTTAAAGAACCGGAACGCAGGTTCGCTGATAGAGAATGCGATTAGCAAGCTGTCTATTCACTATAGCATCGACAGGGTTTCGGATTCAGTTAATTACGGTGATACTAATGAAGAAAAGAATTTCAACATTGCCCTCGAACTCTGCCTTACCTGGATAAACAGGATCCTTTTTCTAAAGCTCCTTGAAGCGCAGTTGGTTATATATCACAAGTTTGATAATTCAGTTCACTATAAATTTTTACATCCGGGAATGCTGAAAGATTTTGATGAACTCTTTTCTCTGTTCCATCACGTGCTTGCTGTGCCTGAAAAGGAAAGGGATGCTGATGTCAAAAATAAATTCAGGCTTGTTCCCTATCTCAACAGCACATTGTTTGAGATCAGCCAGCTCGAAAGAGAAACAATCGACATTAGTAATCTCAATGATTCTCTGTCACTGGAAATTATGAAGAACAGCATTCTTGATGACGGTAAGGCAAAAAATAAAAGCCTGACCTCACTTGAATACATACTGAAATTTCTGGATGCTTATGATTTCTCGAGCGAGGGAATGGAAGAAGGTTCAGGAAGAAAACAGGACTCTTATCAATGCATCGGTTCTCGGAAAAGTATTTGAAAAAATAAACGGCTACAAAGACGGTTCGATCTTCACTCCGGGATTCATTACAATGTATATGTGCCGGGAAGCCATACGCCTTGCGGTGACGCAGAAGTTCAAAGATAAATATAACTGGAACGCTGAGAATTTCAATGATCTGAAAAACTACATAGCAGATAAGAGAAGCCGGAATGATATTGTAGAATTCAACGAAGTCATAGATTCAATAAAGATATGCGACCCGGCAGTAGGCAGCGGGCATTTTCTTGTTTCTTCGCTGAATGAAATGATCGCGATAAAATCCGAACTCGGGATCTTTGCGGATGAACACGGCACAAGACTTACGGATTATGACATTACCATTGAGCAGGATGAACTCATAATCACAGACAGAAAAGGCGATATATTTCAGTATGAAGTGAGATCATTCCGGAAATGAACTCAAAGTAAGACCTGAATCACAGAAGCTTCAGAGAACGCTCTTTCACGAAAAGCAGAAGCTGATTGAGAACTGTTTGTTCGGTGTGGATATAAATCCAAATTCAGTAAAGATATGCATGCTTCGGCTTTGGATAGAATTACTAAAGAATGCCTATTACAAAGAACCCTCCGACTCAACACACTCTACACACTCCATACACTCAATGAACTTAGAATTAGAAACTCTCCCGAACATAGACATCAACATCAAGACAGGAAACTCTCTCATCAGCCGGTTTCCGCTGGATGCGAATCTGAGCAAGTTCGGGCAGAAGGAGAAGAATATCATTGAGCAGTACAGGAACAGTGTAAGGGATTATAAGAACGAACGAAACAGGAATAAGAAAAAAGAACTTGAAAAGATCATTCGCAGTCTGAAAAATGACATACGAACCGACATCAGCAAAAAAGATCCGAAGCTTGTGAAGCTGAATAATATAAAAAGTGAACTTGATAACTTAGAGAATCAGACAGGACTATTCGAGCAATCAAAGAAAGAGCAGAAGGAACAGACTGCAAAGAAGAAAAAGCTTGAAGCCGAACTGGCGAAGCTGAATAAGGAAGTTGATGACATAAGATCGAATGCAATTTACAGGAATGCATTCGAATGGAGATTTGAATTTCCCGAAGTGCTGAATGGTGAGGGAGAGTATGTGGGGTTTGATGTGGTGATTGGGAACCCGCCGTATATACAAAGAAAAGCCGAATTTGTATTTTTTGTTTTATTAACAAAAATTAATTTTAAAATAAATGGCGAACTTTTGCTTTTGTAATTCCAAATTCTTTCACCGGTGTGGAATCAGCATATAAACTAAGGCAAGAATTGATAACAAACAACAATATTCACTCGATAATTAATATTTTAGGTGAGACTTTTAAAACAGTCGGTGTTGAATCCTGTATACTTTTATTTTCTAAATCAAAACCTGACCAAACTATTAAATTTTTAAGTACAAGTAAAGATCAAATTGACGATAAAGAATTCAACTTTGTTAATAGGGATAATTGGATGGCTAACAGAAATTTTTTATTTGACATCTCTAGTTCAAATGTTGAGTCTATGATTATTAATAAAATTAAATTAAATTCTTTGGCGTTAAATAAAAGTATGATGTTAGAGTTGGATTGCAAGCATATGAAAAAAATAAAGGACTACCCAAACAAAGTGCTGAGGATGTTAAAAATCATATATTCGATTATAATTTTAAATTCGACGAAAATACTTTTCCATACCTAATAGGAAGTGACGTATCTAGATATTCTTATAAATGGTCAGGTCAATGGTTAAGATATGGTAAT
>JADJTX010000050.1 GCA_016710985.1 Ignavibacteria bacterium
GCTTTACCGGAAGGCATTTTTATGGAGTGCAACCTGGCTTGGTGAATTTTGTCGGAGAGGACTTCCGTTTTGTGCAGATGGGATTGGTGAACATCAACGGCGGAGGGTTTACCGGGTATCAGGCCGGGCTGGTGAATATTGATGTGAGGTCTTTTCATGGCATACAAACCGGTTTGGTGAATCTTAATCCAGGAAGCTTTGACGGAGTAGAGACCGGGTTGGTCAACGTGGCTGGCCATTTTACAGGCGTTCAACTGGGATTGGTCAATGTAGTGAATGAAATGGAAGGAATTCCCATCGGCCTGGTGAGCCTTGTTCAGAAAATGGAGAGACTCATATTCAGCTCTGGTTTGATGAAACTGAGTTTTTCAATTTAGTCCTTCTGTAAGCACCAAGACGGTTTTATAATATTTACAGCGTTGGGATAGATAAAAACGCCAATTTATTCAGCTTTGGACTGGGATTGGGCCTTCTATGTTGCCTCTGAACCCTTTTATATCAATATAGAAGGGTTGACATCAACGGTTAATTCCTTTAATCAATGGGAAGGATATAATTCTTTATCCAGAATCCGCTGTTATGTGGGCTATAGCCTGTTTGACCATATTTCGATAATCGCCGGAGTTTCTGTTTCTTATTATCACAGATGGCTGGACAACGCGGTGGATGTAAACCCCTTCTATCCGGTTATGAAGGAGTGGGATGCCCAGAATAAGCTGTGGCCGGGAGTCTTTGTGGGCATTCAATTTTAGCTGAAACAGTCTATACATTGTCCAACTTTATTTCTAACAAAGCCATCATCTCGGCTTCTGCCACCATTTCATTGGCCTTTTTTGCTATTCCTTTAAATTTAGCCATCCGAGATGTAAGTTTAGTAAATTCAATTTCATATATTAAAGTATCACCAGGATAAACTGGACTTCTGAATTTAGCTTTGTTAATAGCCAAAAAGTATAATAATTTCTCTTTCGCATTTTTAAATATATCCACCTCTTGTACTTCTAAGATTTTAAAAGCTAAGAATCCTGCACACTGAGCCAAACCTTCTATAATTAACACTCAGGTAAAATCGCTTGAAAGGAAAAAGTCCTGTTGTAAAATTATCATTCACAGTTAAATTTTTTATTCCTTTTCCTCCATTATCATGAACATCAAAAACTTTGTCAACCATTAGCATAGGATATCTATGCGGTAATTCAGCCATGATATCCAGACTGCTATATTCCTCTTGATAGGGTTTCATAAGTACTCCATTTTCATCTTATCATTGATAAGATGAGTATCCAAGAGATGATCAAAGTTATTCTCTTCATCAAAAATTATTCTATTTAAATTCATTTCTGATTCTCTTATAGTATTTTCCGTATTTTTTATCAAACTTATTGCAATATTTTGGTTCAATTGGGAAGAGATTGTCATTAGAGAGCAGAATGACTTATATGTTTCAATAGATGCACTTACAACTCGGTTCAGGACTAATTGTTTACCGATCAGAGATGGATATTTGCTTTTGGTATTATAAATAAATCTTGAATATTTTTTTAACAACTGGTCAAAATCACTGGACAGAGGTATAAGGTTTTTATGCACAGATGAAGCAATAGTATTATTGCCCTTGAGGCCATCGTTTAATGAAAATAAAATATCCAATCCGCAACGGTAATTAATAATCTCGTTCGGGCCTTCAGTGATTCTTAAGGCCGGGCTATCTCCTAATATCTGCGCAATAAGGTCATTCCGAGTATAATAGGAAATACCGGACAATTCAAACAAACAATTAATAGTTTTCCAGGATTCCTCAGTACAAAATATTTTAGTCAATCCGGCATATACCGGAAGATCAGGATGACCCAGGTCAAAATGGATGTGCCACATGAAACATGGACTCCATCTGGAAAATTTTAAGCCTGGTGATTTCAATCATCTCATTTGAAGTCGCTAAATTTTTTCATATAAAGACCAGCGCTCTTTTTAAAGAGACCTATAGCTCCCAAGAACCCCCAGCCTGCCTGCGCTGACAAGGGCATTAAACTGCCGCAATCCATTACCCGGAATTCCTATAATTCTGTCATACGGTAATTCTATATTATCAAAGAAAAGCTCGGATGTGATTGAACCTTTTATGCCCATTTTAAGGTAGGGATTATGAATGATAAGTCCTTTATCCTCTTTTTTTAAATAAACAAAAACGATCCCTTCCGGGATTTTACACAAATCGGGGCATTTCGCGAAGACAATAATGGTATCGGCTATCGCAGCATTAGTAATCCATATTTTTGAGCCGTTCAATACCAGCTTTCCTTCAGCATTTCTTTTAACAAAGGATTTAATATTGGCAACATCCGATCCAGCAGAAGGTTCAGTCAGGGCAAAGGATACCAGTTTCCTTTTTTCGCCTGACCGGTTAATAGCAATTCTTTTGTTCCGGCGAAGCATAATGAATGATCGATTTGAGTCCCCACATCGCAAGAATGGGGAACAGCAGTAACAGTTAAAGATATATCTAATTCTGAAAGCTTTACCATCATCTTACAAAATCCAGCATAGAGGCCCCTAAACCGCCGTATTCTAGTGGGATTGGCATAGAAAATAGGCCAAAGCTGAAAAGTTGGTCCATAATATCCTTGTCAGGCAAAGCAGACTTTTATCAATATCTGTTGCATTGATTTCACCGACAATTTGTCCAATAATATAGACAATTCTAAAATTTTGGGGATGAAGCGCCGGTTTCATCAAATTGATACAAGCCTTTCAGATTATCTGGTAATATGCCATTTGTTAAATAATGTATCAAGATGGGACGTTCCTGGCTTCTTTTAAAATAGCGGTTTTGATATCTTTGCTTAAATATGCTTTCTTTATTAAAGAATCAATAAGGGAAAGTCTTTCGGCAAAATACAGTTCGGCGACCGCCTTTTTATGTTCTGATTTTTGCGACTCTTCCAGTAAAATATACCCAAAATATATTGAAATTGCAATATCGCAAATTGTCCTAGTTTGATAATCAAAAAATTCTTTGGTTTCTGACTGAACAAACCGAATGGTTTCCTGTAATCTGGTTTCATAATCCTTTAACAGTTCCAATTTATCCTTATTATTCCGGCTGTCTATTATCAACAATTCACGGGCTTCTATCAGTGCACCCTTAATAATACCACCGACCGCGGCGATCAACTGCATCTGCGAAGTTCCTTCATAAATAGATGTAATACGAATATCCCTATAATGCCGCTCAATTTGAAAATCTTCAATATAGCCCGATCCGCCCAAAACTTGAAGGGCGTCTGAGCAGATCTGAATTCCCTTTTCCGCGCGTATTATTTCGAAAGCGGGATCAGTGCAGATGTTATTCTCTTTAGTTTCTTGATCCTTTCCGTATAGGGCCCTTGCCCAAAATACTTATCTTCCAACAACTCCAATTCATCAAATAGAATTGCGGTCCGGTATATTAATGAACGGGACAGTTCCAGATCCAATAAATCATTAGTCAGAATTTGATTAACTGCCGAGAATTCAATAATCGGTTTGTTAAACTGAATGCGCTCTTTAGCGTATTTCAGAGCTTTATCATAAGCTGCTTGTGCGGTTCCAAGAGCCTGAGCTGCTATAACCAGCCTAGCGCTGTTGATCAGCCTCATAACATACTTCACAAGACCATATTTTCTTTCCCCGATTAGCTCACAAGGCGAATTATTATAATAGTTCTCAGTTGTCGGCGAGCCATGGAGGCCCATTTTATCTTCTATTCTACGGATTGTCAGGGTATTGTCCTTCCGATATAAAAATAATGACAATCCCTTAGCGCCGGATGATCCTTCTTCCGACCTAGCCAGAATTAGGTGCACATCCGAACCGCCGTTAGTAATAAATCGTTTTACACCCGTCAGCTTCCATACTCCCGCCACGGCGTCAAAAATAGCTTTAGTATTAACATTCTGGAGGTCGCTCCCGGCTTCGAGGCTCGGTCAATGCCATAGCGAGCGGACAATTCCCCCTCTGCGAATAAGGGCAGATAGGCTTTTTTTTGTTCTTCATTACCGAATTTATTAATGGTGGAAGCGATCTCCTGCAGCGAATAAATTGTCAAAAGTGAGCTGTCCGCCTGGGATATCATTTCTGAAATGAGAATACCGATAAAATAGGGTAGATTTAAACCGTTGTATTTTCTGGGAAGGCAGACACCATTCATACCAGTCTTTTTCAAAATATCAAGGGATTTTTTAATACCGTCGGGATACTCAACCTGGCCGTCTTTAAAATGCACTCCCTCTTTATCGTTTTTATCCGCTAGCATCTCAATTTCATTAGCGGTAATATCCCCGGCAATTTCAAGCACCTGCTTGTAAAGCCCTTTTGCATCGTTTAAATCCTTAGGGGCATCAGGGTAATCATGGATATCATTAAAATCGTTTTCCTTCAGTTCGATTACATGATCCAGCGCTAAAATATCAAAATAAAAAAGCCTATCGGAATGGTCCAAAAAGAAATTTTTCATATTCCCTCAGTCTTTGTTTTCTTTTATTTTATTAATCAATAGAGAAAGACTATGGCATCCTCCACAATTCCGTAATCACAATACTCAAACATCGGTGCTTCCGCATCTTCATTAACTGCGACAATGTATTTACTGGACCTTATTCCGGCGATATGCTGTATTGCCCCGGATATTCCAAAGGAAAAATAGAGTTTTGGACTAACTGTTTTTCCAGTCTGACCGACCTGCATTTCCTGACCAATAAATTTTGAGTCAACCACTGGCCTGGAGGCCCCAATTGAACCGTTTAATAATTGTGCCAATTCGTATAACTTCGCGAAATTCTCTTTCGTTTTCATCCCCATTCCACCGGAAACAATAATCTCCGCCTCGGTTAATTCCGGCATACTTGATTCCGGCGCTTTTATTTCTATTAAACGGGGACTATTACATTGCTTGGAAGGCAGCGTTTCTATTACCTCAAAATCACTATTTTCGATGGTTTTCAGCAGTATGGAATTCGGTTTGATCGTAAAGCAGTATTTCCGGTTTAAAGGAAGATGAAAAATAGCGGAAACCTTTCCGCCGTAGCAATTTCTTTTAACATGGTACTGGTTATTTTCAATATTTACTTCATAACAATCGGATAACATAGAATACTGACGGCTGATGGCTGCTCTCGGCAGGATATCTTTTGCCATATATGTATCGCCGGAAAGAATTAGATCCGGATCATAACGATCAATGAGATTTTTAAAATCAGCTAATGGATAAATTTGGACCTCTGGATTGGAGGGTTGGTTTTTGATATTAAAAAGCCGGTTCAATCCATGGTTCTTTAATTCTAAAAATTCTGTTTCATCAACTTTCCCATAATAAATCCACCGATTTGCCCTCCAAGCTGGTTTATAAGATAGGCGGCTAAAGATAACGCTTCAAGGGAAGATTTTCTGATTTGGTCCTTTTTCATTTCAATAAAAACCATTATTTTTATTTTCATTTATATATCTCCTATAAGACCCCGGCTTCTTCCTTTAATAAACGGACCAATTCATTCACAGAATGTTCCAAGTTCCCTTTCAATATTTTCGGTGATTTTTTGATTAGGTTCTTTTCATAAATGATTTTATATTTTTCTGTTTTTATATCTTCTTTCTGAATTTGATCCCAGGGAATTGTTATAATCTCCTTTCTTCGGGCGCCCATTATTCCTTTCCAAATTTGGAACACGCGGCTGATTAATACCTTTAGTCACACAAATAACATATGGTTTACCCAATTCATAAACTTCTCTCAATCCCCCATCCGCCAATTTAGTGACCCGAACAGCCTGCTCCCATTCTATTCCAATAATATTGGTAACACAGGGCCAATTTAATTGTTCCGCGATCATTGGCCCTAAAGACCAATCATTCCGGTCAATATCAATAGACCCCAGAATAATCAAATCCGGCTGTTCCTTTTTTATTAGATAGGATATTCCTTTAATACAAAGCTCATTCTGTAGTAAACCATTTTCCATTTGAACATAAAAAGACCTATCCAATCCCATACCCATCGCATTTCTAATCACTTCTTCTATTCTCTTAAGCCCAGCTGAAAAAGAAACAATCTCTGTCAAAGGATTAATATCTTTATACTTCAAAGCTTCTTCTATAGCGTATTCGTCAAAAGGATTAATTATCATCCTGAAAAGCCCGTCTATTTGAATGTTACCGTCAACAGTATTGATATTTGAATCTGTATCCAATGCTTCCCGCACAACCAATCCTATTTTCATAGCAATGCCACCTAATATTAATGTCCTGATGGATTCTAATCTATATTAAATCTAAACACTTCATCTGGTTCCGGTATTCCAGATGGATGATATCCGAATAAACTTTTTCAATCAGGACTATATTCATTTTTCATATAATTGGAACGCCAGCGAAGCTATGATCTCATTTCCCGGCATTGAGACAATTTTATTTTCGATATAATTTGGTGATACCAAGACTTTTTGAATATTTTTCAGCAATGGTCGCTAAATCCACCGTTTTGGTATCCGATAAACTGTTCATTTCCGCGATTTTTTGATATCACCGATAAACGCTTCCCTATTCTTATAGTATTCCAGAGTTTCCTGATAATATCCGGGTCATTATCCATTAAGAATGAATAGGATCTTGCATCCTTAACTAAATGTGGAATACCAGTGTCTTCCATATACCCACCACCCCCGTTAATTTCCATACAATCATCCGCACACAAAAAAGCCTCTTGAGAGCAATAATACTTACAGAATTTTGAGTACAGAAGAGCATTCCCAAAATTAGATTCGATCAGAACAGTGGTTAAAAAACAGAGGGCTCTCATTTTATAGACTGCCAGCTTCATTTTAACAACTTCATCTGAATCAATTCATTCTCATTCAGTCTTTTTTAAATTGCACCCTGTTTTGAGCAAAATCTTCGCTAAGAACAAAGCCTTATTGGCACTCCCGGTTGAGGCGCGGCAATAAACAGATATTTATAGGACAAATAATCAAGTATATACTTCTTTTTACCTTTGACTCAAAGGAACAACACCATTTGCCTCAATAACGACATTATTCAGTGATAAGTCAGATAACTTTAATGGAAGGAGCCCCAAGGTATCGGCACAATCGTTATATTCCGCACCAGTTAGTTGACCGTTGTGATAAATCAAATATTGGGATTCAGCAGATTGGCTGTTCCCATCCCTGGCAAAATTTATCTCTGATTTCGGTTTATAATTAACTGTATTATTTTATTGCCCGAGAGTTTCTTGTCTCGGTAAGTCACTGCGCCCAAAGAAAACCCAGCGCCAATCAGATTATATCCGGTATCCATATTGGACAGCAACGCTTTTTTCTGTTCCTCATGAAACATGTTTTTATTAAATATATAGAACTGAAATGGTCCGCTAAAAGCAATCCTAAAGAAGCATTAGAATAAGCTGCCTTTGTAACAGCCCTACAGGAGTGCCACTCAAAAGCTCCCAGTCCGCCGTAATCTTCCGGTATATTTATAGAAAATAAACCGATCTGGAATAAGTTCTTGAGATATTCCTGCCGAAACTCTCTGTTTGAGTCCGGGGATAAAACACCCTGAGTAGTGGTTTTATCAAAGCTATTCATTACCTCAAGAAAAATTATTTCCAAATCTGTCGGGCCAATTATTTGAAACCACTCTTTGATTTCCTGAAAGAGGCTGTTTTCATCAATATCCTCAAGTTTTCAATTTAAATAAATCGGCCTTATAAATAGGTCAATATAAGCGTTATTAAATATATCAGGAATGATAAGGACGAAAATAATATCAATACAATAAAACTGCCCTTTTTCCATTTGTTTTTCTGGGAAAAATTCGCAATATTGCAAATAATACCCATCAGTATTCCCAAAATAATAACGATATAACTCATAATCTGTCTTAAAGGGCTTTGAAAAGCAACATAGAAAAGAATAATATATAAAGGCCAAGTTAATAATAAGTAGTAAATTATATTAATTATCAATAAAAATTTCCCACCAACTTTGATCATTTCAATATCCTCCTTTTTATTATTCAACTATTAAACCATCAATTAATTTAATCTTTCTAGGAATATTTTCCAATACCCATTGGTCATGTGAAGCAAAAATTATAGTTACGCCTAGATTTTTATTTAAGTCTTTTAACAATTCAACAATACTTTTAGCGGTTTTACTATCGACATTGGCCGTTGGTTCATCCGCCATAACATAAGGGGGATTATGAACTAGTGAACGGGCTATTGCCACTCTTTGCTTCTGCCCTCCCGATAATTCATCTGGTTTATGTTTAATATGCTGTAAAAGCCCGACTCTGTCTATCAGTTCCAGAACTTTATTATGATCATACTTCTGCCTCTTTAATTTCATCGGCACAACAATGTTCTCATAAACATTTAAGACTGGAATTAAATTAAAATTTTGAAAAATAAAACCAATTTTTATAGCTCTAAAAGATGTCAATTGATTATTAGAATAATTCGTAATATCCTCTCCATCTATTTTTATAAGACCATGAGATGGTCTGTCCATAGCACCAATCAGGTTCAATAATGGGATTTTCCACTCCCGGATACTCCTCCAAGAACTACCATTTCACCCTTGTCAATATTAAGGCTTACACCCTTGAGAGCTTCAACAAATATAGAACCAGAAGCATAAGTTTTTTTTACATTATTTAATTTTATCATTTTCCCCTCCTCTATATTTCCAATCCTAGTGTTAGGTAAAGCTGGTTATCCATCCCTTGATAGACCAGATCATACTTTACATCCGGATTAATATAATTAACAAACGCAAGAGTCAAAGATGCATTATTAAGCGATTTTACTACAACAAATGTCTGCTGGAAAATACTTTGTTCTAAAGCGACTATAAGGCGGTAATTAAATCTCAGGTTCAAATCACTGATATTATAATCTGCTTTCACATATAGATTGTGTTTAAAGTTCTTATCACTATTGATAAGATCTCCATAATAAATCAGATTAGTAGGTGTTTTAAGAAAATTATAAATTTCATCATATTGAAATGTGGATAATGAATCATCATAATAAAAATATTCCAAGGAAAGACCGAGTTTATTCTTAAATAATTGAATGGAATAGTCAAAACGAAGACTAGTATTAAATATATTGATATTATCAACATAATTGGAAATTTGTGCATTATAAATCCAGGATTTAAAACTTTCAGATTTATAAATTCCTTCCCAGAACATCATAATTCCAAACGGTAACAGTACAGACAGACTACCCCCAAATACCGGATGCTTACCTTTTGTAAAACCGGTTAATATTTCAAAGCTATTATTACCTAAAACCGATTTCATGGATGTAATAAAATAATTTTGTTCAAAATTTTTGGGATTAAAAAGTACAAGACTTTGTTTTATGTTGATGTCGGCAATATTAAGAAAATCATGAAAACTAACCGCTGCATTAAATGATGGTACTCCTGGAAATCCCTGCTGCTCAGTGCCAATAGAAATCTGCTGATAAAGTTTTTTAAAATCAGGAATAAACTCATTAATATTCAATGGATGGTAATAACCATTAAATCGATAGTCTAACTTTACAAAACCGCTTTTAACATCAATAAAGTCAAAAAATAGAAAATCAATATACGCCTCACGAATAGATATATTAATACTGTTTGTTAGGAACCCCTTGGTGATGTAAAGATCGACTAAAGCATCTGACTGGAAATTTTCGTCATAAGCAAAACGCGGTGTCGCATTAAAATGAAGGTCAAATTGACCTCCAAAATTATATTCATTGCTAGACGCGATACCAGCCAGAATATCTGTGTTTGTTCTAATATGATAGCCAGAAATAGTACTAAACAGAGTTATACCGACCTGCCTTTCCGTAAACAATGAACTACCAAATAATAAAAGAAATAATACTATAATATTTTTTTCATTTTAACCCTATCAGTTAACATGAATTCTAGAAATATTATTGATATCAAATAAGAATTTTGGTAATTGCTTCCTTTTGATATTAGAAAAAAACGCCATTGATTTTATTTCCAAAAATGGATTCTCTACTTCAACAATAAATTTCTGCATAATCCCGTTTTCAATTACAACATCTTTAATAATAGAATGCTTAAACACTTCACCAGAAGCATTATAATATTCTCTTTCAAGGTCATATAGGTATTCTTTTCAACCCATATATCCATCCGAGCATACATACCATTATCATTTGGCACTAGAATCAGATGGTAATAATTTTCACCTTTTATCTTTTCATTTAAAATATTGGTTACTCTATAATCAACTGAAAGTTCAGTACTTAGAATATCTCCCCAGCTCAAACTTGTTTCCTGTAATGCAGATTGATAACTAACAATATCTGGCTTGTTCCATTTGCTGGGCTTATAATAAATAGTCTAGTCAACCCGCATTCCCACATCATTTTTATTTATCGTGGGATAAGTCCAAACAATGGTCTGTTTAGTTGAACCTTTCTTATACCCCTGAGCCTGTTTTCAACTTCCCGGCCGGTCTCATTAATGTTTATAAGCTTGATATCATAACTACCCTCATAAGGATATAAGAATAAATCTGCTTTTCCAATATTGATTTACCTTTCTCCAATATTGCATTATCTTTACCGAATATAATATTGCTTATCAAGGTTGTTATCAATAAAGCTATCATAAGTTGTAATCTTCGATTATTCATAAAATTAAATCTCCTTAAAATTTTTTAAATATTATTTATTTCCCTGTATCAAGCTGGTCGGATTACTGGTTAGTACCTTAAAAGTGATAGGTATTTGCGCAATAATCACTGTGATTAAAATATAAGAAAGGCCTGAAGTAAATGTTCAAACTTTATAAAAGATCAATCCGATTCGTGCCGGACAACAAAACAAACATAACTTCCATTGAAAACCGGTTGCAATTTGTTGATGTGCGATTAATGATATAATAAAAGCCATAATAAAAGCAAATACAGCTGAAATTACTAACTGCAATATAGATTCAAGGATAAACATCAAGCTGATCTTCCAAGAATTAACACCGAATGACATTAAAGTTCCAATCTGCTTTTTCCGCTTCCGATAAATAATCATTTGGATATTGAAATTAATCAAAGTAACCAGTGTTACTATAACAATAATGGTTAACAATATCATCAAAATCAAAAACACATTAAATTGCACTGAAATATTTAAAATATCCCAAGAACTCACCTGTTTTGATTCCATACTGTCTATAGGTTTATAATCCTCCGTTTCAATGGCTTGTTTAATTTTCTGATAAATATTATCGGGAATATTTCCATCTTTAAAGAACAAACAATAATCGATATCTTTGTCCTTTGGAAAAAAAAGTTGCTCCATCGAATTATATTTAATCAGCAGTCTCTGATTATTGAACATATTCAATCCGGGAATTATATATTCCACAAACTTTAAATACAGCGGTATTATATACTTTGTCAGAAGTATTACCTAATATTTTCACTTTGTCACCTATATTAATATCCGCTTTTTGTAGCATAGAAGAAGGAATCATAATATCATAACTATTAGATAAAAACTTCCTTTTAACAATGTTAGATAATTTTTTAAATTTTTATCTTTACTGAGATCTATACCGATTAATTCCGCATTTCCATTATTATTAACTCCCTTTAGACGGTATTCAACCTGCGATCTAATCTTCTGAGCAAACAGTACTGAACTTCTTTTATGTTATTTAAGCGCCCGATTGCTGAATTATCATTTGTTTTCATTTTTATCACAATTTCACCGTTAAAGACAGTGTTTTGTAAATTCAATTGCCTTCTTGAGCCATCTATATAAGAAAATAATATTACAATAACCATAATGGATAGACAATTAGTCAAATATAGCTTCCAGATACGCTTAAATCCCTGTATAACTTCAGCAAATATATAAATAAACATAATAGCTCCAAATCTTATAATTCTCGCATCACTTCCACTGGATCCAGTTTATTTAATTGCATAACTGTATAAATAACACTACTCATAAATGAAACAAAGATTACTGCAAATAAAATAATAAAAGATTGTATATGGTTTTGAATGAACAAAACAGAGCGTCCAAATATCAACTGTAGGGGTACTATTGAAGCCTTAATACCTGTTAATGCTATACTGTTCCATAAATAATATACCAGCTAATATTCCAATAACCGAAAGAAAACCATAACAATTAAAATTCTCCACTAAATAACAAACCAATCCTCCATTGATTGACTCCTAAAGCTTGATATATGCCAATTTCCTGTCTTCGGTTTTCTATTGAAAGACTAACTAGAAAAGAACTGCATAAAAAACCAGAATTATCAGCAAAAGCAATAAAAAGATTGTAAAGAATGTTAATTTATAAATTCCATTAATTAGGTTTGAAGAACCTGTGGTTGAATAAAACGATAGCTATCTCCAAATTTCTTTTTAATATCTTTTACAAATATCTGATATTGGTAGGGCTTTTTAAATTTAACAAATATTTCACCAACCAACCGCTCATTGCTCATCATTAAATTATTTAAATAATCTATATCTACAAAAGCAAAAAAAGAATAATCTGTATAATAAGATAAATCTTTATAATCAAGTATCCCATTCAATATTACTGGATCAAAATTAATATAGCCATCCTTTGTTTGAATAATTGCAGCTAATTTACTACCTTTAACGACATTCAGATAGTCGGAATGTCTGTAATATAAATTAACTTGGTTTGAGGTTGTTACCTTGCTACCTTCTTCCAGCGAACAGATTGGGTAATAAGTTATATTCATATTTCGGATCAATTCCAGTAAAAATCATCGGCATATAGTTATCATCTGATTTGAGTACACCCAAACTCTTAATCGAGTGTGCGCTTTAATATAATCTTTGATTTAGCAAAATCAAGCAACTCTTGCCATTTATCCAATTGAACAACTTCTTTTCCCCTTCTTTTGTTAAAACATCCAAATGCTTGACCTGCTTCATAGTGATTATTACGTCTCCTGTCATATTATCCGATACTGCTTTCATAAGCGAGTTAGACACTGAAAGACAGTATTAATGCCAATAATCAGATAAAAACATAATAGAACCACTAATATCCCAATCAAAATAAACAAAAACTTATGCTTATAAACATTGTGCATTATGAGCTTTAACATAATAAATCCCCTATACTCTCCCTAACCCCTATATTATTATTGATAATAGCAACCTTATGTAGAGCATCACTTTTGATTACTTTCCACAAAAGATGTAGCTAGAATGAACAACGGAATACCTATATGACCCCGGATAATGGTGATACAACAGAATATTCTGCTATATTCATCAATCCAATTTCTCCGCCAATCTGCCAGTTGGTACTGATAAAATACTCCCACCAGCTTTAAAATTGAAATGTGGGGAAAGACCCTTCACATATATCATTATAGCTTATTTTTAATTCCGGAGTAATAAACATTCTTCCTAATGGAAGTTGAAATACAGGAGAAATGCCAATCATAGTACTCACTTCAAATCCTTTTCCAAACTCATAGTTGACAGGTAAAGAAGTATAAATATTAAGAGCCGTAGTTGAATCATTTTTTATAATTCCATAGGTAACAGTCGGCTCTATTGCGAGTTTTCCGGTAAACAAAGCAAACGGATAGATAACCCCACCAATATTAACATCAGAAGAAATACCGTACTGACAAGAAATACCCAGGTTTATTGGTAAAGGAACCCATTCCATTCCCCTGAACTTCATCAATCAATACACCTCCTAATGTAATGCCAATCTGCCAGTCATTCTTGACTAAAAGCTGTCTGCTGGGGGATAATCCACAGCCGGCAATAGATATAATAAAAGCCAAAAATAAGAATAAATTTATAAATTTTATCATAATCCATTAACTCCTACTTTTTTAATATTTCAGATTTTTCCAGAAGCCAAGTCTGATCACCCAATTCAACTTTTATTTTCAACATTCTTTTCATATCACCTTTTTCAATCCAAAATGTCATCGAATCAGTAAAAGATTTCAATAGTTTGCCCAGAAACGGGTCTGCTATTCTCCAACCAACTTTAGTTGTGTCAGATTCTCCTAATGAGGTTTTAATCTTTTCATTTCCAAGAAAAATAGAGCGTCGATAGTACCGGTTTCTTTCATAATAGAGACCAGACATAAATAGCGCCTTCTTTTCCCAATCCAGCAATCTAGCACCCCATAGCAAAAAGCTTCCATCAACCAGATGGGGTACTTTGTATCAATATTTCTAGTTCTGTTTACAGACTTCTTAATACTATAACCATCCCATGTTTTTGTTTGAGCGACTAATTCGTTTCCAATATCCAATTCCAAATAGAAATTACCTTTCGCTTTATTCTGTTTTACATAATAATCTTCTTCATTCATAACATATTTGGTCATGGACGCTTTATTCAGGTCAACAATAGCATACCAGGGATATTCGCTATAAACAGATGGAACTTTTTTATCTGAATTGAGATTATTCATGAAGAGATAAGCCTTCACAATAT
>JADJTX010000051.1 GCA_016710985.1 Ignavibacteria bacterium
GAAATTAATAAAAGCTGAAATTTTTCTGTAAATGCACTATAAAATTTTGTAACAGGTTTTAAGGATCTTCGATGTTGTCCAGTAATAATATTTTAGAATAATATGAAACCTACCGTGTAGCCGTCGGCATAAATTTCTAAGAAGTTAAAAGAAGCATAAGAAATTACTTCTCAAGAATTCTCAAAGGCAAGAGTTTCTTCGCGGGCTCGGGAGTAGCAAAATATTTGAACATCAATAAAGCAGAGTACTATAAATAAAGATCATACCTGCAATTAAAAAAGAAAACCCGGCTGGAATATCATTTAAAATCCCAAAAAATATAAGAGGTAACTGAAAGTATAATTATGATTTTCATGGGCTGTTCAGAATTAAGCGGGAGACTCAGCGGGGACAGGTAGCCACGGATGATGTTGCCCGCCTGATGTTCTATAGTTAAAGACGATGAGCTTTACGGGCCGAGGCTTCATCCATTAACCATAAGCAGCTGGTCAGTTCTGCGGTTTATTGATCCAAAAAATTCCTCTGTGAACCTCCGTGTTCTTTGTGCCTCAGTGGTAATTTCTTAGTTCTGAGAATGACTCGAGCAGGTTGGTTCATTAAGCTGATCAGAGGGACGAAAAAAAAGCCGGTGTAAATAATCTACACCAAACTTTTGTTATTATACTTCTCTTTCAAATTACATAATCATTTTGATCATAACACTTTATAATCAGGACGATAATTCACCTGACCGTTCATGCAGATCCTTATTGTAAATTACTCCCTGCGGTTATCCGCCGTTCCGTGACAAACATAACAATTCGTTATTTGCAGTCCTTCCCAGTGTGAATATAAACCGCCGGGTCTCGGATTCGGATTTCCTGTGACAGGATCCAACGTGACACCAGCCGCACTTCACGCTGTTAGGATCTGTCCACACGAGCAGTGCGTTATTCGATCTCAAAATCGCCGTGACAATATACGTTTGAGCAGGTTGCTGTTTCCTGTTCCATACCGAGTAGGCGTAACTCCCCGAGTTGGTGTTTGTGCAGCGTACCGAAAACTATTTCAGCCATTCCGTCGGGATTATCACCTAGATGATTCGGTGAATTAAATCCGCCCTCCAATGAAGGTGACATTCATTACATCTCTACAGGGAGCTGAATGCTTCGTCGAATCAAGATGGTAAACGTGAACACCGTTACCCAATGTACTTATTTCTGCTTGAAACCATTGAGCGCGCTTGGAGGATTTGAATGTCCTGAAGCTCCGCCGTGGCAAAGGCGGCAATTCTGCGGCCCGCCGGATGATGTATGGCAGGTCAGGCAGCTTGATCCTGTTGTGCCTGCTTATAATCACCGCCGTGACAGGTTTTACATTGAGTAAGATTCCAGGCATTGGGCTTATCGCAAATATACTGTCGGTGAAAATCTGCAGAACTTTTGGAAGCCGCCGGTTAGTGTCAGCCCATCCCGGAGGGTGAATTCCAAGTTCAGGCGCAGGCGCAAGATTATTTTTTTTAACTTCGCTGCATCCGACATAACCAACGTGACGGCAATTGTAAAAAAGAACAGCAGATAAAAATACTGTCAGCTTTCATTCTCATTAGAAATTTATGTTATTAGTTTTCCTCATTTGAACTCCTTTCCCGTTAATATTAGGATTTAGATGGCACCTGAACGCAACAAATCCCGACCCTGCTGCATCGTGACAGGACTGACAAGATTCTATATCCCGCCGCGCAAGCCGCGAGTGAAGTCCGCCTCCGGAGCCCACGTCCATCGTTGCAAAGTTCGGCTGCTGATGGCTCGAAGGAGCAATTCCCGTTACAGTATTCCCGCCGTTCTGAAGTGACACTAAGCGCAAAAGTCAACAGGACTGTGACAGGTATTACATTCAAAGCTTTCTGAATTTGCATAAGACCGTGTGTATATAAATAATTTAAATTGTGAGCAGTTGTGAGATTTCTGCAGATCTCCCCTGTCCGTTCTTGAACCGTTGTCCTTCGTGTAGTAAGGAGCGTAGAAATTATCTTTAGTATTATTCCCGGTAAAATTCAACGGACTGTGGCACGCCCGGCAGAAGTTATCGCTGTGACATCATGCAGTTATTCTTCGAATTCACGCCTGCAGCCATTGTATGCTCATTCAGGAAATTCGTCTTAAGGTGAGTCTTAGGAGTTAGGTTTGTCAGGTTATTATGACAGGTCTCACAGTCGCTTGACGCTGTCTTGTTATCATGACACTTATAACAGCTTTCCATGTCCGGAAATCCTGCAGCGCTCTCCTTAGAAAATTTTGCAGCATCCAGACCTTTTATGACAATCTACGCATTTCTGATCTTTGGCATGATCCTTGTGAGAAAAGTTAAGCTCTCTGTCTGAAGATTTAAGTTTTTTGAAAACATTGTCATAGTGGCAAAGTTTACACTCCTTTGTATCCCTTTACATCATGACAGCTTTCGCAGTCTTTCTTTTTCGGATTAAGGTTGTCTGATGATAAATTGGAAGTAAGAGCTTTGGTATGACAGTCCTCGCATTTTACCTCAGCATCTACTGTATGGACCTTGTGGTTAAATTTTATAATGGGACTGTTATCATAGACCGCTTCAGTCCCGCTGTCCTTTCCTTTTTAACATATTCGCTTTTTCTTTTGACAGATAAGCAGTAGTAGTAAGAAACAAAACTACACGCATAAAAACAGAAGATAGTACTTTGGAATTTTCATAATAATAAAATTTTAATGATCTTATAATTTACTGAACAGTCTGTATGTTACCCCGATCATAAATCTTGAATCAGTCTTGTATATCATGTTTGTCAGAAGCTGTCCCTGAGCATCCACGCTGAATTGCGGCGAAGGCCTATAAGTAATTCCAAGCATGCCGCTGAACTGATCTTCTCTTGAAGATGAGTAATTACCGAGACTGTAATTTGAATAATTCAAAGTGAGATTTCCTGACAGCTTAGAGCGGACAAGTTCTTTGTAAATATATCCCGTAGCTCCGTTTGATTCGCCCGCATATCCTGAATAGCCTGTATAATAAATTCCGTACCAGGAGTTTTTAAACCCGGCCTGATATTCAAGTGAATTATCATCTATATAGATCAGATCAGCTATTGAAGCAAATAAATTGATCCCGTTTTTTTAAAGTGTAATCCATGCTTCCTTCAACCCGCTGATAGTGTGACAGAGGCCAGAACTGAGCCATTGTCCAGAAGGTAGTATTGTATGTCAGCTGCGCTCCCCTGTATTCGTAATCAGCAGATATCCTGAAATTCTTTATCGGGTAGCTTATGTTGAATTCCGCTTGATAGAATTTACTGAGATAAATATCATAATATGCTTTTCCAAAGATAGTATAATTTTGTTTACCTGTATAGCTTACATTAAATCCTGTCAGCTGCTGATCTCTTGAGTCAGTTACAATCAACTCGTTAGTTGTATTGTATTCATTGTCAATTCTCGGCGCGTAATAAGGATCATATTTTTTTCTCTTCAGATAATAGCTGAGGGAAGCTGTCAGACCCTGATCTCCGTAATAATAGAATGTCGAACCGAAGATAAAATTGTTATTGAATTCAGAATAGCCGGTAAAATTATAATCACCCGGAGTCAGCGCAACTCCGAAGACGCTGATCTGATACTGTTTATTCATCCCGGCTTTATATCTTAAATTCAACCCGTCAACCGATCCGTTTTACGCCCGCAAAGACATATTGTCGACCGATTCTGTACGTCAAGCGCATTCCACAGATTGGTTCCTTTTATGTATAAATTATAAAAAAGAATAATCAAATCCATACCTGATTTATTAACGATATCTTCCTGTGTAAGAAGCGAAGTATTGAAGCTCCATTTCTTACTCTTATCATTGACACCAATCAGCAGATTCTGATATCCTTTTAAGTGAGAAGTTTCAAAGTCGGGGTTTGTACTGTCAGCTCTTTCCCAGGAATAAAAATAAGTGTTTAACCTGAGATTCATAATCTGAGCGTTTATTAAAGAAGATGTGAAGAGAAAACGAAAATTAACTTATAAAAATATTTCATAATTACTCGGTTTAAATTTGTTATGTGCAATCATTTGCCATAAAGCTTCATAATCAAAAGGAATGTATGTAGGACTTTCCCGGATTATGACAATTAATGCACCATTCTCTTTTTCTGTATGAATTATTAGTCCTTTGCTTACTGATTTAACGCTGTCTTTCATGCACACTTAGTTTTTTATATCCTGGAGCCGGGTCCGTGACAGCTTTCACACTGCACTCCCTGACTCACTTCAAAAGTTGAGAGAAGCTCACTCTGATCAAAATCCTTCCGAGTACATGGCATTTTATACACCGCTTTGTTTCAGATGCAGATGTTTTATATCCGAGTGACTTTGCAATACTGTCCGCAGCCGCAGTCTGAAGTGTAAGAAAAGCCACGGAGTGTTTTGAGCTTTGACCCTCATATTGATTTCCTGCTGTTCAGTACTGTGACAGGAATTTACACACGTGTTTACGCCGACATATTTATACTTTGACTGAGATAAGTTGTAATCTGTTATTACTAAAATAACAGTGATTACAAATCCAACATTCAGAATAATAAACAATATGTCTTTCATAGCAGCAATGATAAATTCTTTATAAAAATCTTCACGTCAACAAATCTTTTCCGAACATTTATTACCGCATCGTTCAGGGCTGTTAAAAAACTCTCCTCTTTCCCAAGTCTCCTGCCTGGGAAAGTCCAATTACGTTTAAATTTTCTTACCAGGAAAATAAACTTAAAATAATTTATTCTTCTTTAGCCGGTTTAGGATGCTTTATTTTATCCCACATTGTATCATAATCAAAGGATACAAAAGTCGGACTTTCTGAATTATGACATCCTGTACAGAAAGCAGCTTTTTCAGTATGAATGATCAGACCTGCATCCATTGCTTTTGCTTGTCTTTCATGATCGAAAGCTTTTGTATTCAGATCCTGCACCATGACAGGTTTCGCACTGCACACCCTGCTCATGTCAAATGTTTCTTCTATCTTGCCCGGATCTGCATCTGTTATTGTATGGCACTTAAGACATTCCTGAGTCTCAACTGCCGGAGTTGAAGAACCTCTGGCTGTTGCAATACTGTCTGCCCTGGCTGATTGCAGAACAGTATATGCTTCTGAATGCTTTGAGTTCTGCCAGATGGAAAGCTGACTTCCCTGAGACTCTGTCTTATGACATGCTCCGACGCACGTATTTACTCCTACGTATTTTGCTTCCGACTGCGAGTTTGTAGTCGAATAATTAACGACAATTATAGTCACAGCTGTAAATATGACTGCTGTCAGAATAATGATTTTCTTTTTCATAATGAATGTTATTTATATTTATAAAAGATTTATTTTAAAATTATAATTTTATATAACTGACTAATATCAATTTGAACTATTTCGTCATCTACTCTTTAACCGGCTTTGGATGTTTTATTTTTTCCCAATAAGTTTCATAAAAAAATCCGGTGAATGTCGGGCTTTCTGCATTATGACATTTAATGCAAAAAAGTTCTTTCTCAGTATGAAAGATCAATCCATTCTCTGTCGCCTTAGCTCTGTCTTTCATGATTGAAATCTTTTTATATTCAGAACCGGGTCCATGACATGATTCACACTGTACGCCCTCAGTTTTATCGAACGTATCCTCGACATTTCCGGCATCAGCAGCAACAAGAGAGTGACATTTAAGGCATTCCGGTGTTTCTGCCGCAGCAGTCGTAAATCCTTTGGCTGTAGCTATGCTGTCCGCATAGGTAGTCTGCAGAGTTAAATATGCCTGTGAATGTTTCGAGTTTTGCCAGATAGAGAGCTGACTTCCCTGAGATTCGGTCTTATGGCACGCACCAACACAAGATGTCACTCCCAACATATTTCGCTTCCGACTGGGAGTATGTTTTCGTAAAATTACTCATCATTATAATGACAGGAGTAATAAAAATTAAAAGAAGGATGATGATTTTCTTTTTCATACTCTTAATTTTATATTTACAAATTCGTTTAAAAAAGCTGAATAAAAAAATAGACTATTTAATATTCAAATGTTATTTATTTTGACATCTCCTTTAACTTTTTCTTCTTCTCTGACAGTAATGAGCTTAATAGGTCGTAATTATGTACATATATGCTCTGATGTGAATTAATATCGGAAACAATTCTTTTAATGTCTTTCAGTTCATTCTGCTGATCATCACTAAGCGAAGAAGTATTAACTCCTTTGATCAGTTCACTTACTTCTGCAGATAATTTTCTAACATCTTCTTTCCATTCTCCCATCATTTCATCGTATCCGGCATCGTGACATTTTGAACAAATTTGATTGTCAGGCTTTATAACTTTGTCCGAGGAAACGTGACAGTCGATGCATAGTGATCCTCCGGTTTTCATAAAATCGGGCTGATTTTTATTCATATAGTTTCCGTCATAAACCTTACTCTGGAATGAATGACATTTTTCACAGCTTTCGTTGTTCTTGTTTTGTGAATGATGACAGCTGTTACAGCTTTCCTTGCTCATTGTAAGTTCACCGTGCTTATTTACATTTGAATGACATCTCGCACAGGCAACCTTGTTCTCGACTATATGCTTGTTATGTGAAAAATCCATGCCGAATTTTTTAACGGATATTTCCTGTATTCCCGAATGACACCTGTAACATTCATTTGGAATTACATCCGAGCTGGATTTGAAATCCGGTAATTTTGCAGAAGCCCCTATCACGCTTACAGCTTTTTTCATAAGCTCATAGCTTGCAACGAGAAGCTTGTCAGAAAACTGAACATTGTGAACGCTCTTGCCTACTTCTACAAGTCTGAAGTTATGACTGGCTTCCTCCATGTATTTTACTGCTTCTTCCTTATTCGAACTCTTTGAATTCCGGATCTGAGGATTTACCGCGTTATAAATTGTTTGATGATATTAAGTCTCTTAATGGATGTTGCTTCCCATTCTTTAAGCAGATTGTCATATCCCGGTCCGTGGCATTTTTCACAGGAGCCTCCTTTGCTTTGGAAGTATTAATATCCATCTTATCCATTTCATGAAATATGTGACATCCTTTACAGTTGATGCCGCTCATGAACATTGAGCTCGGTGATTTTTCCACATTGAATCCGTTCTCCCGCTGAACAGGCTGACCTGTGATGTGGCGTTTGAGTGACAGCTGTTGCAGTCCGGACTTGCATTAGGGTCGATCTTTTGAATTTTATGTTCTATCTGTGAATGACAGTTAGAGCAATCCAAACTGTGCTTGCTGATATGTGTACTGTGAATAAGACCAACGTCATCATACTTGTCTAATCTTTCTGTTTCAAAATGACACTGGAAGCATCTTTCTTTTCCAACGTTACCGGTTCCTTCGACTACTACTGTGGCATCCGGCGCATTCAATATTATTATCAACTACTGAAACGTGATTGTATCTCAGATTGGTAAGCTGTTCTTTTGATTTATTCTTAAACTGGTGACAGGTGTTACAGTCTGAAAGCTTGTCAAATTTGTGATCAGGATCATTGGACTTTTTAAAATGGCAGTTAGTACAAGTGGAAACTGTAACTTCCATATGTGTCCCTGCACTATCTGAGAATGACAGCTGACACATTTTAACGTCTTACCTCTCTTCTGTTCCGATAAATGATGTTTATGGCTGAAAGCAATTCCTTTAAATTCATAAGTAGAATCATTCAATGACTGTTTCTCGTGACAGCCGGCGCGTGCGCAGGTATTATCCGGAATTTCCGCAACGGGTTTTCGTTTTTTGTAAGTTAAGGAAACATAACTAACTATCTGAACCAGTCCGTTGAGTTTACCTTTTATAGTTCCTGTCAGGCCGGGTTCAAAGTGACATTCCACACAATCAACTTTATTATGTGCGGAAGTTTTCCAGCTCTGATAAAATGTTTCCATATAATGACAGGTCGGGCAAAATGAAGGACGTGATGTATATTCCGCCGCTATTGCAAAAAGCACAAGAAATGTACCCAGATAAATTCCTGATAAAAGAAAAATCTTTCCATCCTCTTACATTCTTAAAAAACCTTTTTGCTTTAACAGGTTTTTTTGTGACTTCGTCCTTTTCTTTTCCTCGTCCATAATATTAATTTATTACTTTTTCTAATTCTTAATTTCTTCAAGACTCCTGTATTTTATCTTTTTCCGTGGTTTTTTCAATTTCTTCAAGCTCGAGAGGATGTTCCTTTCCATCTCTTCCTTTGTTAAAAATCCCGACAGCCACGCTTTGTTCATCGGGTATACATCCGGATTCAGGAATATGAAATAGAAATGCCAGACTAATATTGCAAGACTTGCCAGTATTGCTTCGTAATAATGAATAGCTGTCGCAATATCCATTCCTGTATTAGAAATATATTTAAAGAAAAAATCTTTGAACCATAATACAAATCCTGTAGGCTCCCATTATGACTGTTCCCCATACCACCGCCCAGTATTCCATTTTTTCTATGTAGCTGAATCTTCCGAATCTGGGTTTGTCGATTTTTTCCTGCAAGATACTTCATTGAATCTTTCAATTCAGTAAGGTCGCTTTTTCGCGGAAGGAAATCCTTACAAGCGTTCTCCCTCTCTTGTTAAAGGCAATATAAATTAAATGATAAACTGAAACTGCTATCAGAACAATCGACGCAACCCTGTGAATTATGCCTCTTGCTTCAAAAGCATTTTCACCTATGACATAAACGATCCATCTCACCCACCATGCTTCCGAAATTTCAGCCAGAATCCTGTGATGACCAGTACAATGAAACTGCTGAGCAGAAAGAAATGCTGTATTCTTTCATTCCTGGACATCCTAAGATATTTTGTTTCTTCGTTCATTAGTTCTTTTTTAATGCTTTCTTTTTTCTGTAATCAAGTATATTATGCAGCAGCATGAATCCTATTGTTGCAAAAATTAAAAACAAATAAAATCTCGTTATCCAATAAGACCACGGCGAATCTTTTTCTCATCAGTCAAATGGATCTTGGAAGAGATCAGAACATCCGTAGCACCCGGATGACATTTGCCGCAAGTCTGAGAAAGATTCTTCTTATTAATAGTAGATAGTGAATCTTTAGAAGGTCTTACATTATGATTTCCGTGACAGCTTTCGCAGTTTGCTGCTTCCTTTGAACCGCCTCTCGTTGCAAGTCCGTGAAAACTTTCTTTGTAAGTTTCACTAACCCTTGTAGGCAGATCATTTCTTTCAGTAAGCTCAACTGACGAATGACAGTTCGAACACAGGTTTATCAGATCATTCGACTTCTCAAGTTTATTATCAATATCTTTGGAAATAATACCATGATTTCCGTGACAGTTATTACAAGTCGGAGCATCCTTATTATCTTCTGAAACACTGATCTGATGAATGCTTCCTGTATAATCCTTTAACTGGTCAACGTGACAGTTTGACTGTCCGCATGTATTGGCAATGTTCTTTTTATTGATCTTCGAATCCGGATTATCCGCTAATTCCATTTCATGAGCACCATGACAATTCGAGCATGTAGGTGCATTCTGATCACCTTCCAGTAAAGCTTTATAATGCACACTGTTCTGATAACCTGTTATGAGTTCCTCTTCACCTTTATAATTTTTATGCGTGATCTTTCCGTCCTTATGACAGCTCAGACATTTATCGGCAAGATTTAATTTCGAAAAATCATCTGACAGCAGAGTCGATTTAATATCATGCTCTCCGTGACAATCCGAACATAACGGAGCTTTATCATTTCCCTTTAATAATTCCTGTCCATGCTTTGATTTCTTAAATTTTTCCGTGATTTCACCATGACATTTACCGCAGGTTTCCATTTGCCTGGCTAAGCGTGTTGCAGACTTGGGATCTGACGGATTCTGTATCATGTGATCACCGTGACAATCAACGCATCCTGCCGCTTCTTTCTGTCCTTTTCCAGTGAGGCATGCACGCTTGTTTTATACTGTGCAACAAATTTTGCCGAACCTTTTGCATCTCCCGGAAACAGCTTTTGATTCAGATGACAGTTAAGACAACCTTCAGATTCTATGGAGATCTTACTCGTTAATATCTTATGAGCCCCGTGACAATCAGTACAGACCGGCGCATTTGCATTTTCCTCCCTTTAAAACCGTATGGTGAACGCTGTTCTTGAATGCCATTTGATTTTCATTATGGCATTTACCGCAGACATTTGAAACTTCTTTTCTGAATCTTTACAGTCGATGTCCGCCTTTGTGACATCCATCACATCCGATGTTATTCTTTGCATGGATACTGGAGCTGAACTGCTGTATGTTCTTTTTTTGTGACAGTCTAAACAGTTTTCAGTCTGGTTCTTTACAAGTTCTTTACAGGTTTTACTTCATGCTTTGTGTGACAATCATAACAATCAACTTTCTTATGCACGCTTTTTCAATTCCCTTCAGATCATCATGACATGTCTTGCATTCTACTTTTCTTTTGTTTTGGAATGCGGTATTTCATCCGGATTGTAGCCCTTATGACAATCATCACATTCACTGCCTCCGTGAACGACTTACTGTAAAGTTTTCGGATCAACATATATAGAAATTATTTTACCGTCTTTTTCGTAAGTTAATTCCTTATCCTCATGACAGGAAATACAGGCATCGGTGCTTTTTGAAGTACTTAATGAAAAATTACCTGATAAATTCAATAGCATTGCAAAAGCAAACGCTGAAATTAAAACTAATGAAGATTTAGCTAGTGATTTTCTCAAGTTTATTTGGTTGAAAAATGCTGTTAATATAATCCGATAATTCGCTGAGCTTTAATGGCTCTGACATGTTCTTGACGTTTGACTTATTGTTGTTTTCAGAATCAAGTGACGGCAGACAAACTATTGAAATATTTTCAAATTTTTCTTAATTTTTCTCTTAATTCAGAATCTATATCTTTATCCAGTATCAGACAATCAATTTGTTCATTAAAATTATCTATAAACTTATCATTAATATCCTCATGTCAGGTTACATTATATATGAAGTATCAGGTAAGCCTTTCTTTATCAATGAACAGATTTCGGGTTTTAAAACATAATATATGGATTCTTCGCAGGTTCATTTTATTAAGACTTCAACACTTAATCAGACTCAATACATATGCCACCTTATGTTGATTTTACAGGTAATCTGATTTAAATAAAATGTGATTTGAGCTTAAAAAGATAGTTTTTTGCTTACATTACTTTTTTATACCAAAGAATGAATTGAAGGTGTAGAGTATTTCTACAAATTATAGGATATTTTTGGGAAATCATCATTCTGAAAGAATGGTGAATAGTGGATGATGAATGGTGAACGTAACTCGTAACTCGTAATTCGTAACTCATATTATTTAATATCATTCGAGATTATATTCCCTTATCTTTTTATACAGCGTTTTGCGGTCGATTCCGAGGATATGAGACGCTTTGAGTTTATTCCAGTTGTTTTCTTCGAGTTTAAATGAACTTCGGTACTCTCAGGTACATTTAAAAATTTAAAATCATTTTTTATCAATCTCTTCTGATGTTGTTGAGATCACTGCCCTTTCAATTACGTTTTCAAGTTCTCTGACATTTCCTTTCCAGTCATTGTTGATAAGCAATTCAAGTCCGGATGCGTTTATTGACAGGTTTCGCTCTAGTTTAACTGACAGCTTTTTCAGAATGTGATTTGTAATTAATGGTATGTCTTCTCTTTTTTCATTAAGTGACGGTAGTAATATTGTAACGGTAGAAATTCTGTAATACAGATCTTCCCTGAATTTCTTCTGTGAAATTAATTCCTGTAAATTTTGATTTGTAGCTGAAACTAATCTGACATCAACTTTTTTTACTTTATCACTTCCTATTGGTTTTATTTCCCAGTTCTCAATTACCCTTAATAATTTTGACTGCAGATTAAACGGCATTTCAGCGATCTCATCAAGAAAGAGGGTTCCTCCGTTAGCCTGTTCAAATACTCCTTTCTGAAAATCGAAGCGCCTGTAAAAGCTCTTTGGTATGTCCGAAAAGTTCACTTTCCAGAAGAGTTTCCGGTATTGCTTGCAGTTGATGGCAACAAAGGAGAGCTCTTTCTGACACTGTTATTATGAATGGCCCGGGCAACAAGTTCTTTCCTGTTCCGCTTTTCCTTCAAGTAAGGCATAACTTTAGTCTTTGCAACATTTTTAATCAGTTCAAATACATTCCATCTTCTTGCTTTTCCTGACAATCCCGCTGAATGAATAATTTCCTCGATCTGTCACTTAATCTGCTCAGTTGTTTTGAAGACGAATCTTGTCAAATTGCTTTTTCAAATTTTATGGAGAGTTCTCTTCAAGATGAAATGGCTTGCTTATATAGTCAAATGCTCCGTTTTTCATTGATTCTACAGCAGAATCAGTGATCCGAATCCGTTATCATTATGATTAACGAGCTGTCAGGCTTGCATTTAACAGATCTGCACCGGTGACTTCAGGCATCTGAAGATCGGATATTATGATATCATATTCACCCTGTTCAATCATTTCCTAGCCGCCTTGCTGTCATTCATCTCATCAACTTTATACCCTCTCCTCCCCAATACTTGGCAAATTAATTTGGTTGAATTGGGCCTATCATCTACTGCTAAAATTTTGATTGTGT
>JADJTX010000052.1 GCA_016710985.1 Ignavibacteria bacterium
CTTCATCATATTGTTTTGCTACGTTGATGGTCATTGCCTGCAAACCTTCGTAAGGACTTACTCGTTGGTCAGGTCCGACACTGGCTCCTGCTCTTGAAATACGGTTCACTGCTGACCAGAGCATCATCATCTGATCCAGTGGCGCTACTACAAAATCTGTATGATTGGTTGGTTTCATTCCTAAGTCAATAGCATCACGCATCGGGCTGATATACTGCGCTTCTTCAAGACCCCGGTTATTCAAATGAGCTTCATAGAAATAATAAGTGTGCAGAGTATAAAATGAAGGACGCACATTATATTTTACAAATTTCGGCATCTGATCCTTTCTCATGAACTGCGAGTGAATAGTTGTTACATTCCATGGCTTGCTAAAATCTCCTGCACGCGCATTTTCATAAGCTGTCAGGAATGCATCTATGGATGCATCACCATTGCAGTGAAGTAAAAGAGGTACATTCATTTCATAAACTTTTTAACCATTTGATTTACCATTTCCTGAGGAAAAGTAAGCTCACCTTGCCAGTTCTTTTCTCCGCCCGGACCTCCGGTGAGATATGGTTTGCTGAAGTAAGCAGTCTTTCCCTGGGGCGAACCATCAATAGTAATTTTCACGCCGCCGATCTTAAATCCTTTATTGTATTTTCCCCAGTCAGCTTTGGGAAGCTCTTTCAAAATATTATCAACATCTGTTATGAAAGGATATGCCACTACATCAATTATATTTGCGCCGGCATCTGATGCACGTCTTATGGTTTGGATCTGAGGCAAATGAGTAGCGCCTTCCTGAGCTGTAGTTACTCCCGCTTCCGCATACAGCATCTGTCCTGCCTTTGTAGATGAGATCTCCTGTGAAGCAGTCATAGGTTCAGATTTTTCAAATACCGGAAGGAAAGCAGTTTCCATTATGAGTCCGTATGGCTCGTTGGTCCCGGGTTTTCGGACGATGACTCCACCCGGAGGAGTTTTAGTATTGGCACTGATTCCGTAATATTTCATGGCAAGACTGTTTAATACACAACCGTGCATTGAAACATGATCCACTCTCACAGGATTATCGGGAAATGCTTTGTCAAGATCATCACGGTTTAATAATTTACCTTCCGGCATGACATTTTCGTCGTAACCGTAACCCATGATCATCTCGCCTTTGGGAATTTTTTGTTCCTCTGCAAATTTTTTCAAAGCAGCAACAATGCTTTCCACATCTTTAGCAGGTCCTGACGGAGGAGCATAAAGTTTACACTGATTAGCTACCAGCAATGAATTTATATAATGACTATGCGCATCAAGAAATCCCGGAAGCATTGTCTTTCCTTTAAGGTCATTCATCTTTGTACTGTCGCCTTTGAGCTTTTCAGCATCCACTTTCTTACCGACAAAAATTATCTTGCCGTTCTTTATTGCAATCGCTTCAGCATATGCAGCGCTGTCACCTTCCATCGTTATGATGTCACCGCCCGAAGTAATAGCATCAGCTGCATCTTTGGAAGAGATCTTTTGTGTTGACAATTTACGAGGCAAATATTAAAACAAGTAATGCTGATAGAAAAAATTGAATTTTTTCATTTTATAATTTATAAATATGTTATTAAGTTTTTTTAATCTTTTATAAACTGTTTTACCTTCTTTGACTGTTTCTAAAACCTGTATATCTTTAATTGTCATTGGTTCTGCTTTCAGAGGATTCTTATCCAGTATCACCAAAAAAATCAGCAAGCTTGTTTGCTGCTAATGTGTGCCTTTGCTGCTTTCTCAGTACTGCCATGCCGCCCATTTGGTAATACTCTCAAGAGCTACATAAGGGCTGACTCTCTCATCAGGTCCGATTACATCTCCGGTTCTGCTTGTACGGTTGACTGTAGTGTGCAATATCATTATACTGCTGGGAAGCGCAACAGGCGCATCATGATGTTCAGTAAAAGATCATTCCTTTTTTCAAAGCTGTGCCGGTTGGTGAAATATTATAAGCCCTTTCTTTTACCCAGTGTTTCATCACGGTGCCAGTCGCCCCAGTAGTAAGTGTGCATAGAAAAGAAAGAAGGAATTATACCCAGTTGCTTCATGAGGTCGAGCTGATCTCCACGAACTGTCTGCGCATGTATCATCACAGTCCGCCTGTCTTTTTTGCCGTACAAATTTTCAGCCTGACTTACAGCACGTATAAGCTGATCTGCTGCTGCATCGCCGTTGCAATGAACCAGCAAAGGCCAGTTATTCTTAAAGGCTGTATCCACCAATGCAAAGACATTCCCGTCTTCTGATATTGCAGGATACCCTGCGTAGCTGTTATCCTGACCCGGAGGCGGAACAACATAAGGCTTTGTCAGCCATGCTGTTTTTCCCTGTGGCGATCCGTCAAGAGAAAGCTTTACTCCGGCAATTCGGAAATGATTTGTATATGTTTTCTGTACACCTGCGGTTTCCATGTAAGTCAATTGAGATTGTATGTCAGGATAAGCTGCTACATCAATTGGAATTTCTTTTTCAGCCGCAAGTTTTTCCCATGTGGGTCTTTGACTCCTTTAGTATAACCGGCTAATTCAAGCGCTTTATGATTCATTGAAGCAAGGTGACCGGACTGATGAATTATTAAAACAGGAAGGTCTTCTGAAACTTTGTCAAGGTCTTCAGCTGTAGGATGAGTCTTTTCTTTTAACTGGGCATCATCATAACCAAATCCGATTACAGATTTGTACTTTGTTACTGATTCCTTATTTTTATCTTTCCACTCCACTAATAAGGAAGTGATATCTTCAAATACTATTGCGGTTCCGTCAGGCGCAGGCAAAGGTTAGCAGCAACCGCCGGAAAACCGCATTCACATGTCCGTGTGCATCAATGAACCGGGAGCATTGTCCTTCTTAAATCATTTCTCTTGCTGTGTTTGAGCCGTTTTCTTTTTTTTCCCGACAAAAATAATTTTGCCGTTCTTAACAGCCACCGCTTCAGTATATGCAGCGCTGTCGCCTTCCATTGTAATGATGTCTCCGCCGAAATAGATGGCATCAGCTGCATCTTTGGAGGTTGTCTTTTGCGTAGATTGATTACAGCCTGCATTAACAATTGCAAGAATTAAGATGAATAAAAGATTTCTTAAATTCATTTTAGTTAATAATGTTAACTAAAGATTCCATCCTTTAAAAGATGGAATCTTTATATCTTATAAATTTCCAAATCCGGGTTCCAAATTCCAAATGTTCTTACTGTCTTGCCATCATTATCTTCGTTGCTGCTTCATGATCCTGTATCAGATCACCGCTTACGTCAACAGTTACAGTATATATCTTTCCGTTAAATTCAAACGGAGGTTTGTAATCAGGAATAGCCGGTGAACCCGGGTCACATCCTACAGACGCTCCGGCTCCTAATCCCATAGATAATGGCATAGTGTATGGAAATTCCGTTTCACCCACAAGCTTTCCATCTATGTAAAGCTGTGCAGTTCCGGGTGCGCCTTTTCCTTTTGCAACATCCGGTTTACCTTTAACTTCAAATTCAAATCTTAGTTTATGTCTTCCTGCAGGAACATTTTCTTTTGAAGTAACCCTGAAATATTCGGCAGCTACATAATTGTATGCATACTGAAGTTTACCATCCATAATATAAAATGTCAGACCTCCGTCATTACCACCCATTGCATAAAGTACACCTTCGGCTCCGCTTTCGGGTACTTCCGCATCGACTGTTATACTGAACGAACGGTTCATTACGTTCACTGCCACATTGCCCGGAACTACCTGTGTTCCCGGATAATATGTATAGGATTGTCTCGGACCTGCGATCTGAGGTCTTTCTTCTGCTAACCTTAAAGTGCCTCTCGAATCAACAGGAAGAACATTATATTTTCCTGCCTCAACATACCACTGCGCAATCATTTCAATTAATTTCGCTCTATTATCTTTTGCAATGTTATTTGTTTCTGTTGGATCTTTTGTAAGATCATAAAGCTCCCAGCTGGTAGCATCAAGTTCAGTTAGTTTCGCTGCATCAATAGGCATTCCGAATCCCATGCCTGCTTCTGTAAATGAAGTGCCGGGCCAAGGACAGACTGCTCTCCAGCCGTTATGATAGATCGAACGGTGTCCCATCATTTCAAAATACTGAACCTCGTGTTTGCTCTTTACCTTTCCGTCATTGAATGCGTGTGCAAAACTGTTTCCCTGAATCGGGGATTGTGTTGTTCCTTTAATAACTGTTGGTGGTTCAATACCCAGCGCTTCCAGAACAGTCGGAACCATGTCAATAGCATGAGCAAACTGTGTTCTTACTTCACCGGTTTTTTTAATTCCTTTTGGCCAATGAACGACAAAAGGATCACTCACTCCTCCTCTGTATGTCTCGCGTTTCCATCTTTTGAACGGTGTATTTCCTGCATGTGTCCATCCCCATGCGTAGTGATTGAAATATTTTGGTCCGCCGATGTCATCGATTGCCGCAAGATTTTGTTTGAGATCATCCGGGACATTATTAAAAAATTTATTTTCATTAACAGAACCTGTAGGTCCGCCTTCAGCGCTTGCTCCGTTATCTGAAATAAACATTATTAATGTATTGTCCCATTGACCGATATCTTTCAGAAACTGAAACAGTCTGCCGTAATTGTAATCTGTATGTTCCAGAAATCCTGCAAAGACTTCCATCATTCTTGCATACAATTTTTTTTCATCTGCTGAAAGAGTATTCCAGTCCTGCACATCAGGGTCATGTCCTGAAAGCACAGCATCTTTAGGTAAAATTCCAAGTTTCTTCTGATTTGCAAATACTTTTTCGCGGTAAACATCCCAGCCTTCATCAAACTTTCCTTTATATTTATCAGCCCATTCCTTCGGAACGTGATGCGGCGCATGACCTGCCCCGGGACAGAAATACAAAAAGAATGGTTTGTCAGGTGCGATCTGTTTGGAATCTGCAATGAAACTGATTGCCTTATCAGTAAGGTCAGGTGTAAGATGATATCCTTCTTCAGGAGTTTTCGGCGGTTCGACCTGATGATTGTCATAAACTAATTCAGGATAATATTGATGAGTATCTCCTCCGAGAAAACCGTAATATCTTTCAAATCCTCTTCCAAGCGGCCATCTGTCATAAGGACCTGCTGCTGAATTTTGTTCTGCAGGAGTCAGGTGCCATTTACCTACAGCGTAAGTGTTGTATCCGTTTTTCAAAAGTATCTCAGACAGAAATCCGTTTTCAAAAGGAATGGAACCATTACCTCCCGGATACCCCGTAGAACCTTCGGTGATACAGGACATTGCGTTTGAATGATGATTTCTTCCGGTAAGTATACAGGAACGTGTCGGTGAACATAAAGCTGTCGTATGCATGTTATTAAACAGCAGTCCTTCTTTTGCAAGAGCATCTATATTAGGAGTATTTATAGGGCTTCCGTAACATCCCATTTGTCCGAATCCTGTGTCATCCTGTACAATGAATATTACATTTGGCGCGTCTTTCTTTGCTCTGTTTGGCTCAGGCCAAGCAGGTGATGACTGGTCAAAGGTTCTGCCTATGACTCCGGGAAAAGCTGTTCCCGGTTTATATTCTTTAAGTGCCATGATATTTTTTTTGGTTTAGTAATTCGGTTATTAATTTGTTTTAATTTTATGTCTAAAACTTTTTGTAAATTAAATTTAATCAATTGTTAATCCATCCTTTGTTTGAACGAATTGATTTTAGAATTTTCACTCAGGAACTTTCGCAATCTTATTTCAATACATTACCTAGAAGCTTCGGACCGGAACACCAAGGCTTTGCTTGTGATTCCGAATGATTTTCTCAGGAATCAATAATTTTGAAAATTATCTGGAGAGTATATTCCGGACAGATCACGGCTCGGAATGACAGGTTCGATGGTTGAGTTTTCAAGAAGTCTCTACCTAATAGATCAGCTGCTTCTGCTCATAATATTGTTCATTTCTGAAAATGTTTTCATGTTTTTGATTTTTTCCAGATATATCTATTATGTAAATTTGATTTCAAATTTTTAAATAATGGAATGCCTTAATACCTAATACCTAAACTTATATTTAAAAAAATCCCGCCTGAGGAATAGATGAAAGGGGATTACCTCAGGCAGGAATATGGAACAATATTATTTTTTAAATGAATCAATTTTTCCTTTTACTTTACCCGCAACCATTTTTTTGCAAATGAAAGTAAGATAAGAGCAATACCTGCCAGTATTACCTGAATACCAAGTATAGCTGCTACTCCGTCAGCGCCGGTACCAATATTAAAGATCATCATAAATCCAACTATAATTGAGAATAAGCCGACTATTACAAGTATCCATCCAATGAAAGAATCTTTTTTAATTGACCATCCTGATGAAAGCAGGCTGAATCCTGTAAGCAGGACCCAAATGCCGAAAATAATTGTAATTACTTTCATGGCTGCCAGAAGATTAAACAGGACAAACAGACCGAAAAGTACGGAAAGTATACTCCATAAAAGCGATCCTCAATCGCGGCCGTCTTTCCCGCCGAATATACAACCAAAGACTCCGGTTATTACGGTAAGAAGTATTATTATCCCGAACCATAAAGAAATTCCTGCCAATACTTCCACAGGGTTATTAAAAATAAATATTCCGAGAATGAACATCAGTATTCCCTGAATTAAAATTACCCACCATTTTTTGAACATTGTTTTAAAGTTTAATTTTGAAAAATTGTATTGAGTATTGAGTATTGAGTATTGGGTATTAAGTATTGAGTATTATGTAATGGGTAAAAGAGTATTATATTTTACTTAATTCGAAATACCCAATACCCAATACCTAATACCCAATACCCAATACCCAATACTAACTATTATCTTTTCCTGACTTTAGTGCTGCTGCCACCAAACTGAATAACAAGTGCTCCGCCAAATCCAAACTGATACATTGAAGATTCTGTATCAACACCGGCTCCAAGTCCTCCAGTACCTGCATATAATCCGCCGCCGAATGACTGAACAGCCGACATCACCTGTGCCTGTAATTTTAACCCTACATTTGGAGAGAACATAAAGTTTGCTCCGACTCTTCCTGCCCATGCAAAATTAGTTGTTGATTGTCCTGTATATTTAACTGTATCATTAATTTGTTTATCATCAGAGCTGAAAATTGCCATTCCTAGCATTAAGCCGCCGTATGGCTGAACAATGGATCCCGGGACAGGAAGGTATTTATTTCCTCCGAGAAATATCCAGTTTAAACCAGTACCAAAAGTCGATTCGTTTTTTATATTATTGTTTACAGTATAATTTGTACTGTAACTAATATCCACGTCAGCATCCTGTCGAAAATATGCAAGCTCCAGACCGTAAGTAGGTTTTACAATGTATTCAAACCCAAGGCCCCATTGATACCCGCCTACTACGGTTCCGCTGTAATAATTATTTCCATCTGTAACTGCATTAACATCATCATCCAAAGTATAAGCTGAATAAAGATTGATCTTGTAGCTTTGTGCATTTAAAATATTAAAGGCACAGATAAAGAAAACAAAAGTAAAGACTAACTTTGAACCAAAGTTTTTCATGAGTGTTTTTTTAAGTTTAATAAATGTGTTTTTAGTAAATGTATTACATTTTTGATCTATAGAAAAATCAGGGGAAGATCAATAAAACATGAACAAGTTTTAATTTAAAGTGAGGTAAAATGACATTTATAGTATGAATAATCAATACTTTTAAGAACAGTTTTCTGGAAAATATTCAGCTTTTGTGAACCGTAAAATTAAAAGCCATTTATATTTAATCTTAAAATTAATTTCAGAATTAGATATATTTAATAAAATTGTGACCTTGAATAAAACTGAAAATCAAAAGGGAATAACTCACTTTACCATAGTGAAGATCCTTAAAAAGTTCTCGCCGAAAGAAATTAATGAATTTGAAAAACTGTTAAACTCTCCTTTTTACAACAACCATTCGACAATTGTCATACTCTTTGATGAGCTGAAAAAATACTATCCGGAATTCTCCCATAAAACAATCACGAAAGAATATTTGTTTAATTTTGTAAACAAAGGAAAGAAGTATGATGACAAATTATTCAGGAAATATCTTTCACGGATCAATAAACTTGCAGAAGAATATTTAAATATCATTGAGATACGTTCTGATAAAGAAAAAGCAGAATTGAATATATTATTACAGCTTTCAAAAAGAGATCTTAAGGATGCTTATTCAAGAAAGCTTAATGAGGTCGAAAAATCTTTTGAAAAAGATGCCAGAATGGATGGCGATAAATTTTTATTAAAGCATCAGCTAAGTACAATTAAATATGATCACAATCTACCGCAAAAAACATTATATCAAAGAATAATGATCTTATTGAATCATACGATAATCTGGTGAATTATTTTTTATTTTTTCAAGTTCTTTCTCAATCAACTTGATTCAAATCAGTATTCTTTCAGCACTTGATGTGCAGGAAAATCCCTTAAAGATTTTACTGGATAACGATAAAATTGAAGAATACATCGATGAAATGAAAAGGATCAAAACTCCTGCTAGTAAGAACAGGATGTTTTTTCTTGAAATAATTCTGAATGATATGAAAATGAATTCATCAGGCGGGGATTAGCTGCATTCAAAAATCTTAAAACTTTGGTTTATGGCTCCCCAGAGAAATTAAGTGATCAGATGCTTTACTATTTGCTCCAAAGAATGACGGTTTTTTGCATCCTTGAAAGTGCAAAAGGAAATCTGGATATGAACAGGGATATATTTGAAAATTATAAAATGTTATTGGAAACAATCTTTTCAATGCAGATCGAACAGCCAAATCCGAATCTTCACCGATTACAAGCGATATTTATATTTTAAAAGCAAAGATATTTTATGCACTTGGACATTTCGATTCGGCACTAGCTGTTGCTGACAGTTTCAGACATTACATTACCGGAAATAAACTGATCTCTGATTTTCACAAAGAAACTCTTTTGAATTTTCTTAAATATTATAAAATAATTTTAAGGTTAACGGCAAAAAAAGATAAGATTAAATTAAATAGTCTGTTGAGCGAAATAAAAAACAGCATGAATACAAAAGAAAAAAAGTGGATGATAGAAACAATTATTTCGCTGTCATCTGCTTGAAACTTTGATCCATTGTATGTTTGACGTTCTGAATTTTACAATCAGAACATTCAAATCTCTGTACACGTCAAAATTTTTTAGAACGCTGATAAGCAAATTTAACGGATATTCGGGATTATTCCGGAATTTTAATGGTAGAATTCGAAATTCTTTAATTTAATTTGGTAAGTATTGCCCATCTCTTTTCAACTTATAATAAATCCGCTATTTTTCCGTAAACCTGTTTGATCCGCCTTCTTTTTGATTGTATACAAGGAGGATAAGGAGGATCGCTCCCCAGTACACGATAAAATTTTTTAGCACACAGATAACACCGATTTAGCTGATTTTCGCGGATAGTTAAACAAAATAATAAGTCGCAATTAATTTGTTTTAAATTTAAAAAATATTTATTACTTAGTTTTTTAAAGTTTTATCGTTTGGTTTAAAAATCCGTTATTTTTCCTCGAAAAAAAAATTTTCTTTATTTTGGCGGATGTGTTTAATCAGCGTTATCCGTGTTCCTTTTTGTCGTGTTTACAGAGGATCACTCTTCTAAACATAATATCACTGCTTATATCGTTTATGTTTCGTATTTTTGAAGTTAAAATTAAATTCGCCCTTGTAGCTCAGGTGGATAGAGCAGCAGTTTCCTAAACTGTTTGTCGGATGTTCGAGTCATCCCAAGGGCACGGGTTTTTTCAATTTTGCAAATTTTTAATTCACGAATATTTAAGAAATGAATCTTTATGAGCAGAAATAATAAAGTGGCATTGGTTACCGGAGGAGCGAGGAGACTTGGAAAGGATATTTGCCTGGATCTGGGAAAATCAGGATTTGACATTATTCTCAATTATAATAATACCGCGAAAGATGTTTTGGATAAATCTGTTAAGGAAATTTCCGATACCGGTGCAAGAGTGACAGCAATTAAATGTGATGTATCCAAAGTAACAGAGATCAAAAGCATGTTTGAAACCATTGCTTCGAAATTTGAAAATCTGGATCTGCTTGTAAATAATGCTGCTGTATTTGAACAGACAAATTTTCTAGAAACAAATGAAGATGTATTCGATAAACATATGGACACAAACTTAAAGAGTACATTTTTTTGCAGTCAGGAAGCGGCAAAGATAATGTTAAAATCAGAAAACAAAACCGGAAGGATCATTAACATTGCTTCTCTTGGCGCAATTGAAAACTGGACGGGATTCATTCCATACTCACTTTCAAAAACCGGTGTAATAAAACTCACAGCTCTTCTGGCAAAAAAACTCGCACCGAATATTTTAGTTAACGCTATTGCTCCGGGCACTATTTTAATAGAGAATGATGAAAATCAAACAGTGAACACCGCGGAAATTAAAAAATATCCAATGAAGAGATTTGCTAAGTCAGGAGATCTGACTTCATTAATTATTTATCTTGCAAATGAAAATAATTATATCACCGGGCAGACCTTTACGGTTGACGGAGGACGCAGTCTTTAGATCAATTACTAATTACTAATTACTAATTACTAATTACTAATATTTAGTTAAGAGTAATCAGTTTAACTTTTAACTTTTAACTTTTAACTTTTAACTTTTAACTTTTAACTAACAGAATGGCTTTTCTAAACAAGGCACCGAAGGCATATCACAATTTAAAATTTCTGAATTCGCCGGTTGCAAGGGACATAAGGATCCTTACAGAATATAAAGAACCTCTTGAAAGATTCAAAAGATACAAAATAAATCACACCATTGTTTTTTTTGGATCTGCCAGAACACTGCCCAGGAAAGCCGCTCTTTCAAAACTGAATGATGTAAAGAAAAGGATAAAGGAATCCAAGAGAAAAAACCCCAAACTTGAGAGAGAATTAAAGAATGCTCATATCAATCTTGACATGTCAAAATATTATGAGGAAACTGTTGAGCTAGCTTACATGCTTACTAAATGGGCTATGGGCTTAAAGAAACCGAATAAATTCATAGTATGTTCGGGAGGCGGTCCGGGAATAATGGAAGCAGCAAATAAAGGCGCTTCAAAGGCAAAAGGTTTTTCCATGGGATTAAACATATCATTGCCGTTTGAGCAGTATCCGAATCCATATATTTCACCGGAACTGAATCTGGAATTTCATTATTTCTTCATGAGAAAATTCTGGTTTGCTTATCTTGCAAAAGCGCTGATTATTATGCCGGGTGGTTACGGCACACTTGATGAGTTGATGGAAATCCTGACTTTAGTACAGACTGAAAAACTTCATAAAAAAATGACAGTAATAGTTTACGGAAAAGAATACTGGGATAAAGTTATAAATCTCGAATCAATGGCTGAAATGAATATGATCTCTAAGGAGGATCTGGATCTGTTCAAATTTGTAGACACACCTCAGGAAGCATTTGATTATCTGACTAAAGAGCTGACAGAAAATTACGTAATTAAATAAACACAAATGATTGTAAGCATGACCGGCTTTGGAAGAGCCGAAGGAACATACGGAAAGAAAATGTACAGCATTGAAATAAGAACTGTCAATAACAGGTTTTGTGAGATCTCTTTTAAATATCCAAGATACCTCGCCACAAAAGATTTTGAGCTGAAAGAGATTGTCAGAAAGAAAATTTCAAGAGGAAAGATCAGCATAAATTTAAATGTTGAAGCCGATGACAATGAAATAGTAAATCTCAACGTAGATGAAAAGCTTATAAAAGAGTACATAGTATTATTAAAAAAAGTTAATGGTCTTATCGGCTCAAAGGAAGAAATTAAGATCGAACACTTATTGAATTTCACTGATCTTTTTTCCGCTGATAAGGCAGGTGAAATAAGTGAAGAAGAATACAGCTTTGTATGTAAGCTCCTGAATAAAGCGCTTGATGACCTGATAAAAATGAAGATAAAGGAAGGTGACAGTTTAAAGAAGGATGTTTTAGACAGGATAAAATTCATTGATAAAGAATCCGCTGCCATATCAAAGCTGTCAAAAGCACGCGTTGAAACAGAGCGCAAAAGATTACTTAAGAGAGTCGAACTGCTGTTGTCTGATAAGAGAATTCTCGACGAGAACAGGCTTGAGATCGAAGTGATCCTGCTCTCTGATAAAATTGACATTACCGAAGAAGTCATCAGATTAAAAAGTCATACAAAGTATTTCATTGAATATACAAAATCAGAAGAGCTTGCAGGCAGAAGATTAAATTTTCTTATACAGGAAATAAACCGTGAGATAAACACCATTGCTTCAAAATCATTAGATGCAGAAATATCTCAAAGGGCTGCCGTAATGAAGGAAGAGCTTGAAAAGATCAGGGAGCAGCTGCAGAATGTCGAATAAAACCTTTGAAAAATAATTGCGATGCTTTACGTAATAGCAGCGCCTTCAGGCGCAGGCAAAACCACAATAGTAAGGGGAATTTTAAAAAATAATCCTGAGCTTATTTTTTCTGTTTCTGCAACAACACGTAATAAAAGAGAAAATGAAAGCGAAGGCAAAGACTATTTTTTTTTCACAAAGGAAGAGTTTAAGAAAATGATCGCGAAAGATGAATTAGTAGAACACGAAATCCTGTTTAACGGTGACTATTACGGGACATTAAAATCTTTTGTAAATGAAAATCTTGATAACGAAAGAAACGTGATCTTTGATATTGATGTAAACGGAGCTCTTAACATTAAGAAAATATACGGAAACAAAGCAAAGCTAATATTTATCATGCCGCCCGACATCGAAACACTCAAGGAAAGGCTGAAAAAGAGAGCCACGGAAAGTGAGGATCAGATATCTGAAAGAATTAAAAGGGTAGATTTAGAAATCGGAAAGAAAAATGATTTTGACTATATTGTAGTCAATGATGATCTTGAAAAAGCAATTTCAGAAGTACAGGAAATAATCAGTAAATTCAACAAATAATTTAAACAACAAAAAATCATGTCAATAGAAACATTAGACCTGGATAAATTTGAGTCAAAGACAGCAAATCTTTATGAGTCAATTGTAGTTGCTTCAAAGAAAGCCAGACAGATAAATGATACAATGAAGATGGAGCTTAACCAGCGGCTCGAACCGATCATTGCAAAAGAAACAGAAGATGATACAATTATGAATCAGGATAAACTCAACATCTCTCTTGAATTTGAAAAAAGACAAAAGCCTACGATAGAAGCTATAGTTGAATTAATGGAAGACAGACTGGATTTCAGATTCAAAAGTAATGATGATGTAGCTAAATAGTCTGAGCAAAGTTCATGTTTCAGTTCTTTAAAATATCCCTTTCATAAAGGGATATTTTTTTTAAAATTATTTAAGTTTACATCTTCATAAATTAGAAAACAATGTTTGCTCTCTCGTTGTGAATTGTCCAAAAGTTCAATAGCTTATATTCAATATTAATGTTAAAAGGAAAAAAAATATTACTCGGGATATCAGGCGGTATAGCAGCGTATAAAATTTGTTATCTCGTACGCATGCTTGTGAAGCAGGGAGCAGAAGTCAGAATCATAATGACTCCAACTGCTGCTAAATTTGTATCTCCGATCACGCTTTCAGCTTTATCGAAAAACGAAGTAATTATTAACATGTTTCCTGAAAGCAACGACTTAAGTAAAGCTGAGAAAGTAGAAACGAAAACATGGCATGTGAATCTCGGCATTTGGGCTGATGTGTTTGTGATTGCTCCTGCAACTGCCAATACGATCGCAAAAATTGCAAACGGTATCAGTGATAATTTTTTACTCGCATCGGTCTTAGCCTCAAGATGTCCTGTCGTGATAGCTCCGACCATGGATGATGACATGTATAAAAATCCGGCAACTAAAAACAATATAGATAAGCTTAAAACATTGGGATACAAAATACTGGATCCTGTTTACGGAGAACTTGCGAGCGGGCTCACCGGTGAAGGCAGAATGGCAGAGCCGGAAACAATTTTTGATTATATTAACGATCTGCTATTAAAGAAAAAAGATCTGTACGGAAAGAAAATTCTGATAACAGCAGGACCAACGATAGAATATTTAGACAGCGTGAGATTCATTACAAATTCTTCGACAGGTAAGATGGGATTTGAGCTTGCACGAGCTGCAAAAGACAGGGGAGCTGATGTAACTTTGATCACCGGTCCGGTTAGCTTACCGGATATTGAGAGTGTAAAGAGAATAGATGTAAAAACTACCGAAGAGATGTTTAAAAAAGTTAAAAGGGTAATCTAAAGAACAAAGACCTTGTGATAATGACAGCTGCCGTTGAAGATTTTACACCTGTAAAAACCATAGATTCAAAAATAAAAAAAGAAGATAATGACAGATTTACTTTTGAATTTAAAAAAACAGTAGACATACTGGAAAATGCAGGAAAGAATAAAGACGGATTTAAGCTCATAGGATTTGCGCTTGAGACAGATAATGGTCTCGAAAATGCTAAGAGAAAGTTAAAGAATAAGAATTTAGATCTGATAGCGCTTAACAATCCAAAGACAGCCGGAGCGGGATTCGGTACCGATACAAATATTGTTACATTAATTGATAAGAAAAATACTGAAGAACTTCCGCTGATGAGTAAGTATGAGGTGGGTAATAAGATTCTTGACAGGTATTTGAAGATGAAGCAATGAGCAATGAAGCAATGACAATGAATAATGAGCAATGAACAATGAACAATGAGCAATGAACAATGAATAACGAGCAATGAGCAAAGAACAAAGGAAAAACACTTATTAAAAATTAAACCCAACACGCAAAAATAAAAATTAGTAATTAGTAATTAGTAACACGTAATTAATCAAAGTATGAGTAAAGAAGAGACTAAAATACTAACTGATACAATAAACTATCTTAAATTCTATAAGGAGAACAGCAATTATGCGATATTCGAAAGTGAAATTAAAATATCAGAGTCTCCTTTGATTTTTTCTGGGAAGACCGGGGAAAAGACAGTAATACCTGCTGATAGTTTAAAGAAGGCGGATCATAAAAAAGTTAAAGAAGAAATAGTCGAAGAGCCCAAAGTAAAACAGGAAAAAGTCATTAGCATAAAGGAATCTTTAAAAGAAACTGCAGTGCCTTTAATAAAAGAAGACTGGATGGAGAGTGTTTCCTTTGAAAAATTTGAAGATGCAATTAAAGATTGTCAGAAATGTAAGCTGCTTGCCCGGACAAGAAAGCAGGTTGTATTTGGTACCGGAAATCCGAATGCGGATGTAGTAGTAGTAGGGGAAGCGCCCGGCGCAGATGAGGATGAACAGGGAAAACCTTTTATCGGAAGAGCCGGAAGGCTGCTGACAGATATTTTAAAAGCGATAAATTTTTCACGGGAAGAAATATTCATCTGTAATATTTTGAAATGCAGACCTCCGGAAAACAGGAATCCGCTTCCGGATGAGATCGCAAACTGTGAACCGTATCTGTTCAAACAGCTTGAAATGATAAAACCGAAACTTATACTTGCCGTGGGAACATTTGCCGCTCAGACATTACTTCAAACCAAAGAACCGCTTGGAAAGCTCAGAGGAAAGTTTCATATATATAAAGGTATAAAGATGATGGTAACTTATCATCCGGCAGCATTGCTCAGAAACCCGAACTGGAAGAAGCCGACCTGGGAGGATGTGCAGCTGTTCAGGAAAGAATACGACAAAATAATTAATAATTTATAATTAATAATTAATTGTGAATGGTGAAATTGGTGAATTATTATACTCAATACTCAATACTCAATACTCAATACTTAACACATAATACATAATATTTAAAACTAAAGTGGCTAAGAAGAAATATAATAAAATAAGAGCAGAGGATCCTGTTGATGAAACAATGGACGTTGGAGGCGGGAGGATACCGCCGAATGCGCTGGAGCTCGAGTCAAAGATATTGGGATCAATACTGATCGATAATCAGGTAATGAACGATGTAATTCAACTGCTTGATCCGAAACATTTCTACAGACCATCACACGGCATAGTTTTTCAGGCGATGATGAATCTCGACGGAAAAAAAGAACCTGTTGATCCGAATACACTTAAGGAAGAATTGAAAAGACTTGGAAAGCTTGAAGAGATCGGCGGGATCGAGTATATCATTGAGCTTACAACATCAATTTCAACATCAGCAAACGTTGAATTTTATACTAGAATTGTTTTTGAAAAATTCATACTGAGAAATCTCATAAGCATTTCTTCCAAAATAGTAGATAAATGTTTTGATCCTACTTCAAATACTTTTTCAATACTTGATGATGCAGAGCAGAAGATACTTGATGTTTCAGAATCACTTTCAAAGAAAAAAGTTCTATCAGTAAAAGATGAGCTTGATATTTTAATTGAATCGATTGCGACACAAAGGAACAATAAGAATGCCATAATAGGTGTTCCGACAGGATTTACAGAACTTGATGAGTATACTGCGGGATTTCAGAAATCAGAACTTATAGTTATAGCCGGAAGACCATCTCACGGAAAGACAGCATTCTCAATGAACATAGCCCGGAATGCAGCCGTTGATCACGGGAAGTCTGTTGCGATATTCAGTCTTGAGATGTCCTTCAGGGAATTACTCCTGAGACTGCTTGCAGGAGAAGCGCGTGTAGACGGAAAAAAATTAAAGACAGGAAAGTCGCGTGTAGAAGAATGGAACAGAGTTTTGCAGACTTATCATAATCTCAAGACAAATTTATATATAGACGATTCGAGTGAATTATCAATACTTGAGATAAGGGCAAAAGCACGCAGAATGAAAATGGATTATGGGATCGACATGATATTGGTGGATTACCTTCAGCTTGTCAGAGGTCCGGAAAATTCCGAACGAAGGGATCTTGAAGTTGCGTATGTATCACGCGGACTGAAAGCGTTAGCAAAAGAACTTGATATACCGGTGGTTGCGTGTGCGCAGCTCAATCGTTCGATCGAGCAGCGAGGTAAAGAGAAACGTCCTCAGCTCGCTGACCTTCGTGAATCCGGTGCAATAGAACAGGATGCTGACGTTGTCATATTTGTTCACAGACCGATCATGGGAATGAAAGCCAATCAGGATGATCCGGATTATGAAGAACTGAAACGCAAAGCCGAAATAATTATCGGCAAGCAGAGAAACGGACCGGTAGGGGATTTCGATCTTGTATTCTTAAATGAGTATGCGAAGTTTGAAAACAAAGTGAGACATCCGGTGATCGAGATTCCGAGGAATATGGAAACGGAGAATCCGTTTTAAGTGTGTGGGGTGTGTAGAGTGTGTGGAGTGAGTGTGTGGAGTGTATGGAGTGTGATGGTAGAGTAAATAAAAAAGCCCGGGCTTTCTTCAAGTCCGGGCTTTTTATAGTTTGGAAAAAGATCTTTTTATTACTTATGATTTCTTCTGTGTCTTGTTCTTGGAATCACATTTAGTTCCGTCGCCACAATTTCCCTGTAATCCTTTTTCTTTTACAGAAGCAGCAATGATCTCAGGTGTTGTATCTGTTTCAAGGAAATATACTTTCACGCTTGTCATTTTAGATACCTGACATGTTTCACCGAAATTAACTTCCTTTACTCCGGCAATTCCCATGATGTTTTCTGTCATTCCGGGTTTGCAGTCGTCACAGCTTATCTTGTCTGTTACAAATTCATAAACTGCATATCCGTTCTTATCATCCGAGGTATTTGCGCCGCTCATTTTTTTGTCAGTACATTCTGATTTACTTTCAGTTGAGCCTGCTTTTTGTGTGCAGGATGAGGAGCAGTCTTTCTTGCCGTCTTTATCATCAGCAATAAGACTATTGGACTGGGAATAAATGAAACCGAACACAAGTAAGACTACAAGTGATCCGATAATAATGATTTTGTTTTTCATAAGATTATGTTTTTTAAGTTAATGAATGTTATTTTTAATATTTAATTGCATGAATTTTCATTGTCATTATCAACATTAATATTAATTTCGTTTTCGTCATTATTATTAATGTGAACTTTTGGAGTGATTATCTCCGTTCTTTTTCCGTTAATGATTTTAGTTTTTCTCTTGTATTCAACTTTGTAATTTTTACAATCTGTCTTTTTCTCGTTTCCGGGAGCTGTATAATTTATTCCGTTTGAATTAGAATTGGACTGTGATGAGTTGTTTCCTGTAACGTAATTATACTCAAAACCGTTTCCTTTATATTCTGCATCACCTTTACGGTAATTATTATATGTCTTGATCTGCGACTGCTCAAAATTTTTGTTCATCTTTTCTGATCTACGCTCAAATCTTTTGGTATCTGCGACTTCATCATTCTTATTCTTTAAGAGATCACTGAGTTCTTTGAGAGGTTTCAAACGTGACTTGGATCTGTCAGTTTTTATTAACTCATTAAGCTCTGCAGTAAAGTCTGTGTCTTTATCAGGCACAGGTCTGTCAAATTTTGCCTGATTGTTTTTTACAAAATCAGAAAATAACTCTTCACCCGGGACAGTTATCCCGTTATTCTGAAACTCGATGGTGTTTCTTTTCTTTATATAAAATTTAGAGTTTTTCTTTTTTGACTTTATAACGGAGTTATCAGAAATGCTTTTAACCGGAAAGTAATCAGAAGACAAATACTGTTCTTCCATTTCATTAGAGCTCAATGCAGCTTTAATGGAGCTCTGTACATTCTCATTTATATCCTGCCCGAACATATAATATATGAAACCCGCAAGAAGGGATACAATTACGGAAGACACAAAGCGAGATTTATCTTTCATAATAATTGTAATTAAAGTTATTTAATGATGATTTTAAGCCTGCTCAATATACAGTTTTTAATTAAAAAATGAAATTATTTTTTTCTATACTCCTGAATGTATTTTTTTATTTCCTGAATCCTGTTCTCAGGGTACGGATGAGTGCTCAAAAACTCCGGCTGTCTCTGACCTCCGGATGCCTCTTCCAGAATTTCCATTACTTCTATCTGTGCCTCCGGCTTATAACCGGTTTCAAATAAGTATTTTACTCCGAATCTGTCAGCTTCGATCTCATCTTCTCTTCCGTATTTCATGTTGATGACGCTGCCGACATACTGTGCAATTGCTGACTGCATACCGGGACTGTTAGGGTCGGAGGTAGCAATTGTTGTAGCGGAAATTAATCCCTGTGTGAGCTCATCTTTAGCCATTTGTTCCGCAGAATGCCTTCCGATTACATGACCTATCTCATGACCGAGCACTCCGGCGAGTTCATCCTCTGTTTTCAATAAATTCAGCAGACCCATTGTAATAAATATCTGCCCGCCCGGAAGAGCAAAAGCATTGATTGTTTTTGTATCGGCGAGAACGTGAAAATCAAATTTATAAACAGTCTTTCCGGCTTCAGTGTTGTTTACTAATTTCTGTCCTACTCTGTCTACCATTGCGTTGATCTTAGGGTCCCGGGATTCTCCGCCCATTTGCTGTATCATCTGAGGCGCGCTCTGCAGACCTAAAACTATTTCCTGTTCCTGTGTAAGGTTCACTCTTTGCTTCTCACCTGTGACCGGATTTATTTCTGTTTTACTGAAATAAGATATGACTGCAATTACTGCAATCAGAATTGCAATGAGTATTCTTGGATTTGATAAAAGTCTTCTAAGCATGTTTTAAATCTCCTTATCGAAAGTTATTTGTAACTGAAGTTACACCTTAACTTTCATTAATTAAATCCGGTTTAAAAGTAACATTGAGGTTATCCGTAAAATATTCTCAGTTTCTTTTAAAACTCACATAATTTAAATTTTTTTATTTTATAATATAACTTATAAATTTTTGTCACATTTATTTTTTCAATTTAGCATAATAAACTTAACGATAAATGTGACGTTATTATTTATATATCCTTCACCTCTTAATTCTTTGTTCTTTTTTTGGTATGGGATGTTAAGCCAATCCAGAATGTCAGTAAAGAGAATTGATTTACTGATTTCAGCGAAGTTTAAAAATTCTTGTTTTGACAAGGTACAACTCCTTTCATTTTAATGATTTGAGTTTATTGTAGCAAGAAAAAGCAAAAAAGTCAGCATCTTGTTTGAGGCTGACTTTCTGCTTAAAATATAAACTGCAAACATATATAGAAGTTTATTTTACGACCTAACTCCTACATAGTGCCTAAGCTAACCGAGGTCGTCTTTGTATGATGTTTACTACGGATTACCGCTTATATTCCAATTGGAACACGGACATCACACAAATAACAGTTAAATTATACCATGGGACTATTGCCCAAAATCATGGCAGCAGCTTACTTTATTATTATATCAAAAATTTATAATATTAAACTTTTACGAATTCAACTGTAAGAACTAAGAGAATAAAGATGATTGAGGTAGTTTTGATTGTTCTGTTTCACGAATCATGTTGCCGTTATTGTCATAAGTATATTGGTCAGCGCTTCCGGTGACTTTTCTTAATTTGTTTGTTCCGGAATTATAGCTATAGGCGAAACTATCAATGATGTTTCCATCGCCATTATATCTTTTCAGCATTGTTATATTACCTGCGCTGGCATATGCGTTCTCTACTCGGAATGAGCTGCCCCCTGATCTAACAGCTAGCAAAAGTCGATTTGATTTATCATAAGTATAATTAAAAGTCAGTTCATCCGTTTTTGCAAAATTGTCATTATAGCTTCCTGAAAGCTCCTGTGATTTTACATTCCCGTTTTTGAAATATGTGTTTGTATAGCCAAACATTTCCCCTGAGTTTTGCATATATTCAATCCAGTTGCGTTTTGTGTAACCGAAGTGATTTTTAATTGTTTCGTCATTAAAGAGACCGGCTAACACCTGTAAGTTTTCATTACATTAATGGGAGGACTCTGCGTTGAAGCGCTCTCACTCGCAGAGTCTCCGCTTAAATTCTACTCTTACTTCAAAATGTCACAAGCAGAATCACTCTGCGAGGACGGGAAAAATCAACTTTTCAAACATACGAGTCCTCCGCACAAGCTTATTTCTTACTTCAAAATGTTTAAAATGCGAAGTGACACTGCTGCAACGACGAGGAGTATCCGTTTCTATCATAAGATGCGGTGACTATGAGTTATTATTGCAAAATATCATAAAGAAATAAATGAAATAAAGTTATTAAAATTAATCCACCGATTAATAATGCAAATTTGGAATTAAGAAATTTTCGTTTATTATATATACAAATTGTATATAAGTAGAATGAAAATACAATACTTCCTACAAATGATAAATTATTTGAACCCAAAAGGATATTCTCATTATATTTAACCTTATCATAGTAGAACACACTGCCATAAATTATTTCCGTCCATATTAAAAATAATAAAATCAGGGTAATTATATTTGAAACTTTAGAAATAAATATTCCATTATTATTCCCTTTTGTATTTTGAACAATTTCAATAATTAAAATAACAAGTAGAAATAAATCTAGAAAAATTGAAGTCAAATAAAATAAATAAGTCTTAACTGAATAATTGTAGCTAGGATCATTGTTTGTTAAAGTTAATACTGCATAATTAACTAAAATAAATATTATTAGGAAGAAAATTAATAATAAATTAGAGAATTTTTTTACATTCATTAAGGCATAGGATAAAATTTAGAATAATCAACATTTAGAAGCATAGATTTATTATGATTTAGAAATTCTTTATAGAAGGTATACATTTTTGATGTAAGGTCAATACATCCAATTGATCCTGGGCTAATTCCGCCATGGATTGTAAAACCGTCAGTTCTATAGGATAGATTATCTGGAGTAGGGTAAATGTTTATATAGGCCTCACCTTGGCCAGCAAATGATATATCCACTTGAGCATATCAATTGGATCGCGAGATTTATCAATTCCATAAGCATTTTGTGGATCAACGATCCCACCATCCTTCTGGTATAGGACCGTAATTTTCGTTACCCTGCTTGTTTGGTTGGGCTCTTTTCTTTTCATCCAGAATTCCAGACACAGCATTCCAAATCATTATTTGTCCATTCTCTTGTAACCATTGTAACTCGAAACCTTGAAAAAACAATAATTCATTATAGCCTTGCGTCCATTCGATAATCTTATTTCCTTGTTCATCATATTCTCCAGTCCAAACATTTTTGCTTTGCGCTTCCTCATCATACTCCCAAGCTCCTCCTCCTTCGTCGTCATACATATAAAACCAATCTTCACCAGTTGGATCAATTATTCGTAGAGGATTATCCGCACAATAAACATAACTCCCCCAGCCAAAACTACTACTCAGAATCGGTTCAACCGAATTAAATATTCCTGTTCTTGAATTATAATTTCTAGCATATGAATAATCATAATCACTCTCCACATCTCTCTCCTTCGATGTAAATTTGAATTTTGAACCTTCATCTATTGTAGGTTCCTCACTGTTAAATTGTCTGCCCAGCATTATATGTCCCCATGGGTCGTAATCCTGAGATGATATCAAATTTCCTTCACTATCGAACACTGTTCTTACGGAACCAAGATGATCTTTCAAATAATAAAATGCTAAATTATCCTGGTTTAGATATCCAACCATATCAAGCCCATATATTGGATATTGCAGTATTTCATCGTAACGGTAAATTGCAACCTCTCTTCCAGATATATCTCGGCTATAGATTTCTTTATAATATAACTGCAGATCATCAGTCGGAGGTGGTGAATCAGAATATACAGGTCGCTGGGGTGGCTCGGTTGTTCCAAGAAACTGATAAATTGCCTTTTCAGTCCTGTTGCCGGCTTCATCATAATAGAAAAATGTATAAAAAATAATACTGTCATTTTCTATGTTCTGCTTGAATCTGAGCCGTGTGAGAAGATTCCTGTGGTCATACTCCATATATTTATTCTGATTGACATCATCACGAATCAAATTTCCCACGGTATCATATGCATACTGGCTTGCTGTTCCGGTAACTTTTTTAAGTTTGTTGGTACCCGGATAATAAATGTAAGTAAAATCATCGGTAATACTTCCCTGCCAGTTATATCTTTTAAGCATTGTAATATTTCCCGCACTATCATATTCATTATTGACCTCATAATTTTTTCCCGATGTAGTAGTTGTCAATAATCTGTTTGATTTATCATAAGTAAATGAAATGTCAGGTCATCATTATTATCAAAACTTTTATTATAATCACCTGTAAGTGATTGTGATTTCACGTTTCCATTTTTAAAGTATAGATTTGTATAATTTAGAATATCACTTGAATTAGTTACGGTTGATATCCAATTACGGTTTGTGTATGAGAGGTCATTTGACATTAGTCCATTGTGAAAGATCTGCTGAGTAACCTGAGAATTTTCATTATATTCATATTCACTGAAAATTGTTTGCTGCGGGGCGTTTGGAGGTACTTCCAAATCCTGAAAAACCTTTTGCAGCCTCCCTGAATAATCATAGGTATAAGCGAATGTCTTTTCATCTCCGTCTTTAGAATGTTTATAAGTAATTATTTGATCTTGCGAGTTATAAGTGTATTCTGTTATTAATGTATCAAACCCTGCAATAATATTCCACATCTTTATGACTCTCCCTCTTACGTCATAGCGGTAATATTTGAAATTCCATGTATCAGTTTTTACTGTCCGGTATGCCGTTGCTGCAAGATTTCCTTTGGTGTAGTTTAATTGTACTGAATAGCCTGAAACCCCTGTGAAAAAACTGTTTATTATTGCGGATGAGATTGTATCATACACATTAACTGTCAAATATTCACCTTGAGTAGATGGTTGAAATTGAATCCCATCATTAGGATCTGTACTTTGCATAATTGTTTCACCAATTCCAGTGAGCCTGTTCAACCCATCATAGCTCCTGTACGCAAATTTATTTGAATTAGTAGTTTTCTGTTTACGATCTTGTGAATAAATCAGATTATTATTTTTATCGTAATAAAAATCTGTTAATCCTGCATCGGGAGTGTCACGTTTTGATTGTCTTCCGAAGCCATCATAGGTGTAAATGATATCAAGATTGTTTGGAGTCCTTACCTGTATAACTCTATATAAACTGTCGTATTTATAATCGGTGATTAAAGATGCGATTGGTGGATTTTCAATCTGAGAATAAATAGCTGCATATTTTATTTCGCGCCTTAAATTTCCTACTGCATCATAAAATTTGTCAAAATAATTTCCGGCTTCATCTGTAAATTTCCCGCATTTCAACTACACCATTAACGGTTCCAAAATAATAGCTCAACCCATTTTGATAAGAATAAGAATTTAAAGTAAAACTTGTATCAGCATTTTTAATTTTTGAAAGTTGTTGCAAACCATCGTAAGAAAATCTTGTAATATTGCCGGTTGCATCAATATTTTCTAAAGGTTTATTTAAATAATTAAATTTGTACAAGTAAGAATTTGAATCGGTATCACTCGTAAAAATATCTTTTCTTTGAATATTGCCAAACTCATCAATAGAATATTTTATTTTGCTTCGATCATCGGTAAGACTATTTCTAACTAAATATTGTGATACAGTATGCTGTACATCATCATAAAAGTATTTTATTGTTCCTCCAATGATTATAGGTTCATTAAGTGTATCTGATATATTTATTTTTCCTGCTACAGTTAATTGCGGAGCCTCATTTATTTGCCAAGAGTTTGCACCCGGTTGGTCTCCAAAATCATGAAATTTCATTGAGAAACTATGATCAGGGCCTGGATCTCCCATGTCTCCTCCATATGTCACCATTTATAAGCATACCACTTTAGAATTTTTCCTTGTGAATTTAAACCTTCTACTACGTTTCTTAACATTAAAGGAGTTGATGGTAAATCGGCGTTACACTAATCTCCCGTGAACTACTTGCAGTAATACTATTTTTATTATAATCACTTGGTAAACATCGATAAAGTGTCATTATAAATTGAATTTATCGGAATTAAACGAGTATGGTATGTTGGAGAAGGATGATTATATTCTCTAATTCCGACTCAAGGTTGCGAAGTCGACTGAATCAATATTTAAAATTAGCTTAGTATTATTCAATTTAAAAAAGCAGCCCTTCTTGACGAATATTGATTACTTTCAAAGTTCACATTCATATAAAGGTATGGGCAACTTGGAAGAAGATATCTCTCCGAGCATGCTGAAGCTAAACGTGCTTTACAAAAACCCGGTAAAAAGTCCAAGTGGTATGGCTTTAAAAGGCGATAGTTAGGTTTCAAGAAACAAGACCGAGAGTAATAAATCCGGTAGTTTCAAAGATAAGATTCACGACTTAAATTACAAAAGATACGTGAATGATCTTGATAACGGCAAACCAAAGGTCAGTGTAGTATATGGATCAGAGGAAGAAATACAACCTGCTAAGAGCAGATTTATTAATGATATATTTGATAAAAAGGTAATCGTTACGAGTAATTAATATAGTTAATATATTAATTAAAATCTTCTTGCTATTATCTTAAGGTATGTCTAATTTTGTAAAGCAAAATAAATAACCCCCTTTGGATATATTTCAAAGGGGGTTTGGTGTCTCTGAAAAATCCCAGGTAAGAATAACAATTACCAAGGGTTTGTTTCTTGAGCATTTAAGCCTATCCGCTTATTTGCTCTTTTTTTTGTGGTCGCGAGCTTGCGTTAATACAGAAGCTGCGACTTCTTTGACTTCTTTGGATGTTCTTTTATCCCGAAGAAGTTTTGATGCAATACTTGCCACTTTGGGCGAAGTATGCTCATTTTTTGTTTTTCCCATTTTGTTATTTTTCTTATGGTTATTGAATCCCCTCGCTTTTGCGAGACGGTGTAGCTTTAAGGATGATCATCATCCTATTTGAGTCCAGCACATTCTTTACATAGAGGCTTTCCGCCGGTACCCTGGCGTATGTTTTCTCTCTCTATGTTATTGCCGGTATTGCACTCAGTGTTGTTGTGGTGTACGTCTTGTTTGACGCTGTGCCACGCTGATGCTTTAGCCATTTTATTTAACATTTTGATTAGCTGATCCCCGGTATCTCTCCGGGCTGAATTAAAATTTTGTAAGACAGTGTATTACATTTATTCAGTTGAATGTTTTGTTTATAAAAATTAACTTGTATTAGTTTATAAAAAAACGACGCAGTCCGAGTCCTGTAGACTTTAAATCCAGGGGTTTTTCTGTTTGATCTTTTTTGCGTCCAAGCTTGAGATCTTACTAAAAATTTAGAAGCAGTTAATTTGCTAGCCGCTTTTTTTTTATTTCCTTATCGAAAGAACTTTACAAATTTATAAATAACTGCTTTTTTAAATGCAAACGCTTTGATAAAATTTCACTATTGATTCTAAACATTTATTCACAGTGTTAAAAATTTGTTTAACTATAGTTGAACAAAGTTGAATTTAGTCAATTAAGATCTTTAAGGGGAAATAGAGCAGCCCTTAATTTTTTATAGACTCCAATTGATTCTCTCTTAATATAAACATCTGCAACAAACTTATTTTCCTTATCCCTCAGCATAAATCTTCTGCGGTCCTTTTTACTTTAGATAGCTCAACTTTAGCAATAG
>JADJTX010000053.1 GCA_016710985.1 Ignavibacteria bacterium
TTAAAGGATTTCCACAAAGACTGGGGAACATATGTTTTTGATTACGGAAAAAATGAAGTTACAAATTTTCTGATCAGCAATGCGTTATTTTGGTTTGAAAAATATCACATTGACGGATTGAGAGTTGATGCCGTTGCTTCAATGCTTTATCTCGATTATTCCCGACATGCAGGAGAGTGGATCCCAAACATTCACGGAGGGTATGAAAATCTTTAAGCGATAGATTTTCTCAAGAAGCTAAACGGCACGGTTCAGAAAAATGCAGTGCGTAATGATGATAGCGGAGAATCATCATCATGGCCGGGAGTTACGAGAGCTACTCATCTCGGCGGACTGGGTTTTGACATGAAATGGAATATGGGCTGGATGCATGATATACTTGCATATTTTTCGATGGATCCAATTTTCAAAAGAAAATTCCATCACGGTAAACTGACATTTGCTGTTTGGTATGCATTCAATGAAAATTTTCTTCTGCCGATATCACATGATGAGGTCGTGCATCTGAAAAGATCCGCTATAGAAAAATGCTGGAGATGAATGGCATAAGTTTGCAAATCTCAGACTGCTTTTTGGATTCATGTTCAGTCATCCCGGAAAGAAATTAAATTTCATGGGTAATGATATTGCGCAGAATAAGGAATGGAATTCCGGAAACATCTCTCGACTGGGAAGTGCTCGATAATGATATGAATAGAAAATATCATGAATATTTCAGAGAGCTGAACCGTCTTTACAAAAATATCCCGCATTTCACGAAGACGATTTTGACAAATCGGATTTCAATGGCTGGATTTTTCTGATACAGATAATTGTGTGATTGCATTTGTAAGGTGGCAAGGATAAAAACGAGATGCTTTTATTTACATTTAACATGACCCCGGTGGAAAGGTTGGACTATTTATTTGGCGGTATCTCAAGGTCAGGATACTACAGGGAAATCCTTAACAGTAACGCTGTAGAATACGGCGGAACTGGAAGGGGTAATCTCGAGGAGTTCATTCGGAACATTCACCGAGATTGATTTTCCTGATTCAATCAGAGTAACATTACCTCCGCTTTCCCCAAAAATGTTTATTTACATGAAAATGCTGACAGTCATTGAGTGAATCTGTGTCTGATAAATCGACTGATGAAATTCTGAACACCGGAATAATAGAAGTTAATGAAAAGGAAAATATTAGATCTGTAAACGACAGAGAAACTGATACTATGGAAATAAAAGAAACTGCAGAAGATAGTACAGGGGGGGAAATTGAATCTGAAGGAACAGATGATCCTGTGGAAAACGCTGTTGATGCAGGTACAGAAGAAGAAACAGAAAAAAGGATTTGCTTGATTTTGACGGGTCCAAAGTTGTAACTTCGACTGCAGAAGCGTCAGAGAGATTTCGGAAGCAGATAATAAAACTCTGAAAAAAATCCGAAGATATGACAGAAGATGAGATGAATGAAAAGATAAAAGAGATCATAAATAAGATAAAGAAGTTTTAGCAATTGAATTCAAAATGCAAAATCATTTTTATTGAATTTCAAAATTGATATTATGGAAAGTCTTAATTCAAATCAGAATTACAAAATGAATTACTATTTAAATATCAGCAGAACACTTTAAAATCATATGAAAAATTTAAACTCATTTCTTAATAATTTCAACTTTTCTGTAGATGAGATCGTAGAAAAAGAGCGAGCTGCTTCACTTGCATCCAGAAGCATAAAGACTGCAAGCAAAGTACAGGCACTGCGGACTGCAATTTCAATGATCGACCTGACTACTCTGGAGGGAAAAGATTCAGACGGGAAAGTCATGGCTATGTGTCAGAAAGCAATTCATCCAAAACCCGGTGATGATTCAATACCTCACGTGGCTGCAGTCTGCGTATATCCAAACAAGATAAAGACAGCAAGAAAATCCGTAAAAAATACCGGCGTTCATGTCGCTTCCGTCGCCACAGCATTTCCGTCCGGTCAGTATCCTCTCAAGCTGAAACTGGAAGATGTAAAGCGCTGCATAAAGGACGGCGCTGACGAGATTGACATGGTTATATCCAGAGGTGAGTTTTTATCAGGAGATTATAATTATGTCTATGAAGAGATCAGGCAGATAAAAGATGAGTGCATAAAATCCGGAATGGAATACAGCGAAAAGCACGGAGTTGATCGTGATGTTCATCTGAAGGTAATCCTTGAAACAGGCGAACTAGAAACTTATGACAATGTACGAAAGGCAAGTTTTATCGGAATGATGGCAGGAGGAGATTTTATAAAGACCTCTACCGGGAAAGTCCAGCCTGCAGCCACTTTGCCGGTTACACTTGTAATGCTTGAAGCTATAAGAGATTATTATGATGAGACCGGAATAAAAATAGGTATGAAACCGGCCGGTGGTATTAAAACAGCAAAAGACGCGATATCATATCTTGTTCTTTTGAATGAAACACTCGGGGGAAGAATGGCTTACTCCTGATCTTTTACAGGCTCGGCGCCAGTTCTGTGCTTAATGATATTCTTATGCAGCTTGACAAACAAAAGACAGGATTTTATCAAAGTTCAGATTATTATTCACTTGATTGAAATGAAGAAAATTTTAATTTACTTTACTGTTTTAATAACAGTAATAATATTTCATGCTGATCCATATACAGTCAGGATGAGGGGTTATTTTTGAAAAGGAAATATCTGTTGAAAATTATAATATAAAAATAACCAACAGAAGTAATAATTTTTTTCGGGAACGCTCGCAGTATTAAACAACAGCGGTGATACAGTATTTTATATAGATCGGTTATTCTCGAGATATGTATCGGATACATTACTGGATTTGAATAACGACGGAAACAATGAATTAATTCTGGATCCGGTACCGGGGTAAACGCTTATGATTTTAATATGCTTGTTATTTTTGATTTCTACAAGAGTGATCAGCCGCTTTTTGAAATACATAATGCCGAAGTAATAGCGGGCATAGACAGCATTCCGAAAATTGTTTCCCACATTAGATTCAGCCCGCTGTATCTGGGAACCGGATATGATTATTCATTAAGATATAACGGTGAAAGGCTCTTACTTGAGACTGATCCGAAGACAAGCAAAGTACTGCAGGGTCTTGATATTATTGATGAAAATATTTTATACAATATGAACGGCTTTAAAGAGGAACTTGATGAGTGTGATAAAAATAATAATTTCAGATCTTTTTTTGAACAGTATCTTTTACAGAAAGTACTTTTGAAGAAAGTTTCCGAAGGTTGGGGATTTTTTGAAAAAACTACAACTGCCCTGATAAAAAAAGGTTAGAATAGAACTTGAAGAATACTTAGGAATAATGATTGAGAATCTTAGTAAAATGGAATACAAATTCAACGGAGAAGAGTAAATTATTTTATAATTTAAATATATTATTATGCCGGAAATACAGGAATACAAAGGAAACAAGATATTAAATCTAAATCCCGAAAGTAAGTTTTCATTTTCATTCGGGCTGGCTAAAGCTAAGCTGATCCTTGAGAATATAGAAGTGATCAGGAAATTTGTATCATCAGAAGGAAAGGATATCGGAGATCCCGGAGATAAGAACACTGATGAAAAAGCAGAAGGAACGCAGGAATCTTTTTAAATTTAGGCTAGTCAATGATATGACATTCCATACCGGTTAAAAAATTTATTTGAGCAGGATCATTTTCTTTGTTTGTGAATAATTATCAGATTGTAACCTATATATATAAACTCCGCTCGGCAAATTACTTCCGTCAAAGTTAATATCAAAAATTCCCGGATTTAGTTTTTCATTAATTAATGTAAGTATTTTCCTTCCATTCAGATCAAAGATTTCAAATTTGATCAACGACGATTTTGAGATTTCAAATTTAATTTTTGTAAACGGATTAAAAGGATTAGGAAAATTCTGACCGAGAAAAATCTTTCAGGGATAATATCATTATTAATATTAACAGAAAACCGCAATATCAAGTGCAGTATAACATCCGCCCAGAATACAGAGATTTTGAGAATTTACGGAACCGGTCGTATTAGAAAAATTCAAAGGTATAGAATTAAAACCGTTATAACTGGAACCGTCCCGGAATGCCTGTAAATGAAGATGCGGATTACCGCCTGTATTTCACTGCTGCCCGATAAGGCAAGCGGTTGACCTGCCTGCACTATTTTTCCCGCTTCTACTATCACACCAAATTGTTTTAAATGTGTGTACCGCATACGTGTCCCGTCACTGTGCTGAATGAATACATTGTTCTCATGTCCATTCACCCAATCTGAATCAGAGTACTGTTCATTTACAAAAACTACCGTTCCTGGACGCGAAGCAACTATAGTATCTCCGATCTGTATTAAAGTCATATGCAAAGAGATTTGAATGACCTCCTATAGAAGGGCAGTTTCCTTGTGTGATGCAGTAAGTCTTTCCGACCGGATAAGGCAGTATGTAATTTGACTGCGCGGGAGGAGGAATGATAGTATCACAGTTGACCTGAGAAAAACATTCACTGCTTATTACATAAATCAGAAAAATAATAATTATTAATATATTAACTCTAAAAATTTTCAAAATATTTTTAAATGATTATTTGATCAGCAACATAGATCTGGTCTGAGAAAAATTGTCCGACTGTAATTTATAAAAATATACACCGCTGGGAAATCCTATTCCATCAAACAAAAAATCATAACTCCCTGGCTGTAAATCTTTATTGATCAAAACAGCTACTTCAATGCCAAGCGCATTATATACATTAAGTTTTACCAAATCGGAAAAAGCAATAGTAAAACTGATTTTTGTAACAGGATTAAATGGATTAGGATAGTTTTGCTTTAATGAAAATTTTTCCGGAAGTGAATAATCTATATTAGTTATGCCAATAGTATTATCGATTGATAATTTTCCGATACGTGTTTTCCATTTATTGTCAGCACCTATATATTCACCCATGATCCATAGTATTGTTGAATCCACTGGATCAAACATAATATCTGTATAATCTTCAAATCTAATATACGGATTTGACGTGTTCCCGCAAAAGACATTTACGTCACCTTCGCCTGATTTCAGAAGATTGTCATTTAAAAAATTGTCCGCTCCGTTTGGTTTTATGGTATAGTATATTCCCGGATATTCAGTTGCACCACTCCTGTTATACACCATAAATACGTTATTATTTTGATCAGCCAATATATCCGGATAACCATAATAGTGATCCGCGCTGCTTACAAATATTTCGGAAGTTAATAATTGATCAGCTGTATTTATTTCCATGTAATGAATACCTGCTGTATTGTTTAAAATAATTTTTGTTGAATGCGCTGCATATATCTTCCCGTTTCTCTGCACCTGCTCAGAGTAAAAAAACCACCAAAGCTGCATTGGCTTTCCTCCTCCCGGCTGAGCCATGTAAGGAGGCATTGAATAATCTGAACAGGAAACTGAATTCGATGAAACATTAAGATTTACGTAATCATCATTTACTTTATAGAGAAACAGGAAATTGAAAGTTGCTCCAGAAGGATTAGGCAATCCGATCATATACACTGATCCGGAGTTATCAAGATCATGAACTAGCTTTAGAGTCCGAACGGTAGATGCAGCTGCACCAGGATTTCTAAAATCCCACAGATCTTTCCAGTTGATGACTCCCGAATTTCATTCAGAACATCAGATTTTTTATGACTCTTAACTTCACATATTTTGGATTTCCCTGTCCGTATGGATACATGTCATTCAGCAAGTAAATACCGTTATCTGTAACTGTCATAGAAGGAAAGTCTGCAAATGCAGGATCAGACTGATTACCGTTAACGTTTGCCGGAAGAGACCATATATTCCAGTTACCCAGCGCTGTTGAATCGTCTGATACACACAGAAGCATTAATGAAGTCGCAGTCGGAGAATCATAATACAGATATGTCATTATAAACCTCCGGGAGGATTTATCATAAAAACATTTTGGATCAAATACCAGTCCCGCTCCAATAAAATCAGAAACCAATTGTTAGTATTGATCTGTTTGATAATGTTTCCCTGTTTATCTGTTATTGTGAACATAGTATTTATAGCGAGCAGCAGATCCATCGGACCGGGAATTACATTACAATCAGGTACCCAGCAATTGAAAGTGTTTGGTCCGTCAAAATCAAATTCAAGATTAAGTGATCTGTATGTCTCCTTTGCTGAATAAAAGGTGGAGTTTCTTTGTTAAGAAATGAATTAGATCCCGGATCCATCATGCTGAATGGAGATATTCCCCGATTGACAGAGACTTCAGGTTTATTTCTGAATAAAAATTTCTGAATTATATTTTCTTCAATACTATTTTCAAAATCGTCTGTACTTTTAGTAATTCCACTGCTGACTGAACCATCTGAAGGTCCCTGATATCCCTGAGCTAAAATATTAACTGGGATATACATCAATAACACAATAATTATTTTCATCTGAATTCAAATTTGAGTTATGGATAATTTATAATTCTAGATTTTGCAGCAGAGAATTATGAATGATCCGGTTAATAATATTACTCAAAATTAATATATCAGCGAATAAAAAATATTGTAAAAATTAGACAAGTTATATTGCAGTATTATTAAAACTGACGGTTTATGGTTTTCTGATTTATTGACTCTCTGACCGAATATTCGGGAATGTAGTTTTTGGAGTCTTACCTGAGAGATTTTTAAATGATTTTGCGAAATGGGACTGATCAAAATAGCCCGAGTCAAGTGCTATCTGAGCGAGTGGTTTCAGAGGCTGTTCATACATTAGCTTTGTGGAATAATTAAATTTAATTATATTAATAAAACTTTTGGGCTGAAGACCAATGTACCGGACAAAGTTACGCTCCAGCTGTTTATAGTTAATTCCTGTCATTTCTTTTAATAATTCTATCTTTGAAACTGATGGATTATTGTAAACTAATTTAGTCATCTCAAATGTTCTCAATGCTTTATGATTCTGAGATAATCGCTTCTTTAAAAATTTTTCAACTTCATTAAACATTAACTTCACATCGTACATATTCATAATATTATTTTCCGTTTCATTCAAATCTTTAGTAAAAATCTGATCAGCATCAACGATAGCATCTGTTAGGTCAGATATTTATATCAGTGAAAAAAGGAGTGCCCCGGGTTTAAATCGGACGCTTATGGTTTTGGTTGAATTATATGATCTTATATAATGGAGTCTGCTTTTTATTCCAATAAAATGACTGGATTTAATTTTACTTATCTTTTCTGAATTCCCCGTACGTCTTTCATAAGGATTTCCGAGATTAATTACCAGCTCTGTCATACCATCGGGAAGCACAGGAGTGAATTCGTCAGGGTTCGGAATATTCGCATTGTACGAAATATGTTCGACATATTTTTTAGAATGGCGTTACTCGGATAAATCAATTTATTCATAGCGTTTTTGAAAGGAATAAAATTCAGAAAATTCTTTTTCTTTTGCAAAAATTTATTTGCAAATTTAATATAAAAATCTTTAACTTAAAACTTCAGGTTAAACTTTTAATTATCCGTAATGGATTTCCGCATTCACAGGAATGACAGTTTTTTTAAATGACCTTGGACACCTTATTTCTTTTTATAAATTTTCCGTAGCCTTTGCTGATATTGAGTTTACTTTTCTAAATTGCGTTCTTTCACGTAGAAAACAATGTTCAACTTTACCTGTAACTTCCCATCCTTCATAAGCTGAATAATCCACATTCATGTGATGAGTCTTTACTGATAGTTGATGTTTTTATCCGGATCAAATATCACACATCCGCATCAATTCCTATGCCGACAAGACTTTTTGAGGAAACATACCAAAAATTTTTGCAGCATTGGTTGATGTTACTTCTACAAATTTGTTCAAGCTGATCTTCCTTTATTCACTCCTTCAGAATAAAGCAGTTCCATTCGATGCTCGATAGCAGGATGACCGTTCGGAATTTTCGAAAAATCCTGTTCACCCATTAATTTTTTCTCCCAGGTAAAGGGGGAGTGGTCTGTTCCTACGACCTGAACGAGTCCTTGATTTATTCCCGCCCAAAGAGCTTTCTGATCTTTTTTCTCTCTGAGCGGCGGACTCATCACCCATTTAGCTCCTTCGAAATCTTTTTCATATAACGATGCATCAAGCAACAGATACTGAATGCAAGTTTCCACAAAAATTTTCTGATCTCTTTCGGTCGCACGGCGCAATCTGATTCAATGCGCCTTCGCAGGTCATGTGCACTATGTAAGCCGGAACTCCGGTATAAAAAGCCATAATCGGCAAACCTGCCGGAAGCTTCGCTTTCATTGATCTCGGGCTGTGAGATAATGATAGAGCGGAGATAATTTTTCTCTTCCCTGTGTTTCGCAATTAGAAAATCTATCATGTCTCCGTGAGTAGCATGAACTTCTGTACCGCCTTTATCCCTGACTTCATTCATTAATCCGATCATCATCCTGTCATCTATCATCAATGCTCCTTGTAAGCCATGAAAGTTTTAAATGAAGTAATGCCTTCTTTGTTGATCATTTCACCGATCTCTTTTTTGTATCATCATTAAAATCCGTTACAGCCATGTGAAAAGAGTAATCACTCAGAGAATTACCGTCTGACCTGCTTTGCCATTCGCCCAAAGCTGAATACAGAGATTTGCCCTGAGTCTGCAGGACAAAATCTATAACCATTGTTGTCCCGCCGTGAAGAGCCGCGGTAGTTCCGGATTCATAGTTATCACTTGAGAATGTTCCCATGAAAGGCATGTCCAGATGAACATGCGGATCAAACCGCGAACGAAATGCCAAAGCCTACAAACCAGGCATAGTGATAGAGATTATCAATGAACTGTGGAAATGCGTTCCCGCCTATCAGACCGACAGTTGTTAAAAATCCCGGTACATTCGGGAGTATCCCGAATATCAAAGCAAACAGGGCTGCCATGTTGTATCCGTTATTGTAAGAATAAATTCCGGCCGGATCATAAAGATCATTTACATCAGGATCTTTTGTCTGACAAAATAATAATCTGCGATCATAATTCCGCCAACCGGTCCAAGGAGACTTGAATAAGCTATAAGCCATGTGAAAATATATCCGTTTGGATCAGCAATCAGTTTCCAAGGAAAGATAAGAATTCCGATAATCCCGGTTATGTATCCGCCTTTTTTAAATCAATTTTCGAGGGGAAATATGGGTCGAAGTCATTTGCCGGACTGACAATATTTGCAGCTATATTAGTAGCAAGAGTAGAGACGGCTATACAGATCATTGCAACACCGACAATAACTTTATTTTCAAATTTTCCCGCGAGGACGACAGGATCCCAGATCATATAACCGTAAATAATAACAGTTGCGGAAGTAACCACTACACCAATGAAAGATAACAATGTCATAGAAGCAGGAAGTGCGATGACCTGCCCCATAATCTGCGCCTTCTGACTTTTAGCATAGCGTGTAAAGTCGGGAATATTTAAAGACAGTGTAGCCCAGAATCCTACCATTCCTGTCAAAGCCGGAAAAAAGAAATCCCAGAATTCCGATGATGTTTGAAATTTATCCGGTTGTGATAATATCGGTCCGAAACCATTTCCTTCTGAAACAGCCCAATACAGTAAAGCGAGTGCTGAGACCGGAAGGAAGTATGCTTGAACACTAATAATTTTTTTATGCTGTCAACGCCCAGATATACAACGTACATATTAATTAACCAGAAGAGAAAAAAACAGATCGCTGGTCCTGTTTCCAGTCCGAATGATTCAGGAAAGATCCGGGGTAGCTGAGCAAGAGAAGGTATCCATGTCGCGAACATAAGATATAATGCAAAACCTCCGATCCATGTTTGAATTCCGAACCAACCGCAAGCAACTATTGCTCTTAGAATTGCAGGAATGTTGGCACCTTTAGTACCGAAACTTGATCTTGCAAAAACGGGAAACGGAATTCCATATTTCGCACCGGCATGACCGTTGAGAATCATGGGAATAAGAACAATAGTATTCCCGAGAAAGATTGTAAGGATGGATTGCCACCAGTTCATACCTCCTTCTATAAGTGAACTTGCCAGCATGTAAGTTGGGATACAAAGACCTTACACTGATCCAAAGAGCGGCATAATTCCAGGTGTTCCATGTTCGTTTGGATTCGGGAACAGGCGCCAGATCTTCGCTGTAAAGTAAATTGGAATATTTTTCTGTCGGCTTTTCAGTCTGATCTTTATTCATAATAAATTATTCTTTACAGATTCAGGCAGTATAATAAAAAATAAATCATAGTTAAATATTACTTTATTCTGAACAAACATTTACTGATTTAACTTTAAATTACTTCTCGATCGGAAATTTTGAGAGCTTCAGAAATAATTTCCATACCTTCATCTACCTGCTCTTTTGTAATACAAAGCGGAGGAGCAACGAATATCAGATTCCATCGGCTGATGGTGTACATTCCGAGTTCCGATAATTTAGCTGTTACTTTCGGCATGACACCCATTTCATTTGGCGGAGCATTCCAATTTGCCATCGGTTCTTTTGTGTCACGATTTTTTACAAGTTCTAAACAGCCAAGCAGTCCTGTATTCCTGAAGTCACCAATAGACGGATGTTTGCCCATCATCTCACACATTTTCTGATTGATGTATGTTCCCATTTCTGCAGCTTTATTTATCATATCTTCTTCTTCATAAATTTCCAGAACAGCATTAGCTGCAGCAAGAGTAACCGGATGTGAAGAATAAGTCAGACCAAGCGGGAGAGGTTTGTCATCATAAGTTTCAGCAATTTCTTCTGAAACCAAAATACCTCCCAGCGGAAGATACGCGGAATAATACCTTTTGCCATACACATGATATCAGGGCAGTATCATGATTATCAATACCGAACCATTTACCTGTTCTCCCGAACCCGCTCATAACTTCATCATCAATTGTAAGGAAACCGTATTTTTGCGAAAGATCTTTCACACCTTTCCAGTAACCGGGTGTTAATTTTATGCAAACCGGATGAACCGGATTCACCTTCGAGAATAATGGCAGCAATATTCTGCGGACCTTCATATTGAACTATTCTTTCAAGATGAGCGAGAGCATTATCGGTACATTCCTGAGGAGTATTACTGTTCCACGGGCACCTGTAGAAATACGGATTTTCAACATGAATAAAATTCGGAGCCTGCTGTGAATCTGCTGCATGTTTTCTCGGATCGCCGCCTGCCGAGAAAGCGGAATAAGTAGCGCCGTGATAAGATTGATATAAAGAAATTATTTTATGTCTGCCGGTAAAAAGTCTGGCGAGTTTAATTGCATTTTCAACTGCTTCAGCAC
>JADJTX010000054.1 GCA_016710985.1 Ignavibacteria bacterium
CACAGAAATTATTCCCAATGAATGTTACAGATGTCATTCGGGAATTCAGGAAATTTCGGTAAAAAAATACGGAATGAATTTTTCACATAACAAGCACATTGTGGAAAACAAAGTCGCTTGCGAAAGATGTCATTCAAATGTAAACAAGCATGGTGAATTAACAATGAGTAAGGAAAGCTGTAACAGTTGTCATACCACTCAGAATAAAGCAAATGAATCCTGTGAAAATGTCATTCATTTCAGGCTCAGATTTACAATGGAAATTATATGAAAAGATCAGCCGGACTTTATGAAGCGGACGGATCAATGTGTATTGATTGCCACTTAAGTTCGGATAAAGTAATAAAACCGGATAGTAAAGTTTGTATTAAATGTCATGACGAAGGTTATGATGAGATGATGGGAGAATGGAAAGCGGACGTTACAAAGACAACAAATGAAGTAAATGAAATTCTGAAAAACATGAATACATCTGAACTTAATGAAGAGCAGCAGGCTGAAATAAAAGAAATTAAAAGAGTTGTTTCTGATATTAATTCTCATCCGAGCATATATGTTCATAATTATGATTTATTAAGTTCATTGTTAAATGAGAAGAAAAAGAAACTCAAGGCGATGACAAATTAATTTCCATTTAAATAAAATTTAAAATATTTCAAAAGTAAGTTAACATTATTCATTAATTAAACAAATAAAAAATCATGAAAAGAAAAATCTCCATCTTTGCTCTGATTATTTTTTACACCGCTGGTCATTATTTTAAGTGACAGCACGACTATAAATTCACAGTCGGAAGCAACATTTGTCGGTGTAAACACCTGTGTGGGAGCATGTCATAAGACAGAATCACAGGGAAGCCAGCTTTCAATCTGGCAGGATTCGAAACATTCACAGGCATTTAAAACTTTGCAGACTTCAGCTGCTGACAGCATTGCAAAAGCTAAAGGTTTTTCAACTGCAGCAGCCGAAACACCTGAATGTTTAAAATGCCATACACTGGGTATAGATATCTCAGTAGCTAAACTTGATGATAGTTTTGACAAAACTCAGGGCGTACAATGCGAATCATGTCACGGCGCAGGATCTGAGTACAAAAAAATGGCAATAATGAAAGACAAGCAGAAGTCTATTGATGCAGGATTAATTATTCATACTGATAAAGAAGCTTTTTGCACACAATGTCATAATTCAGAAAGCCCGACTTTTGTATCATTTGATTATGCTCCTATGTGGGATAAGATCAAACATCCTAAGCCTGCTAAAGAATAAGATTTAAAATATATTTTTCAGTGATAAATTTGATCTCTCTGATCCTTAATTATGCAAGTGTACAAATTGAAATATAAATTTTATGTAATTGTTTTGATAATAATATTGCCGGCAATTTATTTTTTTAATATTGACAATATTAAGTCACAGTCAATAAATAAATATGTTGGCGTAAATACGTGTGTCGGAGCTTGCCATAATTCCGAAGATCAGGGAGATCAGTTTAAAATCTGGAGTGAATCAGCTCATTCAAAAGCATATCTGAGTCTGGAGACAGAAAGAGCTGACAGTATTGCGAGATCGAGAGGATTTATTACAGCCGCTTCTGAAACTCCGCAATGTGTAAAGTGTCATGTATTGGGAAAAGAAATTGATGAAAGCGAACTGCAGGGCTCTTTTGATAAAAGACAGGGAGTTCAATGCGAAAGCTGTCACGGTCCCGGTTCGGAATACAAAAAACTTTCGGTGATGAAAGATAAAGATGAAGCGGTTGCAAACGGATTGATACTTCACACTGAAAAGCAAAATTTCTGCATTCAGTGTCACAACGAAGAAAGCCCGACTTATTTTGAATTTGACTATGACCAGATGTGGAAATGATAGCACATCCTAAACCTAAATAACAGATGATCATGAAAACCAAATACAAACTGGTTTTATTATTAATTTTAATTTCAGCATTGCTGAAGCTCAGACTATTAATCTAAGTATGAGTGCATATTTTTATTCATGGGAAAGAACTGACAGTGTTGCTGCAAATTCTGAAACTTCTTACTTAAAAGGATATCAGAATCTTTCGCTTGAAGTTGCAAAAGATAAATGGAGTCTGAATACTTCCCTGCTCACACAGGAAGATATGGTTGCAAGCACGGGAGATGGATTTGATTATTCTTTTTATAATTTATATGTCAAAGGTTCGAATCTATGGAAAGTTCTTGATATGAAAATCGGCAGACAGTATGTCTACGCCGGTGTAGGTAACGGAATGGTGGACGGACTTTATCTGAAATACAAAGGCGGTATGAACAAGCAATATCAGCTTAGTGTATTCGGAGGAGCGCTTACTCCCGGCAATTATGATTTCCAGAGTTACTCTGATTTTAATAACAATTTTATTTTCGGTTCAGCATTTAATTATTACGGAGATCAGGGTCTGACTGCTTCGCTAAGTTATTTTTTGCAAAGAAAACAATATGCGCCTTATACCGCTCCGAGAATCAATACTTCATATATTACAATTGACGAAGAAATTGTAACCGATTCAAAATACAAGCAGTTGATCGGATTGAATTTCAGTTATACCGGAAAACAAAAATACACTTTATTCGGCAAAGCGTATTATGATTTATATATTGATAAATTTTATCAGACTGAATTGAATTTCAGTTATCCTTATAAAAATTTCAGAATATCCGCAGACTATACTTACAGAACTGCACAATTAACTTACAACACAACTTTCTGGACAATGGCGCAATACTGGCCTTTGTCACATTATCAGGAAATTGAAGGCAGTGTGGATTATTATCTGAAAAACGGAATAAATTTATTTGCAACGATTTCCGATGTGATATATATTGACGATAACGGTTTGAAATATCAGGCGGGATTTAAAAAAGCAGATTACGGACTTTATTATGTCGGCTATTCCGGATACTCCGGAGTGTCAAATGGCTTTACAGGTTATGTTTATCATACATTTATACCGTCTGAATTATCGGCTAATCTGACACTGAATTATTCAAACTATTATATTGGAAATTATTCTGTTACTCACGAAAACCAGTTCAGTTGTCTGCTGGGACTGACTTACAGACCTATCACAACTCTTAGCATTGACGCGCAGGGACAATTTATTACAAATGAAATTTATAGCATAGATTCACGTTTTCTTATAGGATTAAATTACAGGTTATTCAGTAAATTTTAAGTTTATTAAATATCAGAATTATGAAAATCTCAAAGTATTACATATTGTTTTTTATTAGCCTGGTGCTTTTTCTCAGCACTACAGCTTATTTATCAAAAGATAAAAGTTATTATGTTAAGAAAGAAATGACAGTCAGCGATAAGAAAGTTTATGATAACAGTAAGATCATAAAATTTGACCATCAGCTTCATATCAAAGACGCCGGAGTGAAATGCGAAGATTGCCATACTTATGCGATCGAGTCTGTTTCCGCAAAAGATAATCTGAATCCGAAGAAGAAAGATTGTGAGAGCTGTCACGATGTAAAAGATACAAAGCAATGTAATCTTTGTCACTATGACAATGTTTATAAGAAATTGAAATCTTCTGACAGAGAGCTTGTATTTTCACATAAAGAACACATGAAAGATCAGAAATGTACTGATTGCCATAAAGGTCTTGATGCAGTTAAGTTTTCCGGGCAAGGCGCATCTTCAATGCCGGATATGGAAAACTGTTATTCCTGTCACAATAATGAAAAAGCCTCCAACAATTGTGAAACCTGTCATTCGAATCTTTCAAATCTGACTCCTGTCACTCATTTGAAAACAAATTTTTAAATGAACATACGATGGATCAGGCGTGAATTCGAAAAACAACTGTATGATGTGTCACAGCGATAATTTCTGTCAGACCTGTCACAGTCCTCTGAATTTCACGGGTAACAACACAAGGATAATTTTACGCACCTTATTATACAAAGGATAACGGTACAAGAACTGACCGCGGTGAATTGCAAAAACTCACTACAGCGCATAACCTGAATTATTTATATACACACGGACTTGATGCAAATCAGAAAAGTTTTGAATGTAATACATGTCACAGTCCGGTGGATTTCTGTTCTTCCTGTCATCAGAGCGGAGGAAATATAATCACCGGAATCGCTCCTTCGAGTCATCAGCAGCCGAATTTCGCTACGATGGATGCAAGTAACGGAGGTGGTTTACATTCACAGCTCGCAAGAAGAGATATTGAATCCTGTCAGTCCTGTCATGATGTTGCAGGTCAGGATCCGGTTTGCGCACAATGTCACTTAAACCCAAATATTATTAACGGAAAGGATATCAAATGATGAAAACTTATATTATAAATCCTTTTTTAAGAATGAATAAAATTACAATATTTTACCTGCTGTTCTTTCTGACAATTGCATTTTCATTTACTTATGTCGGATGCAGCGAAGTTCAGAATAATCTTACACCGGCACCTGAGTTAAGCGTTCATCCTTCCGGATGGGCTGATACTTCTAGCGCTAACGAATCTTCACCTAACTGAATGTAATGAATGTCATTTGCCTTTAACCGGCGGTTTCAATTCTCCGAATCATCTAGGGGACAATCCGGATGGAGTTGCTGAAGTAACATTTGGAACTCTCGCAAACGCAAGTATTGGCGGCGGTATAACTCCGGATCCAATGTGGAATACTGATCCGAACAGCGTGAAGTGCGGATCCTGTCACGGTGATCCGGTCACAGGTAAATCCGACGCCGAGGGATTCAAACGGGGTAATTGTAAAACCGCATTTTGCATTCTTTA
>JADJTX010000055.1 GCA_016710985.1 Ignavibacteria bacterium
TGGGATCATAAATGTTTATAAGCAATTAACCAATCAACCAATTAACCAATCAACCAATCAACATAATTATCTATCCTTTCTAATCTAAATTTAATAATTTCATTCATTCTAAAAATTTAAAAATTCATTTGCAGTTTCAAGGTCTTACTTGAGGAAGTCCGGAAACATAGCTGTGTTGACTTCAGAACAAATCATCCAAGCCAAGGACAAAAACTATCAGCGAAATTTTTATTGAGAATCTATTTTCAGTATTTAATCTGGTACATTTTCTAATAATTGTTTTTCTATCTTATTTTTATTTTCAGACCAGAGACGACAGATTACTTCTTGACAGTGTAGGTATTTTTCATAATTGCATTTCTAAATACATTTCTTGCGATATTTTCAGGAGATAAAGCCAACGGGCTTGGATAAGGTCAATCTTCTTCTTAAGAAAGAAGTCATTGTCATCAGAGACGGAAGGAAGTTTCAATAGAGCCTTCGGAAATTGTACTGATGAAATAATTTTGATCCGAAGGGAGATCAGATAGTTGTAGATGGTGAAGTGGTATTTTCCAATCATCTTGAGATTGACGAATCGCTGCTTACAAGCGAATCAAATCCGATTCATAAAAATTAAATGAAGAGATCCTTTCGGGAAGTTTCTGTCTTTCCGGAAATGGTTTTTATAAAGCCGTCAAGATCGGAAGTGAAAGCTATGCAGCGAAGATCACAGAGCAGGCAAAGAAGTATAAATTTGATCTTACCCCTCTTCAGAAAAAGATCAACTCAATAGTTAAAATTCTTTTTCTTGTAGCACTTTTTCTGGTTGCGCTTGAAGTTGGATTCAACACAGGAAATATGGATATTGATTTTGTAAGAAAGATTTCAACTATCCTTATCTCACTTGTACCTCAGGGGCTGGTGCTTATGGCAACTGTCACATTTGCAGTTGGAGTAACAAGGATCAGCAAGCTCGGTGCAATCGTACAACGTCTTAATGCAATTGAGTCATTCTCTAATGTTCAGGTCGTATGTATGGACAAGACCGGAACTCTGACTCAGAATATCCTGTCTGTTTATCAATTGAATTCTAGTTTCAGATAAATTTACTGAAAAAGAAGTGAAATCCTATATTGGAACACACGCAAAACTCACAAGGATAAGAATGCTACGATCAATGCTATAAATGTTTATGATGCGGATAATGAGTTTAAGATTTAGATGAGTTTCCTTTCAGCCCGAAAGAAAACTGAGTATGATCTCGGCGGAAAAAGGGAATGAAAAATACCTTTATACTGGAGCATATGATGGACTCATTAAAAAGTAAAGGTAATCCGTTGAATTTACTGAAAGTTGTTTGCAGATAAAGAACTTGGTATTTACAGAAACGTTTTATTCGGAATTGTCAGAAATGATATGTCGTCTGAAGAGTTTAAAGAAGATCTTGAAGGTCTGGAGGTTGAGCCGCTTTGCGTCATTTCTATCACTGATAAGATCAGGGATGATGTATATGATGCTTTAAAGCTTTTTGAAGGCAACGGGATTAAGTTAAAAATCCTCTCCGGAGATTCTGCCAAGGCTATTCAGGAAGTTACTAACATTATAGGCTGGAAAATAAAAGATTCTGATATGATAACAGGAAATGATCTTGATAATATCAGCGATGAGCAGTTTAAAAAGATCGTTATGGATAATGTGATATTTGCAAGACTGAAGCCTGAGCATAAACTCAGGATCATCAAAACATTAAAAAAAGATAAGATCTATACAGCAATGATCGGTGACGGAGTAAATGATCTGCCGGCTATAAAAGAAGCTGATATGGGAATTGCAATGGAAGAGGGAAGCAGTATCACCAAAGAAGTTGCGGATATAGTATTATTGAAAAATAAATTTTCATTGCTGCCGAGTATTTTTGATGAAGGAAATAAGATTGTGAATACTGTTAAGTCAGTTGGTAAATTATTTATAACAAAAATTTCTTTTGTGATATATATTACTTTATTATCGCTTTCTTTTTCTGGATTTTCCGCTGACACCCCGCAGAGTATCTCTCTTATAAATGTATTCGGAATAGCTTTGCCTGCATTTATTATTACAGTTAAAAAATACAGATACTTCCCGGACTGTTAACTTTGTGAAAGAGCTTATTACTTTTGTCATATTATCGGCACTTGTCATAGTAGTGGCAGGCTACGCCGGAATTTATTTTGCCGAGAAGTATTACGCCATTAACGAAAAGGAAATTCAGATGGTAATGCTTACTATTATGATAATTACAAACATAGCAAATTATTTTTCAATTGTATTGCCTGATGCGGGGAAAAAATGTACTGATTTATCTTCTTTACGGACTTGGAATTTTACTTGGATATATATTCCTGCAGCCACAGGCTCTGATATGCTTATGATAAATTTAGTAAAAGAGTTTTATGAAATTGATTATGTAAGACCTGATCTTTGGGTGCTTATCATGACGATAAGCATTATCAGTTCGTTCATACTATATTTTGCTCAAGTTCAGATTTAAATATATAAATAAAAGCAAAGCTGAGAATGAAAATTAAAATACACACTCAGATCAATTGCATTAATACTCAGGTGCAATATTTGGATCGATCTTTCATATAAATCAGAATAAGTTAGTTGTTACAAGCGGAGAAGGGAAATTGAATATTGAGAACTGGACTCAGATCTCTTTTTTAAAAAGATTCTCTTTTAAAATCTTTGATGGAAATTCACAGCTTGCAGTGATAAAATATTTTAATTCTTTAAAGGATAAGAAAGTAAAAGAAAGTTTAATACTTAAAATAAAGTTTGCGGATAGTGAAGAGCAGGTTTACGGAAATATTAAGGGAGTAGGTAAAGTGCGAACTATCGGAGTCATGCTCAAACCGATAGGGGATATATTCATACGGCTTCTTACAATGATCGCCGTTCCGCTTGTCCTTGCATCTCTGATAGTCGGTGCAGCGTCACTTTCAGATCTGAAGCATATAGCTAAGATCGGAGGTAAGACTATCGGATTTTATGCAATGACAGCTGTGATTGCAATAGCTATCGGACTTGCCTGCGCTAATATTATCCAGCCCGGAAAATTCATGCCGGAAGAAACAAAGGAAAGATTACTTGAAACTTATCAGGATGATGCCATGAGCAAAATTGAGCAGAATGTATCTATGGATATAGTTGACTTCATTGTGAATATGGTTCCGAAAAATCCATTCAATGCAATTTCGGAGGGTAACTTTTTACAGATTGTATTTTTCTCGATCCTGATGGGTATATTTCTGTCGCAGATCGATAATGAAAAATCGAAAACCGTAATCAATTTTTTTGACGGTATCTCGAGTGCGATGATCCTGCTTGTGGAAAAATAATGTATGTTGCGCCAATTGCCGTGTTTACGCTTATCTCGGCTACAGTTGCGGAGTTTGGATTCAGCATTCTGCAAACCTTGCTTTTATATTCAGTTACAGTAATAATCGGACTTACAATTCTGACATTTGTTGAATATCCGCTGATGCTAAAGCTCTTTACTAAAATGGATGTTTTTAAATTTTTCAAAACTCAGAGACAGGTAATAGCTGTGGCATTTTCCACAAGCTCATCTGCAACTTACTTGCAGTGACTATGGATATCTGTGAAAAAACTCGGAGTACCTAACAGGATAGCAAGTTTTGTACTGCCATTAGGTACAACAATAAATATGGACGGTACTGCTCTTTATCAGGCAGTGGCTGCAATGTTCATTGCGCAGGTTTATGGATTTGATCTCAACTTAACTCAGCAACTTACAATTGTTTTTACCGCTGCTCTTGCTGCAATAGGTACTGCGCCTGCACCGGTATCGGATTGATCATGCTTATCATTGTATTGAAATCCGTAGAGTGCCTGAAGAAGGTATTGCGCTGATAATCGGAGTTGACAGATTACTCGATATGTGCAGGACTGTGCCTAATGTGATCGCAGACTCACTTGCATGTGTAGTAATTGCAAACAGTGAGGAGAGAACTGGCTCCGATGAATCTGGATGGTTAATAACTTATTTTATTAAATTCATTTAAATTACAAATTACAAATTATAAATTACAATTTACATTTATCGATAATATTAAAAAAAAATCATGTCTAAAATTATTTTTAAAATCACTTTCCTGTTAGTAATTTTTGTATTTACTATAGGATGTTCTAAAACAGAAAATTCAAATTCGGATAATCAATCAGATAACTCAAAATCAAAAAAGGAAATCAGTGTGAACAAAAACATTCATGATATTTCAGTTGTAAATATGGACGGAGATACTGTCAGTCTGTCAAAGTATAAAGGTAAAGTCCTGCTAATTGTAAATGTTGCTTCAAAATGCGGATACACATCTCAATATGAAGGACTTGAAGCAATATATAAAAAGTATAATGGTCAGATTTGAAATCCTGGCATTCCCGTGCAATGACTTCGGAGGACAGGAGCCCGGCACAAATGAAGAGATAAGAACATTTTGTGAAACAAAGTTTAATGTTACCTTTCCTTTGTTTGATAAAGTACAGGTGCTCGGAGATGATAAAAGTCCGCTTTATGAAAGACTCATAAATAATTCAGATCCAACAGGAGATATTGATTGGAATTTTGAGAAGTTTGTCATAAGTAAAGACGGTGATATTACTGACAGGTTTAAAAGCAAAGCAAAACCTGAATCGGAAGAAATTACCGGAGCAATTGAATCAGAATTGTCAAAATGATTTTCCGGATAACGGATATAAAAAAAGGCATGAAAAATTAATTTCATGCCTTTTCTGCTTTTAAATTTTTTTTATTATCTAAGAACTACCAGCTTTTGTGTCAGTGTCACATAATCAATTTCATCTTCTGTAATCAGCTTAAAGAAGTTGTTTTAAAACTTCAGGATCTTTTTAAACGCAGAGCCACAGAGAATCGGAGACTTTAATTTACGTTATCTCTGCTGCTCTGTGGCTCTGCGTTAAATTTTTTATTAGTTTTGAGATAATCCGGAATTGGTTAAAAAAACAGGATGAGGGCTCGGTGAGGTTGTTTTAGGAAAGGGAAAATTATCCTTGAATGTAAACCTTAATCAAATTTTTTTAGCACGGATAAAAATCGATTTGGTCAGCTGTGGAAAAGGCATGAAAAATTAATTTCATGCCTTTTCTGCTTTTAAATTTTTTATTATCTAAGAACTACCAGCTTTGTGTCAGTGTCACATAATCAATTTCATCTTCTGTAATGAGCTTATAAATGTATGTTCCATTCGCAATATAGTCACCATCCTCATCTCTTCCGTCCCATGGAATGTTATTGCTGCCTATTGATACCGGAGTTTCAATAGTTTTAATCAGCCTGCCGGAAATAGTATAGATCTTTATTTTGAAATTTTCCGGAGCTACTGATCCCGAGAGATTGAAAATAAAACTGGTTTCGCTTTTCATCGGGTTTGGATAATTATAAAAGTCCATTACCGAAAGTTCGTCACTTACAAATACATCCAGAGAAAGAGTATCTGATAAACCTTCCCCGTTATTGTAGATCAATGCGAGATTATTCTGTCCGTTTAAAAGTTCGGGCATGAAAATCAGAGAATTTCCATTACTGACACCTTTACTTCTGCTGTCGATTCAATATAGCGTATTTCACTGTTTGATCTTCCGCTGTTGAAATATGGTATGTATCGGTTATTCAAACTTAATTTTAGACGGGTAGTATCGGAACCAAGCGAACCGCTGAATTCCGGATCTGAGATACTTATCTTTAATTC
>JADJTX010000056.1 GCA_016710985.1 Ignavibacteria bacterium
TTCTTTACAAAATATAAATATTAAGTTGATTTTGCAAAGTGCAGTTTACGACAAATGATATGGGTGATTGTGTCAAAAATATTAAGCCGGATACTTTGAATTGATATAGAGTATGAGAAAAAAAAGAATTAATTTCTAACTGATTTTAAAAAAAGAAATATAATGAATTTAAATGTCCCGTTATAAATATTTAAAGTAAATTCTTCAGTACGAAAAAATTATTCTTTATAAAATGATCAAAATAGGAGACACACACCATTACTAAAATTAGAAAAGCTTTGAATTTGATTGCGCTGAAATATATGTAAAGTTTGAAGGGACAAATCCAACTGGAAGCATGAAAGACCGCATGGCACTATCAATGATAGAAGGAGCGGAAAAAAGAGGGGAGCTAAAACCCGGAGGTAGAGTGGTCGATTACACGGGGGGAAGCACGGGAAGTTCTCTGGCAATGGTATGCGCAACAAAAGGGTATCATTCATACTTTGTAACTTCTGATGCATTTGCAGAAGAAAAACTCCGGACAATGATGGCATTCGGAGCTGAACTGGAAATATTTCCCAGCGTGAACGGAATGATAACTGCAAAACTCATTGACTCTATGGTAGAAAGAGCAAAAGAATTAAGCAAAGAGCCATATACATTCTGGACCGATCAGTTCAATAACACAGACAACAGAAAAGCATATCATAAAATGGCGTATGAGATCTTGATGTTCTGGAACCAAGATTGATGAATTCATAATGGGTGTCGGAACAGGCGGCTGTTTTTCAGGAAATTCAGAAGTATTTAAAAAAGAAATACCGGGAATCCGTTGTATAGCTATAGAGCCGCTGAATGTTAGAGCGCTTTCCGGTGGTAATATTTCAGGTACTCATAAACTGGAAGGCATCGGAGCAGGATTCGTTCCTTCAATTCAGACTGATCTTTGCAGATGAAATAATTGCCGTATCGGATGAAGATGCTGTTTCAACTGCAAGAAAACTCGCAAAGCTTGAAGGTATTTTCGGAGGCACAACATCCGGAGCACATGTATGGGCAGCAATTCCAAGAGCAAGAATCATAGGACCCGGAAAAAAGATCGTTACAGTTATTTGTGATTCGGGATTAAAGTATCTCAATGGAGAATTATACATTTAAAAGATGAAGATAGCTACAAATAGCAAAAATAATAAAAAGAGAGGACATTTAATTGAAACTATTTACGAACGGGAATTACTTTATGTACTACTGGAATAAATAAAAATCAATTTCGTTATGTATTAAAATAACAGGAGCTTTAAAAACAAACTGACTGGGAGGCCAATAAATAAAAACCATTTTAATAAATCAACAGTTAAGAACATTAACTTATAATACTAACTGTTAACTATAATCCGCATTCATAATCAAGTACCCGTATAGTATTATCATAAAACTCTTTTGCTTCTTCAGGAGTTTTGCCGATACATACTACGCCGAGTTTACCGAATTCCGAAAGCGCTCCTATCAGATGAAATACCACTCCTTCCTGCGAAGCTCCGTCATACATCAGTCCGTGAAACATGGCAATGTCAATCAGATCATTCGGAGTTGTACCGATATACCTGTCACTCTGAAGATTGTCTGATGCAAAATAATATCTTCGGTTGCCGCTTGCTGTGAGATATACACCTTTGTCTGCATCATAATATCCGTCGGTAAGAAACTGCATCATCATAAACGGATGGGTTGTTCCGCCTTTGCGCAGATTGATCTCAATTGCGTAGTGTTTCCAGCTACCGTCTTCCTGTTTTACTGAAATAAAGTCAACTGCAAACCTACCAAGAACACCTTTCTTTGCAAGTAAACCGGAAACCTTTCTTCCAATGTCTGCAAGAGCAGGGGCATACTCACTGTCTGCAGGAAAAATTGCGCCGAGAAATATCTGACCTTCGTCACCTCCGAGCAGCTGATCGTGTGTGCTTGCTATGTCGATCTTTTCAGAAGTATAGATTACACATTGAACCGAAGGAGAGACCTTCACTTCACCTTCAAGAAATTCCTCTACTATTCCTTCCATATCGAAGAACTTTTCAAAGAAGAGTTCTTTGCTGACTTCATGCGCCACCGGCTTTAAATTATCTGACAATGAACCAAGAATGTTTGCTTCCAGTGATTCATCGATCTTCAGTTCGGGATATCTGTAAATTGCATTACCGTCTCCGCTGAAACCGTCATTCATTTTGACAACTGCCTTACGAAGCGCCGGATTTTTCTTTCAGCCTGGCTAAGCGCTGAAGCTATATCTTCCTTAGTCTTAAGATCTTCACTTCCGTCCGGCATGTCGATCCCGCAGGCTCTGAATGTTTTTCGTCCGCCGGACTTTGAGCCTTCGTAGAATCTCGAAGGATCAGTTCCGAATAATGGTATCCCGAGTTTTACTGCAAGTGATTTTTCCAGAGGTGTAATATTATAGCAGGTAAGATGTGTTGTTGAAGGATCAGTGATCAGACTTTTATCCTGCCTAGAAGTCTCGGTCGCTCAAGTATCTTTTCCGTCAGAGGTCTGCGTGAAAGATCAAAACAGCTGAGCATTGTCAGCCGCTGTCTTGCATGATGCCCGGTGATCCCTGAAGAAGGTGAAGGTAATAATCAATGATCACATCAGAAAGAGGCATGCTTGAAACATAAATAATTTTTGTCCGAGGCAAACGCAAAAGCATAAGCAGGCAGAGGAGCCTCTCTTCATAATGCATTGACTCCTTGAGACTTGATAGAATTTCCCGGTCAAGAGTTAAAGAAGGTATAATTACAACCGTCCTTGACGCATACTTATCAGGAAAATCTTATCATACTGATGAACCATTGACAGCTGAATATTCTCAAAAAGATCATGTTCTTCAGGAGTCCCCAGCTCTGGACCTTCTTCAGGTAGCTCAAAAATTTTTCTGCTTAGATTAAAATCTGTTTTCATTCGTATTTTTTATTATGCAAATTTAACGGACAGATAACTCAACAAAAAGTTATTTCGAAAAACAAAATTATTCTGACAACGTTGCCTGTTTTTCATTAAGTAATTTTATTACTATCAAGAGAGCTTATAGAAATATATTTAATTCATTCCCAGTTTACTTTTATGTTATGCTTTTCAGCATATTTTTACCTGATCCAATGAGTTTATTGTAAAGCTCTTCATATCGGGAAGAATATTTATCATGTATCAAAGCTGACTTTGACTCAATCATGTCTTTAGCCGCGTCAGAATCATACAGTCCAGCAAGCTGCATGTATTCCGTTTTGTAAACAGGAATAATAAATTCATACAATGCCTGGGAAGCATCAAGCATTTCTTTAGTATCATCTGTTTCTTTAAGTCCTTTAATTTCCTTCAGATTAGTCTCTGCAAATTCGATCTTTGAATTTATTACATCGCTTCTTTTCATGTAAACAGGTTCGCTGCTGCCTTCATCCAGCTTTACAGAAGGGGATTCTAACTGTCTTTCCATTCCCGAACCTGCAAAACCGACTACAAAGTTCGAATTCAGGACTGTAATGTTGAAAATCTTTTCCGGTGTATCATGACCGCATTCGGTAAAAAGAATACAGCAGAAAAGTACAAATCCGGTCAGTGTGTATCTTCTGATCTTATATCTTAGACTTTTCAGATCAGACACCGGTAATAATTTCAATGTCTCTCTTAGATTAAATAAAATATTCATTTCTATAATTTATATTTTCATTTAATTATAAAATCATAACCCCGGAGTAATAAAGTCATATTTTCTCCGGAAAAGTTATTCGGATATTATCCTGCAATATGAACTTAATTCGATTTCAATCATAAAACTCAGGCAGAGCAAGTTCTTTACTCAAGCCACGATCCCGTAGGGAATTGTTTCGTATATATTGAATTCCTGTAAGGCGAGTGTTCTAGAAACTCAGGCATATTTGTCGTGAAGATGTTTTCAACCACAACGTCATCGAATGTGCAGCCGTAGTGTTTCAGAACCTTTTCTAAATCCGAATAACAGTTCTTCATCTGCTGAAGCATGTCGCCAACTGCTGTAGGGTTACCGGCATCATCCATGCTGACAGCTCCTGAGATCTTTATATCGCTGCCTATTTTTACTGCGTGTGAGTAACCATAAGCTTTTTCGGTTTCGGGGCGGAGATTGAAGTACTCGGGCTTTTCTGAATTGCTCATATAGATTAAATTATTTTATGCCTACTCTAACCGGTTTTCGGCTTTCCCCGTTTTAAAATATTTAAAAACAACTTAAGAATATTTTAATTTAAAAATATTATAATTGTATTCCTTTTTGTTCCGTTTGCTGTGTTTGTATGAAGTGCCATATTTCACATTGAGTTTAAAAACGGAAAGAATTAATTTATTTTAAGGAAAAATAAATCAGATGAAAGTAAACACCAGTAAACGGATTACTGTCAAAGAACTCTCTGTTCATCGGTACATTCGCTGTTATGAATAGAAATATAAATCATAAACAAAAAATTTCAATTTATGGATAATCCAAACAATGAGAATCTCGAAACAGTAAAAAATTGGGTCGATGCAGTTAATGCTAATGACATAAAACGTATCATCAGCATTTTGCATCCGGATTACGAATATGATCTTGAATACAGCTCAATAAAAGGCAAAGATGCAGCGGAAGAAGGATGGAAATTATATCTTGCCGCGTTCACGGATTTCTCATTATGATGTTGTGTTAATGATATGCAGTGATGATATTGTTGTGTCTAGATTAAGAATGAAGGGATTACATACAGGACCGTTCAGATTCATCGGAACAAACAGTCTGGATAATCCGATACCACCGAAAAATAAACTCCATAGATATCCCTACCTGCGCCATTCAAGATCGCTGACGGAAAGATCATTCGCATGTGGAGCTATTGGGACACAGCTACGCTGCTAAGGCAGATGGAAGCATAAATCGACTTCATTTATCATGTTTCCATCTACCTCTTTTTCCCATTAAGTAACTCGTATCATTGGCTTAGTATCATGAAATTTACTCTTAAAAAATTCATATCTGATATCAGAAAAAAAAAGATTTTTGATTTAAAAAAACTTAATAAATTTTATTGATGTAAACGGTTTTAAGTGTTATATAATTTAAAATATAAGGAATTAAAAGATCATTCCTTAACTGCATAATTAAAATAATATTTCATGGATAATAAAAAGTTTCTCAGATATTGTCCGAACTGCACTTACTACAATAAACCATCCGGTATCTGCAATTATGTAAACGAGAATATCAGGGATTATCCATCTTCATTCATTAAATATTGCAACGGAGAATATTTATCTCTTATCAAAGGAAAAAAAAATATTCCTGAAAGCAAGTTTGATGATGATTATGATGTAAATTCCGAAATGGTTACCGTGTATTCCGAGAATAATTCTGCTGTATTCCAGATCGCAAAATCAATGCTTACCGAACAAGGAATTAAATTCTGGTCAAACGGAGAATATGCGGGAGTTATGATAAGCAGAATTCCTTATGTCCTGATAATAAGGGTTATTAAGAAAGATGAACATGCTGCAAGAAAAATATTAAGCAAGTTGACTCCGGCAGAACCATATGTTGCATCTAATGAAACAGACAGAAAAATTAATGCATTCATAGGACGCTGGGCTTTGGTTATCATAATATTTATTATAATTTTGATGATTACGGTTTTTTTAATATTTAGAAAGTGATTGAGTGAAATTTATTAATCAAAGCTGAATGATGATCGGATTAAAAACAAATGCT
>JADJTX010000057.1 GCA_016710985.1 Ignavibacteria bacterium
TTTACATCTCTTTTCTTCAGAGAATCGGTTGCCTTTCTTCCGACTGTTACAACCTTTGTATTTTTACCAAGTGTATTAATATAATTTAAAGCGTACCTTATTATGTTTGTATTGAATGAACCTGCAAGACCTCTGTCAGAGGAAACAACAACTACAAGTCTGTTCTTCCCGTCACGCTGCTCCATTATTTCATTGGCTTCCTCACCTGCAACCTCGACCAGGTAATTCAGCAGCTCATTAATCTTATGTGCATAAGGTCTCATGGATACAATTCTTTCCTGAGCTCTTCTGAACTTTGCGGAAGCTACCATCTTCATTGCTTTGGTTATCTTCTGAGTACCCTTTACTCCGCCTATCCTGACTTTTAATTCTTTAAGTGTTGCCAAATTGTATTAAAGATTTGTAAGATTTATAAGATTCTTAAGATTTATTATTTTTTAAAGATTAAAGATTGACGATTGACTATATCTTAACTGACGCTTTATACTTCTCAGTAAAATCCTTCAGCACGCTATTCAGCTTTTCAACGTTTTCCGGTGTCAGGTCTTTCGTTTCTCTTATGCTCTGTAAAATATCGCCATGCAGATTTTCAACCTGTGAAAAAAGATCTTCCTGATATTTCTGAATATACTGTACTGGAATTTCATCAAGATAACCTTTTGTAGCTGCATAAATGATCAGCACCTGATTCTCAACAGGAACAGGGGAGTACTGCTTTTGTTTTAAAATTTCTATCAGCCTTTCACCTCTGTTAAGCTGCTGCATCGTCGCCTTATCAAGATCAGAGCCGAATCTTGAAAATGCTTCAAGCTCTCTGAACTGTGCAAGGTCAAGTCTCAGTGTTCCTGCAATTTTCTTCATTGCCTTTATCTGTGCATTACCTCCAACCCGTGATACAGAGATACCTACGTCAATAGCCGGTCTGATACCCGAGTTGAAAAGATTAGACTGAAGATATATCTGTCCGTCAGTAATTGAAATAACATTTGTCGGAATGTATGCTGATACGTCACCTGCCTGAGTTTCAATGATAGGCAATGCCGTGAGACTTCCGCCTCCAAGATCATCTGAAAGCTTTGAAGCTCTTTCGAGTAATCTTGAGTGAAGGTAAAATACGTCTCCCGGATATGCTTCACGTCCCGGAGGTCTTCTTAATAATAATGAAACTTCTCTGTATGACGCCGCCTGTTTTGTCAGATCATCATAAACTACCAAAGCATGTCTTCCTGAATCTCTGAAAAATTCTCCGAGTGTAGCTCCTGCAAATGCAGCAATGTACTGCAGCGGGGCAGGGTCAGATGCTGTTGCAGCAATGACTGTTGTATACTCCATTGCTCCGCCGTCCTGTAAACTTTTTACAACCTGTGCAACTGTTGATCCTTTCTGACCGATAGCAACATAAATACAAAAAACACCTTTGCCCTTTTGATTTATGATAGCATCAATGGCAACAGCTGTTTTTCCTGTCTGTCTGTCACCGATAATTAATTCTCTTTGTCCTCTTCCGATAGGTATCATCGCATCAACTGCTTTTATACCGGTCTGCAGCGGCTCTTTCACCGGCTGTCTCTGAATAACACCAAGTGCTTTTCTTTCAAGAGGCAAAAATTTATCAGTATGAATTTCACCTTTACCGTCCAATGGCTGTCCCAGAGGATTGATAACTCTTCCCAGCATTTGCTCACCTACAGGCATTGAAGCTATTCTTCCTGTTCTCTTTACAAGATCACCTTCTTTTACAAGTGAAGATTCACCGAAGAGAATACATCCAACATTATCTTCTTCAAGGTTCAATGCGATCCCGAATACATTATTCGGAAACTCGATCAATTCACCCGCTTCGCACTTTGAAAGTCCGTAAACCCTGGCAACTCCGTCACCAACATATAATACAGTTCCGACGTCAAATACATCTACTTCTGTTTCAAATCCGGATAACTGCTTTCTGAGTATCGCAGATATTTCATCTGATTTTACTTCTGCCATTATTTATTTCTCCTGAATATTTTTAAACTAAATTTTTTTTAATTTTTTTGTTGTAAACTTTTAACCTTTAACTTTCAACTTTTAACTAATTAAGTATGAAATCACCCTGCTTAAACTTCTGTTTCAATCTCTCCAGCTGTCTTTTAATGCTTGCATCCAGTATTGTATCATTGATCTTCGCTACAAAGCCTCCGATAATACTGTTATCGATTTCAAATGTCAGATCGCTTTTTAATTTTGTATAAGAATCAATCTTTTGCTTCATCTTTGCTTTTTCTTCATCATTCAGAGGAATGGAAGTCTTTACAAGCACATCTACGATACCTTCTTTTTCCTTTTTCAGATTAATGAAATCTTCGAAGATACCCTGCATCAGCGCCTCTCTTCGTCTGTGAATCAGAAGCACCATGAAATCCATTGTCAGAGGTAATACATTACCTTCAAATATTTCCTTTATTAAAGAAAGTTTTTTGCTTTTACTGACAATCGGGCTTCTGAAGAAAAGTTCGAGGTCCCTGTTTGAATTTATGATCCCCAGTATTTTTGTAATGTCATCCGTGACATCATTCAGGGTTCCTTTTTCTTCGGCAACTCCGTAAAGTGCAATTGTATATCTTCTCGCTGCTTTAGTTATCATAACTTGTTTTAATTACTTGGAATCTGTGAAATGAAATCGTTTACAATTTTTTTCTGCTTGCTTTCATCGAGATTATCTTTGAGAATTTTTTCTGCAGCCTTGATTGCAAGGTCTGAAACTTCATTTCTCAGGTCAGCCATTGCAGAATCTTTCTCCTGTTTGATTTCTACCTTTGCCTGTTCTATAAGCTTTCTTGAATCTTCCTGAGCTTTTGCCATTAACTCTTCTCTGAGTTTATTGGCTGCATCCCTGGAATCATTAAGGATCTTCATTGACTGTGAATTGGCATCAGCAAGAATTTTCTTATTCTGAATCATAAGCTCTTCCGAATCTTTTTTTAACTGCTCAGCCTGATCGATGGAGTCCCTGATCCCCTGTTCCCTTGAGTGAAGCGCCTGCAATAAAGGTTTCCATGCAATCTTTTTTAAAAGTATCAAAAGAATTATGAAGATTATTATCTGCCAGATGATAAGCCCCGGGTTTACGGATAAAAGACTTGGCTTTTCATGTCCCGGCTCGCTGAACATAAAAATCATCGAATAATTAAATAGTAAAGATAGATAATAAATCATTATCTGAATTTATTTAAAGTTAAATTGAATATTCACAGGGAAAAAAATATATCATCTTTCCGTGTAAATTCTAAAATAAAATTTGTATTATGCTTTTGTAGCAAGCAAAATACAGATAACAAGACCGAACAGAGCAACACCTTCTACAAGTGCAGCTGCAATGATCATGGTAGTTCTGATTTCACCTACTGCTTCAGGCTGTCTTCCAATCGATTCCAGCGCCGAACCTGCTAATCTGCCGATTCCGATTCCGGCTCCTATTACTGTTAATCCGGCTCCGATCCCGGCTCCTAAAAATGCTAAATCCATTTTTAATTATTCTCCTTTTTGTTTTTAAATTATTTTATATTTGTTTTTAAAACCTGAAAAATTAATTTTTTTAAAACATCTCTGAAATTCCAAATCATCAATGATGATGCATCGCCATATTAATATACAAAGCCGAAAGAAGCGTAAATATATATGCCTGTAAAAGTGCAATGAATATTTCAATCATATAAATGAATATTGCAAAAGGCACCGCGATGACAGTTCCCGCATACTCCATTACGAATATCAAACCGATCAGTGAAAAAATAATAATTGTTCCGGCAGTGATGTTTGCAAACAACCTCATTAAGAGTGAGAATGGTTTTGTAAACAATCCTATAAACTCCACAACAATCATAATTGGTAAAACAAAAACCGGGACACCCGGGGGAATTAAATTTTTTACATAGCCGCCGAAACCATGCGCCTGTATTCCTTTATATTGTGTGATTGCAAATGTGATCAGTGCCAAAGCTGCTGTAATGTTAATGTTTTTTGTCGGCTGTGACATAAACGGAAACAATCCCAGTAAATTGGCAAACATAATGAAAAAGAATAGTGTCAGAAAGAAAGGCATCAGTTTCAGACCTGCCGGACCCATGTTAGGCAGCACAATTTCATCCCGGATAAACACAACAAGGGATTCCACTACATTACCGATCCCTTTAGGGACCTTGTTTTTCTTGTTGCTTGAAACTGCATACAGCAGGACACAAATCATTATAATGGCTGCTAGAAACATCATCACAGCGCTTTTTGTAATTGAAAAATCTATGTCTATTCCTAATATATTAACAGGTTTGAACTGGGGTAAATGCAGTTTCCCGAGAAAATAAAAATCTATATAGTTGTGGTCAACAATTTTTTCTATGACATCAAATTGCTCTTCGCCTTCATGAACAAGTTCTTCTCCTTCTTTTTCAATCTTTTGAACTTCAGTTGGCTTCTTTGAGTCATTAGCACCCTGAGAGAATGAAGTTTTTGCTGTGAGAGAAAAAAATATTAATATTAAAGAAAGCTTAAGAATAAATGATCTGAACGGAAAGGGGATTGCGAATTTTTTTAGATCCAAAATTTTTATCAATTAATTATAATCTGTAGTTTATTTCTTATTGGTTTTGTCTGAAAGGAAATTTATTTCCAGTATCAGGAATAAAATATAAAAGAAAAAAAATGAAACCGCTAAACTTATTTTTTCAACTTTAAAAAAATATATCAGAACGAAAATCAAAGCAACAGTGACCATCATTCTTACAACCATGCTAAGCAGAACTGTATTAATGAATCCTTTGCCGGAAGTTGCAAAAGCTTTTGTAATTATAAAACTGCCGATTATTACACTTGCAAAGCTCAATACCCATCCGAGAATTAAAGGAGTAATGAATATCAGTTGATCAGCAAAGTAGATATATACTAGACAAAAAGAAATCAAAACTGCACTAATGATAACAATCTTTGCTGCAAACTTTCTGAAATCTAAGTTTCTCAGAATTTATTGTATTTAGGATTTTCTTTTTTATCTGATTCCGACAGTTTTTTTATATTCAGGTAAAAACTGTAGAACCCTGCTGCAAAACCGGTAAATGTAAGTATTAATGTGAATACTACAGTGGTCCCCGCTTTACCATCAATCCATTTACCAATAAAAAAAAATATCAGGATTGTTACTGCCAGGGTAAGACCTAATCCGGAATACTGAGCAATTTTAGAATCTACTTTGAATATCGGCTTGGATATAATGTCTTTTAAAGAACTTTTATTCTTTTCAGAATTTTTTTTATTACTTTCCATAACCTTGAGCGATTACAAAAATAACGAAACTGCGTTATAAAATCAATTCGACTTTTAGAGCATCACTTAGAAAATTAAAGTTGCAAAATACTTTTCCTTTATGCTTCTCGCAGATATAATCAGAAATAAACATCTTTTATTTTACATTTTGTTTATAAGAAAAGATTAATAAATTCAATCAATTTTTTAAAACTCACCGAGAGAACAAATGATTGAATACATACGCAACCTGACAAAAGAAGAATTTTATTATCTGGAACTGGCAGTCAATTCCCCTTATTTTACAACCAACAAGAACATAGTAAGATTATTTAATTATCTCAAAAAAATTTACCCCGATATTTCTGAAGAAGATTTAAGCAAAGAGAATATATCTTTGAATGTTTTCATGTCAAAAAAAGTAAATGAAGTAAACTTCAGGAAACTGGTTTCTGAATTTTCTTTTTTCATGGAAGGATTTTTTATACAGCTTGAGGCTGACAGTGATGAAATGAGAAACCGGATATTGCTTTTAAAGTCATTGAGAAACAGAGGGCTGGTAAAGAGATATAATAAGTATTATAAGGAAATTTCAAAACTCTTCAGAAAAGTTTTTCAAAGGATGAGGAGTACTATATAAACAAAATTAATTTTATTGATGAACTGATCGAGAATAAGTTCGGGGATCTGCGGGAAAAATTTGATAATAATAAACAGATAAAATCCGACACATTGGATTATTACTTTTCATTTGCAAAGCTTCACACATTTAATCAGATGTTTCACAGTGATGCTGACAAAGATGAAAAGATACACTATAATAAAAAGTATTACGCTGAAATTATTGAATTTGTTGAAGCGAACAAAGATGAAATATACAAGCATCATCCTAATCTTTTTATTATTTATTGTGTAGTCAGAATGTTTGACAGTATGGATGATAAGTACCTGCGGGAGCTAAAGAGCTATCTGAAAATAAAGGGGGAAAAATTCAGGAAAGATAAGCAGAGTTATTATTATCACTATGTCACGCAATATTACATACAAAAGATAAACATGGGTATGGTAGAATACCGCAGGCCGGTTTTTGAAATTTATAAAATTATGAACGACGGGAAATTATTCTTAAAGGATGATATCATTACACATTTCGAAATTAATAGTGTCGCGAATATTGCTTTAGCATTAAAAGAAATTGGCTGGTTAGAAAAATTTTTAGATTCTTACGAAAAACATTTAGACCCGGTCTTTGCAATCGATGCATTTAATCTCGCAAAGGCTAAAATCCTTTTTTATAAAAAGGATACTAAAAATATATTTAAGTATCTCAACAGTATAAGTGTCAAAGATCCAAATTATTACTCGCATGCAAAATTTCTTCTTGGGAGAATTAATTTTGAATTAAAGAACATAACTGGAGCGAAATATATAGTAGATAATCTGAAGCAATATCTCAGAGTAGGGAAAGCATTAACAGCCGGACAAAAAGATACAATTCGGATTTATAATTATTTTTTAACAGAACTGATAAAAGTATATGAGAGTAAATCAGAAAATAAAAATTCTTTGAAAGTGATTTTCAAAAAAGAACTTGATAATGAAAAAAAATTGGTCCCAAATAAAGATTGGTTCTATGAAACAGTTAAGAAATTGTAAATGGTTTATTTGAGAGGATTCAAAGGTCTTATTTCAATTTCGCTTATTAACGCTCTTTCCGGCAGCTGAGCCGCAAGCAGGCAGGTTTCTGCAACATCATCAGCTGAAAGTATTGTATCTCTTCTTGAATTTAATGAAGCGCTTGGATCATCGAAAAAATTTGTATCTGCAGAACCCGGACAGACAGTCACAACTCTTATGTTATCCTTTCTGACTTCAGCCATTAATGAAGAGGATAATCCAATGACTGCATGTTTCGTCGCAGAGTATATCGAAGCAGTGGCAATTCCGTTTTTCCCGCTGATAGAAGAAATGTTTATAATAGTCCCGGATTTTTTTTCAAGCATTGTTTTCAATACATACCTGTTGCAAAGATAAAGACCTTTTACATTTACATCAAACATCTCATCAAAATCTTTAGTCTTAGATTCTGCTAAATTCGAAAACCTCCCAAACCCGGCGCTGCATATCAGGACATCAACCTTTTTAAACTTAGTTATTACTTGTTTGAAAAGTTCAATTACTTCTTTTTCTTTGGAAACATCGGTTTTGATAAAATGGTAGTCTTTTCTTTTTAATGGATTTGAATCAGTCCGTGATGCATTAATTACAATATATTTATTTTTTAAGAAGAGATTTGCGCAGGCAAGTCCGATACCCTTTGAAGCGCCCGTAATGACAGCTACTTTTTTTTTCATAATGTTTTAAAAAAAAAGCGACACTGAATCTGCCGCTAAATTTTTTTTGTACGCCCGACTGGAATCGAACCAGTAACCTACAGCTTAGAAGGCTGTTGCTCTATCCGATTGAGCTACGGGCGCGGATTTTAAAATTTTTACAATTTTACAGCTAAGATTAAAATTGCAATACGCAAAGTAATGAATTTAAAAACTCTTTCAATCTTAAATTATATTCATTACATTTTTTGATCTGTTAGATATCAAATCCAAAGAGCATTCCGAAATAAAATTCCAGTCTTTACCGTATGTGAAAAGCTCATCATTATAAACATTTGAAAACTGATTAAAACCGTAAGCAGCATCAAAAAAATATACTTGTAGGAAATACATAAAATGAAAATGCCTGCAGTCTTAACTGTGCGCCTATGTCTGTCTTGAACTGATCTAGTTTTGTCGCGTTGCCGTTCCAGGCATTCCCAAAATCCCCGTATATCGAAAGATAAAGTTTATCAGATACAATGGGAGATATTCCGTGTCAATCTTTTGAATCAGAGGCATCCGGTATGTTAAATTTGCAACAGCCATTCTTCCTCCGCCAACTGCGTAAAAGGATATCCTTTCATTCCCGGTAACCCTGAAGCATAATAATCATAAAATGATTCAACTGGAGGACCAAATATAGTTCCGCCGGTTAATTTTAAAGTTAATGAATGTCTGTTATTGAATAGACCAAAACCTTGTGATAACTCCCCGAATAATTTATTAAGGTTTCGGGTTTCGTAATTGGTTGGAGAGACAGACCCGTCATCATTTACCTGTATTGAAGGATTGATATTGCTGATTTCATAATCATATCGGACGTCTATATTTCTTCCTATCGGATTAATATCAGAATTCCTGTTTGGTAATGTATAACTGTAGTTATAAGAAAGAAAAAAATCATTTGCTTTGAAATAGGTTTCATGGTAGATCGGACAGAAATTCCGCTGCCCGGTATTGCAAATGCATCAGGTCATAATCATATTGTGAGAAAATATAACCTGCATCTACAAGATGGTTATTGTTGATGATATTAAAAGCCATGCTGAAATCAAATGATAAGAGATCATAAGTAATGTCATCTGCAATTGTATCTGTTGGAAATCCAATATTTACAGTAGAGTTTCTAGTGACATTATAACCGCCGAGTGTGAACTTTGGTTGAAACTTAACCTGCTTTGTGAAAAAATCCTTGAAGAAAGGAAATCCATTATTGTATTCAAATGTAAGGAACAAATCTCTTTCAGACTGTGAGTTTATTGATGCACCGCCAAAAATTGAAAACCTGTTTAAGGCTTCATTTGAGAAAAAATACAATCCGGGTTTTATAGCTTCAAAAAAACTGTATTGATTAGCTCGTTTATAAGTATCAAATCTCAACACTGGAACTATGGATAAAGGCGTGAACTTGCTGCTGTATGGTTTCTTTTCATACTTGGTTACTTCTTTATCGTTGAAATTTTTAAGTTTCACCCAGTTATAATTACTGCCGGCTTTCAATGAATCCTCTGTAGCGTATTTTGGTATCAGTTTATCAGGTTGCTTGCATGATCCGAATTCTGTCGGATCCTTCTTTTAAATTCTTTTATCATAGCAATCTTATAACCGGTCGATTTATATGTCGCAAAAGCTATATCACCGGTAGAGTCAACAGAAGGCATAAAAGCTCCGCCTAATACATTTGTGATCTGTTTAACTTCATTATTTTCCATATTCATAGAATAAATATTGAAATATCCCGGTTTTGTTGGATGAAAAATATAACTTTTTTTCCGTCAGTTGAAAAAACAGGATTTCTATAATCTATTCCTTTTCATCAAGTATGTATCTTATAGCGCCGGATTCAATATCAATCTCCGCAAGCTTTCTTGATTCTTCGAAAGAATAATCAAAAACAATTTTCTTGCCGTCTCTGGAAAATTTAGGATTATATACCTGTTCGCCGTTATTGAAAGCTGTGATCGGATCATAATTCTTACCGTTAGCATCAGCGATCTCAAGATTGAGAGTTCCGTCTCTGTTGACAACGAAGCAGATCATCTTTCCGTCCGGAGAATAAGAAGGAGAGTAAGCTCAGATTCTCAGTTAATCTTTTTTCTTCTTTGATTTGAGATCATATTCATACAGATCATAAATAGTAGCATGATGAATGGTCGGGGGTGAATTTCGCTTGGCAAAAATAATTTTCTTGCCGTCAGGTGACCAGCAGTAATTAGTAGCGACAGGTGCAGTAACAAATTCACTCTTTTTCTTTTTAATATCATAAATGAAAAGTCCTGTAGAGCCATAGTCAAAATCCTGATTGGAAAGATAAGCAATTTTATTACCGTCCGGAGAAAACTGCGGATAATAATTTGCAAATCCAATCTCTTCAATTAGTAATCCGTCAATCATACTGCTTCTTACATCAGTAAGTCTGATATCATAATCTTTTTTGAGATATGCTTTCCATTCATTGTATAGCTGCTTTCCGTCAATGCCCAATGCCTTTTTTACAGCTCTGTCCATACTGAAGTTTGTAAAGTCTCCTAGGTTTTCTGTTATTTCCTTTAATTTATTTTCACCGTATTTCTCTGCAATATATCTGGTCAAAGCAAAACCGAGATTATAAATTGATTCAGCTTTTAAACTTGTAATGGAAGAAAACTGACCCATCTCTCCCCATGACATTAGGTTATCGTCATTTATATAACTTCTTAAAATCATGTCTCTGTGTGAATCCCAGTATTCATAAGAAAGCTGCTGGCGCTGATATTGCGCAGTTCCTTCGGCATACCATGCCGGAACTCCAACTCCTGAAATAGGATATGAAATTATAATATTAGGATATCCGTATAAAACATCAGGTCGGATCTCATTTTCATATCCAAGCCATTGAAGATAAATTGCGGGAAGTTTGTTTCCGTATTTTAAAGATGCCCTGTACCTGGATAGCGTGAGTAAACTCGTGAGTCACAACATTCCGTAGCCAGTTGTGTGTACCCTCTCAGATCATAATCCATACCCGAAGCATAAATCTCGATTCTGTTTCCGAAATAATCCGTCGCACCGTTGGCAATATCGGAAACGTCATTAATAATAAAAGTTACCCGGTCTTTGAGGTTTGTAATCATACAAAGAGGTGATTGGACCATAAACTTCTTCAGCAATTTTTGCAACTGTCTGAGCAGTCCTTTCGGTGCCACTGTGATAATGAACATAAAAGTGTTTCGTTTCTAAAGTGAACCAGTCTAACTCCGGATGAGGATCAAATTGAGAATAAACATTTTTAATCGGTAACAGGAGAAAAAAGAGAAATAGGAAAAAAAAACAAGTTTTTAATATTAAACATTGAATGTTAAATTTTTAATAATTATAATTGGAACAAATTTAGGAATATAAATCTTGAAAAGAGAGTTAAATTCGGTAAGAAATTGTCTATAGTTTAAAGAAGTTAATTTAAAAATTAAAAATAAGCTTATTGATAAAACAATACATTTTTGCAATTTTAACAACACATTAATTGAATTTCAATTCAGTTAAAACAAAGTAACAGTTTTTAATTACACATCGGTTCCGATAATAATAATAATTCTATTTGTTATTAGCAATGTTTCTTTTTCTCAAGGCAGAAGAAATACTGGTAATACCAATTTTAATTATGTCAAAACAAATCCTAATGATACAGGCAGCGTTGTTTCTGAAGATTCATTGCTCTCAAATGAGGTTAAGAGTGAATTTGTAGGGGATTCGACCGTGCGTATTAAATATTTTACTTATGTACCTGAGTATTCATTCGGTACATATCTTTCAGCACCAAAATCACCTTTCTTACTTGGAGAAGCATCCAGTATTAAAAAAGAATTAACCTTTGACAGTTCGGGGAATGTAGTAGTTACAGAAACTCTGGATGGACATCCTATTCGCGCCCCGCTCGTGCTTTCTTGATAATTATATTGCCGACAGAAGTTTTATAAATAATCAAAAATCGTTTGAAGAAATAGTTGCTAATAAATTTCAGGGTAATACAAAAGATGATATCAGTAAACTTTTTGAGAAAATAACAGACATAACAATTCCGCTTCCGTTTACTTCGGAAAGTATTTTCAGTCCGCCTACACTTAGTTTAAAAATAAACGGCGCTGTTGACATTACGGCATCTTATCAGAATAATACCAGTGATCAGACTATCATATCCGAGTCAGTAATTCAAACAACAGTATAAATTTCAAACAAGAAGTACAGCTTACTGCAAAAGGTACAGTCGGAGATAAATTATTTATTGATGCGGATTATAATACTCAGAGATTGTTTGATTTTGAAAATCAATTAAAGATCAAATATGAAGGCTATGCTGATGAAGTAGTAAAAGAATAGAAGGGGGGTAACGTATCGCTTCAGACTAATTCAGGTTTGATAGGATTTTCTCAGGCTTTGTTTGGAGTGATAGGTGAGTTTCAGCTCGGAGCTCTACAGCTATCTGCAGTTGTTTCACAGAAAAAAGTAAGACTGAAGTTAAGGATTACAGCGGGAGGAGCTGTAGATCAGGAGTTTAATCTGAAAGTATGGGATTATTCGGATAATCATTATTTCCTGGATACAGCATATAAAGTCAGTTTCCTTGATTATTTTAACAGTACAAGTATAAGTCAGCAGACGAGTGATCTGAGTGTAGATGAAAATTCTTTTGAAGTGTGGGTGCAGACTGATGTTACTACCACAGGATACAGAAGAGCCGGTTTGCATGTTGATCTTGGTCCAATTCCTCAGGAAACAGGTAAATATAATGATTCTTTAAAATCAGTTCCAAATCCGCAACAGGGAATAAGCGCATACGGTGTTGTGAGAAAACTAGAACCTTCCGAGTATTCATTAAACAAGTTCGCCGGTTTTGTAACTCTGAAGATAAGTTTACCTGATAATTATTTTGCAGGTGTTGCTTATAAAAAGAACAACTACAGGTCAGCAGTATGGTACTATAAGCACTGATACAAATGTAAGATCAACAGATACTCTTGTACTTAAAATGATAAAGGTAAGTACTCTTATTCCTGCTAACACACATGCATGGGAATTAAAGATGAAAAATATTTACCGGCTTCCGGTTCAAAAATTGTCAGAGATGGATTTGATTTTCAGATCAGATATGTAAATGAAGGAGTTTATAATCCTACTTATCCTATTCAGAATCTGAATGCATACATTATAACAATAATGGGACTGGATAAATATTCGAACGGGCGGAGCGGGGGACCGGATAACCTTTTTGATTTTTTACCCGGAGCTACTATTGACACCGAAAACGGTTATATTATTTTCCCTACTCTTAAGCCATTTCTAAATAATCTGAGAGATACGATAAACGGAATTACAATTGACTCTGCAACTTACTGGTATCCTCAGATATATACAGAGCTGAAAGCAAATTCCAGACTACTTCCCAATTCCAATAATTATGTCATGACCGGCCAAGCAAGAGGCGAACAGAGGAATCAGTAATACTATTAATCTTGGATTTAATATTGTACAGGGAAGTGTGATCGTAAAGATCGGTGAAAGAAATCTTGAAGTTAATTCAGATTATACAGTTGATTATTCTACCGGTACGGTCGTGATACGGAATGCGGCAGCGCTGCTGTCAAAAGATCTGCGGATATCTTACGAAACAAATGATCTCTTTACGCTCGCGTCCAAGACGTTTTTAGGCTTTAAAGGTGATTTTAAGATATCGGATAAGAGCAGTCTCGGATTTACATTTGTAAATCTTAATCAGCAGACACTCAATGATAAAGTAAGAATTGGCGAAGAGCCTACAAATAATTCCTATGTTCGGTTTGAATATTCAAACTGAATTTAATTCAGGCTTATTAACTAATCTTGTAAATCTTCTTCCCGGATATAATACAAAAAGTTCCATCTACAATTACGCTCAGAGGTGAGATAGCTTCAATGAATCCTGATCCGAATACCAACAAAAGTCTGATCCCTGATGATAACAACGAAGCTGTTGCTTACATTGATGATATGGAAGGTGTAAAGAAAATTGTATCACTCGGCGGTACGTATAATTCCTGGACAATGGCATCTGTACCGCTGGATGACTTTATCGGACCACCTGTAGACAGTATCAAGCATTCAAAAAGGGCAAAATAAACTGGTACAATATTGCAAACAGCGCTTTGCTTACTGACATTTATCAGAATATTGACGTTGCAGGTTAGTCAGGAATTCTGTAACTCCTTTTTATATGACCTATGCGCCTAAGACAAGAGGTGTGTATAATTATAACCGAAGTTATGATACAATACCTGATCTTGCTACTACTGGAACGGAGTAATGAAATATCTTAATACTACAAGTAATGATCTTGTAAATGAGAATATAAACTTCATAGAGTTCAGCATGAAGATCCAGAAAGGACCGAATGCAGGAAATGGCGGAAAACTGGTTATTGATCTTGGAAATATTTCTCAGGATGCTATACCTAATGGAAAACTTAATACTGAAGACACTCTTGGAAATGGAGAATTGATCACTGCAAATGATATAGGACTTGATTTTATGACTGATGATCAGGAGCGGCAGATGTACAGAGATCTTAACGGGGAGCGGATCCTCCAGCAGAAGAGTTTGGTGACCCTGCTCTGGACGATAATGTTTCTACAGGACAGGTAGATTATGCACGAATCAACGGAACTGAGGTAATATAAATTTCGAAGGAGGTCGAAGACCTGATACGGAAGATCTTAACAAGACAAGTACCGTTGGAAATATAAATGATTATTTCCAGTTCGAAGTCAGTCTTAATACGGAGAATAATCCCTATATAGTCGGGCAGGGAAGTAACGGTTGGTATCAGTTCAAGATACCGCTTTCGGAATATAAAAAGTCATATGGTAATGCCGTATTCACCAATATTACATATGCAAGAATGTGGATGACGGATCTGCTTGACAGTACAAGTGTTCAGATGTATGATATCAGTCTTACAGGAAATCAGTGGGTGAAGCAAGATAAAAATGACACAACTTATAATATCACAGCAGTCAGTATTGAACAGAATCCTCAGACTTATCAGAGTCCGATTCCCGGAGATGCTTTAAGACAGACAATCAGAGGTCAGAATAATGTAAACACTCTTTCAAACGAGCAGTCTCTTTCAATTGAAGTTTTTAACCTGAATAACGGTGTAAAGAAAATTGCTAAAAGATTTCAGCAGCGCGCCACTTGATCTTTTCAATTACAGATCAATAAATTATTTGTTAATGGTGATCCTTCATTTAATTATACAAACGAAAACATTTGACGCGGTTATGATTGTCAGATTCGGTAATGAATCAAATAACTATTATGAATACAAGAGCGCTATACATCCCGATCAGAGACCTGGTCAGCCATGGAATGAACTCAATAATGTAGAGATAAGTTTTGCAGATCTGACTCAGCTTAAGATTGGCAGAGAAACAAATGCTTACCCGTACAGCAGGATTCTATCAACGGTCCGCCGGGAGCTTCTTACACTGTCTCCAGTAATCCGGATCTCAAATCCATTAAAAAAGATAAAAATTGGTGCTAAAAAAACCGAAGCGCTTTAAATTCTTCAATAAGCGGAGTGTTTGGTTTAACGAGCTAAGACTTGTTAATGTAATTGATGATAAGATTTGGCCTTTTATACTGCAAGCGCAATATGAAGCTTGCGATTTATGGATCTGAATTTTACAATAGCTCAGACAGATCCTTCTTTCACGGACTTGATGCGAGAGTTGGGTCAGAAACTCTACTTTTGGCTGGGATTTTGATGCAACAATTAATTTAACAGATTCATAAATAATCTTTTTGCTTCAATGATCTCAAAAGGTGGAGTAATTTTATCTCACTGCCAATTACGTTCAGGCATTCTGAAAATCTGATCAATCCTCAAGCTATCCCGGTACGGATATTCTGCTTGAAAGGCAGCCGAGGAAAGGTATCAGAATGTACTCAAGCTTACAGGCTGCGAGAAGCCCAACAATGCAAGAAATAATTTAAATACTGAAGCTCAGACACTGGTCGTTATTAACAGTCTTAATATCAGTAATATGCAGTTCAATTTTCCAAGTAGAATTTCTCATTAAAGAATTGTCAAAATCAGCTCGATTTAATTTGAATCTGTTTTTGGAAATTCAAGAGACCTGACCTATCAATACAGGATGAATTCAGATACGACGGCGGAATATCATTCAGGAACGGATTTCGGACTAAGTGAGAAAATCAATTTAAATATTGGTACTCTACTTGCCTTTAGAGAAAAATATAAATCTGATAAGATGTATTTCTCCTTCCCATTCATTCCACTGGCTCCTTTATTTGCTCAGAACTTTAATGCAAATACCACCTTCAACCGCTCGAAAACAGAATTCAACAGCGGACATTGACTACTGCAGATTTTACTTAAAGGATTTTAGAGCCAACAGGGGATTCAGCTTGACTGGAAAGTTATTGAGAACTGGATAGTCGATGTTGCGGGAAATTATAACTTCAGAGTAGGTAGTGATCTATCCTCTTGAAGTGGATACCAATTTAACTCAAAGAGCGGATGATGAAATCTTTAATGACATATTTTTAATAATGGTTTGGTAAACTTTGGTGAAGATATGGATTATACTCAGCAGGTTACGATCAATCCGAGATTTAATCTTCCCTATATTGATAAGTTCATGGTCCTTGCTGGAAATTATAATGTAAGATACGGATGGATAAATCCTAACCTTAATACGAATGTCGGATATGGAACAAGCTATGAGAGTGTTGTTTCGGACAGCGAGTTTAAGACTAAATGGATATTTAATCTTTTTAAAGGTGATGGTGAAAATAAACTAAGGACTGGAGGAATAGGAAGGGATTCAACAAATGAAACCGGTAATAGTCAGAGTATTGAAAATATTCTGAAAATATTTAAGTCATTTGTTTGAATGATATAAGCATTACATATTCTCAGAATAACGGAGTTGCCAACAGTGGAGTACTGGGCAATCCCCGGATTCGGAAATTTCTGGTTCTATCCGAGCTCACAGGAGCAGTACGGTCCTTCAAGGTCTTATCAGATGGGCTTTGGTCTTTATCCGGGTGAAGAGCGCCAAATCTTACGCAAATATCTGATGTTTACAGACAGGGAAATGAACTAGGATTCTCAACAACTTTGAATCCTGTATTACCGGAAAATATTACAATGTCTCTTAATTTTAAAACAAGATGGGGATTCACAAATAATCTTATATATTTTAATGCAACTGCCAGTTTTGTAGGTTCGCCACGAGTAAAACCAGTTCATATACTGAAGGTAATTTCTATTTTTCTTTTCGGGTGATGTGGAAAATTTCTTATTCTTATGATCCCAGGAAATCCAACATCTAACAGACAAAATCTTACCAATTCATTTAAAAGTGACATAATTCATTCCCATTTCCAAACTGGACACTTACATTCTCAGGACTCCGAAAAGTTTTTTGTTTGCTGACTTTGCCAAATTCCGTAACTTTGGATAATAGTTTTATTTCAGAATACACAGAAAGCAAACTAGTTGATATCAACAGTATTGATATTCCGAATGCGCAGACAGTTACTCACATTTAGTCCTCTGATAGGATTGAATTTTAATTTCAAAGAAGTAATGGGAGGTAATCTGACCTCTACGATCAGAATAAATTCGGCTGTAAGCTATAGTTTGAATCAATTGGCGCGAATATTCAGACTTTGAATACTAATGAATGGAGTATCAATGCGAATTTTGCCAAGTCAGGATTCAATCTGCCTTTATTCGGACTCTCTTTATCAAATGATATTGCCTTTGCTTTAACAATTTCAAAACTGACAAACGAACCTGTTAATTATGAATATGGAACTTCAGGTAATGGAAACAAGATAGCCGGAAACGGGTCAACTGTCACAACTGTTAATCCTTCTGTTCAGTATTCTTTAAGTACTAAAGTGACCATGCAGTTATTCTACAGATACATCAGCACAAATCCTACAGGAAATACTGCTACTACAGTACCGAGAACTTCCAAAGAAGTAGAGGTCTGAACATCAGGATTCTGATTCAGTAAAGAAGTGTACTTCCCTCTGTTAAATTATGTACAGCAATGGATTAAAACACTTTTTTGTTAAGGAAGAATGTCAGTTAATAAAACACAATTTATCACATCTGTCAAAGTTTTAATACGTGTTGAAAAATTTGATAAAGATTTATATTAAAAGATAATTTTTGATTTCCCGAAATAGCCTCACCGAGCCCTCAACCTGTACTAACCAATTTCATTTTTCTCAAGAATAAAAAAAATTTTAACACAGAGAAGCAGAGAATACGTAAAAATTAAAATCTCTGCTTCTCTGTGGCTCTGCGTTTAAAAAACAAGATAACTTCTTTAAAAGGAAGGGTTTTGGAGAGGGTTTATTATGATTGTTATCAGCTTAATAATTTAATATATCATTAAAATTATTTTTTTTATTACAATGAAAACATTTTGGACGGATGTGACAATTGATCCAGACTTTCTGTTGTTCACACTTGCATTAAAATTTGAAATATTTCCCGATATTTAACAGCCGGTTAATTTCAAAATCCCAAATCCCAAATCCCAAATGTGTTCATTTCGTCACGACAATTATTTCTCCTGAAATTAATTTATTCGGATCTCCTGCATCTTTCCGTTTACTTCAGGCGATATGAATTTTATTGCTTTCATTATAAACATAACTGACACCATTATCTTTAAGACCGAATATCTTAATGCCTCAGAAACTGTTTTCCTTAAATTCTTTTATCGTCTGAAACACAGCTTCATCAACCTGTTTAACCATACTAGTAAGTACAAATCCCGGAGCTTCTTTTTCCTGATCCATATCGACTCCAATAGCCAGAATATTTTTTTCTCTTGAAGCTTCAAACAATCCTAATCCTGATAATCCTGAAGCATGATAAATTATATCTGCGCCGCTTGAAATCTGATTTAATGCGATCTCTTTAGCTTTTCCCCGGATCTTAAATCTTCCAGGTGTCACGCTTACATAGGCTGATAATACCTTGCAATCCAGATTTGAATATTTCACACCTTGTTCCTATCCGGTCTCAAATTTTCTGATAAGCGAAGATTCCATACCTCCAATAAATCCGACTTTATTTGTTTTTGTGATCATACCGGCTAATGCTCCGACAAGAAAAGATCCCTCTTCTTCGCGGAATTCTATTGCCTGAACATTAGGAAGAATTGTTTTGGTTGGGTCCACTGAATAATCAATGCATGCAAATTTTTTGTCCGGAAATTCCTTTGCGATGTTATTTATATCCTCTGTGAAAATAAATCCAACTCCGAATATTAATCCGATATCTTTTCTGCTTGCAAGCTTTCTGAGCGCGGACTCCCTGTCGGAGCCATCACCCGGATCTATTGATTCAAAATCAATGCCGAGCTTAGTTTTAGCTTCTTCAAGTCCTTTATATGCTGCATCATTAAATGATTTATCACCTCTGCCGCCAATATCAAATACAAGTCCGACTTTGATCTTGTTTGCATCTTCTTTTCCGGAATCTGTGCCACCAGGCGTTTTGTCATCTTTTACCGCATGAAATTAATGTGAAACTTAAAAAAATTAAAATCAGAATTTTATTTATCATTATTATTATTATTTATGTTAAAATATTTTAACTTGACTGGACGAATTTTTCGGAATTGACAACATGGTGAAGACGGCAGCGGGCTTCATAATGATCTGTAGCGCCAACAAGTATTTTATTGTCGCTGTCAGAATTTCGTTGTGTCCTGTTTGCAGGTGCTCCGCAAACTACACAAACAGCAACGTCTTGGTAATATACTCAGCAACCGATGAAGCTGCGGCATCGGTTCAAAGGCAAAGCTCTGTAATCCTGGTCAAGACCGGCTACGATCACACGTCTTCCGGAGTCTGCAAGATTCTGGCATATCTCTATCAGATTGTTATCAAAAAACTGAGCTTCATCAATTCCGATCACTTCTACATCAAAACTTTTTTCCGGAATTTCTGATGCATCTTCGACTACAACAGATGGATAAGACTGTTCGTTATGAGATACAATTTCAAATTCACTGTATCTGTTATCAATTTTTGGTTTAAATACCTTAACTCTTTGTTTGGCAATTTCAGCTCTTCTTATCCTTCTTATCAGTTCTTCAGTTTTTCCGGAGAACATGCTTCCGCAGATCACTTCAATATGTCCGGTCTTTTTAAATGTCCGGATCTGTAAATTTTCATTCATTATTTAATATTTAAAAAAGTTTTGTCAAAAGCTCCGGAAGTAATTCAAGAAGCTTTACGATCTTGAACTGCTTTGCCGTTCTCACTG
>JADJTX010000058.1 GCA_016710985.1 Ignavibacteria bacterium
CGGATGGAAAATAAAAGTGAAATTAAAGAACCAAACTCTAAACGGTCAGCTCGCAGCCGGAGGGACTATTACAATTAACCTGGATAATTCTAAAATAAATTTAGCAAATACGGGAGCTACTATAGCATTATTCGATTCACAGGAATAATAAAGTAGATGAAGTTACTTATGTGAAAAAAAGTCAGGTAAAGTCAGGACGGACGATTGTATTTTAAGTTCAAATACAATCTGTTTAAAAATAAAATTATAAATGAAAGAATCTCTTTTAAATACAAACGGGAAGACTCATCAATCGAAAAGAAATTCTAATACTGTCTTTTTTCAGCCGAAGCTGACCATCAATCAACCAACGACATTTGCGAGCAGGAAGCTGATGCAATGGCAGACAAAGTAATGCGTATGCCCAATACTTCTCTAGCTAATGAACCGTTTTTCAAACCCAAGCCATTATGTCTTTTATTCAGAAAAATGTACAGCATGTGAAACGGAGAAAGAGAGAAGGAAATACAGATGAAACCTGGCCAACGGATTAATTCAAAGAGATAAAGCTAAAGAAGACAAAGATGTTATATTAGACGATGGGCCGGAAAACCAAACCTTTTCAATTGAATGTGCCGTTTACAACAAAATGAATTACCTTCAGATAGTAGATGAATTACTGCAAGGAAGTACCGTTTACTTCATCTATATTAAGGAATCATCAGAAGAATATCTAAGGCAATATCAATTTTACAAAAGTCTTGGTTTAGGAAAATTGCACAAAAGCAAGTACTGTTCCCTTTCTGAAATTATTCATTCCGGATTTACCCGGCATTGATCCCGACGCAGCACTTGCGAACATAACAACCTCAATCTCAGTAGGAAATGCTTTAGAGAGAGATTACCGGCTTACAACTGAAAGAGATGATACAAACATTCGGATTTTTAATATTAAGACTTGGCGTTTTGGCGGAGGTTCAAAGATCCGGCGTAAGTGCGCTCATTGTGAAGAAGAAGAAAAATTACACAGGAAAGAAAATGTAAACGGCGAAGCTGTAGCGAGCGATGAACTGACAAGCTATGTTGGAAATATGAATTCGGGAGGAACAGTATTACCAAAACAAGTCAGGAGTTTTTTCGAGCCGAGATTCGGATATGATTTCTCAAATGTTCGGATTCACAAAGATTCTGTAGCTGCAAAGTCTGCACAAAGTATAAATGCATTAGCATATACTTCGGGAAATAATATTGTGTTTAATCAGAATCAATATTCACCCGGGACGGACAGAGGGAAAAGATTATTAGCGCATGAGCTGACGCATGTAGTGCAGCAGGTTTCGACAATTCAGAGTAAAATCATTCAAAAAATCAGATAATGTAGATTTAGATGCCGGGAATGTGGAATTGCCTCCAGGAGGATTAATTAATGAAGAGAACCGAGAAAAGAAAGTAGTAAAGAATCCAATAATAATTCGATAAATAGTGGAAATGATCAAATTCAAATTGAGAATCCCAATTGTCCAGTTCAGTTAGATCAAGTTATTCGAGGGTGGGGGGCAATACAGAGACACTGTAGATCTACTTCCTCAGCAAGAAAAGGAAAAATTAATAAACTTGCGGACATAGTGGTAACGAGTTTTAAAGCTGTAGGTTGTTCTACCACTTGGGCAATATCTATAGTAGGTCATGCTGATGGATTACCGTGGAGAAATTTGAAAAGAAAGTCAGTGATGAAAGAGCATTTTCTGTTGCAGCAGCTGTTGCTTCTTCAATCATAAATCTCTGGAAGTTACGTAAATGGGACCATTTCCAAAAGGAGCTATTGCTTTTATTCCCGTTCCACACGGAGTTGGGGCAACGATACCTGATACAATTAATATTCCTATAGTCGTTGATAGAGTATTTAACAGGAGAGTAGAGATCAAAATTCGTCCATTTGGAGGAATTGTTCCACTACCAGATACTTTTGATGTTCCGCGTAAAGATTCATTACATTACTATCAAGGAAACGGGTTATCCCAGATCCTAAAAACAAGCGGACTGAAAGGGCTAGATGTGTTATTACAAAAATGTTGCTTCCTAATGTTCAGGACTTATTTGTAGATGGAACTGCAAGCAATGAACAAGTGGGAAAGCATCGCGTAAATGGAAATCTTTGCAGTTTTAATGGGACTTATGATCCACCACCTATTTCTCAGGGTGATCTTATGAAATTCCTGGGCACTGTCAGAGTCATTCTTAAAGGTCCCGGTTTCTCACCATCTAAATCCGATGACCAGATCCTCAAGGACTGTCTGCTATTATTGATGCTATAAATCAAGGTATAGTGCAGAGTAGAACGATATATTACTCTTAATAGCAGCGATTTTGGTTATGTGGAGATCGAACAAGAGGAGTATTTCTATCTTCAATATTTGCAGATCATCTAAATGACCCAAATAGTATTTATTCGTGCTACAGTGATTTTCATGGGGAGAGTAAAGCAGGAAAAATAATTTTAAACAAATTAAAAACTCTTTTCTTTTTAAAATATTCTCGGTAGAGTTGAAAAAATATCTAAGTTTAAAAAAGTAAAATGTTAAGAAAATCCAAACAATATAAAAATACAAACCTATTACAAATTACTTTTTCAAAAAAGAATTTAAACGAATCCTTTTTTTCAATCCAAACTCACAATCAACCGGTCGAATGACATTTATGAACAGGAAGCCGATGCAATGGCAGATAAAGTTATGCGAATGTCAATTAATAAAAATGAAAAATACTTTTTTAAACCTGCTAATATTTTACAAAGAAAATGCGCACATTGTGAAGATGAAGAAAAAACTACACCGTAAAATAAATGAAAACGGTGAAGCCGAAGAAGGTGATGAACTGACAAACTATATTGGAAATATAAATTCCGGTGAACAGTATTACCTGAACAAGTAAGAAATTTCTTCGAGCCGAGATTCGGATATGATTTTTCAAATGTTCGATTCACAAAGATTCTGTCGCTGCAAAGTCTGCACAAAGCATAAATGCATTGGCATACACTTCGGGAAATAATATTGTGTTTAATCAGAATCAATATTCACCCTGGACAGATAGCGGAAAAAGATTACTCGCACATGAGCTGACGCGCACTATTCAGGAAACGAAAGGTACAGCTACCCAAAGTGTCTTTCGAAAAGATAAAAATGGAATCAATGTTGCAACTGAAGCTCAACCGTTAAAATCAAATCTTCTAAATACACCCAGGCTTCAAGATGCATCTCGCAATGCTCCCACTCTTCGTCAAGGTTCCCGGGGTGACGATGTTAAACGCCTCCAATTTGCTTTACGACTTCTTGGTATGGAACTGGAGAAGTCTTTTGACAATAATGGACAGCCAGATGGTAAATACGGACCGGATACAGCAACAAACGTTCGCCAATTTCAAATAGATGAAGCTATTGCACCGCCAGGAGGCTTCGAAGTGGGTGAACGAACCCTTCATCGCATTGATGATATGCTTATTAAATCTGATTTAGATCCCCGTGTGCTACCAGTTATTCCAGTTATACCAATTAATCCTCCTACACCAGTGCTTCCAATACCTCTAACAGTGGTTTCTTGTTCACCGGAGAAAGCAAGAAGCATTACTGAGTCAGTTGCTGCTGCAAAGAATATTCTGAGAAAGCAAACAAAAGAATTATTCTTGATCGTGAGCAAGCTAGAAATGCTTCGTTCATAATGTTTCGCTCAAAACTTCAGCAGATCATTGATGAGGGTAATCGGCATATTGAAAAGGCTCTTTCTATACTTTTAAAGGTTGAGTATCGTTGTGCAACAGTTGATGATTCAAGATGCGAGACTCCACTTTGCGCATTCATCCAACTTCAGTCTTGTTACAATACTGTGTTGAAAATTTTCGCTAATCCTAAAGTGCAGTCCAGAATTATGAATTCATGAAGCCATGCATACAGGGGTCGGGCTTCAACGACCCGGACCTCATATTTGACCCAGAACATTCTTTGACGTTGATGACCCTCTTAAGGAACTTGAGCAGGGCTTGGACACGGAAACGCGTATTCGAAATGCAGATCACAATGCTAGCTTTGCAATCGCTCTTGCAAATATTGCGGATTTAAGCCCAATCGCAAAACACCGTGCTGGCTTTGATCTGGGAATTGGGCTTTTAGGTTCATCATCAAGCATCAAAGCAACGGGATTTGTACAGGCATTAATAATTACTGGGAATGAAGATTTGCAGGTTGGTATTAAAATCCAAAATGGAAAGTAACTGATGAGAGTTTTAATCCTGTCAAGGTAACACAAATAGACGACGTCAATGAAGCAAAAATTAGCAGGCAGGAACGGGACCGGCTTGTAAATTCCGGTTGCGACAAAGGTATTTGTATCAGTGGATATTGAGGTTACAGGGACCGGTTTGTTATCTTTTAAAAAGTCAATTCCGATTGAAAAGCCCTGACATTTCAAAAAAAAGGTGAAAAAATGCATTCAACGATAAAAAATATTACTCATCAAAATATTTTAACAAATAATGCGGCTAAAAAGAAATTTATTCTTCCAAGCAAAGCTTTCAATCAACCAACCTAATGATATTTATGAACAGGAAGCCGACGCAATGGCAGATAAAGTTATGCGAATGTCAATCAATAAAAATGAAAATACTTTTTTTAAGCCTGTTAATATTTTACAAAGAAAATGCGCACATTGTGAAGATGAAGAAAAATTACACCTGAAAGGAAATGGAAACGGTGAAGCCGAAGCAGGTAATGAAGTGACAAACTATATTGGAAATATAAATTCCGGAGGAACAGTATTACCTGAACAAGTAAGAAGTTTCTTCGAGCCGAGATTCGGATATGATTTTTCAAATGTCCGGATTCACAAAGATTCTGTCGCTGCAAAGTCTGCACAAAGCATAAATGCATTAGCATATACTTCGGGAAATAATATTGTGTTTAATCAGAATCAATATTCACCGGAAACGGACAGAGGGAAAAGATTATTAGCGCATGAGCTTACGCATGTAGTGCAGCAGACTAATTCAGGACATAATTCACTAATATCAAGAGCTGTAAAGGAGTGCGAACCCGATCACGTTTTAACCTGGGCTGATTACAGCGGAGCGATCCCGCGGGGAGCAACTGTTGGTGCGATCACATTATCCGGAGTTCAGAAAGTTATGGATAACGGTAAACCGAAGTTCCAGGGAATTTTAGATTCAGCGTGTTCATGGGCGCTGGAAAAACATAAGAGTGCATCCGATAATACTAAGAACGGATGCCAGCAGCAGATTGATGATTGTAAAACATTTGCCAAAAATAATCCGAGAAAATTACCCTCAAAAACAGATCCACGTAGATCCGGAGCCTGTCCGGCAAGTGTAGCCCCGCAGGCAGTTGAGTTTAGAAATGAGGCAGAATGCACTTCAAAGGTAGGAGCGGAATGTAAAAGAGCAATAGTAGCGGACTCAGCATTACTTTGAAACATGAAAAGCTGCACTTTGAAATTTCATGTATCATAGCTAAAAAAGGTAACATAGAAATTGGTAAAGGAAAAGACTTTGATAAAGTTGGCGAAAAAGTAACAGATTTTCAAAATAAAATTAATATTAATAACGGGTCAGGTCAAGGCGACTATGATGAAGAATCCAAACACAGATGCGACCAGGCAAAGCAGGATGAGTGGAACACAAAGGTTCTGAATTCTTTACCCGGAGTAGTTTTGTCATAAATAAATTTATTCTTTTTATTTTTACGAATCTCATGAAAAAATTGAAAAAAATAATCCGGCTAAATCAATAACAAAACAAAATTCTGTTTTCTTTCAGCCGAAATTAACCATTAACAATCCTAATGACCATTATGAACAGGAAGCTGATGCAATGGCAGATAAAGTAATGCGAATGCCAATTAACAAAAATAAAAATACTTTTTCAAATCCGGCGGTATTACGTCCATTCAAAGGAAAATGTGCTGAGTGTGATGAAGAAGAAAAATTGCATAGAAAAGAAAATAGTAACGTAGAGTTCGAAGCAAGTGATGAATTACAGAATTATACAGGAAGTATGAATTCAGGAGGTAATTATTTAAGTAAAGGAACAAGAAGTTTCTTCGAGCCGAGATTCGGATATGATTTTTCTAAAGTGAAGATTCACAATGATTCTATTGCGGCAAAGTCGGCTCAGTCTATAAATGCATTAGCTTACACTTCCGGGAATAACATTGTATTTAATCAGAATCAGTATTCACCAGAAACGGACCGCGGAAAGAGATTATTTGCGCACGAACTGACACATGTAGTACAGCAGAGTTCTTTTTCCAATATTAATTCCGTACATAATATACAACGCAAACCGGATGACAAGCATGATCTCACTTCTATTGATTTGAAGGGGGATGCTATTCTTGAAAAGACATTTGACAACGAAGCACTCATTGGTAAATTTTCCAACTCCAAAGGAACTCATGTAGGTAAAATTCAGGAAGGATTGATCAGGCTAGGAATCGATTTACCCATATTCGGTGCAGATGAAAAGTATGGAAGCGAAACTGAGAAAGGAGTAAAAGATTTTCAGAAAAGAACCGGCATGCGCGGCCGGGAATTGGATGGAATTGTAGGCAGGAAGACTCTTGGTCTGCTTGACAGAAGTTTAAGGAACAATGCCATTTCTACAGACGAATTAACTGAAGATGATTTGAAGCTGGAAGATAAAGATAAAGTTGCAAAAGATGAGGCATGTAAGGGTAAACCGTCAGATGAAAAATGTCCTGTGCCGAACAATAAAGTAATAAAAGGAGCCAGTGAGGCAGTGGAACGGATTGACAAGGTTATAGCAGAGCAGTTACCTCCTGTTAAAAACGATAAAGCGGATTATCCGGTCATTTTTAGTCAGCTCTTCAGAAATAATGATACAAGACCAGTTACTGAAACGTCTGAGGAAGTAAAGAACAATTTCCTAACTATAAGAGAATTCATAAATAATCTCAAAACGAGTCCCTCTCATGTGCGTTGTGGTACTGACTGTGACGGGGGGTGCAGAAGCAAAGCCCCTGCTTACCATTCGCGTGCAGGAGGAGCTCACATAATTACTTTTTGTCCGTCATTTGAAAAAAATCCCGAGAGAATTTCAATTGTTATTCATGAATGTCATCATGCATCTATAAAAGATTCTAAAGATATAGCTTATCAGCACTCACGCCTGATTGAAAAATTAGATCATACCGAAGCTCTTCGTAATGCAGCTTCATTTCATCTTTATGCTGCACTTGTGGAAAATCCCGGAAGTGATTTCATTGGTCCCAAAGTAAAAGACACAAATATGATCAGTGATGCGTCTCATGGGAAAAATGTAGATTTGTCTCTGGCGTTTGTACAGCAATGGTGTAGTCTGGTAACATTTGATATGTCAAATGTATCAAGGGATATGGAGGAAGCCCGGCTGAAAGGAAGCTATTCTCCAAAGGCGAGCGTGGATTTAATCAATGATGTTTATGCGAAATGGTTTGGAGTAACCCCGGCGCCGTCAAAACCTAAAAAGCTTGATCTTATGAAGGCAAAAGCGATTGAAGAAAGAAGTATTAAGATGTCGGATGTCTTTGATAAACCGTTTCTTATAACAAAATCATTAACTGAGAGCAAGTGGGAGAGAGGTCCGGGAAATAATATTCAGCTGAACGATCAGCTTCTGAGACTCGATGTGAATCATATGGTAATTGCACTGCTGCAGGAGCTTGTTCACGCTACTAAGGATATAAGCGCAGAGAGTGAGCCATTGTATGTTGGGACAATTAATGACATAAGAAATACAAGGGGACTCGCTCCATAAGTATTATATTCAGAAACTTAAAATTTTATAATGAAGGATTTTTTTTTAAATAAAATATCTGCGACTTCGAAAAAATATCCGGGTAAGACTTTCTTCCAGCCAAAGCTCAGTATCAACAAACCTAATGATGTTTATGAACAGGAAGCTGACTCTGTTTCTGAACAGGTGATGCGCATGCCGGTCAACCGGAATGAAAATACTTTTTTTCAAACCTGTTTCGATAAATTCTATTCAACGAAAGTGTGCTGCGTGTGATGAAGAAGATATGATACAAAGGAAAGAAAATAACAACGGAAAGGACGCAGCAGAAGATGATTTAAAAAATTATATTGGCGGTTTAAATACGGCTGGAGCTGCTTTAGGAAAAAATATCAGAAGCTTTTTTGAGCCGAGATTCGGATATGATTTTTCGAATGTGAGAATTCATAATGATTCTGATGCAGCTAAATCCGCACAAAGCATAAACGCATTGGCTTATACTTCCGGAAAAATATTGTGTTTAATCAAAATCAATATTCTCCTGAGACAGATACCGAAAAAGATTATTGGGTCATGAGCTGACACATGTGATACAGCAGGGATCGGAGGCACCAGGTAACTCGGTTCAAAAAACTGAATCCGGTGACAACAAGGGCGGCGGATGGAACTCAGACATTGACTCTATTTTAATCAATTCAGCCAACTATTATTTAAAAGTTCAATTAGGTATTAAAGACGACTATGCTTATAGCAGAGGCGGCTGTGAAGTGAGCAAAGATAATACTAAATATTGCAAAGTGAATACTAAGAAGGGATTCATAGTTAATATCTTTTGGCAGCCTGATAAAAGTGAGATGACTATTTCTTCTACGTCTTGTATCGGAGGCAATAACAATGTTTGCAGGTATAGTTATGCAGTTTCGGGAAATGGTCAACTTGTTCACACACTCATTTATTGCGACGCACTTGCATGCATTTGACCGCTTCATCTTTGAAAGAAAGATATTGCTACGAATTTTTCCCTAATTGACCCGATTTACCAAAAGGAATTATAAAAAAATTTGAGTAAATTAGTGTAAATTCGCTGCGGTAACAGACTTCAACTTATTTAATGGTCAACCTGAATAACTGAGTAACATAAAATATCATGGAACGTTGAAAAAAAATAGCACATGAATAATTTTATAAATGATCTGAATACTTTAAAAGAATTAATTTCTCACCGGTTACTGCATTTCAATTCAACTGAACTAAACGGAGAATATTCTTCTTTGTGTAAAACTTTTTCAATTAAGAATCTTAATGAATTTAAAGATACAACAGCTACCGAGCAAATTATTCTATTGGTTGGCTTAGCACCTCATATTCGACCTAATTATTTTGATTCAATAATACAGGAGCATTTTCCGCAGGGCGGTGACTTTCCGAATTCGGTGGAGTGAAATCCGGTAATCACAGGGGTATGATACCTACAGGTGAAACAGTCCAATTCATATTAGGAGGAAACGATATTGAGAAAAGAATAGAAATTTTAAAATACTTTTCCAATGAACATTTCTTTTTTAAAAATGGAATCTTATCACTTGAGAAATTAAAAGACGGCGAACCGGCGATGAGCGGAAGGATAGTAATGGCTCACGAATGGGTAGAATATTTTCTGACAGGTGATATGCCTCCGTTGACTTTTAGTCAGGACTTTCCTGCAACATTGCTTACTACTAAAATGGAATGGAGCGATCTTGTTTTACATTCTTATACTTCAGATTTAATAAAGGATATTAAGAACTGGCTGGATCATCATGAAAAACTTTATGCAGACGAAATACTTTCACCCAAAATTAAACAGGGATATCGAGCATTGTTTTACGGACCTCCGGGACAGGCAAAACACTTACAGTTTCTTTACTTGGAAAGAATTCAAGAAACCGGTATATCGGATTGATTTGTCTATGGTAGTTTCGAAATTCATAGGTGAAACGGAAAAAAATCTCAGTAAGGTCTTTGACAAGGCGATGAATAAAGAATGGATATTATTCTTTGATGAAGCCGATGCATTGTTTTCAAAAAGAACCGGAGTGCAAAACGCTCACGACAAATATGCAAATCAGGAGGTTTCGTATTTGCTTCAGAGAGTTGAGGATTTTACAGGGCTGCTTATTCTTGCTTCTAATTTTAAATCCAACATAGACGAAGCTTTTGTCAGAAGATTTAATACGATCGTGCATTTCCCAAAACCTGATGCGCAGGAGCGGCTTCGAATATGGAAGAATTGTATCCCGAAACAATTAGAATTATCAAAGGATGTTCAATTGGAACATATATCCAATAAATACGAACTCACAGGCGCAATGATAGTTAATATTATACAGTATGCAACTATAAAAACTTTTGCTTTATCAAAAACCGAATTAACTACTCAGGTGATTTTGGATGGAATAAGAAAGGAACTTCAGAAAGAAGAGAAGTCGATGTACTGATCCCTGAATTTTCATTAAAATTTTGGTTCTATATGAAATGCAGTGGGTCTGTTTTATAATTTTGAAATATATTTTCACAAATAAAACCAATACATTTGTCATTCCCGCGTGCTTTTGGCGGGAATCCAATCAGAAAATTTCAAATTATGATTATATGAATACTTACTATGATTACATTCTAGCCAGCGGGAAAAACGGGACTTTATATAATGGTGTAACTAACAATCTGATTAAACGTGTAGCTCAGCATAAAAGAAAAGAAGTGAAGGGATTTGCGGAGAAATACGAAGTAAACAAGCTTGTATGGTATGAGCAAACCAATGATATAAGTATTGCCATTAAAAGAGAGAAACAAATCAAAAAATGGAACAGGAAATGGAAGATCAGATTGATTGAAAAGGAAAATCCTGAATGGAATGATTTGTTTTTTGAAATCGGAGGAACGGAAGATATGCTTGATCCTAATTTTTTAATATGAGAACGTTTTATGATTGGATTCCCGCCAAAAGCACGCGGGAATGACAGCCATTGGTTTTGTTGTAAGCAGAATACTTTGAATGAATTAACAAAAAGCTAAGATAATGGTTTTCTAATATTAAATATATTTTTTCCAATAACTTAAACTAAAAAAAACATGAACTATCCTAATCGTGTAATCAAAAAGGTGAAAGCAACAAAGCAATCGTAAAAGCTGTTCAGCAAAAACTCAATGATGCCGGCTGCGGACCGATTGATGTTGATGGTGATTTCGGTCCGAATACTTTCAGCGCGGTAAAATTATTTCAGTCAAGCCGCAGGGATCAGAATGGAAATCCTCTTGAGATAGACGGAAAAATTGGTTCCATTACCTGGGCAGTATTGTTCGGACAGAAAACTATCACAATCACCGCAGAGGCTGCCAATGAATTTTTAAAAGAAGCGCTTAAAGTTGCAAAGACACAGATTGGTGTTATGGAGAAACCATTGGGAAGCAACAGCGGTCCTGAAGTTAATAAATATCTTGCAAGTGTAGGTTTAGGACCCGGACAATTCTGGTGTATGGCGTTCGTGTATTATTGCTTTAATACAGCAGCTAAAAATCTGGGACGTAATAATCCTTTAGTAAAGACAGGTCATTGCATGACTCACTGGAATAGTTCAACAGCCAAAAAAATCCTAGCAGAAAATGCAGTAAACAATCCTTCATTAGTCAAGCCCGGACAGATTTTTATCATCAACACCGGCGGAAGTGCGGGTCATACGGGTATAGTTGAAAAACTTGAGGGAGGATTCTTACATACCATCGAAGGAAACAGCAACACCGAAGGCAGCAGGAATGGTATCGGAGTGTTCAGCTTAAACAGAAGGAAAGTGACAAAGATAAACAGGGGATTTTTGGAGTACAAATAACAAAAAACAATGAGCAATGAGCAATGAATAATGAACAATGAATAATGAATAATGAATAATGAATAATGAACAATGAACAAACTATGCGGGAATGAGGAACCTAATGTCCTGCGTCTCCCCATCTGGATTTTGAAGACTGTAGACATTTATAGGGAGGACTCAGCGGGTGATGGAGTGATTTGAACGGTGCTTTCTCGCTGAGTCCCCGCATTGAATTTACTTAGTCGTCCCCTTGAGTCTCTCCCCATCTGTATTTTGAAGACTGCCTACATTTATTGGGAGGACTCAGCGGGAGATGCGGGAGATTAAACGATACTCTCCCGCTGAGTCCCCGCATTGAATTTACTTAGTCGTCTCCGCTGAGTTTCTCCCCATTTGTCTTTTGAAGATTGTACACATTACTGTCGTCTCCGCAGAGTCACTCCCTTTCTGCATTTCAATGACCCTGATATTTGACAGGGAGGACTCTGCGTTGAAGCGCCTTTATCGTAGAGTCCGCATTTAATTACCCGGTCTTGCAAATTAGCAGGCGGAAAATGACTATGCGGGGACGAGAAACCCCTCCCCCTACCCCTCATCTTTCCGGATATGTCATATATATCCCGTAAAAAATCTAAGACGTTTTGTTTATTTTCCTTTGCTTCTTCATTAGAAGGGTCCGCTTTTAGTGCTCCTTCCCAGAATTTCAGAGCCTCTGCAAATTCCATTTTCAAAAGTTTTATTACACCAATTCTAACGAGGCAATCAGAGTATTGCTTAGCTTCCAGCTGAATTGGAGAACTGAGCGCGCGGTTGTAGAATCCAAGAGCTGAGTCTATCGGGTTTAATTGATCATAAGCGAAGCCGAGATAAAAATGTACTTCAGAAAATTCCGGAAATCTTTTTACTGTTTCGTTTAGAATTTTTAACGCAGCTTTTATTCTATTATTTTTGATTTATGCTAAGGAAACTGCGGTATGCACGAAGGGCAATTCAACATGATCTTTCATATATTTTTTGCCTTCCTTAATTACAGTTTAAAAGTCACCCTTATTTAACAATTTATCAAGCGTTATGATCCTTCTTTTACAACTTCAAATTCCGGAGAATTCTGAAATATTTGTTTTTATTTTTCAAGTTTGGGGTAGGTTAGTTGTGTTTTAAAATATGTACAAAATAATTTTATTCATTAATCCATAAAAACAAAAAACCCCGCACAGAAATCATACGGGGTCAATTGAAGGAGGAACAAATATGAAAGAACATCCGCCGGCTTTTGCCGGCTGATATAAACATAACTATTTATTTCCCTATACGATGTAAATAATTGTATAGGTTCTTTACAGTATGATTTTCTAATGCTTCATATCGCTCGCCGGAAACGGATCATTCCCGAAGCTGTCCTTGTCGCTTATCTTTCCATCGAGGTTATGAATTATCAGTTCGGATTTTTCTTTCTTCGCCATTTTTCTACCGAACTCAATTGCCTCACTTTTAGTAAGTGTTATAAAGTATTTGTCTTGCTTCCTTCTTTTTTCACGCCCCAGCCTTTAGCAGGGAATATGTGCAGATTTTTGTTTTTCATTTTATTGTGTTTTTTAAATTGCTGTAACCTCAGCCGGATCTAATGCTAATGCTGTAGCTTGTGTTGTCAGCTTATTTACAAAATTTTGCTCATAAGCATCCAGGTCACCGTCCCGTTTCGGGACATAATCTGTTTTAGGCATTTCGATTATTTTTTTAAGTTGATAAAATATTTTTTAGGTTGTCAATCCGGCAAAGTAAAATTTAAAGTGCATTTTTTAAAAGAAATTTCATTTTTCACTGTTCCCGTCTTCCTCAGATGTATTCCTGAGAAGGACGGGAACTTACCCGAATGGCATAGGAATGCGACTGAGTAAGTCAGGAACACGACTGAATAACTCAGGAATACGACTGAGTAACACAGGAACACGACTGAGTAACACAGGAACACGACTGAGTAACACAGGAACACGTCTGAGTAACACAGGAACACGACTAAGTAACTCAGGAATACGACTGAGTAACACAGGAACACGACTGAAGTAACTCAGGAATACGACTGAGTAACACAGGAACACGACTGAATAACTCAGGAATACGACTGAATAACTCAGGAACGCGACTGAGCATCACAGGAATGCGACTGAACAACTCAGGAACACGTCTGAGTAGTTTAGGAATAAAACTAAGTAGGTCAGAAAAAATCCTGAATGGTGCAGAAAGACATCTGCTAAGTCCGGCATTACGTCTGTGAAATTTTAATGTCAGCCTAATTGATTTAAATAAATGTAAAAGTAAACCGGACTTATCTCTAAGTTTCCCGGTTAGGTTTTTAAAGTTTAAAGGAAACATACATTCTCTATCAGTCTTAAAATATTCTAAGAAAGATATATATTTGAAGTTCTCCGAAATTTTTAGTTTAAGTAAATTTGTAGATCCGCACTGTGAAACTTTATTAATGCTGAGGATATTAATTTAAAAATATTTCATGACTGATTCTATTTTCATTTTGATTTAGAGTTTGGATTTATAAATTGTGCTCCAAAAGTATTTCAATATTTTGTTGCTGAGTTTAGACAAAACTATGCAGAATATATTTTTCAGTAAAATGGTAAAATTTCAATACTGTGAAACTAAAATTTTACTGACCATCATTTCAGCTAGATAAATAAAGCCTTAGCGGAAATTTAACTAACTTCAAGTCAGGATATTACTAAAAAGATACTATTCAGAAAAATCTTCAGAACCGGAGCTTATGATGATGTGAAAATGAGAAAAATAATATCAGATTTTTTAAAATAGCAGATAAATATTTATTGCAGCTTGAAATAGAAAATAATGAATTGAATAATTTGCGTTTGATTACCGGTTCGAACCTGAAAAAGAGGAATGATTCAGAGTTACAAAAAGAAGTCATAGAAGAGAATCTTGATAAATTAAGAAAACAACAACCTCTTATTTATCTTAGATATTTAGCGCTCAAAATGTTTGAAAACTATGACCCCGAATATTTTCAGGAGATGATAAATTACTTTAACAAAAACAAAAAAATATTCCACGGAGATTTATTGAAAGAGTATTGCCAATACATTGCAGCCTTTTATCACATTAAGATAAACACAGAGTATCTGGTGTTATTTCAAGACTCCTCCGGGGAAAAAACCTCACCACCCGCTGAGTCCTCCCCTTGAAAGAAGTCCAAACTTCAAAAGCAGATAGGGAGAGACTCAGCGGGACAAAACGAATTCATATTTAGCACTCACGATTAAACCATTAACGATTCACGATTACACGATTACACAATTACACGATTACACGATTACACGATTAACGATTACACGATTAACGATTACACGATTAACGATTACACGATTAACGATTACACGATTAACGATTACTTCTTTGAAACAATTACTTCCACCGACTGTGACGGAGCACCAAACAACGTACCGTCGGCTTTCATCATGCTGCATTGAAAATACTGCCAGCCTGTTTCCGTAGGTTTTACTTTGAATTTGAAAGTTACGAGACCGCCCGGTTCTACATTTTCAGGAAGCTGTACATAGCCGACATTCCATAAATTAATTGTTACGGCAGCCATCTTCGGATCGATCATTACTAATTGTTCATTGCCTTTGATCCAGGTTTTATTCCCTGTGTTGCTCACTGTAACTGAGATATCCTGCATTTCATTAAATGCCATTGAAGTCGGAACAGTTTGCTCTAAAAAAGAAGCATTATAAGTTTTATCGTCTGCAACACGGTTACCTCCGGTAACATTTACAGAAACGTTGTTTGTTTTCTGCCCAAAATAATTATCTCCTTTTTTCATTATCCATTGCAGATCATAAATTCCCGGAGTCATAGGTGCAGTCACATAAAATTCAACCTCTGCCGATTGACCTGGTTCTATGGAATTCGAAAAATAAACCGGTGCAGAATTCCAATCCGGATATGTAATGTCTGATGATTGTGTTACGGGCGCAAGCATGTATTCATTGTTTAAAGAAGACCATGCAGTGTTTCCGCTGTTCTTCATTGTCGCTACAACTTTATATTTTTCCCCGGCGTTCATGGAAGAGGGAACGGATACATTTACGAACTCGGAATTGTTGCCGAGATATTCTGATGAAACGGTAATATTCTCACCGCCGACATTAACAGTATTATTTGTGTACTCTCCAAAGAACTCATTATTGCTTACCATTGCCCATTTCTGACTGTATACTCCGCTGGTTTTCGGAGCAGTGATCTTAAATATCATATTAGCTTTATCTGATGGTTTTATATCATAGGGAATGTCTACTTTATTGACTCCCCAGACATCAGACTGATAATTGTTATCCGACTCATCATACAATTTCAGATAGAAATTGTCTCCGCGAACCCATGTATTTCTGCCTGTATTAACAATTGTTATAGAGACAGTGTAATCCTGTCCGGGAGTAAGTTTAGCCGGAATATCGTAATCAATTATGTCTGAATAATTTCCCGAATATGGAACTTCGTTAGTTATTTTATAATCCTGAGCGAACACAGACAGTGAAGCATTCATCAGTAAAAACATTACCACACCCGCAAATAGTTTATTGATATTTTTCATTTTTAATTCCTTTCGGATTTTAATTATTAATAATTGTGGTTTATTGGTCAAAACTGTTTATAATATTTATTCTTTTAAATTGTAAGTATTTTGAGAATTTTGCGTATGTAATGTATCCTTCAAATCTTGTTCCTTTTGTTGCTTATCATCTGACAAAGCGAAATACAAAAAGCATAATTGCAATTATGACAGCACCTGCAATAAAATATTTCCGGAAATTATTATTCTTTTCGACGGAGTCATCTTCCAGAATCGTAGAGTCAAGGATTTTGGTGTTAGTTTTATTTGGATCCAGCAGCATTCTATTTTTTAGAGTAAAATTTACGATTATACAATAGATTTTCACTTTTCATGCCATCTAAAAGCTCAATTTACAGCTGAAAATAAGTATATTAATGCGATTAATCTGACAATTCCTGACAAAACAGTCATAGACGTGAAACGTCAGACGTCAAACGTGAGACGCTAGACGTGAGACGCTAGACGCTAGACGTTAGACGCTGAGACGTCATGTCTGACGTTTGACGTCTCACGTTTCACGTCTTAGAGTTTTCAAAATTGCATTTAATAGCATGGAGACTCAGAAGTTATTCTATAATAATCCCGAAGGGATGGAATTATTATAGAACAAAGCTATAAAACCCATAAACCCCGAAGGGGTGATATTATAAAGGCGTGAAAACTGAGACGCTAGACGTGAGACGTGAGACGTGAGACGCGGGAGAAAAATCTATGAAAAGAAACGGATGTAATAATTGTTCAAATTTCGATTTGTAACATATGGACCTATGTGATTCGAATTATATTACATCAATTATAAAGGCATTGACAAAATAAATTTTAATATTTTGATGTAAGAATATTCATCAGATCTCCTCATATAATTCAATAGGGAATTTCTTCATTTGCAAACCCTAAGCGCGAATTCCGGCATCTCATCTGCGTAAAGCCAGTCAGGATAAGGCTTTGCGCAGGGTAAGCTCTTAACATAATTTATTTTAAAAAAAATGTTTTAACCGGGAACTTATTAACAGGAAGAGACAGTTATGCTATACAACTAACCTGATTATTAACCCTAAATAAAATACTTCAGCAATAAAAAAGTTGAAATATTTTTTCTTCACCGTCAATATTCATTGACTTATCAAATAGATTTTCGTATATTTGTAGTTCATTAAGAAAACGTTCTTTCACAAGATAACCTAAAAAAAAATAGTTGCACATAATTTTTATATAGAAAAATTTTAGTGTGCAATAATCAATGCCTGGAAACATAACCTTGTAGCTTAAGATCAAATCAAAATTATAAAAACTATAATGGAGAGTTTGATCCTGGCTCAGGACGAACGCTGGCGGCGTGCTTAATACATGCAAGTCAACTGAGCTTAAGGTAGCAATATTTTAAGTGCGGTGGCGCACGGGTGAGTAACACGTAGGTAATCTGCCTTTAGGTCTGACATAATCCCGCGAAAGCGGGACTAAAATCAGATGATGCAGCGGCTCGACATCGAGACAGTTGTTAAACCTTCGGGGCCTAAAGATGAGCCTGCGTCTGATTAGGTAGTTGGCGGAGTAAAAGCCCACCAAGCCTGCGATCAGTAGCTGGTCTGAGAGGATGATCAGCCACACTGGAACTGAGACACGGTCCAGACTCCTACGGGAGGCAGCAGTAAGGAATATTGCTCAATGGCCGAAAGGCTGAAGCAGCAACGCCGCGTGGAGGATGAAATACTTTTGTATGTAAACTCCTGTAAGGGGGGAAAAATATTTCGATTTATCGAAATTGATTGTACCCTCAGAGTAAGCACCGGCTAACTACGTGCCAGCAGCCGCGGTAATACGTAGGGTGCTAGAGTTGTCCGGATTTACTGGGTGTAAAGGGTGCTCAGGTGGGTTTGTAAGTCAGAGGTGAAATCCCAAAGCTTAACTTTGGAGCTGCCTTTGATACTGCAAGTCTGGAGTTTGAGAGAGGGCAATGGAATATCTGGTGTAGCAGTGAAATGCGTAGATATCAGATAGAACACCAATGGCGAAGGCAGTTGCCTGGCTCAAAACTGACGCTAAAGCACGAAAGTGTGGGGAGCAAACAGGATTAGATACCCTGGTAGTCCACACCCTAAACGATGAATACTAGATGTTGGTCCTTTTTAGGATCAGTATCCAAGCTAACGCATTAAGTATTCCACCTGGGAAGTACAATCGCAAGGTTGAAACTCAAAGGAATTGACGGGGGCCCGCACAAGCAGTGGAGCATGTGGTTTAATTCGACGCAACGCGAAGAACCTTACCTAGGCTTGAAACGCAAGTTAATCCTGATGAAAGTCAGGGTTCCGCAAGGAGAACTTGTACAGGTGCTGCATGGCTGTCGTCAGCTCGTGCCGTGAGGTGTTGGGTTAAGTCCCGCAACGAGCGCAACCCTCGTTCTTAGTTGCCATCAGGTAATGCTGAGCACTCTAAGAAGACTGCCTACGCAAGTAGTGAGGAAGGTGGGGATGACGTCAAGTCCGCATGGCCCTTACGCCTAGGGCCACACACGTGCTACAATGGCCATTACAAAGGGCTGCAATACCGCGAGGTGGAGCCAATCCCTAAAAAATGGTCTCAGTTCGGATTGGAGTCTGCAACTCGACTCCATGAAGCTGGAATTGCTAGTAATCGCGCATCAGCACGGCGCGGTGAATACGTTCCCGGGCCTTGTACACACCGCCCGTCAAGCCATGGAAGTTGGGGGTACCCAAAGTCGCCTTTAACAAGCGCCTAAGGTAAAACCAATGACTGGGGCTAAGTCGTAACAAGGTAGCCGTACCGGAAGGTGCGGCTGGATTACCTCCTTTCTAAAGAGATGAAATCTGGCATAAGGATTTTTGGTTTTTAGTATTGGTTTTGCACACTATTTTATTTTTCAGTATTATGTATTTGGTATTAAGTAGTAGGTATCAGTAGATAATAATACTTAATACTCAATACTTAATACTCAATACCAAGCGGGCCTATAGCTCAGTTGGTTAGAGCGCACGCCTGATAAGCGTGAGGTCGGTGGTTCAACTCCACATAGGCCCACGTTATTCAATTAGCAATTGATCAATTTTCAATGATCAATTGATGGTTTTAATATCAGGAAGTTAATTAAAGCAATAAAAGGGAGTTATCTAAATTTGAGATATTACTCTATACTTTTAAGAGTTATTGATTACCAATTGATCATTGATCATTGCACATTGATAATTGAAAAGAGGGGGTTATAGCTCAATTGGTAGAGCACCAGCTTTGCAAGCTGGGGGTTCGGGGTTCGATTCCCCGTAACTCCACAAGTTTTATTCGTTCTTTCTTATTTTGAAATTTCCATAAATAACAAAAAAACAAGTATATTGATGCATCGATCTCCCGATTTATCGGGGGACACTACCTGTATCAATAATGGATTTTGGAAAAAGTTACAAAGGGCATACGGTGGATGCCTTGGCACTAGTAGGCGATGAAGGACGTGGCTACCTGCGATAAGCCCCGGCAAGACGGTAACAGTCTTTGACCCGGGGATCTCCGAATTGGACAACCAATCCAGAGTAATATCTGGATATATATTACAGAATACATATGTAATATAAGCTAACGAAGGGAACTGAAACATCTAAGTACCTTTTGGAAAAGAAAACAACAGTGATTTCCTTAGTAGCGGCGAGCGAAACGGAACCAGCCTAAACCATGTAGTATGTTAAAGAGTGCAATCGTTGTACTACAGGTGTTGTGGGACTTTCGGGTAAATTTGCAATATACCGAAGAGTAAAAAACCTTTGAATTAGACGAATGTTTTGGAAAGAGCAACCATAGACGGTGAAAGTCCGGTAGACGAAAATTCAATGGCTCTTGAAAGTATCCCGAGTACCGCGGAGCACGTGGAATTCTGCGGGAATCTGCCAGAACCATCTGGTAAGGCTAAATACTAACTAGTGACCGATAGTGAACAAGTACCGTGAGGGAAAGGTGAAAAGTACTCCTAACAGGAGGGTGAAATAGAACCTGAAACCGTATGCTTACAAACGGTAGTAGTCTTATGAAGGAGCTTGCTCTTTCATTTAGATGACTGCGTGCCTTTTGCTTAATGAGCCAACGAGTTACTCGTATGTAGCAGCGTAAGTTTTTAAGAAACGCACGCATAGCGAAAGCAAGTCCGAATAGGGCGTTAAGTTACATGCGGTAGACGCGAAACCGTGTGATCTATTCTTGACCAGGATGAAATATCGGTAAAACGATATGGAGGTCCGAACTAGTGTGGGTTGAAAACCGCTTGGATGAGTTGAGAATAGGAGCGAAAGACCAATCAAACTCGGAGATAGCTCGTACTCCCCGAAATAGCTTTAGGGCTAGCCTCGGAATAGTATGTTGAAGGTAGAGCACTAATTGGGCTAGGGCCGCCACAGCGGTACCAAACCCAAATAAACTCCGAATATCAAACATATGTTTTCCGGGAGTCAGGCAGTGGGGGATAAGCTTCATTGCCGAGAGGGAAATAACCCAGACCATCAATTAAGGTCCCCAAGTTCATGTTAACAGACTAAGGATGTTGAGTTGCTTAGACAACTAGGATGTTGGCTTAGAAGCAGCCATTCATTTAAAGAGTGCGTAATAGCTCACTAGTCGAGCGACTCAGCGCCGATAATACTCGGGACTAAACATGGCACCGAAATTGTGGACTTCGTAAGGAGTGGTAGGGGAGCATTCTATTGGCGACTGCGGTGAACGCAGGTCCTTCGGGACGAAGGTGTCCGGCGACGTATGCTGGAGTAAATAGAAAAGAAAATGTTGGCATAAGTAACGATAAACAAGATGAAAAATCTTGTCACCGCAAATCCAAGGTTTCCTGAGCAATGTTAATCATCTCAGGGTTAGTCGGTCCCTAAGCTGAGGCCAAACGGCGTAAGTAATGGGAAACAGGTTAAATATTCCTGTACCTTCGACATTTAAACCAAAATGACGCAAAAGTGAAAGGAGAGCCACCTGATGGATGGTGGTCTAAGGGCGTAGGGACGAGCAATCGTTTTGAAAGCCGAACGGGATGGCGCAAGCCTGCAAACTCTCCCTAATCATGTTGCCAAGAAAAGCTTTGGTGTATACTAAGAAGACCGTACCGTAAACCGACACAGGTAGATGAGGAGAGTATCCTAAGGTGCTCGAGTGAGCCGTAGTTAAGGAACTCGGCAAATTAACCCCGTAACTTCGGGAAAAGGGGTGCCCTCCTATGGAGGGTCGCAGAGAAATGGGCCAAGCGACTGTTTAACAAAAACACATGTCTATGCAAAGCCTTTAAGGCGAAGTATATGGACTGACACCTGCCCGGTGCTGGAAGGTTAAGAGGAGAGGTTAGTTCCTTCGGGAGCGAAGCTTTGAATCGAAGCCCCAGTAAACGGCGGCCGTAACTATAACGGTCCTAAGGTAGCGAAATTCCTTGTCGGGTAAGTTCCGACCTGCACGAATGGTGTAACGATTTGGCCACTGTCTCGACTACGGGCTCGGTGAACTTGTGGTACCGGTGAAGACGCCGGTTACCTGCATATGGACGAAAAGACCCCGTGCACCTTTACTGCACCTTAGTATTGGGTTTGGACACAGTATGTGTAGAATAGGTGGGAGACTATGAAGCGGTGGCGCTAGCCATCGTGGAGTCGCAATGTGAAATACCACCCTTGCTTTGTTCGAATTCTAACCTTAGCTCTTGAATCAGGGTTGGGGACAGTGCTAGGCGGGTAGTTTGACTGGGGCGGTCGCCTCCTAAAGAGTAACGGAGGCTTTCAAAGGTACCCTCAGCATGGTTGGTAATCATGCGTAGAGCGCAAAGGCATAAGGGTGCTTAACTGTGAGACTTACAAGTCGAACAGATGCGAAAGCAGGACTTAGTGATCCGACGGTAGAGTGTGGAATTGCCGTCGCTTAAAGGATAAAAGGTACGCCGGGGATAACAGGCTGATCTCCCCCAAGAGTTCACATCGACGGGGAGGTTTGGCACCTCGATGTCGGCTCATCATATCCTGGGGCTGGAGAAGGTCCCAAGGGTTTGGCTGTTCGCCAATTAAAATGGTACGTGAGCTGGGTTCAGAACGTCGTGAGACAGTTCGGTCTCTATCCTATGCAGGCGCAGGAAATTTGAGAAGGCTCGCTCTTAGTACGAGAGGACCGGAGTGAACGAACCAATGGTGCGCCAGTTGTCATGCCAATGGCACAGCTGGGTAGCTATGTTCGGTTGAGATAAGCGCTGAAAGCATCTAAGCGCGAAACTCGCTTCAAGATTAAATTTCCCTCTGTAGCAATACAGAATAAGACTCCAGGAAGATGACCTGGTTGATAGGCTGTAGGTATAAGTATAGTAATATATTCAGCCGAGCAGTACTAATAAGTCGAATGACTTTTCCTATTATTTTTATCCTTTATTGGTAAGGTAGTGAGGAGCATCAATTATATTTGATTCATAAGATTCGTCAGATTTGTAAGATTCATAAGATTTGTTTTAGCTTGTGTTCTTATGAATTTGAAGAATTTATGAATACTTTAAAATATTATGAATCTTAAGAATCTTTAATCTTAACATTCAAAAAGATTTTCCGGTGATTAAATTCAGGGGCAACACCTCTATCCATTCCGAACAGAGTAGTTAAGGCCTGAATCACTGATGGTACTGCATGGGAAGCTGTGCGGGAGAGTAGGTTTTACCGGATTTATTATTAAAGCCGTTTCAATTAATTTTGAAGCGGCTTTTTTATTTGGGATTTTTGATGCTAGATTTTAGATTTAAATTAATAATTTGCCATTTAAAAATTAACATTTATAATTGAAAGCAGTACTGTATTGGAATCTGTGAAATGGATCTGAGTATGAAATATTAACTTAGCATTTTGTTTATCAAAATGTATTTATAAATTAAGCCTGAAGATTTGCTATACTAAGATATCATGTATTAAATATGCTAAGATTATATTTGGATAATTGCCTGTTTTAACTGACCGTATGACGACCAGAGTCAGTTGAAAATAAAAAATGAAACTGACCCAACGCTTTTAATTCAGGAAAGGATAATGAATTATGAATTTGAATTGGTATGGTCATTTATTCTGGATTTTGAGAACAGCCTGAATTCTTTTGCAGAAAGAAAGAATGCTATTACAAAATGGAAACAATATTCACAAATTGATATTGTTGAAAGTAAAGAAGTTCTTGAAATAGCAGAAGATATACATTTGCTGAACATAAACTCTGCAGACTCTCTTCACGTTGCGTGTTCCGTAATAGGTTTATGCAATTATTTAATAACAGCTGATGATGGTTTAATCAGAAAGTATTGATAAACTTGATCAGGTAATTTCCGAATTCGCGGATAAAGGTTTTTCTGTAGTTTCAGGATTCGATACGCCATGGGCTGACATTGTCTTTTTTGATACTTATAAAGAGATTGGCGTAATGACTGAAATAATGGGAATACCAAAGAAGGTGGAACAGCAATTCAAAATATGAAAGGATATAAACTATTTGATTTTTTGAAGTTTGAATAATTAAAAAATTAAAATAAAATACAGGATATGAACACCACAAAAACACATGATGAACGTATTGCAAAAATGATCTTCGGATCGGTCTATCCTATGTATGTTGCAAAAGTGGAGAATAAAGGCAGAACAAAAGAAGAATTACATCAGGTTATAGAGTGGTTAACAGGCTTCGATAACAAGTATTTACAGGAATTAATAAAAATAAAGGTAACGTTTGAAGAGTTCTTCAAACGTGCATCGCTAAACCCTAATGCACATCTAATCACCGGAGTAATATGCGGCTATCGTGTAGAGGAAATCGAAAATCCTCTTACACAAAAAGTCAGATATTTGGATAAGTTAGTGGATGAGCTGGCGAAAGGCAGAAAGATGGAGAAGGTTTTACGCGGCGCAGCTTAAATAAAAACTATTCGGAATTATGAATGCAGAAATTAAATCCTACAACGGGAAACAATCAGCCACGGATAAAGAAATTTGCGACCGGCTCGCCAGCGCTATTGATAATAAGCTGACTGAAGCAGAAAGTAAAATCTGGCACTCCCATCCCGTATGGTTTTTAGACGGCAACCCGGTAGCGGGATACAGTAAACAAAAACAGGGAATCCGGTTAATGTTTTGGAGCGGAGCAGATTTTGAAGAAGAAGGATTAAATGAAAAAGGAAAAAAGTTTAAAGACGCTTCTGTTTTTTACAATGTTGTTTCGGAAATAAAGCTCAGTGATCTGAAGCGTTGGCTGAAGAAATCTATTGAAATTCAGTGGGATTATAAAAACATAGTGAAACGAAAAGGAATACTTAAACGAATAAAATGAAAACTTCTTCAAAAACAACCTTGCGACTTGAAAAACGGACATCAATACTGAATACGATTGTTGGGCGGACGACTTTGCGGCAGGAAACATTCATACTTAAGAAATACCAAGCATATATTTAAGTAACGTAATTCAATTCAGGCGTTTCAATAGCACAGATTTTATTTTTAAATTCCGGGTTTCCCATGACACTTCTTAAACTTCAGACCGCTGCCGCACGGACATTTTTCGTTTCTTCCGACATTTTTATAAATCTCCGGCAGGGTCGCATATTCCTTTATGTTTTCATCTTCAGCAGATTTTACTTTTTCCTTAGCTAATTCCTTTTCGACATACTTCTCCTGTTTAGAAAATTCTTTATATATCTTTTCAAGACTGTCACTTTCTCTTTTAAAGATTTTCAAATTTTTGTTATGAAGATCCCTGAGAAGATCATCTAATCCTCCTACAACTTCCTCTCCAACGATTTCCGCTTCGTACAATTTCACAATTGTTTCCTCTAACTCTGTTGCTTTTAAATCTAAAACATCTCCAACCATCAGACCGATTAAAGTTGTATCTATCAATTTATCATTATCCTTTTGCTCGATGAATAAATTAAAAACGGTATAATACCAATCTATGACTTCATTTCTTCTTTCAGGAAAATTCTGTCCAATACTGCAAACAGCTTCACTAATCGGGACCCTTGCATAAGTAAAGTTTCCTTCTTCGAGAATAAAGTCTCTCAGGGTATCCAATTGATTTTTTCCGAGTTCATAAATTATCATCCACATGTATTCAGTCAGTAAATCACCAACCCAGTAATTAAGAAATTTTTCATTCTGTCTCAACAGATCAAGTACAGTTTCAAGAGCTTCTTCGGCTTTTAATTCCCGAAGCATAAACAACGCATGCAAAGCGAAGGAGTGAGTGTAATCTTCCCATTCGGGTTTTTTGAAATATTTGAATCTTACTATACTGTCAATTACAACTCTCGTCAAATCCTCAATCAGACTTTGCCTCGGCAATTCAAGCAGTTTTTTTATTATTGTAAAATCAATCTGAAAACTGAATTGATACAGTAATTTTATTTCAGAATTAATGAAAGAAGGTTCAACATCTGTCTGCTTATATTTTTTCTTAGAAATGAATTTAGGTTTTCTTGATTTTGACATATTTGCTTTAAGTCTTTTATAACCTGCTTTAATGTTATACAGAGCAATACTTTCTGCCGCCTGCGCTGTCTTGGTGTTATCTTTATCCAGGTCATACATAATTTTCAAGCGCATTTCAGCGGCTTCAATATTTCCCGTTTCTATAAAGTATTCTACAGATACATTGTAAAATGACATTACCTCTTCAATATGAAATACTTCTCTTTCCGGATACAATGATTTAATTTCCATTGCCTCACCAAGAATTCCGGGGATCTTTTCAAAATCTTTATTTCTCAGATATTCCAATGCAAGATTAATCTTTCCAAAGAGATAATCAGGATGCTCTTTTACTATCTGTTGGTTAATTTCAAATGCTTTGTCGAATTTTCCAATCATAGAGTAGTGTGTAGTAAGGTAGTTTTTGAACTGAGGTACTTGAGGATATTTTTCTATTAACTCCCTGACATCTTCTTCAGCATTTTTTTTCTTTTGTAAAACTTTTTTTAGTGCTGTTTCAAGAAGCTTTACAATTTCCGGAGTAATTCCGTTTTCTTTGTATAATTCAGCAGGATCAAAAACAATTTTGTATCCTGTAAGAATTAATGAATCATATTTTTTTAACAAGGGTCTTTTTTTGCAAAGATAAATGTTCATTGTTTAATGTTCAATGTTTTCTCCGACGGTCATTGTACACGAGAAGAATAGAACACGGATAACGCGGATCGAGCTGAAAAATAACGGATTTTTTATCTGATTGTAAAAATATTCAATTTGAATCTAACTTTATTGTAATTTTTAGATTTTGATTATTTTAATTTCTCATAATTTCTAAAAATTATCGTGTACAAAGTCTGCCGGTAAAGATTTGAAATTTATATTGATATTACATTTTTGATTTGATACACTGCTTACAGGATAAGGGTCTGCGGGGACGACGAAGTTTTTCCAAATTATTTTATTGAAGGAGTTGACAGTTTTGTCCTCTGAAATCCCGCATGAACGCAAAGCGCAGAGCCGTTGACGGACATTTTACAGCAGAAGCATTATAAATAAAATAAATTTATAAAAATAAAACAAATGACTGTTTATAGAATAATTGGAAAACATAAAAAAGAAGAATATCCGGAATATTCAGAAATGTATATGAATCTGATAAACGATAGCGGAAATATACTTCAATATATGAAAGACAATTTTTTCAAAATTAAAAAATTTATTAATGAATTGCCAAAAGACAAATTGAATTTTCGATATGCAGAAGGCAAATGGACAATAAAAGAAATTTTGGTTCATGTAATCGACGATGAAAGAATATTTGCTTACCGAGCTTTAAGATATGGCAGAAATGACAATACACCTTTGCACGGTTTTGAAGAAAATGATTATGCAAAATATTCATATGCAAATGACAGAAGTCTGGACAGCATTTTTGAAGAATACGAATCTGTCAGAAATGCGACTTTAACATTATTTCAAAACTTACCTGATGAAGCATTTTTGAGAAGCGGTGGCGGGATTGACGATGATGGCAGCATTGTTAATATCAGAACGGTAAGGGCATTAGCATACCATATTGCAGGACACGAATTGAGACATATTAAAATTATTAAAGAACGATACCTGAATTTATCAACTGAAAATGGAATTATTTAATACAGCAAACAGCTAACTGTCCATTTGCAAAAAGCGTGTTAATCTTCTCTGTTACTTCGGGTTCGTTCTCCTAAAACGTATGAAATATCTTCGTAATACATTTCCTTCATTAAAATTTCTGTAACGCGCTGGAATTTGTCTTTAAATAAAAAAAAGAATCCATCTTTTCAAAGACGGATCCTTTTTTATTTCTAGTTACAACAATTATATTACTTCCTTGCCATCGCGATGCGTATTGCATCTTCAGGCGAGACAAGATGGTCAGAATTCTCGGCTGCATCGGCAATCGCTATCTGAACACCTTTAATTTTACCATTGAAACCGTTACCCTGCGGACCATAGTCCTGTGAAACAGGAGCACCGGAATCAAGACCTACATCACAGCCGTCATCGGCAGAAAAGATCATTGCAAGTGTCATTGGAATGTCACCTTCACCGACTTTCTTTCCGTCGGTGTACAATGTCACTTTCCCGCCTTTTCCTAAACCACCGCCGGCGTAAGCAAACTCCATTCGAACCTGATGCTCACCTGCAGGAAGCGGGCTTGTAGCTTCTACATAATAATAATTTACTCCGCCAAGATTGTAACAATACTTAAGCTTTCCTTTATTTGCATAAAGACTCCAGCCTCCGATGTTTGCACCCTGAGCTATGATCACGCCTTCAGCACCGGAATCAGGGACTATTATTTCGGCAGTTACTGAGTGGGACTTATTTTTAATATTAATAACGCAGTTCTCAGATAACCGTCCCATACCGCCGAAGAGGATCTGACTATTACCTTTGATAAGTTGCGGTCTGCCGGCAGTGTCTGCATTCAATACCCTTCCGAGGTCATCATTCATTGGAAGTACATTATACTTGACCGCCTCGATAAGCCACAACCTCTGAAGTTCGTGCAGCTTCTCAGGCATTTCTTTGGATAGATCATTCGCCTGAGTCCAGTCCGTGTTTGTATCATAGAGTTCCCAGACATCATCGTCGAAGGCAGGTGTCTTTTCACCTATTAAAATCCATGGCGTCTTATGTCTTGTAACTGCAGTCCATCCCTTATGATAAATACCCCGGTTACCGAACATTTCAAAGTACTGAGTCTCGCGCTGTTCGGCAGCTTTTGGATCGTTGAATGAATATAACATACTGACTCCTTCAATAGGATGCTGTTGTACTCCATTAACGAACTGAGGTTCGGGCAGTCCTGCAGCCTCAAGTATCGTAGGAGCGACATCAATCACATGATGAAACTGCGTTCGTAATTCACCTTTACCTTTAATTGTTTTCGGCCAGTGAATGATAGTTCCATTACGTGTTCCTCCCCAGTGTGAAGCGACCTGTTTGGTCCACTGATAAGGAGTGTCCATAGCATGTGCCCAGCCTACTGCATAGTGATTATAAGATTCCGGTCCACCGAACTTGTCAATTCTTTCAATATCGAATTCAGGAGTTTCAATGGCTGACATGCCGTTGAAATTGAGCATCTCATTAAATGTACCATTCAGCGTGCCTTCACCCGAAGCACCATTGTCACCTATTATATAGTATACAAGCGTATCATACAGTATATTGAGTTTCTTTATTGAATCCAAAAGACGTCCGACGTGATAATCAGTGTACTCCATAAAACCGGCATATACTTCCATTTGTCTGCGCAGAACAGGTTTGAGAGCTTCCGGCATTTCATCCCACGAAGGGATCTCTTTCGGGCGCGGGGTAAGCTTACTATCCGGAGGAATGACTCCAAGCTTTAACTGTCTGGCAAAAGTTTCTTCACGCAGTTTATCCCATCCTCCGTCGAATTTTCCTTTGTACTTATCAGCCCATTCTTTCGGAACGTGATGCGGAGCGTGTGTCGCTCCCGGAGCAAAATAAGCAAAGAAAGGTTTGTCCGGTGCAAGAACCTTTTGCTGTCCGATCCATGCTATAGCTTTGTCGGTCATGTCTTCAACTAAATGATATCCTTCTTCAGGAGTTTTCTTTGGCTCAACCGGAGTTGTACCTTCATATAATGTCGGATACCATTGGTTAGCTTCGCCACCTATGAAACCGTAGAAATACTCAAAGCCGCCGCCTCCTGTCGGCCATGCATTAAACGGACCGATCGGGCTGGTTTCCCAAACGGGAACTTCGTGGCATTTACCAAATTGCGCAGTGCTGTAACCGTTAAGTGTCAGTGTCCTTGCCAAGGGTGACATAGTATTTGGCAGTAATGAATTGTATCCCGGAGCGCCGCTGGCTATTTCTGTAATTGCTCCCATGCCGGCGGAATGGTGATTGCGTCCTGTAAGGATCGCCTGCCGAGTAGGTGAACACAGAGCTGTAGTATGAAAGCGGTTGTACTTCAGACCATCGGCTGCAAGTTTCTCAGCATTCGGTGTCTGGCACGGACCGCCGAAAGCGCTTGATGAACCGAATCCGGCATCATCGATGAGAATGAGTAAAACGTTCGGAGCATCCTTTGGTGGTCGTAATTGTGCAATAGGAGGAAACTTACTTTCCGGATCTTTAGCATCATACATAATTAATCCTTTGTACGGCTGATCGGGTATAGGAAGAACAGTTCGTTGAATTTTTTCATTGTCACTCATTTTCTTTTGGTTCCTTTCTCCAATGTGATTTCATTATTGATGAAATCGGATTTTAGTTTTCATTAATTATTTTTATTGATGTTTGATGGGGTTTACATATTAAAGTAAATAAATATCAGATTTAACATAAGTCAAAATATGCTCCAAAATGCAATACGTGCGTGAATGAATTAGTAAAGCACAGGCAATTACAAGTTTGACAGGATTTAAATTTAAACCACGTTACGGATTATTTTGCGATAGGTTGTTTTGCTTATGACAAATGTTGAACTGTTTATTTAGAGAGAACAGCATTTAACACCGGATTAGATTTTAACTGATAACACTCTTTACATTGTACACGAAAATAATAGAACTTGGGGATAACGCGGATTGAGCTGAAAAATAACGGACTTATTATTGTAATTTTTAGATTTTGATTTTTTTATTTCTCATTATTATCAGCGAATATCCGCAAAAATCAGTGTTATCAGTGTTCCCAAAAAATCATCGTGTACAAAATCACCAGTCACTGCAGGAATATCTGTATATTTCTTTCGGTCTAATATTCTTAAATTGAACTCATCTTCGAAGTTTATTTATCATCATACTTATTGCAGCTTGAAAAACGAAAAACATATCCGGAAGCGACAGAAAAGGTCGATTTCACCAACACAATAATGCATACCGTTGTTGCAGATTCATGGATATAAATTGTAACTAAGCAAAGTTAGTAAATATAATTTTGATTGATTAAATGAATGTCGTTATTTTTATTAATTAATTTCAAACACTAAAAATAATTTAACTATGGAAACTAAATCAAACCGATCAGGAGAATGTCCGTTTACCGGAGTTATGAGCGCACCTAAAAATTCAGACTGGTGGCCCAACCATTTAAGTCTGCAAATGTTAAGACAGAATTCCGAATTATCCAATCCCATGGATAAGGATTTTAATTACAGGGAAGCTTTTAAAACACTGGACTATGAAGGTTTAAAAAAAGATCTTCATCAGCTTATGACCGATTCACAGGAATGGTGGCCGGCTGATTTCGGACACTACGGAGGATTATTTATCCGAATGGCATGGCACAGCGCAGGAACCTACCGTATAGGCGACGGCAGAGGCGGCGCAGGAAAAGGGTTACAGCGATTTGCACCGCTTAACAGCTGGCCCGATAATGCCAACCTTGACAAAGCCCGAAGACTGCTCTGGCCAATCAAACAAAAGTACGGTAACCAAATATCATGGGCTGATCTGATGATACTTGCAGGAAATGTTGCGCTAGAATCCATGGGCTTTAAAACCTTTGGTTTTTCGGCAGGACGCGAAGATGTCTGGGAACCCGATACCGGTATTTACTGGGGAGCGGAAAAAAAATGGCTCAGCGATCAGGACCGTTATACCGGAAACCGTGATCTGGAAAATCCGTTGGCTGCCGTACAAATGGGTTTAATATATGTTAATCCCGAAGGACCGGGTGGTAATCCCGACCCGGTAGCTGCAGCGAAAGACATTCGTGAAACCTTTGCGCGTATGGCTATGAATGATGAAGAAACTGTTGCGCTGATTGCCGGCGGTCATAGCTTTGGCAAAGCGCACGGAGAAGGCAGTCCGGATCTGCTTGGTCCCGAACCGGAAGCCTGCGATATAGAGCTACAGGGTTTTGGCTGGATGAGTAAGAACGGCACAGGCAAAGGACCTGACACCTTAACCGGAGGACCTGAAGTTACATGGACAACAACTCCAAGCAAATGGAGTCATGATTTTTTTAAACATTTGTTTGAATATGAATATGAACTGACTAAAAGCCCTGCCGGAGCAAATCAGTGGGTAGCAAAAAATGCTGAAGCAATAATTCCTGATGCATATTCACCGGATAAAAAACATTTGCCAACTATGCTTACAACTGATCTTTCACTTCGTTTTGATCCGGATTATGAAAAAATCTCCAGACGGTTTTATGAAAATCCTGAGCAATTTAAAGATGCATTTGCACGCGCATGGTTTAAACTGACACATCGGGATATGGGTCCAAAATCCCGGTATATTGGTACTGAAGTCCCCCGTGAAGAACTTATCTGGCAGGATCCGATTCCTGCAGTTGATCATAAACTGGTTGATGAAAAAGATATTGAGGAATTGAAAAAGAAAATTTTGGATTCAGGATTATCCGTATCTGATGTGGTTTCCACTGCGTGGGCATCTGCATCGACTTACAGGGATTCGGATAAACGCGGCGGCGCTAACGGCTCAAGAATTCGTCTGGCACCTCAGCTTGATTGGGAAGTGAACAATCCTGCCCAGTTATCAAAAGTGCTCAGCAGTCTGGTAAAAATCCAGCAGGAATTTAACCAATCACAAAAAGACGGAAAGAAAATTTCGATTGCTGATCTGATAGTACTGGCAGGAAATACCGGAATAGAAAAGTCTGCAAAAAATGCTGGGCATGATGTTAAAGTTCCTTTGACTCCCGGCAGAATGGATTCAACACAGGAACAAACTGATGTGGCTTCCTTTGAAAAAATGGAACCGTTTGCTGATGGATTTCGAAATTATCTCAAAGCAAAATCTTCTGTTCCGGCAGAGTATCTTCTTATTGACAAAGCTCAGCTTCTTACTTTAACTGTTTCCGAAATGACAGTTCTGCTCGGAGGTTTGCGAATGTTAGGTGCTAATTTCGACAACTCCGATTTAGGAATTTTCACAGACAAAAAAGACACATTATCGAATGACTTTTTTGTCAACCTTCTTGATATGAATACACAGTGGCAGGCGACAGACGATTCAAAATATTTATTTGAAGGACGTGATCGTAAGAGCGGGAATGTGAAATGGAAAGGTACCAGAGTGGATTTAATTTTTGGTTCAAATTCAGAGCTGCGTGCAATAGCTGAGGTTTATGCAGGCAATGATTCAAAAGAAAAGTTCATAAAAGATTTTGTCAATGTATGGACTAAAGTCATGAATCTTGACCGTTTTGATGTAAAGAAATAGTTTAATTTACAGAAACATTTTAAGGTTGCTTTCTTCTCAAGGAAGCAGCCTTTTGTTTTTAGAAGAAGAATTATCCGGAAATTTTTTCTCTTTCAACGGATTTTTCATTAGAATATTTTTTTACTGCGAAGACAACTAATATAAGGGTTTACCCCAAAGACTCGAAGGCTCAAAGATTTTTATAATGAAGGATCTTAGTTAAGAGTCTTTGCGCCTTTGAGGTTTGTCGTTTGTTTTCACAACGCAGTACTGAAGTCCGGGCACTTAAACTAATACCTATTTTAGCAGAATATACTAAACGAGACTACTGTTTAGTTTTTTTTTCAAACATCTTTCTGAAAAAATCTTCGGACAGTTTTGCACCTTCCTCCGACATCACAACAGATTTTGCTTTGGTTTTAGGATCACTGATCAATCCCTTTTCGTAAAGTCTGTCAAGTGAATCCCAGTCATGTCCTTTCCATGCGCGAACAGAGTATTTGTTATCAAAAGTTGTTAAGTAAAGGAGTGCAAGAACTGTTTCATCAATTTTATCTTTGTCAATTTCCATTTTTTGAAATTAAATTTTTTTGTGTAAGATACTTAAGTTAACTGCTTCAAAATTTATTTTCGTCAAATATCATAAAAACATTTTGAAGTTTCCATATTACAATTGAGCTTAACGGTTTTGGTCCGGTTTAGTCTTTGCACGTAATAAAAAAGGAACGCGGATGACACGGATCTGGCGGACGTGGTAGCGGATTTTTTTATATTGTTATATTTTATCTAAAAAAATTTGTATCAAATCATCGGCGATAATCCGTTTAATCGGGGTTATCCGTGTTCTAATTAGTTCTGTCGTGTTCAGAGAAATTTTGGAATCGATTCTTCCTTCCAATCCGACTCGTTTTTCTATAATGAGATTTATAATTTGCAGCTGACCTTAAAATATCGCATCATGAAATCTTCAGATATATATCTATGGCAGCACAGTTTGAAAGGCGAATCAGAACGTCTGCAAATGATGTCAGACCTTCTTGATCCTAACTGTAAGTTTCATTTGGAGCGCATCGGAATAAAGTCAGGCTGGCGATGCCTTGAAATCGGAGCGGGGAACGGCTCACTTTCAAAGTGGATGTCTCAGAAAGTTGCGCCAAACGGTCATGTTGTTGCAACAGATATCCGGACTGATCTGATGTCAGATCTTAAAAGCACTAATCTCGAAGTAAGACAATTTGATGTAGTTAAGGATGAACCGCCCGACACTCCTTTTGATCTTGTTGTAATACGCGCACTTCTTCATCATCTTCCTCAGCGTCGTGAAGTTGTTTCGAAAATGATCAGGTGGCTAAAGCCCGGCGGATGGCTGTTCATAGAAGAACCTGATTTCTATCCGACATGGACAGCAGAGCCGCGCTCGCAAAAAGATTTCTGGAGCGACTTTATCAGTTGGGCGGCAACTAACGGTATAGACTATTACGTAGGAAGGAAAGTTGCTCCGTGGCTTCAGGAAGAAGGGATGAAAAATATCAATGCCGAAGGTCATGCGATCTATTATAATGGCGGATCTGAATTCGCCCGATGGTGGATCTCAAGCATTGCTGAAGTTGCCGATTCATTGCAGAGTCAGGGCGGAGTTTCGAAAGATTTACTGGATGAATTCTTTACTCTTTACAATAACCCGGATTACTGGACAGCTACCATTGCATTCACAGCCACCATTGCACAGAGAGCTGAATAGTTTATTGGATAATGATTCAATTAAATTAAGATGTAACATGGATATTCTACTCTTTCCCAATCCAAGTTCGGGAAAGTTGAATTGCGTTAAAACTTTACCAAACTGACTGGGGTTTGGTAAAGAGTATCCGGGGCTTTTTGTACAATCCGATTTAATATTACATTTATCATCTGAATGGTAGGAGATACTATATAAATCTTATTAATCAACGTTCAACTATGACTGTCAGACCAACCGGATCAGTTACATTTCTTTTCACGGATATCGAATGCAGTACTAAGTTAGCGCAGGAGTTTCCCGGTACATTTCAATCGGCTGTTAACAGACATCACTCAATTTTACAAAATAAAATAGAATCTAATCGCGGATTTGTATTTGAAATAGTCGGCGATGCTTTTTGCTGTGCCTTTGAAAATGCAGCTGATGCAGTTAAAGCTGCTGTTGAGGTTAATCTTGCGCTTGCGCGGGAAAAATGGGAAGGTGCGGAAATTAAGATCAGAACCGGCATTCATTCCGGGAATGCTGAATGGAACGGATCTAAATATATGGGCTACATTACGCTTGCCCGGTCAGCAAGAGTAATGTCTGCTGCGTACGGAGAGCAGATCTTAATTTCAAATGATACTTACAGGCTTCTTGATTTACAATTAAACCCAAACGAACCGGTCACAAAAATAATTAATAGTGAAAGCACAGCACCTTTGGGTCTTCAGGGAAAACCGGAAATTTCATTTCGGGACTTAGGTGAAAGACGGCTGAAAGATCTGATGCAGCCGATAAGATTATTTCAGGTGACGGCACCGGGTCTTCGTTACGATTTCCCTCCGTTGAAAACTCTCGATCCGCGCAGGAATAATCTGCCGGTTCAGGTAACAAGCTTTATCGGACGTGAAGAAGAAATTGAGAAAGCAAAAGAATTATTAAAGCATTCAAGCTTGGTTACATTGACCGGTTCGGGCGGATCCGGAAAAACAAGACTTGCCGTGAAGATAGGTACAGATGCTATTGATGAATATCAATGCGGTGTCTGGTTTATTGAGTTTGAATCATTGTCCGGAAATTCTCATCTTGCAAATTCAATCACGAAGGTTCTCGGAATCATAGAGAATCCGAAGATAACAGTAGAAGAGCAATTACTCGATTACATAAAGGACAGGGAAATGTTACTTATATTTGACAACTGCGAGCATGTCGTAAATGCAGCAACGATGCTTGTACATACTTTAATTACAAAGTGTCCTAAACTTAAAATAATTGCAACAAGCCGTGAGGCTCTCCGCTGTGAAGGTGAAAGGATCTATCAGGTATCATCCCTTGGATATCCTGAACCGGATGAAAAAATTTCACCGGAAATGTTAAATCAATACGAATCGGCAAGATTATTCATTGAAAGAGCATCATCAGCCAATCTAAAATTTTCAGTAAATGATGAAAATGCTTCCGCCATCGCCCGGATCTGTTATCAGCTGGAGGGCGTTCCGCTTGCAATTGAGCTTGCGGCAGCAAGAGTGAAAACATTATCAGTCGAACAGATCAATGAAAGACTCGATGACAGATTCAATTTACTTACAGCAGGATACCGCACCGCATTGCCGAGACAACAGACTCTCAGGGCATTAATAAACTGGAGCTATGAATTGCTCAATGAAAAAGAGAAGACCTTATGGAACAGGCTTAGTGTGTTTTCCGGAGGATGGACACTGGAAGCAGCAGAAAAGATTTGTACGGATGAAAAAATCATAAAGACAGAAATGATTGAACAACTTGAAGCTCTTGTAGAAAAGTCAATTGTAATTTTCAATGCGGAAAAAATAAGATACAGGATGCTTGAATCTATAAGGCAGTTTGGAGCAGCGAAGCTCAAAGATGAAAATGAGTCTGAATCTATCCCGGAAAGACATTTTAAATACTACACTGAACTAGCAACTAATGCAGATGAAAAAATCACCGGAGATGAAATTGTACACGGGCTTAATTGACTTGATACTGAAAATTCCAATATAGTAAAAGCATTGGAGTGGTCAGCTGAAAGTTATTACATCAGTGAATCTGCAAAACTTGCTTTAGCAATGAGAGCTTACTGGCAAATCAGAGGGCTTACTACCGAAGGACTGGAACGATTTGAAACAATACGCAGGATTATTTCTGACGATAAAGACATAATGTATTTTAAAGTTATTTCTTCTGAAGGAATGTTTTACCGGCTTAAGAGTAATTTTAAAAAAGCAGTAGAACTATTTGAACAAAGTCTTCAGTATTACCGTGAGCTCAGAGATAAAGCAGGAGAAGCAGATTCATTAAAGAATCTCGGGATTACCGCTTATGATCAGGGAGAATACCAGAAGGCATCAGAATATTATAATGAGAGTCTTGAAATCATTAATGTGCTCGGTAATAAAATAGATACTGCAGACTTGCATTTCTATCTCGGAAATTTATCCTTGTATCAGGGAGATTATTCAACAGCGTTGAAATTCTATCAAATGAGCCTTGGCTTCTGCCGTGAGATCGGATATATGAAAGGAATTACAACATGCCTAAACGGACTTGGTCTTGTAGCTCTTGTTCAGGGTGACTATTCAATTGCATCCGGATATTTTGAAGAGAGTTTGTTAATAAACCGGGATATAGGTTTTAAGCATATGACCGCAGTTATTCTTAATAATCTAGGAAATATAGCTTATGAACAGGGGCATTATACGAAAGCTGCAGAATATTATGATGAAAGTTTATCAATTAGGCACGAAACAGGAGACAAAGGGGAATAGCTCTTTTGCTCAGTAATCTCGGGAGCATATTTTGAACTTGGAAACGATCACAAAGCTTTGGAATTTTTTTGAAGAAAGTCTTGCCATCAGCCGTGATATTGGCGACAAATCTATACTTATTCTTTCACTGAATAATCTGGGAAGTGTTAATCAGGAACTCGGTGACCCGATTAAAGCGACCGGACTTTTTGAAGAAGCTCTCGCTATTGGCAGGGAGATCGGAGAAAAGCCGGCAATTTCCAATTCACTGTATGAACTCGGTACTGTTTCTCTCGCTCGCGGTGATTATTTGAAAGCCCTCGAATATGTTAAAGACAGCTTTGAGATCAGAAGTGAGGCGGGGGACAAACGCGGAATGTCATATTCCCTCAACAGTCTTGCAGATATAAATTTTGCACGGGGCGAATATACAAGTGCATCAGAATTTTATAAACAGAGCTTAAAGATAAGCCGTGAACTAGGGGATAAATCCGGTATCGCATCTTCTCTTACAGGCCTTTCGGCTGTTCTTCTTGAAGAAGGTGAACTGGAAAAGTCCTTAAACTATCTGAACGAATCCATTGAAATCAGCAGAAATGCTCCCGGGAATAAAAAGAAGACTTCCCTGAGCCTGTATTATTTGGGTTGGGTGAACTTAAGAAAAGAAAAATTTGAAGATGCCGGAAAATATTTTACTGAATCACTTATCTTAAGAAAAGAACTGGGTAACGGATTTGACTGTGTATTCAGCATACTTGCAATAGCAGTACTACGGATCATCTCAAAAAATTATAAGCCGGCATTAAAATTACTATCCTTTGTTAAACTTTATGTTGAATCAAATAAACTTGCACTTTATAAAACCGAACAGACAACTCTTGAAAAATCTATCTCGGAACTTAAAGAAAAATTAAGCAGGGAAGATTTTTTTGAATGTATCGAAGCCGGGAAGTTGCTGAATATGGAAGAAGCAATTGAACTGGCGATTGGCGATTTGGAATTTGGGAATTCGGATTTGGAATTTTGATGTTAGTTCTCTTGAATCAAAGATTCAGGTGTTCTCTGAGTTCCGGGGCAACAAAAAATAATTTTAGATTTAAACAAAATGCAGGACTTCGGGGCAAAAAACCCATGGCTGAAAATGTCCTTACAATGGCTCATTTGTAATACTAATAGTTGCTATTTTTGTAATAAAGAAAATAGTAATTATGAAAACAAAATTTTTATTCCTCCTCTTGCCGCAGATCCATATTATGGATTTTGCCGGACCGTATCAGGCTCTTCATGCAGCAGTCGAATACGGCGCCGAATTTGAAATTGAATATTGCAGTATTGAAAAAAAAATTACCTCATCAGCCGGATTGCCAATTGGTGATATTAAACATTATTCAAAAACAAATATCAGTAAAGGTGATTTTCTGATAATCCCGGGCTCCAATACTTCTTATCTGACTTCAAATGAATTTAAAGAAAATAAGGACCTGTTTAAATGGATGACTATTAAATATCAAAACGGCGTGAATCTATGCAGTATATGTGTTGGTGCGTTTGCTTTGGCTGAATGCGGACTGCTGGATAATATTCCCTGCACAACTCATTTTAAGAAAACCAAACAACTGCAGTCTCAATTTCCAAAAGCGAAAGTTATTGAAAATATTTTATTTACGGAATTTAACGGAATCTATACCAGCGCCGGAATTGCCTCAGGAATTGACCTGACTTTGCATATCATTGAAAAAATTAAAGGGAGCTACTTTGCTCACATGGTAGCAAGAGAATTAGTCGTATACAACCGGCGAAACGGGAATATGTCTCAGGAGAGCGAGTTCATGAAATTCAGAAATCACATCCATGCAGGGGTTCATAAAGCGCAGGACTGGATTGTTGAGAATATTGATCTCAAAATGTATTTAACTCAGCTGGCTGAAATTGCCGGGATGAGTGAACGAAATTTTACAAGAATTTTTATAAAAGAAACGGGAGTAACTGTCAGCAAGTTTATTACCCTTATCAGGAAAGAAAAAATAAATGAGCTTCTCAAAAATCCTGATCTGTCAAGAATTAAGATCGCGAAAAAAGTCGGTCTGCAAAGTGAAAGGCAATTAAGCAGAATTATAAAAAACCAAAAATGAACTTAATCAGGCTAACAACTGTCACCAAAGCCTCTAAGGACTCTAAGTCTCAAAGATTATATTCCGAACTATTTTTCTTTTGAGACTTTGAGAAGCTTGTTTAAAAAAAATGATAAAATATGAAATTCAAAACTAGTTTAGTAATTACACAAATAATTTTCATCCTAATAATTATTTTCACAAAAGATATTTCAGCGCAGCAGGCTGATACTTTAAAAACACTTAATCCAATTTACATGACAGAAACACAAAAAATTGATGTAAAGCATATCGCTTTGGATTTAAAATTTGATCTGGCAAAAGAAATGCTTTCGGAACTGCCGAAATAACACTATCGCTTTTAACTGCAACCGGCAAAGTCAATTTTGACGCAGCAATGCTGACGATAAATTCTGTTTCATTAAATGAAAAGAAGTTAGAGTTTAACTATGATGGCAGTGACAAAAACGGTGCATTGGAAATAATACTGGATAAAGAATATCAGTCTAATGAAGATATAACTTTAAAAATTGATTATCACACAAATCATGAAAATAAGTCTGACCCAAACAATATCTGGGGAAGTTTTGGAAAAGGCATACGGTTTATTGAGCCAACTTCAACCGGACCTTTAAAAAGAAAGCAGATCTGGTCGAGCGGCGAACCTTTATCAAACCGGTATTGGTTTCCCGGCAATGATAATTTAAAAGATATCCGCACAACTGAATTCACGGCAACGGTTGAAAATCCTTTGATGGTTATTTCCAACGGACAGCTTGTTCAGACTAAGAATAACAATGACGGTACACGGACCTTTCATTACAAAACAGACAAGCCTTATCCGAATTATCTTACCTCTTTTGCAATCGGAGAATATACAGATGTGAAACAAAAAATTAATGACATTCAAATACATACCTATGGCTACCCGGATGAGAGAAACGCCATTGAGGCTACGGTTGAGCTTCTGCCTGACATGGTAAAATTTATTTCTGAAAAAACCGGATTCAATTATCCATACGCGGAGTATTCTCAGGTTGTTGTTCAGGATTATCCGTTCCCCGGATTGAACGGTCAGAATACTGCTGTAACTATTTCCGATAATTATATAGATGATGACAGGACTCATGCTGACTTTCTTTATTTATGGGATGGCGTGGCGCTGCAGGCATTGGCAGGTCAGTGGTTTGGAAATCTGATCATGCCTGAAAGCTGGGAGCATATCTGGCTTAACCAATCTTTCACTCAATATTTTGCCGGCTTATATACCGGACATATAAACGGACATGATGAATATCTTACTTATTATTATCCGTTTGAAAAAGGCGCTGTCATTGGTGACTGGAATTCCGGCTACAGGCATCCGGTAGTTACTAAAAGCTTCAGTGATGTAGGGAGTTTTACATCAGATAATTATGCAAAATTCAGAGGAGCTTTGGTTTTAAGAATGCTAAGCAAAGAACTCGGAGATGAAAATTGGAGTAAGGCAATAAAGCATTATGTTAAAATGAATGCAGGCCGGCAAGTCACTACTGAAAGCTTTATAAAAGCAATTGAAGAATCAACAGGTGAATCAATGGAATGGTTCTTCGATCAATGGATCTACAAGACCGGGCTGCCGTTTTTTGGAGTAACTAAAAAGTATGATGCTGATAACAAGGAATTAACAATAATTGTCAGTCAAACTCAAAAAACTGATACAGCTGCTGAATATCCGCAGGTTGAATTATTCAAAGGTAAAATCGAAATAGGAATAGATGATAAAATCGAACAGGTTTTTATTGAACCGAGTTCAGAAAATAGATTTACGTTTTCACTACAGGAAGAACCGAAGCTGATAAACTTTGATTTTGAAAGCACATGGATAAAAGAATTAAAATTTGAAAAATCATTTACCGAATTATTGTATCAGTTAAAAAATGATAAAGATGTTTTGGGAAGATGGTCTGCAATTGATGAGCTGGTTAAAATTGCTAAAAATGAAAAGACATCCGCATCAGATAAAAAACTGATTTGCGATGCTTTCAGAAAAACGGTCAGATCAAATTCATACTGGAGACTCAGAAGTTATGCACTATCACAGCTCCGCAGTATAAGCGCTCTGCCTTATGACGAAACCAATATTGATCTGCTTTTAAAAATCATAGCGGAAGACAGTGCGTGGGTTAAGACTTCCGCAATATTTTTTCTGGGAATGACAAAAGATGAGAAATATGCAGATGTTTATATTAATGCCTTTGATGATAAAAGCGACCGTGTAATAAATGCTGCTGCGAGTGCTCTTGGTAAAAGTAAAAGTCCGAAGGCATTTGATGCATTAATAAAATTAGCGGAGAAGCCCTCATGGAAAAGTCAGAGTCTTATCAGCGCATTGAACGGTTTGAAAGAACTCGGCGATGAAAGGGGAGTCGGGTTTGCCCTGAAGACAATTGCTAATGCAAAATTGCCGAGATGGTGGCTCGCGACATCAGTCTGGGATTATCCTCTGGCAGCAGCGGAAACACTGGTATCTTTCGGAAAAGGGAATTTAGCTTACCCGGTAATTTATGAAAGGTTCAGGAAATCCATTGATGAAAATGATTACAATGACATTTTCAGCAATTTATTACTTATTACAACGCTCGCAGATCCGCGGGGTCAGGAAGCATTTGACCTGCTTAAAGAAAAATTCAAAGATGATTCAAATGCCATGATCGCAGTGAACCAGTATGAAGCGCAGTTTAAAGACATAATAAAGAATTGATTGAATTATTGATTTGTAAAAACTCCTGATGGCATATCAGTTCTAATCATTAGACTGATTCTATATATTACTGTCCAATAATCCTGCAACCAAAAAATTTATTAACCCCCGTCGGAGTCTCGTGCTATTTGGACTCCGACGGAATTTATATTTGATTAATTTCCGCTGGAGTCCCGAAAAACACGGAGACTCAAGCGGGGGCTAGTAAAAATACACTTCATTAGACTGATTCTATATATTACTGTCCAATAATCCTGCAGGTAAAATATTTCTCTCACAGATTCCACAGATTTTCTCAGATGCAATCCCGCATTCTTCTTACTCCGTGTACGTAGCCATAACATTTGTAAAATTATTTTATTAGCAATAGAAAATTATTATTCATATTTTAAATTGATTGTTTTACAGGTCCATACAGAAACAAATTCTCTTGATCCCTCTGGTTACTTCGCTTTTGTAAATGAACATACTGCAAGATCATTGCAGAGCACCTTGCGGAAAATTGAGAATGTCCATTAAATATACATAAACCCCATTAACCCAATAAATAAGGAGATTAAAAGGAATGAAAACATTATTACTGATCATCTTTTATTCAGCTTTATTAGCAGCAGTGAATCTGCTGCCGGCAAATGCAATTTCAGACAAAAAGACTTTTCCGCAGACAACAACAGTTTCCAAAACCTCATATATAAATTCAAAAGTTACAACGGAGCAGATCTCCGGTTTCCTTGATGAAAACGGAAATCCGTTTATGACAAACAATTCAAAGCCGGCTGACTCACTTCAAACTGATGTCATTCAGGAAAGAATTTTAAACGGATTAATTGCAGGTGATGAATTCGGTTATTCTGTCTCGGGAGCCGGAGATGTCAATGGCGACGGATATCAGGATATAATTGTAGGCGCTCCTTTTAATGACGCAGGAGGTGCTTCGGCAGGAAGAGCTTTCATTTATTTCGGCGGAATAAATTTCAATTCTTCTCCTGATGTGATATTTACCGGAACAGCAGGTCTTCAGCTTGGAACTTCAGTTTCATCAGCAGGTGATGTTAACTCGGACGGATATGATGATGTGATCGTAGGTTTACCCTTTTATTCTACTAATACCGGAAGGGCTTATATTTATCTTGGCGGATCTAATATGAATAACGGGGTAGATGTTATACTTACAGGTGAAGCTGCGAATAATTATTTCGGCACTTCAGTATCTGATGCAGGCGATGTCAATGGTGATGGCTTTGGTGATGTAATAGTCGGGGCTCCGTATAATGCTTCAAATTCAGGTGAAGCTTATATTTATTTCGGCGGTTCGGTTTTAAATAATGTAGTTGATGTCACATTAAATGAAGGACTTGCGAATAATTATTTCGGAGCATGCGTTTCGAAAGCCGGAGATTTTAACGGGGATGGATTCTCAGATGTAATAGTAGGAGCTTACGGATATAGTTCAAGTGTAGGCAGAGCATACATATATTACGGAGGCAGCTCAATGAATATTACGGCAGACAATGTTAGCCTCGGATTTTTAATTAATGAGTTTTACGGTTACAGTGTCTCTGATGCGGGAGATTTTAACAGCGACGGTTACAGTGATGTTATAATCGGCGGTTACGGTCATTCAGCAAATTTGGGAAGAGCTTATTTGTTATATGGAGGATCTATACCTGATGCAACTGTTGATGTTGTGTTTACAGGACAGAACAGCGGCGATGAATTCGGTAAATCAGGTTCTTCAGCAGGAGATGTAAACGGCGATGGTTATGATGATGTCATTGTAGGGGCTTCTAATTTTAATACAGGCGACGGGAAAGCATATCTGTTCAGAGGAGGTGAATTTCCCGACAACAATGCTGCAAAAATAATATCAGCCGAAAGCAACGGAGATAGAATGGGTCATTCAGTCAGCGGATGCGGTGATATTAACGGCGACGGGAATGATGACTTTATGGTATCTGCAAATTTAAATGATCAGAATGGAACATCTTCAGGACGGGCGTATCTTTATTTTAATACCATGACGGGAAATGACATAAGTGATTTGAGTATTAATGGAACAACTGTAAATGAATTTTTGGGATCCAGTGTATCAAATGCAGGTGATGTAAACGGTGATGGATATGATGATGTAATAGCAGCTGCATATAATTATAATTCCATTCAGGGCAGGGCGTTCATATATTTTGGAGGAAGCACTATGAATAATATTCCGGATGTAACACTTACAGGAACATCTGCAGGTGACAGATTTGGATTTTCAGTTTCAGGCGCCGGTGATGTAAACGGCGACGGTTTCGATGATGTGATTGTTGGCGCAAGCGGTTATAACGGCGGAACATTTCAGGGCAGAGCATATATCTATTACGGCGGCAGCTCTATGAACAGTACAGCAGATGTAACATTGACAGGAGGAGCGGCACTTAATTATTTCGGAGAATCTGTTTCAGGTGCGGGTGATTTTAATAATGACGGTTATGACGATGTAATTGTAGGGGCGAATGGTTATAACTCTAATCAGGGCAGAGTGTATTTGTATTTAGGATCAAACTCTATGAATAATATTTCTGATTTAACCATTACAGGAATTAGCGTTGGTGATTATTTTGGAAATTCAGTTTCCGATGCAGGTGATGTAAACGCTGACGGATATGATGATATTATTATCGGAGCAAAAGGCAGAAATACTTTCGAAGGAGAAGCTTATATATATTATGGAGGCAGTGTATTAAATAATAACTATGATATTCAGTTCACCGGGGGATATCCAGTGACGATTTATTTGGTGAATCAGTTTCTGCTGCAGGTGATATAAATTCCGACGGATACTCTGATGTGATTGTCGGGGCTTATGGATATCCGGGAGGTTTAAACAGAGGAAGAGCTTATGTTTATTACGGCGGACTGTTTATGAATAATACAGCAGATTTAACAATAACAGGTATAGGTGACACAGATTTTTTTGGAAGTTCCGTTTCAGATGCAGGGGATGTGAATGGAGATCATTATGATGATTTTATTATTGGGGCGTTTGGATTTGATAATAATTCAGGATATGCCGCAATTTATTTTGGCAGCAGTTCTCCAAATACCACCGCCGATATTCTTCTCAATAATGTAAATTCTAATTCTCAGTTTGGATTAAGTGTAAGCGGTGCAGGTGATTTAAATAATGATGGCTATTCTGATGTTATAGTTGGAGAACCGGGTAATGATATTTCAGCCTCAAACTCCGGATCTGCCTATATGTATTTTTCCTCCCCTATGTCAGTCAATCCGAGGATCAGTTCAGTAAATGATGTTCCTTTCGATCAGGGAGGTAAAGTAAAAATAAAATGGAACAGAAGCGGTTATGATTATGTAAATCAAAATCTTATTACTGATTATCTTATCGAGATCAGTGATCCTCCGGGAGTTAATGGATTTTACTGGGAAACTCTTAGCGAAATTCCCGCATCATTTAATTCTCAATATCAGTACACAGCCGATACACCAAACGATTCAATGGACGAAAACAGCGGAGTATATTTTTTCAGAATTACTGCTCTTACTTCCGATCCGGATCAGTTCTGGCGGTCAAACATAATGTCAGGATACAGTCGTGATAATCTTGCTCCTTTAGCTCCGCTAAACCTTGCCGGTGCTCCCGATAATAATTCCGTTCTGCTTTCATGGAATGAGAATGAGGAAGAAGACTTAAGCCACTATATAATTTACAGAAATGGTATTGAGATTGGAACATCCGTAAATATAAATTTCGATGATGCTTCTGTGATGGATGATTCGGTTTACAATTATCAGATAGCTGCAGTAGATATTCATGGGAATGTCAGTGAGCTGTCAAATATTGTTAACGTGAATTATAATATTGCGGGACAGATAGATATTACAATGGCTGTGGAAGGATTCTACAATCCTGATTTAAATAACATGCTGATCAGTGATACTGTAAAAGTGTATTTAAGAAATCCGGCATTCCCATATAGCTTAGCTGATTCTTCAGTTGCTGTCGTAAGCGGTACAACGCTCACCGGGAATTTCAAATTTTATAATGCATCAACAGGAAATTATTATATAGTTATTAAACACAGGAATTCAATTGAAACCTGGAGTTCGGTCACGCATCCGTTTTCACAGTTTTCAAATACTTCTTATAATTTCATCAGTGCGGCAACATTTGCCTATGGAAATAACATGAAGCAGGTTGACAGTTCACCGTTTGTATTTGCAAACTACAGCGGTGATGTAAATCAGGACGGAGCGATTGACCTGACGGATGTACTGCAGACATATAACGATGCAAATAATTTTGTGACAGGATATAAAGTAACTGACCTTAACGGCGACATGATAACGGATCTGACTGATGTTTTGATCTGCTATAATAATTCGGTGGGATTTGTGAGTTTGGTGAAACCTTGATAAGTTTGTAAGTTATAAGTTTATAAGTTATAAGTTTATTAAGTTTATCCGCGGTTTGTTGTGTGTTACCAATATGGAGATTAACAGTGTTAGCATTTCTCAGCAATGCGGAGTCTTAGAGACTTCGGGACTTAGAGGCAAATTTGATGTTTCTTGACAAGCTCATTGGCGGGAAAAATTCTACTGCAATCTTCCTGTTTCCGCTGAGTCCCGCATCCTAAATTCTCACTCTGGATCAACCTTCAAGCGGGGACTCAGCGGAAATCACGTTCCGGACCAAAGTCTTGTATCTACAATTGCTTTTACCGGATTAATTTTCTGCCGGTTTCCGCAACATCAGTTTCTTGTAAATCAAATTATCCACAGAATATTTTCCTGCGCCGAAAGTGACCAGCGCAAGATAAATTATGATATATAGTAAAGGCAATTCTTTCTTTGGAAACGGATCATGTGTGTGAATTAAAAGGACGGCAACCAACATTGTAATGATCAACGGGACAACTGCAAGCCGTGTTGCAAATCCAAAAATAAGAAATATTGAACAGAACACTTCTGCAAAGACAGCCAATGCTAAAGATGCGGTTGCGCCGACGCCCAGCGGATCAGAAAATTTGATAGGTTCGTCTCCGAATAATTTCATAAATTTCCCCGCGCCATGTGAAAGCATTAATGCTCCAACACCAATACGCATGAGTAATAATGTGAGATCTGAATAATTGGAAAGACCACCCGGGTTGAAAATAGTTTTAAGCATAGTTTATAAAGATTTTTAAAAGTTTTAATGTTCTGAAACTCGAATAAATTGAAAACGATTCCTTTGCCGATGTTAGTCTCTCGCGTTGTTTTAATTATAAAATAGATTTATAGATTGTTAAAGGCAAGCTAAGATCACTACTGCTTAAGGAGAAAAAGTGAATGCAGTATACTTCATAATGTGATTTCTGAAAGTGACTCTTGGAGGATAAAGTAAGTAAAAACATAAAATGCACAAATGAATAATTTAATTTAAGCTAAAGAAATAGTTGCCGGAGCCGCTCTTCTGCGGAGCTTATCCATGGCAGCGTTACTTTATTATTTCATTCCTGCCCTTTAGCATTTCAAGTTCATCACGCATAAAATCTTCCGGATCATGGTTCAGGAATGATTTCAATACTTCCATAAGGTTTACTGCCGAAAGCACCCTTGGCACGAGCACATAATGAGCCCCTTTTTCGTAAAGCTCGATTGCCATGTCCGTGCTTTCAGCAGTAACAAATATTTTCGCATGCGGCGCTGCCGAACTTATACTGCTTAGAAGTTTTAAATTGGTTGTGCCAACTAACGTAGAATCAGGTATTGTGCAAATTACGATTTTCGCATGCTCTATCCCTGCATGAAGCAGAGTATTAGAATGGCTTATATCACCGTAATATGCTTTTATGCCTCTATCCGTCAGCCTTCTATGCACATCCGGGTTAAAATCAATCACCATGACCCTGTCAAGAATACAAATACCGTCTTCGTTATCTGCATCGTATGATTCCATTTCATTTATCAGCGAGCTGGCGACAGTGAAAAATCCAAGGATGGCAATATCTCTGCTATCAGAATCACGGGTCTTATTATCCTCAGCTCCCAAATCTTTAAATCCTATTTTCTGAACTATCCTGCTTAAGAATTTTTGTACTGAGTTACTGTATTTGATAAGGTAAGTGGAGGTTACCGATGTTATCACGAATGTAAAAATAATAATGGTTAATATATCCGGCGTTATATGCCCGGCTGCCAGTCCGAGGGCGGCAATTACAAGTGAGAACTCGCTGATCTGTGCAAGGTTGATCGAGGTCAGCAGACTCACCCTGTTACCGTTCTTTAACAGATAAAGAACAGGGTAGACAGAAAGGAATCTTGATGCAATTAAAAATACTGAGGCGGCTCCGGAAAATAATAACACATTAAGATTACCCGATGGATTGGATACCTGCATGCCAAGCGCAACGAAGAACAGCGTTACAAAAAAATCCCTGATGTTAATTACTTTTGCAATTACATCATGGTTATATGGAAATGTTGAAATTGCAACCCCCGCAATGAGCGCTCCCATTTCCAGTGACAGCCCGAAAACGCCGGCTAGCCCGCATATTAAAAAACACCATCCGAGTGACGCGATCAAAACTATCTCGGGAGTTTTTGCAACAGCCCTGAACAATCGCGGCAGAATATATTTGCTTACCAAAAGGCTTATCAAGACAACGAGCAGCCCTTTAACAAAGGAAAGTAATATCAAAATAATATCCGGCTTTGCAAGGTTTGCCTGTATGCTCAGCGTAAAAATTGCCCAGATATCCTGAAACACAAGTATGCCCAGCGTTAAACGTCCGGCAAGTGTATCAAGCTCAAACTTACTGTACAAAAGCTTTACAACAATTGCAGTGCTGCTTAATCCGCAGCAAACGGCGAGGTACAGAAGGTTATAATTTCCGCCGCCCATTGTAAATCCTATTAAAAAGAAAAATCCAAGTCCAAGCAATACGCAGATTATAAACTGCAGCGTTCCGGACAGCAGTAATGATCTGCCAACCGCTTTTAATTCTTTAACATTAATTTCCAGACCGATCATAAACAAAAGAAGTATCAGTCCAATGTGAGATATGGTTTCTATATCATGTTCGTTCTGAATGAATCCGAATCCGATCCTGGGTCCGATGATAACGCCGGCTGCTATGTATGCAAGCAACAGGGGCTGCTTCAAAAAATGAGCAATGAATGCCATAACAGTCGCAGCGAGGATCGCGATGCCAATGCTCGTAAGAAGTGATACAGAACCTGATCCGCCCTCAGATGCAAACACTCCGGGAACATACATAAGCAGGAAAAAGAGTGTGCTCGGAATTAAAATTTTTATTCGTTTTGGTTTGATCACTATTTGTTTTATGGGAACGTTACGTGCAGATAAAATATATAAATTCGAATTGCATTGAAATGAATTGCGTCAGGACGAAAGTCTTCTTATAATTAGAGAAATCTGGGCTGTCCAAAATAGTAAAATTTGAGTAGCCGCAGGCTTTAGCCTGCGGAAATTGTATAGATTTCGCAGTCTAAAGCCTGCGGCTACAAATACATTTATACTTTTTAATCAGCCTCGCTATGATTTAAAGTAACCGAAACAACAATAATCATTGCTGATTGAGACTTGGAGTGAGGTGATTGAGACTCAGAGTGAGGATTAAAGAGACTTGAGTTAGATTAAAGAGACTCTGAGTTAGATTAAAGAGACTCTGGGTTAGATTAAAGAGACTCCGGGTTAGATTAAAGAGACTCAGAGTTAGATTAAAGAGACTCAGAGTTAGATTAAAGAGACTTTGAGTTAGATTAAAGAGACTCAGAGTTAGATTAAAGAGACTTTGAGTTAGATTAAAGAGACTCCGGGTTAGATTAAAGAGACTCAGAGTTAGATTAAAGAGACTCCGGGTTAGATTAAAGAGACTCCGGGTTAGATTAAAGAGACTTCGGGTTAGATTTTTTCAAATATTTTAAAACTACACCACCAGTCGAAAGCTGCTGCGTTGAAATTAAAGATAAATTCCTGGTAGAAATCCCTTGTCCGAATAGTGGCCGGCCACTGCCTGAAATAACCGGTGAAATTCCAATTCGATATTCGTCAAACAGATTGTCGTTTACAAAAGTCACGGAAAGATTTGCACTTCCGAAAACATAAATATCTCCATCACCTTCTTCTTTAATTTTTTTGATTTCAGCAGATGCGTTTTCCCTGATCAATGTTGTGTTATTCCAGTCAGCCGTTTTCAATGTTTTAGAAAAGACAAGTTTGGGAATTTTGTTCATCAGGTCAGCAATTTCTCCTTCTGCATTTGTCCAGTGTGCCGCCATTCCTTCATATGTCACACGTCCAAAAACAAGATAGTCTGCCGAATTTAATTGCTCAATGCCTAGTTTTTCAAGTTCCTGTCCCCAAATAATATTATGACAGGACAAATCCCAATTTTGATTTCCTTCAAAATAACCGTCAAGGGTTATGATGTTCCACATTATCAATTTTCTCATATTTTTTTGTTTATTAAGTTAGAAACTTCTGAAAAACTAATTAAGAATGTTGATCCCGCTTTGCCTCCGTATCTGACAACAAAAAAATACCACAGAGACGCAGAGAACACAGAGTTTCACAGAGAAACCTTAGTGAATGAATTTTTTTTTATATAATTGAAAAATGTTGAATATTTTAATGCTTAACCTCGATAGAAAAAAAATCTTTGCAGGTTGCAGACTAAAAAATTCCAACAGGCTCTTCTCAATACATCACGGTTTCTTAACAATTACAAAATCAGCAGCATTGTTATAAGTTAAAAGAATATCTGTCAGATCGGTGACATTATCTCCGTTTACATCTGTCTTTACATATCCTGTAACGAAACCAGCCGCATCATTATAAACCAACAGTACATCTGCCAGATCAACATTCCCTTCCTGATCTATATCACCGCCGTAAATTCCGAACTTAAGCGGAGAAGTGTCGACCCCGATCATGTTACTTCCGTATGCTTTTAAATCTGAATTCGTGAAATCATAAGCGAGTGAATTGCCGGTAAAACTTTTTGCGCTGTCACTCCATGTTTCAATTGAGTTGCGATGCTTTAACTGAATGTAATAAGGGACTCCGTTTGAAATATTTGAAAATGAAAATGCTCCTGTGCCCGATGAACTCATATATGCTTTCGCCGAATCAACAATCGCATATGGTGAATTACCATTTCTCAGATAAACTCTCACCGTGTCCTGAACCATTGCATTTGTCGCGGAATTATAAAATCCCTGAATGTACATTGTAAGGTTCAATGTCTTTGTCAGCGAAATAAATTTCCCTGCATCTGCGCCTATATCAACGGGCGTGAGTGTGTCTCTTAATTGTTCGTCAAAGTCCTGATATCCATAAAGTGCAACATCAACTCCATTTCCTTCTATTATTGTCGCGAGTGCCGGATTAATATGCAGGTTTACACCCGAGGAAGAACCATTCGGATTAATAAAATTCGGATCGCCTTCAAAGCTGTTTGCATCCTGGCCGACTGCAGTTTGCCACGCAGAAAGATTTGCTACATCAGCGCCATTGTACTGGCCGAATACTCCTCCTGTTCCGTTCACAAGATATACGTTATTGCCAATTGTAAGACCCGGAGGGTTTGGTGCTGTTCCGCCAACTCTAACTGAATAATGTTTTCCCGTTGATCCGCTGTTTGATCGAGCATTGTAAAAAATGTTGTTGCGGAAAATTCTGATATTGTTTATTACGGAACTGTTGAAAGCATACGTGCTGCCTGTTCCGCTCGTTGGGTTTCCGCCGACATACACACTGTTAAAATAAAAATTATTTGTCCCGCCAAACTCACGGATCCCATTCAGACTAATGCCGTTTGTTACACTGTTGCCTGATGTGTCCAGTCCGAGGCTTATCATATTGTTTTCAAATGTGCTTGTACCGCCATTAACATAAAGTCCGTTCATGCTTGAATTGTTTCCGCTTATCAACAGATTATGAATAAAATTTGCTGACATAACATTATAACCCGTGTCAGAACCGCTGAAATAAATTCCGGTGACCTGGCATGATGCTGAGGCATTTGTATTTTTCAGATTATAAATTTCGTTACTGTACAATAGGTTAGAGGGTGCGGTATTATTTATTAAAATGCCAATCACAGAAGACAGATTGGTTGTTCCTGTTCCGCCTGCTGAAGTAATATTCCTGACCTTGTTTGAGGTTGTGAAAGTTCTGGGACCGGCTGAATGTATTCCAAAAGTTCTTGTAGCGGTGCCGTTGGTTGTGTTGTTAATTGAATTAGTGTTTGTACCTCCGACAATATTTCTCTGAATAGCTACTTCTGTTGAAGCCGAGCTGTTTACGCGAATGCAGTAAAAGACAGTTTGCCCCGTACTTGAATTAGAGATCGTAATGCCTCCGATGTTATTATCTTTGCACTCGTTTAAGAGCCCTGATCCTGTCAGATAAATTCCGAGCATATCAGTATTTGAAGAAGATGTTGATGACAGGACAATATTGCTACCGCTGTTCATACTGCCGAGTGTATTCCTTAATAAACTTGTAAGACCCGCGCTTGCATAGATTCCGGCAAATGGTGAATTCACACCTGTGCCTGTTAAGTTTCCTGAAAATGAAATGTTCTCTATTATATTATCCTGTACTATATTATTCTGAATTTTTGATACTCCTGAGTCTCCTGCTGCAATATAAATTCCATAAAATCTGGAACCGGATACTCCAGTGATGCTGTATGCAGGCGCACCGTCAGTCAGAGCAGCAGACTGTCCAATGTTATTTTCTGAAACGAAAAAATTATTTCCCGAAAGATTGGAGATATTTATGGCCGAATGGTCAACTCCAAACGTTTGTGTACGCGGTGCAGTCTGGAAAAAGTTATTATTTACAATACCTATGTCTGTATTTCCTGCATCAATGTAAATCCCGGCGCTCTGCAGAGTTGCATGAAAATAATCCTGAATGTCACAATTCTTAATTGTATCCGAGCTGTTGTTAAGTGCGGTCGAACTTGTTGTACCGAGGAATGAAACGCCTTTAACCGGAAGATTTGCTCCGGCCGGTTTTATTCTGCAGTTTGAAACAACATTGTTATCATTGCCTGTGACTCCTCCGGGGCTTGTACCGAAACTTACAACTCCGCCTTCTAAACCAAATGAAACTGTAGATGAACCTTCAATTATGCAGTTCATAATTTTATTATTGACCGCGTCATTTCTAAGTCTGATGGTAGAAGTTCCGGCAGTTGATGATGTTGAGGTATTGGTAAATGTAAAGCTATTCGATATTGAGCTGCCGTTAATGATAACATTATCTGCTCCGTTAAGATCTATCAAAGGCAGGCCGGCATTTACATTTGCTGAAATTGTTATTCCGCTGCCGACCGGCTGAATTGTAAGAGATGTCCAGGTTCCGTTGTTCAGCACTGCGCCTGTTGAAGGTTCAGTAATGTTTGCAGCGATGATTATGAGAATGTTTGCGGAAGTTTGCGCTCCGGCATTGATCGCCGTGAAAGCGGCAGATAATGAAAAGTAAGTTCCATTTCCAACCAATGCATTTGTTACATTAATAATACCGGTGAAGTTACCGGCATCGGCTCCAATGTCGACGGGTGTCAGAGTGCTTCTTATCTGTCCGTCAAAATCATCGGTAATTCCCGCAATGTTGAATCCGCTTCCTTCTACTACTGTGACTAATGTAGGATCAATATGAAGATTCAATAAGAAGTTGAACCGCCGGATTAATTAATCTCGGGTCACTTTGAAAACTGCTGGCATCCTGTCCGACTGCAGTCTGCCATGCGGGAAGAGTTGCAACATCAGAATTATTAAAGAGCCCGAGAATTCCCCCCGGTGCCGTTTGCGAGGTAAACATTATTGTTTATTGTAAGCCCGGCGGGATTTGGAGCGCTGCCTGCAACATTGACCGCATAATGCTTTCCCGTCGAGCCGTTATTTGAACGCCCGTTTAAAAAAATATTGTTTCTGAAATTTCTTGTGTTGTTAACTATATCGCTTATAAAAGCAAATGTATTATTGCTGCCTGTGGATGGTCTTCCGCCAATATATACAGTATTAAAATAAAAATTATTTGTTGAACCTGATGTTTCAAAGATACCTCTAATGTATGCTCCAACAGTTATGCTATTGCCGGATGTGTCTGTTCCAAGCGAGATCATGTTATTCTGATAAGTTGCAGTTCCGCTTACTGCCTGTATGCCGGTTAATACTGCATTATTACTGCTGATAATATTATTGTGAATAAAATTTCTAGATACAAGATTTGTTCCTGATGAACTATGGAAATAAATTCCGGTGAATGCAGTTGCGTCAGTTACGTTTGTGTTTTTAAAATTGTAAATTGAATTCTGAGAAAGAGTATGGTTTTGAAAAGGTGCATAAACTGCTATTCCAAATCCTGACCCATTTGCAGAGGTAATGTTTCTGATCGTATTGCCGGTAATATTTGCTGCGTTGTTATTATTAACGATACCGTAGCAAATGCTGTTGATATTAGCCGATGCGTTATTGATGGAATTGCCGGCAGTCCCACCGATAATATTATTCTGACATGTCAGTATTGCCGGCGGAGTCATACTTGCCCGGATGCCATTAAAATTATTGTGTGCTGAAGAGGAAAGATTAAGATCTATTCCTCCGATACTGTTATTACTGCAGGTAATGCTGCCGTTTCCCTGCGCGTGAATCATTATTATCTCACTGTTGGGAGCTGTAAAGCTCAAATTACCCGTACCGGTCTGATCTCCGAAGGAATTGCCTGTAATGTTAACCATTCCTGTGAAAACAAAAATACCTTTGAAAGGATTAAGACCATCACTTACTGTAAGTGATATGTTCCTGATAATGTTATTCTGCACGTTGCTTGCAGCAGCAGCGTCTACAATTAATAATATTGCATTAAAGCTGAAAGATGAACCGCCGTTAAGAGTATAAGTCCCGGATCCGGATGAAGAAGAAAATCCTATTATATTTCCGGAGATCAGATAATTACTTCCTGAGGAATTATCAACCCAGATCCCTGAATGGTTAATAAATGCACCGCCCGTCTGTACAGAGTCCATATAAAACTTATTGTCTTTTACTATTATATCTCTTGTACCGGATCCTAAATACACGCCCGCGCTTGATACAGTAGCTGAGAAATAGTTATAGATGTTACAATTTCTGATTGTATCTCCGCTGTTATTTGTGTTCGTCGTAGTTGTTGTTCCGATGACACATACACCTTTTGTAGGAAAGTTGCTTGAAGGCAGTGCAGAACCAATATCACAATTTGATACAACATTATTGTCGTTACCTGTAGTTGCAGAGTTTCCGCCTATCAATATAGTGCCGCCAACTGTTGAGGTTCCCGTGGTAGAAGAACCAAAAATTTTACAGTTTTTTATTTTATTATTTCGTGCATCAGTTTGTAACCGGATCGTCGAAGTTCCGGCAGCTGATGATGTTGAAGTATTGGAAATTGTAAAGCTATTGGCTACTGAAATTCCGTCAATGGTAACATTGTCCGCACCGTTAAGATCTATCAAAGGCAGACCGGGGACATTTCCGGAAATGATTCTTCCGGTGCCGACCTGCTGAATTGTCAGAGAGGTCCAGACTCCGTGGTTCAGAACTGCTCCTGTTGAAGGCTCGCTAATATTTGCACCAATATTTATAATAATGTTTGCGGAAGTTTGCGCGCCGGCATTAATTGCAGCGAATGCTGCCGATAGAGTTTGGTAATTTCCATTTCCAACCAATGCATTAGTTACTTTAACAACACTGATGAAGTTGCCTGCATCAGCTCCGATATCAACGGGCGTAAGTGCGCTTCTTGTCTGTCAGTCAAAGTCATCTGTAACTGAAGCGATATTAAATCCATTTGCTTCGGCGATGGTACCTGTAGAAGAATCAATATGAAGATTCAATACTGAACTTGCTCCACCCGGATTAAGTAATCTCGGGTTACCTTCAAAACTGCCTGCATCCTGTCCGACAGCAGTCTTCCATGTTGCAATACTTGAAACATCAGACGAGTTAAAGAATCCGAAAACCCCCCCGCTGCCATTTACGAGGTAAATATTATTATTTATCGTAAGACCCGCTGGATTAGGCGCGTTTCCTCCAACTGATACTGAATAATGTTTTCCTGTCGAGCCGTTATTTGAACGACTGTTCAAAAAAATATTGTTCCTGAAATTTCTTGCATTGGCAGTGACACTGCTTGTAAAAGCAAATGTATTATTAGTGCCGGTAGCCGGTCTTCCGCCCAGGTATACAGTATTAAAGTAAAAATTATTTGTTCCCCCTGTTTCACTGATGCCTTTTATAGATGCGCCAAGTGTCACACTGTTTCCGGATGTGTCGGTACCAAGCGAGATCATATTATTCTGATAAGTTGCTGTTCCGCTGTCAGCCTGTATTCCGGTCAATGCAGCATTATTACTGCTTATCATATTATTGTGAATAAAATTTCCTGATATAATATTTGCTGTCGTTGAGCTTTTAAAATAAATTCCTGTAACTGTAGTTGCATCAGTAACGTTTGTGTTCTTTAGATTATAAATTAAATTCCGGGAGAGTAAATGACTGTTGTTAACAGGTACAACAACGGTTATCCCGATTATGGAAGCGCTTGCACTTGTTCCTGTCCCTCCTGCAGAAGTAATGTTTCTGATTATATTACCGGTTATAGTTGAGCCTGGATTACCTGTATAGTAGATCCCATAGCAATGAGTGTTAGTATTCGCTGATGCTGCATTGATAGAATTACCGGCAGTTCCTCCGATGATGTTATTTTCACAAGTGAAAGTTGCTGATCCGAACATAGTTGCGAGGATACCATAAAAATTATGATACGCCGAAGGGGAAAGATTAAGAGTTACTCCACCAATGTTGTTATTGCTGCAGATAATGCTGCCATTACCTGTTGCATGTATCATGATGACATCACCATTGGGAGCATCAAAGTTCATGTTCCCTGTTCCGGTCTGATTCCCGAAAGTATTTCCGGTAATATTTACCCTGCCGTTTGGTATAAAAATACCTTTGAATGGAGTAGTGCCTGCACTTACAGTAATATTTCTTATTATGTTATTCTGAACATAGCTTTCGACAGCACTATTTACTTCTAAAGATATCGCGTTAAAAGATGCGTTGTTCAAAAGCTCATATGTACCGGATCCGGCAGATGAAGCATAGCCTATAGTATTTCCGGAGATCTGATAATTATTTCCGGATGTATTTGAGATCCATATTGCAGAATGCTGCACTGCGCTGTCTGCATTTCCGGGAAGCTGCTTATAGAATTTATTGTCTTTGATTATTGTGTTTGTTGTACCCGGTCCGATGTAGATGCCCGAACTCGAAACAGTATTTGAAAAATAATCAAAGATGTTACAATTTCTGATTGTATCTCCGCTGTTATTCAGGTTAGTGGTAGTAGTTGTTCCGCTGAAATGAAAACATTTAGCAGGTAAGTCATAGTAATTATTTAAAGATCCTACATCGCAATTTGAAATTACATTATTGTCGTTGCCTGTAGTTGCAGAGTTTCCACCAAACCATATTATACCGCCGTTAGTTGTTGGTCCCATAGCGGCAGAGCCGGTGATTCTGCAATTTCTTATTATATTATTTACAGCGTCACTTTGAAATCTGATTGTTGAGGTTCCCGGAACTGATGAAGCTGTAAGATTTCTAAATTCTAATCCATTTGTTGAAATCCCGTCAATGATGACATTGTCTGCTCCGTTAAGATCGATCATAGGAAGTCCGGGAGTTATATTTCCGGTAATAATTTTCAGAATGCCGGTTGGCTGAATTGTAAGAGTTGTCCATACTCCGTTATTTAAAATTGCTCCCGCTGCAGGTTCGGTTGTACCGGAAGTAATGGAAAGAAGAATATTTGCGCCCGTCTGAGGAACTCCGTTAATTGCTGAAAAGGCAGATGCAAGGGTTGAGTAGTTTCCATTAACAGATATAGAGCCGGTAACATCTACCTGTGCATCCAATTCATTGAATGTAAAAATAATCACAAATAAAATTACAGAGAGGAAGTAAGTGAAATTTTTCATTTGGTTTGGGTTAGGTTAAATTCATTAATTTAAATTTTGTAAATATTTTACCTGATCAAATGAAGGCTGTTCATCTGATTAAGTTGAAAATTCATAATGAAATGTAAGGGTATCGTTATTAAAGATCGGAGGTTAACGAATATGAGAAATGGAGTCCGTCACTATTTTGAAATCACAGTAATCAACTTATCGTTAATGCTGATAAAATACAAGTAAGATGATTAATAGAATCAGGATTAGAGAAATAGCTGATACGTCCCCAATCGAAATTGAAACGAGTTGTTAGAAACGATATTTTAAATTTCCCCCTCCGCTTGCGAGTCTGTCTGAAAACTATATTATATTGAACCACATAGTATCCCGATAGGGCTTGACTTATCGGGGTACTATGTGGTTAAAATAGTTTTGAGACACAATCCTTGTGGAGGGGGATTAAGGGTGGTGTGAAAGTTAAAACACATCGGTATTGCATGATGTAGCGTTAGAAAGATAATTCATCAGGACGAAACAACTCTTGCTGCCAGTTTATTCGCACGTTCAAGCAAACGAGGTTCATTTGTTTTCTCAGTTAACTTAGCGAACTCTTTACTCGGTCCGCGCCATCGCAGCTCATCCACATCGCTGAACAGCGGCTCATCGGTACGCAATGTTGCCAGTCGCTTAAATAATAATGCCAGTTCTTTCTTATCACCCAGCACCTTTTCCGGGAAATCCTCAATCGGTCCATATTGATTCAGAAGTTTAACTGCGCCGATCTTTCCGATTCCCGAAATACCGGGATAGCCGTCAGCGCTGTCGCCGACGAGCGCAAGCAGGTCCGGTATAAGCGTGGGATCCACACCAAATTTTTTGCGGATACCTTCCGTGTTACGGATGACCTTGGCTCTCCTGTCGATCTGAACTACACGGTCCCCGCGAACGCATTGAGCGAGATCCTTATCCGGAGTCCAGATACAAACTTTCTGAACACGCGGATCTGCATCAGCCAGGTGAGCCGCAGATGCAAGCGCGTCATCAGCCTCAAGTTCGACCATAGGCCAGACGACAACTCCCATTGATACTAATGCTTTTTCCAGCGGATGGAATTGAGCAACCAGCGCTTTCTCCATGCCCGCGCCTGTTTTATAATCAGCCCAGAGCTCATTGCGGAATGATTCGATAACATGATCAGTCGCTACGCCTACGTGTGTAGCGCCTTCATCGATCATTTGCAATATCCCGTTCAGTACACCGGCAGCAGCCCCGAATGGTTTATCCTTACCTTTATTAAAGGTGCGCTGACCGTAGAAATGCCGGAAGAGCTCGTATGTGCCGTCTATGAGATGTATGATCATGATTTAAAAAATGTTAACCAGATAGGATATAGTTCACATAGTGAAATTAATTCAAATATAATATTTCTATGATGTCTATCCTCCTATGTGTTTTTAGCGAAAGAAGTGAGCGTGACCATCTACAAATAATCTTTTACGGAAACACTCCAAGATTCTTATATGAGATCGCGATCTTATCAATTGACCCGATAAACGCCGCTGTTCTCAATGAATCAATTTTCGGATTCTGAAATTTTATTTCTCTTATCTGATGATAAGCAGACATCATAGTCTCTTCAAGTCCCGAATCAACAAGCTCTTTTTCGCTTGCACCGCGTATGAGAATGTCCCTCTGATTTTTCGTCAGCTCTGCTTTGTTTATCTGTTCGATTGCATTTACAAAATTTTGATTTGCCATCTCTTCGTATCGTTTACCCATTCTTCCGAATGCAACGTGCGAGAGATTCTTCAGCCATTCAAAGTATGATACTGTAACGCCTCCCGCATTTAAATACAGATCAGGTATAACCAGCACACCATTATCTAATAGAATTTTCTCGCCTTCAGGTGTAACCGGACCATTGGCTCCTTCGCCTACTATTTTCGCTTTTATTCTTGAAGCATTATCTTTTGTAATTTGATTTTCGAGGGCGGCGGGGATCAGGATGTCGCATTCAATTTCAAGCGCTTCCAAAGTATTAACGATGTTTGCTGCTTTCTTAAAATTCAGAATGCTTCCGGTTGCTTTCCGGTGTTCAAAGACTTCATTCACGTCAAGTCCGTTAGGATCAGCGATCGCTCCTTCACGTTCTGCAATTGCAATTATGACAGCTCCGGCATTCTGACAATTTATTCCCGCATAAAAACCTACATTACCCAAACCCTGCAGTACAATTTTTTTCCCGTTCATTCCTGTTGTCAGTCCGATTTTTTTCATGTCTTCAGCAATTGAAACAGCTTCTCTCAATCCAAAAAAAACTCCTCGTCCGGTAGCTTCTTTTCTGCCGCGTATTCCATGCTGACTCAATGGTTTTCCGGTTACACATGCGTTTGCATCGAGTTGTCCCGGATGAAACGTAGCATAGGTATCAGCTATCCAGGACATTTCCCTTTCACCGGTTCCGTAATCAGGAGCGGGCACATCAATGCCCGGACCGATAAGATTTTTCTTTATGAGCTCTGATGTATATCTGCGTGTAATGTTTTCGAGCTGTCGCTCGGAATATTTTTGCGGATCGATCTTTATTCCTCCTTTTGCTCCTCCAAAAGGAACATCAACTACAGCGCACTTGTAGGTCATCAGCGCTGCAAGAGCTTTTACTTCATCCTCATTTACCATGGTGCTGTATCTTATCCCGCCTTTAACAGGTGTTTTGTGATGTGAATGTTCCACTCTCCATGCATCAAGCACTTCGAAGTCGCCGTTGTCAGTTCGTAAAGGAAAACAAAACCTGTATATGCTGTTGCATCTTTTTATCTGGCTGAGTAATCCGGAAGGATGATTTGTAAATTGTGCTGCTTTATTAAAATAACTGCAGACATCATCAAAAAAATTTGTGTGTTCTTCTGTTATATCACAGTCATTTGATTTAATTTCAGATTTCATTAGATTTTATTTAAATTTATTTGATTATAATTATTTCAACAAAATAAAACAAACTATGAAAAGGGAAAATGTTAATACTTATCCACAGCAGTCTTAATCTTTCCTCAGTGTTAAACTACAGTTCTGATTTTACAGCTGTCATGTCACGGATAATAATACAGACTAATATAAATTTATTACATTTTAATAAGATCAATGTATAGATAATACATAGCAGACAGTAAGTTAAAATGAATATGAAACACATGCATGGGGATTGGAAGTTTAACTGGGGAGGTTGAGTCAGATTCGATAAATCTCTCTCTGACTATAGTTCATCAAATTAGCTTGCCCCTGACATTTTACACATTATTACTATAATTCAAATGAACCGGTAAAAAAATTACTTTTTTATGACCGGAGGAGCACCTTTGCCTTTTACAATTTTATTTATAATCATTCCAACGACTACAGGGATTGCAGCCTGTACTATTCTTTTAAAAATTGATTTAAACATAATTGTTTTTTTTTATTTATTGATTAAAGTAAAGAATCTGATGTCTTTTGTAAAGACACTTTAATGGAAATTTGCATTGTATACAACTGACGTTACCTCGCGGGTAATAAAGTGAAGGCTTTATTATTTTAATATTTGATTTGAAATTGAAAAGTTAAATTAGAATCAGCAGTCGCAGTATTAAAAAGTTTTAATTACCATCTAAAATTAATTTTGTAATTTATTGTGAAAAAAATCGCTGGAGACTGTGATATTTGAAAACTTATTGCGAATAATTAGAAGACATGATCAATGAAAAAAATCTAAGACAACAATTTCAGGAAATTATTGAAAAGCACAAAGGTATTTTGTTCAAAGTGGCTCACATATATTGCCGAGACGATGAAGACAGACAGGATCTGATACAGGAAATAAAGATACAGATCTGGAGGTCTTTGCATAAGTACAATGATAAATATAAAATGACGACCTGGCTGTATCGTATTTCATTGAACGTTGCAATATCGTTTTACAGAAAGAATGCAGGTAAGAAAGCAAATACGATTCCTTTGGACGAACAAATTTCACGGATCAGTGAAGTTGATAATTCCTATAAAGAGCATCAGCTGCAATTATTAGATCAGTTTATAAATGAACTCAATGACTTTGACAAAGCGCTTATGCTGTTATATCTGGAAGAGAAGAGTCATGCAGAGATCGCCGATATATTAGGGATATCTGTGAGTAATGTCTCCACTAAAGCAGGACGAATAAAGAATAAACTTAAAAAACGTTTTTCAAACGAAAGTTAAAATTAAAATGAACGAAAACACATTAAAAGATCTTTGGAAATCTTATAACGAAAAGTTAGAATTGAGTCTTTCATACGGCAGAAAAAATGCAGAAGATATTACACAAATGAAGGTGCAAAATTTTATTTCATCTATGAAGCCGGTTAAAATTTTTACAATATTAGTTGGCTTACTTTGGGTTGGTATATTAGGAACAGCAGTAACAAATTTGTTTATCCATGCTTTTTCTGAAGCGAATCACTTCTTCTTGTTTTCCGCAGCCATACAAGTTACTTTGACGGCTATTGCACTGGTAATATACATTTATCAATTGGTCCTTATTTATCAGGTAGATATATCTGAACCAATTTTAGAAACACAGGAAAAATTAATTAAGCTGAAAAGTTCATCATTATTAGTTGCCCGCATTCTTTTACTACAGCTTCCCGTCTGGACGACCTTTTACTGGAATGATAGCATGCTTGCAAATGGTAATATCTTCTTATTAATTACACAGGGAAAAGTTACGCTTACATTTACTTTTGTCGCCGTTTGGCTATTCTTTAATATTAAAATTGAAAATAAGGATAAGAAATGGTTTCGCTTTTTGTTCGGCGCAAGTGAATGGCAGCCAGTCATCAGCTCAATGAATTTAATTAATCAAATGGGAGAATTTAAAAATGGATAAGTACAGGAAATTCAAATAAATGTTGCTATGTCATTTTTGCCCCTGTGTGAGGATATGCTTTCCGCTGAGTTCCCGTTTTTAGAATCAATGTGACATGAAATGTTTACTGAGGTAAATTCATCGGGTACAGGAAATTAATGATGTCTCTGCTGCAGGATATAATTCTGCGCAGAGTATTCGATAAAAAGTTTTAGGGCTTTCAAAGGTAGAGTGACTCAGCGTTTCAACTAATCATCAAATCTTACAAATCTTACAAATCTAATTGAAATTTTGATTTTAATAAACTAATTTGTCCTCAATAAAATTAGTTGCGAAAATTCAACAAGAGATATTTGATAATTTTAAATTATTAAATGACCAGCTGACAATATTCCCCAAAGCATTTCTTAATCTAACTAAAAAAAAATGAACATCACCCGCATTTTTGCTCTGGTTATTTTTTCTGTAATTCTAAATTTGACTACCGGCATTTCCTTTGCACAAAAGAAAACAACCGAACCCGGCGCGCAAGAGCTTGCAGATAAATTATCTAATCCGGTTTCAAATATTATCAGCGTCCCGTTTCAAAATAATACTGTTTGGGGAATCGGTCCGAATAACGGCGTGCAGAATGTTCTTAATTTTCAGCCGGTAATTCCTCTTAAAATAACTAAGGGGTTAAGTATGATAAACAGAATTGTACTTCCTATCATAGCTCAATTCAATGTAACGGGATTAGGAGAATCTCAGAATGCACTGAGTGACCTTCAATACAGCATTTTCTTTGCTCCTAAAAGCAGTTTTATCTGGGGAATAGGACCTATATTTAGTATTCCTACAGCAACAAATACGAACACTGGTTCGGGAAAATTCAGCATAGGACCAACCGGTGTTTTTCTTTATAAGAAAACCGGTTTGACAATCGGTGTTTTATTAAATCAATTCTGGTCTGTCGGCGGAGATCCTGACAGAGGCAATCAGACGCAGGCTTATCTTCAGCCGTTTATTTCACACAGCTGGAAAAGCGGCGGAGGGGTCTCTTTAACAGGTGAGATTACTCAAAACTGGAAAGTAAAAAGAACACAGAGTTACATAAATGTTATGTTCCAGGGTATTACAAAACTCGGTAAACTCCCTGTTCAGCTTGTTGTCGGTCCGAGAATTCCTTTAACAGCTTTACCTGAGCTAAAAGGTTATTTCGGAATAAGAGCAGCTTTGGTTTTGGTGTTGTAAGAATTTGGATTTGGATTTTAAAAAGGTTAAAATTATGTATTTGAATTTACCACACGCTTAAAGCTTAAGTAATATTAATAAAACTTTTTTTATTCTTTAATTTAAATTTAAACCAAATGGAAAAAATTAATCTTTTTAAAAGCATCCCCACTTCTTTTAATACCTCCCTAAGATTGATCTTTATTTTTTTATGTATTCCTTTATTAATGAATTCCTTTGCAATAGCTGCTGTCGACATATCCGGTAAGGTATATGGTTCGGGTAGCCCTGTATCAGGTGCAACTGTAACTCTGTTTTCTGCAGGTACCGGAGCACCGGTGCAGCTTGCACAAAGCACTACTGATAATGACGGCGCATTCAAAATTAACGGGGACAATTCAGGTAATGCTGTATATTATCTGATTGCCAAAGGCGGTAAGATAGCAGGTGCAATAAATCAGACTCCTGAAAATTCACTCACATTGATGTCATTGCTCGGAAGTCAGCCTCCGTCAAGTGTTGTTATTAACGAACTTACAACTGTTGCATCTGCATTTACAGCGGCAAGATTTATTAACGGTGAATCAATTTCAGGAAACGAACTTGGTTTAAAGATCGCTGCAGGTAACACTCCGAATTTAGTTGACCCTGTTACAGGCGGCTGGGGAAAAGTAATATTAGATCCTCTGAACAGTACACAGAATACAACACTTGCACATTTAAATACGCTCGGCTGTCTTATAGCTGCATACGGTACAGTAGCTGATGGTAACTGGAGAGCAAAATTTTTAAAAGCGTCAACTCCTATAGGCGGCGCAACACCAACTAATACTCTTGAAGCAATTCAGGGTATCGCGAAATCTCCATGGGCTGATCCTAATACTCTTTTTGAACTGTTCAATGCAGCATATCCCCAGCCTGCTGACGGTTCAAGACGAAGTGCTCCATATATACCGTATCTTGCTTATACTCCGGATGACTTTGCTCTAATGCTTTGCTTTGCAGGAGGAGGTATGTTCGGAAACGGGCGTCTTATGTTTGACGCTGATGGTAATCTTTGGAGCGGACAAAACTGGATGCCGGGTTCTCAGTCAGGTACAATTAAAAGTATAGGCGGAGGTGTACTGAAAATGACTCCTAACGGGATTCCTCTTTCACCGCCCATCACAGGTTTTACCGGCATGGGACTGGACGGAGTCGGATGGGGTACTGCAGTAACAAAAGACAGAGTCTGGGCAAGCAGTTTTAACGGGAAAATACTTGTCATGGATTTCGATGGAAATCCGGTTGGAAGTGAAAGCGATTTTCCATTCAAAGAAAAGTGTCTCGGGCTGATGGGTATTGGAGTTGCTGCCAACGGAGATGTCTGGATAGGTGACGGTTCAAACGATCAGTTATTGTTTTTTCCGGAAGGGAGTATTAAAGATGGTAAAATTGTAAAAGTTGCCGGGCTACAATCTCCATTCGACATTGTAGTTGATTCCAGGAACATGGTATGGGTCAGCAATTCACAATCGGATAAAGTATTTCGTTTCCCTGCAAATGATCCGACACAGGTAGATAGTTTTCTTTGCGGGATCAGTGTTCGTGGTCTTGCGCTCGACTCTAAAGAAAATGTGTGGGTTGCAAGTAATGCATCATTGAATTTTCCTCAGGTAAGCGTTCCTGATGGCGCATCAATCATGGAGCAGTTTCAAATCATGGGAGACGCTTTGTTAAAGTATCCTTATAGTACAGGAATCGTCAGTTTGATAAAACCCGATGGCACAATGCCTTTTCCTGCGGGTTTTACAGGGGGCGGCGGTGTTGATGTTCCCTGGGGTATAAATATTGACGGTAATGATGATGTATGGATAGGAAACTTTTCACCCCGCAGCAGGTCAGTTGCATATTTAGCGGGAGAAAATACGCAGGGTCATCCTCCCGGAACAAAGACCGGCGATGTCATTCACGTATTTAAAAGCGGAACTATACAGATGCTGACTGATGTAAATATTGATGCTGCAGGAAATGTATGGGCTGCAAACAACTGGAATGATCCGAAGGCAGCAACTGACCCGAATCCCTACAGACCTACTTCTACTTGGGGCGGAGGATCAGGCTTAACTGTAATATACGGTGTAGCGGCACCGGTTAAGCCACCGCGTATGGGACCGGTAAAGAGGTATTAATTAAGAATTAAGAATTAGGAATTGAGAATTAGGAATTGAGAATTATGGCATTTTGATTGATGATTCTACCGCGTTTAATTTTAAAAGCCGTCATGAAGAAAATTCATGACGGTTTTTTGCTCCTATCCGCAAAATCAGTTAAATCAGTGTTATCCGTGTTCTAAATAAATTTGTCGTTCACAGAGATGAATCAGGATATCTCAAATTCTGAGTTTATAATTTCTGATATGATACTTATCTTTGAAATATGAATGATAACATCGATAAAAACGAAATACAGATAAGTTCAAATCCGGTGGTACGGTGGATTTTTATTATAAGCGGATTTATCTTAACCGGAATTGGCGTGGCAGGGATGTTCCTTCCATTATTACCCACAACAATTTTTTTGCTTCTTGCCGCGTGGTGTTTTACAAGGAGCTCACAAAAATTATACAACTGGCTTCATAAGAACAAATTATTCGGAAAGTATCTCTCGGATTACAGATCGGGAAGAGGAATGACAACGGTTTCTAAAGTATTTTCAATAGCGTTTCTTTGGACCGGAATTTTATATTCAGTTTTTTACGCAACTTCAGTTCTGTACATCAGAATACTTCTGCTTCTGATAGCAGCCGGAGTAACGTGGCATTTGCTTTCCATTAAAACCACAGAAAAGGACAAGTAAATCTGATAACTGAAACACACAAAATTATGAAGTAACACAAATCCCATGCATCGATATTTTGAAGCCGCTACGATTTATTACGTACGGCTTTTTTATTATGGTGTCCAAGTCATAATGGGTTGAAAGTTTGTAAGTCTGCAAGCTCAGAAAAACTCAATAGGCATCCCGTATTCTGAGTATGTTTCAAAGCGCTTTACTACAGAGAGACAGATATTTCGGAAAAATAGCTGATTTTATTAATAGCCAAAAAAGATATCACAAAACTCATGTATTATAAAAAAGAATTCGAAATTTTACCAATTAAATTTTAAAAGAAAATCAGCGATTATCCGTTAAATCAGTATTATCTGCGTTCTAAAAAGTGTTGTCTTGTACTGAGAGTTACTGAACAGTGAATATTAATATTGTAATTACAAATTCAAAAAATTAATTTGATAAAAATAAAAACAATCCATGAAAAACTCATCTCAATCGGAAACCCCCGAATACTTTAACCTTCGTCCCGAAACTGAAAAAGCATTCGGCTACTCTCATGCTGTAAAAATCGGTAGCGACATAAAAATATCCGGCGCTGTAAGTATGGACGATGCAGGGAATCCGACGGCTGTCGGAGATTTTCTGCAGCAAATGAAGAACTGCTACTCCGATCTGGAAAAGGTTTTAAAGCATTACGGCTGTACATTCGATGATGTAGTTGTAGAAAATATCTTCACAACTAACATGCCCGAATTTCTCAATCACGCGGCTTACCGAAATAAAATTTATACAAAGCAGTTCCCGACCGGATCATGGCTGGGTGTGAAGGAATTAGCATTGCCGGAGTTTTTAATAGAAATTGAATTGGAAGTACATACGGCATAGAGAATTAATAATTAAGAATTAAGAATTATTAATATTTTCATTTTGCAGTTAAAGATTTTCAAAAAAAATATATTTCTGCAGAAGTAATATGAATAAATTTACAGGAAAAGCAAGCTTGTTATTATATCTTATGGCTGTCTTGGTATTTTTTATACTCGGAGGATTATTTGTAAAATTTTCCGGAGCAGCAGAAGGACAGGGATTAGCGGCGGGGGCAATTGTTTTTGTATACTGCATAATATTTGCCTTAGCTGCTTTGGCAGCATCAATATTTTTTGTGCATTACTCATCTCCAAAATCAGTTGTTATAGCCAACCGTATATTGCTGATAATATTTGTAATTCTTATAGGCATATTTTCTTTAGGATCTTTAAATCCGGAGGAAAAGAGGATGATGGCAAATGAATTTGAAAATTCAATGGGACTTGGTTTTTTTAAACCGGATTATTATGAAAAGCCGATACTTTATTTTTACTCATCTCCGGATCAAAACAAATCTGTTCAGGAGCATCCGGCTGATGATAGCGTTGGCTTTACTCAAAAGGAAACAGGAGGATTTGAAATATCTTATGCTCCGCCCTGGCTTAAACCGGAACATCTTAAATTAGATTATGATATTTTATTTTTTAAAGTTGAATCACTGACTAAAGAATTTGCCGAAGTCACAGTAAATGATGTCACGCATGAAACAAAGTACATTGACCGCAATGCCGGAAAAATATTGCTGTGGCCTGATTTTCTTTTGCAGGTTCATTCAGTAGAATTTAAAGAACCAGGTTTGAAGAAAATTCGCATAAAGCCGTTGAGCTATGCAGGAGAAGTAAACATTGCATTTCAGATCATGAAACCGGTGATAATAAAAGACGAATGGATGCTTGTGGAATTGTTTGATGATAATTATGAAAAGACCGGAGAAGGCTGGATAGAATGGAATAGTAATAATCAATTACTTATTTCATATTCGTTACTGAGCTGAGATGAAAATTAAATTCCTTTCCAATAAAAATTAAAATTTATACAACAGCCAATGAAATTTAAAACCAAAATTATTCAAAGCGGAAATAACACAGGGATCAATATACCGGAGAATGTAATTGAAAGTTTTAACGCAGGGAAAAAACCGCCTGTGAAAATTACTTTAAATAAATATACTTACCGGAACACGGTTGCAGTAATGGGCGGTAAGTATATGGTAAGCTTAAGTTCGGAAAATCGTAAGAATGCAAATGTAACCGGTGGTGATGAACTAGAGGTAAATATTGAATTAGATACAGAACCGAGAACAGTTGAATTGCCGGCTGACTTTAAAAAAGCTTTAGTCAAGAATTCCGCTGCAAAGAAAAAATTTTGAGTCACTTTCAAACAGTAAGAAAAAGTATTTAGTCCTTCCCGTACTTGATGCAAAGACAGAAGAAACGAGGATGAGACGAATCGAAAAAGCCATTGAGCTTTTGAAGAGCGGTAAAGTTTAGATTAAGCCGGATGTTTTAATAAAATTTTAACCGGATTAAGGCGAAGAATACTATCTGAAAATTTCATACTTAAAATTTCTAATAATTAAACCAACTAAATTAAAAATGAAAATTAAAAATACATTTGCAATTCTGGTTACAGTAATATTACTTTTTTCAAACGTCATGAAATCTTCCGCCTGCACGAGAGTCGTATACCAGGGACCTGACAGTTATATTATTACAGCGCGTTCAATGGACTGGAAGGATGAGATCCCGGCTAACCTGTGGATCTTTCCGAGAGGGATGGAAAGAAACGGAGCTGCTGGATCAAACTCCGTTAACTGGAAATCAAAATACGGAAGCATAGTAACAAGCGCTTTTAATATTTCCAGCACTGACGGGATGAATGAAAAAGGTTTTGTTGCGAATTTATTGTGGCTCGCTGAATCAAAGTACCCTGATTATAACGGCACTCAAAAGGGTTTGTCCATTGCAGCCTGGGTACAGTATATGCTGGATAATTTTGCTACGGTTGAGGAAGCTGTTAATGAAATGAGTAAGGAAGAATTTGTTGTCGTTTCAACTGACATTCCCGGGACAAAAACATTTGCATCTCTTCATTTATCAATATCCGATTCAAAAGGCGACAATGCAATATTCGAATACATTGACGGGAAATTAGTCATTCATCACGGCATGCAATATAATGTCATGACCAATTCTCCGGTATTTGATCAACAGCTTGCGCTGAATGAATACTGGCAGCAAATCAGCGGCACTGTAATGCTTCCGGGTACTAACCGCGCATCAGACCGCTTTGCACGCGCCTCATTTTATATAAAGGCGATACCGCAGACTGACAATACAGTCATTGCAGTAGCAAGCGTGTTCGGTGTAATAAGAAACTGTTCAGTCCCTTTTGGAATCTCTTCAGAATCAGAGCCGAACATTTCTTCAACAAGATGGAGATCAGTATCTGATCAGAAGAATCTTGTTTATTACTTCGAAACTGTGTTAACTCCCAATGTTTTTTGGGTGGACATGAAAAATGCAGATTTCTCTGAAGGCGCATCTGTAAAAAAACTAAGCGTCGAAAATAATGAGATATACATTGGTGATGCTCTTCAGTCATTTGTAATGTCTCAGCCGTTTCAGTTTGCAGGTTTATGAATAAAACATATAATTTTATTTGCAGATATTTTAGTGCTAATTTTCAATTATTAAAAACATTATGGACACTGACATAAACAATTTCATTATCAGAACTGATAAAACAGAATGGAAGCCTCTGACAGAGGACGGCATAGACACAACCGGCATATTTATAAAAGCCTGAGGTATGATGAAAAGAAACAACGTTCTCCCAGCATGCTTTTAAAATTCGAATCAGGCTCCAGTTATCCATATCACAATCACCCGGCAGGCGAAGAATTATTTGTAATGAAAGGAAGCTGTCTTGTAAACGATACTTTGTTAAACGCCGGAGATTATCTTTATACACCTCCCGGATTTAAACATTCCGTAAGAACCACGACGGGCTGTGAACTAATGGCAATAGTACCTGAAGAAGTAGAGATCTTAAAAAAGTAAATGTTAGTGTAAATCAAATAGTAATTGAACACATTAAAAGACAGTTTCGGAAGAGTACATGATTATCTGCGGATATCACTGACTGACGTATGCAACTTCAGATGTCAGTATTGTATCCCGGATGAAAATGTCCGATTCATGCCCTTATCCCGTTTGATGATGTCTGATGAAATTGATGTCATAGCCGGTGTATTTGTAAAAATGGGTGTAAATAAAATCCGTCTGACCGGAGGTGAGCCTTTAATAAGGAAAGATGCTAAAGACATATTGCTCAGTCTTTCAAAGTATCCTGTGGAATTAACACTGACCACTAACGGCTCAGTCATAAATGAGTTTATCTCTGTTTTTAAAGAAGCCGGAATAAAATCCGTTAATGTAAGTCTTGATACACTCAATGAAAAAAAGTTTACAGAAATTACACGGCGGAATGATTTTGATAAAGTTTTTAAAAACATACAAAGTCTTATGGATGAAGGATTTCATGTAAAGGTAAACGCGGTGATAATGCGCGGTGTAAACGATGATGAAATACCTGATTTTATTGAGTGGACAAAAACTCAGCCGGTACACGTCAGGTTTATTGAGTTCATGCCGTTTGCCGGTAATCAATGGAACACTGAAAAAGTTTTCAGCTATCACGAAATGTTAGATGTGATTTCTGATAAGTATGGTTTTATCAGGATGAAAGACGATGCGAATGCAACTGCGAAAAAATTCAAGCCCTACAATCACGAGGGAACATTCGCAGTCATCAGCACCATGAGTGAGCCATTCTGCGGCAGCTGTAACAGAATGAGATTAACTGCAGACGGTAAAATGAAGAACTGTCTGTTCTCAAAAGGTGAAGCAGATATTTTAACTGCACTGAGAAGAGGAGAAGACATTATTCCGATCATAGAGCAATGCTTAGCAGTAAAAGCCGAAGCATTGGGGGGACAATTTGAAGGAGACTATCAAAAAATTGATACCTCAAAAATCAGTAACCGGAGTATGATTGAGATTGGAGGCTGAGAAAATGGTAAGCGTTTCCGAAGCAAAAAAACTGATTATCGAAAACTGTGATTCACCGAAAACCGTTGAGTTACCTCTGCTTGAAGCAAACGGATTAATTCTGGCTGAAGCTGTTTATTCACTAATTGATACTCCACCTTTTAATCAGTCTGCAATGGATGGTTATGCATTTTCATTTGATGACTGGGACAAAGAAAGCGGTCTGAATCTGACAGGAGAAATTCAGACCGGAGATCACTCAGAAAGGCAGTTGGGTTCAAATGAAACCATTCGGATATTTACAGGCGGCGCGGTTCCCGCCGGAGCTGATACCGTGATAATGCAGGAGAAGATAAAAAAAGATAATAATGTCATTTACATTCAGGACGAAAACATTGCAAAAGGAAACAATGTAAGACTGAAGGGTTCACAAACCAAAAAAGGGGAAATATCATTAAGACAGAGTCAGCTTCTGACACCTGCGGGAATTTCTTTTTTAACCGGCATCGGGATTACAAGCGTGAAAGTATTTTCAAAACCAGCTGTAAGTATCATAGTAACAGGAAAAGAATTAACAAAAGCAGGCAACGAGATCTCAGAAGGAAAAATCTATGAATCCAATTCAGTTGGTCTGGTTGCGGCATTAAACCAAACAGGAATATCTCCAGAGTCAGTTGAAATAGTGGATGATGTTTTAGATGAAATAAAGAATGTCGTATCGAAGCAATTAAAGAGTGACATACTTATTTTAACAGGCGGTGTATCAGTAGGGGATTATGACCTTGTGCCTGATGCGCTTGAACAATGCGGTGTAAAGAAAATTTTTCATAAGGTAAAACAGAAACCCGGCAAACCGTTTTTTTTCGGAGTGCATGAACAAACACTTGTATTTGCATTACCCGGTAATCCCGCAGCGGTGATGAGCTGCTTTTACCAATATATAGTGCCGGCTGTAAGCAGCTTTACGCAAAAAAATTATTTCAGAAAATTAAAGCTGCCTCTGGCAGACGATTACAGTAAGAAACCAGGGCTTACATATTTTCTTAAGGGAAAAACAGGAGAACAGGATGTTTCTATTTTGAAAAGTCAGGAAAGTTATATGATGGATACTTTCGCAGTTGCGGATTGTCTTGTTGAATTACCAGAGGAGAAAGAATACTTTTCCAAAGGTGACCCGGTGAATATCAGCATGATCATTTAAATATTATCCAACAGATCAGCAGGGTTACACAGAGAATGGACATGTCATACGGGCATTTATGGTAAATGAAATGAATACGAATTCTGTAAAACCGTTGGTTGAAAATGTACAAGAGAATCCAACGACGGAGTCGTGAATTTACAAGGGAGGAGATGATTTGATTGCTTCATATAAAGAGCTGATTAATGAATTTGAAAAATTCAAATTAAAAATGGATCAAACCATTTAAGAATTTAAAAATTTTTTAAACATAAATGTTGGAATTTTTATTTTACATTTTATTAATTCTCGTAGCTTTTTTATACTCATCCGTCGGACACGGCGGCGCAAGCGGATATCTGGCATTGATGGCTTTATTTTCATTTTCACCTGAGATCATGCGGCCAACGGCTTTAGTATTGAATGTTTTTGTTTCATTCATTGCATTCACTCAATATTACAGGGCAGGTTATTTCCAGTGGAAATTATTCTGGCCTTTTGCGATTGTATCCATACCTGCGGCATTTATAGGAGGCTTAGTTTCAATTGATCCCGGATTGTATAAAATGATCTTAGGTATCCTTTTATTTTTTCCGATCATCAGACTTGCCGGATTAAATTTTAAATCGGAACAATCAATTAGAAAATTAAATATTTATGCAGCGCTGTTAATTGGTGTGATAATAGGGTTCTTATCCGGAATGATCGGAATTGGAGGCGGGATCATTCTGAGTCCGGTCATATTAATTCTTCACTGGGCTGACATGAAACAGACTTCGGCAGTATCAGCATTATTTATATTTGTAAATTCAATTGCCGGCCTTGCCGGTATTTTTACAGATAAATTACATTTTACCGCTGAGATGGGTTTAATGATCGTCATTGCATTGACAGGAGCAATAGCCGGCGCCTATTTGGGTGCAAAGAAATTTGAAAGCGCACTGCTTAAAAGAATACTGGCTGTTGTGCTGTTAATTGCTTCAATTAAACTGATCAGCACCTGAATTTATTGAAAACCTTGTATCAAAATTTTTAATAATTTATTTCAGAATTCAAAGGATAATATTTTTAAATGGAAATTAACATACTGACATTCGGACATATCACGGACATAACCAGTAAAGCGGAATTCAGGATCTCAGAAGTAAAAGATACGGATGAGTTAAGAATTAAGCTGTCTGAATTATTTTCTGCAATACGTTCAATTAAATATTCCATTGCTGTGAATAAAAAAGTCATACAGTCAAATACTGTTTTAACTAACGATGACACAGTTGCGTTATTGCCGCCTTTTTCGGGCGGGTAAAACATTCAATTAAAATGAATCCGAAATTATTTTATCAGAGATACGGCAGGCAAATTCTTTTAAAGCAATTTGGAGAAGCAGCGCAGCTGAAATTGCTAAATTCAAGAGTTCTTGTGATCGGCGCAGGCGGACTTGGATGTCCGGCATTGCAGTATCTTGCAGCGGCTGGAGTCGGTACAATTGGAATTATTGATTATGATGTTGTAGATATTTCAAATTTGCAAAGACAGATCCTTTTTGCAACTGATGACATTGGAAAATCTAAAGCTGAAACAGCATCTAAAAAATTAAGAGCGCTTAATCCCGGAATTGAAATTCAGGCATTTGATCTGAAGCTTGACAACCAAAATGCTTTTAAGATAATTTCAGAATACGAAATAGTAATTGACGGCACGGATAATTTTTCGACACGTTATCTTGTAAATGATGCTTGTGTGCTGCTTGATAAACCTTTAATCTATGGAGCAGTTTTGAGATTTGAAGGACAGGTCGGAGTTTTTAATTATGCTGAAAGAAGGACCGGTGTAAAAACAAATTACCGTGATCTATTTCCGAAAGCGCCAGATGCGAATTCAGTTTTATCGTGCAATGAAGCCGGAGTGCTGGGTGTAGTTCCCGGCATCATCGGAACAATGCAGGCCGCAGAAGCAATTAAAATTATTACAGGCACAGGAGAAGTGCTTTGCAATGCAATCGTCTCTTATAATGTTCTTACAAACACATTTCATAAATTTACAATATCAGAATCAAACCAAAGTAAATCCTTAATTCCAAAATCAGAATCTGAATTTTTAAATTTTGATTACGACTGGTTTTGCGGTATAAGAAAGTTGGAAAATGAAATATCAGTGGAAGAGTTTGATGAGTTGATTTCAAAAGAAAAGATAAGGGTCATTGATGTCCGTGAAAAAAAAGAATTACATTTAGCGAGTGAATTTACATTTGAACAAATTCCAATGAGTGAGTTTGAAGAAAATATTTCTGCACTTGATTCAACGGATACGATTGTTTTAATTTGTCAGACCGGGAACAGAAGTTTAAAGGCAGTTGAAATTATAAAGGAAAAAATTAAAGCTTGTAAAGCATTTAGTCTTACCGGTGGAATCGAAGCCTGGAGAAAACATCATCTGAAAGTTTAAATTTAATATGGCAGAAAAGAAAATCAAAAAAACTTTTATTGAAGGCACAATCACGCCGGAGTTTATCGGAGATTCCATTGCAAAGCACAGCACAAAAATGGATATTGGAGCTCATAGCATTTTTCTCGGACAGGTAAGGAATGATGTAATAAATGGTAAAGAAGTGAAAGCAATTGAATACACTGCTTACATTGAAATGGCGGAAGAGAAGTTTCATGAAATACGTGAAGCTGCATTCGGAAAATATTCGCTGACCTGCATGCACATTTATCACAGCATTGGGAAAGTAAATGCCGGAGAAATAAGCTTGTTTGTATTTACTTCTTCTGCGCACAGGAAGGATGCAATAAAAGCTTGTGAAGAAATTGTAGAAAGAATAAAGAGTGAGGTTCCGGTTTGGGGAAAGGAAATTTTTGATGATGAGAGTCATCAGTGGAAAGTAAACAAGGATCACTGATTATCTGATTTCGTTGATTCCGTTGATCGAAGAGACAGCCACCAATTACACGAATTAAAAAACATATGATAATTCAATTGTCTTAGTAGGTAATAATTTATTGTAAAAAAACTTTAACTTAAGATTTATCATTAGATTATTTTTTACCACTAAGGCACGAAGGACACAAAGGATTTTAGAGAAAATTGAATTGTAAGAAATAATTCTTAGTGATCTTTGCCTGCCCGATGTTTATTTAAACTATCAATACACTTACAGGCGGGTGTGAGTACTTTGCTCACTTTGCGTTTAAATACTTAATTGGACTTAAATATTAAAATCATGTTATGCAAAGCACATCTTTTTCATTCTTCACTTCACACAGTTCGTTCAGAATGACAAAATGAGTGTCTTCATTTATTAAGCAATTAACTTGAATAAAAAATCATGATATGGTAGACATTACAAGCAAGATCAAAACACACCGCTCTTCGACTGCGCAGGCGATAGTGAAAGTGAGCAGGCAGGAAACGATTGATTCGGTGAATAGTAAAACTGTTCCGAAGGGAGATGTGCTGGAAGCCAGCCGTGTAGCGGGACTGTTTGGTGTCAAGCGGACAAGTGACATGATCCCGGATTGTCATCCGCTGCCTGTCGAATTTGCACAGGTGCGTTTCAAGGTTGAAGGACTTGATATAAAAATAGAAGTGGAAGTTCATACAGTTTATAAAACCGGAGTTGAGGTTGAAGCAATGCACGGCGCATCGGTAGCAGCACTGACTATTTATGATATGCTCAAACCAATTGATAAAGAAATTGAGATAACAAGTATTAAACTGCTTACGAAAAAAGGCGGCAAGTCGCAATACACAGATAAGCTGACCCGAATGATCAAAGCTGCAGTCGTGGTTTGCTCCGACAGTATTTCAGCGGGAAAAAAACAGGATGCAGCAGGTAAAGCAATCATCAGCAAACTGGAAAAATTTGATGTAACAATTGAAAATTACAGTATCATCCCTGATGAAGTAAAAAACATACAGGAAAAAGTTCTGTTGCTGTGTGAAGCTAAAACTGATCTGATAATTCTCACCGGAGGAACAGGTTTATCCAAAAGAGATGTAACGCCTGAAGCAATACGTCCATTACTGGATCGTGAAATACAAGGTATCGGAGAAGCGGCAAGAAATTACGGACAGGAGCAAATGCCTTATGCAATGCTTTCGAGAAGCCTTGCGGGATTGAAAGGAAACACGCTCATACTGGCGTTGCCCGGATCCACACGCGGAGCAGTGGAAAGCATGGATGCGCTGTTTCCGTATTTGCTTCATGTGTTTAAAGTAATGGATAATACAACTCATGATGTTGGTTGATTTGGTTAATTAGTTGATCGGTTAATTGGTTAATTAGTTAATTGGTTGATTGGTTAATTAGTTGATGAGTTAACAGCATCAATGATGTTAGGGATTTTGAATAAAAGGAATTGACCAAAATTAAAATGATATTGTAAATTAAATAAAATTAATTTTCATTCTAACTTATCTTTGCCGATAAAGTCAGAGTGAATAAAGGAGAAAATTTATGTCTAATGACAAACAATCTGAAAGTGAAAATCTTTTTGAGCAGGCAGGCAAACTTGAAAGTTTAATAGAGTATCAAAAGGACAGTGTAGTAAGTAAAACCATCATCGGTAAAAAAACAGGAACTGTAACTTTATTTGCTTTTGATAAGGGGCAAGGTTTGAGTGAGCATACTGCTCCTTATGATGCTTTGATCTATTCAGTGGACGGAGAGGCAGAAATAACTGTTGGCGTTAAAGAGTCTGTTGTTAATAAAGGCGAGATAATAATTTTACCGGCAAATAAGCCGCATTCTGTTAAGGCAACCAGACAGTTTAAAATGCTTTTAGTGATGATTAAATCTTAGTAATTTGAAGGTCTTGCGATGAAATATTAAAAAATGTAAAGATGGCAGAAATCGCAATAGGGTAGTAATCATTTTCGGAATATTCATAATTACCTCCGGCTTCATTATGCTCTTTGCACCGAATAAAGCGATGCAGATTTTAAGAAAGACGTTTTCGGGAATACCCTTTTACAGTATCGTTTTCACAAATCTGCAGCCTTTATCAAAAGCCATTCTTTTAAATTAAAATAAGGCGCATTCTCAATTTCCTTTTTAAGAACATGCACATCTTTCCTGTTAACCTTGTTATTTACCCTGATCAAATCAGAAACGAATTTAAGAAAAAGCAGAATCGCTTTTTTCGTTTGGTGAGTTATTGATTTGTCTCTGTGCAGAAAATGTTTGTATGTATCAACAAGAGATTCAAGCTCTAATTTGTAGTCAAGCTCATAATAATTCATTATCTGTAAATTTTTTATGTCAAGCTTCATGTTAGATCTCTCAATATTTATTTTTGACAACCGTCTCAGTGAATTTTCAAAGTTGCCTTTCCCAAACTCTTTCATTGCATAAGAATAATCAATTATTTCGGCAGCTATGCCGGGATTAAGCCGGTCTTTGTATTCATTGATAAAACCTTCAGCCCATTTGAATTCCCTTATGTTAGTTGCGTTGCGGATCGTATTAGTAAAAAAGTACGGTTCAATATAACCTGCAGGTATCAGATTTTTTTTTAACATATTCTTAGTGATCTCAAACTGCTGCTGTCTGTATTCAATATTCCCTTTCGACACTTTCTTATGACAGTACTGCATTGAAACAATTGCAATATTGTAGTCATCAATATCGCTCAACTTACTTTCAAATTTATCCCTTCCCTTCATGAGCTCGATGTAATATTTATCATCTTCAGTATTCAAAAGCATCAGCATATTAAAATACAATGCTGCTAATGTTAAGTCTCCGGTTCTTTCAGATGAATAATATTTTACTACTTCATCATATAATTTCAAATCAAATTTAACATTCAGATTACGTGACCATTCACTCATTCGTATATACTGCAAGAATAATACTGTAAAAAAGTATTCCATAAAGTCATCGAGCTCGTTTTGCATTTTACTGACCATTGATTTTTCATCTGTATTAAGCAGATAGCCATTTAAGATGGAAGTGTATTTTAACTTTGTTTCATAATAGCTGATGTTGTGTTTGCTGTCATTCAGTAAACCATTAACCTGCCGCGATTTCTTTTCAAACATCCCCGGGAGTTTTTTTTCTCTTAGCTTATCTATCATCTTAATTCCAAACTCAAACTTATCTTCCCTGAAACTATTTACAGTGATAAACTCCATCAGAAGGTTCGTTGTAAGTGAAAACAATTTTCTCATTAATACATCACTTACCTTTTTTCCCGGATAGACCTTACGGAAAATGTATTCACTGCTGTCATCGGTCAGATCAAATTCCGGATAAAAAGTTTTTAATGCATCATAAAATCTTACTACTTCACTCCGGTTGTTAAAATAAGGTGATTTAATAAAATTACCGAATTGCAGGAATTCTGGTTTAGTTAATGTTCTTAATGCTATAGTTAACTGGGTATCTTTCATGGTATAATATATGCCACAATTTATATCTTAAATTCAGCAATTTACAGACATGAATCCGTATATTGCCTACCGGAAGCCTCTATTGTCAGGATTTTCCATGCCACAAATTACCTAATATTTCTTTGTCAAATCAATCCTGAAGCAATATTTTTAACAGATTTTAATTTCAAAATTTTATTTCAATAAATATTTATAAAACTTAAACAAAATTTAAATCATGAGAAAAATTATCTTAACACTCTCTGTTCTTTGTATCTTTTCCACCGGTTTCAGAGGAGGCTGTCTTTTCAACGAGTCTCTCGTAGGTAATCATCCATTCTTTGCGTTAGTATCAGGTTTAAGATATCTTAACAGTGATAGTTTCGTCGAACTGTACTACATCGCTGCCGGCGCTGAAGGGAAAATTTATACAACCAATGATCCTGTCTCCGGCGCATGGACAGAAAGATCCAGCGGGACGACAAGCAACATTAATTATCTGAAGACTGTCGGAAGAACGGATACTGCAGTAACATTCGGAGTAGGGGATAACGGTGCTATAATCAGATCATTAAACCGGGGATTTAACTGGACAGTGCTGAATTCATCTGTAACCGGAAATTTAAGAAGCATTGATTTTACCGGGTCAAATCTAAATGATGTGATCGCAATAGGAGAATCCGGACTTATCATTAAATCAACAGACCTGGGTGAAACCTGGACTCCGATTAACAGCGGAGTATCAAAAAATCTGAACTCAATTTACTCTGCAAGCTTTTTTTCTATATTAATTGCAGGTGATGACGGTACAATACTCCGCTCTTCGGACGGAGGCATGAACTGGGAAAACAGAAGCCTTGCGGATTCTGTAACAGACCTGAATAAGATCGGACTGATGGGACAATGGTTCTTTGGTAACATACTCGGTATTGCCGGAGATGACGGGAGATTATACCGTTCAACTAACTTTTTATTCTGGGATTCAATTTATACTGGGATAAATGCAGACCTCTTTGACTTCAGCTTTAAGAATGCGAGTTCAGGTTATTTGTGCGGAGCGGACGGAACAATAATTTATACTACAAACGGTGGAGCTGAATGGTATGATGATTTATTTCTGCAATCGATAACTGATGAAGATATCAGAGCTACAATTATGATCAATGATACTGTTGCCGCAGGAGCAGCGGGAAACAAAATATTTATTGCGCATGCAAATGAAATTCTTTTGCCTGTGGAATTAACTTCATTTACATCCACAGTCAGCAAGAATAATGTGACACTCAGATGGACGACAGGCAATGAACTGAACAACTCAGGATTTCACATTGAACGCAGACATACAGGAGAGGATTGGATCAACGCAGGATTCAACAAAGGAAACGGGACAACAACAGAGCTGAGCAGTTATGAATTCACGGATAAAAATTTAAGATCCGGAAAATATAATTACAGATTAAAGCAGACAGACTTTAACGGCAACTATGAATACTTTGATCTGATAAATGAGATAAACATTGGCTCTCCGGAAAAATTTTCACTAATGCAGAATTATCCGAATCCTTTTAATCCGTCAACGAAAATAGCATTTGATTTGCCGTATGAATCTGAAATCAGACTTGCGGTATATGATATGACCGGAAAGGAAATTGCAGTTTTAATAAACCAAAACCTGACAGCAGGATTTTATGAATATCAGTGGGACGCGTCCGGAATTTCCAGCGGAACTTACTTCTACAGATTGTTTTCAAACAGCGGAGGAATTAAAAATACAGAAGTGAAAAAAATGATGCTTATAAGATAAAAGTATTTTAGTTTTAACCATAAAGAGAAATACGGAAATGGAAAGCCATTGTGATTTTAAATCTCAATGGCTTTCAAATATTAATATTGTAATTTCAATCTCTGTGAATTATGTTGACAATATTTTTTAATCTAAAAATTATTGTCATTAAATCAAAACACTATGAAAGTACTGCTTATCATTGACATGCAGAACGCTGCATTTAATCCTGAGTATCCTGCTTATGATGCTGACGGGGTGATTGAAAGGATCAACAAACTGTCCGGCTTATTCCGGCAGAAAAAACATAAAGTGATTTTCATTCAGCATGACGGATCTGAAGAAGGATTCTTAATTCCGGATACGAGAGGATGGGAGCTGTTATCGTCATTGGATGTAAAACCGGATGACCTAATTATTCCAAAAACAGCAAACGATTCATTCTATAAAACTGATTTAAAAAAGATACTGGAAGAACTTAACGCTGACGAACTTGTAATTACAGGCAGCGCAACGGATTTATGTGTTGACTCAACTGTCAAATCTGCTCTGACAAAAGATTTTAACGTAACAGTAATATCAGACGCACATACTACTGAAGGGACACCAGATCTGACATCAAAACAGGTAATAGATCATTACAACTGGCTTTGGAAAAACATGTCTAAGACAAAATCTAAAATTAAAGTAATTGATCTTGAAAATTATTTAATAGAATTAAACAACGCATACTGACAATATTATTGCTCTGACATCAACGGACAAAGAATATGAAAATTGAAATTATTGAACTGTCAAAACGTCCTGACTTAATTGACAAAGCAACTGACTATTTTTGGAAATGCTGGGGTAAGGAAAGTAACTATAAATTTTACCGCGACTGTATTGTAAATTCGACTGATGACCGGAAAGCGCTTCCCAAATTTTATTTTGTATTAGACAAAGAGGAAATAATTGCTTCATACGCTTTGCTTACAAATGACATAATCAGCAGGCAGGATTTGTTGCCGTGGCTGGCTTGTCTGTTCGTAAATGAATCACACAGAAATAATGGAATAGCCGGTCAGCTGCTTGATCACGGACTTCTGGAGTCTAAAAGAAAAGGATTTGACAAACTTTACCTTGCAACTGACTTAGATGGCTTTTATGAAAAAAAAGGCTGGGAGCATATTACAAATGGATTCAATATTGATGATAGTGTGATAAAAATTTATTCAAGAGATACGAAATGAAACTTATCAAATATTAAAATGGACATATCGGAAATCGAATTACTAACAGGAAGCATTGATAAAACTTCGAGTTTTACACCGAGATTTTAGGGTTTGAAATTATCTACTCCGATGCAAAAACAATTTCATTTAAAGCCGGGCAATCTGTACTAACTTTTAAACAATCGGATAATTCAGAACCCAAATATCATTTCGCTTTCAACATACCCAAAAATAAACTTAATGAAGCCATTAAATGGATCTCAGGAAAACGGGAGTTACTTAAAATTTCAGATGACGAAGTAATTGCAAACTTTGAGAACTGGAATGCAAAGGCAATTTACTTTTACGACAACAACCGGAATATTCTGGAATTTATAGCCCGCTTTGATCTCAATACTTTTTCCGAAAAACCTTTTGACATTAACTCAATTATATCAATAAGCGAAATCGGAATAGTTACGGACGAACCAATGGTATTAGCAGATAAATTAATCAGGGAAGATCAATTGTATTATTTTAAGAAAGGTCCGAAAAGAGAAGACTTTGTAGCGCTCGGTGACGACAACGGATTATTTGTTATTTCAAATCCTTTCAGGAACTGGTATCCGACAGATCAACCGGCTGAAAAGCATTTCACAAAAATTAAAATATCGATAGACGGTTCAACAAAAGATATTTCAATAAACTAAAGTAATGGAGGCAGTTAGATGCTTAATGTAACAACTTAATTATCATTTCTTCTTTCCGCTGAGAATAAAAGCTTCCTTATCAGGAAATTTTTTCACAACACCGGGCGGAAGATTCAGGTTTGCGGCAACCAGGTCATCAGGATTTGAAGCAAGCCATGAACTTAAAGAGATCTCTTCATAAGTACCGCTGTTAAAAACAACCAAGAGCCTGCATTCACTGTCACCGGTATTTTCTATTGAATGACCGTATCCCATCGGTGTATATCCGATCTCTCCTTCCGATAATTCTTCAACCGAAGATAGACCGGAAGAAGCGAAAACCGTCAGTCTGACATTTCCTGAGATCACATAAAGCCATTCGTCTGCATTCGGATGCCAGTGAAGTTCTCTCAGAGCTTCGGGCTCAAGAAGAAGAATTCCTCCGGACATAGTAACTGAGATCGGAAAAACCTTAGAAGAAGCGATCCATAATTTTCCGCCGTCACAATCACGTAAAGGATTCTGAGAAAGAAGGCTGTATTTATGAGTAAGGGGTGAGGAGTTCAGTTTCTTGTTCACCAGTCTTTCCTTTATTCCCGTAATATAAACTTCTTTATCCGGAAGACTTTTAAGATCATCCTCATTTACCTGAAGATTTTTCATAACGATCTCGCGGGGTGTCTGAGAAAGCCAGTCAGTAATACTGAAAGTTGCAAATTCAGAGAATGCTCCGTTATCAAAGACGAGCATGAAAGTTGTCCCGTCAGGACCGAGACCTTCTATTGAATGTCCGTGTCCTCTTGGAAAATACCAGATATCACCTTCTTTAAATTCATTGGTTTCATACTGACCCTCAGGATTAATGATGGTAGTCCTGACATTTCCTGAAATTACAAATCCCCATTCGGCTGCATTTGCGTGCCAGTGAAGTTCTCTGAGACCGTTAGGTTTAAGTGACATTAAAACGCCTGCAATGTTTTTGGAAACGGGAAAGTCAGTGACGGTAGCCTGCTTTGCCCAGCCCAGCGGAAGTTCACGCGCTTTTTGATCTTTAAGTGAAAATTTAAATTCCGGGAGCCTGTCTGAATTTTCTGAAGACAATATTATACCTCTTTCAATCTAATTTTAAAAAGTTGAAAAATAAATAAATCATTTTACTATTGCAATAAACAATAAAAAATAAGCAACAAGCTGAACTACATCCGTCCATTATAAATGAAAACCTTTCTTTGCTTGCACGATTTAGCACGAATTTAAAAAGTATTATAATCTTAAATTTTTTATTAAGCTTTGAAAACTTTATAAGATTGCAATATGAAACTTAAAATCAGTTAACCTGGAGTAGATCAAGTCATTCTTAAAGATTTGTTTAAACAATTTCCAAAAATATATTTTGATTAACCAAAGCTTTTGAACAGATTTGAGGTAAAAAAAATCAAAGACCTTTATATTAATATTGAAATTACACTGTCAATAAATTAAATTTAAAGAAATTAAATTAATAAATATTATTATGGCATTACCCGATATATTTAATAAAGCGGTTACAGATGAGATCATTAAAAGGATCAACAAACTTGATAAAAACTCCGGACCGCTCTGGGGAAAAATGAATTCAGCTCAGATGCTTGCGCACTGCAATGTCTCTTATGAAATGATTTATGAAAACATTCATCCGAAACCAAACCCTTTTTTAAAATTCATCTTAAAAACATTTATAAAAAATAAAGTGACAGGGGAAGAGATGTATCCTCACAACAGCAAGACAGCTCCGCAGTTCATAATCAAAGAAACAAAGAATTTTGAAGCAGAAAAAACCAGGTTAATAAATTACATTAATAAAACACAGCAGCTTGGTGAAAATCATTTTGACAATAAAGAATCAAATTCGTTCGGAGCTCTGAGTAAAACAGAATGGAATAATATGCTTTATAAACATCTTGATCATCACCTGAAACAGTTTGGAGTATGAACTCAGATCAGATCTTTGAACACCGTGACAAATTTTAAGCCGCATACAAAAATGGATAACATACATTGAAAATTCTTCTTACAGGTGTTACCGGATATATTGCTCAACGATTGCTGCCGGTATTAATTGAGAACGGCCATCATGTTGTTTGCTGTGTAAGGGATAAGAACAGATTTAATTCTAAATACAACTCTGAAAATATAAGTGTCATAGAAGCTGACTTTTTGCAGAAAGATAGTTTGCGGAATATTCCCGATGACATTGATGCTGCGTATTATCTTATTCATTCCATGTCATCTGATACAGGCGATTTTGTAAACATGGAACAGGTTTGCGCTGAAAACTTCAGACAAAGAATACAGGAAACAAATGCTAAGCAGGTTATCTATCTGAGCGGGATCATTAATGAAAGAGCATTATCTAAACATTTATCCTCGCGTAAAAATGTGGAAAAAATATTGTCAGATTCCTCTTTTGCGCTCACAACTTTGAGAGCCGGGATAATAGTAGGTTCGGGCAGCGCTTCATTTGAGATCATACGTGATCTTGTAGAAAAATTACCGGTCATGATCACGCCGAAATGGCTGAAAACAAAATGCCAGCCAATTGCCATACGGAATGTTGTTGAGTTCTTGTATGAGGTACTGGGGAGGAGTGAAACATATAATAACAGTTATGACATAGGAGGTCCGGACATATTAACTTACAAGGACATGCTGCTGAATTTTGCAAAGATCAGAGGACTCAAAAGAAGAATAATTGTAGTACCGGTAATGTCTCCTAAGATCTCATCTTACTGGCTGTACTTTGTTACGGCAACTTCTTTCGCGCTTGCAAAAAATTTAGTCAACAGTATGAAAATCGAGGTGGTCTGTAAACCTAATGATCTGGCTTCGATGCTTGGCATTACTTTAATTGATTACGACACGTCCATAAAGCTTGCATTCGGCAAGATCGAGCAGAATCAGGTTTTATCAAGCTGGAAGGATGCACAGACAAACAACATTTTCAAAAAAGGAATCTCACATTATGTAGAAGTGCCTGTTAACGGATGCTTCCGGGATGTCCGCACAAGGCAGCTGAAAAACAGTGATGATGCTCTTGCCAAGATATGGGCGATAGGAGGTAAGACAGGATGGTACTACGGTAATTTTTCTCTGGGAGCTCAGAGGAATTTTGGACCAGTTAATTGGCGGGGTAGGTATGAGAAGAGGAAGAAGAAGTGATACGGATATTTCTGCAGGTGATGCTCTTGACTTCTGGAGAGTGCTTGTAGCGAACAAAGAAGAGAAGAGATTACTTTTGTATGCGGAAATGAAACTGCCCGGAGAAGCCTGGCTGGAATTTAACATTAATGAAAAGAACATTCTGACTCAAACTGCAACGTTCAGGCCATTGGGAGTGTCAGGCAGAATTTACTGGTATTGCGTTCTGCCGTTTCATGCTTTCATTTTTGAAGGAATGATTAATAATATTGTTTCGTAAAGTTCATAAATTTCCTGTTAGATTTGCATTCAGCTTTGATTAATGTTGAATTAATATTTTAATATTAATATTTTCGATTAATAACTGAAGTTACACAAACTAATTCTTCTTGTCATTCTGAGTGAATCGAAGAATCCAATTGCTTCAATTCTATCCTGCATTTGGATTCTTCACTAATTTCCATATTAAATTAAAATCATTTTAAATCAAAACCGCAGGAAGGAATTTAGCATTATGATTGAATCTTTAAAAAAAACATTTTATGAGGGATTCATCCTTATGATCCCATTGTTTCTGGGGATTTTTGTTTTGCAGCAAATTTTCGGACTCATTACTGAACTTTTAAAACCATTGATTGAAATACTTCCCGAGTCCCCGATTTTAGGAAATGACTTTACAGATCTGAGAGCATTAATAGCTTTTATAATAATAGTATTTCTATGCGGATTACTTGTACGGATTGGCTTGGGTAAATATTTCGTGGGCAGATTAAGTTCTTTGATAATGAGAATTGTACCCGGTCATTCTGTATTTGAGAAGATCATAAGCGAGGAAGCTAAAATTAAGGACAAAAATTATAAGAGCGTTGTCTTTGCTAATATTGATGACGCCTGGGCTATGGGTCTCATAATTGAAGAAAAAAATGAAGAGGGATTTCTTATGGTCTTCATTCCGAGTGCGCCGGTTCCGACAGGAGGTAATCTTTATATGATGAAAGAAGAGCAAATTAAAAGAACTGAAATTTCTGTTAACGAAGCTCTGAAATTTATCTGGCACCTGGGAAAAGAATCAGATAAAGTTCTTAAAGACAGAGTGAAATGGTAATAAATCTGAAACTTAATTTTCAGGCTGAATGGAAAACGGAAATTACAGAAATCAATATTTTCATGATTCATTTCATTGAGCCGCTAATAATTCTAAGACATACTCATCAAATTTCAAAAATAAAAAATTTTTTTTAAAGGAGTTATAAATTGAATCCAAAAGACTGGGATCGTGAACTCACATATACAATGGGAGTTCAGGCATTCATATACGGTTTCCCTTATATTTATTTATCGACATTAAGACACAAGTGGATAACCGTTCCCCCAATACATTCGCATCTTTCTCCTTACATGCCTGTCAATTCTTTCTGGCTGGCTCATAAAATGGCTGATGCTTCATATAAAGACGGAGGCAGCCCTAACAATGATACTTTCTATGCACTTGCAATATTAGATCTCAGCAAAGGACCGGTAATACTCGAGCATCCTGACATGGGTGAAAGGTATTTTACTTTTGAGCTTGCGGATTTTACTTCTGATAATTTTGATTACATTGGGAAAAGAGCTACGGGAAGCAGCGCAGGTAAGTTTTTAATTTACCATAAAGACTGGAACGGAAGCGTTCCCGATGGAGTCAGAAAAGTCTTGCCCTGTCCGACTCCATGGGCTTATATTTTCGGAAGAACGCTTATTGAAAACCCAACCGATGCAGAGACAGCTTATGAAATTTCAACTCATTATAAATTAACACCACTTGACTATTTTATTCAGAACAAACCTTTTACAGCAGAAAGCCGTGATGTATGGGAGCCGGGCGATCCTAAGAAAGATTTTCTGGCTCCGTGGAAAACAATGGCTAGAGCGATGGCTGAGAATCCACCTCCTGAGAAAGATAATATTTTAATGAAGTGGTTTTCGATGATCGGGATACAACCAGGTGCTGACTTTGATGACTTGTCAGAAGATATCAGAGTTGAATTAATAAGAGCAGAACAAAACGGAATGGAGATCCTGAAAGGAGCTTCATTGGGCGGATACGGAAGTACACGCCGCAACAACTGGAATTCACCTTCTAAGTTTATGGGAAGGGCAGGGGCTAATAATGAATTCCTGCTGCGCGCTGCAATACAATGTCTCGGCGGTATTGTGTCTAATTATGTTGAGGAAAGTGTTTATCTTAATACACGTAAAGATTCCGATGATAATAACTTTACAGGGAAAAATAATTACGTTCTTCATTTTCCCGCCCGGTCAGCTTCCGAAAGTTAATGCATTCTGGAGTCTGACTATGTATGGTCTGGATTATTGTCTGGTTGATAATCAGATAAACAGATATTCGATCGGAGACAGAAGCCCTGAACTTAAAATGGATCCTGACGGCGGTCTGACAATTTACATTCAGCAAGAATCTCCCGGAAAAGAAAAAGAGAATAACTGGCTGCCTTCTCATTCTGATGAGTTCTATATTGTTCTGAGATGTTATCTCCCTGATGAAGAAATTTATGAGCAAAGATGGTTCCCGCCGGCGGTGAAGAAAGTGGAGTGTGTGGAGTGTGTTGAGTGTGTGGAGTGTGTGGAGTGTGTTGAGTGTGTGGAGTGTGTAGAGTGTGTTGAGTGTGTTGAGTGTGTTGAGTGATAATGCCTTAAAGAATATCCAAATTCTATTACATTTTTCTGATTTATAAAACTCAAATTCCCATGATTAATTGTTTCAATAATTTTCCCCTTCTTCATTTTCACAAATCGTGTTTTTAAAATTAGACAATCCGTAAGAAAATACATTAAACGCGTTATCAGATTTGAAATATGACTTTAGGGAATCAAAACAGTTAATGTATGAATCAAAGCTTGTGATGTTTAAATCAAAGTTCAACAGTTTTGAATCAAAGTTCGGCAGTTTTGAATCAAAGTTCGGCAGGTTTAAATCAAAGTTCAGCAGTTTTGAATCAAAGTTCAGCAGTTTTGAATCAAAGTTCAACAGTTTTGAATCAAAGTGGTTTGAATCAAAGTCAACAGGGTTGAAACAAAAAACTACAGGAAGGAAGCAAAAAGCACAACAAGTTTTGAATCAAAGTTCGGCAGGTTTAAATCAAAGTTCATCAGGTTTGAATCAAAGTTCTACAGGTTTGAATCAAAGTACAACAGGTTTAAATCAGAGTTCAACTGGTTTGAATCAAAGTTCTACAGGTTTGAATGAAAGTTCGACAAGTTTGAATCAAAGTTCAACAGATTTGAATCAAAGTTCATCATTTAATTTTAGATTTCTTTCTATGTTTCCCTTCCAAATGACAATTATCACTAAATTACATGATATAAATCATGTTGATACTGTTAATTTTATTGTAATTTATATTGTGGGTAAATTAATTTGTTATGAATAATCAATCCGAAACAGAGAAGCTTCCGGTACAAAGAAGATTTCACATAATGGCAAAGCCCGGCGGCTCTACATGTAACATTGACTGTCAGTATTGCTATTATCTGGATAAAGCGGACCTCCCAAACGGACCCGGTGCAGGAAGAATGTCAGATGAAGTTCTGGAAAGTTATATCCGTCAGTATATAGAAGGAGTAACAAAAAACGGAAAGCCGACTTTTGATCTTGTGATGAATGGAATTAAATTATTAAAAAAGCATCGGGTTCCTTTCAATACACTTACCTGTGTAAACCGGCTGAATGCAAAGCGTCCGCTGGATGTTTATCGTTTTCTGAGACGTGAAGTTCAATCAACATACATTCAGTTCATTCCGATAGTTGAGTACAAAGGATTCGAAACAACCGCACCGCAGTATTGGGATCCGGAAAAACTCCCGATAGACGGTTCTCCTGAATCACGTCCTGATCATCCTGATTCTGTTGTCACGGACTGGTCTGTCGATCCTGATGATTACGGATATTTCCTTTCGAAAGTATTTGATGAATGGCTGAACAGGGATGTAGGCAAAGTTCTTGTAAACCATATTGAAACACTCGTTGCTCAGCATCTGGGACTGCCTTCTCAGATTTGTATTTATAGCGGATTCTGTGGCAAAGGTCTTGCAGTAGAAAATGAAGGCAGCGTTTATTCCTGCGATCACTATGTGTATCCGGAATATAAGCTTGGTAATGTTAAAGATAACAGTCTTGCAGAGATGGTGTTTTCACCTGTTCAGACTAAATTCGGATTTGACAAATCAGAAACACTGCCCGGGTATTGCCGCAAGTGTGAGTATCTTACTGACTGCTGGGGTGAATGTCCGAAGAACAGGATCTTACGAACAGTTGACGGTGAACCGGGACTAAACTATCTATGCAGCGGATTAAAAAAATATTTTAAGCATGCATTGCCGGAAATTAACCAATCAACCAATCAACCGATTAACCAATCAACCAATCAACCGATTAACCAACCGATCAACCAGTCAACTAATCAATTAATTAAGTTTCTGAATGAACCTTGATGCGATATTCATATTCCTGAAAACATATCTTTTCTTTATGTGATGAGTTCCGCTTCTTTGAAGTATATCGAGTAATGTTTTAATAACTTCGATAATGTACTCTCCCTTATTAAGCATTACGCATTCCGCCATTATCGAATGAGCTGCGTCAGTGACTTCGGAGCGGGTGGCTATTCCGGATTTATTTAGAGTTTCCAGAACCTGCGTTGCCCAAATCACAGGAATATGTGCAGCTTCGCATATCCATAATATTTCCTCCTGTATTTCACTCATTCTTTCAAATCCTATTTCAACAGCAAGGTCACCTCTTGCTATCATTACTCCGAAACATTTGTCTTTCATTCCCTGAATCAATAATGACGGCAGGTTATTAACAGCTTCAGTGGTTTCGATCTTGAGTATTAAGTGGGCGGTGCTATCGTTTAATTTAATCTGTTTCTGTAAAAGCTCTATGTCTGCTGTGTCACGCACAAAAGAAAGTCCAATCATATCCGAATAATTACAAATAAAAGGTAAAACTGAAACATCGTATGAGGTAAGAGCCGGTATGAAGAGTTTTGAATCGGGGAAATTTATACCCTTTTCTGATTTAAGAAGTGATTTCTTTGCCGAGATCCGTTGAATTTTTAAAACAGCAATTCCATTGTTACATTCGGTTATTACCGATTCTATTAAGCCATCATCAAATAGAATTCTCTCTCCCACTTTAAGATCATTAATTATTCCATTTTCATCACATCCTACAACTTTTAAAAGCGGATCAAAATCAGAATCCTGTTCAGCTAAAAAAATAAGCTCGCCTTCTTTGACAGATATCTTCTTTTCCTTTCTTCCTTTTCCTAATACTGAAGTTCTAAGCTTTGGTCCGGCAAGATCCATGTAAATCTTACACGGAATGCCTGTATCCGCGCTTGCTTTTTTAACATTGTCTATCATTCTGATCCATATTTCCTCATCATCATGAGCGCAGTTAATGCGGGCTATATTCATTCCCGAAAGTAAAAGCTTTCTGACAAGATTGTAATTATCCGCAAAATCTGTATCGAATGTAACCATTAAAAAAGGTATACCCGATGTTTTTTTTGAACCGAACAATTCTCTTGATCTTTCCGAGATGATCTTCTTGCCGGTTATGTAATCCAACACTGAAAGTTCAGAATCAGGTATGTCGTTTCCGAGTCTTCTGAGAATCATCTGCAGCTGCCTCATTACATGACTTTCTGAACTTGTGAGGGAGGAGAGTCCCTGATTATGGAGTCTGTCCTGCAATGACCGTATATCTTCATTCCTCAAAATCAGATAATGCAGAAGGTTTTCAGCACTTCTTTTGTTTGAGGGATAAAGGGATGTAAGAATATCATTGTGGTCTGTTACAAAAGAGTTCATTTTATTCTTAAGCTCTTTCAGGTTTTTTTCAATAAATTCTAGTTCGTGCATATTTTACATTAGATTTTCTTAGATACATAAATTTAATCAATTTTAAAGAATATCACTGTTAATTAAACATTAACAAAAGTTTGATTTATGAATTGAATAGGATAAAATAGTTATATCGTCAGGGAAAATGTTTCAGAAATCCAGACTTCTACATATCTTAAGCCGGATTTACATGCTCTGATGCAGGATCAGTAACCATTAGAGGAGAAATAATTGAGAAAATATTTAACTATAATTTGTAATTAATGTTAAGTTATTTGCAGTATATTATTTTAGTAAATACATGGTTGAATTAAAAAAAGTAAGCAAACAATTTTCTGAAGGCAATACAAAGCATATCGTTTTAAATAACTTTGATCTAAAAATTGAAAAAGGTGAAATAATAATCCTGCTTGGTAAAAGCGGATCGGGTAAATCTACGTTACTTAATATCATCAGCGGGATTGACATACCTGATGAAGGTTCCGTAACTATCGGCGGAACGGACATTACAAAACTTTCCGAAAAAGACAGAACGCTTGTCCGCAGAAACAGCATCGGATTCATTTTCCAGTTCTTCAATTTAATTCCAACTCTTACAGTAAAAGAAAACCTGCAGCTTCCTCTGGAGCTCACTAATTCAGGAAATCAGGAAGAAAGGATAAACAATATCTTTTCGGAAGTCGGACTTTCAGATAGAGCAAATACATATCCCGATAAATTATCGGGAGGTGAACAGCAGCGCATCGCTATAGCACGCGCACTCATTCACAATCCTGATATTATTCTTGCTGACGAACCAACAGGTAATCTGGATTATGATACAGGTTTGCAGATTGTAGATTTACTTGACAGAGTTGTAAAACAAAAAGGGAAAACAATGATAATGGTCACTCACAGTAAGGACGTGATGGGACTTGCAGACAAAGTTTATTCATTAAGAGAAGGCAGGCTTACAGAAACAAAAAAGGATTCCGTGATTGAATAGTCTTACCAAATCAAGCTTAAGATATTTATTTAAGCACCCCTGGCAGTTCGGTTTATCCGTGCTTGGAATAGCGATGGGAGTTGCTATTGTTGTATCAATAGATATTGCAAATTTCAGTTCGTCCAGAGCTTTCAATCTCTCACTAGATGCTGTAGCCGGGAAAGCAACTCATCAGATAATCGGAAACTCCGACGGTATCCCTGATTCATTTTACAGATCATTAAGAATTGATAATGGGATAAAAAATATCGCTCCAGTCATTGAATCCTATGTCAGCATTCCTGATTCAGGCAGAAGAGTCTTCAAACTTTTAGGAGTTGATCTTTTTGCTGAACGTCCGTTCAGGGATTATCTATCAGAAACAGGATCTTCTATCGACGGTGTATTTAAGGACCTTTTCACAAAACCAAATTCCATTATACTCTCCGAAGATAACTTAAAGAAGCTGAACAGAACTATCGGCGATTCAATACTGGTTCAGATCAACGGAAAGGAAAAATTTCTTGTTATATCAGGATTCATAAAAGAAGATGAGAATAACAGATCCGCTTTGGAAAATCTTTTTATAACTGACATTGCCTCAGCTCAGCAGTTAACAGAAAAGAAAGATCATATCGATTATATAGATGTAATAATAAAAAATGAATCCGAAGAGAAGATGTTAGTTGATTTATTGCCCGATGGTTTTGTACTTCAGCAATCAGGTTTAAGGTCTCAGACGGCGGAGCAGATGCTGGATGCATTCAATATAAATCTTACTTCGCTCAGTCTGCTTGCACTCATTGTCGGCTTGTTTCTCATATACAACACAATGACATTTTCGGTAATTCAGAGAAGGGTTCTGATCGGAACACTCCGTTCTATAGGAGTTACATCCGGCGAAATATCAGGACTTATACTGAAGGAAGCATTGATCATCGGCATATTAGGAACTATAGCCGGATTCGCCGCGGCATATTTCATTTCGAAGTTTTTACTTACAATTGTTTCACAGACAATAAATGATCTCTATTATGTTGTGTCAGTCAGGGAAATTTATATTTCACCTGCGATCATAATAAAAGGAATTGCCCTCGGAGTTATTGCAACTTTGCTTTCTGCATTAAAGCCGGCTAAGGAAGCGTCGGGAGTTCATCCGCGCTCGGCAATGATACGGTCTGAACAGGAATCATCTCTATTGAAAAAGATACCGCGCATGACTTTTGCAGGAATGTTATTTATTATAGCAGGAGCCGTGACGCTGATCATTCCTTCCAAGAACGTATGGCTTAGTTACTTTGGAATACTACCTGTGATTATAGGATTTGCACTGCTTACTCCTGTCGTAATAATTCTTGTTGAAAAAATATTCTCACCTTTATATAAAAAGCTTTTTGGAATCACCGGAAAAATGTCATCTCGCTCAATACTTCAGAACATAAGCAGAACTTATATTTCGATAGCTGCGCTTGCCCTTGCTGTTGCAGCAACGGTCGGAGTCGGCACGATGGTAAGCAGTTTCAGAAGTACAGTCATTGACTGGCTGGAAACACGTCTTAACGCTGATGTTTTTATTTCCGCGCCGAGTCTGATATCAAGGAGAAATGATGCTGTATTAAATGAAGACATACTTGATAAGATCAAAGCGATAGATGAAGTCAGGGATTTTAATTTTTACCGTGAGGTGGAATTGCTTCAGGAAGGGAAACGGTATCATTTACTCGCATCCGGTCTGAGTAAAAGAAGTTATTCGGGTTTCAAATTCAAGGAAGGTGATCCGGACGAAGCATGGAAGAGATTTGAAGACGGTGAGATATTTCTGTCCGAACCGTTTGCATACAGATATGATCTGAATGTCGGTTCAATGCTCACACTGAAAACCGACAATGGCATGCGTGATTTTAAAGTTGCCGGAATATATTATGACTATGCTTCCGATCAGGGACTGATAACAATTCAGTATGAACACTTTAAAAAGTTTTGGAATGCAAAAGGATTTTCAGGAATTTCAGTATTTGTAAAAGATGAGAATTCAATCGGCACAGTCAAAGATAAAATTCAATCTCTCGAAACAGGCGGACAGCAGCTTATCGTAAGAACTTATAAATTTCTACGTGATTCTTCGGTTGAAATATTCGACCGTACATTTTTAATAGCAAAAGTTCTGCAGATACTGTCTGTGATTGTTGCATTCATTGGAATACTAAGTTCACTCATGTCTCTGCAGCTGGAACGCAAAAGAGAGCTTGGAATTTTAAGAGCTAACGGTTTGCTTCCGTCACAGTTATTTTTAATGGTAAATCTGCAAACATTGCTTATGGGATTTACAGCCGGATTGATCGCGCTTCCTCTCGGAAATATATTAGCAGCTATACTTATTTATATTATAAACAAAAGATCCTTTGGCTGGACAATGCAGTTTGATATTTTGCCCGGGATACTTGCAGAGGCAATGATACTCGCATTAGTTGCAGCAGTACTGGCGGGAATTTATCCGGGTTACAAAATGTCAAGAACATCTCCCGTAAACGCATTAAGAGAAGAATGAAAAAATATTTAAAAACTTCTGATAATAAAAAATTCGGATACCAGTTCACAATATTCAGAACGTCGTTAAGTTCAGATAAAAATTCCGGAACTTCAGAATGGAGTTCAAACCAGATCTACATGGCGCATTTTACTGTTACAGATATTTCAAATGATAAATTCTATTTTGATGAAAGGTTTAGCCGTGACGGAAATGAACTCGCCGGAGCTCAGGTAAATTCTTTTAAAGTATGGCTTGAGGATTGGGAAATAATTGAAACGCAAAACCGTACTGCATTTGATCTGCCCGTAATTAATGTCAGAGCAAAGACTGATAAAGCCGAAATTAATTTTATTCTCGAATCATTAAAACCGGTTGTATTGCAAGGTGAAAAAGGACTTAGTCAGAAGGGAAGTCAGCGGGGAAATGCTTCTTATTATTATTCATATACAAATTTAAAAACTGACGGAAAAATTATTATTGAAGGAAAAGAATTTAAAGTCAGCGGTAATTCATGGATGGACCGTGAGTGGAGCACAAGCGCATTGAGTGAAGATCAGAAAGGATGGGACTGGTTTGCTCTGCAGCTTGATGACACTACTGAATTAATGTATTATCAGATGAGAAGGAATGACGGGAGCCCTGATGATTTCAGCAAAGGTATTATTGTCAATAAAGACGGATCATTGGAGCAGATCAAAAAGGATGAAGTGAATCTGATCATTACAGATAACTGGAACAGCCCTGCCGGAGTAAAATATCCGGCTGGCTGGAATTTGAGAATACCATCAAAGAATATTGATCTGAAAATAAATCCCGCCGTCAGTGATCAGCTGCTGGATGTTTCTATAAAATACTGGGAAGGTTCGGTTAATATTGAAGGTATTAGGAACGGTTTGAATATAAGCGGCAGAGGTTATGTAGAGATGACGGGGTACTAATTACAAATTACAAATTACAAATTACAAATTACAAATTACAAATTACAAATTACAAATTACTAATTACTAATTAGAAAGTTATGAAAAACCAAAAAAGCTTGTCATTCCCGTGCTCCTGGCGGGAATCCAATCAATAATACATATCTTTATTTTCAAAAATTTAATGATTGGATCCTCGCTAAAAAGCATGCGGGGATGGCAGTAAGGGTTTTTCAGAAGTCTCTAATACAAATTACTTTTAATTACTATTTTAATAACATCACAAGTAATAGTTGAAAAAGAATTCTCAATATAAACTAATTTTCATTTTAACAGCTGTCACTGTTCTTATTTTCCTTTTAATAATAATATTCAAGCCGGATTTATTCAATAATGAGAAAGATAAACTATTTTCAGATACAGCAGACGGAAAGGTCAATCTCATAATTACTCCTGAGTATGAAGAATATTTTATTGATCAGGATGTATGGATAAAAGTAGGTGTAGTCAATAATTCCAATGAAAATTATTTTTTGAAATGGCCGCTAACTCTCACGTACACACACTTTGCAGGAACATATCCTTCGGGGAAAAAAATGAGTGAGGTTCTTACGGATGATTCTATTGAGCCGAAGGATTCTTTAAAGCTTGTACCCGGAGGTTCATTCGAAAAGTAATGCCGTTAAATAAGTTAATCGGGAAATTTTATAATGAAGATAAAAAGGAAATCGGAGTTTATAAAATAAATGCACGTTATCAGGATCTGAACTCAAATGAACTGAACATAAATGTAACTGAACCAACAGGTATTGAAAAAGAATTATATGATCAGACGTATGGTCAATTATTTAAACCGGAAATTCCTCAGTACGAAAAAATTCAGAAGCTTTCAGTGCTGTTAAATAAATATCCCGGAAGTAAATACTCTCCCCAGCTTTACAAAATGTATTTTGATGAAAGTAAATTTACAAAAGACTACAATAACAATTCCGAAGAGATCGTTGATTTCTTTGAATACAATCATGATACTTACGGAGCTGATCTCATACTGGAAATTGGAAATGTGAATTTCGAAAAACTGCTCAGCAAATACAGGGATTCAAAAACAGGTTATATGATCAGGCAGAGAAGAAAGGAAACATTGACACATAAGTGATCACGTCAAACGTGAGACGCGAGACGCGAGACGCGAGAACTGCTAAATTGCTAACGGTTAACGGTTAACTGTTAACTATTTGATCAGGATCATTCTCTTCGATTCAACAAACTCACCGTCGGCTTCAAGTGAATAAAAATAAATTCCGCTTGAATATCCGGAGCCGTCAAATTCAATTTCATAACTTCCGGAATTTTGATCTTTGTCTATCAGAGTCGCGATCTCTTCTCCTCTTGTATTATAAACTCTGAGACTTATTTTTTTAAATTTTGATATCCTGTAACTAATGATGGTTTTCGGATTGAACGGATTCGGAAAGTTTTGTTTTAAAACAATGTCCTGCGGAACTGGTATTCCCAACTCGCCGGGTTTTGTTACAATGAATGACTGTTCTATTGAAAACTCGGATGTATTGTAGGTATTGTCAACAGTCTGAACACTCCAGTAATATTTTCCTGTATCAAGATCCGTTAAATGAGTTTGAAGACTGTTGCCTGAATTTCCGTGTCCGGGAAATTTATTAAAGCCGCTGGATCCGGATGATAACGGGGAAATTATTTCAGAGCCGCCGGGTGTCGTGCCGATGCGAATATTGTATGTAAGTCCTGGAGAAGGAGTATTCTGATCATAACCGGACAGCCAGTTGAAATGAATTATACCTCTGTCGAAACTTGTTGTAAGTCCTTTCGGCTCAACAGGAAGATCATTGGAAATGCTGATTAAATTTTTATATAATGCAGTAATATTTTTTCCTGATACATGGTCGTGTCCGTTAATTATTATATCAAGTTTAGAATCATTATTATAATCACCGGCTGAAACAATACTGTTAATAAGAGCCGGAAAGTCAGTGCTTACTTCCTGAAAAATTCCGTTACTATTTCTGAATAACTTGGTAATGCCATTTGTATTTCCCTGTAAATTACCAGCCATAAGAATATCAAGCAGACCGTCATTATCAAAGTCAGCCCACAAGACCTTTCCAAAAGCAATACCGGGAATTTGCGAGGAATGCTGTGTGAAGGTTCCGTCGTGATTGTTATGCATTATCATCATTCCGTAACCACTACTATTAGTCTCACCATTAATAACTATGTCTGCAAAACCGTCTGCATCGAAGTCACCCCATGAAGCCGATCCTTTAGATACCGGCTGAATTGAATTACCCGATTCTGAAAAAGTCCCGTTATCATTAATAAATATTTTTGTAACATATGAAGTTTTACTTTCATCAGATTGTCCTGTAAAGATAACGTCCCTGTCACCGTCATTGTCCAGATCAAAAAATTCATAAGTAGAATTGTACAGAGAGTGAAAGGAAGTATTTACTTCAGCAAAACCTCCGCCTATGTTTTTGTAAAGTTTGCTTTCCGGAACTCCTTCTGAATTCGATCCCGTAATAAATACATCAGCATCCGCGTCATTATTATAATCTATCCATTTAACCGAGCCCGAGTAAATTTTAATTAAATCAAAATCTATAGCCGTAAAACCTGAAGGAAGATCATTTCTGTAAATTCCTGAAATTAAACTTCCATTTCCTGAAACGCCTGACAGAAGAAGATCGATGTCTCCGTCTTTATCAAAATCCTCCCAATCGACAGATGCTGAAGACACATCCGGAATTCCTGAAATAATTTTTACAAAATTTTCATTTCCCTGATTAATGTAAACGAATGTTGCCGGTAATCCCGAATCATTCCTTCCTGTTAAAAAAATATCAAGAAGCATATCATTATTCAGATCAATCCACTGGACATTTCCGCCCGACAAACCTTCTAAATCCAAATCTATTTTTTGAAATAGCTGTGAATAAGAATTGACTGTTGAGCTGAAATGAATAATTACTGCAAAGAAAATGACAGATAAATGTTTTATCATAGATTCTATAGTTAGAAATTTGTTTTAATTTAAGTTTTCTTAAGTTGACATATTCTATAATGAAATCAAAAGATTGTCACTAATTAACAAGAGTTATCACGAATTTGCGAAAATTTATTTTTAACATAATTTATTGAAATTAGTGTTAATTTGTGGCAAAAAAACTTTAAATGCCAATCCGGTAAACTCAATTTAAATTTACTTTTTTAAAAATAAAAATTTAAAAATGTCAAAACATAGAAGTTGCTGGGAATAAATATGTTGAATGTTATCTTTAAATTTTACTAATTAACGCAGATTAAACATAAAAAATTTCTTCAACATTTACATATGAAAACTCCCTCACGAGACCTCTGGAAACTGATACAGTCAATGACAATATCTGAGAAGGGATATTTCATGAAGTTTGCCAGGAGACATATAAAGGACAAAGATAACAACTACATTAAATTATTCACGGTAATAAATCAGCAGGCAGATGAGTATGATGAGAATCAGATCAAAGATAAATTTAAACGTGAGAAGTTCATAAGACAGCTGACATCTGCCAAGAATTATCTTTATAATATGATCCTGAAAAGTCTGGTAAGCTATAATGATGACAAGACAACTGATTCGGTGCTGTCAAACCTGAAAACACAGTATACCATTCTTTTCCGCAAGACTCTTTTTGAACAGGCGGAAGTGATCCTTAACAGGGCAAAAAAAATTGCATCGGACGCCGACAGATTTTCAAAGCTTGCCGATATTCTTCAGGATCAGAGAAACTTTGACTACAGAAAAATAGGGGAGCAGGGCTTTGAAAAATATATTGATGACAGCATCGCTGCACAGCTGGAAATTTTGAATAAGCAGAAAAACATTGCTGAGTATAATGCTCTCTACCTTAAACTGTCATCTCTGTTTAAAAAAATAGGCATTGCAAGGAACAGGAATGATATCAGATTATTTGAAAAGATAATCAAACATCCTCTGATGAAGAATGAATCGCTTGCATTATCCGTGAGCGCTAAGAATCTTTTTTATATAATAAATTATCTTTATTACTATTGCACCAGCGATATTCAAAAAGCATTTGAGTTTTCTATTAAAAGACTTGAACTCATCGAAAGTAATCAGGGAAAGATCTCCGGAGGCATCAAAGAATATCTTTATTCACTAAGCGATGCTATTGCAATGTCTTACAATTTAAAGAGGTTTGATCTCTGTATTTCCTATCTGCGTAAACAGAGAGAGATATCAGACAAAAATGATGTTTCATCAGCTGTTCCGAATCATCTTGAAATGTACTGTAAATCTTACAGCTTCGAACTTAACATATTCATAATTTCAGGATTCTTTAAAGAAGGGCTGAATGTAGTGGATGAAGTGGTTCACTGGCTGAAAAAATACAACGAAAGAATAAATAAATCCGAAGAGCTGAAGGTAATATATACAATTGCATATCTTTATTTCGGAGCCGGAGACCTGAGCAGGTCACTGGTCTGGCTGAATAAGATACTTAATGATAATTCCGATTACAGACAGGATTATAAAGCGTTTGCAAGAATATTAAATCTGATCATTCATTATGAACTCGAAAATTATGACCTTCTCGAATATGAACTGAGATCAGCTAAAAGATTTCTTATTAAGAAAGATAAGCTGTATCCTTATGAAGATGTAATACTGGCTACATTCCGGAAACTCCCAGCCATCGCTGAGAAAAAGGAAAAACTGTTTCATCTTGGATTACTGAAGGATCAGATCGGAAAGATCATTAAGGATAGTAATGATTACATGGCAATTGAATACTTTGACATCATCTCCTGGATTGACAGCAAGCTCCTTTCAAAAAATTTCTCCGAAATAATAAAATCACATTCTAAAATCAAGCTGAGCGATCTGAAACCGGATTAGTCAAAACTAAAAGATACCACGGAGGCTCAGAGAACACAGAGTTTCACAGAGGTGTATTAAACCTGAATTTTCAATAAAACATTTTTTACTACTAAGCCACAAAGTCAATAAGGATTTGAAAGGAATTGTTTGAACAGATTGTATTTGCGTTTAACTACTCTGTGCGCCTCTGTGATCTCTGTTCTTCTGTGGTAATGAAGCATCATAGGATTTATATTTCACCGACTTCTATGTTTTGACTTCTTTTGATTTTGACTGCATAAGTTTTCTCTTTAGTTTTGTATCAATTATAAATTCAAATATAAAATAAGGAGAAAATCATGCGTAAAATTTCATTTGCAACATTAGTATTTATACTTTCAGTAATTTCATTTTTCAGTTTCAGCAGTAATAATAAAGCCATACAGGCAAAAGATATAAATGACAGGGCTGTTATCAATCCTTTCAATTTATTGTTTCCGCCGACCGGATTAATATTTACATCTGATGCAGGTAATTCATCACCTGTCAACATTACATGGAGCCGGTCTTCAGCCGGAGTTACCTACAGATGGAAATTCGGCGCTCCGAACATAAGCAACGTAATATTAAATTTACCATCAAACAACGGAGGTGCAGATACATTATTAACCGTCACACCGGCAGCAGTTGACGGAATACTGGCGGGATTAGGCTTGAATCCCGGTGAATCAGCTTCCGGAGAATGGGCTGTCTGGGCATATCAGGGAATGGATTCACTGAAATCGAGTCAGACCTTCAGCATTACATTCAAAAGAAAAGCGGTGTTAAACCCATTCAGCCTTTTGTTTCCGCCGACCGGACTAACACTTGTAACTTCTCCGGAAAACAATGCAATCATTAACATTAACTGGAGAAAGTCAGGTACAGGAGCAACATATAAATGGAAATTCGGAGCACCTTCAATAAACTCTGTGATATTAAGCTTACCTTCTAATAATTCAGGGAATGATACGGTATTGACCGTAACTCCTGCTGCCGTTGACGGAATACTGGCAGGACTTGGCTTAAATCCGGGAGATTCTGTTGCAGGTCAATGGGCTGTCTGGTCATACAACGGAACTGATTCATTAAAATCTGCTGAGACTTTTCAAATCACATTCCGAAGAAGCAAATTATCAGGATTTAATCTGTTATTTCCGCCGACAGGTTTGACATTTGTTACTGATCCGAACAATACTTCACCGGTAAATATTACATGGTCAAAATCAGCTACCGGAGTTTCTTATAAATGGAAATTCGGAGCTCCCGATATCGGTAATGCAATTTTGAGTCTTCCTTCAAATAACAGCGGAGCTGATACTATCCTGACTGTAACACCGGCAGCGGTAGACGGAATACTTGCAGGACTCGGACTTAATCCCGGAGATTCCGTTGCAGGTCAATGGGCTGTATGGGCTTTTCTTGACGGTGATTCATTAAAGTCTTCACAGACATTCAATATTACTTTTAAAAGAGATAATCAAATCGGAATACAACAGATCGGAACTGAAATTCCGGGAAGCTTTACTCTTTCACAAAATTTTCCGAATCCTTTTAACCCTGCTACAATAATCAGATTTTCGATTCCGAAAAATAGTTTTGTCAGTCTGAAAGTATATGATCTTGCGGGAAAGGAAATCAGTAATTTGATAAATGAAAATCTTACCGCCGGAAATTATGAAGCAGACTTTGACGGCTCAGGCATTACAAGCGGAGTTTACTTTTACAGGCTGCAGACGGATGATTTTACTGATACAAAGAGGATGACACTTATTAAATAGTGTAGAGTGTGTGGAGTGTGTAGAGTGTGTGGAGTGTGTAGAGTGTTGGAGTATTTCGTAATTCGTAAAATGCGGAGTCTGACAGGGGAATTGTCAGACTTCGCATTTTTTATATCAATAACGAACTAAATTAACTGAACGAACTAATCGATCCAAATGAAATAAACTAACTATATGAACTAAACAAATTAAACAAACTAAACAAATTAAACAAACTAAAGAAACTAGACAAACTAAACGAACTAAATGAACTAAACGAACTCACAAAAGCCATTGTTTACAACACCAAAGTCATTGTTTGCAACATCAAAGTCATTGTTTGCAACATCAAAGTCATTGTTTGCAACATCAAAGTCATTGTTTGCAGCATCAAAGTCATTGTTTACATCACCAAAGTCATTGTTTGCAACATCAAAGTCATTGTTTGCAACATCAAAGTCATTGTTTGCAACATCAAAGTCATTGTTTGCAACATCAAAGTCATTGTTTGCAACATCAAAGTCATTGTTTGCAACATCAAAGTCATTGTTTGCAATATCAAAGTCATTGTTTGCAACATCAAAGTCATTGTTTGCAATATCAAAGTCATTGTTTGCAACATCAAAGTCATTGTTTGCAACATCAAAGTCATTGTTTGCAACATCAAAGTCATTGTTTGCAGCATCAAAGTCATTGTTACATCAGTTTGAGAAAGTCATTCACTAAAGTATTGAGCACATTAAAGAACTTAAAGAACTTAAGAACTTAAGAACTTAAAGTTTTGAGAGGGTATGTCACTACTTAATGAACTGTAAAGAACTTAATGAACTTAATGAACTTAATGAACTTAACGAATGGGTTTATTCTTGATCTCAGGTTCATTAATTTTGAAACTAAATAACCGAAGGGAAAAAGATATGAAAACAAACCTCTTACTTATCATTTGCATTATTTGTTTTAAAATGGGATTAATTGCAGATACACAAGCACAGGTGCCTGATTCTCTTGAAGGAGCCTCACCATTTACTTCCGGTCATTACATACCAGGTATCTGGGACATAAGGGATTACGCAACTCCGGCACCGGGGCTTTATGTCCTGGATTATAATGTCTTTCTCAGCGGGAAAAAGTTTTTTGACAACGATGGCAATCAGGTAACAGAACTGACAGGACCTGTCGGAACTACAACTCTTGATCTTGATATAAACGGATACATTAATATTCCGACTTTTTTTTATGCTTCGGACTTTAAAATTCTCGGAGCAACATATCTCGCCGGAATTACTCCGCCCTATTCTACTGTAAATGTAAATCTTGCATATGACAGAATAGCTCAAATATTAAGAGATACAATTCAACAATCAGGAAACATAGACGGTAACACGAGCGGATTCGCTGACATGACATTTCTGCCTTTTGGTTTAAGCTGGGCTTCTGATCAGTTTAATTTAACGACTGCATATTCGCTTGTTGCCCCGACAGGAAGATATACACCCGGAGCCAGTGATAATGCAGGGCTTGGCTACTGGACAAACATGTTTCAGGCATTCGGATATGTTTATCCAATGAAAATAAAAGGAAAGCCGAGCAAGGCGATGGCAATAATGGCTGCAATTACTTTTGAAATTAACAGCAAAATTAAAAGTGTAAATGTAACTCCCGGAAACAGGCTTACAGTAGAATACGGCGTAAGCCAGTATCTTAGTGACAGGTTTGAGATCGGGTTCATGGGTGGATATAACTTTCAAATCACTGATGATAAAGGAAAATCTGTTTGGTGGAATACATCAAATCTTGACAAGCTGGGATATGTCAGCTTCCAGGCAGCCGGATGGCCCTTGGCAAACAGGCTTTATACTTCAGTAAAATATAATGTAAATTACGGCATGAGAGATAGAATCAAGCAGCATATGATACTTCTTAATCTTATTTATGTGACGAATCTTCTGTGATCGTTGATCGGTTAAATGGTTAATTGGTTGATCGGTTGATTGGTTGATTGGTTAAATGGTTAATGGATTAATTTCCTAATCAACTAATCAACTAATTAACCAATCAACCAATCACAGAAATATCTTCCGCTTGAATATTTGAAAAAAGAAAAGTAATTTGTATAAATTTATTTTACAGATACTAAGAATAGTAGTTCACAGAATCCCCAAAAATTGATTTCTTCTATTTCCTAATATCCGCAAATAATTATTTAAAACTCTTTGCAAAATTTCCCGCAGAAGCTTTCAGTAAATAGCTTTTAATATTTCTTTAATATTTCAGTTGTAATAATTATTAAATTATTAATTAATTAATAATGAAAGTGAATTATTATAAATTAATAAGATTCGATACTTTTAACTTCAATCAAGTACCAAATAATATTCACCTTAACTATATTCATTAATTTAATTCAAATTAAGAAATGGCAAAAGCACAAAAACAGCCGAACATACTCTATATCATGGGAGATGATATCGGCACATGGAATTGCGAACCGTACAGCCGGGGAATGATGGCCGGCAGGACTCCTCATTTGAACAGGTTAGCTGCAGAAGGAGCACTCTTCACGGATTATTACGCGGAAGCAAGCTGCACTGCAGGACGCGCTTCATTTATCACCGGTGAACTTCCAATCCGAACCGGTCTTACAACAGTAGGTCAGGCAGGCGCAACAATTGGTATGCCTGCGCAAGCGCCAACCATTGCAACTGCAATGAAAGAAATGGGTTATGCTACAGGACAATTCGGTAAGAATCATCTTGGAGATCTGAATCAATTCCTTCCAACACTTCATGGCTTTGACGAATTTTATGGTTACCTTTATCACCTTGATGCGATGGAAGATCCTTTTCACAGAAATTATCCGACTGCATTAAAGGAAACCGTCGGACCAAGAAACGTTCTGCATTGCTGGGCAACAGATACAGATGATGCTACTGTAGATCCGAGATGGGGCAAAGTCGGAAAGCAAAAGATAGAAGATAAAGGTCCCCTTCCTCCGACACCAACGGATGGAATAGAACTCAACATGGAAACTGTTGATGATGTGATACTTGAAAAAGCGAGTGACTTCATTACAAAAGCTGTAAAAGACAACAAGCCTTTCTTCGTATGGGCAAATCCTACACGTATGCATGTGTTCACTCACCTTTCGCCGAAATATGAAGCAATGAGAACACCGGAAAACGGATGGTGCATGCAGGAAGCCGGAATGGCTCAGCTTGATGACATTGTCGGCAGCTATTTAAAACTGCTTGATGATCTCGGAGTGGCTGACAATACAATAGTAGTATTTTCAACTGACAACGGAGCTGAAGATTTTTCATGGCCTGACGGAGGAACATCACCATTCAGCGGTTCAAAAGGAATGGGAACAGAAGGCGGATTCAGAGCGCCATGTATTATGAGATGGCCCGGAAAAGTAAAAGCAGGTTCAGTAATTAATGGAGTAATGTCAGGTATGGACTGGTTCCCGACCTTCTGTACAGCAGCAGGAAATCCAAATATAACTGCAGAACTTATTGCAGGAAAGTCTCTCAACGGAAATACATATAAAGTACATCTTGACGGATATGATCAGACTGACCTTTTAACAAGCGGAGTTCCGTATCATCAGGGAGCAAGAAATGAATTCTGGTATTTCACGGAATCATCGCTTGCAGCTGCAAGAGTAGGTGATTATAAATATACATTCATAGAACAGCCGGACGGCTGGTTCGGACCAAAAGTAAAATTAGACTGGCCCGGTCTCAGAAATGTAAGACTTGATCCATTTGAAAAAATGTCTGTAGGACAGTCTTTATTGGCAGGTAACTGGTGGGCATTCGAATTCTGGAGATTTGTATTTATACAGCAGGAAGTCGCAAAACTTGCTAAGACTTTTTTACAGTTTCCTCCAATGCAGGCCGGAGCAAGCTTCAATCTTGAAGGTGTAAAAGCAATGGTTGAAAAAGCAATGGCATCACGTGGAAGTACCGGTAATTAATCTCTTTTAAAAAAATAATATCAATACAAGGAGGCGTGAAAGCGCCTTCTTTTTTTTATATGCAGATAATTATTTTGATTAAAATATTAAAGGTATTACACTTCTAATGCATGCTGCCTGTATCATGAACTTCTTTCTCATTCTTTACCGTTCTTTACCGCTCTCTCACCACTTCAATTGTGTTGAACTTAAAAATTAATAAAGTTATTTTTGAAATTATTTTTTTTGCCCCATACTGTATTTAATTGTATTTAAAACCAATCCACCCGATTTATTAATTTACTATTAAAAAAAATGCTAAGGAAAAATTCTTACTACTTACTGCTTTCTTTAATTTTCATTTTCCTGCTTCACTCTCAACAAATCTCCGCGCAGATGTTCTGGAATCAGACTTGTGATTTCACAGCTGCTAATAATGACTACATTGCAGTACCTGACAATGCAACTTTGAACATTTCCGGCAGCTTTACTATGGAGACCTGGATATGTCCGGTAAATTCAATTTCTCCCGCTTCACAGATCATCATTCAAAAGAGAGCAAATGCAGCAGCTATTTCAGGCTATACTCTGCTTTTGAATAACGGAAAGATAACCATCCGTACAAACGCCACAAACCGCCTTGTCGGAAAAGCGATCTTAGCCAACAATCAATGGACACACATAGCCGGAACCTATAATTCCGTTTCAAATACTTTTGCCACTTACATAAACGGAGCTCTTGATACGTCTGTAGTAATAGCAGCTGCTGTACCGGTTACAAATTCTGATTCTGTTTTTATCGGATACGGGAAAGGAGTGAACAGTCCGTATAACGGTCAGATGGATGAGCTCAGGATTTGGAACAGGGTGTTATCGGCAACTGAAATTGCGCAGAATATGAGAACTTCTCTTGGATCGAATACGGGAGTTTATAACGGAATGGTTTTATCACTTCCGTTTCAGTATACGGAATCTTCATTGATCAATGATTTCAATACGATTGATTATTCAGGAAATACAAATAACGGAGTACAAAGAGGCGTTTCCGGGATCAGTCAGAATAACAGACCTTATACTACCATTTCAATAAATGAGTGTGTTGTACTTGACGGGACCAATGATTACATGACCGGAGTGGACAACCCGGCAATAAGCCCTACTACGGCAATGACTCTTGAAGCGTGGATCTTTCCAAGAGCAAATTCTAACTCTGTCATCATTCAAAAAGGATCGGAGAACGGAACGACCACTGACTACAGGCTTGCATTGGTAAGCGGTAAATTATACGCAGGCGTTAATCATAATTTCAGTTTTACAACTTCAGATAGTATTCCTTTAAACAAATGGTCACACGTGGCATTTACTTACAGAAATACCGGTGATTATAATTTTTATCATAACGGCAAACTCATTAAGAGCGCTAATCTGAACGTTGGCAATATTGATGACGCGGAGATTCGCTTTTCATCGGAGGTACACCGTTTCTTACAAATTTTAACGGCTACATTGATGAAGTAAGAATTACGGAAGCGGTAAAAACCGAAGAGCAGATCAACCGGCAGATGTATATCTCGGTTGATGATGAAAATGAGCACGCGGCGGATGATGCTGTATATAACCTTGACGGAATGATAAGATCAAGCACAGGAGTCGGACCGTTCTTAAAATTCAGGGGTGATGCAAGATTCAGTAATCCCGGAACGGTTGCAAATCAGCCTGTCTCGCCCATAAACAGGGAAGATGATCTCAACTTTCAGGAAGCATATTATTTAAAAACAAGCGACAGAAGGATCCCGGCTTCAGGTACAATCGGTCTGATGACCGAAGATACACTGGATATTCTTCTTGATGAAACTATCAGCGACCTGAATTTATATGTCGGCATAAATCATACATTCGACGCTGATCTTGAAATAACTTTAGTCGCGCCAAACGGGGATCAGGTGGTTGTACTTGATGACAATTTATTGGCAGGTGAAAATGATAATGTTATAACTGTATTTGATACTGATGCTGACAGCACAATTGTAAACGGAAGATATGTTTCCTTTGCTCCTGTCATAAAACCTAAAAACAATATAGACCTGCCTTTCATTGGCGATAACTCCAAAGGAAAATGGAGGCTGCTGATAAATGATGATGCCTCGCAGGACACCGGAAGGTTATATGTCTGGGGAATTCAGTTCAACAATCAGTCTGCAAAGCAGCGCATTCTGGAAACAAATGCTCTCATAGAGGGATTTTATGACAATGCTGCGCATCAGACAGCCCGCGACACGATCAGATATAATTTCAGAAATATTGTAAACCCTGATATAATTGCGGAGACTGTTAAGTTATACATTCCCATTAACGGTCCGTCTTATATTAATCCGAATACTTTGTCCGACGCAACAAATTATTACATCGAGCTTGATCACAGAAATTCAATTAATACATACAGCGCTGTTACTGTCAGATTTGATCCGCTGACTTCACAGAGCGTATACCGTTTCAACCTATCTACTTCACAGGCATACGGAAATAATCAGATACAGGTGGACAACGCTCCGGACAGATTTGCGATATACAGCGGTGATATAAATAAAAACGGATTTGTCGATCTCACGGACATAACTCTTGATTATAATGATGTCACAGCTTTTGTTACAGGCTATGTCAATACTGACGTAACAGGAAATAATGTCACCGATCTGAATGATCTGCTGATCGTATATAATAACTCGACAAATTTTGTCAGTGAAAAACTTCCCCCGGGAATATTGCCGGTTATTTCGAACACCAATATTACTATGGATGGAATGATCTCAGACCCTAATACAAAATCTGAAAACAATATTCAGAGCAGCTTCACCGAGCCTTACTTATTGAAAGAGAACAGCAATAAAAAATAGAATTAATAGTTTACCATTCAGATTAAAATCCGTTGGGATAATATTCCTGACGGATTTTTTTATAATGAATAATGAATAATGAATAATGAATAGTTTATTCTCCCCTCCCTTTTTCTTTTCAAAGGGGTGGGGGTTGTGAATCGTGAATCTGAGTCCTAAGATATTCCCCCGGACTTTTAATAAGTGATCATTTCGTGAAAATTCGTGGCAAGCTTTTTTTATTTTGAACTGATGTGCCGTTTCAGTCACTTTGCTTTCTGAAATTTGATTGCTATTAAAAACGAGAATTTATATTTTAAAAAAATTTATTTCTTCAAATGTTCTTTAAAGGTTTTATTAAAAATTACCCCCAATTTATTTTTTTAGAATACAGCTGCGCGGGAAACACAGGGAATTAAGAATTAAGAATTAAGAATTAAGAATTAAGAATTAAGAATTAAGAATGGTTAAATATTTTTACAAAGTGTGACACATCTGTATAAGTGTGCCACACTTTTTATTAACTTAACAAACTATACGAACTATACAAACTTAACAAACTTAACAAACTAAAATGGAAGACTGGATAAGTAATTTTCTTAACAATGTCGGGATCCGTCACGAAGGACCAATGAGTTTCAGGCTATACCTTCAGCCTGTAATGTCTCTAATCTATGCCATTATCGCAGGTGTAAAAGATGCTAAAGCCGGGAAGGTTCCGTTTCTTATAAACGGGCTGATACTTGGACAGGCAAACAGAAAAGATTCGCTTAAAGAGCTTTGGAAAGATGTAGGTAAAGTTTTTATTTTAGCAGTAATAATGGAGATTATTTTTGAGATCATTGAATTTAAAACAGTTCATCCGTGGGAAGTTTTTAAAGTTAGTTTTTTCTCGCCATAGTTCCATATTTGATTTTAAGAGGAATAGTGGACAGGATAGTTTCTCTGTTTATTAAGAAAAAGAACTAAGAATTAAAAATTAGGAATTTGATGGGGTCTCTATGTCATTTCTTAGGGATCTAAATTGGAATGTCGATTTGAAATTTGATTGAATTCTATATGCATTTCACATACATATCCGTAATTCTCTTATTGATTATGTTTGCAGCAGCAGGAATTGCACAGCAAAGTGTAAGTTCTTCATCACAGTTAAACTCTGATTCAATTCCGAATGACTGGTCGTTTGAAGCTGATGCATATTATTACTTAATGCCCAACGATAAAAACACAACCACTCTTATCGGAACAGCTGATCATAAGGCTTTACATATAGAAGCAAGATATAATTATGAAGATCAAAAAACATTTTCACTATTCGGCGGATACAATTTTGAAACAGGCAAAGAACTTGTTTTAGATCTGACTCCGATGCTTGGGTTTGCTGTTGGAAATATTAACGGATTGATACCCGGTCTTGAATTAAATCTTACCTGGGGAATTATTGACTACTATTCCGAAAGTGAATACGTATTTGATTTTGAAGAAAAGGAAAATAATTATTTTTATACCTGGGCGGAGTTAGGCATTACTCCTTTTGATAATTTAAGAGCAGGGGCTGTTACTACGCGTACCTTATTGTACAAATCTGATCCTGAGTTTGAGTATGGCGCATTAGTTCAATACTCTTTCTGGAAAATGAAAGCAATGATATATTACTTTAATCCGTTTAATAAGAATGATAGTTATTTGATCCCGACGATAGGAGTGGAGTTTTAAAATCAATTACTAATTACTAATTACTAATTACTAATTACTAATTACTAATTACTAATTGCAAATAAACAAATTACAAATTACAAATTGGTCAATACTCAATACTTAATACCTAATAATACTCAATACTCAATACTCAATACTCAATACTCAATACTCAATACTAAATACTCAATACTAAAACAAAAATGACAAACAACAATTTACCTTCATGGAATGATACTCCACTAAAGAAATCAATTATTGATTTCGTAGAAAAGATCACGAACGAATCCGGTCCGGATTTTATTCCGGAGACCGAAAGAATTGCGACTTTTGATAATGACGGAACACTGTGGACTGAGCAGCCGCTGCAGGTTGAATTGTTCTTTGCTCTGGACAGGGCAAAAGAGCAGGCGAAATTAAATCCCGACCTTTTAATTTCTGTTTAAGACTCATGAAGGAAAGACTCCGTCTGAATTTGAATCTAATGTAAAACAATGGTTTGATACAGCCAGTCATCCCCGGTTTAAGTTTTCATTTTATGACGCAGCATTCAAACCGCAGATCGAACTGCTTGAGTATCTTAGAGAAAATGGTTTCAAAACTTTTATAGTGTCCGGAGGCGGGATTGATTTTATGAGAACAGTTGCAGAAAAAATTTACGGTATACCCTCTTACATGACAGTTGGAAGTAATGCTGTCACTAAAATTGAATATGACGGAAGCAGGCCGGTTGTAACGAGAGTAGCGCAGTTAAGAAGTTTTGATGATAAAGATGAAAAAGTGAACAACATCCATCTTCACATCGGCAAAAGACCTGTCCTTGCTTTCGGGAATTCTGACGGTGACCTTGCAATGCTGAGATATACTTTAGCAGGTGAAGGTTTGAGAATGGCTTTGCTTCTTCATCACGATGATAATGAAAGGGAAGTTGCGTATGATAAAGATTTTAAGATCAGCCCTCTCAATGAAGCGCTGAAAGTTGCAGATGCTGAAGGAATCAAAGTTGTGAGCATGAAGAATGACTGGAGTAAAGTTTTTAGGAGTTTATAAAGTATGTAAAGTTTATAAAGTATGTAAAGTTTATAAAGTATGTAAAGTTTGTAAAGTTATTTTGAATCATAATGAAAGAAAATAAAATTCATTGTAATTCAATATCCATACTAAGTAAAAATGAAAACTCAAAACACGATCACAGTAATAGATATTCCCTTGGATACAGATTCTACGATGATCCTCAAAGTCGCCGCGCTGAAATTGAATACCGCATCACAATAATTCCACCCACTACTTCGCCGATGAAAATCATAAAATCAAATGACATGGATCATATTTTATTTGATAATTTATATTTACATTATTGAGTACAAAAAACTTAATATCTTACTATTATGAAAAAATATTTCGTAAATATAGAGTAATTTTAAAGGCTTTCATTACTTTGTTCTGTTTCACTATAACCGCTCTGTATCTGCGCAGGCAGTCTTGTTTGACTTCAACAATGCTCCGCTTCATTCACCTTTCCCGATTAATCTGACTATTGACGGGATCACTGCCCACTTATCGGCGACAGGTCAGGGATATTCCATTCAGTATGCAAATGTTCTTGGATTCACGCCGCAAGGATTCGCAGGTCTAAGCATATATCCAAACAGCATAAACGCTGCTGATCTTCTCGTCACCTTTGACCATACGCTTACCGAATTCTCAATTATGTACGCGTGTCAGGAGCTCGAATGCGATGATGTCGCCAGGATGAAGGTGACAGCCTACATGAACGGAAGCTTAGTCGGATTTAACACAAGGACAGCGACATTTCCCGGAACGTGGCCGACAGATACATTGAGCTGCAGTTTCCCGCAGGGCTTTAACAGTGTTGTAGTTCACTATGACTCACCTCCTCCCACATGTCAGGACTATGGTACCATTTTCATGGCTGATAACATGCGTGTAACTGCCGCCATCACCGGCGGGATACTAACTCAAAAATATTTATTCAGGGATTTTATAATTCCCTGACAAATTCAATGGTTCCTGATACTGTAATGGTACTTCTCAGGGGTTCAGCACCTCCTATCCAATAGCAGAAGTATCAACTGCATTATTTGATTCATCCGGAACAGGTGTTCGATTTGCTATATATTCAATGGCATTCCTTATTATATCCATGTTCTGCACAGAAATTCGATTGAAACATGGAGTACATCAGCAGTCACCTTTGTAAACAATAATCTTACTTATGATTTTACAACCGCAGTCGCACAGGCTTATGGTAATAATATGATTCAAATAGATGCGTCCCCTGTCAGATACGGCATTTACAGCGGTGATATAAATCAGGATTTGTTTATTGATTTGACAGATATTGATGCTGTCTATAATGATGCCGGCAATTTTGTTACCGGTTATGTTGTAACCGATGTTAACGGAGATGATTTAGTTGATCTTACAGACATAACTTTGACTTACAATAATTCACTCAAGTTTGTGATCTCGATTAGTCCGTGATTAAATATGGGGAAAACTATTTCTATGTCTTTAAAAATTTATTTTCCCACGCCGGAGTATCTTGTGTTTTTTCGGACTCCGACAGATGACCAGTCATCGTTTTTATGTTTCCCACGTCGGAGTCTCCGGTGCTCTTCCGGTACTCCGACGGATGAACAGTCATAGGTGGAATCAATAAAGAGTGGGGATTTGGAATTTTGGATTTGGGAATTAAATGATTTTAGATTTATGATTTTTACCTCCGTAGGAGTCTCCGGTGTTTTTCCGGGACTCCTACGGATAACCAATTACCGGCGGAGTCCCCAAAGAACAGGGAGACTCCGCCGGGGGCTTTGAAGTAAATTGACTAATTACCCAATACCCAACTCTACTCAATACCCAATACTCAATACTCAATACTCAATACTCAATACTCAATACTCAATACTCAATACCCAGTATTTGAAATTATATGTTCATTAAAACATAGATTTAAGAACATAGTATTATTAAATTGCCTCAGATATTTATTTAACCAATTAAAATCATAGATGAAAATCAAAACCATTTTACTCCTTCTTTTTGGGTTATTAGTTGTAAGTCTTAATTCAAATATTTCTTTTGCACAGAAAACAACTGCTCCTGATGCAGAGAAGCTGGCTTTAGCGCTTGCCAATCCCGTTGCAAATCTGATCAGCGTTCCTTTTCAGAATAATACTGTCTGGGGAATCGGGGAAAATAACGGTTCACAGAATGTTTTAAATATTCAGCCTGTAATTCCAATTGGATTAACTAAGGGAATAAATATGATCAACAGAATCATTGTTCCTGTGATCTCCCAGTTCAATGTAACTCCGGACGGAACTTCTCAAAATGCGCTTGCAGACATTCAGTACAGTATTTTCTTTTCACCTAAAGTAAGCAAGGTGATCTGGGGCGTCGGACCGATAATGTCTTTTCCAAGCGCTACAAATACATATCTGGGTTCCGGTAGATTCAGCATCGGACCAACGGGTGTATTGCTTTATCAGACAAACGGATGGACAATGGGAGCTTTGATAAATCAATTCTGGTCTGTTGGAGGAAATCCTGACAGAGGAAATCAGACTCAGGGATATCTGCAGCCGTTTCTTGGTTACGCCTGGAAAAGCGGAGGCGGATTTACTTTGAATGCGGAAATGACTCAGAACTGGAAAGTAAAAAGAACGCAAACATATATGAATCTTGTTTTTTCAGGATTGACAAAATTAGGAAAGTTTCCTGTACAATTTGCCGCCGGACCCAGAATCCCGATCGCAGCTCTGCCAGAGTTAAAAGGATATTTCGGAGTCAGGGCAGTTATGACTTTCCTGTTTCCGAAATAGACTTTAACAATTTGGAATTTGGAATTTCGGATTTGGGAATTGAAAGCTTTTCGGCGAGAACTTCATCTTTAAGCTTATCCCACTGTTTATTATCACAATAGATGAAAAGTTTGTTTACCGTTTCAACTATCTGATCCCTGACTGAAAACTGTTCCATAAATTTATTCTGATTATATGAGTTTGATGAATCTAACTCTGATATATTAATAATTTCACATTCAATTTTAAAGTAAATTTTTTGAAATTAAGAATTCGAAAGAATTCGTTGTGGTGTCGAAACTTCCGTCCTGACATAGGTAAACTCAACAGAGGCTGTCTAAAAAGTAAGTATTATTTTTACCACTAAGGCACTAAGGACACAAAGAGTTAATATTTAAAAGTATTTATCTTAGTAATTCCTTGTGCCTTAGTGGTGAAAATGTACTTATAGTCATTGCTGTCCAAAACGTTTTTTAAAACTTTAAAATAGCACAAAATTCAATCTGTTTTGATATTATTCTTTTAATAATATCGAGTCTTTTAAACATTATAATTATGCTGTCCAAAATAAATTTATGTTAATTCTATTTAAAAATTAGTGATAATATTTTTTAATTCGTGTTCATTCGTGAAATTCGTGGCAAGCTTTTTCTTTATTTTGGACGGATGTAACTTATAGTTTTAATCAAAAATACAAGTAGATAGGAAATTCAAAAGGCAATATGTATTTTGGAGTTTTAAAGGTTGAATTGAGAGACATCAAGCCCGCAATATTACCGATTATGTAATATCACTCACGAAAGATAGGCTATTTTATTAACCTAAGCAAAACTAACAATGAAAATAAACATTGTTCTTATTCTGATATCAATCCTGATAAGCAGCATCGGTTGCAGTCAGACCGCAAACAAAATCAATAACCAGAAAACTTTTGCAAAGCTTTTTGGATACATAAGATATTTTCATCCAGGCGATGAGGCATCAGATATTGACTGGAATAAATTTGCTGTTTATGGCTGCAGCATTGTAGATAAATGTAATGGCTCCAAAGAGTTGAAGGAGGAATTAATTAATCTGTTCCTTCCAATTGCACCTGCAATTAAGATCTTTGAGACGGGTGAAAATATTCAGTTTAATCCAGCAGAAATAACTCCTGAAAATATAAGTGAGTTCAAAACAATATCGTGGCAGCATTTCGGCGTTGATTTTGGGATTGATAATGAAAACAACATTTACTCAAGCGAAAGAACTAACAGACCTTTGCGTAAAAAAAGCAGTGCAACTGATGACAAAGTTGCCCACGACACCCTCTTTGACAAATATGCTGCATTTGGTGAATATATAAATAAAGAAATAGGTTCAGGCTTGTCCTGTATTGTCCCCATAGCGTTATATGGAAATGTTGAATACACTTATCCCGAATCTGATACAGAAAAACTCAATGCGCTGAAAAAGGATATTTGGTCTTTACCGGATACATCGCTGACAGGAAACAACTTATATTTACGTCTGGCAGACGTTATTATCACCTGGAATATATTTCAGCATTTTTATCCATACTTTGACTTTGCTCAAACAAACTGGGGGGACGATTTAACTATTGCGTTAACTGATGCTTACAATGATACATCGGAAGTTGATTTTTTACATACCCTGCAGAGGCTAACCGCTAAACTTAAAGACGGACATATAAGGGTAAGGAATGAATCAATTGTTCAAAATAATTATTATTTACCTTTAGACTGGGAGTGGATTGAAAACAAATTAGTGATAACAAGCATTTTCTCCGATTCGATGCCAGTCCATATCGGTGATATTGTTACACACATTGACGGAATAACAGCAGAAGAATATTTTAAAACAATTGAGCCGCGTATATCGGCAGCAACAAAAGGATGGATGAAACACCGGGCAGATATTGAATCACTGACCGGTTATCTTAACTCTGAAGCAAATCTGAAATTGATCAATGAAGACGGTATTAAGAAAAACATCAGCATTAAAAGAAGTCTGGGTTTTAAAGATTATTATCAGAAGACGATAACAGCAAAGCCCGAAAAAATAAAAAGATCACGAATGACATTTATTATATTAATATCAGCGGAGCTACCGATACTGCAATAACTAACCTGATGCCTGTTCTTGTAAAATGCAAGTCGATCATTTTCGATTTAAGAGGTTATCCAGCCATAGCACCTGATTTGATTACTCACCTGCTGACTCAAAAAGACACTTCCAAAATGTGGATGAAAGTTCCTGAGATTATTTATCCTGATCAGGAAAATATAGCAGGTTATAAAAATTTCGGATGGGAACTGGAACCCGGAGATCCGCATCTTGACGCAAAAATTATTTTTATTATTGACGGATCGGCAATCAGTTATGCAGAAAGTTTCATGAGTTTTATTGAACATTATAAACTGGCAACAATCATTGGTCAGCCCACAGCAGGAACCAACGGCAATGTAAATCCATTTTTATTGCCCGGTGGTTATAAAATTTCCTGGACCGGAATGAAGGTTGTAAAACACGATGGCTCGCAGCATCATGGAATAGGAATACAGCCAAGTATATTTTTAAATAAAACAATTAAAGGAGTAAGGGAAGGCAGAGATGAGTTTCTTGAAAAGGCGATTGAATTAGCAAATGACTGAAGTACTTTTGTAGTCTTCAAATAGGCTTTTGCTTTAAAAAATTTAAAGCAGACTAATCTTTTTGCAGCCGTTGTTGGTCTTAGTGAACTCAGTTAGCGCGATCAACAACAAACATAGATTGACCGGCAGAAGCTTAACATACTTAACGAACTTTAACAAATTTAACGAACTTTATTGTTGTGCATTTAAGGTTTGATTTATTTTTTACAAATTAGATTAAATTTAATGCTAAATCTTTGTTTAGAGAAAAAATCTTATGAATCTAAAGTTTAAATAAATGAAAAAACTAAAATTCAAAATCAGTTTGATAATAATAATCCTGTTATTCAATTCAGGATTAATATTTGCACAGTATGATTCTACCGATCCTCTGCCTTCATGGAACGATGGCAAAACCAAATCCGCGATCATAGATTTTGTGATCTCTGTCACTGACCAAAGCGGTCCTCTGTATGTAAAACCTGCAGACCGTATAGCTACATTCGATAATGACGGAACTCTTTGGTGTGAGCAACCGACTATACAGTTGGTTTATACTTTCATGCGTGTAAAAGAGATGTATCCGAGCCATCCCGAATGGAAGAATGAAAAAATATTCACTGCAATAATGGATGATGATAAAGCATATATTGAGGAAGACTATGCATCAGGCGGGAAAGGTCTGATGCAGGTTTTAGAGGCAACAAACACAGGAATGACGGTTGAAGCGTTTCAGCAGGAAGTATTGAATTTTTTCAAAACCGCGGAACATCCGAAATACAAAGTTCCGTTTACCAAAGTTTATTATGTCCCGATGCTTGAACTAATAAATTATCTTAAGGCAAATGAATTTGAAGTTTTCATTTGTTCGGGTGGAGGGCTGGATTTTATGAGAGCAGTTTCGGATGAGATCTACGGAATACCGACACAAAACGTGATCGGAAGCTTCGGGAAAGCCGAATACAAAATTGCTGACGGAAGCTCTGAAATAATAAAGCTTCCTGAATTAATTCTGATAAATGATAAAACCGGAAAGCCCGTAGGCATAGATTATTTTATAGGACGAAAACCGATATTTTCCGTGGGTAATGAACGCACAGGCGGAGACATAGCAATGAGTACATATTGTCAAAGCAATAAACTTCCGAGCATTCAGCTGATGGTAAATCACGATGATGCGGTGAGAGAATATGAATACTCAGAAAAGGACAACGCTTCACTGAATGCCGCGGCAAAGAACGGCTGGAATGTTGTGAGCATGAAGAATGACTGGAAGAAGATATTTGAGTTTGAATAACTCGGTTTATAAGATTTGTAAGATTTTTAAGATTTTTAAGATTTCGTCGAGGTTTGTGTATCTTCATTTTTTGATTTTTCTTTTTGAGCCCGGATTTACAATCCGGTTTGATTAAAATTCGATCCTAAATCAAACAGGATTGACCAAAATTTAAAAACCTCATTTTTGGTAAAAATTTCAGATAAGTTTGAAATAATAATCTTCTTAATTGAATAAAGAATCTTCTTAACTGAATAAAGAATCTTCTTAACTGAATAAAGAATCTTCTTAACTGAATAAAGAATCTTCTTAACTGAATAAAGAATCTTCTTAACTGAATAAAGAATCTTCTTAACTGAATAAAGAATCTTCTTAACTGAATAAAGAATCTTCTTAATTGAATAAATAATCTTCTTAATTGATTAAAGAATCTTCTTAATTGATTAAAGAATCTTCTTAATTGATTAAAGAATCTTCTTAATTGATTAAAGAATCTTCTTACTGAATAAAGAATCTTTTTAACTGAGTAAAGAATCTTATAAAACTTAACTGAATAAAGAATCTTCTTAACTGAATAAAGAATCTTCTTAACTGAATAAAGAATCTTCTTAACTGAATAAAGAATCTTCTTAATTGAATAAAGAATCTTCTTAATTGAAAGAAAATAAAAAAAACCTTGTGTCGGGATGTCTTCGCGGTAAAAGCTAAATCGATTTTATGATGACTTCAAGGTCAGGTATCTAAATACATATTTAGATATTAAATCACAGAATTAACATTTTCGTGCGGGGAGATGTTCTTAACAAACTCAGAACGGCGGGTATGCATTTATTATTCAGAAACTTCTGAAAAACAATGGTCATCCCGAAAGCTGAGTGTTTTGAAATATTCATCATTTTTCAATTATAAAAAAAATAGAAAATACGTTAACTTAAGATTTCTCTGTGAAACTCTGTGTTCTCTGGGTCTCTGTGGTATATTTTTGTTATCAGACAGGGTAAGCAAAATGGGAGCAACATACTTCATTAGTTTTTCAGAAGTCACTAATTAGAAATTTTCTTTTCCGCGATATTCCATCTGAAATCATCAAGCAGCAGTATCTTCTTAATTGATCCGGTATGATTTATAAGACCTTCTCTGTCTGGTATTTTCAGCAGTTCAGCAATGTAGCCGAACAAAGAAAAATCATTTGCGCAGGAATTATTTTCCTGCCTTTTGCCTACTGTACATTTACTGCATTCAAAATTAACAAGCTTACATAAAGGTACGCACAAAACAAGTTCATCAAATCCATCAGGCCAGTCAAGTGCAAGCCATGCATCAACCTGTCTTCCGCTGTTAAAAACTGATAAAAGATTTCCCCATGCCTCATCATCCTTAACTATTTTTTCAAATTCTTCAACCTGTTTTAATGTAAGAAACTTTGCAGCATCAGAGTCCATCCGGCTTTTTTTCCATTCTTCATTGATCCCGTTATAAGATAAAAATTCAGATGTTATTTCCATTTATAAATATTGAGGAATATTGAGGTTCTAAAATCTATCATCTTACATGTTCTTCACATTCTTTTGAACACGAACGTTTATATTTGACTTCGCATTCATCACAGCAAAGAAACTGCGAATGGCAGCTAAGATTAGCACAGTTGACATATCGGTCATTCGGCTTTCCGCAGTGAAAGCATTTTCCAACCATTGTATATCCCTCGGCAAAATTTACATCAACGGAAATTCTTTCATCAAAAACATAGCACTTCCCGTCAAATAAACTTCCCCGGGTTTCAGGATGTTTTGCGTAGCTCAGAATTCCTCCTTTGAGCTGATTCACATTTTTAAAACCTTCTCTCTTGAGCAGTCCGGAAAATTTTTCACACCTAACCCCTCCGGTACAGTAGGTCAGAATTTTCTTATCCTTAATCATATCAGAGTTTTCTCTTATCCATTCCGGAAACTGCTTGAAGTTTTTTACATCAGGTCTGATAGCTTTCTTAAAATGTCCGAGATCATATTCATAGTCATTTCTTGCATCTATGATCACGACATTTTCCTCTTTCATTGCTTCAAGAAATTCCTTAGGATTAAGTCTTTTGCCTGTTATCTGATTCGGATCAATGTCTTCATCGAGATTCATGGTTACGATCTCTTTTTTAGGACGGACATAAAGTTTTTTAAATACGTGTTCTTCTGCTTCATCAGTCTTGTATTTCATGTCTTTAAATCTGGGATCCATTCTCATTGCATAAATGTATGCGTCCGTTTGTTCGACAGTCCCCGAAAGCGTGCCGTTGATACCTTCGGCTGCAATGAATATCCTGCCTTTCACACCCAGAGCTTTGCAAAACTTAAGATGAAGCTTTGTATAAGTCTCGTGATCGTCTATGTGTATGTATTTATAGTAAAGTAAAATTCTGTATTGTAATGTATTCTGCATGGTGTAAATTTATTGTTAATAGATCTGTGTATCAATTAAGAAATTAGTGAAAATTCAAACGGGGGGGGGGGGGGGGGGGGGGGGGGGGGGGGGGGGGGGGGGGGGGGGAAGGGGGGGGGGAGGGGGGGGGGGGGGGGGGGGGGGGGGGGGGGGGGGGGGGGGGGGGAAAGGGGGGGGGGGGGGGGGAGGGGGAAGGGGGGGGGGGGGGGGGGGGGGGGGGGGGGGATATATTTTTTTTCCCTTTAAAAAAAAATTGGAAAATTGGGGCCTGAGAAGATAAAGCAGCCAATGTCAATTAGTGCATTTGGATCCAAATTATGTATTTGATAAATTGAAATATTCATAATTACCATTAAAATCTATTTGCTTTAATCTGTAATTATAAGTCCCCGTATGGGAGCATCGCCCCGGAAAGAGTTATTAGTTTCCATTGAAGTACTCATTAATAAAACCGCTAATCAAATGAAACAATCAACTTCAGAAAAAGACAACCTAAAGATCAAACCATTCTCCTCTGCTGAAAAATGGGAGCAGTGGCTTTCAAAGAATCATTCAAAATCAAAAGGCGTCTGGATAAAATTTCATAAGAAAGGTTCGGGAGCAAAGACTGTTACTTACACAGAGGCATTGGATGAAGCACTGTGTTATGGCTGGATAGACGGTTTAGCAAACAGCTATGATGACAAATCATATCTGCAAAAATTCACTCCGCGCAGGGCGAAGAGCATTTGGTCAAAAAGAAACCGTGAACATATTGAAAGACTGATCAAAGCCGGAAAGATGAAAGAAGCTGGATTGAAAGAAATCAATGCAGCGAAGTCAGACGGGAGATGGGAAAGAGCTTACGATTCACCGGCTAATATGAGGATACCGGACGATTTCTTAAAAGAGCTTTCTAAAAATAAAAAAGCAAAGGCATTCTTCGATTCACTGAACAAGACAAATCTCTATTCAATCGGGTGGAGATTGCAGACAGCAAAAACTCCTGAAACCCGCAACAAGTGGAAAGAGAAGATTTTGAAAATGATGTCTGATGGAAAAAAATTTCATTAATAGAATTATCTTTCTAAATTAATTATCTAAAATTTCCCAAGCAGCCAACTCTGTAATTAATATTTGACATTTGTAATTTGAAATTTGTAATTAATTATTTCCACTTACACGGAGTATTTCCGGTATTTGTAATCGGCGCATTAAGCAGAGACAGGTAAGTATTTGTATTATGATTGAACGCAACATAACATTCATACTGATCGAGAGAACCGCTTGGATAACTGCAATCTGTCGGAGTTGCAGTTGATAATGTATTCGTCAGACCTACCTGTTTGTAAATCAGATCATAAGTCAGAAAATACGCATCCATAGCCAGGATCACTGCATCAACTTTGTAGGGCAGCGTAGTTGGTATCTGATCAATTATCACAGAACTAAGATCACCGTAAAAATAAGGGACAAGATCATTTGGATTTATAACTCTGTGGCTTTCGGCATTTGCCGCCTGAAAGATTGAAGTGTAGTGATCAACAAATTGTTGATTGCCTGCACTCGGCGCTGCGAATGTATAAGTTTTCAGACTGAACTTAGAGCTGTAACCGACATCAACAAACCACGCTGACAGAACTGTTGCAAGCATTCCTCCGAGACTATGACCGGTTATGTACATTTTATATTTTAAAGAATCAGGAACATTAATTCCGTTCAAATAAGTGATCAAAGATTTTCCTGTTGAGGAATCTACCATTCCAAGCAGGTAGTTTAAACCAAAGAGTGCTCCGTGTGAAATTGAATCATCGGTTCCGCCGTAAGGATACGGATCAAATTCTATAGCTCCGAGATCTTCCTTCCAGTTAAGGGGAAAGCACCAGTTAGTCCCGCGGACAGCAATACCATAACTCAAAGGTGTCGTTGAAGAATCAACCACAGCATACATCATATTTCCGAGATCAGGTGACAGACACGGTCCCCAGGCAAGCTCCCAATTTCCATTAGTCGCATAGCTGCTGTCACTGAGTTGTATTATTAAAGAATCTTTCAGATAAGCTGTATTGTTTTCGGCTGTATAGCTTAATGAAGCAAGTGTCATGCATAGAGCAGACTCGTTATCCTGATAGCCTAAAAAGCTGTTGTTATGAGAAATTTCCGGATTAGTAACACTGTCATCGCATGAGGAAAAAATAAATAAAATAAGTATTGAAATCAGATAAAAGAATTTTTTCATTGGTTTAGGTTTGGTTTGGTTGTGTTCAATATAAATATTCAGGATATATTTTACTTTGTAAAATTTTATGGATTAAGATCCAAATGAAAGTTAATAACAGATCATACCTTCAAAACCTTCTTCTCTCCCTCAAAGTCAGCAATTACAAACACAACATCATTCTCATTCGGTCTTATCAAATGCTTTCCTGTAAATCTCCCGAATGCCGGAAGTATCCCGACACTTTCACCGAAATAAAAACACGGCAGAGTCATTGCCTGTCTTGCCTTGCCGGATATCCTTACGGCAGGATGTATGTGTCCGCATATCTTATAAAATCCATTGATATTTTCTTCATCCCTGTGATTATGAACTAAAATAAATTTATTCAATACCGCAATCTTTAAAATATCTATGTCCAGAGCTTTATAAATATTACCGGAAAGAATATCATGATTGCCTTTTATAAGCTGTATCTGAATTCTTTATTTTTAAACCTCCATTCCTCAAACACCCTCCAGTCAAAATTAAGCTTTGCGTGAGACAGATCTCCGAGAACGATTAATTTTTCTATGCCTAAATCTTTATTATTCAGCAAACCATCAATTGTTTCAAGATCTACATACGCCAGTTCCGGCGGAACAGGTATCCCTGCATTTCTGAAATGTCCCGTCTTTCCAAGATGAACGTCAGCAAGTATAAGAGCTTTCTCTTTTTTATAATAAATTGCCTTCTCAGGAAGCAAAGTCAGATCTTCATCATAAATTTTAATATCTACAGAACTAGAAATATTTTTCAAAACACAATTTTTATTAATTCAAAAAATATATTTAAGAAAGAGGCAGGGACACACTCACACTCAACACACTCCATACACTCCATACACTCCATACACTCAACTCACTCACTCCGCATACTTCAGCTGCATCTTTTTAATTCTGTCAGCAAACTTCTCCGTAGTCACCTCTTCTCTCATCCTGTCAACCATTATCGGAAATGAAAACGGTGTCGGCATTGTCGGAGTTGTGATAATAAGCTTTTGCTTTCTGATCCTGTCAAGACAAACGCGCAATCTTGACTCCTCCAGTTGAAACTGCAGCATCTCTTCAAAAGATTGTTTGATCAGCAGACTATCGGGTTCGTACTTGCTGAATACATCAAACAATAGTTCAGATGATGCCTGTATGTTTTTTGTTGATTTATATTTACCGGGATATCCCTGAAATATCAACCCTGTGATTCTCGCTATTTGTCTGAATCGCCGTTTAGCCATCTCTGAACTGTTGATGCTTTTTAAAATATCTGTCTGAAGTTCATCATCACCGAACAATCCTTTCTTAATGGCTTCTTCAATCGGAATTTCTGTGTCGGAAAGAAGTTCGAATCCGTAATCATTCATCGCCATTGAAAAACTTATCGGTCTAAGTTTTGATATTCTGTAAGCGAACAGTGCAGCCATCCCTTCGTGCACAAGTCTTCCCTCGAATGGATAAAAGAATAAATGGTAGCCGTCCTCTGATTTAAATTTTTCAATTAAAAATTCATTGCTCTTCGGGACTGCTGACCTTCTGCTCTGAAGTTCAACTAAAGGTTTGATCTTCCTTATTTCAATGTCCTTTGGATTATCATGCAATGCTTCATTTAATTTTAATCTCAGCATTTTCGACAACTGAGACGATAAAGGCATTCTACCGCCGAGCCAGCTTGGTATCCTGCTGCTTCGCTGCTTTGTCTTTTTTACATAAGCTGTTGTTTCTCTGATATAAAGCAGCTCAAGATTTCTGCCTGCAAATGAAAACACATCCCCGGGTCTTAATTGTGTCAGAAAACTTTCTTCGATAGTGCCGAGATTTCCGCCTTTCAGGTATTTTACGTTCATGCTGAGATCACTTACAATTGTACCTATAGACATTTTATGAAAAAGCATCTTTCTTCTGTCAGTTACTTTATACAAGCCATCTATAAGCTCAACTTTTGAATACTCATCATAGTTTTTTAATGTATCACCACCGCTTGTAATGAATCTCATTATCCATCCCCACTCATCTTCCCGCAATGTCTGATACGCGAAAGTAGATTTTACTTCATCATAGATCTTTTTCTGATCAAAACCTTCTCCTGCTGCGAGTGTAACAAGATACTGAACCAGAACATCATAAGGCTTTATTACCGGCTGCCTGTCCTCTACTGAATTTGAAAGTAAAGCTTCTTTCAATGCGGCTCCTTCTACAAGTTCGAGTGAATGTGTCGGAACAAAATAGATCTTGCTCACGGCATCCGGCTGATGTCCGCTTCTTCCCGCGCGTTGCAGAAATCTCGCAACTCCTTTCGGACTTCCGATTTGAATTACAGTTTCAACGGGTGTGAAGTCAACACCAAGGTCGAGACTCGATGTGCAAACTACTAATTTTAATTTTCCCCTGTGAAGAGAATTCTCAACCCAGTCACGAATATTCCTGTCTATTGAGCCGTGATGCATTGCCATCTGTCCGGCAAACTCCGGATAATTTTCCAAAATTTTCTGAAACCATATCTCTGTCTGCGAGCGTGTGTTTGTAAATACTAAAGTGGATTTACTCTTGCGGATTATCGGAATGATCTTATCCATTAATTTTATTCCGAGATATCCTGCCCATGGAAAACTTTCTACTTCATCCGGCAAAATGGATTCGACTTCAATCTTCTTTTGTATTTTCGCTCTGACAATTTTCTTCTTCCTCTTCTTATTTTCAATCTCACTTCCGAGCAATACATCCATCGCTTCACTGAGATTTCCTATCGTAGCGGATATTCCCAAATCTTCAGATCCTTCTTTAAATTTTTTAATCTTGATAAAGCAAGTTCGACCTGAATTCCTCTTTTAGAGCCGAGAAGTTCATGCCACTCATCTATTACAATTGCCTTCAGATTCTTAAATATTTCAGAGTTGTCTTTCTGAGCAAGCATCAGATGCAGACTTTCCGGAGTTGTAATTAAAACTTCGAATAAGTTTTTCTTCTGTTTTAATTTTATTGAAGCGGATGTATCACCGGTTCGGGTGCTGACTTTCCACGGAACTTCAAGTTCATCACACGTCTCCTGAATCGCTTCCTCAATGTCTTTTGACAATGCTTTTAAAGGAGTAATCCAAAGCAGCTGCAATCCTTTTTCCTTCTTCTTTTTATAATCATCCGTATATTTTGAGATGTAATCCATAAGCACAGCAAACCAAAGCGCATATGTCTTACCGCTGCCGGTTGGTGCATTCAGCACTCCGCTGTATCCTTTTGAATACAATTCCCAGACTTCTTTTTGAAATTCGAATGGAGTCCATGACTTTGAAGAAAACCAGTTTAGAATAATTGATAAAGCTTTGCTATCCAATGTAATAGTTTAGTAAACAAAATAACCTGATGAGAATTATATAGAAGTGTAAATAAGTGTATTGTAAACTTCTGAGAAACTATCCACTTACATTGTCATTCTCAAGTGCTAAGTCTGTTTCAAAGAAATAAAAATTTTAACCACGAAGTCACAAAGGGACAAAGACCTCTGTTTTAAAAACATTCTTCTTTGTGTCTTAGTGACTTCGTGGTTAAAATAGTGTTATTGAGACAGGCTCGAACTTCTGTAGGGAACGACAGTAATATTTTTTCAAAAGCTACTATTAAATATTGTTCGAAGTGTTAAGCTCAAGAACTTAGAAGTCGGGTGATGTACAATAATTTGAGGATAAATTAAAGATCCGATTGTCTGTAGGTTTACAATTCCAACCTGTCATAAATATCTTTCAAGTCCAATTCACAATCAATGGAACTCAACACAAGAGTATCTTCTAATTTTTTAAACTCTTCTAACAGCCATTTTCCGTCCGTCAGTTTCTTATAATGTTCGACATTTATGCTTTCCTGCGATACTAAAACATATTCTTCAAGTGACGGAATATCTCTGTATAACTTAAACTTTCCGCCCCGGTCATAGTCCTGCGTAGACTTTGATAGAACCTCAAAAATTACTGTCGGATAAAGTGCAGTATCTTTTTCTTCATCTTGTAATTTTACTTCACTTTGGAAAACAGAAATATCCGGATAAGTATATAATCCGTTTTCAGAAACATATACTCTCATATCACTTCCTAAAGGGATATGAGATGTACCTTTCAACTTATTTGCTAAAGCAACAAGAATGTTTACTGCAATTACATTGTGATTAACACCAGCTCCTGACATGGTAAACACTTCCCCGTTAAAATATTCATGCTTTTCTTCGGATTGTCTTTCAAACTTAAGATACTCTTCAGGTGTAATATATTTTTTTTCTTTTGTGATCATCGGTTAAAACTAATTATTATGTTATCCATATTCAATACTTGTGTAGTTCCTTCCCTGCTTTGACTAACTCTGCCCAACACACTATTCAATATTCAAGGACTACTGCCAGACAAGTTTACAAAAACGCACAAAAGACAAAATGACAAAAGAATATTCTGTTAAAAATAATATTTGTGAAAACCAGTACAGTTAAAATAAATTCAACGCAGATTTCTAATCTATAAGCTTAATACCAATCAGGAAGGTTATTTTTTAATTCTTTCAAACGGAAGGATTTAGAAGTGAACAAATTTGAAATTGAATAATATGTCTGAATTTTGTCTGATAAATGAATGTCGTTGAAATTAGCTCGTTTACTTTTTTACTTAGCTGCTCCTCTGTCATATCCCCATCCGCGTGCCAGTGAATTTCTGCAGCTGCGCGCCAGGTTTAAAGACGCACTTTGCAATTCATTCTGAGGCTTGTTGTCCTGCAGAGCGTTCATAAATTTAACCATTGCCTGTTCCACTATGCTGTCTTCTACAACTGATAATTCGCCCCAGTATAATTGGTAGAATTTCTTTTTTGCTTCTTCTCTTTCCAAACCCGGGGGAAGTGTAGCTATCTTTGAAGCAGTGGTAGTAGCTTCAAAATAAAGTTTTTGCTGTAGCTCCAAAAATGGTTTCCTTGCTTCACGAAGTGCAGCATCAATTTCTTTGTCCTTCTGCACCTGCTCAAGTTTCTGTTTCTCTACCCCGTCAGTACGTTCCTTTTCCAGAGTGTTGGTATACTGATATAATGGCCATACAATACCAAAGATAAGTGCTAAGAGACCAAATACTTTGAAAACCAAATCCCACTTCTTTATCTTAAGATCTGCTTTCTTTAAGGATAATTCAATTTGATTTTTTTCATCATCAGGCGTAAAATCTTGAGGTGAAGTCATTGGCGGTTTTTCTTATAATTTACAAAAAATAGAAATAATGATGTAAGATTTTTTTTTTGCATAAAAGTCTTTAATGAAGTTTTCAAAATTTATGACGTTGTATGAACAGATAACACACATAGAATTATTTTGTCTAATCCTGTTTTCATTTCAACAACTTCTTTAAACTCTCCAAACTATCCGCCTCCTCTATCTTCTTATCCTTCCTCCATCTTGATATCCTCGGAAAACGCAATGCAATTCCGCTTTTATGCCGCCTTGATTCTGAAATCCCTTCGCATGCAATTTCAAAAACGAGTTCGGGTTTCACTGTCCGTACCGGTCCGAATTTTTCCAGTGTATTTCTTTTTACAAAATCCTCCACTTCCTTAATTTCCTTATCCGTCAGTCCCGAATATGCCTTAGCAAATGAAACAAGTTCCCCATTATCCCAGACAGCAAAAGTATAATCTGTATAAAGATCAGCCCGTCTTCCGTGACCTTTCTGCGCATAGATCAATACAGCATCAATTGTTAAAGGATCGATCTTCCATTTCCACCAATCACCTTTCTTCCTCCCAACCTGATAAGCCGAATCCTTTCTTTTTAACATTAGACCTTCAGTTAGATTTTCTCTTGACTTCTCCCTGATCAGTCTCAACTCATCCCAACTCTGAAAATCAATTGTCTTTGAAATTTTCAAGAACATACCGTTCGTAATTCGTAACTCGTAATTCGTAATTAACTCCCTTCTTTCCTTCAGCGTCTTAAACCTGATATCAACACCATCCATTTCTAAAACATCATAGATCATAAACACAACCGGAGCGTCTTTTAAAATTTTTTGAGTAACGTTCTTTCTGCCAATTCTTGTCTGAAGTAAATTAAAAGGCAGCGGACTTTCATTTTCATAACACATTATTTCTCCGTCGAGTACAATTCCATCCGGAAGAAAATTTTTAATCCGTTCAAACTCCGGAAACTTCTCTGTAACTAATTCCTCTCCTCTCGACCAGAGAAATAATTCACCTTGCCTGTGGATCAACTGACCTCTGATCCCATCCCATTTCCACTCAGCCTGCCAGTCTTCAGGATTTCCCAGTTCCTCAGGTTTATCCTCAATCGGATGAGCAAGAAAGAAAGGATACGGCTTCGATATCTCGTCCCTGATATTTTCACTGTTTAATAAATCTCTGTAGGTAATTCTTTCCGGATGCCAGTTACCCATTAATCTATGTGAAATAATGTTCGTCTCAATATTCTCCAGCTCAGACAAAGCATTGATGACAGTCTTTTGTGAAACTCCTATTCTGAATCCGCCTGTGAGCAGTTTATTAAATACAAACTTTTCATTCTGATTCAGACTCTTCCATGCTTCAATGATCTTCTCTTTTCTGTTCTCTTCTTTTACTTTATTAATGTCTTCAATATATTCAATCCATTCAGACAATGTTTTTTCAGTATGGATTTCTTTGTCCGGAAGTATAAGTGAAATTGTTTCGGCAAGATCGCCAACCGAATTATATGATTCATCAAACAGCCACTTCGGGATGTTTGCATATTCGATAGCCCATTCTTTAAGCCGAGACGTATTGAACTTCTTCTTTATCTTCCCGCCGGAAAATAAATATAAAACCCAGATCTTATCATCATCATTTGCCTTGGAAAAATATTCCCTGATGATCTCTATTTTATCATTGGTCTTATTTGTCCTGTCTAAAACTTCGAATAATTCTGCGAACTGCTTCACCTTCGGTTATTGGTTGATTGGTTAATTGGTTTAATGGTTAATGGTCAATATTCAATGGTAGCTCGTAACTCGTAATTCGTAATTCGTAACTCGTAATTATTTGTAATCTGTAATCTGTAATCTGTAATTATTCCTGATCACTTTCTCCTATAAATTCTGTTTTGAGTTCCTCAGCATTAAAACCATTTTCACAAAGCCATTTCACAAAAACAGCTGTGTATCCGTGAGTAACATAGATTTTTTCCGCGCCTGTTTCTTTCACTGCTGTATTCAGTTCATTCCAGTCTGCGTGATCCGATAATGCAAACCCGATATCAATTCCCTCTCTCCTCTTAGCGCCTCTGATATTCATCCAGCCCGATGCATATCCCAAAGAGTACGGTTCAAATTTTCTCAGCCATGGATTTCCAATTGCAGACGGGGGAGCAATTATTAGTGAACCAACAAAATCTTTTTTTGTAAATGTAGAATTAGCTTTCTCTATTAAAGGTAAGTTCAATTGCTCATTGCTCATTGCTTCATTGATAATTGTAACCGCTCCGTGACCGAAGATTCTTCCGATTGACTTATCAACATTAAACAAAATCCTCTGCGCCTTGCCAAGTGAGTATCCGCAAATTACAGAAGCTTTTCCTTTCTCTTTGTTCTGTCTCCACCAGTTATTTATGTCATCAAAAATTTCCTTCTGCTTTTTCCATTTGTAAACCGGCAAACCGAATGTAGATTCAGTAACAAACGTATTGCACTTCACAGGTTCAAATGCTTCTGTCAATCCGTCGTCTTCGAGTTTATAATCTCCCGACACAACCGCAACTTCACCTTTATATTCAAGTCTTACCTGAGCTGAACCGGGAATGTGTCCGGCAGGATGCAGAGAAATTTTCACACCATTAATTTCAATTGATTCATTATATTCAATCCCGTTTACATTTATATCTTTTCCCAATCTGTGTTTTAAGATCGGAACTGATTTTTTATGAGCTAAATAATGATTGCTGCCGGGGCGTGCGTGATCTGAATGTGCGTGTGTGATTATGGCTTTATCAACGGATGACCATGGGTCAATGTAAACTTGTGCCTGCGGACAGTAGATTCCCTTTTTGGTGAAGTGAAGTAGTTTGTTTGTTGAACTCAAATTGAATTTTATTTATATCAATTTATTAAAGATAATTTTATAAATTAATTCAATTTGAAGGTGGAAATCCGTGAAGATATCTGCGAATATCTTGAATGTCTATTTTGAAATAAATACTACGGGAGAGAAGGCATTCTGAAAAAATTTCCTATTCTTACTTCAGCAACACCATACGTTTGGTTTCAATGTAGCTGCCGGCATTCAGTGTATAAAAATATATTCCGCTTGGCATATCCGATGCATCGAATTCTGTTTCATATGTACCTGCATTTTGTTTTTCGTGAACGAGTGCTTTGATCAGTTTTCCAAGTATATCAAAAATTTTTAATGTGACATATTCATTTCCGGTCAATTCATATTTTATTTTTGTTGACGGATTAAATGGATTCGGATAGTTCTGGTAGAGATAAATTCTATCGGGTAAAGCTGAACTTATATAATTAATACCTAATGGCTCACCTCCTGTCGTAGTCTTAAAAATTGCTCCGTTACTTCCGACAACCCATCCTGTATCAGGTGATGTAAACCTAACCGAATATAACTCTGTACTTTTTCCTACTGAACTTAAAGACCAGTTCATTCCGGCATTAGAAGTTTTATAAACAGCTCCTCCAAAGCCAGATGCATAACCTGTGTTTGGATTTATAAAAAAGATGTCAAATATTAGCGGATTATTTGGAATTGGAGAATATACCCAATTTATACCTCCGTTTGTTGTTTTATATAATTCAAAAGCAACTACCCATCCGTTTAGTGGTGATGTGAAGAATAGTGAACCAATTGGATTAACTCCAATATTTTGTGAATTCCAATTTAGCCCGGAGTTAGTAGTGTGTAAAATTGTTCCTATACCGGTAACCCATCCGGTTTGCGGTGATATAAAAAAATTGAAGTCAAAAAACATTAGTGTTACTTTGTTGATTAACCCAGTTTGACCCGCTGTTGCTTGTAAATAGAATTTTCCCATCTTCACTGCCAACCCATCCTGATGATTGATTTATGAAAAAACCGGACCGAAAATTGTTGAAGTATCTAAGTGCCGGATCATCCAGTTGCTTCCTTCATTGGTAGTACTTAATATTCTTCCGTTTGCAGCTGCATAACCGGTATATTGGCTGGTAAAATATATTCCATTTATATCTGTATTCATGCCAATATTTTGTCTGTTCCATTTGCTCCTCCGTTGGTTGTGTGGAGTAAAGTACCATACCCTCCCACAGCCCATCCGTTTGAATTATCAGTAAATTGAATTGAATGTAAATCCCCAGGACCGTTAGTTTGTGAATTCCAGTTAATGCCGCCATTTGTAGTTTTTAAAATAAGACCGTAATCTCCAAATATCCATCCGGTTTCATTTGATACAAAGTTGATTGAACGAATGAAGCTGTTTCCCAATAATTGCCATACCGGCTGTGAAATCCAGTTAAATCCTCCGTTAGTTGTCTTGTATAGCATGTTTCCTCCCGCAGCCCAGCCTGACATTTCAGAACCAAAAGATATATATTCATATCCGTTTAGACTAACGAAAGACCGAAGACTCCAGCTACCGCCATCTTCGTATGTAAAATTCTCCCGGTCACTTATTGTCCATCCGATATCAGGTGTAATAAAATCAATTGATGTTATTATAGTGGACGGGATCGCTTCTGATATCCAATTAAGTCCACCGTTACTTGTTCTTAATATTGCTCCTGTGTTTGGAGAATACACCTGCAGCAAATCCTGCCAATGGAGTAGAGAAATGAACTGAGCTGAAAAAGTAAGTCGAATTTGAAAACTGAAGATCCCAGTCAGTTCCGCCGTTGAAGTATGATATATTTTACCGGATCTTCCTGCAGCCCATCCGTCGTTTTGATTTGCAAAAAAGACTGATAGTAAATAAACATTAGTATCAGAAAACTGAGTGTTCCAGTCTGCTCCGCCGTTTGTTGTACTAATTATAATTCCCGAGCCTGCACACCAGCCTCTCATTGCAGTCGCAAAATGAACTGAGTACAAATTATTTTCAATTCCGGTTTCCTGTAGCTGCCATTCCTGACCGCCATTGCTTGTAAAAATTATTGTGCCATATTCTCCCGCGGCATATCCTGTATTTGTATCAAAGAAAAAAGATGATTCCAGTCTGTTTAATGCTGAAGGGGACTTTGCTGCTGCCATGCAGATTGAGAATTAGCTGATAAAAATGGAACAAGAATTAAGAAGATCAGGATGTATTTTTTCATTAGGTTACTTTCTTTAAGATAATTGGTAAATACAATTTTCAAATCTAATAATTAAATTCTAAAAGAAGCAACTATGCTAAATTAAGGAAAAGCTTTAGAACCAGACATGATTTATATCATGTTTTGAAAATAAATATTATTGGTTCATTATACTCCCCTGAAACGTGTGTCTCAAAAACTCATTTTAATCACCAGGTCACGAAGACACAAAGAAAAATGTTTTGAAAATGAAAGTCTTTGTGCCTTCGTGACTTTGTGGTTAAAAATTTTACGGGTTATGAGACAGACTCTGAATACAGAGTATTTAAAACAATCTTTTTTTTATTCTTTGTATTGGCAAGTATAATTTCCTATGATGAATAATTATTTTAAGCTTCGGTTAAATTGTAAGGTAGTACAAAAGACTTTATTGTATTTGACCAATAATGGATTGAAACGCTTCAAACTTTACAAACTTTACAAACTTTACAAACCTTACAAACTCAAAACTCCTTGTTCACACTCTCCACCCACTCATCACAATAATCAATTATCGACTTCACAACTTTCTCATCAAAAGGCGAATCCAGCTTTGCGATCTTTAACAATTCAAAGTAAGACTTACTCCCGCCGGCTTTACAGAGATTCAGATAATCTACCCACGCGACGTCCCTGTCGTGATTACACTTTCTCCAGAACTGTAAGGCGCAAATTTCTGCCAGACAATAATCTATATAATAAAAAGGCGATTTGAAAATATGTGCCTGATGAAACCAAAATCCACCCCGCTCAAGGAATCTGTTATCTTCGTAATCAATATGCGGCAGATACTTCCTTTCTGTATCCCGCCACTTCTTTTTCCTGTCTGCGGGAGTTGCATCAGGATTTTCATAAACATATTGCTGAAACTCATCAACCGAAACTCCATATGGCACAAAACCTATAGCTCTGCTCAAATGAGAAAATAAAAATTTATCAGTGTCTTCTTCAAAGAAAAGCTGCATCCACGGCCATGTAATGAACTCCATGCTCATAGAATGAATTTCAGCGGCTTCCATTGTCGGATGTGAATATTCTATCCATCCGAGATCCCTGCTTTCATAAGCCTGAAATGCGTGTCCCGCTTCGTGTGTTAAAACACGAACGTCATCAGACGTCCCGTTCATATTCGAAAAAATAAAGGGACTTGAGTGAGTATAAATATTAGAACAGTATCCGCCTGCCGCTTTATCTTTCCTGTTATAAAGGTCGAGAAGATCGTTATCTGTCATGTAGTCAAAAAACCTCCCGGTATCTTCAGACAGCTGCTGATACATTATTTTTGCACGTTCTACTATCCATTCAGGAGAACCTTTCGGAACCGCGTTGCCTCCTTTGAAACCAAATCCGTCATCATAATAATAGGTTTTGTCTAACCCTACTCTCAGTTTTTTCATCTCCTTTAACTTCTGTGACAATGGCACTATGTATTCCTTAACTGAGTCTCTGAATGAAGATACATCTTTTATTGCATAGTCTGTCCTTCCCATCCTGTCATATCCGAGCTGCGAAAAATTTTCGTACCCGAGTTTTTTAGCAATCCCTGTTCTCAGCTTTACCAGATCATCATATATTCTGTCAAATGTCTTTTCATTGTCTTCAAAGAATTTCCATTTTGCTTCGCTTGCATTCTTTCTGACCTGACGGTTTGGTGACTGAATAAAAGGAGCCATGCCGGCAATATTCCTTTCTTCGCCTTCAAAATTAATTTTAGCTGAAGCGATCAGTTTTACATACTCAGTCACAAGCTGATTTTCTTTTTTCAGATCATCAGTGATATCGGGACTGTATGTTTTAATTGTTAAGTTAGCCCTGTTGAATAATTGTTTGCCTGTTCCTTCTTCAAGCTCCTTCCTGAATTCTGATCCTAACATTACTTTATACAATCTATTCCTCAGCCCGAAATAAACAGGACCGGCATTATCAAAATATTCGTGCTCTCCCTCATAAAATTTATCCTTAGTATTAATTGTATATCTGATAGAAGCAATGTTCTTCATTGATTCAAAATCTTTTCTGACAGTATTTATCTTTTTTAAGATTTCAAATTGCTCTTCCGGACTTTTTGAATTCTTAAAATCTTTCAGAAGAAGATCAAACTCTGATTCCAGTTTTTTCAGATCAGGTCTTTTGTATTCGAAGTCTTTAAATTTTAATGCCAAGTTTGTTTCCTTTCTTTTGATAATGATTAGAATTGTGATTTGTTTACCACTAAAGCACTAAGACCACTAAGGTATAATCAACTAATTGAAATTATGAATTCTTAGCGCTCTTTGCGTAGGTGCTTTGCGGGCTTTGCGGTTAAAGTCTGTCAAGATTCCTAATTCGTGAAAATTAATGTAATTCGTGGCAAAAAAGAAGTTCGAAATTTTATAGCATCCCCCAAAAAAAATTAACCACATAGAAACACAGTTCAGATAGTAATAAAATATTTCTATGTAAACTATGTGCCTATGTGGTTAATTATTTCAGAGCTGCAATTGTTACTCAGTACCCGAGATTATATTTTGTAATTGCTCTCATATACTGCGCTCTTTCAAATGAACTCGGATCAGCTGCTTTCTTCTGACTCATGCTGCCTATCATCTGAACTACAGATTCATATTCCTTTACGGTCAGCCAGTTCACGAGATCACTTTTTATTGTCTTCAGATGACTGATCCCGTTCTTTAATAATGAAGAACATAACATTGTAACGTTAGCTCCGACAAGCAGCATTTTCACAGCGTCCTCGCCGTTATGTATTCCGCCTGTTGCAGCCAGATCTGCGTGTATGTTTCCTTTAAGAATTGCGATCCATCTCATTGGAAGCCTCATAGCTGCAGGACTGCTCAGAAGGAGATTGGGAAAAACTTCAAGATTTTCCAGGTCAATATCAGGCTGATAGAACCTGTTGAACAAAACCAATGCATTGGCTCCGCATTCATCAAGCTTCCTTGCCATGTTTGCCATGTTTGAAAAGAAAGGGCTTAACTTGACTGCAACCGGAATGTTCACACTGCCTTTTACAGAATTCAGAATGTTCAGATATGTCTGTTCCACTTCCTCACCCGTTAAGTTTATATCCGTCGGTATGTAATAAATATTCAATTCAAGTCCGTCAGCTCCCGCCTGCTCCATTTTTTTTGCATACTCCGTCCATCCTCCTTCCGTAGATCCGTTCAGGCTGGCAATCACCGGAATGTCAACTGCATCCTTTGCTCTCCTTATATGATTGAGATATTCTTCCGGACCGGTTTTGTATTCATCAGAGTCAGGGAAAAATGATAATGACTCGGCATAACCTTCTGTTCCGAAGGTTGTATGATAATCAAGTTCAAGCTGCTCCAGCTTGATCTGCTCTTCAAATAAAGAATAAATTACTACAGCGCCGGCTCCGCAGTCTTCCATTTTTCTGATGTTATCAATTTTTTCCGATAACGGAGATGCCGAGCAAACCAGTGGTGAGCGAAGCTCCATTCCCATGTATTTTGTTCTCAGATCCATTTTAGTTAAAAGTTAAAAGTTAAAAGTTGAAAGTTAAAAGTTAATAATTAGATAATTGATAATTCATAACTCATAACTCGAAAGTTACCTTTATCTAAATCAATCTTTTACATTTCAGGTTTGACGTTTCACGTTTCACGTTTTTCCGAATACCTCTCTGCCATATATTTATAAAACTGATATCTTTCATTCACATTTACCTGCGCCTGTTCAAACATCTCCTTTGCTACTTCAGGATTTGTCTGCTTCAGCATTTTAAATCTTCCTTCCATGTTCAGATATTCCGAAACTCTTATCTTCGGCTCTTTAGAATCAAATGTAAAAGGATTTATCCCCTTTGCAATATTATCAGGATTGAATCTGTAAAGAAGCCACTGTCCCGAATCAACCAATGCTTTCTGATTCTTAAGAGGTGAGTTCATGTTTATCCCGTGTGCAATGCAGTGACTGTAAGCAATTATCAATGAAGGTCCGTCAAATGCCTCCGCTTCTAAGAATGTTTTTAAAGTGTGATCATCTTTTGCCCCGATCGCTACTGTTGCAACGTATGCTGTCTCATATGACATTGCCATTAATCCCAGATCTTTCTTCTTAGTGGTTTTCCCGCCTGCCGCGAATTTTGCTATCGCGCTGAGCGGCGTTGACTTCGATCTCTGTCCGCCTGTGTTTGAATAAACTTCCGTATCAAGTACAAGAATATTTACATTCTGTCCGGTTGAAATTACGTGATCCAGACCGCCGAATCCGATGTCATAAGCCCAGCCGTCACCGCCTATTATCCATACAGTCTTTTTCACAAGATAGTCCGCAAGAGATAATAATCTTTTCGCTGCGGGTTCATTTATTTTGTAAAGTTTTTCCTTTAGTAATTGCACTCTCTTTCTCTGTTGCAAAATCCCCATCTCATCTCTCTGATCAGCATTCAGTATTTCATCAACTAATTTTTCACCGGCTACAGATGCATATTGTTTTATTAACATCTCTGCGTGCTCTTTGTGTTTGTCTATTGCAACTCTGAAACCTAATCCGAATTCTGCATTGTCTTCGAACAAGGAATTTGACCATGCGGGTCCGCGTCCGTTTTCATCTGTCGCCCAGGGAGTTGTAGGAAGATTACCTCCGTAGATTGATGAACATCCGGTTGCGTTTGCAATGATAGATCTGTCACCGAACAATTGTGAAACGAGTTTAATGTAAGGCGTTTCTCCGCAGCCCGAACAAGCACCGGAGAATTCAAACAATGGTCTCTGTAATTGCTGCTGTCTTATATTTGAAATGTTGAGTTCAGTTCTTTCTTTTTCGGGAATGCTTAAGAAGTAATCCCAATTCACTGCTTCCTGTTTCCTCAATGGGAACTGAGGCATCATGTTCAGCGCCTTTCTGCTTGTATCCGTTTTATCTTTTACAGGACATACTTCAAAACAAACACCACATCCTGTGCAGTCTTCCGGAGCAACCTGTATCGAATACTTCTGGCCTTTCCATTCCCTGTCCTTTGCATCAGTATATTTAAAAGTTACCGGCGCTTCTTTTACAAGGGCTTCTTCAAAAACTTTAATTCTTATTGTTGCATGCGGACAAACAATCGCGCACTTGCCGCATTGAATGCAGATATTCTCATCCCATACCGGAATATCAAAAGCAATATTTCTTTTCTCCCATTGCGCAGTTGCAGATGGAAATGTTCCGTCCACCGGAAAAGCGCTGACAGGTAAAAGATCGCCTCTCCCGGCAATTATTTCCCCAAGTACACTCTTTACAAAGTCTGGTGAATTTTCAGGAACCGGCGGAAAGATTTCGTAGCTGCTTGATGTTTTTTCCGGTATTTCAATTTCATGTAAATGACTCAGCGTATTATCAACTGCCGTAAGATTCAATCGGACGATCTCATCTCCTTTTTTAGAATATGTCTTTCTTATTGATTCCTTAATTTTTTCAATGGACTCTTCTCTCGGCAGGATTCCGGAAATTGCAAAGAAACATACCTGCATTACAGTATTTATTCTTCTTCCCATTCCGCTTTCTTCGGCAACTTTCTGAGCGTCTATTGCATAAAGTTTAATTTTTTTATCAATGATTGTTTTTTGAGTAGCTCTCGGGAGAGAGTCCCAAATCTCCACACTCGGCGAAGGAGTATTGATTAAAAAAGTCCCGCCTTCAATAATGTTAGTCAGCATATCAGACTTTTCAAGAAATACCGGCTGATGGCACGCAATAAAGTTTGCTTTTGAAATAAGATATGGCGAGCGAATCGGTTTTGGTCCAAACCGGAGGTGAGACACAGTCATTGTCCCGGCTTTTTTTGAATCATATACAAAATATCCCTGTGCATAAAAATCCGTATTCTCTGCAATTATTTTGATAGTATTTTTATTTGCTCCAACTGTACCGTCCGAGCCGAGCCCGTAAAACATTGCCCTGATTACATCATCTGATTCTATGTCATATTCAGGATCAAACTCCAGACTGGTATTCGTTACATCATCATTTATACCAACTGTGAAATGATTCTTCGGAACTTCAAGGGAAAGATTTTCAAACACTGACTTAACCATTGCGGGTGTAAATTCCTTTGAAGACAATCCATACCTTCCCCCGAACACTCTTGGCAATGTTTTGAGATTTCCGATTCCGGATGAAAATGTTTCAAATATAGCATTGACACAATCCTGATAAAGCGGTTCTCCGGGCGCTCCGGGTTCTTTAGTCCTGTCTAATATTGCTATTGATCTTACTGATGAAGGAATTGCTTCAGCAAATCTCTTTATGTCAAAAGGTCTGTATAAGCGGACTTTCAGCAAGCCGACTTTTTCACCCTGTTTAACTAAATGTTCAACTGTCTCCTCAACAGTCTCACAGCCGGATGCCATAATTACGATAATTCTATCCGCTTCAGGATGCCCAATATAATCAAAAAGCTTATACTGCCTGCCCGTGAATACAGCAAACTTATCCATATTTTTCTGTACAATATCCGGACAAGCCATATAAAATTTATTTACAGTTTCCCTGTTCTGAAAAAAGACATCGGGATTCTGAGCGGTGCCTCTGATAAACGGATGGTCAGGTGAGAGAGCCCTGTTACGGTGGGCATTTACAAGCTCATCGCTGATCATTGCTTTAATAATGTCTTCGGAAACCGATTCGATCTTACTTACTTCATGAGATGTCCTGAATCCGTCAAAAAAAGATACAATTGGAATTCTTGATTCAAGTGTAGATGCCATGGCAATGAGCGTCATGTCAATTACTTCCTGCACGGAAGCAGATGCAATGAATGCAAATCCCGTAGACCGGGCTGCCATTACATCACTGTGATCTCCGAATATTGATAAAGCGTGTGTTGCTATTGTGCGGGCTGTAATATTAAATAAAGCGGGTGTTAGTTCACCCGCTATTTTATACATATTTGGTATTTTCAGTAATAAACCCTGAGAAGCTGTAAAAGTAGTGGTAAGTGCACCAGACTGCAGAGACCCGTGAGCTGTGCCTGCAGCTCCGCCTTCGCTCTGCATTTCTATTACGGTCGGGACGATTCCCCAAATGTTTTTGATTCCTTTTGATGACCATTCGTCGGCGAGTTCTCCCATTGTGGAAGAGGGTGTTATCGGATATATCGCGCAAACTTCGTTGCACCTGTAGGCTATATAAGCCGCAGCTTCATTTCCGTCAATTGCTGTGTATTTCATTTCCTTCATCCTGAATTTGTATTAGATTTACTACAATTCAGACTGCAAGAATAATACCAGAGTTTGCAATTTGGAATTAAGATTTCAAAAGAAGTTTTAAAAAAATTGAATTAAGGTAAATAGTAACAATAATTTTAACTTTTTAAAATATTCTCGATACTCCGGATACTATAGAATTCTTAATTCTAAATCCTGACAATACACCTAAATCCGATATGGCTCATTCCCGTATCGATCATCTGTGGCTGTCTCGCGGCAGGTCTGTATCTTAAGCAATAATTCGGCGCACATAAATGTGAACCGCCTTTACAACCTTTCTTGGAATTTTGATCTGTGGCTGACGAACGTCAAAACTTCCGCCCGGTGAAGTTACTCTTGGATTAACTGCCGGCGTACAGCAGGTTTTAAATTCATCAGCGCTTTCATCGAGATGCGCAACATACCAGTCGCTTGTCCATTCCCAGACATTCCCTGCCATATCGTAAAGACCATAGCCATTTGGTTCAAAGGAACCAACAGGAGATGCTCCTTCGTATTCATCCACTAATAAATTCTGATACGGAAACTCTCCCTGCCATGTATTTCCCATGGGTTTCGAATACTGAACATCTTCATCGCCCCATGTAAAATTTTTTCCGTCCAGCCCGCCGCGTGCAGCGAATTCCCACTCAGCCTCGCTGGGCAATTCTTTACCAATCCATTTTGCATAAGCTTCGGCATCCTCATAAGCAATATGAACAACAGGATATTTTTCCCTTCCTTTAATACTGCTGTCCGGTCCTTTCGGATGCTTCCAGCAAGTACCCGGAACCCATCTCCACCAGTTGTGATAATCATCAAGATTTACCGGACCTTTAGATTTCTGAAATATCAAGGCTCCCGGCGCTAATAAAGCCGGATCTACCGTGGGATAATCTTCCGGTGCAAGAGGTCTTTCAGCAACTGTTACATATCCGGTTTCATTTACAAATTTTTCATACTGCTCATTTGTGACTTCATACTTATCCATATAAAATTCACTTACAGTGACTTCATGAACAGGCTTTTCCTCAGGATAAAAATTATCCGATCCCATCAGAAATTTCCCCCCCCGGATCTTTATCATGTTTGTCAGATTAGCTTTGATTTCTTTTACTTCGCTCATTTTTTTTTAGTTTAAGCAAGATATTGAAATTAATTTTATGTTTGAACGCAAAAGATTCTCTTATCGTGATCAATTTGTACACGATGATTTTTGGGGAATACGGATAACACTGATTTTGAGGATATTCGTTTATAATTATGAGAAATAAAAAAATCAAAATCTAAAAATTACTATGATAAGTTAGATTCAAATTGAATATTTTAACAATCAAATAAAAAATCCGTTTAAGAACACTCACTTTCCGCCGTTGTTGGTCTTAGCCGCCTTTATGAATAAACAATCCTGTTTATATTCCTTCGCAGGCGTGACCAACAACGACGTCGAGAAAGCTAATAGTAATTTGTAATTTGTAATTATTTCCCCAGCAGCTCATCAAATCTGCTTTTATTTTCTTTAAGCCAGGTCTCAAAATTTTTTATAGCCGGAAATAATTTTTTACTTTCGTCGATTGCCTTTTGTTCGTCAGGGATGAATTTAGTATAGAACTCAAACATGTCGGCGATATCGGCTGCGCCGGGAAAGCCAAAGCCGGTAAAGGTCTTCCTGTCAATGTAATCAAATATAACTTTCACGCCGAGAACTTCTGACATTACTTTTGCATAGTCCTGAGGATAAAGCGCGTCACCGACAATGCGGACTGTCTTGCCTAAATACTGATCCCGGTTTTCGAAAATTCCTGTGACTACTCCGCCGATATCTCCGGCAGCAATCCCCCCAAGCTTTGTCTTTTCACCCTGCGGAAATCCGAAATGAAAATTGCCGTCTTCACCTTTTTTTAATGGAAAGAAGCCAATGAAGTTATCAAAGTAAAATGCGAGGTGAGTAAATGTCGTGTTAAGCTTAAGGCTTTTTGCGTAATCTTCATATTCCGCTTTGATATCGAAGTGAGGTGAACTCAGTTCACCTCCGGAGATCTTATTGACCGGAGGAAGCGTGCTTAAAACAAAATGTTCTATGCTGCTTTCTTTGACAGCGTCTATTAAATTTCTTCCCTGCTGCGCTTCTTTATCGAAATGTTCCCAGAAGTTTGTCACACCGAAAACTCCGTAGCAGCCTTTCATTGCTTTGAGCAAGCTGTCTTTATCGTCAAGGTTTCCTTCAACGACCTCGACACCTTCCGGTCCGAGAGCTGCAGCCTTCTTGGAATGAGCATCGCGAGTTAAAGCTCTTACACTGAATTTTCCTGACTTTGCTAAAAAGTGAGCCACACTTCCGCCCTGTGATCCGGTTGCTCCGGTAACTAAAATGATTGGTTTGTCTGCCATAATGTTTTATTGTTTAAATTTTTTGTTTTGTAAAAATAAAAATTGGCAGGAGAAATTGGAAGTTAATAATTTGCATTTGTTAAGACAGGCAATGCCGGACAAAAAAACAACGGTAACATTATCGTCCCTGCTTGCTGAGTCAGTCTCAAAAATTAAACCGCTTTCCCTGCTGCAAATCCGGACGCCCACGCCCATTGAAAATTATATCCGCCGAGCCAGCCTGTAACATCAACAACTTCACCTATAAAGTATAATCCTTTTACTTTTTTTGATTCCATGGTCTTAGATGAAAGCTCGTTTGTATCTACTCCGCCGAGAGTGACTTCTGCTTTGTCAAATCCTTCCGTTCCGGACGGCTTTACTTTCCAATTGTGAAAAGTATCTGAAATGTTTAAAAGCTGTTTTTGTGAATACTGATTCAAAGGTTTGGATAAAAAATATTTATCACAAAATACTTCAGCAAATCTCTTTGGAAAATAGTTGGAGATAAAATTTGTCAGTTCAATTTTACTTTTGTTATTCTCCGATAATAATTCAAACAAATTTTTCTCCGGCAGCAGGTCAATTGAAATCGCTTCTCCTTCCTTCCGGTAAGATGAAATCTGAAGTATCGCCGGTCCGCTTAATCCCTTATGTGTAAATAAAATATTCTCTCTGAATTTATTTTTACCGCAGCTGACCATAGAGTCAACTGATATTCCGCTTAGCTCTCCGAAAATGTTTCTGTCATCACCGGCCATAGTCAGCGGAACGAGCGCCGGCATGATAATAGTCAGCTTTATATCAAATTGCTTTGCAATATTATATCCGAAATCAGTTGCTCCTATTTTCGGAATTGATATTCCGCCGGTTGCAATGACAAGTGAAACTGCAGCATAATTATCTTTTGAAGTTTCAATTTCAAAAAAGTTTTTCTTCTTAATGATTTTTACTTTACAATTAACAGCGATCTCAACACCGGCATTCTTACATTCACTTTCGAGTAAAGATACAATTTCCCTCGAACTCCCGTCGCAAAAAAAGCTGACCTAACTTTTTTCATGATAAGCTATCCCATGCTTTTCAACTAAAGAAATAAAATCATCCGGTGTGTAGCCTGCAAGAGCTGATTTACAAAAGTGGGGATTATTTGAAATGAAATTTTCAGAAGAAACAATTTTATTTGTGAAGTTGCATCTGCCTCCTCCGGAAATAAGAATTTTTTTTCCGATCTTTTCTTCATGTTCAATCAAAGCAACTGATCTGTTTCTTTTGCCGGCTTCGATTGCGCACATTAAACCCGCAGCACCGCCTCCGATGATAACTACATTTTTATCAGTCATATTAATGTTTAGTAAGTTACTTAAGTTGCCGCTTCAAAACCTGAAGTAAGGGATAGCCACGAATTTCACGAATTAGCACGAAGACACATTTAATACCACCAGTCACAAAGACACAAAGACCTTTCATTATTGCCTCTCTTTGTGCCTTTGTGACTTAGTGGTTAAAATAAGTACTATAGCAGTAACGAAATTAACTATTAAAATAATTAGTGTAAATTCGTGCAATTCGTGTCGACATTACAGCTTCAGAATCTCTTTGTGCCTTTGTGACTTAGTGGTTAAAATAAGTACTACAGCAATTTAGAAATTTCCTTCATATAAATTAAATATTATAAAAATTATATTGACTTATGAATTTATACATTTCACGATTGCATAGTCTGGAGAAAATAATATCCCGTCTTAAAAGCAGGATCGATTTTTTAAACAAAAGAAGCGGCAGGTTTTCATTTTACAGACTGATGGTATTCATTACCGGGACAACATTGAGCATCACAGGTTATTTTATTTCTTTAGAGACAGGATGGATAATTACATTTATCTCACTGGCGGCTTTCAGCATAGTAGTTCATTGTCACAATAAATTGCTTGAAGGGATCAGAAGATGTTATACTTATCTTAAGATCAAAGAAGTAAATCTTGCAAGAATGAATGTTGACTGGGAAAAAATTCCTGATCCTATCATAAATGCACCACCGGAAGAAATGACAACTGAAAAAGATCTCGACCTGGTTGGAAAGAATTCTCTCCATAATTTACTTGACGTTGCAATATCTTTTGAAGGAAGTCTGCTCTTAAGAAAATGGATCACAAATTATATCCCCGGTCAAAAGGAAATTTTAGAGAAGCAAAAGATAATCAAAGAGCTGTCTGCATTAACGAGATTCCGTGACAAGTTCATTCTAAAAGCGAGATTAATTTCAAAGAGACATCTCGAATGCAGTAAGATTTCTGATTGGATAACCGGGTCCGAAAATATTCAATTGCCAAAATGGCTTTTGCCTGCGTCTTCAGTTATTATTTCCTACATTTTATTGTTTGTTTTCAATTCTCTTGATCTGATCCCATCAGTCTGGATATTGGTTTTTATGGTTTACTTTCTTATTTATTCCGCTAATCAAAAGAAGATAGGCAAGATCATAGAGGAGTCAGTCGAGCTTGAAAGCCAGTTAAAAAAACTAACATCGCTTATTGTTTACATTGAAAAGCATTCATTTGAAAAATATCCCGAACTAAATTCATTTATGAATATTTTTAAAAAGGGAAAAGAGAGCGCAGCATCTGAATTAAAAAGCTTACAGAAAATTATCTCTGCTCTGCTGATCAGGGAAAACCCGATCTTCAGAATTGTTCTGAATGTTGTTTTCCCCTATGATATATATTACAGCAAAAAACTTATTACAGTAAAATCTGATATCCAAAAAAATATTTCGGTATGGATGGAAAAATTAAACGAGCTCGAATGCTATATATCACTTGCGAATTTTTCCTATCTGAATCCTGATTATGTATTTCCGGAGATCATAACAGAAGCAGAAAGCTTTGAAGTAAAAACATTAGGTCATCCTTTGTTAAAACGTGTCAGCAAAGTGTGCAATGATTTTTCTTTTGACAAAGAAAATGAGATCGTGCTGATAACGGGTTCGAATATGTCAGGAAAAAGTACGTTTCTCAGATCTGCAGGTGTCAACCTTTGCCTGGCTTATGCAGGTGCTCCTGTCAATGCTGAGAAATTCAGGATTTCATTGTATGAATTATTTACATGCATTAAAGTAACGGATTCAGTTATAGACGGGATCTCATATTTTTATGCTGAAGTGAAAAGACTGAAACAATTACTGGATGAATTTAATAATGACAACGGCTTAAAGAAATTTTTTCTGATAGACGAGATATTCAAAGGGACAAATAATAAAGAGAGGCTCATTGGCAGCAGGTCATTCATAATGAAACTTTCGGAACTGAAGGGGACAGGGTTTATCTCTACTCACGATCTTGAGTTAGTCCATCTTGAAGAAGAGATCGTAACAATTGAGAACTATCATTTCAAAGAAGAGATAGTAAACGGGAAGATGGAATTTGATTATAAGATTCATCCAGGACCGTGTCCGACGACGAATGCTTTGAAGATAATGGAGATGTCGGGACTTCCCGTAAAATGAATTAATTTACCACTAAGGCACTAAGGGCACTAAGTGGTTTTTGTTTACTAATTATTGGAGTTTCTGAATTATAGTTTTGAAGTAATCTGATGATAAAGAAATCTCAAATGGAAACAATAAATAATCACTTTGAAAGTTCATAACAAAAAAATCACAATAATTTTCTTAGGTTTAATTTTCCTAGTGATCGCATTTATATTCTTTAAGGACAATAGAGAAAGAGGTTTAATATCCGAAGGGAATATTATCATTGAAAAGATTGAAAGATTTAAAATTCAAAACAAAAGACTTCCTCAAACCTTAACTGATATTGGAATAGATGTAACAGAAGAAGGTCCTTTATACTATGACAAACTAGACAGTAATATATTTATGCTTTCATTTGGCTATGGTGTTGGTGAGTCTATAAGTTATCATTCTGAAACTGGTAAATGGGATGATTATTAGTTTTACTGATAGTGATATTTTAAACAGTTTGCCGATCGAATATTTCATATTATCAATTGGACTGTTTTGTATCTTCATCAAAAGTAGGAACATTAATAATCTCCAGTACTTCTCCCTTCAGAAATTTTCAAAGCGCTTAATCCAAAAATTTAAATATGCCCCCTTGTCAATGTTCCATGAGTTTGAATCTTTAGTAAATTCCGGAGAGTTTTTTCTAAAGGCGTGTGACCTATGATCTGAAGTTTTCCAATATTCTTTAATGGAGTGCGGTTCCACAAGACTCCATTCTTTGCGGATTCGTCATAAGGATCAGCAATATCCGCTGATATTCCAGCGTGAGTAATAAGAACGTTTTCATTTTCCCATTTTAACGGTAGTTTATTCAGCCAGTCTGAATAATCGCGAATATTAATTCGGCTTCCTGAAATTGCTTTAGTGTAATATCACCGCCCTGACGAAGCCAGTTATCATTTGGTCCGTTGAATAAATGTTTTAGAAGTTCGTACTCATGATTGCCTTTGAGAAAGACAGCGTTAGGCTTTTGTTGATTCAATTCGAAAGCATACAATAAAGCCTGAGGTGAAAAATTTCCGCGGTCTACAAGATCTCCAACCTGTATTAATAATTCCTCATCTCTGTTCCAATATTTATTTAAAAGATTTTTGAAAGTATTCAGACATCCGTGGACATCGCCTACTGCTAATATGTTCATTGACTATTGTCGATAAAATAAGATTTAAGAACAGACACTATTGTCATTGCCGGATTCCAAGTGTCTCTAACTATTGAAATTTTTTTAACACAGACCTTATGTTTAAAATAGCAAGCCTCACAAAAGTTTATTAAATTTAGTTAACAGACTAATTTAAAGCTAAACTAAAGGAGGCTTGTAATGAAACAAATTACAAAATTAAATTTTAAAGGTCAGCAAATATACATAGGACTAGACGTTCATATAAAAAGTTGGACAGTGAGTATATTTATGGATGACTTAGAATTAGAGACAAAAAATTTTCCACCATCAGCGCAGGTACTAGGAAGTTATTTAAGAAGGATGTTTCCATCCGGAGAGTATTTGAGTGTTTATGAAGCCGGTTACAGTGGATATTGGATACATGAAGAATTGGAGCGGGAGGGAATAAGGAATATAATAGTAAATCCGGCAGATGTACCAACAAAGGATAAAGAGAAGAGAAAAAAGACAAACAAAGTAGACAGCAGAAAGTTAGGAAGAAGTTTACGCAGCAAGGAGATAGAAGGAATATATATCCGTAGCAAGGAAGTTCAGGAAGACAGATCATTGGTTCGGATGCGGCATCGAATGGTAAAGAAACAAACCAGTTGTAAGAATCAGATTAAAGGTCTGCTTATTTTCTTTGGAATATTCATGAGTGATGAGAAGTTATACTCTCATTGGTCCAAGAAATATATAGAATGGATCCTGGAACAAAGTCAGGGCACGTCAGGCTCATCAATATCAATAAGATCTTTAGTAGAAGAATTGCAGGGTCTGAGGAAAATAATAGCACAAATAACAAAACAAATAAGAGTTCTATCCAATGAGGAAAGATACAAAGAGAAGGTAAGAATATTACGTACAATACCCGGAATAAGTGTACTCTCAGCAATGATAATCTTAACAGAGCTGGGAGATATGAATACATACAGCAGGTTAGACAAACTATGTTCTTACGTAGGATTACTTCCCAATGAGAGCAGCACAGGTGAGAAGGAAACTCGTTTCGGAATAATCAAAAGAGGAAATAAATTTTTAAAGAAAGTATTAATAGAGAGCAGCTGGGTAGCAATAAGAAAAGATCCGGCATTGTTGCAGGCATTCAAGGATTATAAAAAAAGATGTATCCCGACAAAAGCCATTATCAAAATAAGCAGAAAGCTTTTGAATCGAATCAGATACGTTCTTATAAGTGGTGATGAATACAAACTTTTAACCGTGTAAATCTAAAGATAAAAACAAAAAGCAATTAATTAATTAATTATTTAATTATTAATAATAATTCTAAAATCACATTATACAGGAAAATTAAAGTGGGCGAAATGCAATGTGCCTCTAGCAGCTCTTACCTCAAAAATAAGATGTCTGCACAACACAGACAGCACGCCCACACTATAATAAACAAAACGAGATAAAGCAGCTCAACAGATTTAAAAGAGTGATGTCTGCAAATAAAAGATAGTTCTTATAGGTGATTTAGATAAAAAAAGATAATGAAAAAAGAAAATTAATATGCAAAGACAAAATACTTGAGTGTCCCCCCGCTTCGCTCTCAAGTATTTTGTCTTTGCATAGAAAAATGTGAGACTTGCATTTTAACATAAAACAAGAGACACAGAGAACTTAATTTATTCAACTTCGTTTTTTCCTCTGTGTCTTTGTGTCCCTGTGTTGAAAAATAGTTTTGATACTCATTCCTTCAGCGGATATCCAATCACAAATATTAATTCAAAATAATTTCTTTATTATTTTTATGCAATCAATTACTTATAACTGAGGGTTTCTAAATCATTCTAAATCTGTTTAATATTATTCTATTCATATTTAATATTTTAATAATTAATTGTAAATTGAACAAACCCCGATTTACAAACTATGAAAAAAAAAAAAATAATTTCTTCTGTCTTTTTAGTTCTGATTCTTTTGTAAATTTATTTACAAATGGTTATGCTCAGGTAAATGCTAAAAGTCTTGAACCAAAATTAGACGGTGTGATTGATTCATTCTTTGTCAATGACAGTCTGCCGGGGATCATAGTCGGGATCTGACTCCGATTTACTTATCAGAAAGCTGTCGGGAAAGCAGATATTAAAACAATGTTGACAGGAAATTTGATGATAAGATCAGGATAGGAAGCATCACAGAAACATTTGTTGCGACGGTGATATAGCAGTTAGTAGATGAAGGAAAGATAGGGCTCGACGACAAGCTTTCGCTTTATTAACCCGAGTATCCGGATGCTTCAAGCATAACAATACGGCAAATGCTAGACATGACAAGCGGCATCCGGATTACATTGAAAATCCTGTTGTTCTTAAGAGCTTCGTGTATGACAGACTGGATAAATATACTCCAAATCAGATATATGAAATTACCAAAACAATGACGCCGGATTTTTCACCGGGTACAGCATGGAAATACTCCAACGGCAATTATAATATTCTCGGTATGATGGTTGAAAAAGTTACGGGAAATCAATTGGAAGATGAGATCATCACAAGGATAATTATTCCACTAGGATTAAATAACACAATTTTTCCCTAATCATTATTCAAATATTGAAGCAACTATGTACGTCAGGATATTTTCCGACACTCTGACCGGCGAACTATGGATTTCACTGTAATGACGATCTTCGATTGGATGGGTTGCCGTGCCATGGTTTCAAACATACCTGATCTGAAAATATATCTTGATGCTCTGCCGAAAGGAACAACGATAAGCGCAAAAGTCCCAGGAAGAAAGATTAAAGTTCCCCCTAAATACCGAATAGTGGTTTTTGTAAAGTACGGTTCTTGCATATTTTCTTCAATGGGATTTATTGGACACAACGGTGGATTCCACGTAGATACAATACAACAATGCCAACAATCCCGCTCGATGCAATAATTGTTTCTGTAAACGAGTTCAGTGAACGGCGGAAAGTCGGATGCAATATTTGGTAAAAACTGAAAGATCTTCTTTTCCGGACAAGAGCTTTAAATAATAACTGAGGAGATTAATAGGACAGATGAATTAAAAAAGGAAATGGAAAAGTTGACTAACAAGATTCTTGAGATCAGTGGAAAGAAAAGCAACGTGGATGATCAGGAAATAGGCTTTGACTCTGAAAAAGCACTTAAGTTTAAAACCATGATCTCCACGTAACCCGCTTTGAGATGCATGCTCCGCGCGCACCTCTGGTAAAAGACTCTTCAAATATTTTAGGCAGGTCAGGTTGTTTCTTAAATTATTATTCGAATGAACTCGCTGTAATACGTGATCCGCGAAAAAGAATTGTCATACAGATCTCATTTGCCCCTACGGACACAGCAAGTAAGATCACGAGCTCGGTGTGAATGCCCCGTTGCTTCAGTTTTCTAACAGCCCGGTAAAAGAAAATATAAAAGTCACTACCATGCTTTCCATTAAATCAGATGAAGCGAGGAACAAAATTGACGAACTTGAGATAGATGAATTTGCACAGGAAAAGATTGACAAATATTTTTTAATTTTTGAAAGATGTGGTTAAGTTTAACGGTTGATAATGATAGTTGATAACTGATAGTTGATAATTGATAGTTGGTAGTTGATAGTTGATAATTGATAATACAATGATAATTGATAACTGATATTGACAACTGATAATGAAGCACTTCTTATACACTCTAATTTATACACCTATACACTCTATACACTTCTATACACCCCATACACTACACCAAATACCCAATATTTTAATTTAAGTATGAATTTTATATTAAAATCATTAGTTTTATAAAACGAATTTACAAACCTAAATAATCCCATGACGAAATCCTTCCTATTAACTTCAATAGTAAACTTTGTTTTAGCAGGAAATGCTTTGTTACATGATATTTTTTTTTTATCTAAGGTGGAAATGTTCAGCTAATTCAAATGAAATAAGCTGGTCAGATGCCCGATGATTCACGAACGGCACTGATGTAAAGCTGAATGGTTTCTATAATAAGAAAGTAAACATTTCTTTCTGCAGGCAATCTATATGATAATATTTATTTGAATGAATTTGTATTTACTGGGGAAATGAAGGATGTAGGCAGCGCTTCCTGACGATTACAAAGATGATAGCTATTCCGAACTATGATGATGCGTAAGAGTAAAGTGATAAACAATGCAGAGTCTCAGGTTTTTTAATTCATTTGATGTAATTCCATCAGACTCCTCCATTAAGAAATACAAACGGCAACACAGATGTCTTTCAAAAAGATAACCCTAATATTCCTCAAACAAAAATAATCCTGAAAATATAGTCAGCATCAGGAAATTGCCGTGATGAGGGATTACAGGATCGCTGTCGTAAATAATTAATCCGGTTCAGTATAATCCTCATTGAGACAGCTTAAAGTTTATACCGATATAAATTTTGAATTAAAGTATGAAGGCTATTCAAATGTAAATAATGTAACATATAAGTCCTGAGGGGAAATTTCAAAAGCTTCCGGAATATTTATACAGTTGATCTTTAACTATAGCGAAGACAATACTTTTACAGCAGCTCCTAAAATGTTAGTGCTGGTACCTGACAGTCTTGAGAGTGCAATTACACCGTATGTCAGCTGAAAAGACAAAAAGGAATAAAGACAACCGTTAAGTAAAACGTTCTTGAGATAAGCGGGGTGACATTTCCGAGCTCCATAGAAATAAAAGTTTTAATTGATCTTCATAACAGTCCGGACCGACCTGAATATGTTCTGATGATCGGACACGCAAGAGGTAATAATACATGGGTCTCATTGTTCACGTATGCGACACGCGGCAAGTCAGATCATCCCCTTTATATGTGCCTCGACGGTTCTGAGATTATTCCTCTGCCTGTATATAGTTGTAGGAAGAATATCCGTGCAGTCACCGATAGAACTTGATACGGCAATTGCAAATTGGTTCAGGTATGAAAAGCAGCCGAATGTAACCGAGACCGACTGGTATAAAGAGCGCTTGTCCTTCACAGTAATGACGGTATAGATCCCTATCAACATGCAGGTAGCGCGAAGTGTATTTATGAATGGTAGGCGGATTTACGAATGTTGACGGGGAAAGTCCGAGTACATCGTCTGCACAGATCACAAATTATATTAACGGAGGCGTCAGCTGGATATGGTTTATCGGTCACGGCAGTGAAACATCGTGGGCGGATCCTGTATGGAGCATGTCCAACATGGTTAATTTAAATTACGGTGATAAGACAGCCTTCCATAATCTCAATCGCATAAATCAAATACTGACCTTGATTATTCCCAGACCGCGGATTGTTTCGGTGAAGCGGGGATCGGTAGTTACAAGAACTCAGCATCTAATTTTACAGGATCGACTGAGCTTTGCGCTTTCTATACAACGGACATGATCGGCTGTGAAATGTTATATGCATACTTCCGCCACGGCATCACTGACTTTGGTTCAATGCTGAATTACGGAAAGATACAGGCGTATAATTATTTCGGCGGGAAACGGAATCAAAATCGAAACTATACATCAATTCATGTTGCTCGGAGATCCGACTCAGAAGCATATTCAGATGTTCCGAAAAGTCTGAATGTCAGTACTTC
>JADJTX010000059.1 GCA_016710985.1 Ignavibacteria bacterium
CTTTAAATTTCAATAATCAGGAGATTAATATGACAGATGAATTAAAAAAGGAAATTGAAAAGCTGACTAACAAGATTCTTGAGATCAGAAAGAAAAGCAAACAAAGGATGATCAGGAAATATTTGACTCTGAAAAGCAATTTAAGTTTAAAACCATGATCACTTTCAATCATATCATACCTCTTGTAAAAGACTCTTCAAATATTTTAGGCAGGTCAGGATGTTTCTTAAATTATTATTCGAATGAACTCGTCGTAATACGTGATCCGCGAAAAAGAATTTTCATACAGATCTTATTTTTACCCTTACTGACACAGCAAGATCACGCTCGGTGTGAATGCCCTGTTTCTTCAGTTTTCTTACAGCCCGGTAAAAGAAAATATAAAAGTCACCAGCCAAGCTTTCCATTAAATCAGATGAAGCGAGTGGAATAAAATTGACGAACTTGAGATAGATGAATTTGCAATGGTGAAAGATTGATAAATATTTTTTTAATTTTTTGAAAGACAAATGGTTAAGTTTAACGGTTGATACCCGATAGTTGATAATTGATAGTTGATAATTGATAGTTGATAATTGATAGTTGATAATTGATAATTGATAATTGATAATTGATAACTGATAATTGATAATTGATAATTGATAATAATACCTATACACTTATACACTTCTATATACTCTATACACTCTATACACTCTATAATTTGCTGTTAATTTACACCCAATACCTAATATTTTAATTCTATCCATGAATTTTATATTAAAATCATTAGTTTTATAAAAAATGAACTTACAAACCTGTAATAATCCCATAATGAAATCCTTCCTATTAATTTCCAATAGTAACTTTGTTTTAGCAGGAAATGTTTTTGCTGATGATATTTTTATCAAAGCAGGAAACAGTCTAAATAATTCAAAATGAAATAAGACTGATCAGTTCCGATGATTCACGAACGGTAATTGATGTAAAGTTGCATGGTTTCTATAATAAGAAATATAACTTTGAAGGCAATCTATATGATAATATTTATTTGAATGAATTTGTATCACTGGGAAATGAAGGACAGGCAGCGCTCTGGACGATTACAAAGATGATAGCTATTCCGAACTATAAGGATGTAAGAGTAGATAAATACTCTAGTCTCAGTTTTAATTCATTTGATGTAATTCCATATCAGACTCCGCTCCAATTAAGAAACACAAACGGCAATACAGATGTCTTTCAAAAAGATAACTCTTACTATTCCTCAAATAAGAATAATCCGGAAAATATAGTCAGCATCAGGAAATTCCCAGTGATGAGGGATTACAGGATCGCTGTCGTAACAATTAATCCGGTTCAGTGCTAATCCTCATTGAGACAGCTTAAAGTTTATACCGATATAAATTTTGAATTAAAATGTAGGCTATTCAAATGTAAATAATGTAACATATAGAGTCTGAGGGAATTTCAAAAAGCTTCCGGAATATTTATAGCAGTTGATCTTTAACTATAGCGGGAAGACAATACTTTTGCAGCAGCTCCTAAAATGTTAGTGCTTACCGGACAGTCTTGAGAGTGCAATTACACCCGTATGTCAGCTGGAAGACAAAAAAAGGAATAAAGACAACCGTTAAGAAACGTTCTGAGATAAGGGTGACATTTCCGAGCTCCATAGAAATAAAAAGTTTTAATTGATCTTTGTGTCAGTCCGGACAGACCTGAAGATGTTCTGATGATCGGAACGCAAGAGGTAATAAGACTATCATGGTTCAATGCGACAGGCGGCAAGTCAGATCATCCTTATATGTGCCTTGACGGTACTGACATTTGCCTGACATAGTTGTGGAGAATATCCGGTGGAAGTCACTGACAGAACTTAGATACGGCAATGTTCAAATTGGTTCAGTATGAAAAGCAGCCGAATGTAAGTGAGACTACTGGTATAAAAGAGCGCTTGTCCTTCACAGTAATGACGGCATAGATCCTATCAACATGCAGGTAGCGCTAAAGTGTATTTACGAATGAAGGTGATTTACGAATGTTGATGTGGCAAGTCCGGAGTACATCGTCTGCACAGATCACAAATTATAATAACGGAGGCGTAAGCTGGATATGGTTTATCGGTCACGGCAGGAAACATCTGGGCGGATCCTGTATGGAGCATGTCCAACATGGTTAATTTAAATTACGGCTATAAACAGCCTTCCATAATTCCATTGCATGTTCAAATACAGATCTTGATTATTCTCAGACCGCGGATTGTTTCGGTGAAGCGTGGATCAAGAAGCCACAAGAACCTCGCATCTAATTTTACAGGATCGACTGAGCTTTGCGCTTTCTATACAACGGATACGATCGGTCGTGAAATGTTATATGCATACTTCCGTCACGGTATTACTGACTTTGGGTTCAATGCTGAATTACGGAAAGATACAGGCGTATAATTATTTCGGCGGGAACGGAACTGTAACCGAAACTATACATCAATTCATGTTGCTCGGAGATCCGACTCAGGAAGCAGTCGTGTTCCGAAAGTCTGAATGTCAGTACTTCACTTGCAGGATCTGAATATTCAGTGAATGTAAAAGCAGCAGGGATAAATTCAAAAGGAGCGTTGGTTGCAATCAATCAAAACAATGAATTGAAAATTGCAGGTTACACTGACAGTCTGGGAAATTACCGTTTTAATTCTTCTGTTATTGAAAATTCAGTTCCTGTGAATTTAGTTGTTACAGGAAAAAATTTATTACCCTATGACGGAGATATGATCTTAACTAATATAAACAATGTTTCACAGTTAGCACAGAGCTATTCATTATCACAGAACTATCCAAACCCGTTCAATCCGGCTACAAACATAAATTTCTCAATTCCAAAAAAATTCTTTGTGTCATTGAAGATTTTTGACGTGCTTTGGAAAAGAAGTTGCAACCTTAGTAAATGAGAATTTAAATCCGGGTTCATATAATTTTGATTTCAATGCATCTAATATTTCGAGCGGAGTTTATTTTTACAGGATCACAGCGGGAGAGTTTTCTGAGGTGAAGAAGATGACGCTGCTGAAGTAAAGGTATTGGGTATTAGGTATTGGGTATTAGGTATTGGGTATTAGGTATTAGGTATTAGGTATTGGGTATTAGGTATTGGGATAGGTATTGGGTATTAGGTAAATGAGAATGCTTTTAATAAAATAAAGAAACAGAAATATAATATTTTGAAAGGGCTGATTAACAATCAGCCTTTTTTATTTATTTAGATTTGTTTTTTGTCTTGAATTTCCAAATATCCATCCAAAAATAAGGAAAAGCCTGCCACGAATTTCACGAATGAATAAAAAATATTATCACAAGACACGATTAACGATTAACGATTGAGATTGATCTGCCTTTTTTTACATTTTGTTTGCCTCTTTTAAAAATGTTTTCATCATGACCTTCTTTCTGAACAGATGTATATGAATATGAAGTATCCTTTCCAGTGTCAGTATCCCTCTTTCTTGCTTAAAAGTCATTGTTTGCCACATCAAAGGCATTGTTGGCCACATCAAAGTCATTGTTTGCCACATCAAAGTCATTGTTTGCTGCAAACTCATCAAAGTCATTGTTTGCAATATCAAAAGTCATTGTTGCAACATCAAAGTCATTGTTTGCAACGTCAAAGTCATTGTTCTCAACATCAAAGTCATTGTTTGCTACATCAAAGTCATTGTTTGGAACATCAAAGTCATTGTTTACAACGTCAAAGTCATTATTTACAACATCAAAGTCATTATTTACAACATCAAAGTGATTGTTTACAACATCAAAGTCATTGTTTGCAACATCAAAGTCATTGTTTGCAACATCAAAGTCATTGTTTGCAACATCAAAGTCATTATTGAGTCAATTGAAGAGGCATTATTGACAATTGAAGAGGCAATACTAACAGTTATCGGAGCGGGTTTGTCTTTAAATGCCGGATAACTGTCTGTTAATGATCCCTTATGGTGTTTGCTTTTCAGATAGTTGAGTTGGGTATTGAGTATTGAGTATTGGGTATTGGGTATTGAGTATTGAGTATTGAGTATTGAGTATTGAGATTAAGTAAAGTCTTGCAGTCTAACATATTCCGTCTCGCGTTTGACGTTTCACGTTTGACATCTGACGTTTACGTTTCAAAAATTAAAGAAAAATCTTTGTATTCAAAGCAAAGAGCTGGGCTTCAATGGCGCGGTCGATAGCCATTGCAGTTGAATGTCGCGGATATTTTAAAGTAACTGTAGGAAAGTTCAGTAAATGAGGTTGTATAATCCGAAAGCAAATGAAATACCAGTGCTTACATTAAATCCCGGCAGCCATTTAGATCCTGAGACTGAATATAAATAAGCATACTGCGAATAAGAATAATACTCTTCGTAATCATAATATTCCCTGATTCTGTCATATTCTTCTGAAGTATACTGAAAAGCCGGACCGAACTTTTTAAGAAAACACCTGAGCCGACGGGACCGATTGATTGAATCTTCAAAGCTGCTGATAACGGGACTGCATAAAGCTGCGAGTAACTGTTCCTGTCAATGTAATCCTGATTACCGATGCTTCCTGTTACAAATTCCGGATCTATATGACCATCGAAAGCAAATAAAAAAGTTGAGGAAAATTCAGCGGATATATTCTCATTGAAATTATATCCGGCTAGTATTCAAACTGAATCGGTGACCAGATAGTGGTGCTGTTATAGGAACCATAATAGTCATCGCTATAATAATCATCATGTCGCTCAGAACCTTCATGGAGTAGGCATTGCCGAAATACCCTCCGAGATAGCTCGATAATCCCGTTCCGGCACCGACAAAATCACCATTTGAATAATTCTGTGCATATGACTGACCGCAGGAAAGAATTACAGAGATTGAAATAATATATATTTTGAAGGTATTCAAGCAATATTCATTTTCAAAATCAAACTAAGCAATATCAAAAAACAAATAAAGTTAAAAGTTAAAAGTTAATTCATAAGATTCATAAGATTTATAAGATTTATATTTGCTGAAGCTATTAACTATTAACTATTAACTTTTCTTATAAATCTTATAAATCTTTAATCTTTTCTTATGTGACTGATTTTTCAAATTGTTTTTACTGACTTCTATAACTATTTTCCAAATGGCAAAAGCTCAGGTGGCGGAATTGCAGACGCGCTGCATTCAGGTGCAGTCTAAGAATTTAGGTAAGGGTTCGAGTCCTTCCTGAGCACAAAAATAAAGCCATGAAAAAGTGAAAAGATTTGGAAACTAAAACACTATATTCGCAGGACCGTTCTGAAGAAATAGACATCGCTGATTTTACACAGCAAATGCGAGCTCTCAAAACAAATGTTCAGCTTCCTGATATCATTCTGAGATTGCTTTATATAAGAGGCATCCGGGATTATCAGAAAGTCCTGAAATTTTCCGTCCGTCAATTGACAAACTCTATGATCCGCAATTAATGAAAGACTGCGATAAGGCAGCTGCAAGGGTTGTAGAAGCCATAGACAATAAGGAAGTCATAATGATACTTGGAGATTATGATGTTGACGGAACCTGCGGAGTGTCAATGTTTTATCTTTTCCTTAAAAAATTTCGGCTTAGAGTCCGAGATATATATCCCCGACCGTATTGATGAAGGGTACGGCATATCAGTCCAGGCGATCAATTTAGCAAAAGAAAAATTAAATTAATCATTGCGATTGACTGCGGTATCACGGCTTCTGAAAAGTTGAATATGCAAAATCTATCGGGATAGATTTTATCATCTGCGTACATCATCAGCCGCCTGAAAAGATCCCCGATGCTCTGGCGGTAATGGACCCGGTGAGGGAAGATGATGATTATCCATTCAAATATCTTTGTGGAACGGGAGTTGCATTTAAGCTGGCCCAGAGAGTTGCAGCCTTAAAAGGAAATCCTGACATGCCGAATTCACTGATAGATCTGGTTGCAATCGCAACCGCTTCTGACATTGTCCCGCTCTCTGATGAAAACAGAATATTAGTAGCTGAAGGATTTAAGCTTATCAATAAAGAGCCGCACAGCTCGCGCTTATCATTGAAAATATTAATTGAATCAAGCGGATTAAAAGTAGGTAACCTCACAACAAGCAATATGGTATTTACACTCGCTCCGAGGATAAATGCAGTAGGCAGGCTGGGCGATGCAAAACGGGCAGTGGAGCTGACCTGCGAAGACAATGAAAAGATAAAAGAGTTTGCTTTCATACTAAATGATGAAAATCAAAACCGGAGAGGCATTGATAAAACCATTACAGATGATGTTTATAAAATTTATGACGAAGCCGATAAGCTTGAAAACATGCGTTCAATTGTAATTCACAATAAGGAATGGCATCCGGTGTAGTTGGAATAGTAGCTGCACGGCTTGTGAAAATATAATCTTCCGTCGATAGTTCTGACAACTGTGAACGGAGTAGGAAAAGGCAGTGCAAGAAGCATTAATTCTTTCAATATCTACGAAGCGCTAAGCAGTGTACGAATCTTCTGATTCAATTCGGCGGGCATTTTCATGCTGCCGGTCTTGAGATCGAACTTGATAAAATTGAAGAGTTTAAAAAAACATTTAATGAAATAGCATCAAATGGAAATTACAGACGAGCAGCTTATCCCTGAGATAGAAGTTGATGGAGATCACTCTCGAAGAGCTGAATGAAAAGATCATTAAAATACTTTCTTTCTTTGAACCGTTCGGGACCTGACAACATGGCGCCTGTATTTGTCACAAAGGATCTTCAGATAATAGGCGAAGTAAGATTTGCAAAAGCGAACACTCATATCTTTAAGGTTATAGAACATGAATCAAAAAAATATTTGAAGCCCTGTTCTTTAATTCTCCGAATCCAAATATGATGTAAAAGGAAGATCCGGAAGGAAGAGGTAAAATCCAAAACAGGAAATTACTGTGACATATGCTATTCAGTCGACAGAAGCTTCTGGAACGGAAAGGAATATACAAAGCTGAGGATAAGGGATATGATAATAAGTTCGTAAAGTTCGTAAAGTTTAAAGTTCGTAAGTTCGTAAGTTGTAAAGTTCGTTAAGTTCGTTAAGTTTGTAAAGTTTGTAAAGTTTGTAAAGTTTGTAAAGTTCTTAAAGATTGTAAGATCTAAAAAATATTGAATAGATTTAAATTTTAAACGAGTGGGAATACGCATTACACAATACCCACTACTCAATACTGAATACTCAATACCTAATTCCAAATACTTAATACTTAAAAGAAATGTCAGGTCATTCAAAATGGGCAACTATTAAAAGAAAGAAAGCGGCGACTGATTCAGCGCGCGGGAAAATTTTCACAAAAGTAATAAAAGAGATAACTATTTCTGCAAGGGACGGAGGCGGGGATCCTGATGCAAATCCGAGACTGCGTCTTGCAATTCAGACTGCTAAGAGCAACAACATGCCTCAGGATAATATTACAAGAGCCATAAAAAAAGGTACAGGCGAGCTTGAAGGAGTCAGATATGAAGAAATAACTTATGAGGCATATGCGCCGGGCGGAGTTGCAGTTATAATAGAAAGTGTTACTGACAATAAGAACAGGACAGTCGCAGAGCTCCGGCATCTGATCTCAAAGAAGAACGGAAATCTTGCTGAGTCAGGCGCAGTGTCGTGGATGTTTGAAAGAAAGGGGAGTTGTGAATGTGGAGAAGGAAAATGTGAAGGAAGATGATCTCATGGAAGTTATTCTTGATGCGGGAGCGGACGATCTTAAAGCTGAAGGTGATTACTTTGAGGTAACATCTTCGATCGAGAATTTTGAAAAGGTAAGAAAGGCAATTGAAGATAAATCATATAAAATGGAAAGCGCTTCCCTGCAGTATATTGCAAAAGATCTTCTGACGGTCGAAGGGAAGAACGCTGAAGAAGTGATAAGATTCATTAAAGCGATAGAAGAGTATGATGTGCAGAATGTATATACGAATGCGGATTTTACTGATGAATAAATTTTAAATCCGGATCAGAAAAAGATGAGAATAATAGGAATTGATCCCGGAACCAGTGTGACGGGAATCGGGATAGTCGAACAGAGAAATGAAAAGATCTATCTTATACATTATGATTCCATCAGTCTTAATTCAAAAGAATCCTTACCTGTAAGGCTGAAAAAAATTTATGATGAATGTCTGATCTGCATAAAAAAATTCAAGCCCGATGAGTTTGCTATCGAGACTGCATTTTACGGAAAGAACATACAGTCAACATTAAAGCTCGGACAGGCAAGAGGAGTGGCGATCATAGCTGCTTTAAACTGCAATTTAAATATTTCGGAATACTCGCCGCGGGAAGTGAAAAAATCAGTTACAGGCAGCGGAGCTTCTTCAAAAGAACACGTACAGTACATGGTAAAATCAATTCTGTCATTAAGAGAAAGAGTAATAGAGATAGATTCTTCCGATGCGCTTGCTGTCGCACTTTGCCATTTTTACTGCAGGCAGAATGTGTTTCATAACGGCAATTCAAAAATAAAAAACAATTCCTGGAAATTTTTCATTGAACAAAATCCCGGAAGGATAAAAAAGTAAATAACCAAATAACCAATGATATCAACTCTGAGGGGAAAATTAATTCATAAGCATAAGAACGAGATAATACTTGATGTAAACGGAGTAGGGTATCAGGTTTTTATTTCAAAAAAAGTTTCGGAGAAAATTTCAGATAAACCGGCGGAATCCGGAACCGAATATACTGTTACGACTCATCTTGATGTAAAAGAAAATTCATTGACCCTTTACGGATTCGTTGATGAGAAGGAAAAGGAAATATTCAAACTGCTTACATCCGTCAACGGAATTGGTCCGCGCATGGCTCACAACATACTCACGCATTTATCTTTTGAAGAAGTCATCAGTATCATTTCAAATAAATTTTCAGCATCACAGATCAAAATTCCCGGAATAGGATTAAAGAAACTCGAGCTGATCTCAATGACTTTGAAAGATAAGGTTTATAAGATTGACAGGGAAAGTTTTGAAAGTGAAGAAAAGTCAGTAAACGGCGGGTCACCTGAGTTCACAAGGTTCGAAGCTTTGAATGCACTGATGAATCTCGGCTATCAGAGAAATGAAGGTGAAAAGATCATTCGTGAAGTCTTAAAGCTTAATGATACATTAAAACTTACTACTGAGGAAATAATAAGAAAATCTCTAGAATATATTTCAAAATAAATTTTATGAATGACATAGCGTTAGAAGAAATCTGGGGAAAGATAAGACTCCTGATGAAGTCCCATCCGTGGCATGGAGTTCCGATAGGGATAAATTATCCTGAAACAGTTACTACCTATATTGAAATTGTGCCTACTGATACAGTAAAATATGAGATAGAAAAACACAGCGGGTATCTGAAAGTTGACAGACCGCAGAAGTATTCAAACATTTGTCCTACTCCATACGGATTCATTCCTCAGACACTCTGCAGTGAAAATGTAGCAAAGTTCTGTACTGAAAAGACCGGCAGAAAAATATCGTCGGTGACAATGATCCTCTTGATATCTGTGTGGTGACGGAAAAGACTCTGAATCACAGCAACATTCTGCTTCAGGCGATCCCGATCGGCGGGTTAAGACTTATAGATAATAATGAAGCTGATGATAAAATAATCGCAGTGATGAAAGATGATGCTATCTTCAGCAAGTGGAAGGACATTGCCGATTGTTCACAGTCATTCATTGACAGGCTGCAGCATTATTTCCTTACATATAAAGATGCCCCGGGCTCAGAAGGAAAGAGATGTGAGATAGAAAGTGTGTACGGAAGGGAAGAAGCATACAAGGTCATTGAAGCAAGCAATAAGGATTATCTGAACAAGTATTCCGATCTGAACAACCTTCTCAGCAGGGAAGAGATCTAATTAAAATTTGGAATTTCGGATTTGGGAATTTTGAGGGAGATATTTTACCACTAAGGCACAAAGGCTCTAAGGGTTTTAGAGAATGAATTTACTGCAGAGATATTTTAAGATTTTGTATAAGTGTTCTTGCAGTTTGGCAATTATAAGACTTCAAATACCTGTTGAATAAATTGAGTTGTAATATATTAACAATTGTATGGCTCAGCAGAAGATGACAAAAATTGTTCAATGCGATCTTCTTTTTAAATTCTAAATCCCAAATTGTTTAGATTCCGTATCTGAAGATCTTCACTTTCTCTTCGGTAATCAGAGCACTTCCCAGGATATCGCTTGATTCAAAAAATTTCTTCAGCTCTTCAATTTTATTTTCGGAATCAACTATCTCAATTACAATTGGCAGGTCAGAAGAAATATCAAGCAGGTCTGAAGACCTGATTTTGCTTGCTTTGCCGAAACCGGTAATTCCTCTCAGCACAGTGACTCCCGCAAAATGATTTTCACGAAGATACTGAACAAGATAATTATAAAGATTTTTGCCTTCATATTTATCGCTCTCACCGATAAAAATTCTGAGTAAAACTGCCGTTGATTCTTTTTGCATAATATTATTTATTTAATAATAATCCAAGCTCTCTGCCTAAATACACTGCAAGCAGACAAAGAAATACATTAAGAAAAATATTTAATCCGAAATACAGATATTCCGAAAGTTCGGCAAGACGGAAGGATTCGTATGCGAATGTTGACATGGTAGTAAAAGCGCCAATGAAACCAATTGTAGAAAAATCCCTGAACTCAGCAGAAACATTCTTACCATTCAAAAAACTGTAAACTATGAATCCCAACAGGAAGCTGCCGCTTACATTTACTATGAGTGTTCCCAGAGGGAAAGATGTGAAATAATTATTGATGAATTTAGCCAGTAGAAATCTTGATACTGCTCCGAGAAAGCCTCCGATACCGATGTAGATAATCTGCATTAGGATTTATTTATTGTCTGAATTAAGATTTACAGGATTAAAGGATTTTAGGATTACTATATATTAAAGATTCATAAGATTCATAAGATTGGTAAGATTGGTAAGATTGATAAGATTTACAAGATTCGAATACAATCTTACGAATCTTACAAATCTTACGAATCTTACTAATTCTTATGAATCTTATGAAGCTATTTCAACTTGGTATCATACAAATGTCTGAAAGCTGATCTTATTTCATCACGTACTTCCCTGTATTCATTGAGAATTTTCTCTTTGCTTCCTTTCGCCTCATACGGATCAACGAAACCTAAATGAAGCCTGTGTTTTACCTTCCCGGTAAAAACAGGACAGCTTTCCTTTGCATTATCACAGACAGTGATTACATAATCAAAAGATTTGTCTGCAAATTCAATGACATCTTTCGGATATTGTGAAGAAATATCAATTCCAATCTCGTTCATTACAAATATAGAATTCGGATTGACTGCCTTAGCGGGTTTTGTTCCGGCGGAGAAAACTTCGAGTTCAGGTCCGAACGATCTGAGGAAACCCTCCGCCATCTGGCTTCTGCAGGAGTTGCCCGTGCAGAGAATGAGTATTTTTTTATTCAAGTAATTTTATTTAAAATGTAGTGCAATATAGTAAAATTACTTTATTATTAAATTAAAATAATTATTAAATTTTTATTTGAGTAAGATCATCCTCTTTGTTTCTGAAAAATCACCTGCTTCAAGTTTGTAAAAATATATCCCGCTTGCCAGTTGATAATTGACAGTTGAGAATTGATAGTTATAATTTCCGCTGTTTTGTTTTTCATTAACAAGTGTTGCGATTTCATTTCCCAATACATCAAACACTTTCAAAGTGATAAAACGATTTTCGCTTAACGAATAACTAATAACGGTTTCCGGATTAAAAGGATTAGGATAGTTTTGCCTTAAATAAAATTCACCTGCATTTAAATTATTATTTTCAATTTCACTTAAGTTATCGGTCATGTATGATTCCACCAACTCTGTCCTCCCACCTGAAATCTTTTCCCAAACTGTTTTTATTCTGTAGAAATATGATTGATTAAATATCGGCTGACTGACATCGAACTTTACAATCAGGTTTGTATCTCCGAGATAGAGTTTTTTAAACTGAGGATTATTGTTGAAAGAGCCGGGTCTGTTAATAAATGTAAAACACAGTGAGTCGGAAAATCTTGATAAAACGCTGAAAGCGCTGAATTGAAAATATATTTCGTCTGTAATAAACGACATCCATGATCCTTTCCTTGAGAAGATGTTTCCCTGGAACATTCTTCGTGACAACTCCTTTATAATCCTGTCCTGTAAGCATGAAAATAAGATTATGAGTTGAATTCAGAGTATCATATGAATATGTCAGAAAATCAGTGTTGGCATAAGAGTATGACAGATTACTCTGCGGATTTGGCTGCAGGAATTCAAATACATTTTCCCAACCCACAGCACCTCCGGAATAATTTTCATAAAATATTCTCTGATTTATTTTTGTAATGTTTCCCTGATACTTTCTGAGAAAAACTACCCCAAGCTGATTTGCAAAATTTCCTCGGGAAATTACAGGGGTGATGTGATCATTCGTTCCCTCTGATACTAATGTATCATTATTCCAGATTCCGGTTGAAGTTTTATATTTCCTGAATCTTATAGAATTACCCTGTTTATAGGCCAGATAGAAAAAGTTATTTTCTACAGGTGCTTTATTATTATTCTTAATAACAGGATCTGTCTCATCAGATAAAGAGGAATCAAGCAGTGAAGGAGCGGACCAGTTATCTCCAGTCAAAATGGAATAATACAGATCCCAGTTTCCTCTTGCATTCGACTGCCATACAATCATCCCCTGGTCAATATAAGGATTAATGTTCAACGCGCTATCCGTATTTGTTATTACTATCTCGCTGTCAAAGGAAGAGTAACGCGCTTTGCGGACTATGATGTCTGATGAAGTTCCAATGTGTCTTTCATAAACAAGCCAGCAGAAGTCACCGATAGTGTTGATTCTGACGCCAAAGGCAGGATTCTTATAGTCAAATACGGTTGATGATACCACGGTTTTAACTGAATCAAAAAATTGAATTTGAGAGTGAGTGTTTTTTGCCAAAGTAAAAAAACTGAGTAACAATATGGAGTAAACAATAATTGTTTTCATGATTTCATGAGGTTAAGTTTTGATTAAATCAAATGCTCAGTTCAATGTCCAATGTTATCTTAATATTATTTTAATAAGATCATTCTCTTCGTTTCTGAAAAATCACCCGCCTCAAGTTTATAAAAATATATCCCGCTTGCCAGTTGATAATTGACAGTTGAGAATTGATAGCTGTAAGTTCCGCTGGTTTGTTTCTCATTTACCAGTGTTGCAATTTCATTTCCCGATACATCATACACTTTCAGAGTGACGAAACGATCTTCGCTTAGCGAATAAGGAATATCGGTAACAGGATTGAAAGGATTCGGAAAGTTTTGTGATAAGGAAAATTTATCCGGAATTAAATTTTCGTTTTGATGTATAGATGTCAGGGCAGTGTCTCCGTAAACAATTCCATCTAAGACACAACCTTTCAATTTATATTCTTCACCGGATCCAAGCTCACAAATTGAGAAGCCCGTAAAACCGATACCCTCCACTAAATAATAGTAAGTACCGGCAATTATTGGTCCACTGCATTGAAATTGTCTCCTGTTTCGTACAGAATTAAATATTGTCATCTGATCAATTCTTTCATACCAGCCATGCGGCTGAATAAAGTTAAGCCGTTCACAGTCAAAATTAGTATTAACAGTACCTGACAAGCTGTCATGTAAAAATTCACTGTTATTCACAGAGTCATATGCATAAACATTCATAGAATTAGAATCAATTCTTTGATAAGTCCATGAAGGGCTGCCAAACCCAACAAGGTTCCACCAGCCTGAAAACTGATAGTATGTTTTACCGTTTGGTTTGAGAGTAGTGTTTGAAATATGGACATAATATGTTGCAAGAATTTCATGTGTGTTACAACTGAACCAAAGGTCATATTTATTGAAGACATAAACATTTCCGACACTTAACGGATAATACTTTGCTGCAGTTGTGTCCCATGCATGTGAATCAACCGATTGAATTAAGATTACAAGTACAAATGCAAAGACAATTTTTTTCATTTTCATGATACCTAAAATTTTATTTTAGTAAAATCATTCTCTTAGTTTCTACAAAATCACCCGCTTCCAGTTTATAAAAATATACACCACTCGGCAAACCTTCACCATTGAAATCAACTTCATAGCTTCCCGGATTTTGCTTTTCATTAACTAAAGTAGCAACTAATTTTCCAGTCACATCATAAACTTTAAGTGAAACGTGTTTTGTAACCGGTAATTGGTAATTAATGTTAGTATTTGGATTGAATGGATTCGGATAATTTTGCTGGAGAAAAAATTCCTGTATTATAATATTATTCAGTTTAATGTCACTTATTATTTTTCTGCTCCCTGCTGAACTCAAAATCATACCACCATCTCCCACAATCCAGCAATTTGTATCGATTGCAGAGATTGATCTGATGTAAAGTGCTGAAATATTTTGTCTAATCCAATCAATTCCGCCATTAGATGTTTTAAACAACAATCCGGAACGACTTCCCAAATAACCTGTATTTGAATTCAGCATTTTAAATGAAAAAAACCCGTTTCCATTTATTGGATTTGATATCAATTGCCAGGACAAACCATGATCAATACTTTTATAAACTTTATTAAAATTGCAGGCATATAGATTTCCAAGATTATCATTACAAGATACATTAAATGAATAATTATTTGTATAAGATTGCCAGTTAAGACCTCCATCGCTTGTTATTGAAGTGATATTATTTCCTATCAATGTTCCATTTTGTTCATTAGGAAAATAAACTTGAAAAATTCTATACCAAGTTTCATCCAAGACTCTTTGAGAAATCCAATTTTCACCACCGTTTGAAGTCTTTTCAACATAAATTCCGTTAGATTTTACTGATATCCATCCGGTACTTGTATTCATAAAAAACATTTCACCAACCTCACCGGAGGGATTCAAATTCTGTATATTCCAACTATTACCACCGTCCGTTGTTTTATTAATATTATTTGCTTTGGGAAACCAGCCCGTTAAAGAATTTATAAAATATATATTTTCTAACATCTGTGAGCTGTCATGATATATGAAATTCCAATGTTCACCTTTGTCAGACGTTTTTAAGATTCCACCGCGGGTAGAAAACAAATTTCCACCTCCAAAGCCAATATATCCTGTATTAGGATCTGGAAAATTAACTGAAAAAAGGTAATCGTTTGTTAAAGTATTATGCAGGTTTTCCCAGTAATTCCCGGCATTACTGGTTTTATACATTACTCCAAATCCACCAACAATCCAAATATTATCAGAATCTACAGTAGTTATATAATTTCCATAAAGCATCGTTCCATTCAGGATCCAATCAACCCCTGCATTGGTTGTCTTATAAATATTGCTATCGCTTACACAATAACCTGTCAATGAATTGGTAAATTTTATATTATTAACATTGATTCCCTGATAATCCCAGCTGATGCCTGAATTTGTAGTTCTCCATAAATATTTTCCCCCAGCCCACCCTGTGTTTTCATTTATAAAATAAACTGAATTCATGGGTACACCTGAAGTATTTAATTGATGGGTCCAACTCACTCCCCCATCAGTAGTTATATATATATTTGCATTACTTCCAAATTGGGATTTGTACCAACCTACAGCCCATCCTGTACTTGAAATTAATAAAAAAACAAGATGTTGCCGTTAATGAAGAATTGTTATTAACACGAAACCAATTTGAACCGCCGTTTGTAGTTTTATATACTTCACCAAAATCAGAGAAGTTGTTATTTGTCGTTGAATATCCTGTATTTTGATCTACAAAGAACAATGAACTAAATGCAAAATGTGATGAGTATCCGACAGTATCCCACCTGATTCCAGAATCAGTAGATCTCATAATTTTTTTGTCTGCGGAAATAAAAATTGTATAATTATTTGTAACTGCCATAGATGAAATATTTAAGGGAGTCAAATCGTAAGTACTAAGCCCTGCAATTTGAAAATTATAAGACCAATTTACTCCTCCATTTGTAGTTTTTGCAAATGTACCTGCATTTCCTACGGCAAACCCGGTTGAATTATTTGCAAATTGTATATGGTTTAAATCATTTCCCTGTGGCAATGGATTTTGCCAATACCAGTTAGTTTGGGATTTTGAAATAGTTAAAGCAATAAATATATCTAGTATTAGAAATAAATAAAATTTCATAACAATAAATTTTTATTTTAATAATACCATTCTCTTCGTCTCAACAAACTCTCCGCTTCCAGTTTATAAAAATATACACCACTCGGTAAACCTTCCCCGTTGAAATCAACTGCATAGCTTCCGGCATTTTGTTTTTCATTAACTAAAGTAATAATCTCTTTCCCCAAATTATTATAAACAACAAGCTTCACATCTGACGCCTGACCTCTGACATCTGACGGAATTGAATAACTAATAACTGTAACAGGATTGAATGGATTTGGATAGTTTTGTGATAAAGAAAATTTTTCTGCAACAAATGATGCATTCGAAGATTCTGAGGTCAGATTAGCATCGCGGAATGATTCGATCAATGCAGTCTTTCCGTTTATTTCTTTCTCCCAAAGTATTCTGATCCGGTATGATGTATACGGAGGTCCAAAGACTAATTTTGTACTTGTGTTGACGAACGTTTCAGTATTTGAATCACCCACATAAAATATTCTTGTAAAATAATCAGAATAAAAATTGGTTATAACAACCTGAGCAGAATCATTTATTTTTCTAATCCACGAGTATAAGGAATAACCGGAAGGGTAATCGGAAGTAATATCTCCATGAGAAGAACCGGTACCTCCAAAATTATTACCGGTATATCCAATTGACTGATTCCATATAGTATATTCATTAACTTTAAGGGATGCTGAATAAAAGTTCTTTCTGCCGAGCGTATCATAGTCATAATTCAGAATAGTATAGTTAACGCCGTTAGAAAATCTGATATTGGTTTGTGTATTTTGCTGTGTTATATTCTTAGTGAGTACATTATTAAATGTGCCGTCAGTATTAACAAAAAATCTCTGATAAGCTATTGAGCTTACATCAGGCTGAGCTTACGGTCATATGCAATGAAAAACTGATTATCATTGTAAACGGTTTTGGTCATTTCCGAGGAAAAACAATCTAAGGAATCGTTACCTGTTAAATTAACTTCATCTTTCCATACTCCGTTAAAAAAATTTTTAACATAGATATCACTTCCCCTTTTAAATGTGAGAAGGTAATTTAAAGAATTGTTGTGCCTGTAAGGAACAATGCATGGTTCAGTTTCATTTTCAGTTGTTACTCCAACAGCAGTCGGAGTACTCCATGAGACAGAATTATAAAAAGAAATATAAATGTCCCAGTTGCCGTCCCGGTTTGACTGGAAAGCAACCGCGCCCGGACCATTTTCAACCTGAGAAAAATCTGTGAAATATGCAACCGCCGGATTAATGTTAAGGGAAGAATTATCCGACAGGTCAGTTTCAGTTCCTAATGTGTTATAGTTGATGAATCTTACAGAAATGACTGGTTTGCGGGGAGAGCTCCATTTTTCGTAAGCAAGGATGCAGTCTTTAATTGAATAATTAAGAGAGCCGCCGGACTTGTCGAATTGAGGATTCTTATAATCAAATTCCTGTGATGACAAAAGTACATGTGAAGTGTCCATATTTCCACTTTGTGAAAAACAATTTGTGAACGTGATAAGAATAAAGCACAAAATAAAAATATCTGCAATAATTTTGTTTGGTTTCATGATTAATATAATTAAAATTATTTTTTATTTTACAAAGATCATTCTCTTTGTTTCAAGAAAGTCCCCCGGATTGTAGTTTTATAGAAATAAATCCCGCTGGGCAGATCACTCCCGTCAAACTCGACTACATAATTTCCCGCCGGCTTAATTTCATTTACTAATAATTTTACTTCTTTCCCGAGAGCATCATACAATTTCAAAGATACAAATCCCAATTTCGAAATCCCAAATTCCAAATTCGTAACAGGATTGAACGGATTAGGGTAGTTTTGTTCAAGAGAAAATCTTTCCGGAATGGAAGAATTCACAAGTGTGATGTTGGTCAGATTTGTATCACCGTAAATCACACCATCTATTCTGCATCCTATAAGATTTGTAAAACCTGTACATGGAGGAGGCTCACCGCTGCAGGAAGAAATTACACCAAAATTTTTAGCATATTCTTTGTATTCAATTGTAAGTCCGTCATGGTAAAACTCTTTTGTTTCTGAAGTTAAGCCAAAAACACTCTGTACCGATACGGAAATGCATCTTCGGGTTGATAGGTTTTGATAAAAGCAACTTATCTGATTTCCCGGTGAAGAGGCAAGGCTATCAATAATTTTATCATTAGCATAAGACCCGCATCCGTTACCCGGTGAGTAAACAAGCAAATTTCCATTTGATGAATCAATCCTGATAAATTGAGTATTCCAAATCTGAGAATTCCTGATTAAAATATGTTTGAAATACTCCTTACCATTTATGAGAGAATCCGTTTCGATAGATTCTTTATGAAAAGTCGGCGGAAAGGGGATTGGTGAATAAGTGGTTTTATAATACCAGGCATTACCGGTTCTTAGAGGCAAATATTTTACTGAGCCTGTATCCTGTGCAAAACTATAGGAATTAATTATCAGAAATAGAGTAATGAGTAATAAGAAATTTGAGAATTTCACATTTAAATCTCCCTATTTTTGAATTCAATTTAACCGATCGACATAAAACAATCAGTATAAATACACATCCGTCTAAAACGATAAATGTTTAATTTTGAAATTCAGCTGTTATGAACAGCCAAGTCTGATCTCTCACAGATGACACGGATTTTCACAGATAAAAACTTAAATTTCTTATTTAAATAATTTTGAACTTCTCGTGTAAACGTTTAGGTTATTTCTGAGAAAATCTGTGAAATCTGTGAGAGAAAATTTGTTTAATTTATGACTACAAATCTTTAACAATCATTAAAATTTATTCATAATAGAATTGTAATAGAGAGCAGTCATTTTTATATTTGTTGCTTAAATATTTTATGAGACTTACACAATTTTTTCTCCCTACTCTTAAGGATGATCCTGTAGATGCAGTTGTAGATTCACATAAGCTGATGCTTCGTTCGGGTATGATTAAACAGATCACTTCCGGAGTTTATTCATCTCTTCCGTTCGGATTAATGGTTTTCCGGAAAGTAGAAAACATCATTCGTGATGAGATGAATGCTGCCGGCGGTAATGAATTTTATTTATCAGCGCTTTCACCGACAGAACTCTGGGCTGAAACGGGACGGCTTGAAGATTACGGTGATCTTATGTTTAGAATAAAGAACCGTGATCTTGTTTTATGTCCGACACATGAAGAAGTATTTACTTCAATCGCAAAATCAAATTTAATTTCATACAAAGATTTTCCGAAGATATGGTATCAGATACAGTCAAAATTCAGGAATGAAGAGCGTCCTCGCGCAGGAGTTTTGAGAGCGAGACAGTTCACGATGAAGGATGCATATTCACTCGATGCGACTTGGGAAGGTTTGGATATTGCATATGAAAGAATGGCTCAGGCTTACAGAAATATATTCACAAGATGCGGATTGGAATTTGTTGTCGTGTCTGCTTTCAGCGGAGCGATGGGAGGAAGCGCTTCACAGGAGTTCATGGCGCCTTCGTCAGTCGGTGAAGATAATATTGTTATCAGTGAGGACGGAAAGTATTCATCTAATTTGGAAGTTGCGGTTTCATTTAAAGAGAAAGTTCAGAGAAAGAATACGGATTTGAAATATGAAGAATTTCACACACCGAATATTAAGACCATAGACGAACTTGCTGAATTTGTAAAAACAAAAGATAAAACAAGATTAGCAAAGTCTCGGGTATTTGTGAATGTTAAGCCGGAAGGAAATGAGTTTATGCTTGTACTTGTATGCGGAGATGATGAGGTAAATGAATCCAAACTTCAGGGTTTCTTTGGAATTAACATCAGACCTGCTCATAATGAAGAGCTTATGGAAATTACAGGCGCTGATGCAGGTTCAATAGGACCAATAGGTTTAGATAAAAAAATAAAGATCATTGCAGACCTTTTGCTTGAGGATGCAGATGAACTCATCAGCGGAGCAAATAAAAATGATTACCATTTAAAAAATATAGATCTTAAGCGTGATGTACCGGGAATTGAATATAAAGATCTGAGAACTGTAAAGGAAGGCGAGCAGACTTCAGACAAATCAAGCAAATTAAAAATCACAAAAGCGATCGAGGTCGGTCACATTTTTAAGCTTGGGACAAAGTATTCCGAAGCTTTGGGTGCGAAGTTTCTTGACGCCGAGGGAAAAGAGAATCCGATAATCTTCGGAAGTTACGGGATAGGGATAGAAAGAACTACAGCATCATTCATCGAGCAAAGTCATGACGACAAAGGAATAATCTGGAAAGGTGAGATAGCACCATTTAAAGTCATCATCATTTCATTGAATCAGAGCAATGAAGAAATCAAAAATATATCAGAAGGATTTTATAAAGAATTTTTAAACAGGAAAATTGATGTTCTTTTTGACGACAGGGCTGACGTTAGACCCGGAGTTAAATTCAATGATGCTGATCTGATCGGGATACCGGTGCAGCTGATCATTGGTGAAAAGAATTTGAAAGAGGGGAATGTAGAAATAAAGATCAGGAAAACTGGAGAGAGGATGATTGTTAGGAAAGGGGAAGCGATTGAGTATTGAGTATTGAGTATTGAGTATTGAGTATTGAGTATTAAGAGTTGATTCGCTATTGACTATTGACGATTCTCTTAAACTAAAAATATATTTGGATAAAGGAAATCTTGCTTCTGTATTAAAGCAAAAATACATACTGGCATCAAAGTCGCCGCGGAGGATACAGCTATTAAAGCAGATAGGGTTAAAGTTTACTTCAGTTGACAGTAAAGCAGATGAACTGGAAGCGGAGGATCATCATCCTGTAGAATCAGTCAAGCATAATTCCCTGATAAAATCGAGAAAGGTTGCGTTTAATTTTTCTAAGGGGACAGTAATAGGAGCTGATACTATAGTAGTTCTGGATAAAAAAATAATTAACAAACCTAAAGACTCAGCCGATGCTGTAAAGATTTTAAAAAAGTTAAGCGGGAAAAGGCATTTTGTTTATACCGGGATAAATATTATTAACATTAAAACCGGTGATGAAATATTTGACTATGAAAAGACCTCTGTATATTTCAGAAAACTGGCTGACGATGAAATTAACTATTATGTTAAAAAATACAAACCATTGGATAAAGCAGGTGCATATGGTATTCAGGATGACTTCGGATGTCTGTTCATAGAGAAGATTGAAGGGGATTATTATAATATTGTCGGACTTCCTCTTGTAAGGTTATATTCAAATTTGAAAAGAATCATATAAGCAGAAAGATATGGTCTTAATTAATTAATGTTAGATAATAAATTTGTTTTCCAAATACAAAAAGAAAATTTTAGTCTCGGTTGCTCTAGGTGCAATTGTATTTCTCTCATTTAGTATTTATGCAGACTTTGACAAGCTGATAAAGACATTCGGTGAATTCAACTGGGCTTATTTTCCGTTAGTCCTTCTGCTGACATACGGAAATTTTATAATCAGATTTTTCAAATGGGAATATTACAGAAAGCTTCTTAATATTGATCTGAAGACAAAGGTGAGCTTCATGATATTCATGTCAACTTTTGTAATGACTGTGACACCGGGAAAGATGGGTGAACTTTTGAAATCATATCTTGTGAGGGAAGAAGCAGGTACACCCGTCAGCAAGTCCGCTCCGATAATAATAGCAGAGAGACTTACGGATTTTATTTCGGTGGTTTTACTCTGCATAGCGGGAGCATTTGTTTTCAATTACGGTCAGGGTCTCGTAATAGGTGTCGGATTATTCTTCATCAGCTGTGTAATTCTGATCAGCTCCAGGAAGACATCTCTCCGGATAATATCATATCTTGAAAAAGTAAAAATATTTCACAAAGTAGCGGAAAAGTTTCACGAGGCTTATGAAAGCATATATACGTTGGTGAGAATAAAGCCATTGCTCATTGCAACTTCAATGAGTGTAGTAGCATGGTTTCTGGAATGTCTTGGACTTTACATAGTATTAAAAGTATATTCATCAGTTTCTCATGTTGATGTAAGTTTGCTCAGCGCAGTATTCATTTACGGATTTTCTACTATCATTGGCTCTATCGCAATGCTTCCGGGCGGACTTGGATTAACTGAAGCATCTTTAACGGGACTAATGATATTGCTGAAAATACCTAAAGATGTTTCAGTAGCTTCTACATTCATTATAAGAGTTGCAACATTATGGTTTTCCGTCCTTGTCGGAGTAATTTCAGTATACTTTTATCAGAGATATTCAAACAAGAGCCTGGAAAGTCTTGAAACTAGCAGTACGGTCCCAAGTGAGTAAATCTGCCAAGAATTGTTACGGATTTTCACGAATTTACAAAATTGGATTAACCCGATTTTCAATAAATTTTTTTTACACTTAGGCAAGAAGAACACTGACTGTTTGATGGAACCTGGAATTGTAAGAAAAATAAAGAAAAATTCTTAGCGATCTTTGTTTAAGTGCTTTAAGTGAAAATTAATTCGCATAAATTTGTGATAATTAGTGGCATCTGGTATTATTCAGTAGTTTACTAAAAGTGGCAAAGAAACTCAAAATTCACTTGAAGTAAAATAGTATTTGGGTTAATTTAAATAATATATGTCAAAAGATAAAATTCAGGAAAAAAAGATAAGGGTCCTCATCGGTAAAGTCGGTTTAGACGGACACGACAGAGGAGCTAAAGTAATAGCTGCGGCATTCAGGGATTCCGGGATCGAAGTGATCTATACCGGTTTAAGACAAACTCCCGAAACAATTGTTGAGGCAGCTCTTCAGGAAGATGTAGATGCGATTGGAATAAGCATACTCAGCGGGGCGCATATGACTGTTTTCCCGAAGCTGAAAAAGCTCATGGAAGAAAAAGGTCTTACTGATGTACTTCTGTTTGGCGGAGGAATTATCCCTGAACAGGATAAGAAAGAACTTAAGACAATGGGAGTCGGAGAATTATTTACACCGGGTACGCCTACCTTTGAAACAATCAATTATGTAAAAAACTGGGTTCTGGAAAATAAAACAGGAGATATTGCTTAGAAGAATTTTGTACGTTTTTTTATAATTTAAAATAATTTAATGAGCAATAATACAGAACCTGTTAAATTTGGTACTGATGGTTGGAGAGCGGTAATTGGTGATACATACACATTTGAGAATGTAAAAAGAGTTGCACTTGCAACAGCTAAAGTCTTTAAAGATCATCCTAAAATCAAGAACGGAATTGTTATCGGCTACGATACACGATTCATGTCACGACAATTTGCAGAAACAGCAGCAGCTGTCATAGCAAATCAGAACATTAAAGTATTTCTCACTGACTCATTTGTTACAACTCCGACCATTTCACTTCTTTCAAGGGATCTGAACTGCACACTTGGTGTAATGATCACGGCATCTCATAACCCGGCAATTTACAATGGCTATAAGCTGAAAGACGAATTCGGAGGCTCAATGAACATTGAGGAAATAGCAAAGATAGAGAATGAATTAAAGAGCATAAAGGAAGTTGAAACAAAGAAGAATCTTGAAGAGCTTGTAAAGGAAGGTAAGATCGAATATTTTGACGGGATGGGTTTTTATTTGAATTACCTTAAAAGTAAGATTGATATTGAAAAAATAAAACAGGCGGATTTAAAAATAATTTATGACGCCATGTACGGAACCGGTCAGAACATAATAAATAAGTTTGTAGAGATAAAACAGCTGCACGGTGAAGTCAATCCGTCTTTTGGTAAAAGCGCGCCGGAGCCGGTTCAGAAAAATTTAGATGAAATTTGTAAGGACATTAAGACCGGAAATTATAACATAGGAATTGTAACTGACGGAGATGCAGACAGAATAGCAATCATAGATGAGAAGGGAGATTTTCTAGATGCTCAGAAAACCTTTGCCTTACTGTTGAAATACTTGTATGAGAAGAAAAAGCTCCGGGGAAAAGTTGTAAGAGGTTTTTCGACAAGTGAACTGATAAAAAAGTATTGTGAAAAAAATAACATAGAACTTGAAACAGTTCCGATTGGATTTAAGCACATTTCAAAGATTATGATATCAGATGATGTACTGATAGGTGCTGAAGAAAGCGGCGGGATAGGAATAAAAGGTCACTTGCCTGAACGAGATGGAGTTTATAACGGTATGCTATATCTCGAGCTGCTGGCTGAATACGGAAAGAGTATTTCGGAGTTAAAAAAAGAATTAGATGACGAGTTTGGTAAATATTTTTATCAGAGAAATGATGTGCATACGACAGAAGAAAAGAAAAAGAAAGCATTGGAGATCTGCAGTTCGAAGAAAGCCGGGGATGAAACCGGAGGAAAGAAGATAATTTCAATTGATGATCTTGACGGATATAAATTTTATTTTGATAATGGCTGGATAATAATCAGAGCTTCCGGAACTGAGCCGTTATTAAGAATATATTGTGAGACTACCGGAACAGATCAAACGCAGGAAATACTAACTAAAACCATAAATCAATTAGGAATATGAGTAAGATTAAAGTTATTCTTTTATTATTGTTAATTGTATTTTTTGCAGCAGACTCGTATTCACAGTTTAAGAGTAAGGAAAAGGACAGTGAAGAAGATCCTATGAATAAGATACTCGGCAGGAGTGGTACAAGTAATACCGGTACAAGTATAAACGCAGACGCACCGGATTTGTTTAGCCAGCTGGAATCTCAGAATACTTTTAAAACGAAGACAGTCCCTATAGAAGGTGCGATAGATGCTGATAAATATTTTGTAGGACCCAATGATCTCTTTACGCTTGGCCTTTACGGATATATAAATCAGCAGGTACCGATTGTTGTTTCTCCGGTGGGTTCTGTAATAATCCCAACTGTCGGTGAGGTAATTGTTGATGGACTTTCATTAAATGAAGCAAGCGCTAAAGTTATTAGTGCTGTAAAAAAAAGATACTATTCAAGTGATGTAAGTTTTACTTTGAACACGCCAAGGACTTTCCTAATCAAAGTGTCCGGTCTGACACAGGGAACATTTGAAGTATCACCTGTTACAAGAGTTTCTGAAATCCTTAAAGTACTTATTTTCGACACATTAAATACATCCAGAGTATATTATGAAAAGACGAATGAGCGTGAATTCCTGAATACACAGATCTCTTTAAGGAACATAGAATTATTCAGGAAAGACGGAACAGTTAAGAAAGTAGATGTCTACAAATATTTTTTAACAAATAACGATGAACACAATCCTTTTTTTCTTGAAGGTGATCTGTTAAAAATCCCATATCTTCAATTAGACAATAATTTCATTACTGTAAGCGGTGCAGTGCAGCTTGCCGGATCATATGAGCACGTAGAAGGTGATGATCTTGAAACGGCAATAGGGATCGCGCGCGGATTCGATGTGAATGCCGAACCTGACAGCATTCAATTATACAGACCTTTCGGGAATTTAGACAGATATGATGTTTTAAATTTAGAATTTGATAAGGACAAGGACTTTAAGATAAATAAATTTGACAGATTATTTGTAAAGTATAAAATAAATTATCAGAAAAATTTATCGGTGCTGATTTTAGGAGAGGTACTTCGGCCAGGTTATTATCCGATTTCCTTTAAAAATACAAGGTTAAAGGATGTCATTGAAATGGCGGGCGGATTAAGGGACAAGGCATATCTGCCTTTAAGCATATTGTTCAGGACATATGATGCGGAGTATGCGGCGAAAGACTCTTCGGAAATTATGATCAATTCACGGGCAAATGATTTATTGATATCAGATGCAGACAGAGTAAATTTTGCTACAGACATTAAATCCAAGAGAAACCGAGTTATAGTTGATTTTGAAAAGCTTATTGAAAAGAATGATGAGTCACAGAATGTTCTGCTTGAGGGTAAGGATATAATCTATATTAATGATAATAAGAACATTGTATATGTTTACGGACAGGTAGGACAGGAAGGATATGTCCCTTATAAAAAAGGGGAAGATGTAGATTATTATATTAACAAGGCAGGTGGGTATGGATTAGCAGCAGATGATGATAATACAAGAGTCATAAAATTTAATTCACGGGGATGGTATTTACCTGAAGAGACAGAAATACTGTCCGGGGATTTTGTATATGTACCAAAGGTAGTTGAAGAGACCTTTGGTCAGACAGTTGCGATCATAGCTCAGATAGCTGGTGTGATACTGGGAGTATTGACGACGTATATTTTGATAAAGCAGAATCAGTAAAAAATTTTTAGTTTAAATATCAATGAGTGATAAAGATAATAAATCCGAACTGACATATCTTGATTTAATTAGTATTTTTCTCGAAAATAAGAAAAAAATATTTCTTGTTTCTATAATAGCAGGTATTATTGCTACAGTTGTAGCCTTTTTTATTTTAGACCCCATTTTTTTATCTTCTGCAACTATTAAAGCAATCTCCAAATCCTCAGGTTTATCCGGACTAATTGCATCAGAAGGAATACCGGACATCGGGGATTTAAGTAATCTTGGAGGTGGGAGTTCAGTAAAAGAATTAGCTTTGTACGAAAATATTCTGAACAGCAGAAGATGTGTGGAAGAAGCAATTCTAAAATTCAATATTATGGAAGAAGAGGAATTCAAATATATGTTTGATGCGGTTAAGTACTTTAGATTGAATGTCATGACAATAACCAAAGATAAGGTGGCTGGTACTATGGAGATTGGCGCATTTGATAAAGATCCGTCCAAAGCGAAGGAAATAGCAGATTTTTTAGTATTTCAGCTGAACAGAATTAATACAGAACTTAATATTCTGAATGCAAAAAATAACAGGGAATTTATTGAAGGCAGGTATAACTTAGTGAGAAGTGAATTGCAGAAAATGGAGGATACACTGAAGCAGTTTCAGGATACATATGGTATTGCCCCGGATTTACAGGTTCAGGCTGCTGTAAAAGCAGAAATAGAAATTGAAACGGAAATAAAATCAGAAGAAATAAAGCTGGAGATATTAAAGAAGATATTATCACCTGATCAGGAGGAGATTAAGATTATGGAAGAAAAAATTATTGCACTTCAAAAACAACTTTCAGATATTCGAAACAACAGTAATTCTGATGGTGTACTTACTCTGAAGGGAAAGCCTAATATTGTGTTGAATTATCTAAGGCTGAAAAGAGAAGTTGAAATACAGAATAAAATTCTTACCACACTTATACCTCTTTTAGAACAATCAAAAATTGAAGAAAAGAGGGAAACCCCGTCTGTGCTTTTGCTTGATCCACCTAATGTCCCCGATAAAAAATACAAACCAAAACGACTGCCAATAGTATTAATTAGTTTCGTATTAACATTTTGTTTTGCGGTTGTGTTTTTCGTTGCAAAATCGAAGTGGAACTATGTTGCAGCTAATATTTCCTTGTTAAGATCACAAACTAAAAAGAGTTAAGTAATTAAAAAAACCTTTAAAATTGTCAGCCAAATTTTCAATTTCAGATATAACAATTTTATTTATCCTGTTATTAAGTTTATTTGTTTCAACAGTCCTCCCCGGATCAGGAACAATTTTGCAAATAGTATCTATTTTGCAATTTTTATTATTTCTCATTTTTATTTCATTAATATTCGATCCTTCTTGGTTTCTTGTCAAGCTCCCCGCATTTAATTTACTTAATATATGCTTAACACTGGTATTATTATTTTTTCTAGGCACAACCTTGAAGAATATTATGAACAATAATTCATTGGTTTCTATATTTAAATCATTGAGTTATTATGCACTTTTTATTACCCTTTTTATCTATTTCCCGAAAAAATTGTTGTCCGATAATGATTATTTTGAAAAGTTTTTAAATCTGCTCATAGGAGTCGGAATATTTACAGCTGTATTATCACTGATAATTTTTTCGCTGGAATAAATCTGCACCCAAATCCCAATTTTATCATGATGCCAACCGGTTATTTTATGCATCCCAATACTGCATCCCACTTTTATACCATTATGATACCAATAATATTTTACAAGTATTTTACGAAAAAATTTGGATTTACAGAGTTTATAATTATATTATTTCTGTTTATTCTGGCATTACTATTTACTTTCAGCAGAGCTGGATACATAGGCGCTTCAGTTTCTTTGTTAATAGTCGCTTATTCAAGATCTAAAAAATATTTTTTCATTACAATTATTTTATTTGCTGCATCAGTTTATTTTTTTTTAATTGATTTTATTTCTGCCAAAGGTGATAGTTCAATAGCAAGATTGCTGCTTTGGGTAGCAGCTGTAAATATGATCGTTGCAGATTTAAATCATAGTTTATGGGGTTACGGAGTAACTAATGCTCTTACAGTTTTTCAGAATGAAAAGATTTATTTCGGTAGTATAGAAGAAGTTCCTGATCCTCATAACATTATATTGTTATTGTCTATTCAATTTGGATTATTATTTGTGATTTCACTTTTGATTTTTTTAATTACTCTTTTTATAAAAATATTTTCCGCCAGAAACACCAATTATTTTAGTGAAAATAAATTCAAAATATACTTATGCATTTCAATCTTACTGGGACTAATCAGTCAGAACATGCTGGAAAATGTTTTAGCTTACCCGGAACATTTTGTTCTAAATGTATTTTTTATTTTTTCAGGCATGTTATATTATTTTGTCAATAATTATGAAAAAAAACTAACACAAAAGGTCTTAATGAATGGTTGAAAAAAAATGAAATTTTTGATAAAAACTTTTTCTTTGCTTTTTTTTATTTCGATCTGTATAAGACTGGTTGATGTATTCAAAAATTTGTTAATTGCTTCAAAACTCGGAGTATCAGATGAGGCAGACGTCTTTTTAGCAATATCGTCGTTGCCGGACAGCCTTCTTATTTTACTTGGAATTGATTCAATTAAAGGAATCGTAAACTCGGAATATTCTTTTGAAATAAACAGGAACCCTGAAAATGTTAAAGAATCCTTAAATAATCTTTTAAAGATACTTCTAATAGTGGGTTTCTTATTTTCCTTGTTGATTCTACTATTTAGAAATGAATTGATTAACTTATTGCTTCCCGGATTTACAGAAAATAGATTTATTCTTGCCAGCTCAATATCATTAGTAATTCTGCTTTTTTTTTTCAAACCTGTTCAGGCACTCATTGGATCATATTATAACGCAATCAAAAAATATTACTATCCGGTCATAATTCAGGTAAGTGTCAGTATTCTGATCATAATTTCAGTATTTCTGCCTTATATTGATAATGAAATCCTTAATAATATTTCCTATGGATTTTTGTTGGGAAATATTGTTTTGTTCTTATTCTTATTTTTTAGAAAATCAGTAACCGAAAACATTAAATTAAATTTTGATTTAAAGTTAGATAACCTTTCGAAAAGGATAATCAAAAATTGTATTATTCTTCTGGGGGTAGTAATAATTAACCAAATATATCTTTATTCAAGGAATTTTTTTGCTTCATACTTCAGCGATGGTTCCATTGCCGCTTTAAATTATGGAAGCTCTATTCCGATGTTCATTTCTTCATTAACATTTAATGTTGTCTTTGGAGTATTACTGAGCAATTTATCCAATTACCATTCCAATGGTTCTGAAGACGAAGCAAGACAGTTAATTAAAAACACTATAAATTCAATTACATACATATATGTTCCTATCGTTATAATATTTTGTATTTACAAAATAAACATTTTAAATATTTTATATTTAAGAGGTAATTTTGATGAAAAAGGAATTGAATTAACCTCTCTTCCGTTTTTTGGGAATCACTTTCATTAATTCCATTTGTTTTTTTTATTGTGAATGTTGCTGTTTACCTGGGTTATAAAAATACAGCAAATATTCACGCATTGGAATAATCATATATACTATTGGAATATTTGTTAATTATTTATTTGCAAAGTATTTCGGATTTTACGGTGTATCAATAGGAGGTTTCGTCGTTAACAGTTTAATGGCAATTTCATTGATCTACTTTTCTAAAAACATTTTTACAAAACTGTTTCAGGAAATTTCGGACTCGTTAAAATTAATCTTTGCAGGTTTCCTGGTGGCTTTATTAACAGTCATAATAAAAAATTCTTTCTTAGACATTTATTTCGTCAAAAATAGTCTATCTTCTTTACTTATAGGTTCAGTAATCGTAGTATTAATTTATTTCATATTTACAATTGTTCTTAAGGTTAATTATTTCGGAAAACTAACTTCACTAATCAGGCATGAAAATTAATTTTATTGTTCCAGGATTGTATAAATCAGGAGGGATGCGGGCTATTTATGAAATAAGTAACGGATTGGCGAAAAAAGGATATCAGGTAAAAATTTATTATCCAGTTGTCCCCTTGAATAGTTTTCGTGGAGAATACAACTGGAATTCTTTGAAGAACTACTATTGGGACATTAAGATGTATAATTATAATAAAAAAAATATTGAGTACTTCAAAAGTGGTGTATTCGAAATTGTTAAGATACCTTTTATCTCGGATTATTTTATTGAAGATGCGGACTTTGCAATCGCAACTGCCTGGCAAACGGTTTCAAGTGTAAATGATCTTTCAAATAGAAAAGGAAAAAAAATTTATTATATTCAAGACTATGAAACCTGGAGAGAAGTTTAAAACAAATAGATAAAAGTTATAATGAAGGTATTTTCTCGGTAACAACATGTAAACATTTGCATGATTTAATCTTTTCTAAATTTAAAGTTGAATCTAACTATATATATTACGGAATAGACTATGATTTATTTAATAATCCGGGAAAAGAATATGGGAAAAAGAAAATCATTTCATTTATTAACCATTCCGCGGATAAGAAAAATACGAAGGCATCAATTCAGATAACAGATACCATTTTAAAAAAATATTCTAATGTTAATATTTATTCTTTTGGGGTATTGAATTATAACGGACTTCCTGAATTTATAAATAATTGTGTAAACCCTTCAGAACAAAAAATCAGGGAAATATACTGTAAATCAGATATATTCCTTTATACAAGTAAGGAAGAAGGATTCGGGATGCCTCCCTGTGAAGCAATGGCTTGCAAGGCGGCTGTGGTTTCGACAAATGTTGGTGCGATTCCGGAATATAGTGAAAACGGAATCAGTGCTTTCTTACATGACCCATCAGATATTGAAGGGATGATTAAGAGTGTAGAAAGTTTAATATTGGATAATAATCTTCTAAGCAAAATATCCGAGAATGGGTATTTTAAGGTAAAAAGTATGCTAAGCTGGGAAAAAGCAGTGAAAGAATGGGAAGCACTGTTAATGAGTATTTTTTGAAAATAATTGCTTGATTACGCATTATAATCAGCAACTATTAAAATCCCGAACACTTTTTTATCAGTAAGAAATGAATCAATGCAGATATACTTAATTTTAACCTGACTCCTTTAATACTTCATTTAATGCTTTTATCAATTATCATTGTTAATTACAATACAGCCGATCATGTTAAGATGTGCCTGGAGTCGCTCTACAGGTATCTTCAATTTGATAATTTTGAAATAATCATTGCCGATAACCATTCAACAAACCGTGATATTAAAAATCTTGTAAGTTTATTTCCGAAAGTAAAATTTATTTTCAGAGAGATTAACGATGGGTTCGGGGGATGCAATGAAGCTGTCATAAATTCAAAAGGAAAATATTTATTATTCCTGAATCCGGACATAAAAATTTTTGATGACACAATAAGTATTTTACTCGAGTACATTCAGAAGAATGAAGAATCCGGTGTAGTATCAGGATTGCTTGTAAATGCCGACAACTCTATAATGTATAGTTTTAACCGCTTCACAAACCTGAAATGGGAGTTTTGGCAAATGATTGGTCTCGGACATGAAAGAGAAATTAAACAGCTTATTAACCGTGAAGAAATAAAAAAGAATAAATTATTTGAAGTTGACTGGTTTCACGGTGCTTTTCTTATGATGTCCAGAAATGATTTTGACTCAGTTAATGGATTCAATGAAAAATATTTTATGTATTATGAAGACACGGAGCTTTGCTACAAAATTAAAAACAATCTGAATAAAAAAAATTACTGCCTTCCGTCTGTAAGAGTTTATCATCATACACAGTCCTCACTAACGGAAGAGAAAACAGATGATATATATACTTTTCATATGAACAGGGGTAAAATTTTGTTTTCTGAAAACTTATCTTTTATGGTTAAATTTGTGGTTAAATCTATGGGATTTATTTCTGTTGTAATACGGATTTTATATCTTCCTTTTCAGAGAAAGTACACCGGATGGAAGAAAGTAAAGTTTAATCAATTGATAAATGTGCTGAAGTTATACATGAGCAGATCTTATCTTGAGTCGAGCAAATTTAAATATGTAAAGATTTAGAAGATAATATTGAACAATGGAATACATAAATTTAATATTCATGTCGTCAATTTGGGAGCTTAATCACAGAAAAAGGCTGTACAAAGCTTTAAACAAAAGGCTAATGGGGTGGAGTAATGTAATTTTTGTTGAATCTCCTCTTTCACTTTTGTACCATACATTTTTTAAATTCAGCGAGAGAGTGATCCCATATTTCAGAAATAATACATCTTTGAGTGAAGTAAAAACTTTTTCACCCGTTATAATTTTTCATCAAAATGTCTGGAAAAAATTTCCGTTTACTTTGGATCTGGACAGCAGGCTGGTTTCACTGCAAATAAAAAAATTTATAAAAAAGAACTACATTAATTCAAAATTAATTGCCTGGGCTAATTCACCTTTCGATTATGTTTATATTAATCATACAAATGCGGATAAAATTATTTATGACTATTACGATAATTTCAGCTATGATGATAGCGGGAATTTAAATCATTTTTCGGATGAATTAAATCGTAAATTAATTGCAGTATCAGATCTTATTTTTTGTACAGCCGGAATAATGTATGATTTTTCTAAATCAATGAATAATAATTCATGGTATGTTCCAAACGGTTATGATCCGGTATTTAAGAAAATCAATATGGTGGATTTAAAAGTTAAAGGGAAAATTATAGGCTACCTCGGAAACATCAGAGATTGGATTGACTTTGAGCTGATAAACAAACTTGCCGGTGCATTAAAAGAAAACGATTATTTATTTTTTATTGGACCCGTGGAAAATAATATTTCCGGACAAATCAGCAGATTAAAGGAAAATAAACAATTCAGGCATGTTCCTGCTGTAGAATATTCTGAAATATACAATTACATTAAAGCATTTGATGTGGGAATCATACCTTTTAAAATAAATAAATTTACGGAAGGTGTATTCCCAAATAAGTTTTTTGAATATATTGCAGCTGATATAACAATTGTCTCAACAGCTTTGCCTGATTTGGAGCAGTTTAAATCTATAATTAATGTTGCAGTGAATAATGACGAATTTGTAGATCTGTGCGTCAATAAAACAGCCAAATTAAAAAAGATTTGAAGGGATATGAACAAATAAGATGTGAATCCACATGGGATCAAAGAGCTGATTTCATTGAAAGTAAAGTAAAAGAATCATTGATAAATGATTAAAGGGTTTTAGTTCTCCGTATAAAAAGAAAATTGGATCACATTATTTTAAGTTTAATCTTTGTATAGCTCAGGTAATTTCCGGTGTCCTGAGTTATCTAAGTCAAAAGATAATCTTGATATATTGTCATTACATTCTGATTATATAAGAGTTTATAAAATGATCCCTAAAAAAAATTAACTGTAATAATAAGAAATGCTGAAAAAAGTTTTAAACACCGTTTTTACAAACAAATTTTTAAAATATTTATTCAGTTTTTTATTTTTGAATAAGTATTTTATAGGCATTTTTAATTACGTATATGAATTTTCACCTCATATTTTTCAGGAATTGTTTGTAAGACTATCAAACACACCGGATTTTAGTTTTTACTGGACAATTTATCTTCCAAATAAAAAAAAAGTTAAGGTATACGTAGACAGAAACAACAAATATTCTTTCGCTTTTGCAATCAGCTATAAATGGCATGACTTGGGGGTAAGGCAACGGGAAACTTTACTTAATAGTTATTACCGGATGGATTATTGTTATATTGATATAGGTGCAAATCATGGATTAAGATCAGTTTACTCATTATCTCAGGGACGATACTCTTATTTGTTTGAGCCTAATAAGTTCTTGAATAATTTTATTTTAAATTTCTTTCAGTTGAACTCATTTAAGAAATTTAGTTTAGAGAATTTATGCTTGTCGGACAAAAGAGGAACTCTGAATTTTTATATCTCACCAAGTTCCTTTTTGAGCTCACTGGATAAGAGCAATGCTATGTCAGATACTGACAAGGGTGAAGTTACGGAAGTCAAAGTAGAAGTAACAACAATAGATGAGTACTTTAAAGCACTTGATGTAAAGCCGGGAATTATTAAAATTGATGTTGAGGGTCATGAATATGAAGTCCTCAAAGGAGCTAGTCAGTTGCTTAAAAAATTCAATCCTGATTTGATTGTGGAAATTCTTTCTGATCACGGGAAGAAGAAAGAAATATACAGGTTCTTAGAAGGACTATCTTATAAATGCTATGCAATCAAAAATAAAGAAAAATTAACACTGATTAAATATTATGACGAACATGATTTTGTAAATACTCATTTAGCTAATAATTATTTATTTACTATAAACGAAAAACCTCTTTCAGGAATTACATTTAATTGAGAAGAGATAAAACCAAGATTTTAATGAAAATCAAGAAAATTTATAAATAACAATTTCCCGGATAATGCTTCAATTATGTAATCCGGTAACTTCGGTGCTCCTTATATATTTGATTTCAAATGCAGCTAAAAGAGATTTAAGGAATTATTTTGTAATAATTAATTATTGTTTTGAATAAAATTGAGATTGTCCACATAATTTCCAATCTCAGCCTGGGAGGAGCACAGACATTGCTGTTTGATATTGTAAAATTCCTGAAGATGAGAGAAGATATAGAAATTTCAGTAATTGCCTTGGATTCGGGTGAATTTATTGAAATGTTCCAAGAAGACGGAATAAAGGTAATAGATCTTAAGGAAAAAGGGTTAATAAATATAAAAGTTCTCTTAAAATTAATAAAAATTTTAAAGGATATGAAACCGGATATTGTTCACACGCACTTACTCAAGGCAGATTTTTACGGAAGGATTGCTGCAAAACAAACCGGTATTCCTCTCATATATTCAACCTGTCATAACTACTCCTCACATCATAAAGGAGCTGACATTGATAAGACATCCGTATTTGATCTGATCGACAATTTTGTAGTTTCATATTCCGGGTCAAACTTAATTGCAATTTCGGAAATTGTGAAAAAATATCTTGTTAACAGAAACAGGAAGTTTAAGGATATTACAGAGGTAATATATAATGGTGTTAACATTGAAAAAGAAAAATTTAAATTAAATGGATCATGTATAACCGATCTCAGAAATGAATATGGCATCTCAAATGATGATTTTGTGATCACAATTTTAGGAAGACTTGAGACACAGAAAGGTCACGGCTTTTTTATTGATTCCATTAAAGATTTTTTGAGAGAAAAAAAGAATGTTAAAGTATTATTGCTTGGAGAGGGAAATCTCAGGAGTGAGATTGAAATTAAAATTAAGGAAAATGATCTTACAGATTACATTCAGATCCTTGGCTTCCAGACCGAGACAGAGAAATTCATTGAAATAAGCAATTTGATCTGTGTACCTTCGTTATGGGAAGGATTCGGTTTGGTCATAATTGAAGGTATGATAAAAAAGAAAATTGTACTGGCTTCAGATGCCGGGGGAATTCCGGAAATAATCACAGACGGGAAGACAGGTTTTTTATTTGAAGTAAAAAACAAAGAAAGTTTTTTAAAAAAGATCAATTTTATTTATGATAATTTTGATGATTTCAGTTTTATAAGAGAGAATGCATTGAAATTAGTAAAGGATAAATTCGATATACGTTATAATTCTGAATTATATTATCAGTCTTATTTAAGAAAGATAAATGCCCTCAAGGATTTATAAACAGGGCTCGAGTAACAAAAAATTTAAATTAAATTTTGCATCAGCGAATGTCAGTAGAATTTGCAGAATGTCCGGCATGCAGTTCAAAGGATTTCAGAAACCTTGGAAAACCTATTGGATCTGAACTAAACTCAATATATAATGTCATTGAATGTAAGAACTGCAGTTTAAACTGGTGCAGTCCGATGGCATCACGTGAAGAACTTAATAATTATTACACAAGATATTACGAAACACGTTATGGCACGGTTGACAAGTATCCGTTAAAAACAAAAATCAAAAGTATAGTTACCTTCAAAAAGGCGAGATTAAAAAGTTTCTTTTCAGAAATTGAAAAATATTCTCCTGAAAAAAGCATTCTTGATTTTGGATGCGGTGAAGCAGATATTTTATATGTTGCAAAACAAAAGGGCTGGAGGGTTTTGGGCGTTGATTATTCAAATGAGCTTAGTAATAAATTCCTGAAAGATAAAATAGACTTTAGACCAGGCAGTGATTTAAGCATGATCGGAATCGACAAGAATTCTTTCGGATGTATTACAGCAAAGCATGTAATAGAACATATTCCGGATATTGAAAATTTTTTAGGTTCAATAAAACAATATCTGACACCAAAAGGAATATTTGCAGTTAAAACCCCTTCAGCATCGAGCAACAGAGCAAAGCTTGGATTGGCTAACTGGCATCTTGTCAGACCTATGGAGCATTTCTGGGGATTTAATCTTGATAATTTCGGAAGATTAATGAAAAAGAATAATTTTGAAATTTTATATCTGAAAGATAATTTTCTGGTGGACGAATTAACATGCATTGCAAGAGTAATAAATTAACGTGAAATTGTTTAAATGTATTAAACTTTCATAAATAGCCACCTTATTTCAAAATCTTAAATATCTTTTACCAATGAATAAAAAATTTTTTATATTTGCTGCAATTTTTATTTTTTCATTCTCATTATTAATTTCTTCCGGATTCAGGAATGATGAATATGTAAACTATGAATGGAAATTAACCTTTGAAGATAATTTTGACATATTCGATAAAACAAAGTGGATTCACAATTTTGATGCAGGCAACAGAACAATATGGTCAAACAAAGAACTTCAATGGTATAAAGATGAGAATGCCACTGTAGAAAACGGAATTCTGAAATTGACTGCTAAGAAGGAATCAATTTACGGAAAAGATACTCAGGGTGAAAAACAGTTTGAATACACTTCGGGACTGATCAGCAGTTCACCGTCATTTACACAGGCTTACGGAAAATGGGAGATCAGAACCAAGTTTCCATTTAGAAAAGGATTTTGGCCGGCATTCTGGTTGGTTGCAAAGCAGCAACCGGGACTGCCTGAAATTGATGTATTTGAATATTTTGGTATTAATAAAAATAAAATTTCAATTGCACATCATTGGGGGATAGATTATCCGAATTATGCCGGAGGTATGTATGAAGGAAAAACAGAGCCTTTTTATTATTTACGCAATAAAGAGTTTGATGGAAATTTTTCAAATGTATGGATGGTCTGGTCATTTGAGTGTTTTCCGAATAAAATGGTGTGGAAGTTAAATGACAATATTGTATATGAAACTACGGAAGGGATTCCCACGGCTCCTTTATATATACTTGCTAATATAGCCATAAAAGACTGGCCTGACAATAACAATGAGGTTGATAATACAGATTCTCCCTATGTTATGGAGATTGATTACATCAGAGTTTATAAAATGGTGCCTAAACAAAACTAATCCCTTCAGGACATGCAAACAAATAAGCATAATATTCTGAGACTTGGCATGATATTTTTATTATTTGTATTCTCATGTGGATTTAATAATCCGAAAAATCTCGACTACGAATGGAAATTAACTTTTGAAGATAACTTTGATTCATTTGACAGTACTAAGTGGCTAACTGTTTACGAGTCAGGCGGGAGAACTAACTGGGCTAACAAAGAACTGCAATGGTACAAAGATGAAAATGTAGTCACTGATAACGGTATTCTGAATATAACTGCTAAGAAAGAATCTATTTACGGCAAAGACCTTCACGGAGAAAAGCAGTTTGAATATACATCAGGGATAATATGCAGTTCACTGAAATTCATGCAGGCATATGGTAAATGGGAAATAAGAACAAGGCTTCCATTCAGAAAAGGTTTCTGGCCGGCATTCTGGTTGGTTGCAAATCAGAAACCCGGTCTTCCGGAGATAGACATATTTGAATATTTCGGGATCAAAAAAAACCTGATCTCAAGCGGTCATCACTGGGGCTTGGATTATCCGCATTATTCGGGTCATGAGCTGGAAGGAAAAGGCGCGCCTTTTTACTATGTTGAAGGAAGAGAAACTGAAGGTGATTATGCAGATGAATGGATGACCTGGACATTTGAATGTTTTCCTGATAAAATGGTCTGGAAGCTGAACGGCAATGTAGTTTATGAAGCATCAGAAGGAATTCCTACAGCTCCTTTGTATATGATCATAAATGTGGCAGTTAAAGACTGGGCTGAGAACAATAATGAGGTTGATGAGACGGATGATCCATACGTTATGGAAATAGATTATATCAGAGTTTATAAAATGGTACCTAAAAATTAAATTATTAAATAAAAATTTTGCTTAAAATAGTCTCCAAATACAAAAGAAAATCTTCCGGAAAAATCAATTTCTCCTAATTTCTAACTTTAAAATCTTAATTTATATAGATAGTTTCCAAATCAATGAATTTACAGGATACCAACAGTCCTTTAGTCAGCATAATATTACCAACATATAACAGACGCAAAATGCTTGAAAGAGCAATTGAAAGCGTTTTTTGAACAGAGTTTTACTGACTGGGAGCTCATAATTATAGACGATGCCTCGACGGATGATACTCAGGAAAGAATGAGCGAACTTGATTCCAGAGAAGAAAAAATAAGGTACATGAGAATTCCGAGGATAACCAATAAAGGAATTTCAGAATATCTGAATATTGGACTGAGGAATGCGAAAGGAAAATACATTGCAAGGATCGATGATGATGATTACTGGTGTCATAAGGATAAATTAAAATTACAGGTTGAGTTTCTGGACAACAATCCTGAATATGTAGTTGTCGGCGGCGGGGTAATTTTAGTGGATGGAAACGGAGATGAGCTGTTCCGCTATTTAAAAAAGGAAACAGATGAAGAGATAAGGAGCTTTGCTCTTTTTTCAAATCCTTTTACTCATGCAACTGTACTTTTTAAGAAAGATCTGGCATTGGAATTAGGCGGATACAAATGCATACAGCACGTGGAAGACATGGAGCTCTGGCTCAGGATGGGTAAGCACGGCAAGCTTTATAACATGAAGGAATACTTCATTACTTACATGACTGCAGGTCAGAATAAGTCTTTTACACATCAGAAGGAAAATTCAAGGACAGTTCTTGAAGTAATAAAAATGCATAAGGATTATTATCCGAATTTTAAGAAAGCGTATCTTCTTAACTATACGCAGTATTCTTATTCATTTTTACCGGTATTCATAAAGAAGAATCTTCAGTCATTCATGTATTATTTTAAGAGAAAAAATTTTTAATTTAATTCAAGTTGGACACTTCATTTTTGAAAGCAAGAGATAGCCACGAATTTCACGAATCAGCACGAATTTTTAAGCGAAAATATTTCTAATTTAAACAAATATATTGAGCAATAAATATTTCATAGCAGGCGGTGCGGGTTTCATCGGAAGTCATTTGGTGAGGAAAATTTTTAAAGAAGATACGGACAGTCAAATCACTATTTATGATAATTTCTCTTCCGGTAAAAAATGGCATCTTGGTGAAGCAGCTGAGAATAAGAATTTAAACATAGTAAAAGCCGATATAAAAGATATTGATGCACTTACCGGGGCAGTAAAAGGTCACGATATAGTTTACCATTTTGCTTCAAACCCGGACATATCAAAAGCAATGACACAGCCGGACATTGATTTTTGGGAAGGGACATATCTTACGAACAATGTGCTCGAAGCAATGAGACGAACCGGTGTAAAAAATCTATTGTATGCTTCAGGAAGCGGTGTCTACGGTGATGCGAAATTAACTGAGGCGAATGAAGATTATTCACCTCAGCTTCCCATATCAACTTACGGAGCAAGCAAACTTTCGTGTGAGGTTCTGATCTGTTCTTACTGTTATATGTTTGACATGAATGCAGCCGCATTCAGATTTGCTAATGTTGTCGGACCAAATCAGACGCACGGAGTCGGTTATGATTTTGTAAAGAAACTATTGACTGACAATACAAGGCTTGAAATATTAGGAGACGGCTCTCAGAGTAAATCGTATATCTATGTCAGTGATGTGCTCGATGCAATGAGACTGATAGAAAAAAACCGTTTAAACGGTTTTTCCTATTTCAATGTCGGGACAAAAGACTATATTACTGTAAAGGAAATTGCAGACATTGCAGTTGATATTCTGAAATTAAGCAATGTTAATTATATCTTTTCCGGAGGCGACAGAGGATGGAAAGGTGATGTGCCAATTGTGAGATTCAATACGGATAAGATTCGCAGCAACGGCTGGGGAAACAAGTACAGTACTTCCGAAGCTATCAGATTATCAATTCAGTCTATTTATGAAGATGCGCTTAAAAATAAATTTGACTGGAAAGGGGCAGCAGTCAGTTGATAATTTCAAGGGCACCGGTAAGGATATCAATGGGTGGCGGCGGTACGGATCTTCCATCTTATTATGAAAAATACGGAGGGTTTTTACTCGCTGCAAGCATTAATAAGTATGTTCACATTTTGCTTAATAAAAGATTTGAAGAGTCAATACGCCTTTCGTATTCGGAGACAGAGATCGTAAACAAAGTAAGTGAAATTGAACACGGTATTTTCCGTGCTTCACTAAAATATACAGGAATAAACAAGCAGGTCGAAATAGTTTCGATAGCAGACGTTACGTCAAATTGCGGACTGGGAACTTCCTCTACATTTACTGTATCTTTGCTGAGCGCTTTGTTCTCATATAAAAGGGAGTACATGTCACTTCATGAGTTAGCCGAATGCGCTTGCAACATAGAGATTAATTTACTCAAAGAACCGATCGGAAAACAGGACCAGTATGCGGCTGTATTCGGAGGATTTAACGGATATACATTTCACAAAGACGGGAGTGTCAGCGTAGAGCGGGTGAAAATCAGCGACGGCGCACTCATGGAGCTTCAGAATAATATGTTTCTGTTTTATCTTAATAAGAAAAGGTCAGCAGGGGATATTCTCAAAGTTCAGAATAAAAAAACAAAGGAAAACAATAAAGATGTAATTGACAGGCTTCATAAGATAAAAGAAATAGGTTTGCTTACGAAAAAAATTTTAGAGAAGGGAAAAATTGAAGAGTTCGGTGAACTGCTTCACGAGCACTGGCTGATCAAGAAAGGTATTTCGAAGAAGATATCAGATCCTTTTATTGATGAAGTATATGATTCAGCGATAAAGAACGGAGCGGTAGGTGGGAAAGTAATAGGAGCAGGCGGCGGCGGATTTTTGATGTTTTATTGTCCTTCTGAAAAATCAAAACTTCTTGCTGCAATGAAAAAATTCGGATTGGAGCCGACATGGTTCTCATTTGAAAGAGAAGGTGTGAAAACCGGATTTTATAATTAATGCATATTTAAATTTGATCTCAAGCTTAGTTTTACTTGCCGGCGGAATGGCTACAAGATTAAGACCGGTCACAGAGACTATTCCGAAGTCAATGCTGGAAGTTGCAGGGAAACCTTTCATTGAGCATCAGTTAAGATTGATCAAAAAAAACAGGATCGCCAAAGTCATTATTTGCGCGAGTTTCCTGGGAGAATATATACAAAGATTCACAGGTGACGGAAGTGACTATGGACTGGACATTCAGTATTCATTTGACGGAGATAAATTATTAGGTACGGGGGGAGCAATTAAAAGAGCGATTGACTTACCTGACGATAATTTTTTTGTAATGTACGGAGATTCATATCTTACAACTGATTTTCAGAAAACCGGAGAGTATTTTTTGTCAAAAAATAAACAGGGCTTAATGACAGTATTTAAGAATGAAGGTAAATGGGATAAGAGCAATATTGAATATTCTAACGGGGAGATAATTGACTATGACAAAAGTTCCGGTGATGAAAAAATGAAATACATAGACTACGGACTTGGAATTTTAAATAAGAATGCTTTTAAAGATTTCGAAAACAGGGATGAATTTGATCTTGAAGAAGTTTACAAAAACCTTCTGAAGAAAAATGAACTTCTAGGATATGAAGTAAAGGAGAGATTCTATGAGATCGGGTCGTTTGAAGGGCTTGAAGAGACTAGTCAATTACTAATTACTAATTAATTACAAATTACAAATAATATTTGGATTGAATATATAACAGAGTTCTATAAATTATGAACATAAAAGAATACATTAACAACTATCTTAAGGAAGTCGTTGAGATCACGGAAAAGATAGATAAAAATGAAATCGAAAAGATGGTGAATGTGATATTGAAAGTTAAGGGAAATGACGGAAGGATATTCATGCTTGGTGTCGGAGGAAGCGCGGGTAATGCTTCACGCAGTAAATGATTTCAGAAAGATAGCCGGGATAGAATGTTATTGTCCGACGGATAATGTCTCGGAACTGACTGCACGCGTGAATGATGACGGATGGGATTCGTCATTCGTCAACTGGCTTAAAGGCAGCCGTCTGAATTCAAAAGACTGTATATTTATTTTTTCAGTCGGTGGCGGAAATTCAGAGAAAAATGTAAGTGTAAATTTAGTTAACTCTCTTATATATGCAAAGGAAAAAGGAAGTTCGATAATAGGAATAGTAGGGAAGGACGGAGGCTACACTGCGAAAGTAGCTGATGCCTGTGTGATCATTCCTACAGTCAACAGCGAGACTATTACGCCGCATTCTGAATCCTTTCAGGCAACGATATGGCACTTGCTTGTAACTCACCCGGTGATCAAATCATATGAAATGAAATGGGAAAGTGTTGATTCAAATAAGAAATGAATAAAGCAGTTTTTTTAGACAGGGATGGCGTCATAAACAGGATGATCTTTAATAACGAAAGAAAGGAATATGAACCTCCTTTTAAGAAAGAAGATCTCGAATTATATGACGGTATAATTGAGTCACTTAAAAAATTACAGAATAACGGTTTTATACTATTTGTGATTTCTAACCAGCCTGATTATGCAAAGGGAAAAGCAAGTTTAGAGAGTTTAGCTGAAGTACAGGATGAGCTGCAAAAGATATTCATCAAAAATGGAATAAGATTTTCTGAATATTATTACTGCTATCATCATCCGGACGGAACCGTACCGGAGTATTCAGTTAAATGTGAATGCAGAAAGCCCGGAAATTATTTTGTAAAGAAAGCAATCACCGGTTATGATATAAATAAAGATGACTCGTGGTTAATAGGTGACCGTGACAAGGATGTTGAATGCGGGATCAAACCGGTTTGAGAACAATCAGGATAGCAAGCGGTTATTATGAATATAAAAATAAACGGGATGCAGATTATGTTGTATCTGATTTAAACAAAGCAGTTGAAATAATTTTATTAAACAGTAAAAAATAATTATGCCTTCAATAAAAGACCTGAAGATAAAAATATTTGCCGATGGTGCGAACGTTACTGAAATGAAAAAGTATATTCCGAAGGTATTGTAAAAGGATTCACAACAAATCCGACGCTCATGAAAAAGGACGGAGTAAAAGACTATGTCGCCTTTGCAAAAGATGCTCTGTCAGAAATAAAGAACCTGCCTATATCATTTGAAGTGTTCACAGATGATTTTGAATCAATGGAAAGGCAGGCAAGAGAAATAGGGAGCTGGGGAGATAATGTTGTAATTAAGATCCCTGTCACCAATACAAAAGGAGAGCCTTCTTATGATCTGATAAAGAAGCTTTCAGGTGACGGAATGAAATTAAACATCACGGCAATTCTTACATTAGAGCAGATAGAAAACGTTGCGAAAAGCATTGATAGAAATACTCCGGCGATTGTTTCTTTGTTTGCCGGACGGATTGCAGATACAGGCAGAGATCCAATACCTTACATAAAAGAGTCTTTGAAAATTTTGAAAAGTAATGAAAATGCCGAGCTTCTGTGGGCAAGTTCGAGAGAGCTTTTAAATATTTTTCAGGCAGAAGAATGCGGATGCCACATCATTACGGTTACCAATGATCTGATCAAAAAGCTTTCGATGGTTGACAAAGATTTAAAGGAGCTGTCGCTTGATACAGTTAAGATGTTTTATAATGATGCTTCATCAGCCGGTTATAGTTTTTAAATAAATGGAATTGAAAGTGTGTCAAAGACCAAAGAAAAAATATTTTTATTTTTATCGGATTTATTATTCATAAATTTAGCATGGACTCTTTATTATTATGTCCGGATTGAATCAGGCTGGATTGTTTATGCAAATCCTCCTTCATTCTGGATACCGTTAATAGTAATTTATTTTTACTGGCTAATAATATTTTCATTTGCAGGACTTTATCAGCACTGGTTTGTAAGATCAAGATTCGATGAATTCTCATCCGTTTTTAAAACAGTTTCAGCAGGCTGTTTTATACTGTTCTTTATAATATTCATAGATGATTACATGAATAATGCTCCGATAATTTCAAGATTTCTTATTTTGATCTACTGTCTTCTGCTGGTCATATGTGTAAGTCTAGGAAGGATCATCATAAGAAGCATACAGAGAAATCTTCTGGGTAAGGGCATCGGACTGAGAAATACTCTTATCATAGGCGACGGTGAAAAAGCGGTCAGTCTGAAAAACATGGTCGGGAAATATCTGGAGCTCGGATATAACATACTGGGATTTGTAAGCATGAATGATAATTCAGGAAATGAACGGATAACATTAGGGAGCATTGTAAATATTTCCGGTATAATTAAAAAAATAATGTAACAGAAATTTTAATAGCGCTGGAGCCGAATGAACGGGAAAGATTAATTGATGTGATAAGATACTGCACGGAGGAAAAAGTGAATTTAAAGATACTTCCTGACATGTATGAGATAGTCAGCGGAATGGCGAAGACAAATCAGATATACGGAGTGCCGTTAATTGAGGTCATGCCTGATATTATGTCACCTGCAGGCAAATTAACAAAAAGATTAATAGATATTGTTGTTTCGGTATTTACATTGATATTGCTCTCACCTCTTTTTGTTTTGGTTTCTGTTTTAATAAAAATAGATTCAAAAGGTCCGCTTCTTTACAAACAGGTAAGAGTCGGAAGAAAAGGAAAGGAGTTCATTATGTATAAATACAGATCCATGGTATTGAACTCCGAGGAATACGGTCCCGAATGGGCAGGTGAAAACGATCCCCGTATTACAAAAGTCGGCAGACTACTCAGAGAGCTATACATAGATGAAATTCCGCAAATGATCAATGTTCTGAAAAATGAGATGAGTCTTATCGGACCGAGACCTGAGCGGCCGTATTTTGTTGAACAGTTAAAGAAAGAAATTCCATACTATTACAAAAGATTAACCGTTAAACCCGGGATCACCGGCTGGGCGCAGATCAAGCATAAATATGATTCATCTCTTGAAGATGTGAAAACAAAAATACAATATGATTTTTATTACATTGAGAACATGAGCCTTAAACTTGATTTTAAAATCATGATAAATACAGTCATTGTAATCCTATTAATGAAAGGTCATTAAATTGAATAAAACTTTAGTCATAATCCCCACATACAATGAAGCTGATAATATTCTCAGAATAATACCGGAGGTATTAAAGAATTCCTCACCGGATAATGATTTTCATATTTTAGTGGTTGATGATAATTCACCCGACGGGACAGCAAAATTAGTTGAAGATCTGAAGAACGAGAAAGTTCATATTTTAAAAAGAGAAAAAAAATCCGGACTTGGAACCGCATATGTTGCGGGCTTTCATTATGCAATAAAAAACAATTATGATTTTGTCTTTGAAATGGATGCGGATTTTTCCCATGATCCCAAATACTTAAAAGGGTTTATAGAAGCAATCAAAGAAGGTTATGATCTGGTTATCGGTTCGCGATATATAAATGGAGTGTCAGTTTTAAACTGGCCTATACGAAGGCTGATTTTAAGTTACATGGCATCAGTATATACAAGAATGGTAACAGGTCTTAAAGTAATGGATACAACAGCCGGCTTCATGTGCTATAAAGTTTCGGCACTTAAGCAGATCAATCTTGATGAAGTCAAATCAAACGGATATTCATTTCAGATTGAAATGAAGTTTAAGTTTTTTAAAAGAGGATTTAAGATTAAGGAGATTCCGATATTGTTTATTGACCGTCTTGAAGGTGAATCAAAGATGTCAAGAAAAGTAGTATATGAAGCTTACTTTATGGTATGGAAATTAAAGTTCAAATCAATTGTCGGGAAATTATAATTCACCTGATTGTTCACTTCGTTAGTATCCGTCCGACCGCTATATCTAAATGTAAACTTCCGGTAATTTTTGAAAGTGGTCAGACCAGTCACGTTGATTATTTAAACACTGAATAAAAATTATATTAAGAAGGTGTTTTCACAAAAATTCAAATCATATTTAACTTCCGGTTTTTCCCGTTCAGGTATGCAGGTTCATCTGATTTTCTATAATTGTTTCAAAAAATAAAACTGATGTCAGAGTTTTCACAAGATATTTCAGTAGTGATTGTAAATTATAATGTCAGAGACATGGTAGATAATTGCATATTATCAATTTATAAAGCTAATAATAATAAGTTCAATATTGAAATATTTTTAGTTGACAATAATTCCATTGACGGAAGTGTCAGGCACATAAAAGAAAAATATCCTGAAGTAAAAGTAATAGCTAATGATAAGAACATAGGGTTTTCCAAAGCAAATAATCTTGCTTTAAAAAAAGCCGCCGGTAAATATGTGCTGATATTAAATCCCGATACAGTACTTGAGGAAGGTACTTTTGATAAAATGATTGCGTTTTGCGAAAGTGATAAAACCATTGGAGCAGTCACTTCCAAGCTCATACTTGCGAACGGAAAACTTGATTCCGCATGCAGAAGAAGTTTTCCTACTCCTTCAGTCGCAATTCCAAGAATGCTGGGGCTTTCTAAGCTTTTCCCTAAGAGCAAAATATTCGGGAAATATAATCTTACATATCTTGATGAAAATGAGACAAGTATTGTAGATGCGATCTGCGGCGCATTCATGTTCATTCCCAAATCTGTACTGGACAAAGCCGGTTTGTTTGATGAGGATTATTTTATGTACGGAGAAGATCTTGACCTGTGTTTTAAAATAAACAGGAGCGGATATAAGATTTATTATTATCCCGAAGTTACAACAATTCATTTCAAAGGAGAAAGCACAAAGAAGACAAATCTTTCATATGTAAATAATTTTTACGGAGCTATGAATATTTTTGTCAGAAAGAATTTCACCGGTGTGCCAAGGGTTTTATCCTTTATTCTCCGGATAGGAATTTTCTGGCGTTCCTTGTTTTCATACATAAGAAGATTCATTAAATATTTTTTATTTCCGATAATAGATATTATTCTCTTATATGCATCACTGATCCTGTCCGTAAAAGTAAGATTTGATATTTTTCCGAATAAAGATTATCTGATCATTATTACAGTATATGTTCTTATCTGGATCATACTGCTTGCAATGTTCGGGCTGTATTCAAAGAAAAATTTCCTTTCTATAAAAAAGACCTTTAATGCATTGATAGCGGGTTTTTTCATAAATTCCTCAATAACTTATTTTTTCAATGAATACGCATATTCAAGAGGTGTTATCTTAGCCTCGACAATACTGTCACTGGTATTCCTGATCTCATTCAGAGGCGCATACAGGGCTTATCTTTTTTTTGTTTCAAAGAACATTTTGCTCAAAAAAATAAATTTATTAATTATCGGCAAGCAGCGGCTTAATCAGAATGCCGAAGATAAATTAAACTCAAAATATAACATCCTTCATTATGAGGAAATTGCTGTCAGAAAAAACATTGCTGAGCTTGAAGAAATAATACAGATAAACAATATAGATGAAGTAGTATTTTCAGGAGACTATTTCTCAAATCAGGACATGCTGAATCTTATGTGGGATCTGAGAAACAGGAATGTCAGCTTTAAGATAATTCCAACAGGGAAAGAGCTCATACTTTCCAAGCTGAATATGCGGAGCTTTGATGAAGTAAACTTAGTTGATATTGAATATAATATTAATAATAAATTAAATATATTTTTAAAAAGGATTTTTGATATAGTAATGTCTTCGGTACTTCTTATAACTGTTTATCCTTTTTTGGTTTTATTAAAGAAAGGTTTCAATAAAAATTTACCTAAGCATTTTTCAAAACTTTTGCTGCTCCCGGATGTTTTAAGAGGCAAATACAGTTTTGTCGGATATCCGGTCTGGCTTGATACAAATAAGCAGTACATAGGGAAAAAGGGATTGACCGGTTTGATACAATTGAATTACAATGAAGATATTTCCGAAGGGGAAATAGAAAACCTTAACTTATATTATGCAAAGAACCAGTCCCTGATCCTTGATATTGAAATTTTATTAAAATCTTTCTTCTCTTTTTTTAAAAATAAATACTTTATGGCTGCACAAAATTTTCTTGGCTTTGAAAAACCTGTGATAGAGCTTGAACAAAAAATTGCAGAGATGCGTAAGATGTCAGACCAGCTTGACATTTCTAATGAAATAAATAAACTTGAAATCAGAGTGAATGAACTGAGAAAAAATATTTTTGAAAATCTGACTCCCTGGCAGATCGTTCAGCTTGCGCGACACCCCGAGCGACCTTATTCGCTGGATTATATTTATCTGATGACCGAGAATTTCATTGAGCTACACGGTGACCGGTATTATGGTGATGACAATGCAGTTGTCGGAGGATTTGCAAAGTTGGATGACAAAACGGTTATGATTATCGGTCAGCAGAAGGGCAGGGATACAAAGTCCAATATATTCAGAAATTTCGGAATGCCAAACCCCGAAGGATACAGGAAAGCGCTGCGTCTCATGAAACTCGCAGAGAAATTTAACAAACCTGTCATAACACTCATAGATACACCGGGCGCGTATCCCGGAATTGAAGCAGAAGAAAGAGGACAAGCTGAAGCCATTGCAAGAAATCTATTTGAAATGTCAAAGCTGCAGGTTCCTATAATTGTAGCAATAATCGGCGAAGGTGCTTCAGGCGGTGCATTGGGTCTGGGTATAGGAGACAAAATTTTAATGCTTCAGTACTGCTGGTATTCTGTAATATCACCGGAATCGTGTTCATCCATATTATGGAGAAGCTGGGATTTTAAAGAGCAGGCGGCTGATGCCCTGAAGCTGACTTCCAAAGACATGCTTAAGCTGAAAGTGATCGACAGAATAATAGAAGAGCCTGTCGGAGGCGCTCACAGAGACCATATTGAGGCTGCGGATTTATTAAAGAAAGCCCTCATTGAAGAGCTGAGCACTGTAAGTAAAATCAAAAAGGAAAAATTACTCGATAACAGAATCAAGAAATTCGGTGATATGGGATTCTGGAAAGACTGATCTTCGGATTAGGGATTTACTATTACTATCAGATTTTTTTTTACCACTAAGGCACTAAGATCACAAAGATTCACTAAGTTATTTATTTCTTATATTTCAACTTAGCATTAGTTTTAGTTTCAAAAAATTTAGAGTTTCTTTCTATTTAGAAATTTCTTCTTAGTGTTCTTCGTGTCTTAGTGGTAAAATTTACATTATTAAACTCAAAAATAATCTTGCCGGAAACGAATTCAAAATTTTTAATAAATGGCGGGAAACCATTAAATGGTAAAGTAAAAGTCAGCGGTGCGAAAAATTCGGCATCGAAACTGCTTGTTGCATCATTGCTTACTGATCAAAAATGCATTCTTCACAACTCACCTAACAAGATCAGCGATCTTATTTTAACTAAAGAAATATGTGAATCACTCGGGAGTAAAATAACCATTGATAAAGACACACTCTCTTCGCAAACTAAAGACGTTACAAATCATATCATTGACGAAGACTCGGGCAATAAGACAAGAATAGCAATTCTTCTTGCAGGACCGCTGCTTCTCAGGACAGGAAAAGCGGAGATACCGATCCCGGGTGGATGTAAGATCGGTTCAAGACCGGTTAATTTTCACATTGATTCACTCGAAAAGCTGGGATGCAATGTAAAGATAAAAGATGATTACTTTATACTGGAAGCTCAGGGACTGAAGGGAAATAATATACATTTGGAATATCCAAGCGTCGGCGCAACAGAAAATATTATCATAGCAAGCTCGCTTGCTAAAGGAAGAACTATTCTTACAAATGCAGCAGTCGAGCCCGAGATAATAGATCTGATCAAGTTTCTTCAGAAAATGGGAGCTATCATTGAGATAAGTACAGACAGGAAAATCACTATAGAAGGTGTTGAAAAATTGTCAGGTGCGGAACATTCTGTCATTCCTGACAGGAATCAGGCGGCTTCGTTTGCATGCGCGGGTATTGCATCCAAAGGTGATGTATTTATTGAGAATGCAATTCAGGATGATCTGATAACTTTTCTTAATACCATTCGAAAGGTCGGTGGTAAATATGAAGTTAAAGAAAACGGAATAAGATTTTTTTACGGCGGTGAACTGAAATCCATAGCAATTGAAACGAATGTTCATCCCGGTTTCATGACCGACTGGCAGCAGCCGTTTGTGATTTTACTAACACAGGCAAAAGGCATTTCTATTGTACACGAGACAGTTTATGAAGAGAGGTTCGGATATGTGACAGAACTTCAGAAGATGGGAGCAGACATAGAATTATATAATACATGTCTCGGAGGCTTGCAGTGCAGGTTTGCTAACACACATTATTTCCACAGTGCGGTCATAAAAGGTCCGACGCCGTTTCATTCAGCCGATATAAACGTTCCTGACCTGCGTGCCGGATTTTCGTATTTGATAGCAGGAGTGATTGCAAAAGGAGAGTCGGTGGTCAATGGTGCGATTTATATTGACAGGGGATATGAGGATATTGATGAGAAGCTGAGAGAGCTGGGAGCGGATATAAGGCGTGTTTGATTCAATTTCTAATGTTAATTTTTCTTTTTATTAATTTTTCAGAGTTTGGTAATTCCGTATAAATAATATCCGATATGTTTCTTCTACATATCGGATATTATTTTTATTCTCCAGTTTAATTTTCAGCCGGACATCTTTAGACTTACCGGATCGTAATTATTTCTCACCTGCAAAGATAACCCATATTTAGTAAATTACAGTGAAAATAAATTTAAAACTATTATGACTAATTCTTCTAAAATTGAACAGTTAAAAAAGATAAAACAGCAAGCGTATCTTGGCGGCGGACAAAAGAGAATTGATTCCCAGCATAAGAAAGGAAAGCTTACTGCACGTGAAAGGATAAATCTGCTTCTCGATGAAGGGAGTTTTGAAGAAACAGATCTTTTTGTAAGGCATCAGTCAACAGATTTTAATCTTGAGGATACAAGATATTATACAGACGGTGTAATTACGGGAACGGGAAAAATTGAGGGCAGAACCGTTTGTGTTTTCTCACAGGATTTTACAATACTCGGAGGTTCTCTTGCAGAATATCATGCAAAGAAAATTTGCAAGATAATGGATATGGCAATGAAGATCGGTGTTCCGGTGATCGGCATTAATGACAGCGGAGGCGCCAGAATTCAGGAAGGTGTTGTATCACTCGGAGGATACGCTGACATATTTCTGAGAAATACTTTATCAAGCGGTGTGATTCCTCAGATATCTGCAATAGTAGGACCGTGTGCCGGCGGAGCCGTTTATTCACCGGCGATCACGGATTTTGTTTTTATGGTTGATAAGGTTTCGTATATGTTTGTTACAGGACCAAATGTTGTAAAGACAGTTACACACGAGGAAGTTACATTCGATGATCTTGGCGGAGCGCGTACACATGCTATAAAGAGCGGTGTAAGTCATTTTACTGCAGAGAATGAGATCGAGTGTTTTCAGAGCATCAGGAAACTCATGTCTTATATACCCTTAAATAACATGGATTCCGTTCCATTTACCGATTATACCGGAGGTGAAAAAAATCTGGAAATGCTTAATGATTTTATTCCTGAAAATCCTAATAAACCTTATGATGTAAAAGATGTAATTGCTGCATTGCTTGATGATGATACTTTCTTTGAAGTACACAAAGAGTATGCAGAAAATATTGTCGTTGGTTACGGAAGACTTAACGGTCGTTCAATTGGCATCGTTGCCAATCAGCCGCTAGTGCTTGCAGGAGTTCTTGATCTGAATTCATCGATCAAGGCTGCAAGATTTGTAAGATTCTGTGATGCGTTTAACATTCCATTGCTCGTACTTGAAGACGTACCGGGATTCCTTCCGGGTACTGATCAGGAATGGCGTGGTGTAATACGTCACGGAGCAAAGCTGCTTTACGCATTCTGTGAAGCAACTGTGCCAAAGGTAACTGTTATACTGAGAAAAGCATACGGAGGAGCTTATGATGTTATGAATTCCAAGCATGTCAGGGGAGATATTAATCTGGCATGGCCTTCGGCTGAAATAGCTGTAATGGGTGCACAGGGAGCAGCGGAAGTCATATTTAAAAAGGAAATAGATGCATCCGATGATAAAGTTAAAGCTCTTGCTGAAAAGGTAGAAGAGTTTACTGTAAAATTTGCAAATCCATATCTTGCTGCCGAGAGAGGATTTATAGATGATATCATTGAGCCGAAGGATACACGTAAGAAGCTTATTTATTATTTTGATATACTTGAAAATAAAGTTGATACGAATCCGAAGAAGAAGCACGGTAATATACCTCTTTAGTTTAAAGTTAAAAGTTGATTCAATTTATTTGATGACAGTTACATAAAAAGATAAAAAAATATCTTGCAAAATAGAAGCCGTCGGACCAAGTCCGGCGGCTTTTTTCATTTCAGATAAATCCCCGGATTTTGATTTTTTAAAAAAAATCTTCCCGCCTTTTTTGAAAAATTTTTTTATACAATTTTTATAAACTCTGCAAATGCTTATTCTATATGGGTTTGAGCCACTATCAAAAATAAAGCAACTATTATTTTTTTAAAAAAATTAAAATGTATCTTTTCACAAATCGGTTTTTTTACAATTTGACAATCCGCTAAAAAATTTATAGCTTTGTTCGGTTTTTAAAAATAAGAGATTAAAAAATTAAAAAAGGAAAAGTGAAATGAAAAATTTTAAGATTTACATTCTGATATTGACAGTGTGTCTGATATCAAAAGTCAGTTTATATGCTGACGAAAAAAGAATACCGGTCTGTACAAATTCAGGTAATGTTTATTTACCGTCATCGGAGAAATCAATAATGTTCGGAAAGGAAAACGGAACTTTTGTTTGCTGGCTGGAAGAAAGCAATAACGGTTGTTTAAAAGTTCAGAAGATCGATGAATTTGGAAATTTGTTGTGGGCGGCAAACGGTGTTTCAGTTGACACAGAATTAGGTTCGGGATTTACTTCAGATTCAGATTATCCGCTGCTCTTTTCGGATAATGAAGGAGGAGTGGTATGTATTTTCAGAAAAATTTCAACAGACAGGGAAGATATTTACATGTCCAGGATATTCCGGACAGGTGAAGTATTATTTACACCGGTTTGTCTCTCTGCCTCATACGGGGGCTACAATTACAGTCCGGTAGCTGCGGTTTTAAGCAATAATGATGTAGCTATAGCATGGGAAAATTTCAGTGAAGGTGATTTTAACATTCACGCTCAGCTGATCAATACAAAAGGAAGTAAATTATGGAACAGGGGGAACGAGTTAAAAGTATGTGATGAGAATAATGATCAGAGAAAACCCGCAGTTGCTGTCAGTGCCAATAATGTAATATTACTTACATGGCTTGATTCAAGACATAATCAGGAATACAGGTTTGATCTCTATGGGAAGATGCTTGATCCTGAGGGAAGATCCTTAGTTGATATAAAAAACGGCTCACTTATTTTTAAGAACATTAATCAGGTTAATTCCAGAAAACCTGTCTTTTATAATCATAGAATGGTTTCCTCGGACAAGAATTCTTTCATTATGGCACTGGAGCATTCCAATGATCTGCTGTTCAGTAATATAATTGTTTTAAAAGTGAACGAACGTCTGGAAAAGGAATGGTCTATAGATCTTCAAAACGGTTCACCTCAGTCAAATCCATTGATCACAGGTGACGGCAGCTACGGAGCGGGAATAATCTGGAATGAAAGCAAGGAAAATTATAATGATATTTTTGGAATAATTGCAGACAAAGACGGAAACGTAATATGGGGTGATAAAAAAGGAAAGAAAATAGGTATTGATGGAATGAAAGAACCTTCTGAGAGAATGCTTACATCTGAAAAGAATACAAACGGATTTTGTATTTATCAAAATAAACTTTTTTTAAATTGGGTCAATACCGGAGCAAATAAATTATTTTTAAATGAAATTAACTTAGCTGACGAATCCGGCCAGTGCAATACTGCATTGGAACTTCAGGATGAAATAAGTGAGGGGGAATATACTTCTATAACTGCTCAAAGAAATAGTATTGTGGCTGTTTACAAACAGTCCAATAGCATTTTCGCAACAGTTAGGAATTTATCTGAAAAAGGTTTTCTGCAAGCAGTCCAAAAACCGGCATTAGACAATTTTCCTAATCCCTTCAATCCTTCAACAAAAATAAACTTCAGCATTCCCTCTGAAGGATTCGTCAGGTTAAGTGTTTTTGATCTTACAGGAAGACTCATAGAAACACTTATGAATGAATATAAAAATGCCGGAGAACATTCCGTTGTCTTTGACGGAAGCAACCTTTCGTCTGGAGTATACTTCTACCGGCTTGAAGTTAATGGTGCTGCTCTCACAAAAAGGATGACGATGCTTAAATGATGAATAGTCAAACCCTGACAGGAACCCGTAACCTGTCAGGGTTTATTAAAAATGTGATCTACTCGCTGATATGATAACGATGCAACAATGATGAACAGATTTAGATCCCGGCAAACTGATTTACCTGCCGGGGTTTATCAGAAAAAAAATTGTGCTGCTCTCACAAAAAGGATGACGATGCTAAATGATGAACAGTCAAACCCTGACAGGAACCCGTAACCTGTCAGGGTTATTAAAAAAATGCTCTACTCGCTGATATGATAACGATGTAATAATGATGAACAGATTTAGATCCCGGCAGGCTGATTTACCTGCCGGGGTTTATCAGAAAAAAAATTGTGCTGCTCTCACAAAAAGGATGACGATGCTAAAATGATGAACAGTCAAACTCTGACAGGAACCCGTAACCTGTCAGGGTTTATTAAAAATGTGCTCTACTCGCTGATATGATAAACGATGCAATAATGATGAACAGATTTAGATCCCGGCAGGCTGATTTACCTGCCGGGGTTTTATCAGAAAAAAAAATTGTGCTGCTCTCAAAAAAGGATGACGATGCTAAAATGATGAACAGTCAAACCCTGACAGGAACCCGTAACCTGTCAGGGTTTATAAAAATGTGCTCTACTCGCTGATATGATAAACGATGCAATAATGATGAACAGATTTAGATCCCGGCAGGCTGATTTACCTGCCGGGGTTTATCAGAAAAAAAATTGTGCTGCTCTCACAAAAAGGATGACGATGCTAAATGATGAACAGTCAAACCCTGACAGGAACCCGTAACCTGTCAGGGTTTATAAAAATGTGCTCTACTCGCTGATATGATAACGATGCAATAATGATGAACAGATTTAGATCCCGGCAGGCTGATTTACCTGCCGGGGTTTATCAGAAAAAAAATTGTGCTGCTCTCACAAAAAGGATGACGATGCTAAATGATGAACAGTCAAACCCTGACAGGAACCCGTAACCTGTCAGGGTTTATTAAAAATGTGCTCTACTCGCTGATATGATAACGATGCAATAATGATGAACAGATTTAGATCCCGGCAGGCTGATTTACCTGCCGGGGGTTTATCAGAAAAAAATTGTGCTGCTCTCACAAAAAGGATGACGATGCTAAATGATGAACAATTAAACCCTGACAGGAACCCGTAACCTGTCAGGGTTTATTAAAAATGTGCTCTGCTCTCTAATATGATAACGATGTGTTAATTATGAAAAATCATAGTGTCAAAACACACTTTTGTCCCGGTTAATCTTCTAAAAGAAAACTTAGATCATAACTTTAATATTGTTCTCAATACTCAATACCAAATACTCAATACCAAATACTTTTTAAAGATCAAACGTCCTTCCGAACTTCACAATATCATAATCATACTTTTTCCGTATTCTGTCAATTTTTTTCATAAGATTTTCCTTTTTGTCTGTATCCTGAAAAATATTTTCCTGAATGGAATCATCTCCTGTAACAAATTCAGAAAACTTTACTCCGAGTAATCTTATCTTCCTCTTATTTGCGAGCATCTTTTCCAAAAGCTCAATTGCATCTTTATAAAAATCATCCTCAAGATTTGAGTATCTTGAACCTGTAAAAGATTTCTGATTCACCTTAAAATCAAAATACTTAACTTTAACTGTTATTGTCCGAGCTTTCATACTCGTTGCTCTGAGCTTTTCACAGCATCTCTCAATCAGATAATATAACTCCGATAAAAGAAATTTCTTGTCAAGGGTATCATTGAAAAAAGTATTTTCTTTAGACAGTGATTTGCGTTCTTCATCATTTTCACTTACAATATCACTTCCTTTTCCGTTAGCTACATTCAAAAGAAAAGATGTATGAATGCCGATCTCATGTTCGTAGAAAGATTTATCAAACTTCAGTAAATCTTCAATTAAATTTATACCATATCTCTTAAGCCGTTCCTGTGTAGATTTACCCGCTCCGGGAATGGCTTTGATCGGAAGCTTACTCAAAAATTCTTTTCCTTCAGGAAAGGTACTAATGTAATTCCGTTTGGCTTATTCATCTTTGAAGCTATCTTCGCGCAAACTTTATTAGTCGCAATTCCAATCGAGCAGGTGATGTCGAGAGTATGTTTAATATCATCTTTGATTTTATTAGCCAGTGATAAATAATCGTTATTATGTATATGCAAAATTCCGGTGACATCAAGAAAAGCTTCGTCAATACTCAGAGGCTGAATCAGAGGAGTATACTTTTTCATTATCAAACGAACTCTTCTCGAATAATCCGAATAAAGTCCTTTAGTATGTCTGATAAAATTTGCTTCCGGAACAAGAGCAAATGCTTTCGTGAGCGCCATTGCAGTCCGTACTCCTTTTGCACGGGCGAGGTAATTCGGGCCCGATACAATGCCTCTTGTATCCTGCTTCGTTCCGCCGACAACCAACGGTTTACTTCTTAATGACGGATTTATTGCTTCTTCGCATGAAGCAAAGAAAGCATCCATGTCTATGTGGAAAATTATTTTGTGAGTTTGTTCTGACATTTGACTTAACTTAATTCAATTTAAAAGTAATTCAATCAAGAAAGTTAGTAAGTTCATTAATTTCATTAAGTTTAGTTAGTTTAGTAAGTTCAGTAGTTTAGTAAGTTCAGTTAGTTTAGTAAGTTCAGTAAGTTTAGTTAGTTTAGTAAGTTCAGTAAGTTTAGTTAGTTTAGTAAGTTCAGTAAGTTTAGTTAGTTTAGTAAGTTCAGTTAGTTTAGTAAATTTAGTAAGTTTAGTAATGTGAGTTTACGAAGAATCTCCAAACACTCCAAACACTCCAAACACTCCAAACACTCCAAACACTCCATACACTCCATACACTCTATACACTTCATACACTCTATACACTTCATACACTCTATAGACTAAATTCTAAAGTTTACACTGAATTATCTTATTATTGTTTTAAAATATTTATTGTATTTTAATAAATAATTTGATATTTCTTGTATAAAAAATTCGTGAAGTCTGACAGAATCGAAGTATGGATTTTATTAACAATACTTGCTCTCATATGGGGAAGCTCTTTCATATTAATAAAAAAAGGGCTTGCAGTATTTTCACCAATGCAGGTAGGCACACTCAGAATTTCATTTGCTTTTTTATTTCTGATTCCGTTTGCAATTAAAAATGTAAGGAAAGTACCGAAAGGAAATGGAAAATAATTTTGATCACAGGCATAGTGGGTAATCTAATACCTGCAATTCTATTTGCAGTTGCAGTTTCAAAACTGGAAAGCTCGCTTGCTGGAATTCTAAATGCATTGGTTCCTTTATTCACATTTTTGATGGCAGTATTTTTCTTTAAATTTAAAATAAACACTCTGCAGGTAACCGGGATGATCATCGGTCTTATCGGATCACTGGGATTAAGTCTGGTAAATTCAAAAGGTGGTTTAGGAAGCATGAATATTTATGCTTTACTGATAGTAGTGGCAACAATTTGTTATGCTTTAAATTTAAATCTGATAAAGGAATATCTCTCCGGAATGAATTCTATAGTGGTAACTTCGCTGTCAATGTTGACTGTAGGTCCTTTGTCTTTAATTTATTTATTCTCCGGTGATTTCGTTGAAGTTATGAGAAACACAAACGGTTCACTGGAAGCACTCGGCTACCTTTCGTTACTCGGTATATTCGGGACAGCTATAGGGCTAATTTTATATACACGACTGGTATTCAGCACCAACGCTGTCTTTGCGAGCTCGGTTACTTATCTCATCCCCATAGTTGCAATTTTCTGGGGGATTATTGATAATGAGAAAATATTTATTTTACATTTAGCCGGTATGGTAATGATATTCATTGGTATATATTTCGTAAATAAAAACTATACTCGGAAGATTGAATCTTACTGATTTCAAAAAAATTCATACAAGACTTTAAAATAAATTATAATTATGGATCAGGATTTATTCGGAGAGAAAACAGAAGTAGCATACGGCATTCAAAACATTCCTTTAGCTGAAAGAATGCGTCCCGGCTCGTTAGAAGAATTTGCAGGACAAAAGCATCTGATAGGTGAAGGTAAACCAATCAGAATAATGATTGAAAAAATGAGCCGTCATCAATGACCGTGGGGACGCCGGGAGTCGGAAAGACTACATTAGCTTTATTGATTGCAAATCTTGTAAAAGCGGAGTTCATTCAACTCTCTGCAATTTCTTCCGGAGTAAAAGATGTAAGGGCTGCAATCGAGAAGGCTGAATTTAATCTGAAGCAAAAAGGAAAGAAGACAATCTTGTTCATAGATGAAATTCACAGGTTCAATAAGGCACAGCAGGATTCGCTGCTACAAAGTGCTGAGAAGGGAACAATAATTTTGATCGGAGCAACTACCGAGAATCCGTCTTTTGAAGTAATTTCACCTTTACTTTCAAGAAGCCGTGTATATATACTTGAAGAGCTGACGAAGGATGATTTTCTTTTTATTATTTCTAATGTTTTGTCAAAGGATAAATTACTGAACAAACTTACTATCGAAATTGAAGACAGGGATTTTCTTATCGGGCTTTCAAACGGTGATGCAAGGAGACTTCTGAACGGACTCGAACTTGCTGTTAAACTGACTAAACCGGATAAAGATAATGTCATTCATCTTACAAATGAAACATTTAAAGAAACATTCCAGGCGAATTACATTAAGTATGATAAAAATCAGGAAGAGCATTACAATATTATTTCTGCTTTCATTAAAAGTGTAAGGGGAAGTGATCCGGATGCAGCAGTTTACTGGATGGCGAGAATGCTGAAGGGAGGTGAAGATCCGAAGTTCATTGCAAGAAGAATGATCGTCCTTGCATCGGAAGATATAGGAAACGCTGATCCGTATGCTCTGACTCTCGCAACAAGCGCATTCACAGCAGTTGACTATATCGGAATGCCCGAAGCTACTCTTATTTTGTCTCAGACGGCAACTTATCTTGCAAGCTGTCCTAAAAGCAATGCATCATACATGGCAGTAAGCAAAGCAAAAGAAGATGTAAATAATCTCCCGGCTTTTGATGTTCCAATTCATTTAAGGAATGCTCCTACCAAACTAATGAAAGATCTAAACTACGGTAAGGATTATAAATATGCTCACGACTTTGATAATAATTTTGTTGAGCAGCAGTTTCTTCCGGATGAATTAAAAGATAAAATTTATTATGATCCGTCTGAAAATGGGGGAGAGGCGAAGTTTAAAAAGAGACTGAAAGAACTATGGAAAAAGAACCGATAGTTTCCTGAGATAGTTCAAATTGGGGTTTTCATTTTATTTGAAATCGTATCCGATACCAAAATTAACCTGAGTCTGCTCTATCCTTCCTGCAGAAAACAAATGACTGTCTAAAATTGATAAATTCAGATTAACTTCATTAATGTTAAATGTTGCTCCGATTGTTCCGAATGTCTGACTATAACTTCCCGGATCGGGATAAATGTAAAAATTTTCTTCATCGTCAAAATCACGCATATCCTGTAAAGTAAAAAATCCGGTTCTTACAGTCACTGTTTTGTTAATAATGTATTCCAGACCAAAATTGAAATCATTCCGGTCAGTTAAATTATCATCAGTCGATGTATTCTCAAAATTATAATCAGCGGAAATAGTAAGCGGTGTTTTATCAAATGTATAATCTATTCCAAAACCAAATTTTAACGGGAAATAATTTGGTTTGGAATATGTCTCGTTTGGTATGATTGTATCTGTATAAACTACTTCAACAATTTCACTGGTTTGCGGAGTAAAGACTGCTCCAAAAGATAAACTTTTTATTGGTTTATAGATTATACCGAAATCAGGTATGAATTTTTGGAAACTTTCTTTGCGGTTGAACTGTGAGCGGGAACCTGCAGTATATTCTGAAGAATAAAAATTATAATTTAAATTAACTCCAAATTTCAGTATCCCGACAAAATCATAAACGATTGGAACTGATACTGAACTTATTGAGAAATCATTAATAACATTATCACCCGTCGGCTCTCCGAATTCATTTGTGACCGGACCCAAATCCCATTTAAAACTTTTTTCGTTTTCATACAATACGCCAACAGAAAAATCTTTACTGATTTTATATCCAATACCCGCAAGCATCGTAGGGTGGAGTTCTTTGAGACCATCAGAATAATAAGGTTCAATGGATGCATTTGATTTAAAGATATATTCACCGTAAACCTGAAACTTATTTTTAAGCTCAAGAGATGCAGGGTTTAATATTGTCCCGGAGATATCATTATCACCTGCTATTCCAGTAAATCCTTTGCCTGCTTCTTTTGAAGACAAATAATTGACTGTATAAAAATCAAAAAAAGGACTGAATAAATAAGAATTTTGATCACCAATACCTTGTGAAAAAGCAGATGTTGATGATAAGAGTAGACAAATTATTGTTAAAAATAATGTTTTCATATTTGTTCGCACTTAATTTTATTAAGTAAAATTAGTTCTTTACTTCCTTTAATACAATCTGATTATCAGGGTCAAAATAAATCTTCTTCGGTTTATTATTGAATTCGAAAGTATATATCTGAAAATTATAATCATTGTTCACCTTTATTGTTGAATCTTTACCGTTTTCAAAAATGACCTTTAGTTCAACCGGCATTTTGAAGAATCCTGCATTTTCCTGAATCTGATTTATGGTATAGCTGACATTCCATTTCCCGTCATTTACTTCATCAATATTATACTTGTTCTTATAAATGGGATGATTAGGTTTATATATCCATTCATCAAAAAACCAGTTCAGATCTTTCCCGCTTACTTCGTTCACAAGATTGATAAATTGTTCCGTTGTAACATTGCCGTACATATAATCCGGATCAGTTGCGTAAACATTCAGACATTTAAAAAATGTAGAATCACCTAGTACATATCTCAGCAGATGAAGGACACATCCGGCTTTTGAATAGGATATTTCAGAATTAAAAAGCATATCATCATTCGGAGCTGAAACATCCCACGATTTTTCATAAATAGCCCATCCCGGATTTCTGCTGAGATATTTTGTAGCTTCATACATAATAATTCTCTTATAGTCCTTATAACCTTTCTGATTTCCATACCAGACAGCTTCGTTAAATGTAGCAAATCCCTCATTCAGCCAGATGTCAGACCAGGTAAGTGGCGTTATCATATCCCCAAACCAGTGATGAACAAGTTCATGACATGCCAGATCTTCAGTCCAGCAATTCGGGCAGAGTTACTATTGTTTGATTTTCCATTCCACCCCATAAAAAATCCTTGTTTGTAGTTGCAAATGCGAGTTTCTCAAACGGATATTCGCCGTACAAATCAGAGAAAAGATCAAGCATCTTTCCTATTTTATTCTGTATAAAATTTATAAAAAAAATCGTTTCACCTCTTTGCCAGTAAAACCTAACTTCCATGATTTCACCATTTGGTCTCCTCCAGTTAATTACATCAAGATTAAAATCAACTTTACCTATTAATGCGACAAGGTATGTTGCAATAAGATGTTTGCTTTCCCATGTATAAAAAATTGTATCACCTGTTTTTACAGAATCTTTCAGTAAACCATTGGAGCAAAGCAAAACATTCGACGGAACTTTTGCAGTTAACGATAGCAGCGCTTTATCACTTGGGACATCCTTACACGGAAACCACTTCCTGGCACCGGCTGTTTCGCAATCCGTATAAACCATGCCGTCTCTGACATAGAAAGAAGAGTCGAAAACATCTTTATGTCTGTAAGAAATTTTAATGTTAAACTCCTCTCCTGTATCATAAAGTCTGTCAAGATTAATGATTAAATTATTATTCTCATGAATGAATGAAAGTCCAGCATCCGAAACAGATCGGATTTCAAGTGAATAATTGTCAGCATTGAGCATCACCTGTCCAGTCTTTTCAGTGGCTTTAATGGAAACAACCTCATCAGCATCAAAGGATTTTTTAAAAGGTGCTGTGAAACATTTGTAAAGATCCAGATTCAATTCATATTTTTGAACATCAAATGAACTGCTTTGCTGTGAGAATGAATCAGTGCTTAACAGTAAAACATATACTGCAATAAACAGAAATTTTTTGTGAAAATTTGCCAGATTAATCAATTGTCAGAAATTTTAAATGGGTAAATTAAGATCAAGTTATATTTTAAAACTAATTAATTATTTTCGATCATTATTGGACTGATGAAGCTTTCGGATCTATAATAACGAAGTTTAGACATTTTACTCAGATTTAAAAATTAATAACCAATGCCCCGCCTATCCGCGTCTGTCTGAATGTCCTGTCATACTTCCGTCACTCAGAAACATTATGGCATCCACTCTTCCAAAATCCGGAATTTCTTTCAAAGAATAACCCATCATTTTCAGATTCGTTCTTACTGATTCATCACCGAAATCTTTTTCAACCTGAATTTCATCCGGATACCATTGATGATGAAATCTCGGAGCGTCAATCGCCTGATCAAGATCAAAATTATAATCAATAATATTTAGGATAGTCTGAAGAACCGTTGTAATGATCCTTCCGCCACCCGGAGATCCTACCACTAGAAAGGGTTTATTGTCTTTAAAAACAAACGACGGAGTCATGGAGCTGAGCATTCTTTTCTCAGGTTGTATTGAATTAGCGTCGTTTCCGACAAGTCCGTATATGTTCGGAACACCCGGCTTAGAAACAAAATCATCCATTTCATTATTCAGAAAAAATCCCGCCCCGTCTACGACAACTTTATTCCCGAATACATCATTCAAAGTCGTAGTTACAGAAACTAGATTTCCATCCTTGTCCGCTACGCTGTAATGTGTAGTCTGATCACTTTCCCTGTAATAAGCATCTCCGTGTTTTATATTCAGACTTTTTGAAGCTGAATCTTCACGATAGTCACGCATTCTGTTGAGTGCATATACTTTTGAAGTAAGAATATCCGCCGGAACACCCACAAAATCCGCGTCCCCCATAAACTCACTTCTGTCAGCATAAACTCTTCTCATTGCTTCAGTCATTAGCTGTACATTATTAAACTGGCCGTATCCTGACACACCAAGATCATAATTCTCAAGAATGTTAAGCAGATAAATCAGACTTATTCCGCCGCTGCTTGGAGGACCCATGGAAATTATTTCATAACCTCTGTAAGTGCCTTTCAATACATCCCTCTCCTTAGGTTCGTACTTTAAAAGATCATCATATGAAATAATTCCGTTTGAATTATTCATGTCACTGACAATCAAATCCGCAACCTCGCCTTTATAAAAACCATCCCGGCCATAATCCCGGATTACTCTCAAAGTTTTGGCAAGATCTTTTTGCACCAGTCTTACCCCTTCACGGAAATTCCCTCCGAAGATTTTCATTGTTCCGGGAAAATTAGAAAACTCTTTCTGATTCTGATTTAATAAATTTGCAAAGATGTCATTAATAAAAAATCCGGTGTCCGCAATGTTTATCGCATAGCTCATGACATCATCCCGGTTCATAGTGCCATATTTTTCCAGGGCATAAAGCATTCCTGCAACAGAACCCGGTACACCCGCTGCAAGATTTCCCAAAGTACTTAAATTCGGAATTACTTCACCTTTCGTATCCAAATACATGTCTCTTTCAGAAAGCAATGGCGCTTTTTCACGATAGTCTATAGAAGTATTTGAACCGTCGTTCAAGTGTATGAGCATAAAACCTCCACCACCTATGTTTCCTGCCTGAGGGTAAACTACGGCAAGAGCGAATCCTACCCCTACAGCCGCATCAATTGCATTACCGCCTTTTTTCAAAATATCGATGCCGACCTGAGAAGCTAATTCCTGTGAAGAGCTCACAACTCCGTTTCTGAAACCTCCGGTTTGAGCATATAATGTTGAAGTAAATAAAACAAATATTAAAATTTTGATTTTCAACTTTACTTTATTTGAAATTTGAAATCTGAAATTTATCATGTATTCCAGTCCCGGTTATATCTGAAATCAATATTGACAGTCCGGTTGGCAATTTTAGCAATTAAAGGAGGTAGGCGTTTAAATTGACTTCTGATAATTAATGAATTTACTCTTTGCATGAATTTATTATCATATCCCAGGTCTTTTAATTCATCATCGGACATTCTCTCTTCCACTTTATGCTGCAAATATTCATCAACTTTTTTGTATGTGAATCCAAGTTCATCTTCATCGGTCTGACCTTTCCACAGATCAGCAGAAGGTTTTTTTGATACTATATTATCAGGAACTCCAAGATGACCCGCAAGACTCCATAATTGTGTTTTATATAAATCTCCGATCGGGTTAATTGCAGATGCAGAATCTCCGAAGATTGTTGAATAGCCTAAAAGGATCTCTGTTTTATTACTTGTCCCGATGACCAATGCGTTCTGCGCAGCAGATTCATCATACAGTAAAACCATTCTGACTCTTGCCATGATATTTCCTTTTCGGACATTAGAAATTTCCGTGTCTTTAATGTCCCTTACAAAAGAATCCACTATACGGATATATCGATTTTTATATTTAACTTTTAAATTTTTACTATTTTCATCGCATCTGTCAAACTCTCCGGGCTGCTTGTTTTGTAAGGCATAAGTAAACAGGTTACATTTTCATTACCTAATGCTTTTACTGAAAGATGAGTTGAAACCGCTGAATCGATTCCGCCAGATAAACCGATTACTGCTTTTGTGATTCCAATCCTGTACATTTCATTCCGTATGAACTCAACCAGAATTTTTTCGACATACTGATTTAGTAATTCCATATAATTTCCTGTTTGAAGTAATAAAAAAGCCGACCATTAAATAAATAACGGATCGGCTGATATTAATAGAATATGCAATTATTATTTGGAAACTTGATAAACTATTTTTCTTATTGTATCAAACTGCAAATAAGGGAATAATTCCTGAATTTTGTCGATTGCTTCACCCGCACTCATTTCTCTTCGCATCTCTTTATACATCTGCCTTATTTTATAATCTCTTATGGCCTTTTCATCAAGGAGTTTATATTTCTTTAAAGTATTATAAACATTATCATCTATAAGCTCACTTAGTGGATTGTCACTTTTTGATTTTACTGCTGGTTTCAATTTTTAATTCTCCTTATTTAAATTAATTTTTAAAAACATTCAAATTTTGCGTTAAAATGCACTTTTTACTTATCTCTTGAATAATTACTTATACAAAAATACACTAAATTGTATTGAAAAGTCAAGATTAGGTTTGAAAAATCAACAGAAACTAATATTTTTAGTAGCTTATATTTTTAAATTATGTTATATTGTTCTGTCTTCTTTACAACTTTTACATAACAATTAATAGTTCCTACATTATATAAAATGTCCTTTAAATTAGTTAAACTGATCTTTGTCTTTTTGTTCTTTATTTATATTGCTAAAGTATTTTCACAGGACCCCGGCTATGTAAAACTCACAACATATTCTAGCAAAGAGAAATATTCTTCGAAAGACACTGTTAAAATTGCTTTAAAAATTTCCATTAAGGAAAAATATCATATAAATTCCTATAAAGTTGATGATCCGACACTTATCAAAACTTCAGTTACGGGTGCTTCCGATAAATTTAAATTTCTAAATACTTTCTTTCCGGAAGATGAAAAGCTAAAATTTGAATTCAGTGAAAATGAAATAAATGTGTATGAAGGTGAAATTATTGCTGCGCTGACTTTTTTGCCTGCTTCGGATCTAGTCAATGGAAAATATGACTTACCTTTAAAGTTTAATTACCAGGCTTGTGACGACAAGGTCTGCTATTCTCCAAAAACTATAAATGAAACTATTTCCGTTCAGATAGATAATGATAATCCGTCCAAATCCTTATCAAATATAGAAATATTCAAAAATATTGATTTTTCAAAGCCTACAGCAACTTCAGAAAATTCTGCTGAATCAAAAACTACTTTAACTGAAAATCAGAGAACGGAATCGCCGGATTCCGAGGAAGATCAGATATCAAACCTCATAGAAGAAAAAGGCTGGGCTGCAGCGCTTATATTTATTTTTCTGGGAGGGTTAGCTTTAAATCTGACTCCCTGTGTCTATCCTCTCATCCCTATAACCGTGAGCTATTTCGGAGCACAGGGAAGCGGCAGTAAATCACAAAGCATCCTGATGGGTATATTTTATGCCCTTGGGATGTCAGTTACTTATTCTGTCCTTGGAGTATTCGCTGCTTTGACCGGAAGTCTGCTCGGAACAGCGCTGCAAAATCCTATTGTTATTATTTTCATAGCATTAATTATGTTTGCTCTCGGAACAAGCATGTTCGGGCTGTTTGAAATAAAGATCCCACAGAGTCTGGCATTAATAGGAAATAAGAACAGGTCAGGGTATTTCGGATCATTGCTCATGGGTTTGACAGTTGGGTTTATAGCTGCTCCCTGTATCGGACCATTTGTTTTAAGTTTGCTTGTATTTGTCGGTAAACTCGGAAATCCATTTACCGGATTTTTATTGTTTTTTGTCCTTTCAATGGGATTAGGGCTGCCATATATATTCCTTTCAGCATCTTCAAGTTCAATAAGCAAATTACCCCGGTCCGGTGAATGGATGGAAGGAGTTAAGATAATTTTCGGGTTGATATTATTCGGAATGGCACTTAATACTCTTGAACCCCTGATTCCAAAAGATGTTTTTAAAATAATTTTCCCGCTATATATAATATTATCCGGAGCATATTTAATTTTGCTCGACCGGAAAGGTTTAACTTCAGTTGTCTATTCAAAAATAAAATATTTAATAGCTATAACTGCAATTGTTTTCGGAACTTGGATGTTAAAGCCCGCAGACACACTTGATACAGTTAACTGGAAAATGTTATCTTCCGTTGAATCCATTGACAACAGCATTAAATCCGAAAACAAACCCGTTATGATTGACTTTTACGCTGACTGGTGTGCACAGTGCAAAGAGCTTGATGAATACACATATACTGATCCCGGAATCATCGAACTATCTAAATCCTTTAACACAATTAAAGTCGATCTGACAAAGGAAAACGAAGACATTACAAATAAATTTAACATTAAAGGTCTGCCGGTTGTAGTATTTCTAAGTCCGGGTGGTGAAGAATACAAGGACCTGAGGGTCACGGGTTTTTTAAAACCGGAAGAATTTAAGAAAAAGATTAATTCACTTCAAAAATATATTTCACAAAAATGACATTTAAAATTGCTGTAACAATAATTTCTTCCCTGATAATATTTGCAAATGCTTACTCTCAAAATATAAACCATTCAAAAAATGGAAATGAGGTTCTTGAGTTAAAGACGAAACTGTTAAACTCAAAAACTTTTGAGAAGAGTCCTGAAATAAATACTTCGGTTGCCGATTCAAAGAAATCTCCGGGTCTTGCACTTTTATTCTCTTTGATTTTACCCGGTTCAGGTCATTTTTATTTAAACAGAATGGATGTAGGTAAATATTTCTTTGGAACCGATGTTGCAGGATGGCTTGGTTACGCTACAGTGAGCGTCTATGGAGATGATGTTATGGATGATGCTAAGACATTTTCAAATGAGCACGCAGCGGTGCAGGATGTAAACAATAAAGATGACGATTATTTTTCAAATGTTGGCAATTACGCAAACATATATGAATATAACAATTATCAGCTGACCATCGGAGCTTATACAAGCTTATACAATGTAGATCAGAATTACTGGAACTGGGATAATGGTAATAATCAGAACATTTTTGAAGCACAGAGAAAAAGCAGTGAAAGGATTTACAATAACCGGATTATTTTCGGAAGCATATTGATTGCTAACAGAATTGTTGCCGGGATAAGCGCATACCTTATAGCGAAGAACGATCCGAAAAAGGTCTCATCTTTAAATATTGAGCCTGAGTTATTGTATAAAAAAGATTTATCTTTTGACGGTGTAAAAGTAAATCTTACAAGGAATTTTTAATTATCTCCGTTGTATAACTATAAAATAATAGTAGAGTATGACGGTAAAGATTTTAAAGGATGGCAAAAGCAAAAGTATACTAAAGATACTATACAGGAGCAGATAGAATCTTCCGTCGAAAAGATCTTAAAAGAAAAAATAAAATTAACCGGAGCAGGCAGGACGGATACCGGAGTTAATGCTTACAATCAGGTTGCCAATTTTAATTTCAAAAATAAGTTAAATCTGAATAAATTCAGGTATTCTTTAAACTCAGTACTGCCGGCTTCAATAACAGTCAGGAAGATCAGCTTGGTTTCTCCCGGGTTTCATTCGAGATTCTCGGCAAAGAAGAGAGAATATTTGTATAAAATTACTTTGGAAAAGAAGTCGATTAACAGAGACGGTTATTATAAAATAGGTTACGATCTGGATTTTAGTAAGATTGATGAGTTCATTAAATTTATCTCAGATCAGTTAATATTCAAATCTTTTTGCAAGAACAAGGAAGATAAAAAAGATTTCTTCTGTTTAATTTATGATTTCAGATATAAATTCATAAAATCAAGAAATGAGATAATATTTTCAATTACTGCAAACAGATTTTTGCATTCAATGGTAAGAGCAATCATAGGATGTTCATTGGAAATAGGAAGAGGAAAATTAACTTTAAAACAAATTCAGGAAAAAGTAAACAAAGGAGAAAAAATAGGAGCACATTATTTACCGGGTAACGCATTATTTTTAAACAAAATCCATTATTAAAATGAAAAACGTAAAACTTATTCTTGCTCTTTTATTTATCTCATCAGTATTCAACATATCTTCTGCTCAGACGTCATCCAATTATCGTAAATTAGAATTAAGCAATAAGCTTCTGTCTCAGGATTCTAAAATTAATCTGGAAGACAAATACAATAAATCCATACAGTCTAAGCCTAATGAAAAATCTCCGTATTTAGGTGCTTTATTCTCCGGGCTGATTCCCGGAACAGGGGAGTTCTATGCGAAGAGATATCTTAAAGGCGCGATTTTTCTTGCTGTTGAAGCCGGGCTGTGGATAGCCTATGCAAATTATGAAAATCAGGGCGATGATCAGACAGATGAGTATCAGAGTTATGCGAATTCACACTGGGATGTATATAAGTATGCTGACTGGCTTAAGAGAGAAAATTTTTCAGGATCAGACGGTATTATTTTAACATCTGACAAAGAAACATTGAGAAGACAAATTAATGTTTGTGAAGCACAAAACTTCTCACATCAGCTTCCGCCATACGGTGCTCAGCAGTATTATGAATTGATCGGTAAGTACCAGAACTTTGTTACCGGCTGGGCTGATGCAGATTTTGATGTTGTAAACAGGAATAACTACGGTACATATAAAACTCAGATGTTTAATGACTATTCATATAACAGGCAGGAAGCAAATAGCTATTATGACAAAGCAACTACTTCACTTACTTTAGTTGTACTAAATCACATTTTAAGCGCTGCAGACGGTGCATGGAGTGTCTCAATGTTTAATAAAGACCTTAAAGTAAAAACAAGCGTTCATATGGAAAATAAATATTCTTCAATAGGTGAGAAAAAAATGGTCCCTGTTGCAAATTTAAACATTACATTCTGATTTAATCTGAAACAAATGTAAAGTATTTTTCCCGATATAATATTCACGGCACTTTTCAAAGTGCCTTTTTATTTTTATCAAATAATCCAAACATTGTAGCTCCGGTCCCGCTCATTGATGAATACACTGCTCCCATTTCCGGTAACTCTTCTTTTATTTTCTTTAATTCATTATTTTTTAAAAACAATATCTTCAAAGTCATTTACAAGCACAGAAAGATTGTCAGATTCAACATTTCTGACCTTATTTAAAACCGGTTCTTTGGAGAAATTCTTTTTAAAATTTAATTTTTCAAAAGCCCATTTAGTAGAAACATGCAGGTTTGGATTAACGATTAGGATATCATAGTCAATTTTAAAATCCCTTAGCAAAATCATTTTCTCTCCGCGTCCGGCCGCATAACAGGGTTTTAAAGACAGAAAAAATGGAACATCGCTGCCAATGGACAGAGCCAGATTCAGGATTTTCTCCCGGTTGGATTCAATATCAATATTTAAATATTTGATCAGAAACTTTACTACTGTGGCTGCATTGGAGCTGCCCCCTCCTAATCCACCTCCTACAGGAATGTGTTTATTCAGATACAGGCTAAGTTTAAAACATTCTCTTATCTTGAATTCTTTAAAAAAATATTCCACAGCCTTATAACAAAGATTATCTTTAGACAGCGGTATAAAGGGCTTATTGGACTTCAGGACTACGGAATTATAATCCGTTTCAGATTTCTGAATATCAATGTGTATTTCGTCGTGGAGCCTGATAGGGTAGAAAATTGTCTCAAGGTTATGATAGCCATCCTCTCGTTTATTTAAAATTCTGAGACCGAAATTTATCTTAGCGTAGGAATTTATATTTGAGGAAAACATTTACCTAATAAATTAAAAAATTTTATTAAGATAAATATTCTAAAACTTAAATGTTAATATTTAATATGCCCATTTCAAAAGAATTGAGCCCCAGGTATATCCGGCACCGAAGCTTGATAAGATCAGATTATCACCTTTCCTGATTTTACCATTTTGCCAGTATTCTGAAATACAGGTTGGTATTGTTGCTGAAGTTGTGTTACCGTATTTGTAAATGTTTACCATTACTTTATCCATTGAAAGCCCCATTCGTTCAGCACATGCAGTAATAATTCTGTAGTTTGCCTGATGAGGTACTAAATACGAAATGTCATCCGGTTTCAATTTGTTTTTACGCATGATCTCATAAGAAACATCTGCCATTCCTTTCACAGCTTCTTTAAAAACAGTTTTGCCGTCCTGATAAACGAAATGCATCCGTTTATCAACAGTTTCATGAGAAGCAGGATTTAAACTCCCTCCTCCAAGCTGATGAAGATACTTTCCGCCTTCACCGTCTATTTTCATGATGGCATCCAATATCCCGTAACTCTTATCTTCCGTAGGTTCAAGTAATACAGCTCCTGCCGCATCACCAAACAGCAGACAGGTATTTCTGTCTTCCATATTTGTAATAGCTGACATTTTATCAGCTCCCACTACAATTACTTTTTTGTGTGAACCGGATTGAATGAATTGCACGGCTGTAGTCAATGAGAATATGAATCCTGAGCAAGCCGCAAGAAGGTCAAAACCCCAGGCGTTTTTTGCTCCCATTGCTTTCTGAATTACACATGCTGTAGAGGGGTAAATCATATCAGGTGTTACTGTGGCTACAATGATAAGGTCAATTTCATCTATCCCTATTTTTCGGTTTTGCAGTAATTGTTCGATTGCTTTTATTGCCATGAAGGAAGTCGGAAGGTCCTTATCTAATCTTCTCCTTTCCTGTATTCCAGTTCTTGATCTTATCCATTCGTCATTGGTATCCAAATATTCTTCAAAAAACTTATTATCAATGACTCTGTCGGGTACATAGTGCCCGACAGAGGTTATCATTGCGTTAAAAGGACCTTTATTAAGAAGCATTTTTATTTAATCGAGATTCTCTTTTGTTTCTTCCAGTTCCTCAACAGTGTTGTCTTTATCAGGACTGTTTTCTTTTCTGTCATCAGTAAAAGTTAATTCTTCACTTCCTTTTTTATATTTTACTTTTACTTTACCTACATCCTTGAAATTACCTTTAAGAATTTCCTCACTAAGGGGATCTTCCAGATATTTTTGAATAGCTCTTCTCAGAGGTCTTGCTCCATATGTCTGGTCAAAACCCTTCTCAGCTAAAAATTCCAGTGCAGGTTTCGAAACATCAACTTTTATTCCGTGTAACTGAATTCTTGATAAAAGTTTTTTGCATCCTATCTCAACAATTTTTACAATGTCTTCTTTTTCCAGTTGTTTGAAAATAAACATCTCATCGATCCTGTTTAAAAATTCCGGCGAAAATACTCTCTTAACTGACTCTTCAATCGTACTCTTTATTTTTTCATAATTGCTTTTCTTTGTCGGGTCACCGAATCCAAATACTTTATCAAGCTTAAGATCTCTCGTTCCAATGTTAGAAGTCATTATGATTATGGTATTCTTAAAATCAACTTTCCTTCCGAGTCCGTCTGTGAGAATTCCGTCATCCAATACCTGTAACAAAATATTAAAAGTATCAGGATGTGCTTTTTCAATTTCATCAAGTAAAACCACTGAATATGGTTTGCGTCGTACCTTCTCTGTTAATTGGCCGCCTTCTTCATATCCTACATATCCCGGAGGAGCTCCAACTAATCTTGATACATTAAATTTTTCCATATACTCACTCATGTCAATTCTTATCAGAGCGTCCTCAGAATTAAACAGGAACTTAGCAAGTTGTTTTGCAAGTTCAGTCTTTCCAACCCCGGTAGGACCTAAAAATACAAACGAACCTATGGGTCTGTTAGGGTCTTTCAGTCCTGCTCTTGCTCTTCTGATGGCTTTGGAAATATTGATGACTGCTTCATCCTGACCTACAACAACATTTCTCAGACTGTCTTCCATCTTTACCAGCTTTTCAGACTCTGCTTCTGCGATTTGATTAACCGGAATTCCCGTCATCATTGCAACAACATCCGCTACATTCTGCTCATCCACTTCATATACCATGCTCTGTGATTTGATATCCCAGTCTAATTTCAGCTGCTCAAGGTCAGATAATGATTTTTTTTCAGTATCCCTTAACCTTGCGGCTTCTTCATAGTTCTGATTTTTTACTACCTGATTTTTAAACTGTCTTATCTTTTCAATTTCTGTTTCAAGGTCAACGATTTCTTTCGGAACAATGATGTTAGATAAATGAACTCTGGAACCGGCTTCATCCATTACATCAATTGCCTTATCCGGTAAAAATCTGTCTGTTATGTATCTGTCGCTTAATCTTACAGCTTCAGTAATTGCCTTATCAGAGTATTTTACATTGTGATGCTCTTCATATTTACTTTTAATGTTATTAAGTATCTGCTCGGTTTCATCTACACTCGTCGGCTCTACCATGATCTTCTGAAATCTTCTGTCAAGCGCTCCGTCTTTTTCAATGTATTGCCTGTATTCGTTTAAAGTTGTTGCTCCGATGCACTGAAGCTCACCTCTTGATAATGCAGGCTTGAATATATTTGACGCATCAAGAGACCCGCTGGCTCCTCCTGCTCCTACAATTGTGTGCAGCTCATCAATAAACAAAATCACATCCTTTGCTTTTTCAAGTTCATTCATCACTGCTTTCATTCTCTCCTCAAATTGTCCTCTGTATTTTGTACCAGCTACTAACGCAGCTAGATCCAGAGTTACAACTCTTTTATTATGGAGTACTCTCGAAACATTTTTATTGATTATTCTTAATGCTAATCCTTCGGCTATCGCTGTCTTTCCTACTCCCGGCTCACCTATTAATACAGGATTATTCTTTTTTCTTCTGCTGAGAACCTGCGCGACTCTTTCTATTTCCTTTTCCCTTCCGACAATCGGATCCAGCTTATTTTCTATAGCCATTTTCGTAAGGTCTCTGCCGAAATTATCAAGTACAGGTGTCTTGCTTCTTTCCTGTTTTTTCTCCGAAGTTGCTTTTGAGCTTGGCTGGTTGCTGGATGGTTTACCGCTTAAGATGTTGAGCAGCTCTGTTTTCACTGCTTCGTAATTTATGTTGAACTGGTGAAGAATCTGCGCAGCAAGATTATCATCTTCTCTTAAAATGGAAAGTAATAAATGTTCTGTTCCAATTACTTCGGATTTGAATAACTTTGCTTCGAGATATGTAATTTTTAAAACTTTCTCTGCCTGTTTTGTTAGAGGAATGTTCCCGACTGTTAAAGTCCCTCCGGATTGTCTTACTGTGTCTTCTACTATTTTTTTGATCTTGAAAGCTTCCACTCCAAGATTCTTAAATATTTTTATTGCAATTCCTTCGCCCTCTCTTATTATCCCTAATAAGAGATGTTCAGTACCTATGTAATCATGCCCAAGACGAATTGCTTCTTCTCTGCTCAATCTTATTACATCCTGAACTCTGCTTGAAAAGTTGCTATCCATTGTTTTTATAATTTAAATTTAAAAATAATTTTTGGGAATTATTCTTATTTCTTTACTTAATCCGTTTGGTTAATTATTTAACTAAATATATTAAAAAACGATTGAACTTATAATGTAATATTAGTTATTTCAAGTCTTGAATATTTAACTAATACTTTTAAAAATTTTTTTGTATTGAAATGAATAATCTTTTTTTGTAATCAGCAGCTATAACTATTGAAACTCTCTTTTAAATTCCAATGCATTGGAATTTTGTATACATTGTGAAAGAACTCCGGTTCAAAAATGAATAAAATTTACGAATTATTAAATAGGTGAATATACTTCATCTGCATAAGGGTCAGCCATTGTTTTAAATTCCGACTTCATAAAAAAACCGGGACAGTACAACTCCCGGTTTTTCTATATATTCATTTATGTCTTAATACTTTATGCATTTACCTTGCTGCAATATTCTTTTAAAGCTGCTGCAACTTTGTTTGCGACTGCATTTGCATCATTGTTTTCGATCTCATGTCTTTGTATCATGTGAACAAGCTTACCGTCTTTTATCAATGCAAGCTGCGGAGAGGACGGAGCAAATCCAGTGAAGTATTTTCTTGTTTCTTCAACCGCTTCTTTTTCCATACCGGCAAAAACGGTTACTAAATTATCCGGCAATACATTGTTTTCCTTTGCCCAGTCAATTGCTACTTTGAGCCCCGGTCTTGCTTTTCCTGCAGCGCAGCCGCAGACTGAGTTTACAAACACAAGAGTTGTTCCGTTTTTATCTAATTCCGTCTTTACTTCTTCCGGAGTGTAAAGCTCTTTAAAACCAATGTCTTTTGCTTCAGTTCTCATTGGCTGTACCATTATCGGATCATACATCTTTTATTTTTCCTTTCTGTTATATTTAATTAAAAACTCTGTTTATGCTTTTTGTCAGAAATGATTTTGCAATAATTTAGTATAAAATTCGTGCAAATTGGATCTCCCTAACTTTCAACAACTTTTAACTTTCAACTCTTCAGGTATTTATCAAACCATTCTCTTCTTAATTTCACAGTTTCCTTTCTGTCTTTCTTCAAATAATGATCACCGCCTTCTATTAATTTCAGCTCGCATTTAACACCGTTCTTTTTCAGCAATTCATACATGTCAACTGAGTCCTGATGTGATACTTTATCATCTGCTGTTCCGTGAATCAAAAGTATTCCCGTATCCCTGCTGATCTTATCGGCAAAGTAAACAGCTGAACGCTCTTTCTTTTTCCGATATATTCACCTTCATCTTCACTCCCGAATGAGTTCATATAAATTTTCGCCAAACCGCTTTTCTTTTCTTCACTTCTGAAAAGATCAGCCAATCCTGAAATTATCACCGCGCATTTAATCCTGTTTGTCCTGCTCAAAACCAGGTAAGTCATCATTCCTCCTCTGCTCCATCCTTCCATTCCTATTCTTGCTGTATCGCAAAATGATATACTTTCTGCTATAGGAATCAAATCTAAAACATCGTTTACATCTTTCCCGCCAAACTCATCTTCTTCCCTGTACTGTGATGCTAAAACTACATACCCCCATGAAGCAACTTCCCCGAATATCCCCCTTGCAAGGAATTCATCTATCATTCCGTCCTCAAGATTCCCGCCGCGGTTCCATATTATTAGAGGATACTTGCTTTCTTTGTCTTTACTTGTTATTCCCGGATATGCCAGATATCCGCTTACCTTCAAACCATCCGACTCATATACAATTTTCTTAACCACCGTATCTTCTAAAACTTCCTTCCCCCAGCCGCTCTCGATAAACTTTGACTGCCGCTCTGTTAAAACAATCTCTCCTTCAGATAAAATCATATTAATTACTAATTACTAATTACTAATTACTAATTACATTGTTCATTGATCTAACTACTAACTCTGCTCATTGCTCATTGTTTCATTGCTCATTGTTAACGATCTCATACAGCTTATAATATCCCAGCTTCAGATCAAACTCCTGACCTTCCTTATACATTTTTTCATTCTCCGAAGGTAAAACATTTTCAATCTTTACTTTCGCCCAGCATCCGCCTTCGTGCTGAATTACTTTAGCATCATATAATTCATCCCCCTTGTATTCGACGCGGTATACTTTACCTTCTTCAGGCGCATTCTTTAAAATGTGTGTGTGCTTCATTATTTAAATTTTGATTGTATGTAATTTAACAAAAAGAAAAGTTTGTTTTAAGTCAACAAATGGAGGGTGATTATTTTTCGGCTTACACGACAAAAACAGAACGCTTATGAAACTGATATAAACGTAAAACAACGGATTAAGGAGGGATATGAAACTGATAAAAAGATTGTTTACACGAAACGGAGGTGAGGTTTGTTTACTTCAGAATTATTCATCAATATTGTGTTTTACTTTCTGAGGAATATTATTTTTTGAATAATTCTACTATGTAAATTATGTTCAATGTGGTAAATTTTCGTTATTGGACAGCCCGGAGAATACTTTTGTGAAATATATTTCAATTTATACACATCTTTTCACTTTCGACGGGCTTCCGGCGACCGCCACTGACAATCCGGTCACATTCACTGAAAATCCTGTCACAAACTTTCTGCTTCCGGCGACCGCCACTTGCCTCATCCGACGACCGCCACTGACAATCCGGTCACATCCACTGAAAATCCTGTCACAAACTTTCTTCTTCCGGCGACCGCCACCTGCCTTCCGGCGACTTACTTTTGAAATATTTTTCAATTCGTTGGTCTTCCGGCGACCGCCGTTTCGCTTCCGGCGACCGCCACTTGTCTTCCGGCGACCGCCGTTTGGCTTCCGGCGACCGCCACCCGACTTCCGGCGACCGCCATTTCACTTCCAGCGACCGCCACGTCACTTCCGGCGACCGCCGGTTCTGTTTAATGAATAATGAGTATGAATAATGAATGAATAATGAAAATGTAGAATAATGAATAATGAATAATGAATAATGAATAATGAATAATGAATAATGAATAATGAATAATGAATAATGAATAATGAATAATGAATAATGAATAATACACCATTCAATGTTAACTATTAACTATTAACAATTAACAATTAACTATTGACTATTGACAGGTGACTATTCACAGGCTATTCACGATACCCGCGGACTCTTCCTGGAAATAAAATTACTTGAATTATAAAAAACAATTAGTACATCATCAAAATCCACTATGCCGTTTCCATTGATATCAGATGGCTGATATCCGGTAAGATTATTGGAGTAATCATTTAAAACTTTTAGAAGGTCATTTGTATTTATAATTCCATCCTGATTCACATCCCCGCTGTAAATGCAATGATAAGGCTCTATGTAGAAAAGATTATTTCCAAAGGCTTTGGTTTCCGAATCCGTAAAATCATAGTTAAACTCTTCACCTCTTATATATGTAATTCCTGTCTTACTCCAGGTTTCAATGCTGTTTCTGTGCATCATTACAATGTAATATGAACCCGATTGAGCATTTTCAAAAATGAATTTACTTTCAAAACTGTTCTGATCATAACTTAAGCTTACAGCAGAATCCACCAGGTTATATGGGAAGTGTATGCTCCTTAGATAACACCGTAAGGTATCAGTGTTGAATAGATTCAGGTTTTTAGGGTCAAGCAAACCCTGGACTATCACCTTTACCGAAAATGTATCCGGGTCAGTTACATTTTTAATGCAAATATTATCTAAGTACAGATTGTTTCCGCCGTTTCCGCTTCTCGCGGTAAACCTTATCCTGTTTGATTCCGCCGGAAGGTTCTGCAAAACTAAAGTTTTCCATTGAGAGGAGTCAGGTACAAACGGAAGATTAGTTGACGGAGCGGTGTCTAATGAATCTCCGTTTTCACCGCCTGCCATTCCGGCTAAACGCTGAAATGTAATGCCGGAGTTTGAAGAAGTTTCTATGATCAGAGAGTCTGTTCCTAAATTCGGAGCGTATGCATAATCCATGAATAACTTATCACCGCTGTATAAATTATATACTGAAGAGATCAATGACTGTTTTGTAGAAGCGGGTGCACTATAAAAATTAAATTTAGCTGAACCTGACAGTCCGCTGTTATAACTTCCGGTATTACTTTTCCCCCAGTAACAGCTGTCAGTAAATTCTAATGCCCATGGGTCAGGAGGGAACTCAGATCCGGTGAAATCTTCACAAAGCACCGGTATTTCTGCTGTAATTCTCATTGCTAATGTTCCCAGTGTATTTATATTTTGCATAAATGAATTATCTTTTGCCGTTAGGGTATAATAAATTTTATCGATGCACTTACTTCGGATGTGTCTGACTTAAATAAAGCCGTGTATGTATTTCCTGTTGTGTTGACGAGATAAAATGTTTTTACAGTGACCTCTGTATTTTTAAACCAGTCGACACGGACATAATCTATCCCGGAAGTATCGGATACTTCTGCAATTATGCGGGCAGGCCATTGAACTAAAGGTGAAACAACGGGGGATACATGATTGATGACCGGTTTTATGAAATCACTTGCAGCAGCAAAAGAATACAGATCCAAAGGAGCATGTTCAGGTGATGCCACGCTTATTCCAAGACTGTCTGTAGCTTTAATGTAGTATTTGTAAAATGATTCCGTATCATTACCCGGTATCTGACCGGTATAATTATCATTTACTTTCTGCATCAGGACGCTGTCAGTTATCGCAGCATTATT
>JADJTX010000060.1 GCA_016710985.1 Ignavibacteria bacterium
GGCAGACCTTATGTTTAAAATAGCAAGCCTCACAAAAGTTTATTAAATTTAGTTAACAGACTAAAATAATAAACAAAGGGAGCTTGCAATGGGGCTAAGAATTACAAAAATGAATTTTAAAAAGGTCGAGTCCAATTTATGTTGGCATAGATGTTCATAACAAAAGTTGGACAGCCACATTCTTGGTTGAGATGAAATAGACCTTTACACAAAAACATTTCCACCATCAGGAAAACTCTTAGGAAATTTTTAGGGAAAAATGCTCGGGAGAAAGTATCTAAGTGTTTATGAAGCAGGATATTGTGGACTGGGTAGATGAAGACTTATTAAGAGATGGAATAAATAATATAATTGTAAATCCGGCCGGATGTTCCGACAACGGATAAAGAGAAGAAAGGAAGAAGAGATCCTGTAGACAGCAAAAGCTTGCCAAGAGTTTAAATGGAGATCTGAAAAGCATATTTATCCCGGGTAAGCAACAACAGGAAGACAAGTTATTATTAAGGCCCGTGTCTGCATGGGAAAAAGCAAACAAGCTGTAAGAATCAGATAAAAAGTACTCTTAGTTTTTCGGAATATTCCTTACAGATGAAAAATAAGATCTCATTGGTCAAAGCATATATAAGCTGGCTAAGTAAAATAAGTAAACCTGAGACGAGCCGGGGCATGAGATTAATAGTGTTTTTGGATGAGTTAGAGCACTTACGTAAAATAATAGCAAAACTAACAAAACAGATAAGGCAGTTATCAACGCTCCCTCTATACAATAGAAGAGTAAGTCTGTTAAGAACAATACCGGGTATAAGTATTCTTACTGCAATGACAATATTAACAGAATTTGGTGACTTAAATGTGTACAGCAGTTTAGATAAACTTTGTTCGTATGTGGGACTAACAGGTGACGAAGATTCAAGCGGAGATAAAGAAAAGAAATTAGGGATGACCAAAGAGGAAATAGATTTTTGAGAAAAGTTCTTATAGAAAGCAGTTGGGTAGCAATAAGAAAAGATCCGGCTTTATTATTGGATTATAAGAGATATACAAGAAGTTATCCAGGCGCAAAATCAATAATAAAAATAAGCAGAAAGTTATTAAACAGAATAAGATATGTATTAATGAATGAAAAGGAATATCAGTTACAAACCACATAAAAAGTTTACATAAAAACAATTTTTAAATTAAATAATGAAATATCAAAAGTCACAATCATAAGAAAAAAACTTAAGTGGGCGAACGCAACGGGACTCTAGCAGCTCTTATCGAAAAATAAGATGTCTGCATTCGGCAGACAGCACGCCCACACTATAATACACAGAAAAAGGTAAAGCAGCTCACAGGAAACAACAAGTTGATGTCTGCAGATAAAAGATAGTTCTTATAAGGTGATTTAGATAAAAGGAAAGATTATGAAAAAGAAGATTAAAATAGCAAAGACAAAATACTTGAGTGTCCCCCCGTCACTTCGCTCTCAAGTATTTTGTCTTTTGCTAAGAAAAAAGTGAGACTTGCATTTTAACATAAAAGAGTCCCGGAAGAGCGCCGGAGACTCTGACGGGGGCTAGTGAGAAATGGAATATATGATGTGGAGTTAATTTATTAGTTGAAAGTTTAGAGTTTACCGTCAGACCTTATGTTTAAAATAGCAAGCCTCACAAAAGTTTATTAAATTTAGTTAACAGACTAAAATAAACAAAAGGAGGCTTGCAATGGAACAAGTTACAAAAATGAATTTTAAAGGTCAGTCAATTTATGTTGGCATAGATGTTCATAACAAAAGTTGGACAGCCACATTCTTGGTAGATGAAATAGACCTTTACACAAAAACATTTCCACCATCAGGAAAACTCTTAGGAAATTTTTTAAGGAAAAATTTTCCGGGAGGAAATTATCTAAGTGTTTATGAAGCAGGATATTGTGGATACTGGGTACATGAAGACTTATTAAGAGATGGAATAAATAATATAATTGTAAATCCGGCGGATGTTCCGACAACGGATAAAGAGAAGAAAAGGAAAAGAGATCCTGTAGACAGCAGAAAGCTTGCCAAGAGTTTAAGAAATGGAGATCTGAAAAGCATATTTATCCCGGGTAAGCAACAACAGGAAGACAAGTTATTATTAAGGACCCGTGTCTGCATGGTAAAGAAGCAAACAAGCTGTAAGAATCAGATAAAAAGTACTCTTAGTTTTTTCGGAATATTCCTTACAGATGAAAAAATAAGATCTCATTGGTCAAAAGCATATATAAGCTGGCTGAGTAAAATAAGTAAACCTGAGACGAGCCAGGGCATGAGATTAATAGTGTTTTTGGATGAGTTAGAGCACTTACGCAAAATAATAGCAAAACTAACAAAACAGATAAGGCAGTTATCAACGCTCCCTCTATACAATAGAAGAGTAAGTCTGTTAAGAACAATACCGGGTATAAGTATTCTTACTGCAATGACAATATTAACAGAATTTGGTGACTTAAATGTGTACAGCAGTTTAGATAAACTTTGTTCGTATGTGGGACTAACAGGTGACGAAGATTCAAGCGGAGATAAAGAAAAGAAATTAGGGATGACCAAAAGAGGAAATAGATTTTTGAGAAAAGTTCTTATAGAAAGCAGTTGGGTAGCAATAAGAAAAGATCCGGCTTTATTATTGGATTATAAGAGATATACAAGAAGTTATCCAGGCGCAAAATCAATAATAAAAATAAGCAGAAAGTTATTAAACAGAATAAGATATGTATTAATGAATGAAAAGGAATATCAGTTACAAACCACATAAAAAGTTTACATAAAAACAATTTTTAAATTAAATAATGAAATATCAAAAGTCACAATCATAAGAAAAAAACTTAAGTGGGCGAACGCAACGGGACTCTAGCAGCTCTTATCGAAAAATAAGATGTCTGCATTCGGCAGACAGCACGCCCACACTATAATACACAGAAAAAGGTAAAGCAGCTCACAGGAAACAACAAGTTGATGTCTGCAGATAAAAGATAGTTCTTATAGGTGATTTAGATAAAAAAGAAAAGATTATGAAAAAAGAAGATTAAAATAGCAAAAGACAAAATACTTGAGTGTCCCCCGCTTCGCTCTCAAGTATTTTGTCTTTTGCTAAGAAAAAAGTGAGACTTGCATTTTAACATAAAGAGTCCCGGGAAAAGCACCGGAGACTCTGACGGGGAAGTTGTTTACATTTTATTATTTTCCGCTCTGTGCCTCTGTGTCTCTGTGTTGATAAATAATTATGAGAACCTTGGAAAGATTTTCGCCTAATCCAAAATCACTTTACTTATTTTTAATTTTAGTATAATTTATTTAAAATTAAATACATTCATTAAATCAATCATAAGGAAAACCAATGAAAAAAATACTTACAGTTGTATTTATTCTTGCAGCATTCGTTTCGAATACATATTCACAGACAATAGTTGCATCGTATCCTTTCCCGAACTATTCACAGTACAATTCCTTCTGGGGGATTACAAAAATAGGAGACACACTCCGCATAGCTACTGATAATAACGGAAGCATTTACAAAGTCACTACTACAGGTCAGATCACTGACAGTCTTACCACACCTTATAATTTTAATCACGGTCTTGTATGGGACGGCAGCGGTTACTGGATCGCACAGGATTTCAGGACTGCAGGAGCGAAACTATTTAAAGTTAATACAGCCGGTCAAAGCGTTGACAGCATTCAGCTGCCGGCTTTGATTGGCGGAGCAAGCGGAGGTATAGGTGATATTGCGCTTGACGGAGATGGTATATGGTTTTCAGTATATTCTCCTGATTTCACAACATATCCCTTTGCATATGCTTATAAAATTAATTTAACAACAAGACTTATTACTGACACCATTCCTTTAAGAGGCAGACAGGTGCAGGGAATTACAGTAAAAGGCGATACCATTATTTATGTTAATGATTTTTTTCATACAACTCCGGGACCTGATCCTGAAAGAATTTATGCATACAGCAAGTCAACAGGCGACACTCTGTTTTCATTTGCCACTCCGGATGCTGACGGTGACTGCAGTCCCGCGGTCTTCACTGGGACGGACAGTATCTCTGGCTTATAGCTGACAGGGTCGGAAATAATATGTTCCTGTACAGGACACTTTATAAATATTCTCTCACAGGTCAGGGTAACCCGCAGATAGCAACAAGCACCAATTCAGTTGATTTCGGAAATACAATAATAGGTTCAACCAATGACAGGACCATGACGATCACAAATACAGGAACAGCCAATCTAATCATATCTAATTATACTATGACAAGCGACAGGTTTGAGATCGCTCCTAATTTTGTGCCGGATACATTGACTCCTTCACAGACAAAGAATTATACATTAAAATTTACACCGAATGCTTTTGATACAACATCAGCTCAGTTAAGAATAGTAAGTAATGACGCTGTTACTCCGACGAAGATAATTACACTCAGAGGTAAGGGTGTATTTAACGGAAGTTATATTTCATCTCCAATACTGCACCTATTCCGCGAGAAGAATTAATTCTTTAAGCGGAGGATATTTTACAATTACAAATAAAGGAAGCGCGCTGCTTTCCATTAGTTCGATCACTACCAACACGCAAAGATTCAGGCTTGACACTACAGGCATGACGTTTCCGATGGTTATAGATACGCCAAAGACAAGACTTCTGAGAGTATGGTTCAATCCGAATTCAGTTGGTACTGTATCGGATACCTTAAAGATAAATTCAAATGCACTGAACAATGCACAGTTAAAGATCTCACTGACAGGCACAGGACAGAATGAGCCTACTACACTTGGTGAAATATTCTGGCAGGGAAACATTCCTGACAATCCTAATACAACTTCGGATAACTATAAGGTTACTTCAATGAAAGAGATACAGGATGTAAACTTTGACGGAAAGAATGACATCATTGTAACAACCGATAATTACTGGACGATCTGTTACAATGGGAATTCTTCTGTCACTGATGATACTCTATGGAAATTCAATTCACGCAGCAGCAATAATGTTTCAGGCTCGGTGATATATGAAGACGGAATGCAGATACTGAAGACATTAACGGAGACGGAATTAATGATGTGACAATTGGAACAGGCGGCAACAACGAGCTTGTCTATGCACTTTCGGGGCGAACAGGAAAACTGATATGGTCTTACGGAGATTCTTTAATTACATCTGACGGCGACATTAACGGATTAAGCGTATTGAAAGACTATAACAATGACGGAAAGAAAGACATATTGGCAGCCGCCACAGGTGAAGGCAAAGGTACTGGAAGACACGCTGTGATTTGTCTTAACGCTGTCAACGGTAACGTGATATTCTATCAGGTACAAAACGGCGAGTTCACACATTCTACAACTTCAACAAGCATAGGCGGTGCAATTGATTTCAGCTTTAACGGAGGACCTTACGGGATTAACGGGTTCAACAATAGCGGAAGTCAGATCTGGACATTTCCAACTGCAAGTTCAGTCTGGAATCTCAAAGAGCTTCAGGATCTGAATACAGATGCAGTCACTGACATTGCAAGTTTTATTGGTTTCAACGGAACAATCACTACATTATCAGGCAGCAACGGGCAATCATTATGGAGTCTTAATCTCGGCTCAAGCATAGACGGGAATATCAGATTAATGGATGACATTTCAGGAGATGGGTTTTTAGATATAGTTTCTTCAGGACCAAGAAATTTATCCCGCATTGAGTCAAGATTAGGCGGGATTTTATGGACAAGTGTATTGGATGGAAATTACATTCACGGAGTTTGTGAGTTAAGTGATCTTACAGGAAACGGTATTAAAGAGATAGTTGCCGGAACACAGAACAGTAATCTGTATGTCGTTAACGGTGACAGCGGAAGAATACTGTTCACATATAATTTTGGCTCGGCTACAACAAACACTGTCGAACAGGTTTCAGGATTAAAGAGTATTGACGGCAACATAAGCGCTGAATTTCTAGGAGGCAGCAGGACAGGAAAGGTTATTTGTTTTTCCGGAGGTCCGAATGGAATTGTTGGTATTTCAAATGCATCATCAATTGTACCGGAGAAGTTTTCTTTATATCAGAATTATCCGAACCCGTTCAATCCGGTGACGAAGATTAAATTTGATGTGCCGCGAGACGCAAGAGGCGAGACGCAAGACGTGAAGTTGGTAATATTTGATGTATTGGGAAAAGAGGTTATGACATTAGTTAATGAGAAGCTTTCACCGGGAAGCTATGAAGCTGATTTTGAAGGAAGTAATTTTGCAAGCGGGATATATTTTTATAAAATAGAAGCGGGGAGTTTTGTTGAGACGAAGAGGATGATGCTGCTGAAATAATTGATAATTGATAATTGATAATTGATAATTGATAATTGAATCAGGACGATAGATACGTTTATAGATAATTGATTCAAGTGACGGTACGACCCTTCTGGGTCTATCGTTCTTTTGAGTTTTATTCTACAAATGTTTTGATCCCTTCGGGATCGATTTAATAATTCATTGGAAGAATTTTTCAGAAATTTCTAATAGTTAATATTTTCAATTATAAACTATCGAGCGTGATTTTATTTTGATGAATTGCCAGCTGGAAGTTTTGTTGAGACGAAGCGGATGATGCTTTTGAAATAGAAACAAATAAAATTTTAAAAACTAATTATCATGAAAAGCCTAATTGTTTTTCCATTATTCTTTATTTTGACATTAACATCAAACCTGAATTCACAAACAATTGAGTTGCCGGTAACAAGCTATGACTTTGGTAATAGAAGGGCAGGAGCAAACTGCGGCTGGATGCTTTCCGTTCAAAATACCGGTTCAGAGATCCTGAATATTAATTCGATGAATACATCAACATCTTATTTTAAATTAGATACTGTCGGACTGAGTTTTCCTGTTCACATTGATACTCAGAAGACAAAACATTTCAGAATTTGGTTCAGATCATTTCCTTTTACAGCATCATATTTGGATTCGCTGAGAATATTTTCAAATGCAATAAATTTACCCGTTGCTAAAGTAATGCTTTCAGGTACAGGAATAAGAAATATTTTCCCTATGATTGGTGAAATATATTGGGAAGGGACTGTTCCGGATAACCCATTTACTTCAGCAGATAATTTTAAGCCGGTCAGCATTAAACAAATCAGAGATATAAACTCAGACCAGTTCAATGATGTGATCGTTGCAAGTTCAAATTATCTCATAACATGCTTTAACGGAAATTCTTCCGTGACTTCAGATACTCTCTGGACATTTAATACCGCAAGCGGCAATGATTCCGGTGCAGTCACTTATGATGATGCTATGCAGATAATAAACGATGTAGATGGTGACGGATATCAGGATGTCGTCATCGGATGCGGAGGAAGGAATGAAATGGTTTATACTTTATCCGGGAGGACCGGAAAACAGATATGGGCATTCGGGGATTCGGTTACTTTTAATAACGGCGACATTAACGGGGTGAGAGCGGATAAGGATTATAATGGTGACGGCAAAAACGACGTAATATGTTCTGCAAGCGGAGAAGCCGGAGGAGTTGGAAGAAGAAGTGTTTATTGTCTCAACGGATTAAACGGAAGCATTATTTTTACCGGTACTCAATCATCTCTTTTTCTTTCTGATGTGGTTAATAATCAAATGGGAGGAGCAGTGTCTCTGAATAACAATGGCAGTCCTTACATCGCTCAGTTTTTTAATAACTCAGGTTTGAATGTCTTTCAATACAGCAGTCCGGATATAATCTGGTCTATGAGAGAAATCAGAAGCATAAACACTGATTCGATAAATGACATAGCCTGCCAATCAGGATTCAACGGAAGAATATTTACATTAAGTGGTTCTGATGGGACGATGTTATGGGAAAGGATGTTAGGTCCGAGTATTATAGGAAATATAAAATTCTTTCCAAGGACCGGTATTTCAAATCATTATGAAGAAGAATTTATTATTGCATCGGGTCAGAAAACTTTGAATAAATTGAATCCTGTCTACGGAAATGATGTATGGATAAATACTCCTGACAGCAGTTATATTCTTGATGTCAGTATAATCGGATATACAAACAGCTTTTCAAGTTTTGACATTGCTGCGGGGACTCTCAACAATAATTTTTATATAATTAACGGAAGATCCGGAGAAATTAAATTTCATTATTCACTCGGTAACGGTAATCCGGAATTTGCATGCGAGAAAGTGGGGTTAGTGGGTAACTTAACTGCTTTTGACGGTAACGGTAATGAGGTTGTAGCAGGTTCAAGAGACGGAAGAATAATTTGCATTTCCGGTGGCAATTATGTTACTCCTTCGGTTCAGAATATTTCAACTGCGATTCCCTATAAACTTTCACTTTATCAGAACTATCCGAATCCATTCAATCCCGTGACGAAAATTAAATTCGATGTACCGCAAGACGCTAGAGGCGAGACGCAAGACGTGAAGCTTGTAATATTTGATGTGCTGGGAAAAGAAGTAATGACTTTGGTAAACGAAGCGCTTTCACCGGGCTATATGAAACTGAGTTTGAAGGAAGTAACTTGCGAGCGGGATGTATTTTTATAAAATTGAGGAAGGGAGTTTTGTTGAGACGAAAAGGATGATGCTGCTGAAATAGTTATTGTTAATAGTTATAGTTAATAGTTAATAGTTAACAGTTGTTAGTTAACCTGAAGTTTACGCATTCGGTCATTCTTGTCCGAACGATGCGAAGCCGGAGGAAGGGCGTAAGAATCCAGTAATTAAACTAGAATCGAGTATGGTTGGATCTTCGCTTCACTCTCAGAATGACAAATAAATGTTTTTGCGTAACTTGAGTTAGTTCATCAATGAATCCGAAGGATTTATCAATTTATAGAAAATGGATTCCTTTACAAGTTTAAGAGAAATATAATCATGATAAGGAGAGTAAAATGAAAACCCTAAAAATTTCTATAATAATTTTATTCATGTTTGAGGCTGACATTTATTCTCAGGTATCTCAGGAATGGTTAGGTCAGGTATAACAGCACTTTCAATTTGCAGACAACGCAAATACGGTTGCAGTTGACGATTCAGGAAATGTATATGTAACCGGGTCCAAAGTTTAACTACTTCTTCATCAGTTTCAATGGATTATGTCACTGTTAATACAATCCCACCGGTGTTCAGCAATGGGCATCAAGATACAATGGACCCCAAACAATAAGGACCAGCCAACTTCAATGGTTGCAGATACTTCGGGAAATGTCTTCATTACCGGGTACAGCAGAGGGATTGGTACTGATGACGATTACGCAACAATTAAATATAACTCTTCGGTATGCTGGAGTGGGAACAAAGATATAACAGTCCGATAGATAGTGTAGATCAGGCAACTCAATTGCTATCGATAACTCAGGAAATGTTTATGTGACAGGATATAGCAAAGGAAGCCTGACGAAATGGGACATCGTTACAATAAAATACAAATACATTGGGATTCATTGTGGGTCCGAGATACAGTACGAATTTTAATGAATCGGGAAGATCTATCGATGTTGATGATTCAGGCAATGTTTATGTAACAGGATTCAGCAATGGATTCACAGCTTATAGTGACTTTATTACAATAAAATATAATTCATCTGGGAATATGATGTGGGTAAAATCATATAATGGTACAAACACTGCTGAGGATTTTGCCATTGCCATTAAAGCAGATGGTTCGGGAAATGTTTATGTAACAGGTAACAGCAGCGGCAATGGATCTGATGATGACTATGCAACAATAAAGTATAACCGGGACGGCATTCAGCAATGGGTAAAACGATACGATGGTCCCAGGTCGTGGAACGACCTGCCTAATTCTCTTGAACTGATCTTGCAGAGAATGTATATGTTACAGGTCAAAGTATTGCAAATGGGAGCGGCTATGATTATGCAACTGTTAAATATAATTCATCTGGTGTTCAGCAGTGGGTAGCCAGATATGATGCAGCGGCACAGGCGAGCAGGATGTTGCTCATTTTGTCGCGGTAGATAATTCACAAAATGTATATGTAACCGGACAAAGTAACAGAAACGGATATTCTGAAACTGCTACAATAAAATATAATTCATCAGGAGTTCAGCAATGGATTCAAATTTTCAGCGAGGCTTCGAGCATAGTATTGCCAGTTCAATGGTACTCGACAATTTTAACAACATTTATATAGCCGGTGGGAAAGGGAGACTTTCTGACAATTAAATATTCACAACTTATCGTTGGTATAAATAATATTTCAAATGAAATTCCTGTCAGGTATTCTTTATATCAAAACTATCCAAACCCGTTCAATCCGGTGACGAAGATCAAATTTGATGTGCCGTCAGATGTCAGAGGTCAGACGTCAGACGTGAAGCTGACAGTGTTTGATGTGCTGGGAAAAGAGGTTATGACTTTAGTTAATGAAGCGCTGGCTCCCGGAAGTTACGAAACCGAGTTTGAAGGAAGCGGCTTTGCTAGCGGGATATATTTTTATAAACTGGAAGCGGGAAGTTTTGTTGAGACTAAGAGGATGATATTAATTAAATAAATTTATTATGAAAACAATAATTTTAGCAATCATCGTTTTATGTTTGATGTCCGAAAGTGTCTATTCGCAGTCTTTGAAGTGGAGGCTACTTTTCTAATTCACCATATATTCAGGGAAATACAAGATTCGAGGATATCTATTTCATTAATGCAAATACAGGATGGATAATTAATTTCTATGGTGCCACATATAAAACTACAAACTCAGGAAATAATTGGGAAAGATATGGCTACATACCTTCAAGCAGATGCATCGGGTATTTTGATTCGCAAACAGGAATTATAGGCACACTGGATTCTTCAAGACCATTGTACCGGACTGTAAACGGTGGTCAAAGTTATTCCCCGGTTACATCTTTGTCTGCTGACGCTCCCGCTAATATCGGAGGAATTTCCATAGCAGATGAAAACACTGCATATGCCTGCGGAAGTTATGAGATCGGTAAGATCATTAAAACTACGGATAAAGGTGCAACATGGAGAAATGTGTTTTCAGATGAATCAGTTGCAAAAACCATAACCGACTGTTATTTCTGGAGCGCTGACTCCGGAATTGCTGTAGGAGGATATAATACATCGTTTTTTGCCTGGGGAAATTCCGTAATAATTAAAACAACCGATGGTGGTACAACCTGGGAAAGAGTTTATATATCAGACAGGACAGGAGAATGGTGCTGGAAAATTTCTTTTTTAAACAGCCAGACGGGATTTGTCAGTATACAAAACGATGAAAGCTATTCTCATTTCCTGAAAACAACTAGTAGCGGTACTAACTGGACAGAAATGAATTTTATGCCTTACGAGCAGCAGGGAATCGGATTCATTAATGAAAATACAGGATGGATAGGCGGGTGGACAGGTCCTACTTATGAAACCACTAACGGAGGTACTGTTTGGAAATTAGCCGGATGGGGAAAAAATATTAACCGAATTCGTTTTGTCAATGATTCACTTGCTTATGCAGCCGGAGACAGAATCTATAAATTTTCAAATGGAATGGATGTAATCCCGAAAGAAATTCCGAATTCTTATAATCTATATCAAAACTTCCCAAACCCATTTAACCCGGTAACGAAAATAAAATTTGATATCCCCTTCGAATTTCGGGAATAAAATGACGGATGTCAGACTCATTGTGTTTGATGCTTTAGGAAAAGAAGTAGCTGCGTTAGTAAATGAAAAACTTTCACCCGGAAGTCATGAAACGGAGTTTGAAGGCAGTAACATTCCAAGCGGGATTTATTTTTATAAGATTGAAACGGGGAGTTTTGTTGAGACGAAGCGGATGATGCTGCTGAAATAATTGATAGTTGATAATTGATAGTTGAGGTTAACAAACTGCATGTAAATGTATTAACTTTGCCGTCAATATATCAGATAACATTAAAACTAGTCTGAAGGTATTAATGATAATTTGTTTGCAAGATATAAAGCTCTAAGTCGTTGTGTAAAAGGAGGTTAAACTTAAAAATATAAAGTATAACTCACCATTAATCATCTTAGGATCGTAATGTTTGAGAATCCGGAATAATTCTATTAAATCACAAAAAGTTAATAAATTTTAAGAAAGAATGAATTTAAAAGTATTATTTGTAATGTTGTTCACCTTTGCAGCTTCAGAAATTTATTCCCAGTTTCAATGGAGCCTCCTTCCTACATCACCGGGTAATACCGGTAACAGCAGAAATGAAGATATATATTTCACTGATCCGAATACCGGCTGGGTAGTTGGCTATGACGGTAATGTGGATAAGACAACTAACGGAGGAAATTCATGGGTGAGAATTTTTAATTCCACTTTCGGAGACCAGTTCAGAAGCGTAGGATTTTTTGATTCAAATACAGGTCTTATTGGAACTTTGATAGAAGATTCTAACAAAGTATTATACAGAACCACAAACGGAGGTTTTAACTGGACAGCGGTTTCCAATATTTCCGGTAAAAGACCTCAGGGAATTTGCGGAATATCAATTGTTAATGAAAATATTGCCTATGCATGCGGAAGATATTACGGGTCAGCGCGTGTTATTAGGACTACTAATAAAGGAGCTTCCTGGAATTTAGTTTTTTCGGATACAACAAAAGCCAAAACTCTGATTGACATTTACTTCTGGACACCGGATTCCGGGATTGCCGTTGGTGGTTCCAGCGGAGATCTAACCGGAAATGCAGTTGTAATAAAGACAACTGATGGGGGAAATTCATGGCTGCAGGTTCATAAGACATCGAGGACGCAGGAATGGTGCTGGAAGATTTCTTTCATTTCCAGAGACATTGGATTTGTAAGTATAGAAAGATTCAGCGGCTTTTCTTACATATTAAAAACAACTAACAACGGTAATAACTGGACTGAAATTGCATTCAGAAATTATGATGAGGAAGGTATTGGTTTTATAAATGAGAATACAGGATGGGTTGGAGGATGGACAGGTCCTACTTATCTGACAACTAACGGAGGCGCTGACTGGCAGTTAGCCGGCTGGGGTACAAATGTGAACAGATTCAGATTTCTTAGTGATACACTTGCTTATGCTGTCGGAGACAGAGTTTATAAATATACAAGAGGATCTGTAGGAGTTCATAATATATCAGGTGAAATTCCTAATTCATTTAAACTTTATCAGAATTATCCAAATCCTTTTAATCCAAACACAACAATCAGTTATTCGATAGTTGAAAATGGTTTTGTGAATCTAAAAGTATATGATGCACTGGGAAAGGAAGTAAGAACTTTGGTTTATCAGAATCAGCATGCCGGAACTTATGAAGTTAACTTTGATGCATCAGATCTATCTACCGGTATCTACCTTTATAAATTTGAATCCGGAAACTTTTCAGAAGTTAAAAGAATGCTCTTAATTAAATAAGGACATTTATCTTTTATAAATTGGTCCCTCTCGTATGACAGAGATGTTCACAGATTTAATTCCTGAATTATTTTTGTAATAATCTTAACCAATTTATTTAAATGATTAAAATTGTATTGTGAAGATCTGAGAAACTCTGTGATGATCTGTGAGAATTTATTTTGACTGAAGAATTATATATCCATTATAAAAGGGCTAAAGGTCTTACTTAAAGGCACAGAAAATTACATTGTTAGGAAAAGCAGATTTAATTAAAATCAAATCAAACCCTCAGTAAAAGTTTAATTAACAATTTAAACAACTTCAAAACAGGAGGGTCAAATGTTTAACCGCAAAAAAAATCTTTCAGCAACGAAGTTCCGTTTTAGTTTCCTTACCACATTCCTAAAAGCAAACAACATTCACAGATTCTTTTTTATCATTTTAGTTTTAAGCTTAGCTGAGACCGTCAGCCCGCAATCCCTTGAATGGAGAGAATTACCCGGGATACCTTATACGGGAGGAAGATATGATGATCTTTATTTTGTTGATGAAAATACCGGCTGGGTTTTAGGAAACGGAGAAGTCTTTAAAACTACAAACAGCGGTGTTACGTGGGTTAGCTATAATGTAGTTTACTCCTACAGAAGCATTGGATTTTTTGATTCAATGACAGGAATAATCGGAGCTTTGAATGCGTCAGTGCCGCTTATCAGAACAACTAACGGAGGAGTCAACTGGACTGATGTAACTAACATTCAGCTTCCAAAGCCGAGAGGTATTTGCGGGATCTCTATTGCAAATGAGAACATTGCTTATGCCTGCGGAGCTTATTTTGACAGCGCTAAAGTTTTAAAAACAACTGATAAAGGTCTTACCTGGACAACTGTTTTTAATGACACTTCAATGGCAAGAACATTAGTAGATTGTTATTTCTGGAGCCTGACTCAGGAATAGCTGCAGGAGGATACAATGTCAATAGTTATGCAACAGGAAATTCCGTTGTGATACTTACAACAAACGGCGGTGACAGCTGGGAGAGAGTTTATAAATCTTCTCGTACACATGAATGGTGCTGGAAGATCTCTTTTAATCCGGAGATATCCAGGACGTTCGGGGTGGTCAGCATACAGAGAATGAACGGACTTCAATCATACTATCTGAAAACCACTAACAAAGGCTTTAACTGGTCAGAAATTCCGTTCATGAGTTACAACGAACAGGGTATCGGTTTCCTGAATGAAAACACGGGATGGATCGGAGGATATGGAAATTCAACTGTTGGAGATTCATCATATCAAACTACAGACGGAGGAATAAGCTGGGTGACTGTCGGCTGGTCACGTTATCTTAACCGTATAAGATTTATCAATGATACCTTAGCATTTGCCTCAGGGCACAAAATAAGTAAATACTCCCGGGATATAGTCAGCGTTGAACCGGCTGCTTCAGTGATACCTGATAAGTTTAATCTTTACCAGAATTTCCCTAATCCTTTTAATCCTAAGACAATAATTAAACTTGACATACCTTCATCAGGACAGTATGGTCTTTCTGTTGGAGGTAATAATAATCTAATTCATGTAAGCCTTATCGTCTATGATCAGATCGGAAAAGAAATAACCGTTCTGATAGATGAAGATCTTAATCCCGGAAGTTATAAGGCAAGCTTTGACGGTGGATATTATCCAAGCGGAATTTATTATTATAAGCTGGATGTGGGATCAGGAATTAACAAATATTCTCAAACAAAGAAAATGCTTATGCTGAAATAAATACTAAATAATATTAAAAGAACATTTTTTATAATCTTTAATAAAGGATGGTATTATGAAAACCCGCAAAAATTTTCTCTCTGCAGCAAGAAAAGGATACTGCTTTCATGGTTGTGTTCAGACAGCAAAATTAATTACCGCAGCTTTTATAGCTCTAATTTTGGCATCTCCGGAAATCGCCAATTCACAATCCCTTGAATGGAGAGAATTACCCGGGATACCATATACAGGAGGAAGATATGATGATCTTTATTTTATTGATGCAAATACCGGTTGGGTATTAGGAGAAGGGATCTATAAAACAACGAACAGTGGAATTAGCTGGACCAACTATCAAACTGGTTTTGGCGGAAGGAGTGTCGGTTTTTTTGATTCTCAAACGGGGATCATAGGTGATTTTTCTTTAAGCAGTCCTTTAATAAGGACAACAGACGGAGGGGCTACGTGGGTACCTGTTTCATTTATTGCTGATCCAAGACCGTCAGGTATCTGCGGAATATCTATCGTTGATGAAAATACAGCTTATAGCTGCGGTACTTTTGGCGGTGACGGAAAAGCATACAAAACTACAGATAAAGGACAGAACTGGCATGTAGCATTTAATGATACATCACTTGCAAGGACATTAGTGGATTGTTATTTCTGGAGTAAAGATTCCGGTTTAATTGCCGGCGGATATACTACTAATACTTTTACCAACGGAGTTTCAGTGGTTTTATTAACAACCAACGGAGGCAGCTCCTGGCAGACAGTTCATAAATCATTCAGGGGTCATGAATGGTGCTGGAAAATTTCCTTCAATCCGGCTGTTTCAAAATCGTTCGGTGTGATCAGTATACAAAGCTTTACTGATTCTTCTTTCTATCTGAAGACAACGAACGGCGGTTTTAACTGGGATTATGTTTATTTTATGGATTATGAAGAAGAGGGGATTGGTTTCTTAAATCAAAATACCGGATGGATCGGGGGTTATGGAAACTCTTCTGTAAGTGATTCAACATACCAGACAACTGACGGCGGTTTAAACTGGGAAATAATTAATATGCCTAGGTTATTAAACAGGATCAGATTTATTAACGATACGCTGGCATTTGCATGCGGACGCACTGTAAGTAAATATTCCAGGGATGTGGTCAATATTTCGCCCGTTAATTCAGAAAAACCTGTAAGCTTTAATCTTTATCAAAATTATCCTAACCCGTTTAATCCTAAGACGGTAATTAAGTTCGATATAGTTCAAGGTCAGGGACATGAGAAACAGCATGGCAAACTTGTTGTATATGATGCAATCGGAAAAGTGATCAGAGTTTTAATAGATGAACAGATGAATCCCGGCGGCTATGCCATAGGCTTTGACGGCGGATATTACCCAAGCGGAATTTATTATTATAAACTGGAAGTTGGTTCAGGAATATACAAATATTCTCAAACGAGGAAAATGTTGATCCTGAAATAAAATATTTTGTTAGTGAGCAGATATCAATTTCTAAAATTCATTTGAATAAATAAATAACTATTTTAATTCAATTAATTAAATTGCTTTTAAAATATATATTCATTTGAAGTTTATTCTAATTCTTCTTTTAACAATTTACCGGTCTGTTTATTCTCAGCCGGTGAGTAAATTTGCTGTGATAGGTGACTACGGAAAATCAGGTCCGGCTGAACTGTCAGTATCAAATCTTGTCAGGAGCTGGGAGCCGGATTTTGTCATTACCCTTGGTGATAATAACTACGACTATGGTGAGGCTTCAACTATTGATATTAACATTGGTCAGTATTATAGCGAATTCATTTATCCGTATTCGGGAATTTACGGAACAGGTGACACAGTCAACAAGTTCTTTCCTTCAATGGGAAATCACGACTGGTACACTGCTGATGCATTGCCGTATCTCAATTATTTTTCTTTACCGGGTAATGAAAGATATTATGATTTTGTAAAAGGGAATGTACACTTCTTTTGCATAAACAGTGACGTGAATGAACCCGACGGCATTGACAGTTCTTCAGTTCAGGCGCAGTGGCTCAGATCAGGTCTTCAGCAGTCATCTCAAAATATAATCTCGTTTACTTCCATCATCCTCCCTATTCATCATCAGAACACGGTCCGCAAACAATCATGCAATGGCCTTTTAAAAGATGGGGTGCATCTGTGGTGCTTGCAGGACACGACCATTCTTATGAGAGATTGTATATCGACAGTCTCACCTATATCGTTAACGGACTTGGCGGAAGAAGCATTTATTCTTTTATTAATATTATGCCGGGAAGTATTGTAAGATACAATAATAATTACGGAGCAATGACAGTTAATGACTATACAGACAGCTTAACATTTAAGTTTTACAGCATAAGCGGAAATCTTAAAGATGATTTTAAAATTACTCCGTCTGAAAAAGTATTGAATCTTACAGCAGTGATTCAGGGATTTTATGACACGTTATCTAATAAAATGACCGGAGATACTGCAAAAGTATTACTCAGAAATTCATACTCACCTTATACAGCTGTTGATTCTGCAATGAGTTTTATTGATTCTTCGGGCAGCGGTGTTTTCGTTTTTACTAAAGCGCTTAATTTCACAAACTATTTTGTAACCGTTAAGCACAGGAACTCTCTTGAAACCTGGAGTTCAGCGCCGCTGGTTTTTGTTCTTGATCAAAGTAACTGCAGCTTTACAGCATCGGATACGAGCGCCTTCGGTAAAAACTTAACTTTAAAAGGAACAAAGTATTGCCTGTATTCAGGAGATCAGGATCAGAATGGTAAAATTGAGCTGCTCGATCTGCTTAACATATTAAATGATGCAGCAGATTTTGTTACAGGTTATGTTCAATCCGACATTACCGGTGATCTTAATGTTGATCTGTCTGATGAATTAATTGCACACAACAACAGCATAAAATTTGTCAGTAAAATTATTCCCTGATGCTGATCGCCGTATAACATTTCAATAATATAACTCAAATGAGAAAACTACTTCTACTTACTTTGATATTTATTTTAGTACCGGTAATCTATTCACAATCATCTGTGAGATTCGGTGTAATAGGCGATTACGGAGATGCGGGACCCGATGAACTTGCTGTCGCTAATCTTATCAAAAGCTGGAATCCGGATTTTATAATAACTCTTGGGGATAACAACTATGATATTGGTTCACAGGCAACAATTGATCAGAACATTGGTCAGTATTTTCATGAATTCATTTATCCGTATTACGGAAGCTATGGTCCCGGAGCATTGGTAAATAAATTCTTTCCTTCACTTGGGAATCACGACTGGGGGGTTCCCGGAGCATTGCCTTACCTTAATTATTTTACTTTACCCGGCAATGAAAGATATTATGATTTTATAAAAGGACCTGTACATTTTTTTGTGATGGACAGTGATACAAATGAATATGACGGAAGAGACAGTAATTCGATTCAGGCTCAATGGCTCAAAAATGCTTTAAGAACTTCTTCATCGCGATTCAACATTGTTTATTTACATCATCCGCCATATTGTTCAGGTATCTACAGCGGATCGGAGGAGATAGTGAGATGGCCTTATAAAAGGTGGGGTGCATCTGCTGTAATGTCAGGTCACGAACATCTTTATGAAAGAATTACAAGAGACGGGCTTACATATTTTGTGAACGGTCTCGGCGGCTCTGCCCGTTCTTTTTTTGGATTTCCTCTTTCAGGAAGTCAGGTCAGATACAGATCTAATTTCGGGGCAATGCTTGTCAATGCTTATGAAGACAGTCTTGTGCTTAAGTTTTATAATATCGCAAATTCACTGATCGATAATTATAAAATTTTACCATCTGTAAAAACTCTGACTTTAAATGCTGAGATCGAAGGATTTTATAATGCTGTCACGAATTCAATGAAACCGGATACAGTTCGGGTTTATCTGAGAAATTCATATGCACCGTATTCGATTGCAGATTCATCAAAGGGAATTTTAAATTCAGGCGGTACCGGAACATTCACTTTTTCAAAAGCTGATAACGCAACCGGCTATTACGTCACAGTTGATCACAGGAATTCAATTGAAATTTGGAGTTCAATACCGAATCAGTTTATTGTGAATGCATTAAGTTATGATTTCACTTCTTCATCTTTACAGGCATTTGGAAATAATATGATTTTGAAAGGTCTGAAGTATTGTTTGTTTTCAGGAGATGCTGCCAAAGACGGATATATAAATCTGACTGATGTGCTGCTGATCTATAATGATGCAAAGGAATTTAAGACCGGATACATCCTGTCGGATGTGAACGGAGATTCAGTGACTGACCTTGATGATGAGCTGATCACTTACAACAACAGCATTAATTTTGTCAGCGCTGTTTTTCCTTAAGCTAAGCAGCTGTTAAGCTTCTCAGCAATTTCATCTCTTTTGAAAGCTGTACTTTTTGAATTCATTTCGTCAATGATCTCTTTGATCAGGATCTTTCCCTGTTCTTTTGTATTGTCTTTTATAAAACCATCGAAGATCGTCTCACCGTTCAATGCGCGGTTGATCTCGGTCTCTTTATTATGCTCAGTAAGCTCTGTGTAATACACCACTCTGAATTTTTTATTGAATTCTTTTTCACGGTATATCTCGAACATTGTCTTGTCAGATTCGAATGCCATATATGTTTTGATTTTAATTACTGCAATTTTACATAAATCAATTATCTATTTAAAGAAAGTAATTTATACATTTAAAATGGTAGTGGGTATTGGGTATTGGTATTGGGTATTGAGTATTGAGTATCTGACGTAGTGACAATTGCATCTGACGTAGTGACAATTGCATCTGAAGTAGTGACAATTGATCTGGAGTAGCGACAATTGCATCTTAAGTAGTGACAATTGAATCTGAGTAGTGACAATTGCATCTGAAGAGTGACAATTGCATCGGGTAGTGACAATTGAATCTGAAGTAGTGACAATTGCATCTGAAGTAGTGACAATTGCATCTGAAGTAGTGACAATTGAATCTGAAGTAGTGACAATTGCATCTGAAGTAGTGACAATTGAATCTGAAGTTGTGACAATTGAATCTGAAGAGGGAACAATTGTATCTGAAGTAGTGACAATTGTATCCGGAGTATCGAGAATTGTATGAGTATTGAGTATTGAGTAAAATTAGGAGCAATTATAAATGTATCAAGATGCTTTTAAGTGAACTAGCCGGACAAACTCTGTACGCGACAAAATATTTTAGAACACGGATAACACCGATCTAACTGATTTTTCTCCGATAGTTTAACAAAATACCTTATTTTGTTTTTTTATGTTAGAAAAATATTTTTTACTTAGTTATTTAAAGTTCTATCATTTGTTTAAAAAAAATCCGCTATTTTTCCGTTTAATCAGTGTTATCCGTGTTCTTTTGTTGTGTACAGAGCCCGGACTAACAAGGAAGAACTTTTCCATTGTTAGAATATTCAGTATCACATAAATTCGTTTCGGTCAAATCGCAGCAAAACAATAATCCCAAGGAGAACTTCAATGAAAACAATCTTCAGTTCATTCTTATTATTATTTCTTAGCTTTAACATTTCCTTTTCACAAAGCGGCTGGATCCGGCAGCATAGCAACACTATAAATAATCTTAATGATATATTTTTTATAAATTCAATGACGGGATGGTGCGTCGGTGATTCAATCACTATTTTAAAAACCACAAACGGAGGTATTGACTGGTCAGTACAGCTTTCCTCAGGGCAATATAAGCTTTCTTCGATTTTCTTTATTAACGAAAATACCGGATGGTGTTGTGGCGGAATTACTGATCCGTTAAACTACGGTGTAATTTATAAAACTACAAATTCCGGTGTAAGCTGGGTTTCGATTTATAGTGGCGGAGGATCGTCAATAAATAATGTTTATTTCATTAATGAAAATACCGGCTTCAGGACTGATGATAATTCTTTACCGTTTGGTTCAGCCGGTTCTATTTCTAAAACGACTAACGGCGGATTAAACTGGACAAGTAGTTTATATAATCAATATAGATTTACTGGCATTAACTTTATAAATATAAATACCGGATGGGCAGCCGGATATTACTGGAGCGATGTACTGGGAGATTCTTCAGTTGTTTTTAAAACGACTGATGGCGGTAACAGCTGGCAGATCAAATACCGTGAAAGAGGAGGAATGATAAAGGATATTTCATTTAATAATAATAAAGTATGGTTAGCAGGGAAAGATTCCTCGGTTTTATTTTCTTCAGACAACGGTGATAACTGGATAAAACAAAATACCAACAGCAGCAGAAGATTTAATTCAGTATTCTTCATAAATGAAAATACCGGATGGGCAGCAGGTTACAGATATCCCGACACAACAAACATTATCAAATCTACTAACGGCGGAGTTTCCTGGTTTGACCTGAAAAATGATTTTGCAAACACATTGAACTCGACTTTTTTTTTCTTAATGAAAGCGTGGGATGGGCTGCAGGAACTAAATATCCTGGTGCCGAAGGATTGATACTTAAAACTACAACCGGAGGTCTTACTTTTATAAACAACATTGTTTCTCAAATCCCTGTTAAATTTCAACTTCATCAGAATTATCCGAACCCGTTTAATCCGGCAACTGTGATCCGGTATGATATTCCTGTCTCCGGAAAGACATCCATTAAAATATACAACCAGCTTGGAGGTGAGGTAGCAATATTAATTAATGAATACATTAGTGCCGGTTCCTATCAGGTAAAATTTAATGCAGGTGATTATGCAACCGGAGTTTATTTCTATAAATTGGTTTCAGTCGCGGGTTCAGTGACAAAGAAAATGATCTACATAAGATAATGAAATCCCAACCGGAAATTATTTACAATAATTTCTGAAAACAATAAACGAAAGGAGTAAAGCTATGAAAACAGCAATCAAATCTCTTTTGCTTTTCATTCTCAGTGTAAACTTCTCTTTCTCACAGACCGGCTGGATCCATCAGAACAGCAATACCGGCAAAACTCTTGCCGATGTCTTTTTTATTAATGATCAGAAAGGATGGATAGTGACTGATTCAACCAAGATCCTGATGACAACCAACAGCGGTATGACTTGGTCTGCGCAGACTCTTCCGTACTATTATCCGTTGCGCACAATATTTTTTATTAATGAGAATACCGGCTGGGCAGCCGGCGGCTACAATTACATTGTACAGTTCGGAGCTGTATTCAAAACCATTAACGGAGGAGTAAACTGGAATCTGATATCACACACAGGCAATGTTCAGAGTATTTATTTCATCAATGAGAATACCGGATTTGCAGGTCTTGACGAATCAGGAGATTTTGAATCCGGAGGAAGCATATTAAAAACAACTAATGGAGGTGTAAACTGGAACTATACTTTCTACAATTATATATTTTCAAGTGTTGCATTCAAAGATCAGCAGACAGGATTTGCTGTTGGTCATTACTGGGACGATACCGGGCACGATACAAGCTTAATTCTCAGGACAACTGACGCCGGAAATTCATGGGATACGAAATATAAAGAAGGAAATAATTTTTTCAATTTTTCATTCGGATTACGGGATATCTTCGTTAAAGATAATAAAGTCTGGGCTTCAGGTGTTGACAGCTCGATATTGTATTCTTCAGACGGAGGCGATAGCTGGAGCAGGCAGTATGTCCCGGTCCCGCAGTCAATGTATTCAATACAATTTGTTGATCAGAATACCGGCTGGGCAGTCGGAGGCAGCAATGCTGATACATCAAACATAATAAAAACCACTAACGGAGGATTGGACTGGTTCAATCAGAAGAGCAGTAATAACGGATTCAGCTGGCTTTACTCAGTCATGTTCCTCGATGCAAATACCGGCTGGGCTGTCGGTGACTACGGGATAATTCTAAAAACAACAACCGGCGGACTTACATTTATTAACAATACTTATTCTGAGATCCCGGGCGATTATCAGCTTCATCAGAATTATCCGAATCCGTTTAATCCGGCAACTTCAATAAAATTTGAGATCCCTTCTTCGGGAAATGTTTCTTTAAAGGTTTATGATCAGCTCGGAAGTGAAATCAAAACACTGACTGAAGGATACAAACCGGCAGGTGCCTATGAAGTGAATTTTAATGCTGAAGGGCTTTCTTCAGGTGTATATTATTACACGATGATCTCCGGTTCAGTTTCATTGACAAAGAAAATGCTTTTGATCAGGTAATATGAATTAAGTGTAGAAGTACAAAGCCGGTAGAGTCAAACTCTGACGGCTTTATCTTTTAAAATAATTTATTTCGCGCAGATTTACACAGATTTATGAACGCAGACTTCGCAGAAAAATGTATTAAAATAAAAATTATCTGTGATAATCTGCGGATATATTCTGCGTACATCTGAGGGAATATTTTTTTCGTGTACACAGAGAAATAGAATTTAACAAACAAATGAATTTTTATTTTTACCGGTGTTTTCTATTTTAAAATAAATCGAATAAATATTAAATCATGAAATTTACTTTAACCAATGATATCGCAATACACGTAACCGATCTGAAGAAGTCGGTTGATTTTTACAGGGATATTCTTGGCTTGGAGCTAATTGAAGCAAATGAAGAATATGCAAGATTCAGAAATGGCGAAGCAAACATTTATCTGAATAAAAGCGATCGGGTAATTTCTCCCATACTTTCTTTTTCAGTTGATGATATAAATGAAGCTAAAGCATATTTAACCAATTCCGGATTCATTGTTATATCTGACTCAGGGAAGTCAATTTATGCAAAAGACATTAACGGAATTGTGTTTGACTTTATTCAGACTGAGTGAAATGTTTTCTCAAAACATTTTTACCACATAGGCACAAAGATCAAAGAGCAACTGAGAAATCTTAAGTGAAAATTTTTAATTCTTTTATAAATCAAATCGGGAATACATTTAAGCCGAATAACTTTTCATAAGAGTAAACGTTCAATTCACCTAAAATTATAAACAGATATCATCATGAAAAATATTTTACTAATTATTTTAATATTCTCTTTAATGTCATTCACAAATAATCCTCTGCCGGCTGACGCAAATGAATTACTCGCTCAGCTTTTCAAAAATTATGAAGAGTATAACAGACGAACTTATCCCGAAGGCGCGACTTATGAAGGAGATCACCGGTACGATGATATGCTTTCGGATAATTCAAAGGAAGCAGTGAAGGCAAGCTATGACAGCGCACGAGCTTTTCTGAATAGTCTTCTTTCAATTGATTACGTTTCATTGAGTTATGACAACAAGCTGAATTATGATCTTTTCAAATCTACGCTTGAGCAAAATCTTGAGGATGAAAGGTTTAACTGGCAGTATATGCCTATGGGACAGCAATGGGGTTTGCATATCTCTTTTCCGCAGATTGTATTTGTACAGCCGACTTCAACATTTGAGGAATATCAAAAGTATTTCAAGAGGTTAAGGGCATTTGATAAAAGGGTAGATAACGATATAGAGAATATGAAACTTGGTATAGCAGGCGGGATTGTACCGCCGGTATTTATAATGGAACAGACACTTCCGCAGATGGAGAACATTATGAATGTAGAAGTTGAGAAATCAACTTTCTATGAACCATTAAGTAAAGAAAATAATCTGACGCCTGAGGAAAAAATAATTGTATCTGCTGAGCTTAAAGACATAATTCAAAACAGTATTTATCCTGCCTACAAAAAGTTATATGATTTTGTTAAGAATGATTATATTCCTAACTGCAGAAAGGATGCGGGAGTATGGTCTATGCCTGATGGGAAAGAAAGATATGAAAAATCTATAAAGGACTTCACTACTTTAAATTTCACTGCCGATGAAGTTCATAACACAGGTCTGAAGGAAGTTGACAGAATCCAGAAAATGATGGAAGCTGTAAAAGACAGCATTGGATTTCAGGGTACTCTTGATGAGTTTAATAATTACATAAAGACAGATCCAAAGTTTTATTATACAGATAAAGAAGATCTTATGAACGGGTTCCGTGAAATACTTGTCCGGGTTGACTCCACGCTTCCTCAGCTTTTCGGTAAATTACCGGATGCGAAATATGATCTGAAGGAAATGGAAGAATTCAGGGCTGCATCCGCACCTGCAGCTTACTATTACTCTGCGCCTGAAGACAGATCCCGTCCCGGATATTTTTTATGTTAATACTTATGATCTTCCGTCAAGACCAAAGTATACCATGACCTCTCTTGCTATGCATGAAGCGGTTCCCGGTCATCACCTGCAGATGTCATTAGCACAGGAGCAGAAGGATCTTCCGAAGTTCAGAAGAGATTATTTTGTAACAGCTTTTGTAGAAGGATGGGGATTGTATTCCGAAAGTCTCGGATATGAAACAGGATTGTATGATGATCTTTATCAGCTTTACGGCGCTTTGACATTTGAAATGTGGAGAGCATGCAGACTCGTAGTGGATACAGGAATTCACGATAAGAAATGGACGAGAGAACAAGCGTATGACTATATGAGAAAATACACACCAACCGGGGATAAGGATCTTCAGTCTGAAATAGACAGATACATTTCATGGCCAGGTCAGGCGCTGGCTTATAAAACCGGTGAACTTAAAATAAAAGAATTGAGAAAGAAAGCTGAAGATACATTAGGAGATAATTTCGATATAAAATCTTTTCATGATACTTTATTAATGAACGGCGCCATTCCGCTGCCGCTGCTCGAAAAGGTAATTGACGAATGGATCGCTTCGCAGGTTAATTGATAGTTGATAATTGATAGTGTTTATCATTGTCTGTGACTTTTTTGTTTGCACATTGATATGTAACTTGCAGGCACTTTTAACTTTTAACTAATTACTATTGAGAGCTATTCTATTTCTTTCCATTTCCCTTACCCTTTTATTTTCAACAAATTCATATTCTCAGTACAGCAGTCCGGAAAGCGTTACTTATGATACATTAAGCAAAAGGTATTTTATTTCAAATACCTCGAGTCAGAAGATTGTTCAGAGAGACCTGCAGGGTGTTGTAACTGATTTTGTAACTGTCGGCAGCGGCATTCACGGTGTAACGGTTCACAATGGCAGAGTATATGTCTGCAATCAAACCCGCATAAAAGGATATGATCTTAACACTGCAGCTGAAGTTTTTAATGTAACTATCTCAGGGTCCACTTTTCTGAATGATCTTGCCATAGATAATTCGGGAATGATGTATGTAACAGATTTTTCAGGCAGAAGAATTTACAAATTAAATACAAACACTTCTGAATTCTGGATATATGTTCCGGCAACAACTAATCAGCCAAACGGTATTTATGTAGATACTCCGAGAAACCGTTTGCTTGTCTGCTGCTGGGGAGCAAGTGCTCCTGTTAAGTCAGTTAGTCTTTCCGATTCATCAATCACTAATATACTCACTACACCATACAGCAACTGTGACGGAATTTCTTTAGACCGTAATGATAATGTTTATATTTCAACCTGGGGTATACAGTCAGTCGTTAAGTATGATATTAATTTTGCTAACTCACCTGTAATTGTTACAGGCGGTCTCAGCAATCCTGCTGATATATATGTTAATAAAAAATCAGACACTCTTGCAGTTCCTAACGCAGGCAACAGTACAGTAACTTTTTATTTTCTTGATACACCATCGGGCATAAGTCAACTAAGCTCATTAACACCGGATTCTTTTGAACTTAGTCAGAATTATCCTAACCCGTTCAATCCAAATACCGTAATTCGCTATTCATTAAATGAGAATCGCTTTACAAGTCTGAAAGTATTTAATGCACTTGGAAAAGAAGTTGCTGAACTTGTAAAAGAAAATCAGAAAGCCGGAATTTATGAAGTAACATTTGATGCCTCACGATTATCTTCAGGGATTTATTTTTATACACTTTCGTCGGGAAGTAATTCTTTTACCAAAAAGATGTCAGTAGTTAAGTGATAAAATATTACTGACTCTTTTACAGGAGATAAAATGAAAATTATTATAAAAAATGGTTTACTGTTTGCAAAATAATTATTTTATTTTAAAAAGAGGATCAATTACGTTATCATTCCGTCAAGAAAAATAAGTCCTTATCTTGCTTTCGCGATCATACCGCTGATATTATTATTACTATTTTCTTTTTATAAAATATCAGTAGGGGAGTACTGCATGGGCGGATACTTTGACCCTGCGTATGCTTATCTGTTTAATTCACTTAATCTTTCCCAGTTCAAAGGATACGGAGTTGCTCATGTCGATCATCCGGGAACTACAGTTCAGATTGCCGGAGCAATGGTTATCAAAGCTGTTTATTTCTTTTCCGGTGAGGAAAATGACATAGCTGTTGATCTGATAAAAAGACCTGAGTATTATATTTCATGTATTGTTTATTCTTTCATATTCTTTACGTGTATTTGTGATTATCTGCTTGGATTTTTTGCATACAGGAAATTAAAAAAAATTTCTATACCTTTAATTCTTCAGCTTACACCATTTGTTTCTCCTACGGTGTATGATCATATTGCAGATCTTTCTTCTGAGTCATTTCTCATACCTTCAGTATTATTATTTATATCCGTAGCTTTTTCCTGTGCAAGTGAAAATGAAATCAGAGAAAAGAACAGAAGTATATACATTTTACTGTTTGTACTAGTGAGCGGATTTGGTCTGGCTACAAAGCTGACTTTTTTTCCGCTGATGGTCATTCCGGTTCTCTTAATGAGAAAGCTTAAATCATCTATCCTGTACCTTATCGGATCAGTTGCAGTTTTCCTGATCTTTGTTTCTCCGGCAATTTCAGAAACTAACATAGCGAGATTTTCAGAATGGATCACAGGCATCGTATCTCACAGCGGCCAGTACGGCACAGGACCGAAGTATGTCATACACGGTGAGTCGTTTACACAGAACATATTTAAAATTTTCAGCTACGAATTGCATTTTGACATAATATATCTTCTATTATTATTTGCATTCATCATGCAGTTTATACCAAAGATCAGAATGAAGTTCGGAAATAATAAATACACTTCTTTGTTAAACGGGATTTTTATTGCAATGACAATTTACATTATCATTATATCAAAGCATTTCGAATATCACTATCTCATCCCGGTTTATATGCTTTGCATCCCGGCGCTGATTTGCATTTATTTCGTTTCGGAAAATATTATTTCAGAAGTTAATCGGAAAAAGACGTTTACAGTTCTTTGTATTTTGATTTCCATTTATATGATTTTTCAATTATTCCATCTGTTCAGTGAATTCAGTTATTATTCAGAGAGAAGAGATGAAACAAAAGCTTTGGAGGAGTTCAGGGAAAAAAATTATCCGGATATTCCTTATATTACAGGTACAATTTCCACCACTGAGTATTCGCTATACTTCGGAGCCGGATATTCCGGAAAAGGAAGTAACGCTTATACTCCGATCATTAATGATTTATATCCGGACTACATACTTTTTAATAAGTACGGAAATGTTTTTCAGCATCCCGCTTCAGATTCCCCAAAAGACATACTGCTGAGATCAGACAAGATTATTTTTCGCTCAGATGAAATTGAATTGCTAAAGCCCTTTGAAGAAAAAATAAAGTTATTACTTGAAACAGATAAAATATCTCTTAAGGAAATTTACAGAAATAAGAACGGAGAGATGCTTTATGAGGTGATTCGAAACTGAAGAATTAACAATATATTTTTTTAACAAAGTTATAAATCATTAATCACAGATCTTGATATCCGATCACAATATTTCTTACGACAACACTTCGGGTAAATCCGTGTCTTATATGCCTCAGCTTGATTCATTGCGGACCTTTGCAGTGTTTTCTGTATTGATCGGTCATTGGTTTGCTGAATTTGAGAAGTTCAGTAATTTTCCTTTCGGAATGTTCGGAGTAACATTGTTTTTTGTGTTGAGCGGATTTCTTATTACCCAAATTCTCATTTCCGGAAGAATTGACACTGAAGAGATATTCAAAAAGAAAATTCATTCAATAAAGCAGTTCTACATAAGGCGGACTCTCAGAATATTTCCGATATATTACATTACAATATTTATATGTTTATTATTTAATGTTCAGGATATCCGGGATAAATTTTTTTGGTTTCTCTTTTATGCTTCTAACATTTACTTCTATAATATCAATGATTGGGCAGGAAGTCTTTCACATCTATGGACACTTGCAGTCGAGGAACAGTTTTATCTCTTATGGCCTTTCATAATTCTTTTATTCCGTCGAAGCATTTGCTGAAGTCTATAATCGGGATAATAATTTTCGGTGCTGCTTTCCGCTCAATACTTTTTATTGCAAACGGAAGTAAGGAACTGGAATCAATGTTCATACTTATTCTGACTCCGTCCTGCATGGACAGTTTTGGTCTTGGAGCGCTCCTGGCTTATTGTAAAATATTTGAAAAATTCAGATATATATTCAGTTCTAAGATCTCGGCTATTTTTTATTTCTAAACATTGTTTCTTTCTTCGTATTATATTTATTCAGTGAGAGCGCTGTCAGTGTATTTCTTTTCAGACTGAATATCTCGGTGGTCTGTGTCTATATAATTTATAAAGCATCTTCAGGTTTCCGCGGAATGACAGGAAAGATATTGGAATTACCCTTTTTGATTTATCTGGGTAAAATAAGCTACGGACTTTATCTGTATCATAATTTTATTCCGATGATCTGTAAAGTTCTTGGGTTACCTGCCTTCGGAAACATATATATTAATTTTATGGTACAACTGAGTCTGCTGATTTTGATATCTTCCCTTTCATGGTTCCTCATTGAAAAACCTATCAATGGTCTTAAGAAATATTTCAGTTATAATTGAATTATTCCCGGTCTTCTTAGTACTAAAACATTTAAGCTATTTAATTTAGACCTTCGCGATCTTTGCGAAATACTTTGTGAACTTTGAGTTAATTACAAACTTAAGACAACCCCGGAACTTGAAATATTATCAGTTATATTTTTTTTTAGAAAATAAGTGAATATCCGTTAAATCAGTCTTGTCAAGTTCTAAAAAAAATTGTCGTGCAAAAAGAGTCAGCTATAAATAAAATAATCATTGTATCTGAAATTCAATAGACTTATTTTTACAAAAATTATTTTTCAAATTAATTCTCACCTAAATGAAAAAATTAAACCTCTGTTTTTTTCTAATTGTAATTTTTGTATTCAATTCTCACAGCAATATATTCGCAATAGGATTTAACAGCATTTCAACACCAGACGGAGTCAATATAATAGCCGTTGGTGACGGAGGTCTGATCTTCAGATCTTCCAATGCCGGTGCAACCTGGGGCAGCTATACTGTTGCCGGAGTAAATTTCAAATCCGTTAGTTCTTTCAATGATGATGTATGGATGGCAGCTGATGACAGCAAGATCTATAAAACCAAAAAATCAATCGCACTTATAAGTCCGGTCACTATCGGTACAAATAACAAGTTTAAATCGGTTTGTTTTATTGATGACCTTACGGGATATGTTTGCGGTGAGGTGGGAGCTGTTTACAAAACCGTTAATGGAGGGAATGACTGGGTTCCTGTAAATACAGGTATTCCAAATGTAAATCTGAATTCGATCTCTTTCATCGATTCGGAAAATGGTATCGTAGTCGGAAATAACGGAGCAGTTTACATGACACAGAACGGCGGAACAACCTGGACCGCAGAATCAATTGGTACAACCAAGAATTTATTGAAAACGAAATATTTTGCGGATGGTATCACAGTAACAGGTCAATACGGCGTTCTCTACATGAAGCCAAACGGTTCATCCTGGAATTCAGTCAATACAAGGATTATAACTGACATTACAGGTGTGTCGGGACCCGGTTTTAATGAAGTTCACATTTGCGGAGGCGGCGGTTTCATCAGAAATAATAAAAACGGTGATGCAAAGTTTTATAATTTCGAAGCTAATCCGATGATAGCAAATTTAGTAGATATATTTTATTATAATGGTAATACAGGATTTGCAGTTAGCAGCCTTAACAATGCAATAATCAAAACTACCGACGCAGGACTTACCTGGAAACTGACTGCAGGCGCAACGCTCTCTTATCAGTGGCAGCAAAAACTAAGCGCAGGCGGCGGTATCGGTAACAATCTCTGCCAGCATCCTACTGACAGGAATGCAGTATTTGTAGTTTACGGAAGCACGGTTTATCTCAGCCGAAACAGGGGAGATAACTGGAGCAGCATCGCAACAATAACCGGCGGCGGAAGCGCTCATTCATTTTATGTCAGTCCACTTGATACAAATATCTGGATGGTAGCAATTACCGGAAGCCCTGATAAAGTAATGAGATCAACAAATTACGGTTCTACATGGACTACTATAATTTCAAGAAACTTTAGTAACTACGGACAGCCGCTCGAAATGGATCAGAATAATCCGAGCACATTTTATTTTGCGCCTGACGGAGGAGGATTTTACAGATCAACAGATAACGGTGTTTCTTTCACTGAGATAAGCGGCAATTTTGCTTTCAGAAGTCCGTGTGATATATTAGTCATGTGGGACAGTTCGAATGTAGTTTTCGTTGGGGATGGTGTAACAGGAAGCGGTCAGGCAAAAATATTTAAATCAGTAAACGGCGGAGTTAACTGGACTGATGTAAAGACAGTTACTTCAAGCGAAACTCCTTCAATGTGTAACGGAGTATTCAGGCAGAAAGCAGTCTATGCAACTGAATGGTCAGGTTCAAACTGGTATGAAAGTCAGGATTACGGTTCTACATGGGCTGTTGATTTCAGTACGGGATTCAGCGGATGGGGATCGGGTGTTTGTTTTGAAGATCCAAACGTAATACTGATCGGTAACTACGGATCTCAGTCAGCTTTCACTTATGATGACAATGTATTTACAAATATCAGCGGGCTCAGCGGAGCCGGCGCAGGAATTCTAGTTCCGGAAAAAAATTTAATACTTAACATGCAGACAAGCTCATTGTTCAAGCTGAATGTAAACTACTCTGTGCTTACTTCGGTAAATGAAAATGTATTTTCAACATCAGTGCCGGACAATTTCAGTCTTTCACAGAATTATCCAAATCCTTTCAATCCTTCAACTACAATAAAATTCGCTTTGCCAAATGCAGGTGAAGTTTCATTAAAGGTATATGACAGATTAGGCAAAGAAATTGTTGATTTAGTCAATGGATTCAGAAGCGCAGGAACTTATGAAATAAATTTTGATGCTTCACAGTTATCTTCAGGAATTTATTTTTATAAATTATCTGCAAACGGAATGGTAAATACGAAGAAGATGACATTGATAAAATAATTGTAATCTTATCTAAAGATCTTAAAAGCTCCCGGGATGATTTCCGGGAGCTTTTTTTATGTTTAAAATACCCGCCGTTGTTGGTGTTCCAAAAAGTTTGCATATTAAAATTTTAAAATTTATAACACACATTCGTGCAAACTTTTGGTCACCAAGACCACCACTCTCCACTAACGAAGCGCTTTGAATAATAAGCAAACTTTTTGGAACACCAACAACGGCGGAAAAAGTTCCTTCAATTGCAGTTTTCATAAAGTTATCTTTATCGTAAAACTTTCAAATGAAAATATTCTTTGTAACATTGATTGTTTCCATCTCCTTAAATTTCACTTTATGTCATGCACAAATGGAATTGGACTGGAGTAGGGTTTACAGAGGAGTTTATAATGGTGGAGCTGATCTTGCATTAGGAATCGCAATAGATGATTCAAGTAATATTTATGTAACAGGCGGTAGTCAGATCAGCTCTTCAAATTTTGAGTGTGTTACAATTAAATATAATAAATGGGGGGATACTTTATGGATAAAACATTATTTTCGAACGGGTAACTTTATAGGACGTGAAATTAAGCTTGATGATTCAGGAAATGTTTTTGTCGCAGCAGGAGTGATTCTAAAATATAACAGTAACGGAGATCTGATATGGGATAGTTATGATTCAGCTGGTTACAGAAAAATAGAGTTTGATTCCCAAGGAAATATATATGCAGGCGGAACCAGCTTAGGAAAATTAACTACAGGAAAGTATAACAGAAACGGACAAAGAATCTGGAGGAATAAATATTCTTTTACCGGATCACTCGGCAATGATATTCTAGGAGGTTTTGTAAAAGACATTTCAGGAAATCTTATCATTACAGGAGCCAGTAGAACATCAACCACATTTTTGATTATGCAACAATAAAATACTCAAACGACGGTCAACTTATGTGGAGCAGAAGATATACCGGTCTTGTTCCTAGTTTTGATGACTTATCTTATGGAATTGCAACAGATCTTGAAGGAAATTATTATGTAACGGGATCTAGCAAGGATGTTTCAGGTAATAGTAATTGTTTGACCATCAAATATGACAGTGCAGGAAATACTATTTGGATAAACAGAATTCCTGCAAACCCTCAAATTGCAAATGTAGGATTTAACCTGGCAACAGATAGTTCACAGAATGTTTTCATCGCTGCACGAAGTAACGGTAAAACTACAATCATAAAATTAAACTCAACTGGTAATATTATATGGTATAAAACTTCTCCTGAAGGAAGTGTTATCACAAGCAATTATCCCGTTATTATTTTAGATTCTATTTTCAACGTACATACTACCGCTATCGGAACTTCAACAGGTGAGGCTGACTACGTCGCAATAAAATACGACAGTAGTGGAAATCAAATTTATCTTGTAACTTATGACTCAGGAGATATTACTTATGACTATGTGTATAATCTTGCACTTGATAAAGATGGGAGCATTGTTTTAACCGGCGAATTTGCGGGTACAACCGGAAACTATGGCACTGTAAAATTTTCTCCAATAAAGACCGGTATTTTAGAAAACAACATTCAATCACTCGGCTATTATCTTTCTCAGAACTACCCAAATCCGTTTAACCCGCGTACAGTAATAAGTTATCAATTATTAATACCCGCCTATGTCAGTTTGAAAGTTTATGATGTTTTAGGAAATGAGATTACAACATTAGTAGAAGGAAAAAAGATAGCCGGAACATATGAAATTGATTTTGATGGAAGTAACATGTCAAGCGGAATATATTTTTATAAGCTTATAACTGATGGATTCGTGGTAACAAAACGAATGGTTTTATTGAAGTAGGAAAATGTTATATGTTATCTACCACAGTCTCTGAAAATTTTTCCTATGTGCTGACAAATTTATTGTTGAATATAAAATTCAATAATACTATTTTGTAACACTCAACATTTTCATAAATCAAATTTTACATAAAAATGAAAAAACTCATTTCAGGTTTTTTTCTGTTCACACTTTTTATTTCAACGGTAATGTTTATAAAACATTGAAAACCTTTAATTCTCCAATTTTAAATTACAACATCGGATCAAATGTTTCTGTAAACTCAGTTTATTTTGTTAATGCAAATCTTGGTTTTTTAAGTTGTGACGGAGGCTCAGTCTATAAATCTGTTAACGGAGGATTAAACTGGACTCTCACAGGTTCTACCGGCACAACAAACAATCTGAATTCAATTTATTTCATCGATGACCTTAAGGGAGTTGCAGTCGGAGATCAGGGTTTGATCATTGAAACTGCTAACGGCGGTACTGACTGGACTACTGTTACAGGAATTACAACAAGAGATCTTCTTGATGTGAAAATATTTACGGACGGAATGGTTGCGGTTGGTGAGTATGGTACTATATTAACGAAAGAAACTACAGGAAGCTGGACATCAGTAAATACAAGAACTGATTCAGACATAAGAGGAATTTCAGGTTCTTCTTTTAATGACATTCACGTTGTAGGCGGCGGTGGTTTTATCAGAAATAACAAAAACGGCAGCAGCAACTTCTTTAATTTTGAAATAAATCCAATGCTGGCAAATCTCGTGGATATATTCTATTATAGTAATGATCTCGGATTTGCTGTCAGCAGCCTCAATGATGCGATCATAAGAACAACCAATGCAGGTCAAAGCTGGGAATTACCTGCCGGAACAACTGCTTCAATGAACTGGATACAGAAGTCTCCAAGCGGAAGCGGAATTGGTAATAATCTCTGCATGCATCCTAAAGACAGAAATTCAGCTTTCGTTGTATATGGAAATAAAGTTTATGTAAGCCGGGACAGATCGGAGACCTGGACACAGATCGCAACTATCAGCATCGGTTCAAGAGCTCACTCTTTTTATGTAAGTCCTGTTGATACTAATATATGGGTAGCTGCAATTGAAAGCTCTCCTGATTGCATAGTCAGAACTACAAATTACGGCGCAACCTGGACAAATATTCTTGCAAGAGATTTCAGTACATACGGACAGCCATTAGAAATGGACCAGAACAATCCTTCAGTATTTTATTTTGCACCTTCAAATTCATCAGGTACAGGTGTTTATAAATCAACTGACGATGGAGCTACATTTAATCTAGTAGCACCTTATAACAATTCAGCAATTGGCCAGCCATGCGATCTTATCGTAAAGTGGGATGAGCCTAATGTTTTATACATGGGGGACGACGGAGCCGATATATATAAATCCACAAACTCAGCTCTTACATGGACTCAGGTTAAGCCCGGTTCATCATCTGAAGTACCTTCAATGTGCAATTCAGTTTTTGAAAACACAATGTGTTATGCAACTACATGGAGCAGCAGCCAGGTTTACAAAACGGTTAATAGCGGTGATACCTGGAATGTACAGTCCAATAATTCCGGAAGCGGCTGGGGTTCTGATGTGTGTCACGAAGATCCAACAGTTGTACTGACAGGAAATTACGGGTCTCAGTCTTATTTCAGTACAAACGGCGGTGTAAACTTCTTTAATGTAAACAGCGGTCTCGGCGGCGCAGGTGCTGGCATAATGGTTCCGGAAAGAGGATACCTTTTGAACATGCAGACAGGAAGTCTTTATAAAATGAATATTACGTACAGCGTACTGACTTCATTGAACGAGATCATAACGTCTTCTTCGATACCTTCTCAGTTTGAATTATCACAGAACTATCCTAATCCGTTCAATCCTTCCACTACTATAAAGTTTGCTTTGCCTGTTGCAGGTGATGTATCCTTAAAAGTATATGACAGGCTGGGTAAGGAAGTTGCTGAATTAGCTGACGGATTCAGGAATGCAGGAACCTATGAAATAAATTTCGACGCTTCACAATTATCATCAGGAATTTATTTTTATAAATTATCTGCTAACGGTATGATTAATACAAAGAAGATGACGTTAATAAAGTAAGTTGTGAGTGTGTAGAGTGTGTAGAGTGCTTTGAGTGTATAGTTTAAAATGTAGTTGAACTTATTTATATAGCTCCCGGGATATTTTCCGGGGGCTATTTTTATTTGGTGAATTAATTTAGACCTTTAAGCCTTCGTGTCCAAATCCGAAATTCCCAATTTCCAAATGTCTAATCAGGCTACTTCTTTAGTTTTCTCTATTAACTTCGGTTTTAGGAATTGGAATCTTAAATTTTTTTGCAGAAGTAATCCATAATCCCATCGCTGAAAATGAAAAAAGGATTATTTTAACTTTTGACAGAGATTATGGGGAATTAATTTTTAAATATAATTTAAAAACTGACGAAGGTGTAATATATTTGAGACTTAACAAATATCTAAACAAATAAAGCTTTAACTGTTTTAGATGGACATACCATCAGACAAAGAAAATATTAAGTGAGTATTTAATCCTGAAAAGCATTAAAATCCAACCTTTAAATAACATAAATATCTCCTGAAATTTCTGCCATTTTCACCCTCAAATTTATTTTCATTTTATGACCTGCGTCATAGTCAAATAGAAAATAATAAGTTATTTTACCATAAATAAATCTAACTTAACCGCAGGATCATGAAAAACCTATTACTATTATTCACTTTCTTCGTAATGACTAATACTTTTGTGTTTTCACAAAGTGAAAATATGAAAGGAGCAGTAGAATGCTCAAGTAAAAAAATGAACAGCAAGGATCTACCTCATTTATTTGAATATGATTCACAGAACACCCCAAACATAAATTTGATGTCCTGAACTATAAGTTGTATGTGGATATCAGAAATTGTTTTATCAGTCCTTACTCAAAGAACTTTAACGGAAGTGTGACTATCACGTTCAGAGTTGATTCTTCTCTCAGCTCTGTTCAGCTGAATGCCGTCAATACTTCTATGACTGTTAACAGCGTCAGTCTCAACGCAATAAGCTTTACACATACTGGAAATATCCTTAATGTAACACTTGACAGGACATATCTTGAAGGTGAGACTGTAGAAATTAAAATAGACTATACGCATCTGAATGTAAGCGACCAGGCGTTTTATGCTTCGGGAGGAATGGTGTTTACTGACTGTGAGCCGGAAGGAGCAAGGAAGTGGTTTCCCTGCTATGATAAACCATCTGATAAAGCTACGCTTGATCTGACTGCCAAAGTTCCGGCGAATGTAAAGCTCGGCTCTAACGGCCGTCTGAATGATTCGCTTGTAACGGGCGATACCATTTATTATCACTGGATAAGCAAAGATCCCATATCTACTTACCTTATTGTAATGTCCGCAAAGGTCAACTATAATCTTGACATAGTTTACTGGCATAAATTGTCAAATCCGGCTGACAGTGTTCCGGTCAGGTTCTATTATAATTCCGGTGAGAATACTTCGAACATCAAGCAGAAGATCATTCCAATGATGACATTGTACTCGCAGAAATTCGGTGAACATGCATTTGAAAAGAACGGCTTCGCAACTTTGAACAGCCAGTTCAGCTGGGGAGGAATGGAAAATCAAACCCTGACAAGTTTGTGTCCGAACTGCTGGGGAGAGAATTTAATTTCACATGAATTTGCTCACCAATGGTTTGGTGATCTTATAACCTGCGCAACATGGGCTGACATCTGGCTTAATGAAGGATTTGCTACTTACCTTGAGGCTATATGGCTTGAAAGTACTTCCGGATATACTGCATATAAGAATGATATACTGGCAGATGCAAGCGGATATCTGAGCGGCAATCCGGGATGGCCAATGTATAATCCTTCGTGGGCATTGGTGACTCCAAGTACAAATGAATTATTTAATACGGCGATTACATATTATAAAGGAGCCTGTGTTCTTCATATGCTGAGATATACTATAGGCGATACACTTTTTTTCAATGCGCTGAAATCTTATGCAACTGACTCGGCAGGAGGGTTTAAATATAATTCTACTGTAACTGATGATTTTACTTCTAAGATAAGTTCATCCGCAGGTCAGGATCTTTCATGGTTCATTAATCAATGGGTGAAAGAGCCAAATCATCCTGTATACCAGAATTATTACAATTTTTCTCAGGCAGGCGCAGGCAACTGGAATGTAAAATTCACTGCAAGGCAGATACAAACAAATTCAGTATTTCACAAAATGCCGTTAGTGATCAAAGTCGGTTTCAATACAGGAAGTGACACACTGATAAGATTCATGAACGATGTAAACAATCAGGAGTTTGTATATTCATTTAACAGGCAGCCGGTAAGTCTGGTCTTTGACCCGAACAATGACATTGTTTTGAAACAGTCATCTCTGATACTCGGTATTTATAATTCAGAGAGCGAATTGCCGGGCAGTTTTTCACTTATGCAGAATTATCCTAATCCGTTCAATCCGGTTACTGTTATCCGCTATACAATTCAGTCAAACACCGGAGGTCAGAAATCAAATGTAAAGGTTGTTGTATATGGTGCCTCGGGAAAGGAAATACAGACATTAGTAAATGATCAGCAGAACGCAGGTACGTATGAGATACAGTTTGACGGATCAATGAATCCGAGCGGTGTATATTTCTACAGAATGGAAGTTAACGGAAACATAATAGATACAAAGAGGATGTTGTTAATTAAATAAGGATAAGATAAATATTGAACTCCATAAGCCCGGAAATTATCCGGGCTTTTTTTGCCCAAACAAAGTCATACTGGTTTACCTTCGGAAAAATTAGTGATATTATTTTTTAATTCGTGATCATTCGTGAAATTGGTGGCAGGCTTTTACCTTTTTTTTGGACGGATGTGAAATATTTCTATTATTTTTATATTTAATATTGAAAATAGTATACAATAAACGTATTTTGTATACACAAATCCAATTCATAATTAATAAATTTTAAGGAAAATGAAAAAATTCATACTTTCTTGTGCGGCTTTTTGCATGTTATTTGTAATGTTGATTACAAATACATTATCTGCACAGTGGTTTAACAGCATTACAACTCCGGACGGAACCAACATAGTAGCAGTAGGAAATGCAGGCAAGATCTACAGATCAGGAAGCGGAGGCATTACATATACAAGCAGTTCGGTAGTTGGTTCGCCAACTTTAAAATCAGTTTCATCTTTCGGAAATGATGTATGGATCGCAGGACAAAACGGTAATGTAGTGAAAACTTTAAAAACTACAGCTCCCAATTCGACTTACAATGTCGGAACTTCATCAACATTGAATTCAATTACTTTTCTAAACTCTAATACCGGCTATGTCTGCGGAGATGGAGGAATAGTGTATAAATCAGTTAACGGAGGAGTTAACTGGACTTTAAGCAATTCCGGGATTTCAGGAGAGAAATTAAATTCAATAAATTTTAAGGATAGCAACACCGGAACTATAGCAGCAAACAACGGAGTAATTTATGTTACTTCTGACGGAGGAGGCAGCTGGTCTTCACAACCTTCCGGTGTGAGTTACAATTTATTAAAGGTAAAATATTTTGGTAATGACATAGTTGCAGTTGGTGAATACGGAACAATACTTTTAAATACAGGAAGCGGATGGGTCGGAGTTGTTTCAAGAACATTGTCTGACATCAGAGGAATATCCGGTACTGCAATGAATGATGTTCATGTCTGCGGCGGCGGCGGCTTCATAAGAAATAATAAAAGCGGAAGCAGCAACTTTTTTAATTTCGAAAAAAACCCGATGCTTGCGAATTTAGTTGACATATTTTTTTATAATAATAATAATGGCTGGGCTGTAAGCAGTTTAAATAATGTCATCATTTATACAACAAACGGGGGAACAACCTGGAGCATGCCTTCGGGTTCATCAGTAGCATATAACTGGGTTTCAAAAACTCCTTCAGGTTCAGGCATTGGTAACAATTTATGCAAACATCCTTATGACAGAAATTCAATGTTTGTAGTTTACGGAAAAAATGTTTTTGCCAGCCGTGATAAAGGTGACTCGTGGACACAAATAGCTACAATTTCCATCGGCACAAAAGCGCATTCATTTTATGTCAGCCCTGTTGATACAAATATATGGCTCGCCGCAATGGAAAACACGACGGACTGTATAGTAAGATCAACTAATTACGGAGCTACTTGGGAAAATATCATTGCCTATGATTTCAGTACCTATGGACAGCCTCTTGAAATGGATCAGAACAATCCCTCTACATTTTATTTTGCACCATCAAACGGCAGCGGGATCGGAATGTTTAAATCAATAAATAACGGAGCAAGTTTTAGTTTAATTGCTCCTTACAATAATTCAAATATCGGTCAGCCATGTGACATAATAGTAATGTGGGACAGCTCTAATGTGATCTATCTTGGTGATGACGGAGCTGATATATGGAAATCAATAAATGGCGGTCTGAACTGGGTCCTTGTAAAACCTAATTCATCGTCTGAAGTACCTTCGATGTGCAATTCAGTTTTTGACAAGAGCATATGTTATGCAACAACCTGGGGAGGCACTCAGGTTTATAAAACTGTAAATCACGGGGACAGCTGGAGTATAGTTTCCAATAATTCAGGAAGCGGCTGGGGTTCAGATCTTTGTCATGAAGATCCTAGTGTTGTTCTTACAGGAAATTATGGTGCCCAGGCGTATCTTAGTACTAACGGCGGCGAGAATTTTTTTAACGTCAATACAGGATTATCCGGATCAGGCGCAGGAATGATGGTGACCGAAAGGGGAGTATTGATGAATATGCAGACAGGTGTTTTGTTTAAATTAAACATAGTTTATACTGACACACCTGTGCAAATAAACAGTGATGTTCAGTCTCTTTCAATAGGAACTTCAGGAGTCAATTATTTTACTTCACCTACTATCGTTCCTACCGGAATGGTAAAAAATAATAACGGAGCTGCCACGGCAACCTTTACAGTTACAAGAAAAATTACTCCGGGAAATTATGTCAGTACTAAAACAATTACAGACTTAGGTGCAAGCAGTTCTACTACTGTTTCATTCAATCCATGGACATTTAATGCAGGTACAACATATACAGTCAGAGATTCCGTTTACATGAACGGTGACACTGATCCGGGTAATGATGTCATTACAGGAATAATCACACCTTATGTAGGAGAATCCATTACAAGAGTCAGTCAGGGATTTACGGGAACATTCCCTCCTGCAAGCTGGACATTTATCGGTACAGGTACAAATTACTGGCAGTATAATACAGCAAGCAGCTACGGAATCGGAGTAGGATCTGCCAGGTATAATTTCTGGTCAGCTCCAAACGGAACTAATCAATCAATGGTTACTCCGTCTTTTTCACCATCAATAGCAGGTGACTCTCTTGAATATGATTATGCATATGCTCCGTACTCAAGTACTGTGGATTCTTTAATAATAGAATCATCTACAAACGGCGGCAGCTCATACTCGACCTTAGTCAGTCTTTACGGTAAGACAGGTGCAAGCGGAAATAATGTTTTAAATACTGTTACAACAGGCGGAAACTTTACGCCGTCGGCGGGACAGTGGCTGAAAAAGAAATGGAGCTTACCTGCAGGAACCAACAAAATAAAATTCCGCGCTGTCAGCGGTTTCGGTGATAATCTTTATCTTGACAGCATAAAAGTTCTCAGCGGAAGTATTTTTACACAATACAATGTCACAATAGCTCCCGAAGGTTTTTATAACGAAAAAACTCTTAATTCCAGGGATACAGTAAAAGCATATTTACGAAATACGGTTAGTCCTTTCGCGGCAGTTGACTCAGCAGTTGCTGTATTGGATTCTGTAACACTTACTGCGCCTTTTGTTTTCAAAAATTTAAACACAGGAACATATTATATTCAGATCATTCACAGAAATGCAGTAGAAACATGGAGCAAGGCAGGTGGGGAATCAATAACAAAAGGAATAACAGGAAGTTTCGATTTTACTTCCTCGCAGTCTCAGACTTATGAGGGAAATTCTGTACTTGTCGGTACAAAATGGTGTGCCTATAGCGGCGATGTAGTAAAGGACGGAGTTGTTGATCTTAATGATGTTCTTGAAACGTATAATTTTGCTGCAAACTTTGCCGGGGGTTATGTTAAAGCGGATCTGAACGGGGACGGAATTACTGATCTGTCAGATATTATTATAGCATATAATAATTCGACCGGCTTTGTAACAGCAATTACTCCTATGACATCTCAGATGGATCTAAGAAATATAAAGGAGAAAATGAGAATTGACATGTTTGAAAATTCAAGACGGGTAATGGAAAATATTTCGAATGACACGAAGTAAATGATAGAGTAAGGTTTTTAAAGAAATTCTGAGAACAGGCATCTGATTTTGGAACAAAGAATAATAACATTTTAAAATAAAATAATTCATTAACATACCCCAAAAAAATAATAATGCTCAATCGTATTTTTACATTATTATCATTAGCAGTAATAATTTTATTTTCTGCTTCTGATATGGTTTCAGCTCAGGGATTCAACAGTATTACAACACCTGATGGTACAAACATTATAGCAGCCGGAAATGCCGGGAAGCTCTACCGTTCGGCAAACGGCGGAATTGGTTACTCAAGCTACACGATCTCGGGTACACCAAACATATATTCAGTAACATCTTTCGGAAACGATGTATGGATGGCAGGAGATAACGGCAACGTTATCAAGACTTTAAAAACTGCATCATCAAATACTTTTTATAATGTAGGAGATGCCGCACCTCTTAAGTCTGTATTTTTATTAATTCAAATACTGGTTTCGTATGCGGACCGTCAGGAAGAGTTTATAAATCGGTTAACGGAGGAGTCAACTGGACTCAGAGTAATTCCGGTATAACCGCGGGTAACGGAAATTTAAATTCAGTTTCTTTTAAAGATGAAAATAACGGAACCATTGTAGCCAACAGCGGAAGCATATTTGTAACATCTGACGGAGGAGATAACTGGGATTTGGAAACTTCCGGTACAACTAATAACCTGCTGAAAGTAAAATATTCAGGTACAGGAAGAGTTGCAGCAGGTGAATTCGGAACTTTACTCATTGATAATGGAAGCGGATGGACAAGCATTAATACAAGGACAAGAAGTGACATCAGAGGCATTGCCGGATCAGATATGAATGAGATTCATGTGTGTGGTGGCGGAGGATTCATAAGAAATAATAAGAGCGGCAGCAGTAATTTTTATAATTTCGAGAAGAATCCAATGATGGCTAATTTGACAGACATATTTTTCTCTTCAGTCAATAACGGCTGGGCAGTCAGCAGTTTAAATTCAGTAATAATTTACACAACTGACGGAGGTGTAACATGGAGCATGCCGGCCGGTTCAACGGTTGCATTCAACTGGGTTTCAAAATCCGGAGCAAGCGGTAATTTTCTGGGAAACAATATTTGTCAGCATCCGACAGACCGAAACTCTTTCTTTGTCGTATTCGGAGGTCAGGTTTATGTAAGCAGAAACAGGGGAGAAAACTGGTCAGCTGTCGGCGCAACAATACCTGCAACATCAACACCTCACTCCTTTTTTGTAAGTCCTCTTGATACTAATATCTGGCTTGTTGCAACTCAGTCTTCACCGGATAAAGTTTACAGGACTACAAATTACGGAGCAAGCTGGACTCAGGTAATATCACAGAATTTCAGCAGTTATGGTCAGCCGCTGGAAATTGACCAGAATAATCCAAGCGTTTTTTATTTTGCACCTGACGGAGGAGGATTCTGGAAATCAACAAACAGCGGTGAAACATTTTCTGAGATCAGTGGAAATTATCCTTTCAGAAGTCCCTGTGAGATATTAGTGACATGGGACAGCTCTAATGTAATAATAGTCGGAGATGGAGTTACGAGTGATACTGCAGATGCAAAAATGTTTAAGTCAACCAATGGAGGAGTCAATTGGTCAATGAAGGGTACAGTATCAACTAGCGAAACACCGTCAATGTGCAATACAGTGTTTGATAAGAATTTAATATGGTGCACAGAATGGAGCGGAAGTAATATTTATAAATCTACTGATATGGGAAATAATTTTACTTTAAGTCATAATACAGGAATTCAAGGATGGGGTTCAGATATCAGCAGGGAAGATCCTACAATGATAATTACCGGCGGATGGAGTGCAGCTGCAAGACTTTCTACAGACGGCGGAGTAAACTGGATTAACATTAACACAGGATTAAGCGGTCACGGAGGCGGAATATTGATTGCTGAAAGAGGACTGGTAATTGCGCAGCAGGGAAGTAATGTGTATAAATTGAATATTGCTTATACAGATACACCTGTACTTTCCAGTATCGATGTTCAGGTCCTTTCACTAGGAGGAACCGGAAGTCAATTCTATCTGACAACAACCATAACACCATCAGGAACAGTTAAAAATAATAACCAGGCATCTAACGCAACCTTCAATGTAACAAGAAGAATTACACCGGGCGGGTATGTAAGCACAAAGACAGTTACCAATCTGGCTTCCAATGGTTCTACGACAGTTAATTTTGATCCATGGACATTTTCCGCAGGTACAGTTTATACTGTTAAAGATTCAGTGCATATCGATGATGACGTCAATGCGGCTAATGATGTATTGAGCGGGAGTATTACACCATATCTTGGCATCTCTGTCAATACATTTACGGAACAATTTGCTCCAACGTTCCCTCCTTCAGGATGGGTACTAGCCGGAACAACAGGCACAATGTACTGGATATACAGTCCTCTAAGCAGTTACGGAAACGGCACCGGTTCTGCTTTATATAATTTCTGGAATTCGCCGGCCGGAAGGAATCAGACAATGTCTTCTCCTACATTTACCGCTTCAGTTTCCGGAGATAAACTTTCTTTTGATTATGCATACGCTCCATTTACAAGCGATACAGATTCATTGTTGATCCAGATTTCTTCTAACGGAGGAGCCAGTTATACAAATCTGACAAAGCTTTATGGAAAAAACGGATATACAGGAGACTCAACATTGAATACTGCTCCGACAACATCATCAGAATTTTTTCCTGCATCTGATCAATGGCTTACAAAAAATTATACACTTCCTGCCGGAACAAACAAGGTCAGATTCAGGGCAAGGAGCGGATTCGGAAATAACTTATTTGTAGATAACGTTAATATTTCATCAGTAAATCTGTTTACTCAATATAATATTAAACTTGCTCCTGAAGGTATGTATAACGGGACGACTTTGAATTTAGCGGATACAGTCAAAGCCTATTTACGAAATACGAACAGTCCATTTAATAATGTTGATTCTTCCGTTGCCGTAATAGATCCTGTAAGTCTAAATGCAGCATTTGTTTTTAAGAATGCGCCGACAGGAACATATTACTTACAAATTGTTCACAGAAATTCTCTTGAAACCTGGAGTAAAGCAGGAGGTGAAGCATTAACAAAAGGGGTAACAGCAAATTATGATTTTACATCTGCCCAGTCTCAAACCTACGGCAATAATTCAATACTGATCAGCGGTAAATGGTGTCTTTATAGCGGAGATGTTGTAAAAAACGGAATTGTAGAATTAGCTGACGTCCTGGAAATATATAATAATGCATCTAACTTCTCATCAGGATATATTTTATCGGATCTTACCGGTGAAGGGACGGTAGATCTATCAGATATCTTAATTGCTTACAACAACTCTTCGGATTTTATAGCAAAGATAACACCTGAAACAATTCTCAACCCCGATTTTCCGGTTAAAGAGAATACAAGAATCCGGCTTTGGGAATTTCAAAAGTCAGGAACCATAGAAGGAAATAAAACTGACGTACGTAAATAACTTTTACTGCAATTTAATAAATTTAAGACAGTCCGGAAACGGACTGTCTTTTTTTATATGAGATTTGAATATACGGACCTGATTTTTAAACGCATTGAAATTTGTTCCCTCACTGATTACACAGATGTTCACAATTTAAATGCTGAGTTATTATTATCAAAAATCTTTAACTGCCTTGTAAAATGTTTAAGATGTATCTGAGAAAATCTGTGTGATCTGTGAGAAAAGTCTTTGGAAGTAGATTATAAGCCCTTATAAAGCAGTCTTTAAAAATTTTAGAATTTATCGTGAAAAACATTTTAGACGGTAAAGCTGACCCGGGTTTTTATATGTAATTGTTTATATAGTATTTAAACAATGAAATTTTTATAATTGACCGAATAAAAGTAAACATAAAATAATGTTAAGAAAAATAGTCATAATTTTATTTTCAGGACTATGTATGCTCAAAAATACATATTCGCAGACAAATGAAGAAAAAATATTAAAAGGTATCGATCATATTTACAGTATTGAATTTGATTCAGCGGAAATAATTTTTAATGAAATAATACGGGAAGATCCAAAAAATCCGGCCGGTTATTTTTCGCTGCAATGGTGGACTGGTGGAGGATCAATCTCAATAAGGAAAATGACTCTTTAGATGAAGTCTTTTTCAAAAAAATAAATAAAGTCATAGAGGTAGCTGATGAGAAACTTGATGAAAATGAATATGATGATGCAGCAATGTTTTACAAAGGCGGCGCACTTGGTTACAGCGGGCTTGTCAGAAGTCTCCGTGAAAGCTGGCTTAAAGCTGCTGAAAACGGAAAGGAAGCGCTGAATCTCCTGCAGGAAGCATATGAAGTAAATAACAATAATAAGGATGTGATCTTTGGAATAGGGATGTATAATTATTTTGCGGAATATGTTCCGGATGCATATCCGGTTGTTAAGCCGCTGATGTTAATATTTCCTAAAGGTGACAAGATCAAAGGGTTAGCGCAGATAAAGGAAAGTGCAACCGAATCGAGATACACCAAAACTGAGGCAAAATATGTGCTGGCTTATTTAAATTTAGTTTATGAAAAGAATTATGCGGAAGCGGAAATTTATTCAGGAATTCTGAACAAGGAGTATCCTGAAAATCCCATATTTGAAAAATACTTATATAACAGTTATGTAGGACTGGGTAAATGGGATTTAGCTCTTAACGGATGGAAACAGATCATCGAAAAGACCGACAGCGGAAGATCAGGATATGACAACCGGTATCTGAAGAGGGAAGCGAATTATTATACAGCTGTAAGTTTATCAAAATTAAACCGGTTAAATGAAGCAGAACCTTATATTAAAGCTGCGGAAGAAATGACTAAAATACTGGATAAAGAAAATGAAACAGCATATACAGCTTTCATTTACTTACTTTCGGGTATGTATAATGATGTAATGGGAAATAAGTCAACAGCTGTTTTTTATTATGATAAGGTTCTTGCAATGAAGAATTTTCAAAACTCCCATGCTGAAGCCGAGAGATTTAAAAAAGATGGATACAGATAACGGAAGTTATTGAAAAACGATTTTTCCAGCACGTTCCTGCCGCATGGAAGTGTGCTTCAATAAAGTGGAGAATCAACACAGAGTCACAGAGACACAGAGGGAAAAAGTATGAAATAAAATCTCTGCTGTGTTAAACAATGTTTAAGGTATTGAAACGGACTCAGAAAGTATGAGCAACAAACAATTGTTTTGTTGACTTCAATCCGTAATATATACCTGTCAGCAAATTTTATATTTAGACATTCCTTTCCATAGTAGACATGCGTTATCTGTATGCAATTATGTCGTGTACAGAGATTATTTTGAGTGTATAAATTTAAATGTTTCATTGAATAAGTATTTTAGTTAAGTTGAATATGCAGGAGCCTTCCTGCAATCGTTCTTTCATATTTGTTCTTCCTTTAATTAATCTCCACTCGGTTCATTTGAGTGGAGATTTTTTGTTTAAGAATAATAAGTAGAAATCCGCATAAAACTTACATTGTAAAAAAAAATCAAATTACGTATATTTGCATAACTTAAAAAAGAAAAGAGGTAAAAAACGTGTTAAAAGTCATAATTCAGGAAGGTGAATCCATCGATAAAGCTCTGAAAAGATTTAAAAGAAATATGAGAAGTCAGGATTGCTAAAAGAATTCAGAAGACGTATGTTTTATACGAAGCCGTCTGTTGAAAAGAAAATGGACAAAGAAAGAGCTGTCAGGAAAAACAAAAGAATTCTAGCTGAAGAAAACGTTTAATTTATCATTAAGAAGATATTGGAACCCATTGTGATAAATTTCAATGGGTTTTTTTATTAATAAGAAACCGTAAAAAATAATTTTATACTTTAGATTTGTCAAAACAATCGAAGATATATCTCGAGAAATTTATATCAAGAAAGACTATTTCCGGGAGAATTAAGAAATTAGCTAAGAAAATAAACGAAGACTATAAAGGTAAGAAACCGATTTTCATAGGAATTCTCAACGGATCATTCATTTTTCTTTCAGATCTTATACGGGAGATCAAAGTGGACTGTGAAATTGATTTTCTGAAGCTTTCAAGCTACGGTGATGAAAAAATTTCTTCAGGTAAAGTAACTATGCTGAAAGATCTGAATTGTGAGATTGAAAACAGGGATATTATAATTGTTGAGGATATAGTTGATTCAGGCTTATCAGTTAATTTTATAAAGGCAATCATAGAAGAGAAGAAACCATCTTCTCTGAGATTCGCAAGTTTACTGTTTAAAAAAGAAATGTCAAAATTAGATTTTAAGATTGATTATATCGGTTTTAAAATTGATAATAAATTTGTAGTAGGCTACGGGCTTGATTATGCACAGCAATACAGGAATTTAAATGCTATATACGTGTTACATAGTAAAAATTAATAAAAAATTTATGAATACGAAAACCCCTAAAAAGACTCCCAATAAAAATAACGACGACTTCAACTGGAACAGGGTATTCAAAATTGTCCTTGGATGGAGCGCTATATTGATCGGATTTTTTCTGATAATGATATATACAAAAGGCGCTGATGGAAAATACTCTGAATTAAAGTATGACCAGTATATGAAGTTTCTTACCGAGAAAAAAAAGAGAGCGCAGTAATAAAAAAATCTGATAACAACTACGAATTTCTCGGTAAACTCAAAGCCCCGGAAGTAATTAATTTCGGAAATAGAAATGTAACCATTGACAGATTTTCTGTTTTACTCCCATATACAAATATTGACGATAAAGTAGTAAACGACTGGAATGAAAGCGGAATTCAGTTCAGCATAGAAAAAGATGACGGTGGCTGGTTTGCTCCGTTACTCGGAACATTGCCCTGGATCCTCATCATTGTATTCTGGATCTTCATTATGAGGCGGATGCAGTCCGGCGGCGGCGGCTCGAAGAACATATTTTCATTCGGTAAATCTAAAGCAAAATTATTAAGTGAGTCTGCAACTAAAGTTACTTTCCAGGATGTAGCCGGCGCAGATGAAGCTAAAGAAGAACTTTCAGAAATAATAGAATTTTTAAAAACCCCGGCGAAATTCCAAAAACTCGGCGGTAAGATCCCAAGAGGAGTATTGTTGTTAGGTCCTCCGGGAACAGGTAAAACATTGCTTGCAAGAGCTGTTGCAGGAGAAGCAGGTGTTCCTTTCTTTTCAATCAGCGGCGCGGATTTTGTTGAAATGTTTGTAGGAGTTGGTGCATCGAGAGTCCGTGATTTGTTTGAACAGGGAAAAAAGAATGCCCCGTGTATAATCTTCATTGATGAAATAGATGCGGTAGGAAGACACAGAGGCGCAGGTCTCGGCGGTGGTCATGATGAGAGAGAGCAGACACTGAATCAGCTTTTAATTGAGATGGACGGATTTGAACAGAATAACGGAGTTATAATTATTGCTGCAACCAACAGACCTGACATACTTGATCCGGCATTATTAAGACCGGGTAGATTTGACAGGCAGGTAGTTGTTGACAGACCTGATGTAAAAGGTCGTGAAGGAATATTGAAGGTTCATACAAGAAGAACACCAATGGCGAAGGATGTTTTAATTGATGTAATAGCGAAAGGTACACCGGGATTTTCAGGTGCTGACATTGCAAATTTGGTTAACGAAGCTGCATTACTTGCAGCGAGAAGAAATTCAGATAATGTAACGATGAAAGATTTTGAAGAAGCCAAGGATAAAGTAATGATGGGAACTGCTAGAAAGAGCCTTATCATATCAGATAAAGAAAAAAAGACAACAGCTTATCATGAAAGCGGTCACGTAATTGTTGCAAAGATGATCTCTGAAGCTGATCCGGTTCATAAAGTTACCATTATACCGAGAGGAAGAGCGCTTGGAGTCACAACATATCTTCCGATTGATGAAAAGCATACTTATTCGAAAGAATATCTTGAAGCCATGATAACTTATGCAATGGGCGGTCGTGCAGCCGAAAAAATGATATTTAATGAATATACAACCGGCGCAAGCAATGACATAGAAAGAGCGACAGGTATGGCAAGGAAGATGGTATGTGAATTCGGAATGAGCGAGAAGCTCGGACCGATTGCTTACGGACAGAAACAGGAAGAAATATTTTTAGGAAGGGATGTTAATCAGCACAAAGACTATAGCGAATCCACACAAATTATGATAGATGAAGAGATCAAAAAATAGTACAGGCAGGCATGGATAAAGCGGAAAGATTGCTGAATGAAAATGCTGAGATACTTCATAAGATGTCTGATGCTTTACTGGAAAGAGAAATACTTGATTCAGTTGAAATTGATATGATAATGAGAGGACAGGAGTTGCCGCCGTTTGAAAAAATTGTACCGGCATCTGATGCGCCGGTAAACGGTGAAGCGCCAAAAGAGAAAGATAAAAAGGTTAAGGATGAAAAGTTCTCTCCCGGAGATGTTGCATTAGCGAATTAATATTCAAAATAAATTTATAATAAAAAAAAGCGAGCATATAACTCGCTTTTTTTTTTGACATTGGAAGATACCGGAAATAAAATAAGTTTTAAGAATGAACTGATACGGAAAGAGTATTCATCTCGGGTCTTCAATTGTTCCGGTAATTTATTATTTCGTTGACCGCAGACCCGCAATCATAATACTGTCTGTATTTACTATCCTTCAGATGATGATTGATATTCTGAGGGTGAGATATGAACCTCTGAAGTCACTTTACCTGAGATATGTAAAGCCAATATTAAGAGGTCACGAATTAAACAATGACAGATCAGTATTTACCGGAGCGACATATCTCACGTTAGCTTTTCTGATCTGTGTAATAATTTTTCCAAAGCCACTTGCTATTACGGCAATGTTTGTTGTTATATTTTGTGATTCGTTTGCGGCAATAGTCGGAAGAAACTGGGGAAAGCACTTCATTTCATCCAAGACACTTGAGGGAAGTCTCGCATTTTTTATCAGCGGTGTGATAATAATTTTACTTGCGCCTAAAGTAACGGATTCAGTTGCAGAATACTACATTGGCTTCATTGCTGTATTTCTATCTACACTGTTTGAGTTAATTCCGGTAAAAATTGACGATAATATTTCCACTCCGATCTTCTTCGGATTGATATATTTAATATTAATGAAAATAGTTTTGTGATAGTTGATAATTGATAGTTGATAATTGATAGTTGATAATTGATAGTTGATAGTTGATAGTTGATAATTGATAGTTGATAATTGATAGTTGATAATTGATAGTTGATAATTGATAGTTGATAATTGATAGTTGTAATGAAGTTGTAATGATAGTTGATAATTGATAGTTGAAAGTTGATAATTGATAGTTGAATCGTTGATAATATAGTTGATAATTAAGTTAAAGTTAACGATAGGTGATAAATAATTTATAATTCATAGTTCATAACTCATAGTTCATAACTCATAATCATAACTCATAATTCATAACTCATAAAATATGTCATTTCGCTGCGGTATAGTAGGACTTCCCAATGTAGGCAAGTCAACATTGTTCAACGCTTTAACTTCTTCTCAAAATGCAGAAGCTGCAAATTATCCTTTCTGCACGATAGATCCGAATGTCGGAACTGTCATTGTCCCGGATGAACGGGTAACAAAATTAACGGAGTTGTTTAATCCGAAAAAAATAATTCCTGCGACAATTGAGTTTGTAGATATCGCCGGATTGGTAAAGGGAGCTTCAAAAGGAGAAGGTCTGGGAAATCAATTCCTTTCCCATATAAGAGAGGTCGAAGCAATAATACATATAGTAAGATGTTTTGATGATGATAATATAGTTCACGTCGAAGGAAAGATCGATCCGAAGAGTGATATAGAGATCATTGAAACAGAATTGATCTTAAAAGATCTTGATACAATTGATAAAAGATTAGACCGTTCAGAAAAAATGCTGAAGACAAACGATAAAAGAATAAAGCTCGAAGTTGAGACTTTGAAGTCACTGAAAGAACATCTCGCAACCTCCCGCTTGGCAAAATATTTTACCACCAATCTAACAGATGAACAAAAAGACATTGTAAAGGAACTGCATCTTTTAACGGACAAACCATTTTTATATGTAGCAAACGTAGATGATAAAAATCTAAACGGCAATCAATATGCTGATATTGTAAAGAGCATTGCTGACAAGGAGAATGCACAGTTTCTGATTCTGTCAGTTCAGATCGAATCCGAGATTTCCCAGCTTGAGACTAAGGAAGAAAAGACGGAATTCCTGAAAGAGATGGGATTAAACTTATCCGGTTTGGACAGGTTGATCAATAAAGGATATGAACTGCTTCATCTGCTTACTTTCTTTACGGCAGGGGAGAAGGAAGTTCACGCCTGGACAATTCCGAAAGGCTACAAAGCTCCTCAGGCAGCAGGGGAGATACATACTGATTTTGAGAAAGGATTCATCAGGGCGGAGATAATGAAGTATACAGACCTCATCGAATTAAGATCTGAACATGCTGTGAAGGAGAAGGGATTGCTGAAGATAGAAGGTAAAGAATATGTAGTTGAGGACGGGGATGTGGTGCATTTCAGGTTCAATGTGTGAGCACCGGATGATTTGGGATTTGATGTAAGAAGATTTTTTTGATTTCACATTCGTCCAAAACAACCTCTCACAGATTACACAGATGTTCACAGATTTAAACATTGAATTATTCTTTCAATAATTTTTAACCACCCTTATTAAATGTTTTTTAAGACAGAATTTTGTGAAAATCTGTGTAATCTGTGAGAAATTTTTTTGGTTGTAGGATTATATATCCTTCATAAATGGGTTAAAAGTTGGTTAGAAATTTTAGAATTAATCGTAAATTTAAATTGAGGGATAGTTTTCAAAACCGAAAATAATCCTTCTAAAACGGAATTGTAAATATAACTTTTTACCTAATTCAAAATGTTTTGACAGCACTGTTTTGATTTTATAAAGTTCAAGATTTCTTTCATTGTAATTTCCTGTTTGAAGTTTTACTTTATAAAAACTACAAGGAGCACATATGAAAAATATTAAAAAATTTCTTTTTATAATTATCATCAGTTTTATTCTCTCTATTAACAATTATACTTTCTCACAGCTTCACGGTACATTTACGATAGGAACAGGAGGTGATTACAATAAAATTGCTTCCGCCATACTTACTTTGCATGCTATCGGAGTTGATGGTCCTGTTGTTTTCAATATCCTGTCCGGAGTTTACGAAGAAAGACAGCTTGTACTGAATTCTATTTCCGGATCTAGCGAAATAAACACAGTAACATTTAAATCACAGACAGGAAATTATAATAATGTGACTGTGAATAATCCTTTAGACTCCGGTTATACTCTGCTGATCAATGGAGCAGATAACATAACTTTTAAGAATATATATTTTCAAAATATAAGTTCAGTAACATTAAAAACCGCAGTTAAATTTACAGGAGAATGCGATAACATTAAAATTCTCAATAACAAATTTTGGGGCAGTTCTACTGATATGGCGATAGGGAGTGTAAATGCTAAAATGTCTAACCTTGAGATTGCAAATAATCTTTTTACAATAAGAAATGCAGTTTACTTACCTGAGAATTTGCTGGTTTCAGAAAATACTAAAATTTACGGGAATACATTTTCGAACTGCCAGTTCGGCATTACGGCAAGCAAGCATTACACCATGACAATAGAAAATAATGTAATGTCCATTCTACAGGGTTACGGAATTTATGTTGGAGACTGCAATGGTGATCTGAAAATACTGAAGAATAAGATAACTCCCCATGTTTTTCAATACTACTATACAATTGATGGAATAAAAGTTGCTCCGTTCAGCGGTACTTCATGTCTCATAGCAAACAACATGATCTCAGTTCCGCAGGGAACCGGAATGTATATAGCTAACTGTGTGAATACAAAAATATTTTACAATACTATCAGAGCCAGCAGCGTATATTCCGGTGATCTGGCGCTTACAAGCAATACAGGAGTAAATTTAAAAAATAATATTTATGTGCAGCTGGCAAACTCGGCACTTCGACATTGACTTATGATGTCAGAGGCTCAATTATATCTTCTGACTATAATAATTTCTATTATCTTTCTGACTTAATAATGCACTATAATCAATTCGGATATATTAACACACTTCAGCAATACCAGTCTTTATCGGGTCAGGATCTGCATTCTGTTTCCAAAGAAGTGAATTTTGTTTCTGCGACAAATCTTCATTTAGACGGCTCTTCTAACGGGGACCTTGACCTTGCAGGAATACCTTTGACGGAAGTAACAGATGACATTGACGGTAATCCTCGTAATCCTTTATATCCTTACATGGGAGCTGATGAACCGGATATTGTCTTACCGGTTGAGCTGGTTTCTTTCACATTCCAGATTGATGAAAGAAATGTAATTCTGAAATGGACAACATCTTCTGAAGAGAACAATTCAGGATTTGAAATACAGAGAAATCAAAATCAAAGCGAATGGAAGGTGATTGGTTTTTCTGAATCTAATGGAAATTCAACATCGCCTGAAGATTACGCTTTTACAGATAATAATTTAAATTCCGGAAAGTATGGTTACAGATTAAAGCAGATTGATTTTAACGGAAGCTTTAAATATTACAATCTGAACAATGAAGTAGTGATCAATGTACCGGAGAAATATTCTTTGTTTCAGAATTATCCTAATCCTTTTAATCCGAAAACAACAATTAATTATCAAATTCCCGCTGCCATTAATGTGACAATGAAGGTATTTGATATATCAGGAAAAGAAATCTCAACACTTGTAAATGAGAAAAAAGAAGCTGGGTTTTATTCGGTTGATTTTGACGGTACAGACTTGTCGAGCGGCACTTACATATATACTCTGCAGGCCGGAGATTTTGTTTCAACAAGGCGGATGATAGTAATCAAATAATATATGATAAAACCTGACAGGATTTTTCAATTCTTTTAGGACTCAGAAAAGACAATCGACCATTTACATCAGGTATGATCAAATTACTGCCCGGCAGCCCTTAATCCATTTTTACCGGCTTTTGCCGGAGCTAAATAAATAACATTCATTTCAATCCTCTGACCCCAAAGTGTCCTGGAGTTTTACTCTTGTCCCGCTGAGTTTCAGCGTTGTAGACATATCATCTCAGCATTTTAAAATATTGTGTTGCTAATAATATTTTGATTTCTTAGGTTAAAGTAAAAATTCAAAGGGGGTTTTATGAAAAACTTAAAGAAGTACATTTGTATTTTACTTGTTTATACTTTTTCCGTAATAAGTAATATTTCCTATTCACAACTCAGCGGGTCATATACAGTCGGATCGGGCGGTGATTATCCGACAATCAATTCTGCAGTAAATGACCTGAACTCTCTCGGAGTTAACGCTCCTGTCACATTCAATATTTTAAACGGTAATTATGATGAAACATTTACTATAAATGCCATTGCGGGATCAAGTGATGTAAATATCGTTACATTCAGATCTAACTCCGGAAATCCGGATGACGTGATATTGTTTACGAGTTCAAATTCTGATTTCCTGTTAAAAGTTAACGGAGCCGATAATCTGGTTTTATGAATCTGACTTTTACTGACTTTCAGAATTCCCCTAACTTGAAAAACAGGATCCTGTTTAACGGGAACTGCAGCAACGTTAAGATCATCACTAATAAAATTACCGGAGGCGTAACAGATGCAGGTATTGCAAGCTCCGGAGCCGAAATGAACGGTCTCGAAATCGGCGGGAATACATTTAGTCTCTACCGTGGTATACATATGCAGGAGCCGGGAGTATATTCCGTAAATACTAAAATTCATGATAATAATTTTGTAAGTAATTACGGAATCTCTTTATACAGGCATAATTCCATGACAATAGAAAAGAATGTAATTAGTTTAACAATTCCTGTCGGAACAGGCATGTATATCGGAGATTGTGTAAATCTGAAAATATTTTACAACACCGTCAAGTGCTATTCAAGCAGTTCAGGCGACGTAGCTTTTAGAAACAGCACCAGGTGTAAATTTAAAAAATAATATATTTGTGCAAATGGCTGACTTTTCGGCTTCAACTCTTACTTATAATGTTATAAACTCACAAATTATTTCCAATCATAATAATTTTTATTTTCTGTCCTCATACATGTTGTATTATTTAAACCACGGACTAATATCTACTTTCAGTGAATATAAATCTTTAACCGGACAGGATCTGAACTCTGTTTCGAAAATTGTAAACTTTGTTTCACTGAATAACCTGCATCTTTATGGAACTTCAATTGGCGATGAAGACCTTGTTGGAATCCCGCTGACGGAAGTGACAGATGACATAGACGGAAATCCCAGAGATCCTGTTTATCCCTACATGGGTGCGGATGAAGGGGATGTTGTCTTGCCAATTGAGCTGGCATCTTTTACATCTCAGATAAATAACACCAATGTAATACTGAAATGGACCACAACGACCGAGAAAAATAATTCAGGGTTTGAGATCCAGAGACGCCGGCCGGAAAATGAATGGACAATAATTGGTTTTGTGGAAGGAGCAGGAAGCTCAGGCTCACCGAAAGATTATACTTTTACGGATATGAATCTGAATTCCGGAAAATATAACTACAGGCTGAAGCAGACAGACCTAAATGGTGAGTTTAAATATTATACACTCGCTAATGAAGTGACAATTGCAGTTCCTGAAAAGTATTCGCTGTCTCAGAATTATCCAAATCCATTTAATCCTGTTACAAATCTGAAATATGGAATTCCGTATCAGGGATTTGTTTCTTTGAAAGTTTATGACATTCTCGGTAACGAGGTCAGGACTTTGGTAAATGAAACCAAAACCGCAGGAAGTTATTCCGTGACTTTCGATGCAGCAGATTTATCAAGCGGGATATACTTTTAGTAGAGACGCCCAAATTGAAGCAGCATAAATCCCATGCGAAATCAACGTGGGCGTCTCCGCGTAATGCCATGAGCATTGTGATTAATTCACTATTAGTAAAATCAGACAAACTATATAAGGAGACGCCCAAAACTAAATGCATACAAGTTTTTTAGCGTCCCTGCTAAGTCTCTCCCTATCTGTATTTTGAAGATTGTACACATTTATTGGGAGGACTCAGCAGGCGAGCAACCCCACCACCTAACCCCCTCCCCTTTGAGAGTCTGTCCCAAAACATATGTTACAACACAGAGACACAGAGGCACAGAGGAAAAACGAGGTGGAAATTAAGTTCTCTGTGTCTCTGTGACTCTGTGTTGAAAGAATTTTGGTAGTTTTGAGACACAGTCTGAAAAGAAAAAGGGGAGGGGGCAAAACACACGTACGAGTACAACTTTGGCGCCTATACACAATGCAATTCCCCGGTTTCAATAATTCATTTTGCAGATTTAATAATTCATTCAGCAATCATTCCAATCTTCTTAATTCATTTAGGAATCTTCATAACTCATTTAGCAATCTTCATAACTCATTTAGCAATCTCCATAATTCATTTAGCAATCTCCATAATTCATTTTGCAATCTTCATAATTCATTTTGCAATCTCCATAATTCATTTAGCAATCTCCATAATTCATTTTGGAATCTTCATAATTCATTTAGGAATCTCCATAATTCATTTAGCAATCTTCATAACTCATTTAGCAATCTCCATAATTCATTTTGCCATCTTCATAATTCATTTTGCAATTTCAACAGACCATTCTGACATTTTAATTCATACTTCCGCAATCGTTGTCTGCCATTCATCAGTTTTAACATAACACTTTTACAAAATTGACTGATTGTCCTGATGTTTCAAATGAGGCATCTGAAATCCCTGACCATCACAGCGGAACTTTTTGTGTACAGGCATAGTATCATGTTTAAATTTTTGAAAAATAAAAAAAATTCAAAGATCGATTAAACCTTTTAACACCGGAAGTATCTAAGTAAACAAGAATTGAAAAAAGAATAAAAAAACCGTTTAAACGGTTTTTCTAAATAACATCTGAATAAAAAAAATGAAATACGCGATATCAAAAACGGCGCGAAATAAATCAAACAGGAAAGTTCAGCTTTCAGATATGAATTTTCTATTCTTTCTTTTACAAGATCAATTCATCCCCAATGCCGACGCGTATCTTCATTATTCAAACAACATACTTTTCGAAATCAACAGAATTGAAACAACTGCCATTCTGCTGATTCTCATATATTCCAATAACAGCTCACTGCTCCGCACGCTATTACTGATAGCAATGAATGCGGAGAAAATTCACATCCGGTATCCTGAATTCAAGCCGGTGATAAATGCCTTCGACGGTGTGATCGAGCGTTATTGCGGGGTCCCTCCTTAACTTAATTACTAATTACTAATTATTAATTGGTAATTGATAGTTGATTCCTGATAATTGTTAATAATAAGCTTTAAGAACTAATGAAAATTTAAGTGACGCTGAGACTAATCAAAAATAATTCTAAAATTTAAATTTAAAAAAATCATGAAAAAATTAGGAAGCGCTTCATTGGAAGCGAGATTAAAAAACAGCAAAGACCTTGTCAGCTTTATAAAAGAATATAGTTTATACAGTCCGTCTTCAGACGAACTAAAGCAGACAAACTATGAAACATTTGTATCTGAAGTCAATGATTCGGTCACAACCTTCAAGGATTCCGGCGCTCATCTTTTGAGAGCAGGAAGCAGGGTGAATGAGGTTTTCGATAAGGTCGTCAACTCTTCGAAGTTTGTAAGAGCCGAAATATTCGAATCACGGGGCAAAGACACAGATGAGTACAGACAGGTGAACAACATTGTAAAGCTGATCACGGGTGAAAACGTAAAGGAACATGCCGAAAAAAGAAGAGAGGTATTGAAAAAACTGAAAGAAGGGGAGAACCCTCCGGAGTTTATTTCAGTATCCGAACTTGATAAAAAATCCATGCTTGGTAATTTCAGGACACTGACGGCATTGATAAGAACATTCGGTTTTTACAATCCTTCAGACACAACCATTACTTCATCTGCACTTGATGCGCTCGAAGCCGAAGCTGCAGCAGCTCTTTCAGACTCTGCCGATAAGGAAACCATCTATCTGACCGAAAGAAGCAAGCTGATTAATTACTTTGACAGCAAAGGCGGTTTGAAAGACAGAGCGCGCAGGGCAAAATCGCACGTGAAAAGAAAATATGGTAAAGATTCACCTGAATATGCAGCGCTTACAAAAAGGTGTATTAAGAGCAAGTTACTCTGAACACTCAACACGAAAAGATGCAGATGTCAGGATAATGTAAAATATATACAAGATATAACAAAGAGTCCCTCTTCTGAGGGACTTTTTGTTTGTGTTTGTTTAAGTGGATTTTCAGATTAATGAATCCTTTTTCACCGCCGTCGGTAATTCAACAAAGGGCTCACTTTCAATTTGAGTTAGTATGAATTATTTCGTAGTAATACGATTCTTCGTAGAAAAATGAACTTTAACTGAAAGGAACCCTTATGCAACAAATTACAAAAACTGAAATTTATAAACACTACATTGCTTTAGACTGGTCAAAAGTAAATTTTGCTTTAGCCTCAATCCGTGATACGGGAACAAAGTATAAAGTATTAGAACATCCGGCTGACTTAAAGCTATTGAAACAATGTCTGAAGCAGCTTCCGGGAAAGAAGATCCTGACAATTGAAGAAACAACATTCTACAATGGCTATATGTTGAACTGAAAGATCATGTGGATAAAATATTGATCTGCGATCCTTTTCATAACAGCTTATTACAAAGCGGTCCGAAGAATGATAAGATCGATGCAGTAAAGCTATGTACACTATTGAGAAACGGATCATTAAAGGAAGTGTATCATACGACAGATGAATTATATAAGCTAAGAAAATTAGTCAGCGCTTATGAAGATTTCGTGACAGCATCGGTAAGAATGAAGAATCAAAGGTCATCGATGTTTCTATCGGAAGGCAAAGATCACAAAAAAGAGAATGTACTTTCCGGCAATGCAATTAATAAGTTCATTACTGAAAAGCAAAATTTAACAATAGAACATGTTGCCCATATTAGAAAAGAATCTGAGCAGTTGTTTGGCAAAATACAAAAAGAGAATCAGACGATAAAGCAACTGGTTAAGATATCAGGTATATGATCAAAACTGGCAGTAGCGATATTGGCTGTTGTAACTGATGCGAGGCGTTTTGAGAACAAGTACACATTACTATGCTTACTGCGGATTAGAAAACATTTGAAAGAGAGTGGTAAAAAGGACTACGGCAAAAGAAAAGCCAGGCACAGCGGGATACTTAAGAGATGTTACAAGATAGCGGCAAATGCAGCAATCGGAGGCAAGAATGACATCAGAGAATACTATGAATACTTGTTACAAAACAATTACAGCTATGAAGATGCACGAAATGAGATAGCAAGATATATAGCAAAAGTCAGTTATGCGGTAATGAAAAATAAACAGATTATCGACCCTATCAATGGAGAGAAGGTAAGCAACAAGATCTCGGAAATAAAGCCGTCTATTTTAAGAATTTAATAATGATCTATAATTCGGAAGAAAGGTTCATACACCAACATACCTTTAAGAGAGTCAACCGTCGGTTAACCGCTTCCGGTTTAAAATTATAATTTACAATAGCCTTCGAGGCTCATATAGACGTATAATTTAAAAACCAATAAACCAAAAAGTAAAGAAAAGATCAGGACAACTCTTAAAGATCAAAAGATCAGCTTTAATAATTCTATTGAGAGATAGACTTTCTTCAAAATAGTGAGCCCCATAAGCCAAAAAAACAGAGCAAAAAAAAAAAAAAATTAATTATTTTTCGGTGGAGTGATTATGTTCTTGACTTATTTGTTATTAGATGTTAGTGTTTT
>JADJTX010000061.1 GCA_016710985.1 Ignavibacteria bacterium
CTTTCCATATTGAAATGGACGGATATAATACTCTGATATTTTTCAGTATTGGAATATCACTTTTACTCATTTACAATCACCGCGGAAATATAAAAAGACTTCTTTACGGTAACGAAAGCAGATTTGATAAATTATGGATCATCAGGGTTTTTAAAATCAAAGCTCCTTTCGGAAATTCTTCTCAACCAGTTAAATAACAGTTTTAAATGAAAATTGCAGTTCTTGGAGCCGGGGGTTGGGGTACAACTCTTGCGATTTTATTACATGAAAATGGATTTCAGGTAACTCTCTGGGAATTCAATCCGGAATATGCAAAGACTCTTGCCGAATACAGGGAAAACTTTTATTATCTGCCAAAAATAAAAATTCCTGCCGGCATAGAAATTACAAATGATCTCGAATTTGCAGTTCATAAAAAAAATCTGATTATAATAGCAACTCCAACTCAGTTCATCAGAAAAAGTTTATCTCCTTTAAGTAATTTTGATTTTAAAAATTCTCTTGTGGTCAGTGTTTCTAAGGGAATTGAGAATGATACTTTTCTTATTGTTTCAGATATAATCCTTGATATTTTCAAAAAAGTTAAAAGGGAAAATATTCTTTGTTTGTCGGGTCCTTCTCACGCTGAAGAGGTTTCCCGGAAAATTCCGACTGCAGTAGTTTGCGCAGGAGAAGATGATTCAAAAACAAAAGTCATTCAAAAAATTTTTTCAAATGAATATTTCAGAGTATATAGAAATGATGATCTGACCGGTACTGAAGTTGCAGGCGCATTGAAAAATGTAATTGCTATTGCTGCAGGAATCTCTGACGGCGCAGGTTTCGGAGATAATACAAAAGCCGCGATCATGACAAGAGGTATAAATGAGATTATGCGGTTGGGTTTAAAACTGAAAGCCAAGCGCGATACTTTTTTTGGTCTGGCGGGAATAGGGGATTTGATTGTAACTTGTTCATCCGTTCATTCAAGAAACAGAAGCGTTGGTGAGCAGCTTGGACAGGGAAGAAATAAAAACAATTCTCAAATGAAAATGGTTGCGAAGGCGTAACTACAACCAAAGCTGCATTTGAACTTTCCAAAAACTCGATATAGAACTTCCGATCACAAATCAGGTTTATAATATTTTATTCAAAGCGGATCCGCTTACCGCAAAGATCTTAATGAAGCGCAATCTTAAGGAAGAAAACTAGAAATCTATAATTTACCCGGCAAAAATCTTTTGAAAACATCAATCAATTTCCTGATATTCTTTTTATTCTGATTTATAAATGACATAAAATTTTCATTACTTAAATCAATTAGGTATTTTGCAAAAGTCAATTCCCATTTACTCTTATATTAAATTTTTCAATCAAATTGAGTATATTTTAGTAAATAAAATTATCAGATTATGAAAACATTAAATACCCGGAAAAAAAGAATCCTGATTATAGTTTTAGTATTTTCATTTCAATTTATTTATTTACAAGTGATTCACACACATTAATAGGATGTAAAAGTAATCAGGAAATTGTTAAAAAAGATTCGTTGGTTCCCTGGAAATTCCCGGATTTCAGTTCAATAAAGGATGACGAAGAAGGAAAGATCATTAAAGAAGGAAGAAGAATTTTTCTTGAAACATACAAATACATCGGACCTGATGTAAAAGATCCCTCCAAAAGATATCTCGGAAATAATATGGATTGCCAGAATTGTCACCTGAGAGACGGAACGCTTAAAGATGTTTTCGGACTTGTAGGTGTTTACTCAGCTTATCCTGCATTTGATCCGAGATCAAATAAAGTAATTTCAATACAGGAAAGGATAAATCAATGCATGACAAGAAGCATGAACGGAAAACCTTTGCCGGAAACAAGCGGGGAAATGAAAGCGCTTGTGGAATATTTAAAATGGCTGAGCACTTATGTACCGAAAGGCACTTACACCGAAGGAACAGGAATTCCAAAAATTAATCTGATTAACAGAGCTGCGGATACTGCAAAAGGCAGAACTGTTTTTGCAAGAAACTGTATGACCTGTCACGCTGAAAACGGATTTGGAGTTTTGAATGATCCGGGTAATGTAATGACTGCTGCGGATTCACTTACAGGATATGATTTTCCGCCGGTTATGGGTCCGCTTAGCTATAATGACGGCGCAGGAATGTACAGATTAATAACTGCTGCTGCTTTTATATATGCCAAAATGCCTTATAATGATGCCGTGCTTTCGCTTGAAGATTCATACGATGTTGCTGCTTTTATCAATTCAGGTTTAAGACCTGCTTTTACAAGTAAAGGAGCTGATTATCCTGATCTGAAATCAAAGCCGATTGATTCTCCTAATCCGCCTTATGCAGATGAATTTCCGGAATCACAGCACAGGTACGGTCCGTATCAGCAGATGTTCAAAGAAGGTGAATCAAGTAAATACATTGATCCGAATTCTTACAGAAAGTGATTTTTAAGTATAGAAAATTTTTTTAACAGTAATAAAAAAGCCGGAATAAATTTTACTCCGGCTTTTTTTATATAAATGTATGCTCTACTTTGCAGAACTTTATTTTATCAAGGTCATTTTCATGACTTTTGTTACACCGCTGGTTTCCATTTTATAAAAATAGATTCCGCTGGTTAAGTTAGCAGCATTGAAATCAATAGTATAGAATCCGGAACTTCTGAATTCATTTAATAATGTTGCTACCTGTTTACCTGTATTATCAAATACTTTTATAGAAACATTTCCTTCTTTTGCCATTGAGAAATTTATCTTTGTTGAAGGATTAAAAGGATTCGGATAATTCTGACTCAAATCGAATTTAGAAGGAGTTCCAACTTCAACTTCATTGCTTAAATTGAAATATTCAAAATTACCATTGAAGTCAATTTGTTTCAGTCTGTAATTGTAAACTCCCGTTGCAAGATTTGTGTCTGTGAAAGAATAGTTGTTTGAAACAGTTGAAGTCCCAACACCTGCAACTGATCCGACATTTGACCATTCTGAATTCACATTAGTCCCGCTTTGCGAGCCAAGTCTTTCAATTTCAAAACGCGAGTTGTTGCTTTCTGAAGAAGTACTCCAGTTCAAAACAACATCTCTTCCGTTTGATGCAGCAACGAATGATGTTAATTCTACAGGTAATGCTCCCCAGTCTGAAGTAACCTGCTTTTCACCGATTGCAGGCAGAGCAAGTACAAGTCTTTGTTTTCCGGGACATGCATAAGTAATTCCCTGTGGAATAACCGCCATTGCAGTTGCAGTTATTATTCCCGTGCTTGTATTGAAGACTGTCACATCAGGTGAATTACCTGAAGCTAAAGTGTTTACAATATTTGTGCTTAAAGATCCTAAAGAAATTGCTAGCTGAATGTTATTTACGGCAATTGGATTTCCGTTTTGATCCAAAGTTCTGACATAAAAATCATCCGAGCTTGCGCCGGAATTAATCGACATTGTTGTAACAACATTTGTAGCTACTCCATTAAGATTAGCGTCTGTGATTATCTCCAGAGCTCTGCCTCTAACAGTATTATTGTTCGTAATAGTGTTTGCGTTTACACCGTCAGAAAAATGCCATATAGCAACCTGAGTAGCGGCAACTTCATCGTTTAAGTTTGAAAGTTCGTCGACAGGATTGGGATTGTAAGGCTGGTAATTGTTCAGAATGTAAACAATTTTCGGATCAGTCACTGCCGAATCTTTGTGACATTGATCCGGAAAACTGAGCGTACGGTTTATGTCAACACAATAAAACTTTGTTGTATCTCCGTCAACTGTTCCCAGTATAATTCTTGTATTAAAGTTTCTTGACTGATTTGTGTAAGGATCAGTCATTGTTAAATCTCTTCCGTTTCCGGTGTTGTATAAATAAGCATCACTTAAACCGGATTGCGAAAAAGCAGTTTGTAATGAAAATGCTGTTAAAAGCATTACAACAAAGAGTGAAAATTTGGTGTTCATTTTGTTTCTCCTTTCGGGTTTTATTTTTAAATTACCGTTCCTTTTTTTATTAATTTTATTTGGGGTAAAATTAACAGCAACGGCTTTTTTATATAAATAAAAATTATAGCAGGCAATATTGTCTGTCTGCAAAATCTCAAGAAAATTTATTTTAAAAGAACCATTTTCATGACCTTTGTAACACCATTGGTTTCCATTTTATAAAAATAGATTCCGCTGGTTAAGTTAGCTGCATTGAAATCAATAGTGTAAAATCCTGTGCTTCTGAATTCATTAAGTAATGTTGCCATCTGTTTACCGGTATTATCAAATACTTTAATAGAAACATTTCCTTCTTTTGCCATTGAGAAATTTATCTTTGTTGAAGGATTAAAAGGATTCGGATAATTCTGACTCAAATCGAATTTTGAAGGAGTTCCAATTTCAACTTCATTGCTCAAATTGAAATATTCAAAATTTCCGTTGAAATCAATTTGCTTCAGTCTGTAATTGTAAACTCCCGTTGAAAGATTTTTGTCTGTGAAAGAATAGTTATTGGTAACCAATGAATTTCCGTTACCTGTAACTGTTCCTGCATTTGTCCATTCAGAGTTATGAATACTCGCGCTTTGCGAGGCAAGTCTTTCAATTTCAAACCGTGAATTATTTGTTTCAGAAGCTGTAGACCAATTTAAAAATACATCTCTGTTTGAAACTGAATAAGTGAATGAAGTTAATTCTACCGGAAGTGTTCCCCAGTCATAATTTACATTCATTCTGCCGATTACAGGTTTTGCAAGGAATAAACATCTGCGGTTTAAACTGCTGCTGTTTGTAAAAACCGAACCCTGCGGGTAAACACAATTTCCAGTTGCAAATATTAACCCGACTCCGGATCCGATTACTTCGACAGATTCTGAGTAACCGTCAACCGTATTAACAATATTTGTGCTTAGATATCCGTATGATTGTGTAAGTAAAAGGTCAATGTTATTTACTGATATTCCATTTCCAAGCTCATCAGTGGTTTTCACCAGAAATGCTTCCGGGGAAATGTCACTGACAATTTCAAATGTTAACGGAATGTTCAAGTTTCCTGAATTTGTAACAGCGTCTGAAATTATACTTAAAGCTCTGCTTTTAATTAATTCATTATTAACCGTAATTATATTAAGAGAGTCGGAAAATTTCCAGATCGCAAGCTGAATTGACGAAGCTTGATGATTGATATTATTTAATGATGGCGGATAATTTGATTTATATGGGTAGTAATTGTTTAATATGTATAAAACAGCAGAAGAAGGATTTCCATCAATAAATGTAGTATCTGTGTAAGTTGTATCAGGAAAGACCGGATTTGGTATTACTGATATTGAATAAAACTGAGTTGAATTACCATCCACTGAGCCATTGAATAAACCGGCGAAAATATTCTCAGAAGTATCAGTATTGGGATTGAGTAAGTTTACGAATTGACCCTGAGCAACAGATTGAATTTCCGTATCTGTAAAACCCCATTGAGCAAAAGAAATCTTTGTGAAATGGGATATTATAACAAGTGAGAATATAAATTTTAAAACAAAATTTTTACTGTAAAAGCAATTCATAATACTAAAATTTCATTCATTTGAAAAATACTCCTTTAACAATTCAATTAGAAAAATTTTAAATTCCAAAAGCCGGCTATTTTTTAACCGGCTTATTGGAAAATTAAAATGTTAAAACCTTTTTATTACTTTATTAAAGACATTTTCATAACCTTTGTAAGACCATTTGCTTCCAGTCTGTAGAAATAAACTCCGCTGGTTAAGTTTGCAGCGTTAAAATCAACAGTATAGAATCCAACATTTTTAAATTCATTTACCAGTGTAGCTACCTGTCTTCCGACATTATCAAAAACTTTAACTGATACAAATCCTTCTTTAGCAAGAGAGAAATTTATTTTAGTAGAAGGGTTAAAAGGATTCGGATAGTTCTGACTTAATTCGAATTTCGTTGGAGTTCCGACTTCAACTTCATTGCTCAGGTTGAAATATTCGAAATTACCATTGAAATCAATTTGCTTAAGTCTGTAGTTATAACTTCCTGATGTAAGATTTTTGTCTGTGAAAGAATAATTATTTGAAACAGTTGAAGTTCCGTTTCCTGTAACTGTTCCGACTTTTGACCATTCTGAATTAGAAACATTCCTTTCAATCTCGAAACGTGAATTATTTGTTTCAGAAGCAGTTGACCAGTTTAAAATTACTTCTCTTCCGTTTGAAGATGCAACAAAAGAAGATAATTCAACCGGTAACGCACCCCAGTCCGCAGTCACCGTCATTTTCCCGTATACAGGATAAGCGATTGAAAGTGATTGTCTTGTCTGAGTAGTAGAATGCAAAATTCTGCCTTGTGAATAAAGCATATCAGCAGTTGCTGTAATTAAACCTGTATTTGTATTTGATACTATTATATCCGTTGAATTTCCGGAAACATTTGTACTTGTTGTATAAGTGCTTAAGTCTCCATTTGAAATTGTAAGTAAAATCGTACTTACAAATATAGGGTCGCCATTCTGATCTACCGTTCTTACATAAAAGCATCCGGATCACCACTTGTTTCAATAGAAAAAGCTTGGAGGCGTAGCAGTTCCGTTTAGATCTGCATCATTAACAATTGCGATTGCTCTGTCCCTGATTGTTACATCAGTGATTGTATTAACATCGACATTATCAGTATAATGCCATATTGCTGCCTGAACGGAAGCTGCTTCCTGATTTACATCTCCGAGCTCGCCCGGATAACCGGTTTTATACGGATAATAATTATTTAAAATATACTGAACTTTGTTTGTTACAAATGCACATGTGTCGGTATAAGTATTATCACCTAAATTTACGTTTCTGTGTAAATCTATACAAAAAACAGGCATTGGATTACCGTCCATAGTTGAGTTAACAGTACCTGCATATCCTGAATAAGGATTTCCCGGAGGAACAGGATCAGTAAAAGTAATTGATTGACCGGACGCGAATGAGTTTACGCTTACTGCAGAATTTCCGCCGAGACATTGTGCGGAAACAGATTTGGAAAATAACGCTATGAACAGAAAAAGAATAATCTTCTTCATTTTTCTCCTTTCGGTTTTGTTTTTTAATTTACCGTAATTTTTATGATTAATTTTACTTTGGGATAAAATTAAAACGTACGGTGATTTTGTTATAAGAAATTTAAAAAGCAGGCAATTCATATAATTACCTGCTCAGAATTTTAAAAATTTATTTTATAAGAACCATTTTCATGACTTTCGTGAAACCTTCGGTCTGCATTCTGTAATAATAAATACCGCTTGAAATATTTACGGCATTGAAATTAGCAGTATAATATCCTGCGTTTTTGAATTCATTGACAATCGTTGCGATTTCTTTACCTGAATTATCAAATACTTTTATCGATACAAATCCTTCTTTAGCAAGATCAAAATTTACTTTAGTCGACGGATTGAACGGGTTTGTATAATTCTGACTTAAGTTAAATTTACCGGGTGTACCAATTTCAACTTCAGAAGAAAGATTGAAATATTCGAAATTACCATTGAAATCAATTTGTTTCAGTCTGTAATTATATCTTCCCGAAGCAATATTTCTGTCAGAAAATGTATAGTTTTGTGAATTATTTGTTGTTCCGTTTCCAGAAATATTTCCTATTAAATTCCATTCACCGTCTGAAGTTAATTTTCTTTCAATATTAAATCCTGAATTATTTAACTCAGATGCTGTTGACCAGTTAAGCGTTACATCACTGTTAACAACATTAGCATTGAATGAGGAAAGTTCGACCGGTAATGCACCCCAGTCTGATGTAATCTTCAAAGCTCCCGGACCCGGGCATGCTAGTACAACTTTAGGACATTCATTTTTATCATGTCTGAAGATGGTACCTTTTGGCATAACTATATTATCTGAAAATGCTGTAATAATTCCGGTACCAGTTCCGATAACTTCTATTGACGGTGAGAAACCGCCTGAAGAAGCAGTTGTATTTACAGTATAAGTGCTTAAAGTTCCCTGAGAAATTGTCAGTTGAATATTACTTACAGAAACTCCTTTACCATTATCGTCAGTAGTTCTTACCAGAAAATAATCCGGATCTGAATCAGAAATTATCTGAAAAGTAACTGTAGGACTGCATGAAGTTCCGCTTGCATCTGTAGCAGTAATAATTGCATTTGCTCTGTTTTTAACAGCGGTACGGGTTATAGTATTCACGTTTAAACCGTTTGTATAATGCCAGATTGCCGCCTGTATAGCAGCAGTTTCATCATTAAGATTAGACAATTGTCCTGTACTTGGATTTACAGCAGGATAATAATTGTGAACAATGTAACAAACTTTTGGAGTGATTACTGAAATCGAATCATTGACATAGTGAAAATTTGGCAATGCACATTGTGAAGGAGCTTTGGTAACATCAATGCTGTAAAAACAAACATCGGGACCTGAATTCGGATTGTAAATTTTTCCGTAACAAAGTCCGGTAAATCTGGTTTCGGTGTTGCCATCATATGTAAATGTGATATTTCTGCCGGGGGATATTCCCTCGACTGAGGCGGGTGTTAATTGTGAGAATGTAACATTTGAAGATAAAGCAATAGCACAAAGAAAAAGAATAATCTTTTTCATTTTTCTCCTTTCGATTTTAATATAAAATGTGGAAATCATCTGGTTTTTTAAACTTTTGGGAGCTTAAATTTTTTAACTGACTTTGGGAATCAGAGAAAAATAGATGATTTCTACTTTAATTTTAATTTATTGGGTTAATATTTATAAATAACTTAGTACAAAATTAATGTAATTATTGTTATCTTGCAAAGAAATTTTTTCAGAATTGTGAAGTTATTTCCCAAATAAATCATTCTTCATTTTAGAAAAAGTTGATATTTCAATCTGAAATTAAACTTTAATAATTAAAAATCGTGAAGTTATGAATGGCTTAAAAGTTTCTGATCCTGCAAAAACAAATTTACTTAGATTGTTAAAGGAATTTAACCGCAAAGAATTAAATGAATTCGAAAAATTCATTAAATCACCACTGTATAATAATCAAACTACTCTGATCAGGTTGTATACTGAATTAAAAAAGTATCACCCTGATTTCAACCACAAAAATTTCACGAAAGAAAATCTTTTCAAGTCGGTAAATCCGGAAGCGGAATTTAATGATGTCCAGCTCAGAAAATATTTTTCCAATTTGTACATTCTTGCGGAAGAATATCTGATATATTTAGAAAATAAATCAAACAAAGAAAGGATAAAGCTCGATCTGATGTCTCAGCTTGATAAAAGGAATCTGACTGATTTTTATAAAAAGACAATACTTGGTATTGAAAAGAATAATGTTTCCGGAAAAAATTTATCCAACAGGTATTTTTGTCATAAACATTTCATAGAAGAAATGCAGTTCATACATCATATCAAGACAAATGAACTGGAGAAAGTTTTTCCAAATCTTGTAAATTCTCATAATTATATAATATTGCAATTACTGCTTGTATCTACTGTTTACAGTAATATTCTGCTTGTGAATAAAAAGATTTATAATGAATCTGAGTCTGATAAATATTTTGAATATTTTTTTAAATATTTTAATTTTGATGAATTTTTTAAAAGAGTAAAAAATTTAAGTCCGGATGTAAAGTTATTCGTCGAACTTTGCAAATATGATCTGCTTCTGACTAAGGATAATTGTAATGAAATCTACTTGCATAAAATGAACGAACTTGTTTTCAAAATGTCTGAACATTTTACCGATAATTTGCTTTACACATTTATTTCTCATCTTAATGTTTTTTATCTTATTAATATTCAGAAGGGAAATGTGAAATATGAAAAAGAAGTTTTTTGTGAATTTTCAGTTCATGATAGAAAACGGATTGTATGTAAGCGAAGATCAGAAGTTTATTAATTATTCTGAATTCAGAACAATTCTGAAAACGGCTCTGAATTTAAAAGAGTTTGAATGGTCAGAAAAATTCATTTCTGAATATGGAAAATATCTTAACAAGCCGGTAATACAGCATATATAAGCTACAGTCTTGCATGCTTAAGATTTGAACAGAAAAATTTGAAACTGCTTTGGAGCATTTATCCAGGGTAAAGCCGGATGAACTGATTTTGAAACTTGATATAAATATGCTTTATACTTTGATTTATTTTGAGATGAATTACAGGGATTCTGCATTATCCGTTGCTGATAGTTTTAAACATTTTCTGAAATCAAATAATAAATTATCAGAGGAAATTAAAGTTAATCACTTAAATTTTTTAAAGTTTTTAATTTCCATAATTAATTTAAAAGAGAATCATATTGATCTGTTCAAAGTTCAAAAGCTCAGAAAAGAAATAAATGATTACAGTTATCTGATAAGGAAAAGCTGGCTTTTGAAAAGTTAGATGAAATTAAAATTGAAAAAGCGAGTTGAACGGTAAAAAAAATGATCCGGGATTCAAATTTAAGATTTTGATCATTCTTTGTTAAATTAAAGATAAAGAAATTAAAAACAATTATGGCTTTACAGTGCTTTTAGTAAGTTCCGCATTGTTTGCAACTATAGACAGATCAGTCGCATCAACAAAGTTGTCTCCGTTTAAATCCTCTTTTACATATCCTGATAGTGAGTTTAAAACAGCATTTTCTACTGTACTGATATCAGAAGCATCGATAATTTCATCCTGATTTACATCACCGCTGTACAATGCAAAAATTACAGGAGATAAATCTACCTGAGCCAAATTATTTCCGTATGCTTTTGAGTCTGAAGATGTAAAGTCATAGTTCATTAAAGTCATTGGATTATATGCCTCGCCGTTTACTTTGCTCCAGGTTTCAATACTGTTCCTGTGATTTAATGAAATATAGTAAGTACCTGACAAAGCGTTGCTGAATTCAAAATTCCCCGTCAAGGTAATATTGTCAACAACTTGTTTTGAAGAATCAATTATGGCATATGGAGATGTAATATTTCTGAGGTAAGCTGTAACAGTATCTTTCATTCTTAACTTATTCAAAACGTCATCATAAAAACCTTCCATGGCAACTTTGATATTGTAATTCATTTTCAACACATATAATCCGGTGCTTCTGTCAGATGAAGCGATTTTACCGGAAGGGAACATATAAACTCCCCAGTTTCCGTCATATCCTTCATTGTTGTTTGCAGGATAAGTATCGTACCACGCAACTTCTGTCGGCAAAGCGGGATTTGAAATATCGACAACTCTTAATCCGGCAGTATAATGCCCTGCCAGTAAGTAATTGCCGTAAACTTCCACATTATGAATTATAGAAGTTGTAATTCCTGTCGGCTGCCAGTTAGTTACATAAGTTATATTTTGTGTATCCTGAATGTTCCAGACTTTAAGCAGATAAGGAGCTGTTCCTATTGCGTCAGTAACAAATAAATGTTTCTTATCCGTTGATAAAGCAGTATTGTGCGGACCTGAACCGGCAAATTCGAAAAAACTGTTACAAGATTAAGTGAATTTTTATTTACAGCATTAATAATACTTACGCTGCCGGAAGTTATATTTGCGGCATAAATAGTATCGTCAATTACTCTGCAGTCGTGAACATAAAATGAATTATACGCTCCTCTTTTTACCGGAAACAAAGGATCAACGGAAAGATCATAAACCGTAACTCCCTGTCCGATCGAAGCTCCGTTTACATATAAATACGGACCTGACTGAGAAATTGAATGAGTGCTTGAATATCCCGGCGGAACATATTTTTTTACATAATGAATAGAATCCGGAAGATACTGAAGATCTACGATTTGAAATCCGCTGTTGGAAATTTCCGAAACAATATATGCGTAATGAGAATATGTTTTCATTTCCCGCCATATATTATAGTATCCGGGAGTCGGAGTCGGAACAAAACCAACTTCATGAATATTTGAAGCATCTGTAACATCGACGAACAATGTTCCGTCGTAACATCCCATAATGGCATACTCTCTTCCGTCCGGAGCTACATAACCCCAGACAGATGAATAATATCCTCCCTGAATTGCATGAGTGTTTATATTTGAAAGCATATACATATTCTTATTCCCAAGCTGCGAATAAGAATTTTCTATAAATAAAATTGAAACTGTAACAGTTAAAATAATTAACAATGAAAGTTTTTTCATTTTAAATAAAATTAAGATTACTAAAAATATTTGATAAATTGATATTTATCTGAACAAAAACATTGCCAAAGTAATTTACTTAATACAAATAAAATTTAACTATGGTTTTGAAACCATAACAGAAGAAGATGAGTTGTTTTCAACTATTGAAACGTCAGACGCATCAACAGCAAAATCACCGTTAACATCTGATGAGACATAACCTGTAACAGAATTACTTTTGTCATTTTCAACTACGCTCATATCTGAAGCATCAATAACACCGTCCTGTGTTACATCACCGCTGTATAATGCAGTTATAACCGGAGATGCATCTACCTGAATCATATTATTCCCGAAAGCTTTTGTATTAGAAGTTGTGAAATCATAAGACATCATTGTCATAGGATTGTATGATTCACCGTTTACTTTGCTCCATGTTTCAATACTGTTTCTGTGTCTGATCGAAATGTAATATGTTCCGGTCAAAGCACTGTTAAATTCAAAATTTCCTGTAAGAGTAGTCTGGTCAATTACTTTCCTTGAAGAATCAATAATATTGTACGGAGAATTTACTTCACGAAGATAAGCAGTAACAGTATCATTTATAATATGCTTGTTTAATACATTATCATAAAAACCTTCTATTGCCAGTTTAATATTAAAATTGGTTTTCAAAACATAAAGCCCTGTACTTCTGTCGGAAGCAATTATTTTTCCGGTAGGGAACATATAAACTCCCCAGCAACCGTTATAATCAGGATTATCAGATGGATATGTATCATACCAGGCAACTTCAGTGGGTAAGGATCGGTTTGAAATATCTACCAATCTCACTCCGGCTTCATAGTGAGCGATCAGAGCATAATCTCCATAAGATTCAACATTGTGAATTATAGTATTTGTAATTCCCGTCGGCTGCCAGCTCGCTACATGATAAATATTGTACAGATCTTCAATGTTCCAGATCTTCAGTAATCTTGGAAATGCTCCGATCTCATCAGTGACAAGCAGATTTTTTCTGTCATAAGTTACTGCTGTATTATGAGGTCCGGAACTCACAAGATTATTGAATGGCTGGATTACTTGCGTAAGCGAGTTTTTGTTTGAAGCGCTGATAATGCTGATTTTCCCTTCATACACATTTGCAGCATAAATTGTATCATTAAATACTCTGCAGTCATGGATGTAAAGTGAGTTGTAAGCTCCTCTTTTTACAGGTGTTTCAGGATCAGATGTAAGGTCATATACTGTAACGCCCTGACCGACAGAGGCACCGTTTACATAAAGGTAAGGTCCTTCCTGTGAAATAGTATGCGATTTTGAAAATCCTGACGGCAAGAATTTTTTAACATAATGAACAGAATCAGGAAGATACTGCAGATCAACTATCTGAATTCCGCTGTTGGTAACTTCCGAAACAATATATGCATAATGAGAATAAGTTTTCATTTCTCTCCATAAATTACTGGAACTGCCGGGATTTGTTGAAGGTACAAATCCAACTTCAATAATATTCGTTACATCTGTTACATCAACAAACTGTGTACCGTCATAGGATCCGATAATTGCATATTCCCTGCCGTCGGGAGCTTTGTATCCCCAGACTGCAGAATAAGGAGTCTGATGAGTATTTACATTTGCCAGAAGATACATGTTTTTATTACCTAATTGTGAATATGAATTTTGAGAAAAGAAAAAAGAAATCGATATTAATATCAAAATCAGAAATGAATGCTTTTTCATAAAAATATTTTTTTAAATTTTTTAAAAGAAATTTTTAAATTGATTTATAAGTCTGAATATAATTACTATTTGAATTTTCGAAATTTTTGAAAATTTTTATGGCTTGGAAACCATAACTGATATAGACGTATTGTTTTCCACAATTGAAACATCAGAAGCGTCAACTGCATAGTCACCGTTCACCATATCCGAAGCATCAATTACTCCGTCCTGAGTTACATCACCGCTGTAAATTGCAGTAATTACAGGTGAAGCATCGACCTGAGTCATATTATTTCCATATGCTTTTGAGTTAGAAGTTGTGAAGTCATATGACATCAAAGTCATTGGATTATATATCTCTCCGTTTATTTTGCTCCATGTTTCAATACTGTTCCTGTGTCTGACCGAAATATAATATGTACCTGATAATGCTTTGTTGAACTTGAAATTCCCGGTGAGAGTGACATTGTCAATAACTTCTCTTGATGAATCAATGACAGCGTACGGAGATGTAACATTTCTTAAATAAGCAGTTACAGTATCTTTTATATTATGCTTGTTTAAAACATTATCATACAAACCTTCAATCGCAAGTTTAATATTACAGCTTGTTTTCAAAACATACAGCCCTGTAGAAATATCCGAAGCAATAATTTTTCCGGACGGAAACATATAAACTGCCCAGCAACCTTCGTAATTAGTAGTGTTTGAATTCGGATATGTATCATACCAGGCAACTTCATTCGGCGCAGCAGGATTTGTAATATCTACAAGTCTTACTCCGGCTTCATAATGAGCTATCAGTGCGTATTTTCCGTAAGTCTCAACATTATGAACAATTGTATTTGTAATCCCTGTCGGCTGCCATCCTGTTACAAAAGATATATTACTTAAATTCTGAATATCCCAAATCTTTAACTGCCTTGGAAGCGCTCCTATCTCATCTGTTACAAGTAAGTTTTTTCTGTCGTCAGTTACTGCAGTATTATGCGGACCTGAGTTAACCAGGTTATTGAATGAAGTTATAAGTGATAATGAATTTTTGTTTACTGCATTAATTATGCTGATCTTTCCGTTACTTATATTTGCGGCATAAATGGTATCATTAAAGATTCTGCAGTCATGAACGTAAAGACTATTATAAGCTCCTCTTTTTACCGGAGTTTCCGGATTTATTGAAAGGTCGTAAATTGTCACACCCTGGCCGGCGGAAGCGGTCTGACCATTTACATATAAATAAGGACCGGACTGAGAAATTGAATGAGTTTTGGAATAACCTGTTGGCAGAAATTTTTTCACATAATGAACAGAATCCGGAAGATACTGCAGATCCACAATCTGAATTCCGCTGTTTGTTACTTCTGAGACTATGTAAGCATAATGAGAATAAGTTTTCATTTCTCTCCAAATATTGTTTGAACTTGCAGGATTTGTAGAAGGAACAAAACCTACCTGATGTATATTAGAAACATCTGTTATATCAACAAACTGTGTCCCGTCATAACAGCCAAGAATTGCATATTCTCTTCCATCGGGTGCTTTGTAACCCCATAGAGCAGAATAATCACCTGCTGCTGAATGTGTGTTAACATTAGCAAGAAGGTACATATTTTTATTTGCTAATTGTGAATATGAGTTTTCATTTAATGAAGTTAAAACAATTAATATGAAAATTAAAAAAAGTGCGGTTTTAACCATAGGATACTTTCAATAAAATTATAATTAAAAAAAAGAATTATTATTGGGGGATGTTTCTAAGTATTTTAATAAGGGGGAAACCTGTAGCAGTTTTTAAATTACTTTGTGTTAATTGCTATATATATAGAACTGAATACTATTTTTTGTGAAACGAATTTAATAAAAAGGCGGATCTCCTTCCAAGTCCGCCTTTTAAAATATAATTATTTAGAAAACAGCTTATTTTACTAAAGCCATCTTCATTACTTTGCTGACTCCATTTGCTTCCAAGTCTGTAATAATAAACTCCGCTTGACAGATTTGATGCATTGAAATTAATGTTATAATAACCTGCTGATTTTGTTTCATTTACAAGTGTTGCTACTTCTTTACCAGAAGTATTGAACACTTTTAAAGAAACATTTCCATTTACCGGTAAATCAAAACTAATAGTTGTTGTCGGGTTAAAAGGATTTGGATAATTTTGTTTTAATTCAAAAGTATTTGGAGCTCCGATAGTGACTTCACCATTCAGATTATGATATTCATAATTACCGTTGAAATCAGTTTGTTTCAGTCTGTATGTGAAAATTCCTGAAGACAGATTTCTGTCAGTAAAAGTATAATTGTGGGAAACATTACTTGTTCCGTTTCCGGAAACGTTTCCGACTTTTGTCCAACCGTCAGAGCTACAAGCTTTTCTTTCAATATCAAAACCGGAATTGTTTAACTCTGTTAAGGTACTCCAGTTTAAATTTACATCTCTTTCTGTTGTATTTGCTGTAAAAGATGATAATTCTACAGGTAATGCTCCCCATGTAGTAGTAGCTGTTCTTATAGCTGTTGTAGTTCTGCCTAAAACAAGAAGCTGAAGTACATTATTCAATCCTGAATATGTAGTTCCGCCCGGAACCTGTAAAGTAGCGTTTGCAGAAATTTCATCACCGCTGCTTGCACCGGAAACAGTAATTAATGGAGAATTTCCTGTTCCATCAGTATTAACATTATATGTGCTTAATGTACCTGAACCAACGATTGATAATGCAATATTGTTTATAGCAACAGGATTTCCTGCAGTATCTAATGTTCTTATATAAATATCATCCAGCCCGGAATATACAATCTCAAGAGTTGCATCCTGAACAGTAGATCCGCCGTTTGCAATTACATCATTAATTATTTCTACTGCTCTTGCTTTTATTAATGCATCGTCTGTTCCGGAAATATTACCTACATCTGTATTTGGATCCAATCCGTTTCTGAAATGCCAGATTGAAAGCTGCACTGCACAAGCTTCATTCGTGTTTAATGCTAATTTCCCCGGATATGAAGTTCTTGCAGGAAAATAAGTATTTGTGATATAGATTGCCTGAGGAATAGTAGAAGCTGAATCCTTTGTAGTATCACCGATGGAAATACCTGTACATAAATCTAAACAGTAAAATGGTGAATTTGCAACACCATCAAGATTTGCAAGAATAACACCGGCAAATCCGGTATTACCTGTATCACAAGGCGCTGTTGCGGTAAATGTCGTATTTCTTCCATCACCGGTTCCGGTTAAAATTGCCCGGCTGTTACCAAATTGTGAGAATGAATCTGTCGCTGCGAATAAAATTACAACTGCGACTAGTAGAAATGTTTTTTTCATTTTAGGGTTCTCCCTTTTAATTTAATGAATGAATTAATTAAAAGTCCGGAACAATTACTTTGGGGTATAACTATTGAGGACGGCTATTTCAGTAACTGAATTACTGAAAAATTATATGAAGATATAGTAAGATTCTAATCGAATATTGTTTTTTTATATTATTGGAAATTTTACAAGAAACACAGCTTCTTAAAAATATTTGGGGTTAATTTTTAAAAAGCTTTATAAATTAGAAATTTTTATGGGTTAAAATAATCTTACTTAAATATTTTGTCAAGCCATTAGTTCTTTTTAAAAAAACTTAATGCTAATTACTGTCTTCATTAATCTGCACAGTTGACTCATCTTCATTCCAGCTTAGATAATATTTCGGATCATTCATTTCTTTAGCAAAATTTGTCAGCTTCAGCGGTCTGAATGTATCCATCATAACGGCTGTTTCAACTGTTTCTTTTTTCCCGAGATTGGCTTCTACTGTTCCGGGATGCGGTCCGTGCGGAATGCCGTTAGGGTGAAGACTTATCGATGCGAACTCAACTCCCTTTCTGCTGGCGAAATTTCCGTCAACATAATAAAGCATTTCATCCGAATCAAGATTGCTGTGATTATAAGGAATCGGAACTGCCAGCGGATGATAATCCAGAAGTCTCGGACAGAATGAACAAATCACAAAACCATTAGCCGCAAATGTCTGATGAATCGGCGGAGGCATGTGTATCTTTCCCGTGATCGGCATAAAATCTTCTATATTAAATATCCACGGAAAATAATATCCGTCCCAGCCGACAACATCCAGCGGATGAAATTCATAATGAAATGAAACTATCTGTTCGCCTTTTTTTACTTTGACAATGAAATCACCTTTCTTATCAATAGTAACCATTTCTTCTGGTCCCTTCAGATCTCTTTCGCAATACGGCGAATGCTCCATAAGTTGTCCAAATTCGTTTCTGTATCTTGAAGGCGTTGTGATAGGTCCGGTTGTTTCAAAGATAAGATATCGAGCTTCATCAGTATCGTGAACTAATCTGTAAATAATTCCTCTCGGTATCACAATATAATCTCCTTCTTTGAATTTCATATATCCAAGCTGAGATTCCAGAGTTCCTGAACCTTCATGGATGAAAAAAACTTCATCACATAAAGTATTTTTATAAAAATAATCCATTTGCTTTTCAGGTCTGCAAATACTCACTACAACGTCATTGTTATACATAATCGGTTTACGTCCGCTCAAAGCGTCACCGTCTTTTTTGGCAAGCTTGGTTCTGAAATGATACGGGCGGAGCGAAGCTTCTTTCCACTCTTCAATTTTGACAATCTCAACATCCGGTGAAATCTCTTTTATCTTTGCAGGGGAATTAATGTGATATGCGTTTGAATAAATACTGTCAAAACCAATTGTTGAAAATAATTCTTCCTTATAAAGCGTACCGTCCGGCTGTCTGAACTGTGTGTGTCTTTTCTGTGGGATCTTTCCGAGTTTATGATAAAAAGGCATTTTAGTATAAAGTTAAAAGTTTATTTTTTGGTCAATGGTCAATAGTGAATAGTCAATAGTGAATAGTCAATAGTCAATAGTCAATAGTGAATATGCAATAGTGAATAGGCAATAGTGAATAGGCAATATTCATTTTTATATTTTTAATTTATTGAAACATAAAAATTTTTAATTCGTAATTCGTAATTCGTAATTCGTAATTCTTAATTCTTAATTCTTAATTCTTAATTTTAATTTCTTCGTATTCTTTCAATTCAAGATATCTTTCAGCGTCAATCGCAGCCATACAGCCTGTTCCCGCAGCAGTAACCGCTTGTCTGTAATAACTGTCCTGCACGTCTCCGCAGGCAAAAACACCTTCGACGTTAGTTTCAGTTGTTGATTTCTTTGTTTTTAAATAACCTGTCTCTTCCATATCCAGAATACCATTGAACAATTTCGAATTCGGTTCATGTCCGATTGCTGTGAAGAATCCTGAGCATTTGATCTCTGAAACTTCTTTGGTAAGAAGATTCTTTATTCTGACTCCTGTAACTGTTTTTCTTTTATCCTCTTCTTTTCCGAGAATCTCTTCAACAACAGTATTAAGTACAAACCTGATTTTCGGATTTTCTTTAGCTCTGTCAAGCATGATCTTCGAAGCTCTGAATTCATCTCTTCTGTGAATAAGTATTACTTCGCTTGCATGTCTTGTAAGATAACTCGCTTCTTCCATTGCTGTATCACCGCCGCCGACAACAACAACTTTCATTCCTTTGAAAAAGAATCCGTCGCAAGTAGCGCAGGAGGAAACACCGTAACCCATATAAATTTTTCCGATTCCAGTCCGAGCCATTTTGCTGAAGCGCCTGTAGATACGATCACTGATTCCGCAAAATAAACCTGACCTTCTTCGTCAGTCAGTTTATAAGGTCTCACTGTAAAGTCAACTTTTACTATATTTCTGAAAACTGATTTTGCTCCGAATCTGTATGCCTGTTTTCTCATAACATCCATAAGTTCAGGTCCCTGAATACCGTGTTCAAATCCCGGATAATTCTCAACTTCCGTCGTGATAGTAAGCTGTCCGCCCGGCTGGCTTCCTTCAAAAATCAAAGGATTTAAATTCGCTCTGCCGCAATAAAGAGCTGCTGTTAATCCTGCCGGACCTGATCCGATGATAATTACTTTGCAATGATTGCTTCCGGCTATGCTGCTCATTCCCATATTCTAATGATTTTATTTTTTAAATTTTATAATTAATTGTTAAATAGATTTTAAATTTATGATCTTATCCTGCAAGCCTGCATTACCCGGATTCAGATCAAGTGATGAATTCCAGAATTTTTTTGCATTTGCATAATCTTCCATTCCGAAATAAATGTCACCGAGATGTTCCATCACAACTGCACTGTTAGGATTAATTTTTAAAGACATTTCAATAAACTTTTTCGCCTGTTTGTAATTTTTCATTTTGAAATAGATCCAGCCGATTGTATCAAGATAAGAAGCATTGTCAGGTTCTATTTCAAGTGAGATCTTTGACATTGCCAGGGCTTTATCCAGCTTAACTCCTCTTTCAGATAAATTGTAAGCATAATTGTTAAGGACCAAAGCGTTTTGAGGGTCAATTTTCAAAGCTCTTTCATATATCTCTTCTGACTTTTCATACTTTCCCTGATTGTCATAAATCAATCCCAAAGCTGATAAAACCTGAATCTCATTCGGATTTGCAAGTAATGCTTTTTCAAAATATTCTACAGATTCTGATTCTCTGTTATCTCTCTGAAGTGTCAGCGCTTTAATATAATTCATTCTGAAATCGTCAGAATATTTAGCAAGCCCTTCATTAAGAATACTCAAAGCATCAGCAATATCTCCCTGTGAAAAAAATGAAAAACCGATGTTTGTATAAACATCCCGTGAAGTGTCAGCAAATTGTATGGCTTTAAGAAAATTTTCTCTGTAATTATTATTCTTTTTTGTGATAATATCTATTGCGCCTATATAATAGTATGGAATCCATTCTTCTGGATATTCTTTGTTCAAATATGAAAAAATATTGGAAGCAATTTCCGCAGACGGCTCATCCTGCTGCATCATATTGAAATACAATTCGCCTATCTGAACTTTTTCATAATATCCGAGAGTATCTTTGCCAAGCATCTTTCCGAATTTTTCAAATGCAAGCTCAGTATTGTTTTCCTTGAAATAAATTTTTACAAGTTCGGTTTGAATATCTTTATCATCAGGATTAAGTATCAGCAATTCCTCAAACATTCTTTTGGAATCATCCGGCTGATTATTGGAAAGATAAAGGGTTGCAAGTAATTTTTTAATATCGTTATTGTAAGGATCTAGCACGAGCAGGTTTTCCAGGACTTCAACTGATTTGGGATAATCTTTGTAACTGTAGTAAATCTCATACATTTTTCTCAGTACATCAAAATCGAAACCGATTCTGTTGGTGATCTTTTCATAAACAATTATAGCTTTTGCAGGCATACTCATTTCCTGATAAAGCCGGGCAAGTGAATAAAGACCATATGTATAGGTTGAATCAACAGTCAGAATCTTTTCATAAGAGTCTGCAGCATTTTTGAAATCTTTCTGGGAAATGTAAATGTTTGCGGCTAATTCGAGATAACTTTCACTGTTGGGATTTAAAGCCAGGGCTTTCTTTATTTCGGTAAGCGCTTCATTGAATTTATTAAGTTTATAATAAACGTAAGAAAGCGAATAATAAATTCCCGGAGACTTATCTATTTTTAAAGCTGCACGGTAATTTTCAATCGCGCCGATGTAATCATTCTGAAGTTCCAAAGTCTTGCCTTCAATGAAAAACTTAAGAGCTTTGTCACACTTTTAACTTCGTCCGAATAATCTGTTCCGCTTTGAGAGAATGTAACGTTAGTTCCGGCTAAAAAAACAAGAATTAACAGGAAAAACAGGTGATTTTTAGATGATAAATTCATATATACAAAAATAGTCTGAATCGATACAATTTACAATTCATAAGTTGATTACTTTTGTAAATATAGACTTTCATTACAAATAATCCTTGTTTTATATCACAAATGGCTGAATTTTAAAGATTTGAAATAAATTTACTGGATTGATTTTAAAGTTCTGAGATAACAAATTTTTTTGTCAGTTCTGATTGATATTAGAAATAATTTCTATATTTATAATGAAGAATTACTAATGGTTTTAAAAAAACAAAAATTTATCTGCCAATGCCGGAGCTTGGGCTGGAAAGTATGCATATAAAACTTTCAAAGAAACAAATTCTCCGCTTCGCGAGGCGAGCAAATTCGTTATTTCAGCAATATCATCCGCTTTGTATCAGCAAAATTTCCAGTTTCTAACTTATAAAAATAAACTCCGCTCGGCAAACCTTTCGCGTCAAACTCAATCTTATATGTTCCCGGATTCATCTTCTCATTTACAAGAGTCGCAATTTCTTTACCTTGGACATCATAAACTTTCAAAGAAACAAATTCCAAATCCGAAATCCCAAATTCCAAATTCGTACTTGGATTAAACGGATTCGGATAATTCTGATTAAGTTTAAATCCTTCAGGTACTTCAGTTGAAATATGTTTAACACTTATAACCTGATTCACGCAGTTTTTTACGGCAGTTACGCTGAGTAAATTATTTGCGCCTTTGTTTATCAGAGTTATAGTTTTAAAATTTATAGTATCCAGTGAAGCAACATTTCCGAAAACCGAACCGATAAGAATATATCTGTCGCCCTGTGTCGAATCAAGCCAGCCGCTTGAAGCTGCAGGATCACCTGAGTATGGATACATCGTTGCTTTATTTGTGAGAGGATTTATCCAGTTATTTCCCGTTGTTCTTAAACCATGCATAACTCTGTATGACTGAAGCGAATCTGTGGGACAATCAGAAGCGCAAACCCATCTCATAGCAAAATCAGCTTTTTGTGAATTATGTCCGGTCGCTTCTTTAATTACATAACCTCCTGCAGGAGGAGCTGAACCGTAAACAATATCATTATTGGTTCCGTTGTATGCAAATGCCATGTTTAAAGTTGAATCTGTTCCGGCTTTGTCATCAATTCCACTGCCGATATCAGCATCAGACCAGATAGCCGAACTCATCTCTGTCCATTGAGTAACATTTTTATTTATGATCTTCCATTCATAATAAATTGTATTATTCACGCAGCCGGAATTATCTTTTGCATAAGAGTACAGATGAATTTCAGCTTTCATCGGCGGAGTTCTGCGGGAGATCACGGAAGTATCGGGATAACCGTCTGTGAATGAACAGAATAAATTCTGAGAACCTTTCATCAGCGGATTATCAGACGGAGGTTCATAAATTCCGTTGTTATTATTGTCAATCCATGGTGCGCCCTGATTCACCGGCCATACTGACCATGCGTCAAAATCAGCATTTCCGTTTGGAAAGTCAGGGGAGACTTTATACATTCTGTAAAGCGGATCATCTTTTCCCATCGGTGTCTGAGTTGCATAATCTATATATCCCGGCTTAAAATCACTTGAGTAATACGATCTTGAAACTCTGATAGAATCATTTACTTTTGCACTCAGCCATAGACCGCTGGCATAGATAGCATATTTCCCCGAACCTTTTGGCCATTCAAATCCGGCATTTGAAGTAGCGAAATCTAAATCAAAAGAGCCGTCATTTCGAATTGTTGAACTGATTGTATTGGCATCTATCTTTTATAATCAAGTGTTAAAAGATTGTTGACAGAGTTAATAGCTGATGATCCGATAAGTATAAAAGGGTTGTAGTAAGGATGATTGGGAAAATTATCTTTTTCATAATGACTCCTTTATTTTTATGAAATATAATTAAATTACAAAGGTTAATAAAGTCTAATAAAAATCATTTCAGCAATATCATCCGCCTTGTATCAGCAAAACCATCTATCTCTAGCTTATAAAATATACTCCGCTCGCAAACCATTACCATCAAACTCAATCTTATATGTTCCCGGATTTAACTTTTCATTTACAAGAGTCGAAACTTCTTTTCCCTGAATATCAAAAACTTTCATAGTAACAAATCCCAAATCCGATATCCCAAATTCCAAATTCGTACTTGGATTGAACGGATTCGGATAATTCTGCGAAAGTGAAAATCCTTTTGGAGTTTCAGACGAAATCTGATTTATACCTGTCGTTTGCTTTGAAAATTTATAAACAGTTTTTCCGACAGCATAAGCGAGTGTATCACTTAAAATCGAACACGGTTCATATTTATTCCCCAGCCGGCTAAGTGCCAGCTTGCGCCGGCATTTGTTGTTTCATAAGTCGGACCGCTAGGATCTAAGTTGTTAAAGCCCCATCCTCCGATCCAGCCTGTATTCTCATTCAGAAATCCGATTCCTTCCACATCATAAACCATGAAAGGTTTTTCAGCCCAGCTTAAGCCACCGTCAGTTGTTTTTAAATAATAAGTTAAATTAAAATCGCGTTCAATGCTCACATATCCAAGCAGTCTGTTAACGAATTGTATCTTCCAGCACCATTCATTTACTCTCGGAGAAATATAAACTCTTGTCCAGTTCAATCCTCCGTTTGTTGTCATTGCTACAACAGATTTTCCGTTGTAAAACAAATTGGTCGATGAATATCCTCCGACAATATATCCTGAATCTGCAGACCAGAAATGGCAGTCAACTACTGACCTGATTATTGAAGTATCAATCGGTAGAGAAGTCCAGTTCAAACCGGCATTCGTTGTCCTGATTATATTTGCCGGGCAGTAATATCTTCCTGTTGCAATAGCAGTTGTAGAATTCACTATTGAAATTCCGCAAATTCCGGAAGGAATTATTCCCTGAATACTGTTTGTAATGTCAGTCCAGTTGAAACCGCCGTCAGTGGTTCGGTATAAAATGTGAAGAGAATCATGAAGTGTTCCTATTATTCCTGTATTCTCATTAAAAAATCCTACACTTCGAAGATATTGTCTTATCTCGTGATTTGTTAATATCCAGCTGTTTCCTCCGTCAGTTGTTCTGAAAACCTTTCCGGTATCATTCTGAACAAAATATCTTGTTCCCTGAATTATCCAACCGGTATTCGGATTTATAAAATAAGTATCATCATATCTGGCTACTCCGCTGTCTGCGACCGGTGCATTTGGCAAAGTCATCCATTGAGGTGACTGACTGAATGAATTGTTTAGAAATGAAGTGTTTAAAATTATTACTGAAAGGATTAAAACTGTAAAAATGAATCTTGTAAAAGTTTTCATTTGACCCCCGTTTAAGTGAAATGATTTGAAAAATTAGTATTTAATGAGGGTTGGGCTTCAATTTATTCCTGAAAAATTTCTAAATCAACTGCATTTTCTTTACATGACATAAATCTATTAAATTCAAAATCCCAAATCAGGTATCCCAAATTACGACCCCCCCTGCAAGCAACCCGCGCGGGGCCCAAATTCGTTACTTCAGCAAAATCATCCTCTTTGTATCAGCAAAACCAGCAGTCTCAAGCTTATAAAAATAAACTCCGCTCGGCAAACCTTTACCATCAAACTCAATCTTATATGTTCCCGGATTCATCTTCTCATTAACAAGTGTTGAAACCTCTTTTCCCTGAATATCAAATACTTTCAGAGTAACAAATCCCAAATCCGATATTCCAAATTCCAAATTCGTAGTTGGATTGAACGGATTAGGATAATTCTGGGATAGAGAAAAGTTCTCCGGAATACCGGAATTAATTGTTGAAACGGAAGTCAGATAAGAATCTCTGAAAGATTCGACAATTGCCATTTTGCCGTTAATCATTTTTTCCCATAAAACTCTTATTCTGTATGTAGTATAAGGTGCGCCAAAAACCAACTTTGAACTGGAGTTAACAAAAGTCACGGCAGTTGAATCTCCAACGTAGAATTTGCTTCTGTAATTATTGAAATTATTCATTTCAATAATTATTTGCGTAGAATCATTTATTTTTCTTATCCATGTATATAAAGTATATCCATTTGGAAAATCATTTGTAATATCTCCGTGAGATGAACCTGTTCCGCCAAAATTTTCGCCCGTATATCCGCTAGATTGATCATTGATTGAATAATTATTATACTGTAATAGTACTGAGTAAAAATTCTTTCTTCCGTTATTTAAATAATCATAATTTAAAAAACAGAAATTAACTCCATTCGAAAATCTTATATTATTTTGTGTTTTGGCTGTGCAATATTATTAGTAAATAAAAAATTTAATGATCCGTCTGAATTAACAATTAATCTCTGGTAAGTTATCTGGTTTGAATTTGAATTTATTCTCCTGTTGTATGCTACAAAAAATTCACCGTTACTTCCAATCGGAGATTTGGAAATCACCGGTGAAAAACAATCAGATGTATCATTCATAGTTATGTTAAATTCATTCATCCATACACCATTAAAGAAATTTTTCAGATAGATATCATTTCCTTTTTTATATGTGACCATAAAATTCAATGCATTATTAATTTTATAGGGAGAAATACATGGCTCAATTTCATCGGCTGTATCAGCGGAAATTGCTATGGGAACACTCCATGACACCATGTTATAACTCGAAAAATAAATATCCCAGTTACCGTTTCTGTTTGTTTGATATACAATAGCTCCCGGATTATTTTCAGGCTGGGTTGATTGTTCAATAAAATATGCAACTGATGGTTTGATATTGAGCGAGGATTCGTCAGTAAGCAAAATTTCAGGACTAAGTGAATTATATTTCATAAATCTGACGGCAATGAGTGAATTCATTCCGGAACTCCATTTTTCATAAGCTAATAAACAATCTTTTATGGAATAATTTAATGAAGTACCGGTCTTGTCGAACTGAGGATTTCGGATATCATAAACAGGAGATTCTAATAGAATATGTGATGTGTCAACATTCCCGATTTGAGAAAAACAATTATTTATAAACAAAAATTTAATAAAGAAAAGTAATAAAAGGCTGATTATTTTTGATTTCATTTTACAACTCCTTATTTTTTTAATAAAGATACTATTTTAAAAATGTAAGTACTTTAAATTCCATGAAAAATAATATGATAATTTGAAATTAGCTATTCGAAACATTTTTTATTTCAGCAAAATCATCCGCTTTGTATCAGTAAAACCGCCAGTCTCAAGCTTATAAAAATAAACTCCGCTCGGCAAACCTTTACCATCAAACTCAATCTTATAAGTTCCCGGATTCATCTTCTCATTAACAAGTGTTGAAACCTCTTTACCCTGAATATCAAATACTTTCAAAGAAACAAATTCCCATTTCGAAATCCCAAATTCCAAATTCGTACTTGGGTTGAACGGATTCGGATAATTCTGATATAGTTTAAAACTTTCCGGAATGCTCTGAGAAGTCTGAGTAATGTTAGTTGAGTTTTCTTCATTAAGATATCTCAGAATTTCCACAGCCTCATCGCCAAATCCTATAAAACTTGTGAATCCCGGCACACCGCCGTTTTTCCAGGTGTAATAAAATCCGGGATTTTTTGCTGCATCAAGGATCTGCATCTGCCAGACAAGTCCGACTCTTCCCGTAGAATTCGGTTCAGCGCAGGTATCATTTGTAACTCTTCTGATCTTATGCGCGGAGTCCAGAACATTCTGCATTCCGGCATTTGACAATCCCATATTGAATTCCAGATATTTTGTGAAATCTTTTATTGTAGTATAAAGTCCGCCCGCAGCATAAAAAGCCGGCCAGCTATTTTTGAAATAACCGACAGAATCTCCGTTCGCAGCGTAACCAGTCGCGCGGCGGCTTTCCTGTTCGGAGTTAAGAGTAATTCTTGTATCAGGCATATTCAGCGGATTACAGATCTTCTGTATAAAAAGTGTGTCAATAATATTTCCGAGAGTGTGAGTTACAACTACACCGAGTAATGATACTCCGAGATTTGAATATAAATAACATTCACCCGGCTCACGTGAAAGCCTGTGATTATTCAGATAATGATACATCATCTGATAAGAAGTTGAATCATTAACCGGCAGAATCGGATCATCCGGCAATGCTGAGAAATGAGTTGCAAGATCTATAATTCTCATTTTAATAGTGTCGCCCATTGAATTCACAAACACCGGAGCTTTGACAATATTCAGAGGAATGTGATCTTCGACTAGATCATTCAGATTCAGAGGTCCGCCGTTTTGAATCAGCATGGAAAGAATTGTTGCGGTATAGGATTTTGTAACAGATCCGATATGAAAAATGCTTAAACTGTCAGGTCTTGGCGAAGCGGTGTCATGTCTTAAATGTCCGAAAGTATATCTTTTTGAGAACTGATTCGTTCCGTCCTTCCGGATCACTCCGATGACAAGCGCAGCTTTATTGGTATCGACATAAGATCTCACAATTCTGTCAATCTTTATCTGCAGCGAATCCTGATTGTATTGTGAAAATGATGTTTGATTAATGCTTAAAATAAGGAGAGTTAAAATGAAGAATAAATTTCGTTTCATTTTGAATGATTTGAAGTTCTGAAAAAATTAATTAGTGTAAATTATGAAAATCAAATTTGAGAATAAAGTTATGGAAGGGAAATTACTAATTGAAGTAAATACACGTCCATTTTATAATTTTATATTTCAACTCAAAAAAATTACAATTGCAATATGAAAGTAAAAGAAATAAGTTAATCCTGTTAATTTAACAAAAAACTCTTTTCACAACTCAAATATAAAGATGACAGAAGTAATAATCGAGCATATAAGCAAATCACTTTCCATAAATAAAAATCAGATCGCAGCAACGATAGAACTGCTTGACGAAGGTGCGACAATACCTTTTATATCAAGATACAGAAAAGAAGCTACAGGAAGTCTTGACGAAATGCAGGTTGCGGATATTCAGTCTGAGCAGAAACGTCTGAACGAACTAATCCGCCGCCGTGAATACATTTTAAAAAAGTATTGCAGATCAGGATAAACTGACCGACAAGCTTGCGGAAAAAATCAACAATTGCTGGGATTTGAATGCGCTCGAAGATCTTTATCTGCCGTTTAAACCTAAACGTAAAACGAAAGCGACTGCAGCGCGTGATAAAGGACTTGAACCGCTTGCAACAATAATTATGACAATGGAAAATAAAAATCTTACTGAAGAAGCCGCTAAGTTTTTTAACGAAGAAGTTCTTAATATTGAAGACGCACTTTCCGGTGCAAGAGATATTATTGCCGAATGGGTGAGTGAAGATATCGGAACAAGAAATTCTCTGAGAGATCTTTACAAGCAGTCATCTGTATTGAGTTCGAAAGTTGTTGCGAAGAAAAAAGAAGAGGGTCTGAAATATCAGGATTATTTTGAATATTCCGAAGATCTGAAAAAGTGTCCCGGACACAGACTGCTGGCTATTTTACGGGCAGAGCAGGAAGGGATTCTCAGAGTTGCAATTAATGTTGATAATGAACTTGCAGTGAAAATCATTGAAAAAAATTTTATAAAGAATAATGTTAAGAATGAATCGACCGAACAGGTTTCACTGGCTATTTCCGATTCATTCAAAAGATTACTTTCGCCGTCGATAGTAACCGAATTTTTCAACACTGCAAAAGCTAAAGCTGATAAGGAAGCTATTCTGATTTTTTCGGAAAATTTGAGACAGCTTTTGCTGGCTTCACCGCTCGGACAAAAAGCTACACTGGCAATTGATCCGGGATTCAGAACAGGTTGTAAAGTTGTCTGTCTTGATGAGCAGGGAAATTTCACTAACAGTTCGACAATCTATCCGCATCAGCCGCAGAATCAGGTTAAAGAATCTAAAGAAATTATCAGCAAGTTAATCAAGCAATTTAAAATACAGGCAATTGCGATCGGTAACGGAACTGCCGGCAGGGAAACAGAAAATTTCATAAAATCAGTAATCGAAAATAATCCTGAGATTGAAATTTATATGGTAAATGAATCCGGAGCTTCGATTTATTCGGCGTCGGAAGTTGCAAGAGAGGAATTTCCAGAACTTGATCTGACTGTCCGCGGCGCAATCTCAATCGGAAGAAGACTTATGGATCCGCTTGCAGAACTTGTAAAAATCGATGCGAAGTCTATTGGCGTCGGACAATATCAGCACGATGTTGATCAGGAACAATTGAAAGACAGTCTGGATAATGTTGTGAGTTTTGCCGTTAATCAGGTTGGAGTAAATCTCAATACTTCGAGCAGACATTTGCTCAGATATGTTTCCGGAATCGGTCCGAAGATAGCGACAGCAATTACAAATTACCGTCAGGATAACGGTCCTTTCAAATCAAGAAAAGAACTTCTGAAAGTTGCGGGACTCGGAAATAAAGTTTTTGAACAATCGGCAGGATTCTTAAGAATTCCCGGAGCGAAAAATCCATTGGATAATTCGGCTGTTCATCCGGAAAGCTATGCTATAGTTGATAAAATGGCGGAAGATCTTTCAAAACCTGTGAAGGAAATAATTGATTCAGATGAAGTGAGAAAGCAGATAGACATTAAAAAATATATTAATGACAAAGTTGGTTTGCCGACGCTTGAAGATATAATGACGGAATTAAAAAAGCCGGGTCTCGATCCGAGAGGGAAGGCGGAAGTTTTTAAATTTGATGAAAACGTAAATGACATAAATGATCTGAAAGTTGAAATGCGTCTGCCGGGAGTTATTACAAATCTTACAAAGTTCGGTGCATTCGTAAATATTGGAATAAAAGAAAACGGACTGCTGCACGTTTCACAGATAAGCAGTAATAAATTCATAAAAGATCCGTCGGAAGTTTTAAAACTCGATCAGAAAGTAATGGTAAGAATTACGGCGATTGATATTGAGAGGAAGCGGATACAGTTGTCTTTGAAGGATGGTTAGGTTTTTTGAATACCAAACACAAATTAATTTAATCTAAAATTCGAAAACATTTCTTTTAATTCGATTTATTAATAAGACAATATTTATTTTCAATAACCCGCTTTCTTTTCAACGATGAAAAGAAAGCTTGGCAAAGAAAAATCGCCCGCTGGTGAAAAATTGCCGGAAATTCTTTCCCAATTGCGAAAATTTACCAACTCAAAATTTGCTAACACAAATTTTTTCAAACAGGGTAAATTTTTTATCGCAATTGTGAAAGAATTTTTTATCGGCAATTTTTCTAAGGCGGGATAGTTGTTTTATATCGTACAAATCTAATATGAAAAATATTGAATGGTTTTGATCTTAAGGAAACTTCCACACCTCTTTGACTTTAGCGCATAAAGTATCATTCATCAGACCGAGATATGGATTCTTAGTATCATTTTTATTTGATAACCAGACAGCATTCCCAATCGAAGAATCAGTTAGACAATTCATAATATAGATCGATTTATTGTTTAGTCCGAATTGTTTTATAAATTTCATTAAGCCAATTGTGATCTCATTGAATAAAAATCTTTGATCGGAAATGAAAGTGGTTGAATTGGCTTTATTGCGGATCTTATCATAATTATTTATAAAGAAAACCCATCTGTCATCTTTATTTAAAATCTCAAAATCTTTAGTCTCCGATTTCAAATCATCTATAAGCTGCAGCATATTTCTTTTTGCACCGAATGAATCATTGTAAACAAGCGCGTCTTTAACTGCGATATACTGTTTGAACAAATCATTGAAAACTATGCGGATATTTTCGGGAGCAAGGTTTGATTCTTCGAAAATAATTTCATTTTTTGATTCAGCGGGTTGGTTTTTTTATAAATTTTTATGGAATCTTTTAAAACAATAAAATCAGTTTGAGAAAACTTTGAATTTGCTGAGTCCGCAAAGGATATGATAACTATAAAAAAAATTACAAAAAGTTTAATCATTTCAAATATTTTGTCAATTAACCGGTTTAATGAAAACTTCAGTTAGTGATTATTGAAAAATGAGATCAGAATTGGAAGTCATTTATTTTAGTGCTTGTCCCCGCGTCCTCCTTTTGTGTACAAATGTCACTATTTTATAAGACTCATTTTTTTTACAACAGAGTTTCTACCGCTTTCAAGTTTATAAAAATATACTCCGCTTGGTAAATTCTCTCCTTTAAACTCAACTTCATAAGTCCCGGGATTCTGTTTAGCTTCTACAAGTGAAGTGATTTCATTTCCCAAAACATCATATACTTTCAGCAACACGTAATTCGTAACTCGTAATTCGTAACTGATTTTTGTACTCGGATTAAACGGATTCGGATAATTCTGATGAAGTATAAAATCATTAACATTTTCAATGTTTGAATTTTCCGAAGTTAAAACGTCATAAAAATAAATCCTGAATTACTTGTTCCCGCATACATTTTTCCCTGATAAGAATAGAAAGATTTTATATATCCTGTAGCAGGCAAACCTGTATTTATTACTGACCAGTTCTCACCTTTGTCGTCGGAGAAATAAGTATTGTCATCATCCATAGTTACAAAAAGTTCACCGTTACTGCTGACACCGGCTTCTCCGAGATAAGAAGTAAAGTTAAGCACACCGACATTTGTAAATGAATTTCCATTGTCATTAGATCTGTTAAGACCAAATGCATCTGAAACATAGATCGTATTATCCGGAGCTTTGAGAATCGCCGCTATAAAAACCGGCGGAAATGATGTAAGCGAAGAAAAGTTTGCGCCGTTATTTGTTGAATATTTCACACCACCAAGTGAAGTTCCGAGCAGAATTTTATTATCCTCCGTAATGATCATTCCGCCAACAAACCCTGATACAATTCTCTGAATCTGTGACCAGCTATCACCATTGTCAGTTGACTTGAAAACAAAAGTCGCAACATCACCGACTGTCGGACCGACCGTAACTGCATAAGCGGCTATGACAGAACCGTCAGACGGAAAAATAATTTCACCGCCTCCGGCATAGTTCAATGGAAATGATCGCACATCGACATCAGTCCAAGTACTTCCATTATCAGTGGATCTGTGAATGTATGAAATGCTTACAGTTTTTGATAAAGCGTAAATACTTCCGTTTGGAGCAGTTCTTAAAGTCGTAACCCTTTTGCCTGCAAGTCCGGAAAGATTCCAGTTGTTTCCATTGTCAGTGGATTTAAAAATTCCCACAGCCCAGCTTGAAGCAAAAAATTCACCGGATGAACCGGAAGTCATCGCATAAACATTGTCAGAATTGCTTTGTGAAAGGTTTCCGGTATGAGTCCATGTTCCCTGAGAAAAAGAACAGGTATAAAAAAATATAAAAATTAAAGTAAAAATGCTTTTCATTTTCAAATAATATTTAAATTCAGAATTAACTTATTCTAAATTAATGGTAAGAATTTTTTATTGCAAATTGAAATAATTGTTAAATGTAGGGTTCAGAAATATATTAATTTGAAAAAGTATTCCAATCAAAAAATAGTTTTTTAGTTAAAGTCTTTTGAAGGAATCAAAAAATTATTTTATAAGTTCTTCTGTTATTTCAGTAAGCCATATTTTATCTCTTAAGCTTTGACAATTTTTGAGCTCAGATAAAAGTTTTTTTGTACCGGCATAGTCAGGCTTAATTTTTAATCTTAACAACGCATTGTAATATTTAAGAAATTTTACAAGATTTTTCTTCAATAAGGGAGATAACATTTTCTTATTCGAAATTAAATGTCTTATACTGTCAGCCAGTGATTTTGCTGAATCAAGCGCTTCCAATTCATAAAATATCTTTGATTTCAAAAAATAAATATCAATTGTCAAAGGAAGAGAATTACAATTTACTTTTGATGTATGTCCCAGTGAGCCTTCAAAATCCTTTTTTATAAAAAAAGCAAAAAGAATATCCGTAATGAATAATGTTTGTTCCGGCTTCTTCATTTACAAGATGTGAGTTAGAATTTATAAACTCTTCCAGCCATCCGGGTTCATTATTTTTAAAGAGCTTGAAACTATTAATCTAAAGTCAAGAATCTGCATATCGGAAGTTCCTCCGATTTCAAATAATCCTTTTTCCAATAAAAGTTTATAATTCCTGAAAAGTTCTGTATTCAAATCATCTTTTCCACTTCCGATGTGAATTATACAAAAGGCAATCATTCTTTTAAGATAAAACAATAGTAATTTATCCTGCAGCAAATCTGAATTTTCATAAACTAATTTCTTTAAATTATAATATGCCGTCAAATCTTTTTTACCGAAATTAAGATTAAAATCTTTTTCTACCAGATTCAAAAATAAAATTCTTTTTTTATCTGAAGGTTTGGTATTCTTTAAAATATCATTAAGGAATTCCGGAAATTTTTCATTATTAAAAAATATTCCGCTACTTCCCGGAAAACCTGAATTTTTTATTGAATAATTATTCAAATTCAATTGATTCAAAGTATACCCTGATACAAAAATAAAATAGGCGAGCAGATTATTATATGAATCAATTACATTTTGATTAAATGATTCTAATAGTTTGGAAATTTTTAAATTATAATTATTAAGATCTGTAAGATGATGTTTCAAAAGAAAATAATCAGAATCAATTTTTGATTCTTCATTAATTGACTTTTCAATTTCCTTAAGCTTCCTTTTGTAAATATCCCCGACTCCGAGTTTTGATAATTGATTTAATATATTAAATTCAAATCGGTGCGGTTCGGCTCGGGTATTCAGAATATTAAGATATTCCTCTGAAAGTTTATTCAGCCGTGACATATATTTTTGAAAAACTAGGTCATTATATTTTTCACCCTTGTTGACAGAATTAAAAAGAAATTCTTTGGTGAGTTTAGAATCAGAAAACTTCGGGTGATGCTTTTTTAGCTCTTTGAAAAGCTTTGAAACAGTTGAATGATTATTGAAGAAAGGTGAATTGATCAGTTTTTCAAATTCACTAATTTCTTTTGATGAAAATTTTTTAATGATTTTTATTATACTGAACTGTGAAATGTCACTATTCATATTGATTTTAAGTAGTTCATGATTATATAAAATATATTCATAAAATATTCAAAATATAAGTATAATATCACTTTTGAAATAAATGAATGTTAATTGTAAGTTCATAATCCCTGTAAATTTTCCCGGAAAATTCATTGAATAGAATTGAATAAAAAATTGAATTGGTTAATTTTACACTCTTAATTTTTAAAAATAATTTACTAATCAAAAAAAAGAATGAAAAATCTTACAATGAAATTTTTTCTTGTTTTAATTTTAACGGGAACTGCTTTAAGCTTTTCAAATGCGCAGCCGTATAAAATCAATATTTACAATTCTTACATTTTTAATGATGACATTGACGCTGTATCAAGCGGAAATAATTATTTCAACGGAACAGTTGAGGGCGGCTATCAGTGGGGATTGGGTTTGAATATATAATAAAGCAGACTTACGGACTGGAATTATTGTATAACAGACAAAGCACAAATTTTGATGTGAATTATACTACAAACACTGATACAAATAAAAGCAAGAATTTCGGAATAGATGTGAACTACATTCTGATTGGCGGAAACAAGTATCTGCCGATACCAAACAATAAAACTGTTAAACCTTTCGGCGGTATACTTATAGGTATGGCAATTCTCAATAACAATGATCCTTTACCCGGTGCAGAAACTTCATCAACAAAATTTGCCTGGGAAGGAAGGATCGGATCTGATTTTATGTTTTCTCCGAATGTCGGATTAAGAATTCAGGGAACAGTTCAGTCAGCAGTGCAGTCGATTGACGGCGGATTGTATCTCGGTACCGGTGGTCTTGGAGCCGGATTAAATTCAGAATCATCAATGTATCAGTTCGGACTCGGCGGTTCGCTGATAATACAGTTCGGACAGCCAAAACCAAAAATGAAAATGAAATAATTTTTTCAAAACTTAAAAAAAAACAAATGTTTAAAAAATGGTGGGTAATACTGATTCAGGGAATATTATTGTTTATCCTAGGGATTTATATTTTCAATAATCCTGTGGAAGTTCTGGCAGGTATATCTTTATGGTTCGGAATTCTTACAGTTTTAACAGGTATAACAGGAGTATTCGGATGGATATTCGGCGGGAAAGATAAGCGGGAATCGGTTTCACTTTTATGGAGCATATTCAGTGTTTTATTCGGAATATTTGTTTTAGGAAATTTACTTGTAACAATGAAAGCTGTTACAATAATTTTCGGCATCTGGGTTTTACTTGCGGGATGTGGGTTGATTAGTACCGGATGGTCAATAAAAAAAGAAACATTTATCGGATGGATATTATTCTTCATCGGATTATTTTCTGTAGTTGCAGGATTTTCAATGATATTTAACTTGTTCAGCGGAGCAGACGGAGTCGCAACAATACTGGGAATTCAGGTAATACTCTCAGGGCTTGCATTGATCATGTTTTCATTTGTAAAAAAGCTGTTGCCGGAAAAGTTGAGGATAAAGTAAAAGATTTAATGTCAAAACTTCAATAAAAAATTATTGGAAATTCAAATCAATTTTTAATTAAACCAAATAAAAAATCAGAATGAAAAATCTATTTAGTACAGCAATAATAATTGTAGCTGCAGTAATATTTTTATCCGGATGTTCCGGAAGTAAATCTACTACAAAATCCACAAGTAAAAAAGTTTCGGAATCAACATTCACAAATCAGATCTCAAAATCACTGGGAATTACAAATTCACAGACAGAAGCAGGACTGGGAGCAATGATGATGTTGTCAAAAGATAAACTGTCACCGGATGATTTTTCGAAACTGACAAAGGATCTTCCCGGCGGAAGCGATCTGATTAATCAGGCAGAAAAACTTGGCGTTGTTCCGGGTTCTGTCAGTTCGACGGCGGATATACTTAAAGTTTTAAATAAACTCGGAATAAGTCCTGTTGAAGCGGCAAAATTCGTTCCAACAGTTCTTGGCGCAGCAAAAGGAATTGGCGGCGGAGCTTTCGGGTTATTATCGAAAGTGTTTTAAAATTCATTGTCACAGGTAAATCTATAGTTTGCATTAAAATAAATTTTAATAAAAACTGAGATAAAAGATTCAACATTTGTCGGTGAGTTTCACAATTTTAAAATAAATAATTTAACATAGAGAGGAAATTTATCATGGCTGAAAAAATTTAAAGGCGTAATCAAACTTGATGTACGCGATTCAACACCGGACTGGAATCCGTATATTCCAAAGAAAGCACCGGAAGGATCTCCGAATATTTTATTCGTACTTTATGATGATACTGGACTAGCTTCCTGGTCACCATACGGCGGCAGAATAAATATGCCGACACTTCAAAAGCTTGCAGATAATGGATTGATGTATTCGCAATGGCATACAACTGCGCTTTGCTCACCGACAAGATCAACCATTTTGACAGGTCGTAATCATCACCTTACCGGGAATGCTGCAATAACTGAAGGTGCAAACGGATTTCCGGGTGCTCACGGAAGGATTCGGATGAGTGCGCAACAATAGGTCAGATACTTCAGGATAACGGATGGAGCACTTTTTGGCTGGGGAAGAATCACAACGTTCCCGAGCAGGACGTAGCCTCAGGCGCAAGCAGAAAGCAATGGCCTCTGAGCAAAGGATTTGACAGATATTACGGATTTCTCGGCGGTGAAACCAACCAATGGTATCCTGACCTTGTAGAAGATAACCATTTTGTAGATCAGCCATACGGACCGGAAGAAGGATATCATTTATCTAAAGATCTTGCAGATAAAGCAATCTCTTTTATACAGGATCAAAAAGCAAGCAATCCTTCAAAGCCCTGGTATATGTGGTTTTGCCCGGGAGCTAATCATGCCGCATCATGCTCCCGAAGATTATATAGCCAAATACAAGGAAAATTTGATGATGGTTATGAAGCATACAGACACTGGGTGCTTCGAGAATGATGAAAAGGCATAATACCCAAAGACACAGAGCTGACTCCGATAAATCCATTGCCGGAAGCAATTTCTAATCCAGGAGATATGGTCAGACCCTGGGATACTTTAAATGCCGATGAAAAAACTTTTCTCAAGGCTGGCTAGTATATGCAGGATTTTCAATATATCTGATGTGCAGGTTGGAAGGATCATTGATTATCTGGAAAAAGCGGTCAGTCAGAGAATACGCTGATAATGTATGCAGCAGATAATGGTGCATCGGAGAAGGAAGTCCAAACGGTTCTGTAAATGAAAATAAGTTTTCAATGGTTAATCTGATGAGCTTTCAGAGAATTTAAAACTTATTGATGTGCTTGGCGGACCGGATACATACGAACATTTTCCTACAGGTTGGGCGGTAGCATTCTCTACTCCATTCCAGATGTTCAAACGTTATTCGGAATATGCAGGCGGTACATGTGATCCTCTTGTGATCAGCTGGCCAAAGGTATTAAATCAAAAGGAGAAGTAAGAAATCAGTATCATCATTCTACCGATATATTTGCAACAATTCTTGATGTATGCGGACTGGAAATGCCAAAAGTATATAAGGAGTTGAGCAGTATCCTCTTTCGGGAGTATCAATGAAATATTCATTTGACTCGAAACCTGATTCTCCGACTAAAAGAAGACACAGTATTATGCAATGCTCGGAACACGTGCAATCTGGCAGGATGGCTGGAAAGCTGTTGCATTACATGCTCCGCTTACCGGTAAAGGAAATTTTGACAAGGATGAATGGGAATTGTATCATGTAGATAAAGATCGTTCGGAATCAAAAAACCTTGCTAAGGAAAATCCTGAAAAATTAGAGGAGCTGATCAAAGTCTGGTTTGATGAAGCTGAAAAAATCTGGTTCTGCCGCTTGACGACAGGACTGCATTGGAACAACTTGGAACAGAAAGACCTGCTGAAGAAGCTGCCCGTGAAAGATATGTTTATTATCCAGGAACAGCTCCTGTAAGAAGGTGTTGCAGTAAATATTCGCGGTCGTTCTTATAAAATACTTGCCGATGTGAAATTACAGATCAAAATGCGGGGTGATTTTTGCTCACGGTTCACGTTTTGTGGACACTCTCTTTTATTAAGGATAAAAAACTTCATTATGTCTATAATTTTCTCGGTATAAAACCTGAGCAGAAATTTATTTCAGAGGAACTCAAACCGGAAAGTACACTCTCGGAATGGAATTTGTTAGAGGATGCCGGTAAATATCAAGGAATCTATAGGGAAAACCAAGTTGTATGTAAATGACAAAGTCGTTGCTGAAGGCTCGAGAAAACCGGACCCGGAAAATTCACACTTTCCGGTGACGGTCTTTTTAGTGTCCGGAAGAGACAGTGGTGATGCTGTTAGTGAAGATTACAAATCTCCGGGTGAATTTAAAGGTGGAATAATTCTTGGAGTAGGTGTATCTGTTGAAAAAGAACAGTATCTTGATCTGGAGAAAATTGCAGCAGCAGCTTTTGCTACAGACTAATTACAAAATTCAATATCTCTTTAAAACCGTCTTGAAATAATCCAAGGCGGTTTTGTTTGCCCCACAAAAGCTGTCAGTTAATTTTAATTTAATTTACAAGTTATTAAACTTAAAATTATAAGTTTTATGATATAAAAAATCAATTGTAATGAGATTATTTGGAAAATAATCTATGTAGACTTTTTCAGGATATAAATTTATCAGTTAGAACAAAAAATGAATTCAGGATAAGATATTCCGACGGACAATTAGGAAGGAATCATCTTGATTACTTGACTTAGTCAAAATAATGGAAAACAGTCGAACAGATAAACTTATCCGGATCATTAAGTATTCTAGCTGAAGTGGATATATTATTCTTATATTTAAAAACTATCTGTAAATAGACGTAATTTCTTTTTCTTTTTAAGGAACAGATCTTACGGTTTCGCATGCTCAATGTAAGGAGCAATTACGTTTATATTTTGGACGCAAATTATGAATTCAAATATATTGTACTTTCGGAAATTATCAAAGTATTTAATTCCTATCTGTTTAAGAACAACAGCTGAATATTCTAGACATTGAATGTAAATTCATAATCAAAATTCTATTCATTAAATTAATTTATAAAATAATTGAATTTTAAAATCTTCTTAAACATAATTCTTCTGACAATTGTTTTAGCCGGCTGTAATCAAAACTCTAAAAATGCAGATCCCAAAACTGCTGCAGATGCGATTTACTTCGGCGGCGACATTATTACAATGGAAGGCGACAGCGCTTCGTACGCTGAAGCGGTTGCGGTGAAGAACGGCAAAATAATTTTTGCGGGAAAGAAATCCGAAGCTGAAAAGCTTAAAGGTGACAGCTCGAAGATGAATGATCTTAAAGGAAAAACTATGCTGCCCGGATTCATTGATCCTCATATTCATGCATCAATTGCAGCATCGGTACTCCCCGTGGAAATAGTCTCTGCAATGGAATGGAATACTCCGAGAGGCAAGTCGGTGGTAGTAAAAGATCACGATGCCTTCATAAACCGCCTTAAGGAACTGGATAAATCATACGAAGATCCGCAAAAGGTCCTGCTCGCGTGGGGATATTTCAAGCCTTATCACGGAGATATTTCAAAGATGAATTGAATTCGATTTCATCAACAAGACCAATAATAGTTTGGCAGAGATCCTGTCATGAGTTTTATCTTAATGATGCAGCGTTAAAACATTTTAATATTACCGAAGCTGATTTCAATAAGATGCCTGGTTATAGTGATTATAAAACAGGACATGTATTTGAAACCGGTTTGTTTGTGGTTACAAAACCTGTACTTGATTACATATCCAATCCGGCGCAGTTCAGCAAAGGACTTGAAATGATGACCGATGTAATACACAAAGGCGGCCTGACAACAATTTGCGAACAGGGTTTTCCGCAGGTGGATCTGAATCTTGAGCAGTCTCTTATTTCAAAAGAGATCAATAAACCAACGACGCCGTTTCGTTATGAAATGGTTCCTAACGCTATGTACTTTTATCCGATATTGAAAAGCGGCAGTAAAGTGCTGGCTTTCTGCGACTCGCTTATAAACACAGGCAAGGATAACATGGATTATGTGAAGGCGGTAAAATTTTATGTTGACGGCGCGATCTTCAGTCAACTTATGATAATGAGCCAGCCGTATGAAGATCATCATCACGGCGAATGGATGATGCAACCCAAAGAGCAGGATGACGTTTTTGAAACTTTCTATAAAGCAGGTTGGGATATTCACATTCATGTAAACGGAGACGGAGGGCTTGATACTTTGCTTGCAATTATTGACAGGGCAAGAACATTAACTCCGAATTCAACATCGAAGATATTTCTTGAACATTACGGTTATGCCAGGCAGGATCAGCATGAAAAGGTCGCCAAGTATGGAATACTTGTTTCAAATAATCCATATTACTATTACGAACTTTCGGGACCGTATTCGAAAGAAGGGCTAGGTCCGGAACGAGCATCTAAAATATCATCAATAGGCTCACTTGAAAAACTCAAAGTACCTCTGTCATTTCACTCGGATTATTTCATGGCGCCGGCTGAACCGTTGCTGCTGGTGTGGTCTGCAGTAAACCGTATCAACAGCAATGGAGATGTATTAGCTCCGAAGAAAGGTAAGTTTGTTCACGGCAATAAAAGCTGTTACCATTGAAGCTGCGAGAAGCATACGAATGGAAAAAGAGATCGGAACAATTTCAACAGGAAAGAAAGCTGACTTTGTAATACTTGAAGAGAATCCTTTTAAGATTGATCCGGTGAAGATAAAGGATATCAGCATTTACTCAACTGTGTTTGAAGGAAAAGAATTTAAAATTCAATAGCATTTTAAATACTACTTAAATTAATTTCAAAAACAATGAAACTAAAAACATCTTAATCATAAAATTAATGAATTTTCTTAAAGTAACGGTTTATTTTTTATTATTTTTTATAACTTCAGATTGTTGGTCACAGACAGTTCATTCAAAAGAAAAACATCACGGGATGAAAGGAACACACCGCATAACTCTGGGTCTTGGGCATACAAGTATTTCCGAAGGTGAAGATGAAGTTGACGGGGAAACGAAATGGCTGGCTGCGCCTTCCTGGTCTTTAAATTATGATTATTGGTTATCGGACAAATGGGCGATTGGACTGCAGAATGATTTGATAGTAGAGTCGTTTAAAGTTGAGGAGCATAATAATGAAATACTCGAAAGACATTATCCGGTCGCAATAGTTCCGGTTGTGATGTTCAAACCTATAGAGATTCTCAGCATAATCGGAGGGGGGTCGGAGAGGAATTCTCCGGCGGTCATTCGCTGACTCTTACAAGGCTTGGACTTGAACTTGGATTTCATATTCCGGGCAACTGGGAAGTAGGCGGATCTTTAGTATGGGACTCAAAGTGGGATCATTACAATTCATACGGAATAGTGTTTACGTTCAGCAAGTTACTGCATTGAATTACATTCAAATGAATTACACATTGAAATAAATATTATGTATTCATAAATCACAAAATAATATTTTAATTAAAAAACCATGAACCTAAAAAAACTTCTAATATTCAGTTTTATTACTTTGCTTGCAGCCGGATGCAATCAGTCACCTCAAAAAACTTCTACTAAGATGCAGCAGATGCGATTTACTTCGGCGGTGACATCATCACAATGGATGGTGACAGCACAAAATATCCTGAAGCTGTTGCAGTTAAGAACGGTAAAATAGTTTTTGTAGGAAAGAAAGCCGATGCTGAAAAATTAAAAGGCGACTCGACTAAGATGAATGATCTGAAGGGCAAAACGCTCGTGCCCGGATTTGTCGATGGCCATGCCCACTTTGCCGGCTTCGGAGCGCAGTCAGTCGGCGCTAATATGCTTGCTTCGCCTGACGGGAACGCGAACTCAATTGATGATATTATTGCAGAGCTGAAGAGCTGGTTCGCAAACAATGGCACCGACATGACCAAAGGCTATATCATCGGAATGGGTTATGATGATGCGGTATTAAAAGAACAGAGGCATCCTACCAAAGAAGATCTTGATAAAGTCTCCACTGAAGTGCCGATTGTCATAGTACATATATCCGGACATTTCGCGGCAATGAACAGCAAAGCATTAGAACTCAGTAAAATTACTGCTGCATCAATAGATCCGCCGGGAGGAATCATCCGCAGAATGCCCGGTTCAAAAGAACCAAACGGCGTACTTGAAGAATTAGCTGCAATTCCTGTCTATATTCCAATTCTAAGTCCTACAGAACCCAAAACAGTAGAATACTTTATGAATAAAGGGCAGGAGCTTGCTCTGAAGTTTGGTTATACAACCGCGCAAGAAGGAAGGGGCAATGGAGAATCATGAACAGTTAGCGGATTTTCCAAAACAGGAAAATTAAAACTTGATGTAGTTTCCTATGTTGATTATATTTCCAAAATCTCCCGAAGCGAATGGTCCGGACGCGAATATAAAAATCACTATCGTGTCGGAGGTTATAAACTTACATTAGACGGCTCTCCGCAGGGAAGAACTGCCTGGAGAACAATTCCTTATCTTATTCCTCCGGAAGGTCAGAATAAAAATTATAAAGGTTATCCGGCTATTGCAAATGATGATGAAGTAAAAGCCATTATTGACAGCGCATTTGCTAATAACTGGCAAATGCTTACTCATGCAAATGGTGATGCGGCAATTGATCAGTACATTCGATGCATAAGACCTGCAATTCAGAAATACGGAAACAACGACAGAAGGAATGTTTTAATTCACGGACAGTTCATCCGTAAAGATCAGCTCGACAGTTTGAAAGAAATGAAAGTTATTCCGTCATTATTTCCAATGGCTACTTTTGCTGGGCGACTGGTATAAAGAGATCATAGGAGATTCGCTGGCAATGCAGATCAGTCCGATCAAAACAGCTCTGAATATGGGAATGCAGCCGACGAGTCATACTGACGCACCGGTAGCTTTCCCGAATCTTATGATGGTAATGTGGGCGACAGTGAACCGTGTTTCAAGAAGCGGAGCAGTGATCGGAGCAAATGAGCGGTTAACGCCATACGAAGCCTTGAAGACAATTACGATCTGGGGCGCACGTCAGCACTTTGAAGAAAAAAATAAAGGAAGTTTGACTGTAGGAAAGCTTGGTGATATGGTTGTACTTTCAGAAAATCCTTTAAAGATTGATCCGATGAAAATAAAAGATATTGTCGTACTTGAGACAATTAAAGAAGGAAAGTCAATTTATAAGAAGGGTTCTTAATCAACATTATTTTATTAACATTAACAAATAAAGGTGTATGTCAAAAAGAAGTAACAAAAGAAAAAGTATCCGATCCAAATGCTGATTTACAAAGAAGCATTTTGCCGATTCCGGATCGTCAGTTTGTAGGACTTACAACCTATGATGCAAAAGACCCAAACACAAAATATCCGCCGATCAAAGAACTTCGACCTCCGGTAGGTGCGCCGAATGTATTGATCTTTCTTATTGATGATGCAGGATTTGGTTCGACAACAGCATTCGGTGGTCCGTGCAATACTCCGAATATAGAAAAACTTGCAGCAGGCGGATTGAAATACACAAAGTTCCATACAACTGCTTTATGTTCACCAACCCGTGCTGCAATATTAACCGGAAGAAATCACCATTCAATTGGAATGGGAGCTATTACAGAAATGGCAACTTCTGCACCCGGTAATAACAGTATCCGTCCGAAAAATAAAGCGCCGATTGCAGAAATTCTAAAGCTCAATGGTTATTCTACAGCACAATTAGGAAAATGTCACGAAGTTCCTGTATGGGAAGTGTCTCCTATGGGTCCTTATAATCAATGGCCTACCGGTTCAGGATTTGAATATTTTTATGGATTCGTAGGCGGTGAAGCTAATCAATATTATCCGGGACTTTTTAATGGAACTACTCCGGTTGAACCTGAGAAAACTCCTGAAGAAGGTTATACATTAAATGATGATCTTGCTGAAAGAGCTTGTTCATGGATTCGACAGCAAAAAGCAATGATGTCAGATAAACCGTTTTTATGTATTATGCTCCGGGCGCTACTCATGCTCCGCATCACGTTCCGAAAGAATGGTCAGATAAATATAAAGGTAAATTTGACGGCGGCTGGGATAAATTAAGAGAAGAAACAATTGAACGTCAGAAAAAACTTGGAGTAATACCAAAAGATGCAGTTCTGACTGAAAGGCATAAAGAAATTCCGGGTTGGGATGAAACTGATGATAAAATGAAACCGGTGTTTGCCCGACAAATGGAAATTTATGCAGGATTTATGGAACAGACAGACCATTGTATCGGGAAAGTTATTGATACTGTTAAAGACCTGGGAATTATGGATGAGACACTTATCATTTTAATTATTGGTGATAATGGTGCTTCTGCTGAAGGAACACTTAACGGTTGCTTTAATGAAATGACAACACTGAACGGCATGCCCGGAATCGAGACAACAGAATTTTTATTGAGTAAAATAAATGACTTCGGAACTACAAAAGCATACAATCATTATGCAGTCGGCTGGGCTCATGCATTGTGCACTCCTTATCAATGGACAAAACAGGTTGCTTCTCACTGGGGTGGAACAAGAAACGGAATGATCGTTCACTGGCCAAACGGAATTAAAGCGAAAGGTGAAGTTCGTAATCAATTTCATCATGTAATTGATATTGCCAAAACAATTCTGGATGTTACAGGTTTACCTGAACCGGCAATTGTTAACAGTATTCAGCAAGCACCGTTTGAAGGATTCAGTTTTAAAGATACTTTTAATGATGTAAGTGCTCCTGAAAATCATAGCACAGTATTTTGAAATGATGGGAAACAGGGGAATTTATCATAACGGATGGACTGCCGTGACAAAACACAGAACGCCGTGGAGCGCAGCCACTCCGCCTCCTTTTGATACAGATGTATGGGAACTTTACGGTCCTGATGACTGGACACAGTCGAATAATATTGTAAAAGATAATCCTGAGAAACTTGCTGAACTGCAAAGACTCTGGCTGATCGAAGCAACAAAATACAATGTCGTTCCTCTCGATGATCGCGGCTTTGAAAGAATCAACGCTGATATTGCAGGACGTCCTCAGCTAATACGGGGAAATAAACAAATTCTTTTCAGCGGAATGCGTGTGTCAGAGAATTGTATTCTTATTTTAAAAAATAAATCTTATTCGGTTACTGCAGATGTTGATATTTCGAAAGGTAAGCCGGCAAACGGTGTGATAGTTACACAAGGCGGGGAAGTTGGCGGCTGGAGTTTTTATGCAAAAGACGGAAAACTGAAATATTGTTTTAATTTCTTTGGAATAGATTATTATATAATCACATCAGATTCAGATATTCCTGAAGGCAAACATCAGTTGCGAATGGAATTTAAATATGACGGCGGAGGACTTGCAAAAGGAGGTGATGTTACTCTTTATTGTGACGGAAAACAGATTGGTAAAGGCAGAGTAGAAAAAACAATTCCGATGGGATACTCGGCTGATGAAGCTTGTGATGTTGGCTCTGATACGGGTTCACCTGCATCCACAGATTACGGTCCGACCGGAAATAAATTTAATGGAGTTATCAACTGGGTTCAGCTTGAAGTAGGTGATGATGATCACAATCATCTGGTTACTGCCGAAGATAGAGTCAATATGGCTATGGCGAAACAGTAAGTTAGATTTAGGATTTTATGATTTTGGATTTTTGATTTTATATTTCTACGACATTAAATACTTTGCGAAGCAATAATATGAACTTTCTTTAAAGTAATTTTTTAAAAAATTGAAATAATCCGGTGATTGATAAGCTGTTAAGTTATATTCATCGCCGGAATTTATTGATTACAAAAAAAATTAATATATGAAACTAAAAAGTCTATTTCTGAATTGTCTGCTTGCAATAATTTTTGCAAGCTGCAACCAATCAAACAAAACTGTAACTAAAGATACTGCCGATGCGATTTACTTCGGCGGCGACATTGTAACAATGGAAGGTGACAGCGCCGTTTATGCTGAAGCAGTTGCTGTTAAGAACGGCAAAATAATTTTTTTTGTCGGAAAAAAAACAGATGCTGAAAAACTGAAAGGCGACAGTACTCAAATGAACGATCTGAAAGGCAAAACTTTGCTTCCGGCATTTATGGATGCTCACAGCCATTATATAAATTCATTGTTTGTTGCCAATCAGTGTAAACTTTATGCGCCGCCTTCAGGTCCCGGTAAGGATGTAGAAAGTATTGTTGACGCTTTGAAGAAATTTGCAGAAGAAAGGAAAATTCCAAAAGGTGAAATGATCATGGGTTACGGATATGATGAGAATGTAATGCCTGATGGAAAATTACTGAACCGTGACGATCTTGACAAAGCATTTCCTGACAATCCTGTGAGAGTAGATCACGTTTCAATGCACGGATGTGTGCTGAACAGTCTTGCCATGAAATTTTACGGGATCAGTGAATCCGGAATTACAACTGCGCAGGAAGGCGCACACATCTTCCGCAGATGGAAACAATTAAGCGTGCTTCTGATGCGGGAGTTAATATTATTGATGTTGTTGCATATCCTTTCATTACTGATGTGGACAAAATTCTTGTTGAATTTCCTAAAAACCGAATGGGGAAAATATAATAAAGGTTTTAAAGTAGGAGGAGTGAAAATTACAATTGACGGTTCACCGCAGGGAAAGACAGCATTCTTTAGTAAGCCGTATCTAACAGGCGGACCGGGCGGAGAAGAAAGCTGGTATGGTGAACTCACTTTCCCTCAGGAAATGGTAAATGAAATGGTAAAAAAAGTTTATGAAATGAATGTTCCTTTGTTACTTCATTGTAACGGAGATGCTTCGATCGATGCTTTCCTGACAGCTTATGAAAATGCAAGATCAGGTGATTTCAGCAGACCGTGGAATGTGACAACTATCCATTCTCAGTTTATGCGAAAAGATCAAATGCCGAAATTCGTAAAGTATAATGTTCGTCCTTCTTTTTACACATTGCATACATATTATTTTTATGAAGCGCATTTGAAAAACCGCGGATTTGAAGAAGCTCAATACATCAGTCCGATGATGGATGCAATTAAAGTAGGAATGAAACCGACAAATCATACAGACTTTGTTGTTGCGCCGCTGGATCAGATGATGATGCTTTGGTCTGCAGTCAACAGGATTTCAAGAGACGGAGCAATTGTCGGAGCTGATCAAAGAGTTTCGCCTTTTGAAGGTTTACAGGCAATGACTATAAACGTTGCAAATCAATATGATGAAGGAGATTCAAAAGGAAGTTTAAAAGTTGGTAAGCGCGCTGATCTTGTTATTCTGGATAAAAATCCATTGAAAGTTGATCCAATGATGATCAAGGATATTAAAGTAAAAGAGACTATAAAAGACGGGAAGTCGATTTATAAGAAAGACTGATTTGATTTGGAAATTGGGATTTCGGATTTGGAAATTTTTTGATTTAAGACTTTTGATTTTAGATTTATTGATTTAGCCGTTGTGAGATTTTTCGTGACGGCTTTTCTATTTTAAATTTAATGCTTAAAAAAATAAAACTATCGGGAGTAAAAAATTAATCAATTTTATCAGTCTTATGGAAAAAGTATTTGTCCGAAAGAATAACAAGTAAACCAATAATAATATATCCGGCAGTAATAAACCCAGAATTTCTGAAAACAACCGGATATCCAAGCTTTCCCGCATTCATGAAAAAATACGGATACAAACCTGTAAAAGCTCCTCTTATCAATGTATACAATAAATAAATCAGAGGATAAATTAACCAGTGAATACTGATGGAAAACTTAAGTTCTCCTTTCGGAACAAAAATATCCAGTACAAAAGATATAAAACCGGCACAACTGTATGCAGAAATTCATCGGCAATTTTTTCCAGTCCTTTCGGATTCCAGACACTTCTCAAAATCAGATGATAAACAAGTGCAACAACAATAATATAAACAAGCACACCGCCAAGGACTGCAGGCTTCCGGGAAAACTTACTTACTTTGCTTTCAGTTGGTTTGATCTGAAAAGTTAAAGTTAATGCAACAATAAAATTTGTCCAGATTGTCATAAAACTAATGTACTTTATGAATTCAGAAAGTCTTGAGTCCGCCTGTGATAAACTTAAATATAGCTGAAGTATCAATGCAAACCAGCCTGCCAGAGCTCCTGTAACTGCAAATAGTTTTTTCAAATCAAAAAATTAAAATGAATTTATATGAAATTTAAAAGTAAGATTAAATTAATTTAAACCTTCAGGATTTTCAAGTTTAAACTACTTTTTACTTTTTATTTAAATTATATTTAACACATAATTTTCAATTCGCGGGTAAACCTTTCAAAGAATGTTAAATATTTCAAATTATTTTATTCAATCTTAAACCTAAAAGCATATAAAATATGAAAAAAGTAAAACTGATTCTCGTAATAGTCTTTATAATGATATCTGTAATATTGATTCAGTCTTCCGAAATATATTCCTGCACCAGAGTCGTTTATCAGGGTCCGGATAATACTGTCTTAACTGCCAGATCAATGGATTGGGAAGACGATATTGGAACCAATCTCTGGATCTTTCCAAAAGGAATGAAAAGAAACGGAGAAACACCGCCTAGTTCACTTGAATGGACTTCAAAATACGGAAGCGTGATCGCTTCAGGTTTTGATATTTCAAGCAGTGACGGTATGAACGAAAAAGGACTTCTTGCAAATCTGAACTGGCTTGCTGAATCAGAATATCCAACCTGGGATAAGAAAAAATCCGGTATGACAGTTGCCGCATGGGTGCAGTATGTACTGGATAATTTTGCAACAGTTGATGAAGCTGTCACAGAACTTCAGAAAGAAAATTTTGTCATCATTACTGCAGCTATTCCCGGAACTGCAAAAATAGTAACTGTTCATCTTTCTATTTCGGATGCAAGCGGTGATAATGCAATATTTGAATTTATAAACGGAAAACTGGTGATACATCATGATCGTTCATATAATGTAATGACCAACTCACCTGTGTTTGAAAAGCAGCTGGCACTTAATGATTACTGGAACGGTATTGGCGGAACAGTTTTTTTACCCGGTACTAACAGAGCTGCTGACAGGTTTGTAAGAGCTACTTTTTATATAAATGCAATTCCTCAGACATCAGATATTAAATTATCAGTTGCAAGTGTTTTCAGTGTGATAAGGAATTGCTCAGTTCCGCTCGGAATAAGCACTCCCGGCGAACCTAATATTTCATCAACAAGATGGAGATCTGTTTCTGATCAGAAACATAAAGTTTATTATTTTGAGACGACCACAACACCAAATACTTTCTGGGTGGATTTTCAAGATGTGAATTTTTCCGAAAACGCTCCGGTAAAAAAGCTCAATCTTACTGGTGGTGAAATTTATTCCGGTAATGCAGCAGATAAGTTTATTGAAAGCAAAGCTTTTAAGTTTGAAGGTTTGTAAAGTTACCACATCTGTCCAAAACATTGATTTACCACTCGCAAGCGAAGCAGGCAAAGTTCACGAAGGATTCACAAAGGACGCAAAGTAAAAAATAATTAATTCTTTGTGCTCTTTGTGCCAACATTGCGGACTTTGTGATAAAATATTTTGTTTTAACAGTCAATCTAAATTAGGCGGGTTGTTTCTGATATTTAAAAAAATTCTTTTAAAATACAAAGATAACACACTTTATTTTAAGTTTCAAAATTGTTTTGGACAGTATTGTAAAGTTACAGTGACTTAAGGACTTATTTCATATCACAACAATTTAAAATTTGATTTCTTTTATCTAAATCAATCTTGACTTTACAATATTTGAAAATTAAGTTTGCTGTAATTCATTATTTGTTCTTAACTAACTAAAAGAAGTAAAATATGAAAAAATTAATACTTGTCATTTTTCTTTAATCACTTCATTTTCATTTGGTCAATGGTCTTATGTAAGTAACACTCCCGGTTTTGGGGAAATCTATAATCTTTCTGTTATTAATCAGAATCTTATCTGGGTTTGCAATGCAAACGGCAGAGTTTTTATGACAATTAACGGCGGCGTAAACTGGACTGCAAGAAATAGCGGACTTCCCACTGTTGACATCACAAGTATCTGCGCTTTGGATTCAAATAATTGCTGGGTCGGCACGGAAACCGGAAGTATTTATAAAACTACAGACGGCGGCGCAAACTGGACTTTGCAGTTTTCACAAGCGGGAAGTTTTTCTGACGGGATAAAAATGTTCGATCAGAATTACGGGATTTATTACGGCGATCCGACCGGAGCAGGTCAGCCGCATCAGTGGAGATATACTACTAACGGCGGAACGAACTGGCTTCTCTCACCAAATGCTCCGATTGCAAATACAAATGAAGCCGGATTGCTGAATGCCTGGGACTGGACGGATACATCAAAGGTCTGGATCTCACTTGGTAATTTTACTGCAGGTACAACTTCAAACAGATCATTCAAAACTACAAACGGATTCGGTGGCGGAAGCTGGACAAATACTGTCTTGACCGGTACGGGCAACAGTTCGGGATTGTATTTTTCTTCAATCGCATTTACAGATAACCTGAACGGAATGACAGCTTCAAACGGTACCGGCAATACTTTAAGAAAAACAACAGACGGCGGAAATTCATGGGTGAATGTTCCTAATCCTCCCGGTGCTTCAAATTTCATTCCTTTTAATATGTTCGGATTGAAGGACGGTTCTAATCTGATCTTTCTTGTATTGTATGCATCTCAGAATTTATTTTACAAAACTTCCGATTATGGAACTACCTGGATTCAGGAAGCAATACCTTCCCAGGCAGTTTCATCTTTAAGACAAATGCAATTCCTCAGTCCAACGCTTGGCTTTGCCGGCGGCGCGGGAGGTGTGTTTCTCAGATACGGAAATTCGATCGGGATAACTTTAACAAACACAGAAATACCTTCTGAATTTAATCTCGGACAAAATTTTCCAAATCCTTTTAATCCTTCAACTAAAATTAAATTTTCCGTTCCGGTGTCTTCAAAGATCACATTAAAAATTTATGATCCTCTGGGAAAAGAAGTTTCAGAATTAGTTAATGGCTTCAGGAATGCAGGGAATTATACTGTTGATTTTTCAGCAAGCTCAGGATTAAATTCGGGAGTTTATTTTTATACTTTAACATCAGGGCATAACACTTTAACCAGGAAATTTGTATTGATAAAATAATTGACAGAAAATTTAAGAACTTATAACACGGCGAATTTTTATAGAGCCGTGTTTTTTTATTGTAAATAAAACAATAGTTCTTTCTTAAGATAATAACGGTTTTATTTTATCTGAGAACATTGTTCTTTAAAATTTTTTGAATTCTGTTTAATCTCCTTTCTTTGGCTACTAATGTCAGGTAAAGATGAAAAGGTTAATACGCGAAGCGGGAACTACGCAAAATGTCAGGATAGAATTGCCCGCTCCGCGAGGCGAGCAAACCGCACAAAAAAACAATGAGCATAATTACATCTCTTGAATTAGATTTTTGAAGCCTTATAAATTATATGCTTCACCGGCTTTTTATATTCACATTGAAATTACACATCATAAGACATAATTTGGTTCAAATTTATTATTATTTTTAATGTCAGTTTCGCATCCTAAAAAGCTATCAACTTTCCCCGCAACAGCAATTTGCGGAAATGATATAACCTCTTCCTGTCTTTATGTTTCAGCTTTGTCAATTTTTTATGCCGGACAATATGCATTCATAGCATTGATCATAGTTTCAGCAGTACTTTATCTGTTCAGAAAAATCTATGCAGAAGCTGTCGGAGCTCTGCCACTTAATGGAGGCGCATACAATATTCTGCTTAATACAACCAGCAAGAATAATGCTTCCGTTGCTGCATGTCTTACCATACTTTCATATATGGCTACTGCCGTAATTTCAGCCAGCGAAGGCATTCATTATCTTGCTACAATTATTCCGGGGATTCCCATTATTATTTCAACACTTGTTTTGCTTACACTCTTTCTGATACTATCAATACTGGGGATTTCAGAATCTTCAAAAGTTGCATCAGGAATTTTTGTTTTTCATCTAACATCTATTGCAGTTCTGATGGGGTCAGTTTTCTGGTTTATTTATTTGAATGGTACTTCTATCCTTATTGAGAATTTCAATCTTCCATTAAAAGGAAGTTTTACAGCAGCATTGTTTTTCGGATTCAGCGCTGCAATGCTTGGTATAAGCGGTTTTGAAAGTTCGGCGAATTTTGTGGAAGAGCAGAAACCGGGAGTATTCCGAAAACACTTCGTAATATGTGGATAGCTGTTACAGTCATAAATCCTGTCATTGCAGTTCTGGCAATTGCAGTAATTCCGATCGCACAGGTTGGTGAAAATAAAGAATCGCTTCTTTCTTTTCTCGGGAATCAGACGGGCGGAAGCTGGCTTTCACTTGTCATATCGCTTGATGCATTTCTGGTATTATCAGGAGCAGTGCTTACTTCGTTTGTAGGTGTCGGCGGATTGATGAAAAGAATGTCTCTGGACAGAATACTTCCTCAGATGCTTTTGAAGGAAAATAAAAAAGGCAGTACGCCAAGAATACTTATCGTCTTTTCATATTATGTGTATCCATTTTATTAATTACAGAAGGTAAACTTGAAGAGCTGGCAGGAGTTTATACTATTTCATTTCTTGCAGTGATGGGTTATTTTGCGATCGGAAATCTTTTATTGAAAGTAAAAAGAAGCCGCTTACCCCGTCCGGTATACGCCGCTCCGATCACGGTCATAATAGCAATGTTCGGAATTTTTGTTGCTTTATACGGAAATATAAAGTTACATCCTGCTTATCTGGTTGTGTTTCTTCAGTATTTTGTTCCGTCTGTTGTTCTTGTATATATGCTAATGAATCGTAATACTATTCTTGAATTTATACTGACGATGGTAAAAAGTACTTTTGATAAAATGAGAAAAGTAAGTTTATTAACACATTTGAAAATAAAGAAAGTGCTTAACAGACTCCATTCACAGGAGTTTGTTTTCTTTTCGAAAGCTGATGATATTTCCATACTTAACAAAGTAATGATCTATGTTCAGGAAAATGAAATTACAGCCAATCTTAAGATTGTTACAGTTTTGAAAGAAGGTCAGGAAGTTTCTGAAAAATTTCTTTCGGATCTTGAAGTTCTGGACAGAATGTATCCGGATATAAAAATAAATTTTATTACCAGAGTAGGTAAATTCTCACCCGAGCTAATAGATGAGTTAAGTCTGGAATGGAATATTCCGAAGAACTTTATGTTCATCAGCGTACCGAGCAACAGATTTCCGTATAAGATCTCCGAGCTTGGCGGTGTGCGATTAATCATGTAATTGTTTTTTTTCAAATATTTTCGGATATGAATAAATATTTTTTTGCAGAATGAATTTAAGAAATTTTATATATAAGAAATTGTTAATTGAAAAAACAATATCATTTTTTTTTATTTTATTAATTTCATTTCAGCTTTCCGCTCAGGTGAAGTATGATTCATCTTTTAAACAACCTGATTCAAACCGGGTCACAAATTTAAATTCAGATTCCGTAAGAAAATATTTTGAATCTACCGATACTTTATTCTCATACCAGTTAAATAAAATTCAGGAATACATTTTATATTTCAATTCAATAACTTCCAAACTAAAGCACGGTTATGATACTACTTTGATCTCTAAAGGATTGCCTGAATCAGATTCTGTTATTGTGATTGCACAGAGATTTCATGAAGGATACGGAGGTCAAGAGTCTCAAAATACTAACAACTACAAAATCGCTTTTAGAGAATATTCAAAAGCAGCTTTCCGGCTGGCAAAATGATCTTACGCTTTACAATAATGATTTGAATTCAATCAGTGCTAAATTAATTGTTATCAGAAGGGATACTGATCTTTTTGTTATGCCGGAAGACAGTCTTTTATATCTTGAGTATTTAAAAAAAATAGAGCCGTTAAAGGAGAAAACAGCAATTGCAGATTCAATGTTGTTTAAGCAATACAGAGCTCTCGGATTTTTGCAAAACAGAATCTCAAACAATTATCTTTCTGTAAGTGATTTGCTGCTTGAAACTAATTCACAGATAGATAATTTTGATGATAAGATACTTGACAAAGAATGTAGTTATATCTGGAATTCCGGTTCTGATACTTCATTTTCAAATAATTTTACTTCGATCGTTAAACAATCACTTGATGAAAGCTGGACTCATTTAACATATTATTCAAATGCCAACTGGCAATCACGAATCATAATTTTTCTGATTGGCATTTTGTTTTATCTCTGGATAAGGAGAAATATTAATCGAATTAAAAAGCAAAATGAATTCCCGGAAAGTATTTTATCCAAAGCAAATCAGATTCCCGGACATTTATTGTCATCGACTGTAGTTTTCAGTCTGATGATGATTCCTTTTTTTTACCAATCCTCTCCGCAGGTTTTTATCCTTTTACTATGGGGAGTTCAGATCATAGCAATGGGAATTTTAAGCAGGAAAAAATTGAATATGTACTCCGGCATTCAGCTGCTTATCCTTCTTTTACTTTTTTATGTGATCGGATTTACTAACCTTCTTATAGAGCCAACTATTGGCGAAAGATGGATTCAGCTATTCATCAGTATTGTCACATTAGCATTAAGTATCTGGCTGTTAAATTCAAAAAAGGATAATCATTTTTTTCAGACTCCCTTTTTTAACCCGATTGTTATCGCATCTTTAATAATGAATGTTTCTGCACTTTTATTCAATATCGGAGGTCGTGTTACACTGGCAAAAATATTAAATACAGGAGCTGTTTACGGATTAGTAGAAGCAATTAAACTTTTCATTTTTGTTGAAATTCTTATTGATGCAGTGTATCTGGCTTTTGAAGCCGGTAAAAAAAGCTCAAGGCTAACTGCTTATTTTGAATTCAAAGGAATGGAAAGTCGTCTGAGAAAAATTTTTGGAATTTTCGCCGGTTTCCTGTGGCTGGTTATTTTCACGCAAAATGTTCATATATATGATGCAATTTTCGGAAGCATTTCTGTGATAATGTCAACTGAGCACAAATTGGGAAGTTTAACATTTTCCTTAGGCAGTATAGCAATTTTTATTCTGGTGATATGGGTATCTACTTTAGTTTCTCAAATGGTTTCATTTGTTTTCGGAGAACACGAATCCGGAAAGATACGAGAACCTTCCAATAAAATTGGTTCGACAATTTTACTTGTTCGTCTTGGTACTCTGACAGCAGGAGTCTTGTTAGCTTTCGGAGTATCCGGAATTCCTCTTGATAAAATTGCGATCGTGATAGGTGCTTTGGGAGTTGGAATTGGTTTTGGATTACAGACAATTGTAAATAATCTCGTATCAGGAATTGTACTTGCTTTTGAAAAACCAATTCAGATCGGAGACCTTATAGAAGTAGGAACTAAAAACGGTATAGTAAAGGAAATCGGAATTCGTTCAAGTACATTGACCACTTTTGACGGATCTGAATTGATAATTCCAAACGGCGATATGCTCTCACAGCATATTGTTAACTGGACAAAGGATGATAATAACCGCAGGATACCTGTTTCTCTTGGTATAGCATACGGCTCTGATATTAAAAAAGTGAAAAGCGTAATTATGATTATTCTGAATGAAAAAGATGAGGTCATGAAATTCCCTGTTCCGCTGTTCCGTGTAATTAATTTTGGAGACAATTCTGTAAATCTGGAAATTCTTTTCTGGGCTAAAATCGTTGACTGGATAGAACTTAAAAGCGATGTTATGGGAATTATTTATGAAAGACTGAATCAGAGGGAATTGAGATTCCTTATCCTCAGAGAGATTTGCATATCAGATCAGTGGATGAAAAGTTATATCCGGATTAAGGGAAAATGGAAATCCTGCAAAAGAATAATTCCTGAAATGTTTTATGTTATTCAGTTTGACTGAATATTAATCTGTCTTGAAATCAAACCAATTTTAAAATATTTACAAACTTATTATGGAATTGAAAACAGTTGTTACAGAAGAATCTTACAATGTCTCTCCCGGAAAGATCTGGGAAGCTTTAACAGACAAAGACAAAATGAAAAAATGGTACTTTGATCTGAATGAATTTAAAGCCGAAAAAGGTTTTGAATTTTCGTTTGCCGGAAAAGGTCATAAAGGTGAAAATTATATTCACCTATGCAAAGTGACTGAAGCTGATGTAAATAAAAACTTCAGTACAGCTGGGAATATGAAAATTTTCCCGGAAAATCTCTTGTAACATTTGAATTAACGGAAGAGGGAAGTGAAACCCGGCTAAAGCTTACTCACAGCGGTCTGGAAACATTCCCGCAGGATAATCCTGATTTTGCATATGAAAGTTTCAAAGGCGGCTGGACGGAATTGTTAACAAAATATCTTAAAGAGTATTTGCAAAATAATTAACTGCCGTTTCAATTCAGTTATTCCCCGCAATAGTTTTGTGAATTTAAATCTGCTTAAACTTCAGTCTGAAAATGTCAAAACTAACTCTTATAAAAATATTACATACAATTGTCTGGCTGTTATTCAATGTGATTATTTTCTATATGCTTTATGCAGTGATTGTAAATAAAATTGATATACTCGTGTGGATTGGATTTGGAATAATTATAATCGAAGGAATAGTATTAAAAATATTCAATAACAAATGTCCGCTTACTAACATTGCCGGAAAATATACTGATTCAACAAAAGAAAATTTTGATATTTATCTTCCTAATTGGTTGGCTAAATACAACAAGCAGATTTATTCTTCGATAATGGTTATAATTTTGATTATCACTGTATTTCAGCTTTTGAAATAATTACAATTTTATTTTTCCTCACAAAATAATTTGAGACTTCATTGTTATACTTGGATTTAATTTTCAAAATATCAACTAGCCATTAAATCTGAATTAATCCGGTAATTCTAAAATCCAGTAAATTCTGATTAAAGATTATTTTACATATACCGTCTTGCGATTCACGAACTCCATCATTCCGTCTTTTGAAAGTTCACGTCCGTATCCTGAAAGCTTTGTTCCGCCGAACGGAAGTCTCGGGTCTGATTTAACCAGCTCATTTATAAAATATGCTCCGTCACTGACACGGTCTGCCATTGAAACTGCTTTCTCAATATTTGTTGTGCAGACAGTAACTCCCAATCCATAAGACGAAAGATTGGAAAGTTCAAACGCATGCTCTTCTTCTTTTGCTTTGATCATTGCTGCAAGCGGACCGAACGTTTCTTCATCGAATGCAGGCATACCGGGAGTTACATTTCCCAGAACAGTCGGCTCATGATAACTGCCATTCTGATTTCCTCCTAGTAATAAATCAGCTCCGAGTTTTACAGATTCAACAACCTGTTTTTGAAGATCATCAGCCAAATCTTTTTCTTGCAAGTGTGCCGACTTTTGTATCTTCATTTATCGGATCACCGGATTTAAGTTTGCTTGCAGGTTCAATAAATTTAGAAACGAATTCATCATAAATACTTTCTATCAATATCAGCCGTTTTGCAGCAATACAACTCTGACCGCAATTCAGCATTCTTGCAACAAGTGCAGTCTGAACTGCTTTGTCAATGTCAGCATCTTCCCAGACAATAAATGCATTGTTTCCGCCAAGCTCTAACAGTGATTTCTTGATATATTTTCCCGCAATTGCCGCAATTGACGAACCCGCTCTTTCGCTTCCGGTAAGCGTTACTGCCTGCACTGCATTGTGCGCTATGATCATTTCTGTTTTATCGTGATGAACAATTAAATTCTGAAACACATTTTCCGGAAATCCTGCTTTGATAAAAACTTCTTCGATTTGCTTTGCGCATCCGAAGACATTGGATGAATGTTTCAGCAAACCCGTATTCCCTGCAACCAGTGTCGGCGCAGCGAATCTGAAAACCTGCCAGAAAGGAAAATTCCACGGCATTATTGCAAGCACACATCCGATCGGATCATGACGGACAAAACTTTTCTGAGCATCAGTCTCAATAATTTCATCTTTTAAAAATTCAACTGCATTGTCAGCATAGTAATCACAAACCCAGGCGCATTTGTTAATTTCAGCTCTTGACTCGGTAATTGGCTTACCCATTTCAAGAGTTATCATTCTGGCGTATTCTTCAGTATTATCCCTTAAAACCTGCCCGGCTTTCTTCAAAAGATCTGCCCGCTCAGTTACAGAAATTTTTTTTCCAGCTTTATAAGCTTCACCGGCATTGTCAAGAATTGATTTTAATTCTTCATTACTGTTTTCCTTATGTGAAGCGATTTCTTTTCCGTTGAATGGATTTACAGATTTGAATTCCATATTCAAATTTTTATTAAAAATTATTTAATTCTAAATTATTTCAGAAATTTATTTTGCCAGATCTCCTGTTAGTAAAGGCATCTCGCGTTTAACTTCCGCCATTGCTAAAGAATATTTTGCACGGATTGCTTTGATCCGGTTCTGCTCTCAGATAATCAGTCCGAAATCATCTGTCATAATTCGTCGTCGTGTAACAAGAATTCCCTTATCAGCGCCTTCATAGAGATAATCATCTTTTCTGTTATCCGGAGAAAGAAAGCTACCTTCTCGCTTTCAGCTGCAAGTCTGTGAGTATCCATTCTGTCGAACTGAATATGCCCGTTATCAAACATTTTCCAAATTCCCGATCTTGGTACTTCGTTAACATACTCAATTGTATCTTCAGTATGTTTAATAATTAACTGGCTCCAGCCTTCAACATTTTCCTGTTTTGCCCATCGGATATTAATTACATTTACATTCAGATCATAGTCCACATCCATCTTTACAAGTATATGGAAAACAAAAAGCGGCGCGTATGCAAGCGCAAACACAGCGTGATTAGTAATTGAGCTTGCGCCGGTAACTCTCGGATTCAGTTTGCACAGATACATCTGACCTTTATCCGGATCAATTAAAAAATCGAGTTCGAAATATCCTTTATTACCTTCTTTACTTAACTGATCTCCGAAATGCTTTGAGTATTTTCTTGCTTTACTTCTCAAAGTTGTATTGAATGCATCAGGATAAATTTCATTTCCGCACCAGCCGCATATGTTTGACGTTAGTTCTTTAAATTCAACCAGTTCAGTCATTAGCGGTGCGACAATAGTTCCGTGACGGGATACGCAAGCTACGACAGCCGATCCTTTACAGTTGATCCGTTTCATTATCTCACTTCATTTTCATCAACGATCTCATCTTTGTGATTATTGAACTCTTCTTCATTGGAAAAAAAAAGTTGTATGTCCTGAATCGCTGAAAGGAGTTTGTTTAACAAGATCATCACCAAGCTTTTTAGTGATTTCTTTTAAAAGTTCATAGTCATTGACTTTGGAAAGTACAATAGGAACACAGGGCACACCGGCTATTTCAACTATTCGGTTTGTGTTAACTTTATTGTCCATAAAAGTACGCATCTTAGCAGTCGGGAACATAATTTCGAGTCCCAGGTTTTCTGCAAGCTGTTCAGTTTTATCATCAAACATCAGGAACATTGCTTTTCCTTTTACATTATCTTTGCTTCTTGCTTTGATATAATCCTGAACTTCCGGATGCTGAAGAAGATAATTATTGATATCTTCAATTTAAAATCTACTCGATTTAATTTATTAATAGTTTGACTGAATAATGTTATTTTCTAATGTCTAGGGTATTTAGTTTCTTGGTTAAACAAAAATACGTACTATGGAGCTTTTTTCCATAGACTAGACATTATTTATTTCAATGTTTTAGACGGATGAGGTAAAGGTATATAATATTATATGGAAATCATACTGTTAATCCAAAAAATACAGAATTTTTAAATTGGTTATTGAATAAAAATTTTACTCTAATAGTTGATAGACATGTATAAATATACAAGATAAACATACTTTTTGTAAATTTAAAAATTGCAATAAATCAAAAGAACAGCATATGTATTTTTGCAGTGTTTAAATTAACCAATATTGATTTAATACATTTTTTTCTTAATCAGTATAAAATTGCCGGTTTTTATAAATTCAATTGAATAACATAAACTCCCAAAAAGCAATATAATAAGTAGAATGAAATGATAAAATCTAATCTAAACAATATTGTATACAATGTTTACGCCAAGTTTACAAATTCCAAGATTAATTTTCGTCGATCCAACATTTTAAAAACTTGAGATTTCGTTTGAATTGTGCATTTTCCTGATTTTCCACATCTCAAAAGTTAAAATCAGGAAAAATATTGAATGTTTATTAAAATAGGTGTTTCAAATAAAGAATATTATTCTTATATTTGCTATTACACAAAACAATTACAAAAAAAATTAAAGATACCAGAAGAAATTTCATTGACATTGAAAAAGAAATCTGATATATTTGTAATTCGTATTTGAAAAATTGTTCTTTGTTATTTTGATGATAGTTTACCAGCACAATAAATAAATTTAAATATATTTAGTGTGCGAACTTCAATATCTTAAATACCTTGTAGCTAGAATCAATTCAAAGTTATAAAATTATAATGGAGAGTTTGATCCTGGCTCAGGACGAACGCTGGCGGCGTGCTTAATACATGCAAGTCAACTGAACTTAAGATAGCAATATTTTAAGGGAGGTGGCGCACGGGTGAGTAACACGTAGGTAATCTGCCTTTAGGTCTGACATAACCTACCGAAAGGTAGGCTAAAATCAGATGATGCAGCGGCTCGACATCGAGACAGTTGTTAAACTCTCGAGCCTAGAGATGAGCCTGAGTCTGATTAGGTAGTTGGCGGAGTAATAGCCCACCAAGCCCGCGATCAGTAGCTGGTCTGAGAGGATGATCAGCCACACTGAACTGGAGATCGGATCCAGACTCCTACGGAGGTGAGTAAGGAATATTTTGCTCAATGGCCGAAAGGCTGAAGCAGAACGCCGCGTGGAGTGATGAAATACCCCTTTGTATGAAACTCCCTAAAAGGGAAAATGTCCTGATTTATCAGGATTGATTGTACCTTCAGAGTAAGCCCCGACTAACTACGTGCCAGCAGCCGCGGTAATACGTAGGGGCAAGCGTTGTCCGGATTTACTGGGTGTAAAGGGTGCCAAGTGGATTCTTTAGTCAGAGGTGAAATCCCAAAGCTTAACTTTGGAGTCAGCCTTGATACTGGAAAGTCTTGAGTTTGAGAGAGGGCAATGGAATATCTGGTGTAGCAGTGAAATGCGTAGATATCAGATAGAACAATTGTTTCCATGAAGGCAGTTGCCTGGCTCAAAACTGACGCTAAAGCACTGAAAGTGTGGGGAGCAAACAGGATTAGATAATTCTGGTAGTCCACACCCTAAAACGATGAATACTAGATGTTGGTCTTTTAAGGTCAGTATCCAAGCTAACGGCTTAAGTATTCACCAAGCAATCGCAAGGTTGAAAACTCAAAGGAAATTGACGGGGGCCCGCACAAGCAGTGGAG
>JADJTX010000062.1 GCA_016710985.1 Ignavibacteria bacterium
AAGTTTGCACAATGTGTGTTATAAAATTTTATAAATTAGAATATGCTGACTTTTTGGAACACTAAGGACGGCGGTAAATTCTAAATGCTTTAATAATAGAGAGGATGTCAATATACCCATGAAAACGCAGATTAATAAGGTTTTTTGTTTTCTTTTTTTATTGTTGGTATTAACCACTTTAAATTGTAATAATTTTGTTCCTTTGAAAATGTGGAAGTTGTTTTTTTTTCTAATCACAGAGCTGATTTTGATACATTAATTGATTTAACCCTTCATAAAGAAAAAATCTCTTTAATCTATAGGAGATCTTTTACCAATGTGCTTTACAGGATATTCAACAAGCAAACAATAAATTATAAAATTGAAAATTACAATAGCGGATTACAAATAGAATTTGATTTAAGTGAAAATTTTGAAAATGAAGGAACTGAAGTCGAAAAATTATTGACTGATAATGTGGTAAAATCACGAATAAGAGATAACAGTATTAGTTTTGATTCTGCATTAAATCAAATTGATCTAAATAGAGAAGACATGATGGTAATATTTCATCAAATGAGAGAACTAAAAATTGTTTACATTTCAAAATTTAAGGAAGATCTGAATTCAGTTTATTTTAGCATAGATGACAAATATTTTATTATTTTTTCGAAGAATGTTGCAAAGTTAAATTTGGAAAGAATGGTACCAGTTCAAAAGATTGAGAGTGATTGGTATTTTTATGAAGGAAAATTATAGTTTAGGGACTTATTATGTTTTTTTCCGCCGACGGTAAATTAACTAGGTTCACTTTCTTTCACAGCCGTCGATAAATTAACAAAGTGCTCACTTTCAATTTGAGATAGTACGAATTACAATATTACAAACCATATTTCAGAAGCCACGGATGGTGTTGCTCCATCCACCAACCGCCGTAATGCCCGAACGAATACAGCTCAAAGGAGATGTTTAAATGAATAGTATATATCAGAGCGCTTCGCCGGTGAAGAGTTTTTGTTGTTGGTGACCAAAAAGTTTGCTCAATGTGTGTTATAAATTTTATAAATTAGAATATGCAAACTTTTTGGAACATCAACAACGGCGGGAAATTATATTTTGCATTTATTATTCTTCTATTATCAGCAACTATATTGTTCTATACTGCGAGTGATAGCCCAATAAAACCTTTATCCCCTTTAACAGATTCCGAGAAAACAAAACATGGGATTGAGCCTGCTTGGTCACCTGCAGGAAACAGAATAGCCTATATTGGTGGTGCGACTGATAAGGAATTTGGAATCTACGATATTGATGTAGCTGCAAATGAAAATCCAAGAAAAATTGCTGTTCCTGAGTTCGCATCCAATCCGGATTGGTCACCTGATGGAAAATGGATAGTTTATTCAAGAAATGGAAATATTTGGAAAAAAGCAGTAGAGGATGATTCCTCAGAGATACAACTTACTTCCAATGCTGAAAATTTTTTCCCGTCTTGGAGTAAGGATGGTGAGTGGATTGCATTTGATTCAAATATGGATAGTCCAAGCGGATTGCGGTTTGTTTGGAAAATGCGAGCTGATGGATCAGAGAAGAAGAGAATTATTTATTCTCCTCAAGTGGAGATCCGTATGCCTGATTGGTTTCCTGATGAATTAGATTAGCTGTTGCGAGAAATTTAGGAGGTCACGAGAGATTGCAATAATTGATACTTCCGGCAATTCGATAGCTCAATTAACCAATGATGAAAGACCAGATAATAATCCTTCTGTCTCAATGGATGGATTAAGCATTGTTTTTAAAAAGAAGAAAACTATGGGCAAATTTTCAGAATCAATGCAGACGGAACTGAACATATAAGAAATTAGTGATAGTAACAGTAATGATCCTAATTGGTCCCCAGACGGAAAATGGGTAACGTTTTCTCACATTCCCCAACTTACATCTATGTAATGGATCTCAATGGTAATTATAAAAGAAGATTATAATATAGTTTTTTAAAAAAGTTTTACTAACTGATATTAAATATGGGTACAGGCGACCCGGAAACACCTGCCGGTATAGACGCACCGACAAGTACTGATTGGGAATTACATAACCAGGAGTTTTACAGCCGGGATGTACCAGGAAGAGAGGCAGCTATCTATCAAAACGGTGATCTTTTACAATATCCACTTTACGGATTAGATATGATAGGATATCTTAAAAGTGATAATGATTTATTTTACTATTTAAGGATCATCATGGATCAGTCAGAGCGGTTGTAAATGTTGAGAACACGGTAGTTTCTTCTCAGGACTATGACCAATGGGGATATATACTTGAAGGCAGAGAATTTGATGATAAGAATACAAAATTTAGATTTACTTCAAAGGAGAGGGATGTGGAGAGTGATTATGATTATTTTGGAGCGAGGTATTATGATGCGAGGATATCAAATTGGGGAAGCATAGATCCTCTCCTTGAAAAACATTATGATTTTTCACCATACAATTATGTTTTGAGAAATCACTGCGATTGATTGATCCTGATGGACAGCAAGTAGATATAATAAATTTTGGAGTTAATTTATACTCAAGCATACTAGAAGGACAAGAACAGAATAAAATTACTAGTAAAATGTCATCAGAAGAGAAAGCCGAATATTATGGGATGTCAATGGATGAATATTCTAGAGGAAATGTAGAAGCAACAGGCGACGAAATGATAATCGGGGATCTAGCGATTGTTGGAGCTAAAGTGGGATTATTTGCAACATTAAAAGGTTTTGGAAGATTAGCTACTGAAGAATCTGGTTCAGTTCTTTCAAAAGAACTTGTCAAAACAGGTAAACAGTTTACAACTCATGCAAGTGAGCAGATAGGTGACGCCATATAACAAAAACGATGGTAGAAAGCTCTCGAAAAGGAACAATTTATTGGGATCAAAAAACAAAGTGTTCAATTATATATTAGAAAACAAATTTGCTAGTGGAAAAAAGTTTAATAGTAGGTAAAAATCTTGGAGGATCGGTTAGAACAGCATATCCAACAAGAGTTATATCAAGAAGAATGATTAAATTATCAGAAGATGCTCAGAAAATAATTCGAAATTTTTAAACCCTTATGGAAAATATACTACGTCTGTTAGAAAAAATTCATTTAGAGCAAAATCAAGAAAACAAAATTAAATTGATTGACAAATTTCAAAGATCTGTATGGAATAGTCAGGGTTTAGAGCAAATTACAACATCAGACGTATTTGATGCAATTGTCGATCTTGCTCACGACCTCGAATTTTATCGTGATGATCCGCACAACTATGGTGAAGAAAAAATGAAAAGAGAAGTTGAAACTGTTCTAAAAAAAATACTTGAATCTAGTTCTAAGTAATACTCTTACTCAAACATTCGTTTTTCCTATTAATTTTTCAGAAGCCGCGGTGGTGTTGCTCCATCCACCACCGCCGTAATGCCCGGACGAATACAGCTTAAAGAAGATATTTTGAACGAATATAATATATTCAAAGCGCTTCGCCTGTGGAGAGTTTTGTTGTTGGTGACCAAAAAGTTTGCACAATGTGTGTTATAAATTTTATAAATTAGATGTGCAAACTTTTGGAACAACAACAACGGCGGAAGTAACAAGCTGCGAGGCGGGAACGCGCTTCAACGCAGAGTTCTCCCGGGAAAATTATCAGGTCATTGAAATGTAGGTTGGGAGTGACTCTGCGGAGAAGACAAAAAAAATGATAATTTTAAAATAATTTTAATTTAATATTAACATGAAAAAACAATTAATAATTTTTAATTTTCTTATTTTACTTTTAGCTGTTAATTTAAAATCCTATTCACAAATTTCAGAAGGAATCTATAATAATGAACATATAAAATATTATACAAATAAACTTATTTTAGCATACAAAACAGACAGCGTGAACCACTCTTCTTACATTGATAGAGCAAATGAATTTATTTTTACTCATGGGGCTTCAATAGATTCATTATATTCTGCTGGTAGGTATTCAGTTGTGGAGATAACTTTATTATCATTTAATTCTGACGCCTTAAATTACATAGATGTGTTTATAAATAGTAGTGTATTTCAATTTGTTAGTTTTAATGGAGTAATTGAACCTGATGGATTTGATTTTGATTTGCCAAATGATTCTTTATTTAGAGATCAATGGTATCTTCGACAGGAAAGAGATTCTGGAGATCCAAATCATGATTTAGATGCCGATAAAGCCTGGACAATAACAAAAGGTAATTACAACAGAGCTATCATATTTAATGTAGATTTTTCCCGCCGTTGTTGTTGTTCCAAAAAGTTGCATGAAGAAATTTGAAGTAAGCTCAGAGAGAATGCAAACTTTTTGGTCACCAACAACAAAAGCTTCGGACGAGTAAGCAGTTTGATTCAACATTGATAAATTCTGCTTCTGCAATTAGTTCATATCGCTTCTGCGCCGGAGGGTTTTGTTGTTGGTGACCAAAAAGTTTGCACAATGTGTGTTATAAATTTTATAAATTAGAATATGCAAACTTTTTGGAACACCAACAACGGCGGGAAAAAGTTAAATAAATTACCGGAACTCTAACGTCAAAATCCTATTTTAAGGACTTACTATTCATACCCGATGAGTATCCCGTTGAGCATATCCCAAATCCGAAATCCCAAATTCCAATTCATTAATCCTTTCCTCTCCGGCGGAGTCCCGAAGAGCAGGAGACTCCGCCGGGGGAAGCTTTCTGAATTAGGATTTTTTGGATTAAAGGATTCTAGGATTTTCATTTAATCCCGCTGAGTATCTTGAAAAAAACTCAATCAGGGTAAATTCTATACAGGGATTCTCACAGTGTAGGTCACGAGAAAGCAAATCAAAATTTAAAATATAAAAAATCCCAAATCCGAAATTCCAATTCCCAAATTCATTTAATCTCACCTCAAAAATCTTTATATTTGTTAAAATTTCAATGGAAGTAAATAACGGACAACAGAATAATTCACACTTTCCTGAAGACAGGGATGCTCCTGTCATTGATCAAAAGAGATCGTTCTTCAGAGATTTTTATGAAAGGCATAAAAATCCGGTGGATTATCTGGTTTTTTTATTTATATCTGTAATGACATTAGTATCCGTTTCATTGAGCATTTATATAGTTGCAGTAAAATATTTTTAAATAATTTTTAATTGGCAAACAGGTTCTTCATTAAGAGTACAGGATTGATAAATGCTTCGGGCAATGATCTGATAGATTTCATTAACAGGATGTCGACGAACGATTTCAGAAAATTACCGAAAGATGAATTCCGTAAGACAGTACTGACAACAGATAAAGGCAGGATAATTGATCTGATAAATGTTTTAAACTTTGCAGACCGGCAGTACATTGTCACGTCAGATAATTTTCAGGACAGGGTAATTTCACATTTAAGCAAATACATTATCACCGACGATGTGATACTGGAAAAATCAGATAAAAAGTATCTTAACATAGTTGTATCAGGCGATAATCTTACCGAAGCTGCAGGTAAAATTTCCGGGGCGGATATCATTAAAAATAAAGTTTACAGGTTAGATGAAAATGAATTCTTATTCATTGACGATCTCAAATTTGAATCACTGAATATTATATGCCGTGAAGAAAATTTGCAGAAGTATAAAGAAATTTTAACGGGAATTGAGGATGCTAAAGAACAAAGTTGTGAAGAGTATGAATTTATGAGAATTGACGCGGGTATACCTGAGGGTGAAAATGAGCTTAACGATAACATAAACCCGATGGAATGCGGACTGGACAGATATATTTCATTTGTCAAAGGATGTTACATCGGGCAGGAAGTAATCGCCAGACTGGATTCACAGGGAAAGCGCCCGAAACAGATGGTAAGGATAGAATCGAAAGATGCATTAAGCAGGAATGATAAAATATTTTCGGAAGCGGGAGAAGCCGGATTTGTTTCGAGTTCTGTAAGCCTTGACGGTAAGAATTTATCTCTTGGTTTCATCCGCAGTACTAACTTAGATTATGAAAAAGAATACTTTGTGAAGAATGATAAAGGAGAAACATTTAAAATTATAATTTCAAAAATAAATTAACCAAATTAAATAAATCAATATGATCGACAAAATTAAATCTATCTTAGGAAAAGATAATGAACCGCTTTTAACTTTCGAAAGCAAAACAATTCCGAAAGATATGATACACCTTCCGGGAAAGGATTTCATTGACAGGGTCTGGGTGGGAAGCGACAGGTCGCCGAATGTATTGAGAAACATGCAGACGATTTTTAACACAGGAAGATTAGGAAGGAACAGGATTTGTTTCTATTTTACCTGTGGATCAGGGCATAGAGCATTCGGCAGGAGCTTCATTTGCGCCGAATCCAATTTATTTTGATCCGGAAAACATTGTGAATCTGGCGATCGAAGGAGGCTGTAATGCAGTAGCATCAACGCTCGGTGTGTTAGGTTCAGTAGCAAGAAAGTATGCTCACAAAATACCGTTCATAATGAAGATCAATCACAATGAATTTTTATCTTATCCTAACAAGTATGATCAGATATTATTCGGAAACGTGGATCAGGCATTTGACATGGGAGCGGTAGCAGTCGGCGCAACGGTTTATTTCGGGTCGGATGAATCAGCAAGACAAATACAGGAAGTATCCGAAGCGTTTTCATACGCTCACGATCTCGGACTTGTCACAATACTCTGGTGTTATTTAAGAAACCCTGCATTCAATGTAAAGGGGGACAAGGATTATCATACATCAGCAGACTTGACCGGTCAGGCTAATCATCTGGGAGTTACGATAGAGGCGGATATTATAAAACAAAAGTTACCTGAGAACAACGGCGGTTACAATGCATTGAAATTCGGCAAGACGCATAAATTAGTTTATGAAAAACTTACATCAGACAATCCGATCGACTTAACAAGATATCAGGTAGCGAACTGTTATATGGGAAGATGCGGACTGATCAATTCAGGCGGAGCATCCACAGGCAAAGGAGATTCTGATCTTCAGGAAGCAGTCAAGACAGCAGTCATAAACAAAAGAGCAGGGGGCATGGGACTCATATCAGGACGAAAGGCTTTTCAAAAACCAATGAAAGACGGTATTGAGCTTTTGAATGTAATTCAGGATGTATATCTTGAAGAAAGCATTACAGTTGCTTAAATAATTTTTAATGCATCGGAATACAAAGAAATAACGCCTGACACAGAACAGCATAAATAGTATTTACATTATTTCTAAAATATAAATTCAAAAAATGAATAAGCCAAAACAAAAAGCGATCTTTAAACACAGGAAGAAAGCAAAAGTTAAGAAAGCAAAGATCAAAGCATCACTAGCAAAGAAGAAAGAAGTAAAAGCTTAGAGCAATATTGTTTTAAACTAATTTTTGCAGTGAACGAATGAGAAAATTTTTGCTTGTATTTTTTTTAACCTTCACTGCAGCTTTTACACCAATTGCAGCAAAGTATGTCGTAGGAGCTATTTCACCGTTGTCGCTGGCTTTTTTAAGATTCGGAGTCGCAACCATACTGTTGCTGATTGTATTTAAGCTGAGGAAAGAAATTTTCCGGATTGACAGAAAGGATTATTTTTTATTTCTGATCTTAGGAGCGCTTGTGATACCGATAAACCAGTTCTGCTTTCTTGAAGGTATTAAACTTTCGGTAGCGTCACATTCCGGAGTAATGTATTCACTCACACCTTTGATCATATACCTTATCTCAATAAAGCTGAAGAACGAAGTATTTGATCTTAAAAAATTACTCACTATCTCTTTGACCGTTATTGGAATAATTATCATCTTTTATGAAAATATCATTGCTCCGAAGGTTGAAGGTGTAAATTATTTACTCGGTGATACATTGCTTTTTCTGGCTGTTGCATCATGGTCAGTTTATCTGGCTCTGAGCCAGAACATGGTCACGAAATACGGCGCATTAAAAACACAGACTGTTTCATTTTTGATCGGGATCATACTGTATGTTCCGATTTTTTTGTTTGATGTAAGCAATCTCACGTTTGAAAATGTAAACGGGTGGGTAATTTTAGGTTATCTTCATTTAACCATTTTAGTTGCTTTCGGCAGTTACTTTCTCTACAGCTATTCTGTGAAGATAATAAAGACAAGCACTCTGACTACTCTTACAAACACTTCACCGGTAGTGACTATTATTTTTTCATGGTTATTATTGAAAGAGAATTTATCATATTTTTTTATTGCAGGAGCAAGCATCACAATGATTGGCGTTTTTCTTACACAGAGGATCAAAGATGATTCCATAAACCCGAAGATCGCAGCACAGGGAAGCTGAACAGCGGCGTCGATGTAAAGAAATTAAATGTTCAAAGAAAATTCACATGACAACATGATTTTAAAACCTTTTTATTTTTGTTGGCAATAATTTGGTCTCTCACAGATTACACAGATGTTCACAGATTTAAATCCGGAATTATTCTTTCAATAATTTTGAACCATTTTGTAAAATGTTTAATATTGTATCTGAAAAAATCTGTGTAATCTGTGAGAAAAATCTATTGGTTGTTAGGATTATACATTCTTCTTAAAAGAGCTAGAAATTGGTTAGAAATGTTAGAATCAATCGTGAATTTAGATTTAGGGATAGTTCTCAAAACCGAAAATAATCCTTCCAAACGGAATTGTAATAAACTTTTTAACTAACTCAATAATTTTTTTGGAGAGTAATGGAGAAAATTAAAAGATATTGACAGAAGCCGCGGATATTTCGAAGAAAAAAATCAAAGTTGCTCAGCATTCACTGTATGCTGCAGTGGTTATTACTCTGATAAAATTACTTGCTGCATATTTCAGCGGAAGTCTCGGCGTGTTATCTGAAGTTTTTAATTCAGCCATTGATATTTTTGTTTGTCTGGTTACAATACTTTCCATAAAATACTCTTCACGTCCGCCTGATATAGACCATAATTACGGTCATGAAAAGGTTGAAAGTTTTTCGGCTTTGTTTCAGGTATTCATTCTGTTTCTTACATGTTCATACATTATTTATGAAGCGATAAACCGGTTATTTATTAATAAAGATATAGAGATAAAGGTAAACATCTGGATCTTTCTGGCACTTATAATATCAATGGTGATTGATTTTATCAGAGCAAGGATATTGAGAAAGGTTGCAGCCGAAACAAAGTCTAACGCTCTTGAAGCGGATGCGCTTCATTTTTCTTCAGACATACTTAGCTCGGGTGTGGTCATCATTGGTTTGATATTAGTGTATCTCGATATAAGTAAAACTGCGGATACAATTGCTGCTTTAGTAGTAAGCGGAATAATTATTTACATGGGATTTAAGCTTTCAAAAAAATCCATTGATTCATTAATGGACAGAGTTCCTGCAGGGTTATATGAAAAAGTAAAATATGAAACGCTGTTAATTAAAGGTGTTGAGGACATAAAGAGCTACCGGATAAGAAGTTCAGGTTCGAAGATATACATTGACATGGTTATACTGATCAGCCGTCTTGTGCCGTTTTCAAAAGCTCACGACATAATGGACAGCGTTGAGAAGAAGATAACAGAGCTGATAGAGAATGCTGACGTAGTGATCCATTCTGAGCCGGTTGAAACAAAGAACGAAACTATCAATGATAAGATCAGAATGACCGTTAATGAATACGGACTGAAGTGCCATGATATTTATTCGCATAAGATTGACAATGAAATATACTCTGAACTTCACATAGAGGTGGATAAAACAAACGATCTTACAAAGGCGCACAGTATGATCACTGAAATTGAGGAAAAGATCAAAAAAGAAATTGATGTAATATCCCACTTAAAGATCCATATTGACGAGCCTAGTGAAATTGTATTTGATACAAAAGACATTACAAAAGATTCACATGAAATTATAAGAAAAGTATATAACACTCTGAGTGAATGCAGTGATGTGATATCAAGCAGCGACATTCAGGTAATAAGTACAAACGGTAAGATCAGGATCTCGCTTAACTGTGTTTTTAATTATATACATTCCTTTGATGAAGTTCATGATATCGTTACAGTACTTGAGAGCAAGATATATCTTAATTTAAAGGAAAATTATCCAAAGCTATCAAACGTGATAATTCACGCAGAACCTTCAAACAAATAGAATCCAATGGAAAAATTAAAAGCAGGAATCTTCGGTCTCGGACATCTGGGTAAAATCCATTTAAAGCTGCTGAAGGAAATATGCAGCGAAAGAAATGACATAGAAATTGCCGGTATATTTGATACAGATCAGGAAAAGAATAAAAATGTATCGGAAGAAAATAATTTTGAAATGAACAGTACTGCAGATGAGCTTATTGATAAGATCAATACTGCAGTAATAGTAACTCCGACGTCAGCTCATTTCGAGTTAGCAGGGAAGACCATTTCAAAAAACATTAATACGTTCATTGAAAAACCGGTTACGGATACTACTGAAGAGGCGGTTAAATTGTTAAAGCTGTCTGAAGGAAAAAAAATAAAAATTCAGATAGGGCATATTGAGAGATTCAATCCTGCAATACTTGCGCTTGATAATTACAAGCTTGCTCCGATGTTCATTGAGACTCACAGGCTGGCGCAGTTCAATCCGCGGGGAACGGATGTTTCGGTAATTCAGGATCTTATGATACACGACATTGACATTATTTTAAATCTTGTAAAGTCAAAAGTAAAAAGAATAGATGCAAACGGAGTTGCAATCATTACTGATAAAATCGACATAGCAAACGCAAGAATAAAATTTGAGAACGGATGTGTTGCGAATATCACTGCATCAAGGATCTCACAGAATAAGATGCGCAAGATGCGTTTGTTTCAGAAGTCAGCTTACATTTCAATAGATTTTCTGCAGAACACTTCGGAAGTATTCAGGATGAGTGACGGTAAGTCTGAAGATGAGAACAGCATTGCAATGGCAGAATTTGAACAGGGGGAAAATAAAATAAAAATATTTTATGAAAGACCACCTGTGAAGGAAGTAAACTCAATGAAGTATGAACTTAATAAATTCATCGATGCAATAGTAAATGATGATGAGCCGATCGTTACTCTTGAAGACGGACTACAGGCGCTTGAAGTAGCCAATGCCATTGTGAAAGAAATAGAAAGTGCGAAGTGATAACTTTGATTTGAAATGATTCAGATTAACAGAAGTTACGCAAGAAGAGAAGAGTCTCAAAACAATTTTTCAACACAGAGGCAGAGAGACAGAGGCGAAAAATGAAAAAGCAAATTAAGTTCTCTGTGTCTCTGCGTCTCTGTGTTAAAAGAATTTTGGTAGTTATTAGACAGACTGAAAAGGAGGGTTGGAGAGTGGTATTGAAATCGCAAGTTACACATTCAATATCTTCAATGATTAATAAAGAAACTATGATCATTTATCAGAGAGCATTCTGTCATAATAAAAAGTCTGAATGACGGTTATGAATATTTTATTACTCACCAAAAATAATTATTTTACATCCAATCTAAAAAATCAGAACATGTATAAAATAGCACATATATCAGACAGCCATATTAGCTATGACGATGAGAACGGGCATGGTAAAAGGCTGGTCGAGTTACTTACGGATATTAAGGGAAGAGACTGCAGTCATATAGTTGTTACCGGAGACTTAGTTGAGAATCCCGACGTGAGAGATCTGCAGCTGGTAAGGGAAATATTTGCAAAGTTCGGGCTTCTGGATTTTTCCAAGATGAGTGTCATACCCGGAAATCATGACATATTCGGAGGTGCTCCTAACGGGAAAATGTTTTTCGAATTTCCACTGACATGCAAAGAAACAAATTACGGAGAAAACAAGGATAAATTTATAGATGCGTTTAAAGAAACATTTCCGAGCAACAATTCTTTTCCTTATTTAAAAATTATTGAGAATATTGCACTTATAGGAGTTAACTCAGTAGATGCATGGTCAGAAGAGAAGAATCCGGAAGGGTCAAACGGAAGGATTACGAAGAAGGATTTAAAAAAGATAAAGAAAATTTTGTCATCAGAGGAATTAAATGATAAATACAAAATAGTATTGATCCATCATCATTTTTATAAACCGGTAATGACGGATGAATATCCTGCACATTCACTCTGGCTTAAAATAGTGAACTGGAAAATGAGACTTTACGGCAGAAACAAGATCATAAGCCTGTTTAAAAACAAAAAGTAAATCTTGTTCTTCACGGTCACACACACATAAATCAGATATATAACCTCAGGGAAATTTCATTCATTAACAGCTCCGCAGGCTGTGTTCCCATCACAGATGATCAGATCAGAAAATATAATATTATCAGTATTCCCGGAGAATCTGATGCGGAAAAGAGCATCACTGTCGAAACGATTACACTTTAAGCATGAGGTTTGATATTCAGAATAAATATTTAAAAACAATCGGTGAGACAGCCGATAAAAACGGATATCAGATCTTCGTGACAGGCGGATATGTAAGGGATCTTATTTTAGGATATGAGGGAAAAGACATTGATATAATGGTATTAGGCGACGGTATCAAATTTGCCAAAACAGTTGCAGAAAAATACGGAACGGAGCTTGATGCAGTGTATAAAAACTTTGAAACGGCGCTCCTTAAGACCGATGAAATGAAAATTGAATTTGCTTCAGCAAGAAAAGAAAGCTATGAAAGAAATTCCCGTAAGCCGAAAGTCGAATCTGCAACTCTGGAAGAAGATCTGTCGAGGAGGGATTTTACCATCAATGCGATGGCTATCGGTCTGAATAAAAGTAATTTCGGTGAACTTACAGATTCATTCAGCGGATATGAAGACATAAAAAATAAGATAATACAAACTCCGCTGGACCCTTTAAAAACTTTCGATGATGATCCGTTAAGAATAATGAGAGCGATAAGATTTGCTTCAAAGCTTAATTTTGAAATTGAAAAAAAACATTTGAAGCTATAAAAGAAATGAAATTCAGACTCAGGGAAGAAGGAGTTGTATCACAGGAAAGGATCACGAATGAGTTTTTACAAATATTAATGACAGAAAAACCATCCATAGGACTTGATCTGCTTTTTAAATCCGGCGTAATGGATGTAGTGTTTCCGGAGATATCGCAGCTTGAGGGAGTGGATCAGAGAAAAGATTTCCATCATAAAAATGTTTTTTACCATACATTAATAGTTGTTGATAATATTTCAAAAAAGACTGATGACGTGTGGTTAAGGTTCGCTGCTTTAGTTCATGACATAGCAAAGCCCAGGACAAAGAAGTTTGTCGAGGGAACCGGCTGGACATTTCACGGACACGAAGAGCTTGGAGCGAGAATGATGAAAAAAATTTTTGTTAGAATGAAATTGCCGATGAATAAACTTGAGTATGTAGAAAAGCTTGTGAGGATGCATCTCAGGCCAATCCCTCTGTCCAGCGAAGTTGTTACTGATTCGGCTATAAGAAGACTCGCTGCTGAAGCCGGTGAGGAACTCGAAGACCTCCTTAAATTATGCAGAGCTGACATAACTTCAAAGAATCCGGAAAAAGTAAGCAAGTTTTTAAATAATTATGAAATAGTTGAGAAAAAAATTCTTGAAGTACAGGAGAAGGATAAGCTTAGAAATTTCCAGTCACCGGTCCGGGGTGATGAGATAATGGAAATATTCGGACTTCAGCCGGGCAGGCAGGTCGGAATTATCAAAAGTAAAATTGAAGAAGCCATACTGGAAGGAGAGATACCGAATGATTATGATGCTGCGAAGGAATATCTTTATAAGATTAGAGAAACCATGATTTAAACTATTTATATTCTTGACTACAACTTTCAAACTTTAACTTCAACTTTTAACTTTCAACTTTCAACTTTCAACTTTTAACGATCTTTCGCATACAGGTTCTGCTGGTAGAGTAGTCATCCGTCCAAAACAAAGAAAATGTCTGCCACGAATTTCACGAATGATCACGAATTAGAATTAACATAATTTATTTTTGACAGCATAAGTATAAAATTAAGATAGATTAGGGAGGTGATCAATAAAATTTTAAAAAAACAATTTGGGCTGCAATGAATGGAGTACTAAAAGCTGACAGTGTATGTTGTTTTAAATTTTTTTTAAATATGCTATATTTGTGAAACGGTAAATATAACGCTCGAATTTTTCAGAGTTATTGTTTTCCCCGGAACAGCATTTTTAATCAAAGCATTCTAACTAACAATTATAAATCACTCTTTTAATACCTGTGGAAGAGTGATATCAAAATACACAGGCAACCAAGGAGTAAATAATGGTATTAAAAATACAAAATCAAATTTTCAACATGAGTTGTGTCAGATATGTTTTAAAAGTAGAAAACAAGGACGGCAAGTTTTTCATAGGTGTTTTTACCAACATTAATGACAAAGAATTTTATTTTGAATATCCCTCAGCACAGAAAAGGAATGAAGACTGGGAGAGGGTTGACAGGGAAGTTGGGTCAGCATTTATCTAGAATAAGGAAATTACCAAGAGCTAAGGAACAATTTATATATCGCAAAGAAATTCATTAATCAGCATCACGTAGCCAATTAATTTACTGTATACTTATAAATCCATTCTTGACCAAGAATGGATTTTAATTTTCAAAAGGATAATGGATCTAAGAAAAGCATTCCATTCTTGTCCGGGTTAGGTCAGATATGAATATTATTCTTGTATACTGATAAATCCAGTGAATTGAATAATTCTGCATACTCAAGAAAGCATTGCTGATGATTCCTATCAGAAATTTAAAGTATAAGTATTTTTAGATTAAATCAGCGATTACAAGTTAAATCAGTGTTATCAGCGTTCTAAAAAGTTTTGTAGTGAATATAGATTCAGTGATTTTTACTGTTTTCTCAATTGAATCCGAAGTATAGATTAAGTAAATTGCATTTCTCAAAAATTTTAAATTATTCGAACATGAAATTTCCTGCTTCATTAAAATTTACAAAAGAGCACGAATGGATAAAGTTAAATGACAACATTTGTACAGTAGGAGTTACGGATTATGCACAGGGAGAACTTGGCGATATCATTTATCTTGATATTACTTCCGGTGTCGGAAACGAAGTCAAACAAGGTGAATCCATTGGTTCAATTGAAGCAGTCAAAACAGTCTCTGAAATTTACAGTCCTGTTTCCGGAAAAATCATTGAGCTGAATAATTCCATCAATGATAATCCGTCTATTGTAAATACTGACCCTTATGAAGAAGGGTGGATAGTGAAAATCGAATACAGTAACATGGATGAAATTAATAATCTTCTGGATTCTGAGGCATATAAAATTTTGATAGGAGTCTGAGGATGTGATGTCAGATCTTAAAATTCAACCTGATACCTTTTAGAGTCAGAGTCAGAGTCAGAATTAGAGTAAAAGCATCAATATATACTGAAGTTAAGTTCTTTGAAAAGGAGATAGTTATGTTTAGAATTAACATACATAATTTAAAAGAAGGTGAGCATATTTATAAATTTGAAGCATCTTCACAGGATTTTGATTTTAACGAGACAGAAGTTGGTTTAACAGAAAAGGTTTTTATAACAGCTGTTCTTTATAAAGCAGGAAATCAGATTTCAGTTAAGCTTGAGCTGAACGGGAAGTTTAAATTTCCATGCGACAGATGTCTTGATGATTATGTTTATGATTTCAGTACAGCTTTTCCGATAATATATAAATACGAGTTCAAGAGCGCTCCTGCAGATGAAATACACGACGATGATATTAAATTTATACCGCCCAATACGGTTTTCATAGATTTAAAAGAAGACATAAGGGATTTTATTTTATTATCTATTCCGATGAAAAAAGCCCCGGAAGATATAGATGGTATATGTTCATTTTGTAAAAAAGATATAAGCAAAGAATTTACTGTAAAGCAGCAGGAAGAAATAAATCCTGTTTGGGAAAAATTAATTAAGCAAAAAAAATAAAAATAATATGCCAAATCCAAAAAGAAGACATTCAAAAGCCAGAGGCAGAAAAAGAAGGACACATTACAAAGCAACAGCGCCGACATTAATGTCCTGTCCGAATTGCAGTGAAATGAAACAGTCTCACAGGGTATGTCCATCCTGCGGTTTTTATGACAGCAAAAGTATTTTAATTCCTAAGAAATAAAGAAATGAAATCTTAAGACCTCGTTATAATCATACCGTCTCCAAATTATCACAGAATAAAATGAATTAATTTATTTGCTCAGGATCATGGATAAAATTAAAATAGTTGTTGATGCGATGGGAGGTGATGAAGCGCCTTTGAATGATGTCTCGGGTGCAATTATAGCTGCAGAATCAAAACCGGATATACTTGAAATTATACTGGTTGGGAAAGAAAATCTTATACGGGATGAACTTAAGAAACACAAAGTTGATCTCAAAAATATCAGTATTGTAAATGCTGACGAAATTATAACCATGGAGGATTCTCCGACTGATACATTAAAAACAAAACCCGGTTCATCCATGAGTGTTGGGATAAGTTTAGTAAAGAAAAAAAGCTGATGCATTTGTCAGTGCCGGAAATACCGGAGCAGTAATGACAGCTTCGATACTAAGGCTCGGAAGAATAGACGGTGTCGGAAGACCAACAATTGGTTCTATCTTCCCAACTGATTCCGGAAAAACAATGGTGTTTGATGTAGGAGCTTCTGTTGACTGTAAAGCAAAACATCTCCTTGAGTTTGCTATAATGGGTAATATTTATATGAAAAGTATTTATAATATAAGTAAACCTAAGATAGGCCTACTGAGTGTAGGTGAAGAAAAATCAAAAGGAGACACTTTGACTTTAGAGGCATATGAACTTCTTGAAAAATCGGGTCTGAATTTTATTGGAAATGTAGAAGGAAGAGATGTGCTTCGGGGAAAAGCTGACGTAATCGTTTGTGACGGTTTCGTGGGAAATGTCATATTGAAGTTTGCAGAAAGCGTTCTGGATGTAATTAAAGGAAAGTTTAAAGCCTATGCCGAGAAGGGTTTCTTTAAAAAAGTCTGGATAGGCATGATGTACGGAACACTGAAGAATGTTGTGCTAAAGGATTTTGATTATCAGGAATACGGAGGCGTTCCTTTACTTGGAATAAACGGGGTCACAATAATAGGTCACGGGAAATCGTCCCCCATTGCAATAAAGAACATGATTTTTAAAGCAGAAGAGATGGTGAGTAAGAAAGTGAATGAGAAAATTAAAGAGCAATTAAGAATTAAGAATTAACAATGGGTAAGAATTTGAGCAATTTTTAATCAGTATTTATACTTTTAACTTTATTGTTAACTGTCAATTGCTCACTTTTAACTTTTAAAAAACTGGCTTTATTTTTTAAGCAGTTAAAAGTATATTTACATAAATTAAATAACAGAAACATACATGGCCAAACAACAAACATTTGCTGACAAAGCAAATAAGCTTGGAAAAAAATCCGAATTATTAGTTATGTGTCCGGATACAAATAAAGAAACAAAGATTATAAACGTCCGCTTAATCGATACAATAAAAACCGAAAAAGGGACTTACAAATTTTTGGACAGAAACATGAAAGTCTACGAATCTACATTCAAACCATATAAACAATAGCCAAAGGAGAAAACAGGAAATGTCAAAAATTTGTGCAGTCACGGGTAAAAAACCGCTTACAGGAAATAACGTATCACACGCAAATAATAAAACCAAAAGAAGACAATTACCAAACTTGCAGAAGAAAAGGATCTGGATCGAAGAAGAGAAAAGATGGGTAACCATCAGAGTCTCTGCAGCAGGTCTGAAGACTCTTGATAAAAAGGGTTACAGTTCTTTGATTAATGCATGATCTTTCCGGAGATAATAAAAAAATAAGCATAATTATTCCGTCCCTCAATGAGGAGAAGTTAATTGAAAGATCATTAAGTCAGTTTACTTCGGAAATAAAAATTGCTTATAACATAGAATTAACGGTAAGTGACGGCGGCAGTAAGGATTCAACAATCGAAATTGCAAAAAAATATGCTGACAGGTTAATAATACATAAAGATAATTTTCCGCAGAACATCTCTCAGGGAAGAAATGCTGGCGCTAAGAATTCTCCGGGAGATGTTCTTATTTTTTTAAATGCTGATACCTGTATACGTGATATTGATTTTTTTTTCAAAGAGATGTTAAATGGTGGAATTGGATAAAATGATCTTGCAGCAATTGCATGCTGCTATAGAAGTATTTCCTGAAGAATTAAAACTAGCGGACAAACTGTTTCACAGTTTTTACAATAATTATGTCGCGATCCTCAATAAGTTTTTCCTTGGAATGGGAAGAGGAGAATGTCATATTGTCAGGAAAGAAATTTTCAATTTATCAGGAGGATATGATGAAAAACTTGCCGCCGGAGAAGATTTTGATCTTTATAAAAGACTAAGGAGATCAGGAAGAATAAAATTCAGGAAAGATATTGTCGTATATGAATCTCCCAGGAGATACAGAAAATTCGGATATGCAAGGGTATTTTGGGATTGGACAATAAATTCTATTTCGGTCTTTTTGTTTAAGAGATCTATTTCAACAAAATGGGAGGCGGTCAGGTGATCTTTGAGTTTAGATGTTTGATTTTAGATTTATCAAGTTATTGATTGTTAATATGAATAAGTTTTTTGAAGTTCTTTCAAATAATGCTGAACCCGGACTAAAAGCGAGAACAGGAATTATAAAGACAAGTCATTCAGAAATTGAAACTCCTGTATTCATGCCGGTTGGAACTTTAGGAACCGTGAAAGCGATCGAACACAGGGAATTAGATGAATTCGATACCAGGATAATATTAGGAAACACATATCATTTGTTTTTAAGACCCGGTATTGAAGTTCTCGGAAATGCCGGCGGACTTCATAATTTCATGAACTGGAATAAGAGCATTCTTACAGACAGCGGAGGTTTTCAGTTCTTTAGTTTATCAAAATTAAATAAAAACAATGAAGACGGTGTGGAGTTTTCTTCGCATTTGAACGGAGATAAGTTTTTCTTTACTCCGGAAAAAGTAATCGATATACAGAGAATAATAGGGTCTGATATAATGATGCCTCTTGACGAATGTCTTCCTCATCCTTCCGAAAAGCATGTTGTAAAGAAATCAATTGCTTTGACTGCAAGATGGGAGAAAAGATGTTTTGATCATTTCAAAAGTACAAATGAAAAATACGGATACACTCAAAAATTATTTTCGATCAATCAGGGAAGTACATTCGAAGATCTGAGAAAAAGAAGTATTGAAGACCTCATTGAAATTGATTTTGACGGGCATGCAATCGGCGGACTTGCCGTAGGTGAGGAGAATTCCCTTATGTATGATCTTGTTGACTTATCGACAGGTATTCTTCCGAAGGAAAAGCCGAGATATTTAATGGGAGTGGGAACACCGGTCGATCTTCTTGAATGCGTAGAAAGGGGCATTGATATGTTTGACTGCGTAATGCCGACACGGAATGCTAGGCACGGGAGAATATTTACTACCAATGGTGAAATAAACATAAAAGGAGCAAAGTACAAGAATGATTTTGAATCTCCGGATGAAGAATTTAAGACATATACTTCGATGAATTTTTCAAAAGCTTATCTGAGACATTTGTTCATTTCAAATGAGATACTCGGGGTACAGTTAGCTACTATTCACAACGTTGGATTCTATTTGAACCTAATGAAGAACATAAGATCAGCTATTAACAATAATGAGTTTAAAGCGTTCAAAAAAAGTTTTTTAAATAAATATTTGCAATGAGCAATTTCTAATTAAAAAAAAAAAAAAAAACTAATTACTAATTGAGTGTTGAAGTTATCATATTTTTAAAATCCAAAATCAAAAATCATAAATCTAATGAATCTAATATTATTGCAACAGGCACCGGGCGGAATGGAATCTATATTATCCTCGATCGTTCCGTTTTTGCTGATCATAGTTATATTTTATTTCTTAATTTTAAGACCTCAGCAAAAAAGACAAAAGGAAAGAGCCAAGTTACTTGAGTCAATAAAGAGAGGAGATAAAATCATTACTGCCGGCGGCATTCACGGAACCATTGAAGCCATTGAAGATAAAACAATACTTGTTAAAGTATCGGAAAGTGTTAAGATGAAAATGGAAAGATCTTCGATTACTACCATAATCGGTGTTACTGATATAGAGCCGGAGAAGAAATCTCTGCTTGGATAAACGTTAAAGGGCTGAAAGTTAAAAGATGAAGTTGAAAGTTAAAAACAATAAATATAAGTTAAGTGCAATTCCGGATGCCATTACAGATTTTAAAAAGGGGAAAGTCGTAATTGTTGTAGATGATGAAGACAGGGAAAATGAAGGTGACATGATCTTTTCGGCAGAAAAGTCAACTCCTGAACTTGTTAATTTTCTTTCCAAGAACGGAAGGGGTCTTATATGTGTACCCATGGAGGAGTCAAGACTGAATGAACTGGACCTTGGCATGATGACAAGAAATAACACATCGCTGCATGAAACTCCTTTTACAATGAGTGTTGATTACAGGATAGGTACGACAACAGGCATATCAGCATTTGACAGGAGTATTACAATACTTTCATTAATTAATAAAAAACAAAACCCGAGGATCTTGGAAGACCGGGACATATATTTCCCCTCAGATCGGCTGCCGGTGGAGTATTAAGAAGAGCGGGACATACCGAAGCGACCGTAGATCTTGCAAAATTAGCCGGGCATTATCCTGCCGGAGTTTTATGCGAGGTAATGAAGGATAACGGGGAGATGGCGAGATTGCCGGATCTCTTTGAAATTGCGGAAAAGTTCGATTTGAAAATTATTTCAATAAAGGACCTGATCCATTACAGATTACAGAAGGAAAGACTGATCGAAAGGCTGGTAGATACAAATCTGCCGACGGAGTTTGGGAAATTTAAAATAGTTTTATATAAAAGCAAAGTTGATTCGAAAGAACATATTGCGATCACAAAGGGAAAAATTGATTCAAGCAAACCGGTGCTTGTAAGAGTTCATTCGGAATGTCTTACGGGAGATATCTTTGGTTCTTTGAGGTGTGACTGCAGGGCACAGCTTCACGAGTCACTGAGAATGATAGAGGAGAATGATAACGGAGTAGTTCTTTATATGCGTCAGGAGGGAAGAGGAATAGGTCTTCACAATAAATTAAAAGCATATCGTCTGCAGGAAAGAGGAAGAGATACAGTCGAAGCAAATATTGAGCTGGGATTTAAACCTGACCTGAGAGACTATGGGATTGGAGCACAGATATTAAGAGATCTCGGTGTCAGAAAAATGAAACTGATGACGAATAATCCTAAGAAAGTAATCGGACTTAATGCATACGGGCTTGAGATCACAGAACGTGTTCCGATTGAAATAAAATCCAACCCGGATAATGAAGTTTATTTGCAAACTAAAAAAGATAAATTAGGCCATTTATTATTAATTAACTCACAGGATTTCAATAAAAAAATTTCTAAAAAACAAAGGAAAAAAATTAATTGATGATGAAAACATCAGACGTAGTTTACTTAACAAGAACAAGATTAGTAGAAATTGAAAACGAGCTAATGGAATTAAAAACCAAAGGCAGGAAAGCAATAGCTGAAAAAATAGCCGAAGCACGTTCACACGGAGATTTAAGTGAAAATGCCGAATACGATGCTGCAAAAGAAGCACAGAGCCATCACGAATTCAAGATAGGCAAGCTGGAAGTAATGCTGTCAAAAGTAAAGATCATTTCACCGGAAGACATGCCGGATAATGAGGTTTACATTTTGTCGGTAGTAAAAGTTCTGGACGTAAAAGCTAAAGAAGAAATTACATTTTCCTTAGTCTCTCCCGAAGAAGCTGATTTCGAGATGGATAAAATATCAGTTACTTCTCCAATAGGAAAAGCACTGCTTGGAAAAAAGAAGAATGAGATCGTGGAGGTACAGGTTCCCGACGGTGTAATCAAATATAAAATACTTAATATTTCAAAATTAAACTGATAAATGGCAACTAAGAAATTCGGTGAATTTAAAGTAGGTCTTTTTGTGTTCATAGCTGCACTTGTAGTGCTGCTTACAATATTCTGGGCTAAAGGCTTCAGTGTGAATTTAACCATGCAGGAGTATTCAGTTTTTTTCCCAAAGGTAAGCGGACTAAATGAAGGTGATATGGTGAGTGTAAACGGAGTCAGGAAAGGAAAGATTGATAAAATTGAACTTGTCAGTGATTCTGTCCTGATCAAATTCAGCATAGATAAAACAATCAAAATAAAGAAGGATTATGACATCTATGTTGCTGCTACAGAGCTTACCGGAGGTAAAGTATTGTATATAGAACCGGGAAAGAGTTCTGAGGAAGTTAATCCTGACATCGCCCTTCACGGAAATCCGGGAGCTGACTTTGCTACTTTAATGAATTCATTTGCGGATATTACAACTGATGTTAAAAGCCTGCTCGGAGATTTCAAAACTTCAACTGAAAATCTTAATAAAGTAATACTGAATGTAAACGACATAGTTGGCGATGGTTATTTAAAGGCAAATTTAAAAACCACTCTTGCAAATCTGTCAACTTCTTCAAGCAATCTTAATCTGCTTCTAAGTGACAGCAGAAACGGAATTAACCGTATTACAACACAACTTGAAAGTACAGTCGGAAATGTTGATGTTGCAGTAGGTGATAACAGTAAAGAACTAAAGAGCACACTTCTTGAAATTCAGACACTTACAAATTCCGTTGATACACTTGTCGGAAATTTAAACCTTGTCGTAACTGACATTCAAAATAAGGACAAAGGAATCGGAAAGTTTCTGGCTGATGATAAATTTTTTAACAATATGAATGCTACTTTGATTGAAATAGAGAAGCTGACTAAGAATATACGGACAAAAGGTGTGAAGCTGAATATCTTTTAATTTAAGATAGAAATATTTTTTCATAAAAAAGTCAGGATCATTTAATGACCCTGACTTTTTTTATGAAACAATATTATGATAGGAATTATTTTATTGCATAAGAAAGATCGATCCTGTTGGTTGTGCCTACATTACCAAGTGAATTAAAGGCATAATCCAAAGTATAACTATCCAGAAATTTTACGCCAAGTCCGGTAGAAAATCCTGCAATTCCGATTGAACTTCCGGTTTCAAGATCCTGTCGTTGAGCGTTATTGTAACCTATTCTGAATTTTACATTATCACTGAAATCAAATTCACCTCCGACGGACAGGTTCTTTAGTCTGTCAACGAAGTTATCTGCATCGGCTGTCAGATCGCCAAGTTCAAAAAAAACTCTTAAAGGAAGGTGCTCGAGTTTTTTACTTAAACCCACGCTGAGGTCAAGTGGAAGATCCTCCTGTGTTGAGACATATTCGGAAAGCTGCACTCCTGCATTCAGCAGACTTAAAGCAAAGTTCCAGTTAGTTTCTTTGATGGTATATAACAATCCGAAGTCAGCCGCTAAAGCAGTGGAAGAAAATTCATCAATGTTTGAATAAATAAGCTTCAGATTAACGCCGTAGTGAAAATTATCTTTATACATATTTGAATATCCGAGAGAGAGCGCAAGCTCATTTGCCCCGAATGTTCCGAGATTAACCGATTGTTCATCAAACTTTTCAAAACTGCCGTAATTCATGTATCTTATTCCGGCTCCGAAATAACCTGCATCTTTAAATCTCTGACCATAAGCGATATTACCGGAATTTATATCCATTAAATATTTAAAAAATCCAATAGATGCCTGTTTTTCGGTAAGAGTTGATAGTGCAGCCGGATTACTGAATATTAAATTTATGTCATTAGCTCCGGAAATAAAACTCCCTCCGAGAGCTGCTGACCTTGCGCCAATGTCTAATTTAAGAAAATTGTAGGTAGTATTACTTTGTGAGAAAGCCGATTTAGAAGAAAAAATTATTAAAAGAACTAAAATTGCAATAACAGATTTTGTGATTTTCATTTTCTATTTTTTAGTTATTAAGAATCAATAACTATTTTTCATAATGTCTGATTTTAAAGTTGAACAATAATAAAAGAATAGTATGTGATTTTCAAGAACAATATTATCCTTTATTTAATTTCTGATTCACATCCATCCAAACATTTATTTTGAAAACCTTTACCAAGGAAGACTCAAATACATTATTCATTATTCATTGCTCAGTACTAGCCTGTATCTGCTTTTCCGCTGTAAAAGCGGTTACTTATATCATATAATTTTTGAATAAGCCAGTTTGAATCCGAAACATTTTCTTTCTCCATTGAATTTTGAAGTTGACTTAATTCGAATGAATCTTTTTTTGATTCTTTAATCTTGATAAGCTCCTTCAAATACTTTACGAATCTTTTATTTCTTGCGATTATGATCTGGTCGGTGGTCCTGATATTCTTTAAATAATGAGAAAACGCATCAAGAAGAGACTGAAGATTTTCCAGTGAATTAGTTTCATAATAGATCTTTGCAGTAAGTCTTCTTGCATCTATTTTATAAAGCGTGTTATTTAATTCTGATTTGTTGAGATTATTTAAAGCTTCAGAGTACATTTGTTTTTCAAAAAATATATTTGCAAAGGCAAAATGTTTAAGAGGAATGCGAAGATTTGGTTCAAGTCTCTTTGAATAATTATTAACAAACTGCTCAACATATTCAATATCTCCGAGGCTTAATCCGAGTTTTATGATAGTGCGGTAATGGGACGGCCTGAACCAGTTTTTATCATTATCATAAAACTTTCCGTCTATAAGTAACTTTGAGATCTCATAAATTTCTTTTGCATATTCTTTTCTTCCGGTATTCAGCCGCATTGTGCTGATGACCTGAAGGTTAAGCAAAAGATTTTTTCCCGAAAGAAAATCTAATTTTTTCAGATTGACTATTACAAGTTCCCTGAGCTTATTGTAATTAACATCATCGAAATTATTGCTCAGAGTTTTTCCGATCAAAAAATAAATACTAAGCAGAATGGAATTTTCCGGATCGGCACTTTCAATCATTCCGATCAGCCGATCGAAGTTTATTTCTTTAAAGATTTTCAAAGGCAAAGTATCGTCAACCTTATTTTCTATATAAAAGGTATTCGAGAGCAGTTCCTTTTTGTAGACAAAGGTTTGAAGTATAAAATAATAATCGAGATTCAGGAGTGACTTTATAAGGTGTTGATTTCTTAATTTTCTTTTATCGTAGCTGGAATAATAAAAATCAATTGATTCTAATATTTCAAAACGTTCAAAAAAATCCATTGCTGATGATGCCGGAAAACTGGTTAGTTTTTCGAGCTTAGCTGATAGTTTATCAGCTTTAGGCTTATGACCCCGCTTGCAGTATTGCCTGAGCAATCTCATATCCCGTTGAGGATCATTCCGGAAATCCTGATATAATATGAATTCTTCACAGATTTGGTTTAGTCCTGAAAGAATTGTGTTCATAACACTTTCTTTAAATTTCTTTCCGGGATAAAGATGTTTATAAACATTCTGTTTTGTCAATTCCTCCGAATCAAACCCCGGCTGAAACTTTGCTAAAAATGCTACAAGACTTTCATAATTTCTTCCCCTATTAAAAAACGGTGAAGCGGCAAACTTTCTGAAATCAGACCACTCTTCAGGTTTAATAAGCTTTATTAACGATATTGTTGTTGAATTTTTCAGCTGTTAGTTGTTTAGAATATTTGCGAAAATATTATAAAATAACCCGTATATCTGTCTAATTTTACACTTTTTAAGAGTTCTTGCCAAATCCATCTGTTTAAAATCATATTAAATTTTCTTTGCTTTAGTATACAAAGCAATATAATTTTGCTGAAGATGAATATAAATGAACTTAAATATTTAATAAATAATGTGACTACTGAAAAAACTCAACATATCAAATACAAATCGATCCCGGAGGGATCAAACATTTATAGAAGATAACAGGAAAAGAATGTTCGACCACAAAGAGGTCGTACGGCAACTCAGATCAATTTCTATAAATGTTTGAATCCTTCGGATTCACTAATAATTACTATAATTAAACAATTAAATAAAAATAATATGAAACCAATAATATCCTTCATTGTCGCAACACTAGTGATTATAATAATGTTTAATGTAAAATTATCTGCGCAGGAAGTGATTATCAAATCACAAACAGGTGAAAAAAAGTTTGACACAAAAGAAAATTTACTATCAATTAAGCATGAGTCTTTTCCGGAACAAATAAATAAAAAACCTTTATCAGGAATCAGGCAGAGTTTTAACACCTGGAAATTAAATGAAGATTTTGAATCAGTTGCTTTTCCTCCTGATCAATGGTATGCATATAACGGATGGCAGCAGGCAGGTTACAGCTCATACGGTACAGGAAATTACAGCGCTTATTTCTGTAACTTTTGCTGCACTCAGTTATTTAACGAATTACGAACACCTTATTTTACACTATCAGAAGAAGGTGATGTACTTACATTTGATGCAGCTTATGCTCCGCGTGGTGATTCAAACGGCAATGTAACAGATTATCTATATATATATTACTGGAATGATTCGACTTCTTTATGGAATTATCTTATAACATATGACAAGGATTCGCTTGCAACAGCTCCTCCGACAAACTCTGCTTTTTATCCGACAGGCACACAATGGAAAACTATTTCTGTATCCTTGCCTGTAAATACTTCGCAGATATATTTTTTTTCAGATGACCAATGCGGGAACAATCTTTATCTGGATAACATAAAGGTCGGACAGCCGCCTGCAAATAATACAGTCTATATGTCTGAAAATTTTTCGGGTTCATTTCCTCCTGCCGGCTGGAATACAGGAAGTTACTGGATTTACAATTCAGTAAGCGCTTACGGTATTGGTACCGGAAGTATAATGAGAGAACTTTATAATTGTAACGCTACTTCTAATGATTTTATCACAACTCCGGTTTTTTCACCAACAGTTTCCGGTGTAAATCTGTTGTTTGACTACGCGTACGCTGCTTATGACTATGGTTCTTTTGATGATCTGGAAATTTACGGCACTTCTGACGGTGGAAATAGTTTTGATTTGATAACTACAATGTCAGGAAATCCAATTAGCGGAGAACTCTCAACTGCACCGGTAAGTCAAAATTACTTCACTCCGTCTAATTCCGAATGGGAAAGTAAAATTGTGAGCATACCTGCAGGAACTACCCAGCTAAAATTTAAAGTGGATAATGATTGTTCGAACAATCTTTATCTGGATAACATTAAAGTTCAGGACAGTCCTCCCGGCAATTTATATGATGCAGCAGTTATGGCAGTGTTTACAAAATCAAAAATTCCGCTTTATTACGGGACTCCTGATACAATCAGCGCTGTGATTTTAAACAATTCAGATAGTTCTGTTTCATTAAAAGTATTTCTGAATATAAACGGGGCAGGTGTTCATCTCGATTCTTTATTGACAAATGTATTACCTTATGAATACAAGACCGTCAGTTTTGATCCGTATAATTATTTAACTTATGGAAGTTCAGATGTTTCCGTTTCTATCGGAAGTGATTTGAACAATTCAAATAATCATAAAAGTGTTTCTTCAAATGTAAATTATTATACATTCAGATATTCGGATACAGTTATAAATGGCGCAATTAATTATACACAGATTGGTTCATTTTTGAACAGGTACAGGGCTAACGGGGAAGTTGTTGTTACAAAAGTTAAAATGAATGTAAGCAATTCTGCTAATATTGCCGGACAAATGTATTACGCAGTTGTCCTTAACGAAAACGGAAATCTTTTGGCAAGATCAAATGATTACATTTTAAAGTCATCAGATGCAAATACTCTTCTGACATTTATTATTACAGATCCGAAACCATATATTCTTGACAATTCCTACTTTTACGCCGGTATCGTACAGACTGCTATTATGGGTGAAACAGATCCATCTGTTATGGGATTGAACTTTTACTCGGATAATAATGATGTATTGAGGCGTAATGCGAATTATTACGGATATGTTACTCCAACCGGATACAATTTTTATCCTGTTGAGCAGAATAATTCTTCGTTTGACTTTGCAATAGAAACGGATACAGAGAGCAGGCATTTTGTTGATGTAGGTATTTCAGACGCCGGTTTAAAATATGATCAGTATTTCAGTACAAATACATACACGCCTGTATGTAAAGTTTTTAACGCAGGTTATACGACAAAATCATTCACTGTAACAAGAGTTCATCCATTGGGTGGTTATACAAGTACAAAAACAGTTTCAAACCTTGCACCCGCTGCAATAGCCACTGTAGTTTTTGATCCATGGACATTTCCCGTTACAAATATTGAACAGCCGGTATCAATTTATACAGGAAGTGTACCCGGTGACGGTAATTATTCAAATAATTCTTTAGTAACAACTATTACTCCGAGAGTTGCAAAGGAGTTATGTGTTTTATGGCAATCGGAAAGAGACCGCGACAGTATAGTAAGAGCAATAAATTCAGACGGCAGATATGTGAATAATTTCGATACAGTCAGGATGAACTATACCGGTTCTTTAAAACCCTGGAAGAATGTTTATTGTCTTTTGAAAAACGCATCTGATTATACTCCATGGTTAAGAGATTCGATGAAAATATTTCTTGATAATTCAACTTCTCTTAATAAGAAATCGCTGATGATCTTTTCAGATTACATTTCTAATAATGATCAGTTGGGAGTAAATAAAACACCTGAGGATACGGTTTTCTACAGACAATATCTTAAATCAGCTTATATCAGTTATGACTGGGCAGGTAATATTCCATTGAGTGGAAGAAGATTCAAAGGAGTTGGAACTTTTTCAGGGATAATGCAGGATTCTTTGTATTTAGGTAATGGATACAGACCGGGTTTGATCAGATCAGTCAACGGCGGTACAGCTGCATTTAAACCAAAGTCGGCAAGTCTTTCGGGCAATGATTCATGCAATGCAGTCTGTTACTTCGGGACAAACTACAACACATTTTACATGACCAACAGATACAGTGATCTCAGATACCCACAGGGTTCACCGGTTTCTTCAAGTGTTTTTTCAAAAACAGTAAACTGGATTAACAGTACAAGTTCTGCATTTACCCTGAATCTTGCCGCATATGTAGAAGGATTTTACAATGCAGGAATTAATAAAATGACTCCTGATACGATGAGAGTTTATCTGAGAAACTCTTCAAGTCCGTATGCAATAATTGATTCGGCTAAATCAGTTTTGGACAGTACAGGCACCGGAATATTTTCATTCAATAATGCTGTAAATAATACAGGATATTATATTCAGGTCAAGCATAGAAATTCAATTGAAACCTGGAGCTTCGGTCTTCAGAGTTTCTCGGGAGGTGTAATGAATTACAACTTTACATCATCAGCATCACAGGCATTTGGTAATAACCTCAAGCAGATTGATTCATCACCTGTCAGATTTGGAATTTACAGCGGTGATTTAAATAAAGACGGAACTGTTGATCTTACGGATGTCATTCAGATAAGCAATGCCGCAAACATATTTGCTTCAGGATATTTAGTAACTGATGTCAGCGGAAACAACACGACTGATCTTACGGATGTTCTAACAGCTTATAATAATTCTTCTGCGTTTGTAAGTAGGGTAAAACCGTGAGAAGTGATAGCTGAGAGTTGAAACTTATGAAAAAATTTAAATATTAAAATGTCTTCTGCGCGAAAGCATGTATCTAATAACTTGAAGGATGGAACACGTTAAGGCACATAAATAATTATGTTCTTATCTTTTTCAATCCGATGTTTTTATGTCTTGTGTACATCCTTATTACTTAATTATCGGGACTGTCCCCAAAGAATATTAACCACATAGTATCCCGATAGGGCTTGCACTATCGGGGTACTATGTAGTAAAAAATTATACTTTTTGGGCAGTTCCGGTAATTTTTATATTTTATCAGAAGTCTCGAAAATATTACAGATATACGATTTACTTATTCAGAATAATTATTAGCTGAAAAAATATATCTTCTATGCAGATAAATCTATGTGATTTTGTATTTTGAGATTTCAATTTAATCAGACTCTGTGAAGTTTTTTCAGCTGATTTATTTTCATTGTAAAATAAGATATTGATCCCGTCTTTCCATCTGTCATATCCTTTTCAAATTTTATCAGCTCATACTCATCAAAATTCAATTTAATTTTTAAAAGCCTGTAGACACTTGAAATAAAAATGTCATACCAGTTTTTATACTGTTCACTTACGGACTTATTTTTTTTAAGAAAATGTTTATGTGAATCCATAAGATATGTAAAGCTTTCAAAGTCATTCAGCTCATAATACAGCATACCCTGCAGATCTCTCAGATCGTATTTGAAAACAAAATGATCCGGCTTGATTTTCATGACACTATCCAGAGCTATTTCCCAATTTTCTTTTGAGTAATTATAAAATGCATCAGTAAAATGATTCATATTATCTTTGAACTCAGGCAACAAAAGATCAAAAAAGTTATCCTTTACAAATTTAATTAACTTATGATCCGACAGTCTTCCCGCCATTTTTACAATATTTGAATATGAATAAATATTCAGACCACCGTACGGATCCGTAAAAACATTTTCATCTATCTGCTTTTTATAATGCTCAAGAAATTCAAGCAATTTGTTATCTCCTTTTTTTGATGGCCGCAGATTTAAAGCATCTCCGAGATGGACATATAAATTGTATTTTTCTTCAAGAGAGAACAAATCTGAATTATCATGAAGATGTTTTTTAAAATTAAAATAGTTTTCAGTTTTACCGGGGTCAGCAAAAGCTAAATATTGAAAGTAGTAGACAGACAGAATTTTGTGATCTCGTTCATGCGGAATAACAGATCCGGTAATTAAATTAATTTTATCTGCCTGACTGAATAAAAATTCTGAAATACTCATGCCTGAAAATTTATTAAGACCTATGGATAAGTTGGCAGCGTCACAATGGTATGCAGAAAATTTTACAACAGCATCATACATATATAAATCAGAGACAGCATTTACTTCTTCATTAAGTTCAGACTGATAATTTGTATATAAATTGCAGTGATATATTTTTTTTAGTTTCAATTCCTGAATATCGGAATAGTAATTCTGATAGAACTTTCTTTCTTCAATTTTCTTAAGCAGTGATTCGTATTCGAGGAAAAATTTATTGTGGATCTTTCTTTTAGAAAGTGCATCCAGGTAAAGGAAAGATTTATCCGTGATGTTATCTTTGAGTTGCATCACTTCAATGAATTTCTCTGAAAGTTTTGAGAGATCAAAAATAAGATTCTTCAGGACACCCCAGTTATAACTTTTACCCGGATATAGCTGCTTCCAGATATTTTCTTTCCCAATCCCGTCACCTTTATAATCCGGCGAGTGCTTTTTAAGTGCTTCAAAGAATTTTACGGCATTGGGTTTCTTATTATAGAATGGCGATCTGACAAAATCATCAAACTGTAAGAGCTCATTCTTTGTAAATGATCTTAAGATCTGGATAAGTAATAAGTTTTTCATATGTACTCAAAACTATTATCACGGAAGAGAAAAGCGCTTTCTATATTTTGCCTTTCACTGCCCTATGTAAAATCGAAAAATTATTCTTTGGAAAATTAACTGACAGATGATAACTTACTTCAATTTTGAATCAGAGATTCATAAATATTCCATGTCATATAAAATAGAGTTATCAAATGAAAGAATCGCAAAATGATAAAAAGTATAAGAACATTCAACTGTAAAAATCAATTATTAGACACTAATTCAATTATTCCAACCAGGAAATCAATTTCAAACATGAATAAATACAGGTTGTCCGAACCTCAGTTAAAACACATCAGCAAAAAGATAATCCGTAAGGGTCTGAATTTAAAACAGCAAGAGCTGAAATTACTTTTGACAGAGCTTATCAGCAGAATGAACCAAAACCGGCACGTTAGTAAGATCGGAATAAATGCAGATAAAAATGACATAGCGTCAAAATAATTTTACAATAAAAGAAATACACTAAATAAAATAAATTTAATTGAACCAAAACATTATGGACACCTGATTGATGTAAATCGTAAATCGTATTTTCAAATAATATTAAAAATCAAAAACTTAAACGCAATCAAAAAATGAAAAATCTAAGAAAGAAAAAATTGCAATTATCAATTCTTCTCTATGGCTTGTTTGCCGTTACAATTAAGGCAAGTGCAGTACCGCTTACAGGAACAAAAAATATTCCGGGAGATTATGCAACACTGTCTCTTGCAATTACAGATCTGAATAATCAGGGAGTCGGAGCAGGGGGAGTTACAATAAATTTGCTTTCAGGAAATCCTCAGACAGCGCCTTCCGGAGGTTATGTAATCGGAGGAGTCGGTTCATTGGTTTTGACAACTACAAGCGCATTGAATCCTGTCATAGTAACCGGAAATGGAAATACAATCACAGCACCATCTAATCAGACGCCCGGTGTATTGACTGATGGAATATTTAAACTGATTGGTGCAGATTTTATCACCGTTTCAGGATTCGTAATGATAGAAAATGCTGCGAATACAATTACAGCCGATGGAACAAACAATATGACAGAATGGGGAGTTGCATTGCTTTATGTAACCACTACAAACGGCGCTCAGAATAATGTAGTTCAGAATAACACAATCACATTGAACAGGGCTTATCAGAATACCTATGGAATTTACAGTAGTTCTACACATTCAGCAACTTCTCCCACAGTAAGTGCTTCATCTCTTACTGCTGCAGGCAGCAATAGTAATTTAAAAATTTACGGCAATGCAATTTCAAATGTAAATTTTGGAATTGTCAATTCCGGTCCTGCCGGAGCGACAGATATTAACATTCTATTAGACATAGGAGGAACATTGCCTGCGCAGGGAAATTCAATTACCAATTTTGGAACAACCGGAACTCATTCACCGTTTACCAGCATTCCAAGTTCTGTAGTTTACGGAATTTATGTGCAGTACACGGTGAACATTAATATTGCAAATAATACCATCATTAGCTCAAACGGCGGAACAACAGCCGGTGCTTCTTTAAGGGGTATTAATATTGACGGATTCTTTTTTGACACGTCAGGTACTTTTTTTACTGTAATCAATAAAAACAGTATTTCTCTGCGAAGCGGTTTGGGAGCAATGTCTATTGTTGGAATTACAGTTACTCAAACTTCAACAACACCTTCATCATCTGTTGCAATCATCAATAATGATTTCAATACAACAACACATACCGTTGCTGCTTCAGGAGTTATTATTTTTATACAGAATTTTGCTCCGACTCTTATGCAGGATATCAGCGGAAATACTTTTACTAATATTTCCTGTAATACAACCGGCAGTTTAACTTTCATTGCAATTTCAGCAGCATTGACAGCGTCAGCATGATGAATATAAATTCCAACTCAATTAATACAGGCTATACAAAAGCAACCGGAGCTACAATATTTTTTCTACTTCGGCAGCTTCAGTCAGTGGAAGTATTCTGAATGTGAAAAATAATAATATTTCCAACATAACATGTGATGCCTTTACGGGAATCGAATGCAAAGACGGAGTATCAATAGTGAGCGGACCTGTTAAATCCATAAATACCAACAAATTCGAAAACATCATCACAACACAGTCACCGGTTATAATTTCAATAGATAAAAGCGGGGCAAACTCAACAGTAAATTCTAATATAATAAGAAATATTTCCATCAGCGGCAGTACATCTCCGGGATTTTCAGCAATACTTCTGGGAAGTCTGAATCAACCGGCATTAACGGTAAGTCAGAACAAAATTCAGCTGATATCACGCAATGCCAGAATAACCGGAATAGAGAACAGATCACTAAATGCAAATATCAGTAACAATACAATATCTGACATTACAGCATCAGCTGTGATTACAGGCATCAGTTCATCCGGTTCAACCATTCTGAACATTTTCAAAAACAAAATATGCGGTTTTCTGGGAACCGGTACGGGCGGCGGCGGCACCGGTATCTCTGTTACAGGCGGAACACAGACAAATATATACAATAATCTTATTGGAAATCTGAAAGCTCCAAATTCAAATTCATCAATGTCATTAAACGGATTATCTGTTACAGGCGGAACATCAGTAAATCTGTTTAACAATACAGTACATCTGAATGCATCAAGTACCGGAGCGTCATTTGGCGCGAATATTCTGCTTGTCGTAACTTCAATAAACTTTACAATGAGAAACAACATTTTTGTAAATTTATCAACTCCAGGTCCGACCGGAAGAAATGTTGTTTATTTCAGAAGCGATGCTTCACTTTCAAATTATCAAAGTGAATCCAACAATAATTTATTCTTTTCAGGAACACCTTCTGCAAACAATCTTATGTTTTTTGATTTTACAAATTCGGATCAGACAATGGCTGCATATAAATCACGTGTAGCTCCCGGAGATTCAAATTCAATTACAGAAAATCCATCTTTCTTAAGTCTGATTGATTCATCAGCAAACTTCCTTCATATAAACGCTGCAGTTCCAACTTCAATCGAAAGCGGCGGAAAGAATGTTACAAGTCCTGTCGTAATAACAGATGACATTGACAATGAAATCAGACAGGGAAATGCCGGATATACAGGAACGGGGACATCACCAGATATAGGAGCTGATGAATTTAACTCGGGTTCATCAAAAAATCTGAATCTTACAATGCTGATTCAGGGATTTTATGATTCAGGAACAAATTCTATGGTTCGTGATACAGTTCGGATTTATTTGAGAAACAGTTCATCACCTTATGCAATAGTTGATTCAGCGAAGGCATATTTAAGTTCAACCGGTGCAGGAATATTCTCATTTCAAAATGCATTAAACGGTGTCAACTATTATTTACATTTAAAGCACAGAAATTCGATTGAAACATGGAGTAAAACAGCTCAGACATTTACCGGCAATTCAATGAGCTATGATTTCACCACGGCAAACACTCAGGCTTTCGGGAATAACATGATTCAGGTTGATACAAGTCCGGTGAGATACGGAATATACAGCGGTGATGTGAATCATGACGGAAACATAGATTTAACTGATGTAACTCTTGTATTTAATAGTGCGAGCAGTTTTTTTTCGGGATACTTAAATACTGATCTGACCGGTGATAATAATGTTGACCTCACTGATCTGACAATGACTTTTAATAATTCGGCTGGGTTTGTTTCTTTAGTGAAGCCGGGAGGTTATTATAAAACCGTGAGACAATTTCAAATTTCAAATTACAGATTGCAAATATTATTGGTTAATGAAAATGATCATTTAATATTTGCAGTCTGTAACTCGTAATTTAACTTGTTTGTAATATGTAATTTGTAAATTTCCGCCGCTGCTGGTGTTTCAAAAAATTTGCATTAAAAAATTGTAATCTGTTTAAAATGCAGGTGCAAATTTTTTGAGTACCAACAGCCGAAACACTCTAAGTTGTCGTCAGATTATTATTGCTGTTGGTGACCCAAAAGTTTGCTTAACGGTTGCTGCTTAATTGTAATTATTATCTGCAAACTTTTGGGAACACCAACAGCGGCGAAACGTGAAACGTGAGACGTCAAATGTCAGACGTCAAACGATATTGTATTTCAGAATTCGTAACTCGTAACTTGTAACTCGTAACTTGTAACTCGTAACTCGTAACTCGTAACTTGTAACTCGTAACTCGTAACTCGTAACTCGTAACTCGTAACTCGTAATTCGTAACTCGCAAATTCCAACTGCAAATTCCAAATCCCAAATTCTAAGTTCAATTCTCCATCAGCTTTTCAATCAGCCAGTCTCTGTGAAAAAGATGTTTTTCTTTCTTGATCTCGTTAGTTAAAGATTCGCTTTCGTAAGAGTCGGGATCAACTTTTAATTTGAGAAGTTTGCTGTAACACTTCAGAAAATTTTTGATCGAGCCTCTTGTTTCTTCGACTATATCTTTTGAGTCTGAAGCATAATGTTTGAAAGTATCAATTAAAGAAAGAGCCGGATCTTCGAGGTTAAGTTCATAATAAATTTTCAGCATAAGGATTTTTACATCGACTTTAAGTCTCGTCAGATCATATTTTACTTTTGAGATATGCTCAAGTGATTTTTCAAATTCACCTTTACCGAAGCTGACAACGGCTTTTGAATAATATTTCATATTGTCACGGTATTCAGGCTGCAGCTCATCAGTAAAATGATCAATGAAATCATCAGCCCAGTCAAATTTTTTAAATGAAGTTGAATACATTATTGCATTTCTGTAAAAGGCAGGATGCATAAAATCTTCATCTGATGCTTTGTAAGCCTTATCTTCAACACAGGACACTGTAATTTCAAACAGCTCTTTCCTTTTGAAATCATTTTCCCAGTCAAGCCCAGAACCCAGAATATTCATTAGGTCTGCATAGAAAAAATTCTTTTCAAATCTGGAAATACTGTTTATGTATTTAAAGAATATTTCCTTTGCTTTTTTATAATACTCCAGGTCGTTGTTGTTTGTAATGCTTTTGTAAGTATAATAGCTAAATGAAATTTTGGGATAGTTCGCATGCTCTTTGAACGTTTCAATTACTTTTTCAAGATCTATCGCCTCAAGAAGCTTATCGGGAAATTTATTTTCCGGCTTCACATTACTGTAAGTTTCTTCAAGATATTTTGTTTTGGCTGTCCATATAAGATTCAGAATAAAGTGTGCAGAATTCCATTCAAGCGCAGTGATACCGTGCCCGATAAATTTCGGATAATCAAGAGTGTAGGCGAAATAACGCGTATTGAGAAGTTCAAGATGAAAATATTCCAGCGCCTTTGTTGCCGATTCTTCATTCAGCTTATCAATAACTTGAAAAGAATCACCAAGATACTGTTCATAAAACTTAGCAAGATTTCTGTCAAGCAGTCCTTTTAGAATAGTTCTGTTCTTCAGTGGAACATCATCTCTTACAGTTGTAAAGAAAATGAAATCAGTGACTGCTTTTAAGAGTGCGGAAGAAAGGTTTCGGGCAATATTTTTGATTTCTTATCTGAAGCATCTGCACCAGGATAAAGTTCTTTAATAATATTTTCATCACTGATTTTTACAGGAGGAAATTCCGGATAATGTTTTTTAAGGAAATTGAAAAGTGGAAGAGGATCTCTTTCTTTTTTGAAGAAAGGGGATTTAAGAAATTTTTCAAATTCAGAAATTTCCTGATGGGAAAATGTTTTAAGAAATGAAATTAACTTTGTATCTCTATTGACCACAGCATTGACAATTCAGGTTGACCGCTTAATAAGTTGGAGGTTTCTTTCGCCGCGAATTTCGGAATTTATCCTTTCGAGGGGTACTTGTTGTAAAATATTTTTCGATACAAAATAGTTAAAAAAAGTAACTAAATCTAATCTTTTATGCTAAAAAGTAATCTTTTCCTGAAATGAATTCGATATAACCGATAATAAATTTCTTTGCAGGATTATTTCATATTCTCTAATTTGCATCTAAATTTAAATTAATGGATGAAAATAAGTTAAAGTCTCTTCTGACAGAGTTGAAAGCAAAAGTAAAAGAGTCCTCCGGAAAAATCAGGGAAGATAAGCTGATATATATGATAAATCTTATGGCAAGGACCGAAATGGAATTGAGAAAAAATGGAAACATCTGCACGGAAGAATTAGAAAAAGAGATCATGAAGTTTGTATCAGATGACAAATTCAAACAGGAAAATAAATTAAAAATAATATCAAATAATAACTTATCAATTAAAAACAACCATTATGAAAAAAAATCTTACAGTAAACAGTTGGAATATTTGTTCTTCAGAAAAAGCTTTTAGTATCAGTTCAGGAATGAAAAAATTAACAGCAAAAATATTAATATTATTTTTGTTTATCACTTCCGGTCTGAATGCACAAACAGGCGGAATATTAAATAGTAATGCAGTAGATTATTCCAAAAATTTTCCTATGGGAATGACAACTGATGAATTAAATAAAATTGTCAATCTCCCAAAAGGCGCTCAGGATAAATTCCGTGGACCGGAAGTAACAGATCAGAATGGCGGACCTGATGCATATGGATACAAATGGATAGACAGTGATGACCCGGGAGGTCCTGTTTACAACTGGGTTGAAATTTCCGGAGTCGGTACACCAATCACAAGCTGGACTAACTCATATGATGATGGCTATACTATAATAGCATTGCCTTTTGCTTTTCCTTTTTACGGGACAAGTTATAATAGTCTGAAAATTTGCACGAATGGATGGGTATCATTTGATGTTGCTTCATCAAGTGCTGTTTACAATAATATTCCAATACCTGATGCTTCAGAACCCAATAATGCAATTATGCCGTTCTGGGATGACCTGTATATTGAAACAGGTAATGTTTACTATTATAACGATGCAGCCAATAACAGATTTATAATTCAGTATAATAATGTACCGCACTATTCCGGCGGCTCAGAAGGACCCGGTCCTTATACATTTGAAGTTATCTTAAAAAAAGACGGAGGAATTTTATTTCAGTATAAGAGTGTGCTTGATCCTTTAACTTCCAATACAATTGGAATTGAAAATTCAGCAGGTACAGACGGATTGCAGATAGTTTATAACAATACTTATGTTAAGAATAATTTTGCAGTAATGATTTCGATAGCGCCTCCGAAGATTACTTCATTCTCACCTTTAAGCGGAAATATTGGCTCAACTGTATTAATTAACGGCTCAGGATTTAATTCAGTACCGGCAAATAATTCAGTTTATTTCGGATCAGTAAAAGCTAATGTTATTTATGCATCAGCTACGACACTTGGAGTAACAGTTCCGGTCAGTTCAAATTATCAGAATATTTCAGTAACTAATCTTGCATTTAATCTGACCGGCTATTCAAATTTACCATTCAACATTACATTTCCGGGAGGTTGCAAACCTGACCTTGCAGACGGTATCGGATATAATAATGCAGGTTTTGGTATAGAAAAAATAAGGACCGTTGATTTTGACGGAGATGGAAATTCAGATATACTTGTAACAAATGGTATCGGTGCTTCAGTTGGCGTTTCACGTGTAACAACAACGGCAGGAGTAATTAATGTAGCCGCAAGGACAGATTATGCAATAGGCGGACAACCCGGCTCAATATGTACGGGAGATATAGACGGTGACGGTAAAATTGATATTATTGCAACAAGACGAAACTCTACAGTTCTCGCTGTATTCCGAAATACTTCAAATGTTGGCAGTATAAGTTTTGCAGCAAGAGTTGACTTTACAGTTGGAACAGATCCTTATTCAGTAAGTATTGGTGATTTAGATGGTGACGGAAAACCTGACCTTGCAACAGCTAATACCGGTTTTGCAGGAAGCAATAATGTTTCTGTACTTCGTAACGTATCTACTCCGGGAGTAATTAGTTTTGATCCGAAGATTGATCTTGCATCAGGATTAGGTCCTATTGCAATATGTATCGGAGATATAGACGGAGACGGAAAAAATGATCTGGCGGTAGCGGCAAATAATACAAACGTATCAATATACAGAAATACATCATCAGTAAGTATACTGAGTTTTGCAGCGCCGGTAAATTTTACAGGCGGACTTGTAATGAGAGATATGTTAATCGGCGATATAGATGGGGACGGTAAACTTGATCTAATAACCGATAATTATAACCCCGGTAATATATCTGTATTGAGGAATACATCTTCATCCGGTAATGTGTCTTTTGCTTCGAAAGTCGATTTTAATGCAGGGGGATTTGGAAATCAATCTTTAGCAATCGGTGATATTGACGGAGACACAAAACCTGATCTGGCAATTGCATATGATAACAAAACAATTGTTTCAATATGCAGAAACATTTCATCTGCAGGCGTTGTAAATTTTGAGAATAAAATTGACTTCTCTCCTCCTTCAACGGTGAATTCTTATTGTGCTGCTATAGGGGACTTAAACCAGGATGGCAAACCGGAATTACTTTCGGGAAATTATAGTGGAACCAAACTAACAATATTTAAAAATAATGCAATCGCAACTGCACTGCAGACAAGTATTTCGGGAAATGGAAATCCCGTTGTGAACGGATCTGTAACTCCGGGTCTTACAAATCATACAGATTTTGGATATACAGGTCTTAACACTCCGGTAGTAAGAACATTTACCATGCAGAATTCAAGTACAGACAGTTTAAATATAAACAGTATTTCTACAGCAGGCGGTGATTCTGCTTTGTTTACAGCGGGAAGTATTTCTCCTGCTGGTAAGATTGCTCCGGGAACATCAAAAACATTTACAGTTACATTTAATACTCCTTCGTTTGGAACAAAAAATACAACTGTAAAAGTAAGTTCTGAAATTATGTCCGGTACTTTATGTAATATTATACAGAATTATACTTTTGCTGTAAAAGGAGAAGCCGGTACTCCGCCTGTAATTTCGACTTCACAGGACACGATTGTATCAACTTTATTAGTTGGTTCAAATACAGAAACCAAAAATTTTAGTATTGGAAATTCCGGGACTGCTTCATTATACTGGTCACTTGCAGAAAACCATCCTTTATCAAGACCTGCAGGTTTTTCCGGAATAAAACATACTTTTTCCGATAAAGAAATAAATAAAATTATTAATAGTGCAAAAGGATCAAGGGATAAGTTCAAAGGACCTGAAGTTTCTGACCGTTCAGGCGGACCGGATTCATTCGGGTATAAATGGATAGACAGCGATTCAGCAGGCGGACCGGTATTCAAATGGACAGATATTTCAGGAACCGGAACAGCTGTTACTTCCTTTACAAACGGAAATGATGATGGTTATACAATAGTCGGACTGCCATTTTCATTTCCATATTACGGAGTAAGTTACCCAAAACTTAAGATTTGTACGAACGGATGGGTTTCATTTGATACTGCATCAACTGACGCTGCATTTAATAATTCTCCGATTCCGGATTCAAATGAACCTAATTCAATCATTGCTCCTTTCTGGGATGATCTAGATTTAAGAAGTTCAGGCAATGTCTATTATTTAAATGATGTTTCAAATAACAGATTTCTTGTTCAATTTAATAATGTTCCACATTACAATTCCGGAAGTGGTTTAGGTCCATATACATTCCAGGTTATTCTTCATAGTAACGGAAGCATCTATTTTCAGTATTTGAATATGGGATCACCTTTAAATTCAAATACTGTCGGAATTGAAAACGGAGCAGGCAATGACGGACTTCAGATAGTTTATAATAACACATATATTCATAATAATCTTGCTGTACAAATACTCAGTCCAGGTTATAACTGGGTATCAGAAGATCCTGTAAACGGCTTAATTGCAGGAATCGGAAGTCAAAATGTAAATTTACTTTTTAACAGTTCATCTCTTCCTGTTGGAATATATACCGGAAATCTGAAGATCACTTCAAATGATTTAACAAATCCTGTAAAAAATGTAGCTGTAAAATTAAATGTTATTTCTACAGTGCCGGCATCAATAAAACTTGCAATAGAAGGATTTTATAATGCCGGAACTGATGGATTGAATACATCTGATACAGTAAGAATTTATTTAAGGAATAGTTCATCGCCTTATAATATTGTTGACTCTGCAAAATCAGTGATTGATTCAGTTACAATGACAGGTTCATTCTTATTCATCAATGCTCCTACAGGAACATATTATCTTCAGGCAAAAGGAAGAAACTGTATTGAGACGTGGAGTAAGACAGGAGGTGAGTCTTATATTTCCAGCTCCGTATTGAATTATGATTTTACTACAGCAAACACTCAGGCATTCGGGAATAACATGATTCAGGTTGATGCAACACCGGTGAGATACGGAATATACAGCGGTGATGTGAATCAGGATGGAAACATAGATTTAACTGATGTAACTCTTGTATTTAATAGTGCGAGCAGTTTTTCTTCCGGATACTTATCGACTGATCTAACCGGTGATAATAATGTTGACCTCACTGATCTTACAATGGCTTTTAATAATTCGAGTTCGTTTGTAAGTAAGAAGAGACCTTGAAACAATTTCAAATTACAGATTTCAAATAAGTTTTATCTATTTTGTTCAATTTTCTTCCTCGTTACGAATCTCTGATTCGTAACACATGATTACGTTCCCAATCAGTCTGGGAGATTGGGAACGGAGAGTAAAATAATTTCGAGTGCATTTGTTACAAAGATGACACCTTAAATATGTCAATAGTCACAGTAATTAATTTTAAAAAACAAAATTGCAGATCCATTTTGTTTTCCTTAAATTGAGTCATAACTTTTATTAAACTAAAACCTTTAAAAAATGAAGTCTATCTTCAAACTTAAATTTGGTCTGTATATTTTAATTTTGAATTTCTTTTTTTCTCAATTTTTAAACGCAAACTGGAAAAAACCGGAAACATCAATTTCACAAACTCCGAAGGAAATAAATTCCGGATCTCAGATTCAAAAAAGGATTCGCTCCCCAAGGAATGACAGTGGACTGGCTTAACAGTCTTACTGATGAAATCGGAAACAGAGTATTTACTGAAAGCAATACTTCCCGGTCGGGACAAATTTCGGAAGACCCCGAAGGTGACGCTTTGCAGAGAAAAATTTTCAACGGTTTTGCTTCAGGTTCAAATTTTGGATTTTCTATAAGCAGTGCCGGCGATGTGAACGGCGACGGATCAGATGATATCATTATTGGTTCGCATGGGTACTCTTCAAATACCGGACGCGCATATATTTATTTTGGCGGAATGAATATGAATACAGTAGCAGATGTGACAATGACAGGTGAAGTAACAGGCAATATATTCGGATATTCGGTTTCATCTGCCGGCGATGTGAATGGCGACGGTTATTCTGATGTGATTGTCGGTGCAAATAACTTTAATTCAACTCAGGGCAAGATATATATTTATTTAGGAGGAGCTTCAATGAATAATATTGCGGATATAACAATGACAGGTGCATTAAGCGACTATCTTGGAGCTTCGGTCTCATCAGCAGGAGATGTAAACGGCGACGGATATTCGGATGTGATTGCAGGTGCCCGTGAGTACTCAGCAGGAACGGGCAGAGCATATATACTTTTTGGAGGAGCATCTATGAATAATATAGAAGATGTGACAATGACAGGTGAGGCAGGTGGCAACAAGTTTGGAACTTCGGTCTCATCGGCCGGCGATTTGAACGGCGACGGATATTCTGATGTGATTGTAGGTGCTGATGGTTATTCTTCAAGTACCGGAAGAGCATACATATTTTTCGGAGGAGCGTCAATGAACAATGCTGCTGACGTTACAATGACTGGTGAGGCAACAAGCAACAATTTTGGAGGTTCAGTCTCTTCACCCGGCGATGTCAATGGCGACGGATATTCTGATGTGATTGCAGGCGCTCCAAAATTATTCTTCCGGTACAGGCAGATCATATGTATTTTTCGGAGGAGCATCAATGAATAATACTGCAGACGTGACAATGACAGGAGATACAACAAATAATTATTTTGGAATTTCTGTATCATCAGCCGGCGATGTAAACTGTGACGGATATTCGGATGTGATAGTCGGAGCTGTCGGATATTTTTACAATACGGGCAGAGCATATTTATATTTCGGAGGAGTATCAATGAACAACATAGCTGACTTGACAATGACAGGTGAAACAACAACCAGTGGCTTTGGATCTTCGGTCTCATCCGCCGGAGACATGAACGGCGACGGTTACACTGATATGATTGTCGGCGCTTCAGGATATTCTTCGGGCACCGGAAGGGTATATTTGTATGATTACTTCATGAAGAATGAAATCATACGGGATCTCTCAATGACAGGCGTGTTTCCAAGCAGGTTTTTAGGAGCTTCGGTCTCATCAGCCGGAGACGTGAACGGCGACGGATACTCTGATGTGATAGCCGGTGCTTACGGATTTTCTTCAAACAGAGGCAGAGCACTTGTTTATTTCGGAGGAGTTTCAATGAATAATACTGAAGACGTGGCAATGGGAGGTTCATTAGGCGACTATCTTGGAGCTTCGGTCTCATCAGCCGGCGATGTGAATGGCGACGGTTATACTGATGTGATAGTCGGGTCTTACGGATATTCTTCAAACAGAGGCAGAGCATCTGTTTATTTCGGAGGAGTTTCAATGAATAATACTGCAGACGTGACAATGATAGGTGAAGAAATAGGCAGCTACTTTGGAAATTCGGTATCATCGGCTGGAGATGTGAATGGCGACGGCTATTCTGATGTGATAGTCGGGGCTTATAGATTTAATACAATTAGTACCGGCAGAGCGTATGTATATTTCGGCGGATCTTCAATGGATACCACTGCGGACTTAAAAATGACAGGAAACACAGGTGGCGATATTTTCGGATATTCGGTCTCATCCGCCGGAGATGTGAACGGTGACGGTTATTCCGATGTCATAGTAGGTGCGAATGGATATTCTTCACAGACCGGCAGGACATTTGTATTCTTGGGAGGAACAACAATGGATAGTACTGCAGACGTGATAATGACAGGTGAGGCAACCGGCAACCAATTTGGAACTTCTGTCTCATCTGCAGGAGATGTAAACGGTGACGGTTACTCCGATGTGATAATCGGAGCTGGCAACTATTCATCAACGACAGGCAGAGCATATATATTCTTCGGAGGATTGACAATGGATGCCGGCGCGGACGTGACGATGACAGGCGAGACAATAAACAACTATTTCGGATCTTCGGTCTCATCCGCCGGAGATGTAAACGGCGACGGATATTCGGATGCGATTGTCGGCGCTTTTGGAAATTCCTCAGGCACCGGCAGAGCGTATGTATATTTAGGAAGCGGATCAATGAATAATACTGCGGATATAACGATGACAGGCGAGGGAACATTCAACTCTCTTGGATATTCGGTCTCATCAGCCGGAGATGTTAATGGCGATGGTTATTCTGATTTGATAAACGGTGAACCCGGATACTCTTCAGACATGGGCAGAGCAAATATCTACCTGGGTTCTGCAATTTCCGTTAAGCCGGTATTGCTCGCAGCCAGAGATGTTCCGGATGACCAGGGCGGATTCCTGAATCTGAAATTTGCAAAAAGCTCGCTGGATGTTCCGGTCAGTGAAGCTGGAGGTATTAGTTATCAAATTGACAGAAGCCTTCCTCCAAATGGAAATGGTTACCAGTGGATCTCCGTAGTTAATATTTCGGGAACATATGAATCTTTTTACACTGCGGAAATTCACACACCTTATGATTCCGGTACTTCAGGAAATAACACTTACTTCTTTCGGGTTACCGCTGTTTCAAATTCTTCCGGGAAATTCTGGCGCTCGAATATTTTGAGCGGTTATAGTTTGGATAATATTGCTCCGCCGGTAGTATCCCCATTTACTGCTTCAGCAGCAGGCTCAAATGTAAATTTAAACTGGGGAAACAATTCCGCCTGACCTTCTGAACTATGTTATTTTCAGAAGTGTAAGTCCAGTCATAGATCCATATACAGAAACTCCGCTTACGACTGTAACAGTAACGAACTATACTGACACTTCACCTCTAAGCGGAATTTATTACTATTTTATTGTTGCACAGGACATTAACGGAAATTACAGCCCTGTGGCTGTGACACAAAGTCCGGTAGTTACTTTAAATCTTACAATGCTGATTCAGGGATTTTATAATTCATCAACTGACATTATGGTTCAGGATACTGCAAGAGTTTATCTGAGAAACAGCGCATCACCTTATGCAATAGTTGATTCCGCTAAAGCATATCTAAACAATTCCGGAACAGGCACATTCATATTTTCAAATGCCGTAAACGGAGTAAATTATTATTTGCAGGTGAAGCATAGAAATTCATTAGAGACCTGGAGCAAGACAGCTCAGACATTTACCGGCAATGCATTATCATATAATTTCATAACAGCTAACACACAAGCATACGGTGATAACATGATCAATGTAGATGCGTCGCCAATCAGGTATGCAGTTTACGGAGGTGATGTAAATCAGGACGGTTATACAGATCTGACTGATGTAACCCTGATATTTAATGATGCGAGCAGTTTTTCTTCGGGATACTTAGCGACAGATCTGACCGGTGATAATAATGTTGACCTTTCTGATATAACAATAGCTTTTAATAATTCGAGTTCGTTTGTAAGTAAGACGAGACCATGAACAATTTCAAATTACAAATAATTAATGTTAATTATCAGATTCCATTATTGTCCAAAACATTTTAACTTTGTTAAACAATATTTATTTCTATTAAAAAATCGATTTAAAATGTAAGCTGTTTTAAACAATCCCACACTGCCCTCCCATTTGAAAAAAGGGAGGGTTTGGGATGGGTTTGGGAGAGGTTTTGTGAGGATTCATTTAAATTTGTAACAATAAATAAATTATAACAGTACTCATTTTGTTTGAATAATAAATTTTTCCGCTCGTTCGAAGACAAACTCCTGAAAATGGAAGGATTGGATATGGTTATGTTAGGATAAATAGTATTTTCAAAATAATTGAATCTGAAATTTTATTTCTAAAATTAGCAGAGTAAAATGTTTTGGACATTATTAGTATGTTCAGAAGAAATGATTTGTTCAAAACCCTAATTCCTAATTCATGATTTCTAATCTATAATCCAGTAATCTCATCAATCTTCTCCAGAAGCCATTTCTTTTCATTCGTCGAATTTTCTTTCTCAAGTTCTTTCCTTAATACAAAAATATCAACTCCGGATTTATTCTCCTTTGCTCTCATTAAAGATGAAATATATTTTAAGAAATTCCTGCTTTTCATCATGTAGTCTGAAATTATAGTTTCCGAATCTGAAAGAAAATGCCTGAGATTATCAATTTCAGCATACAGAGAGTCAGAATAACCCAGCTCGTAGAAATTTTTTATTTTCAGAATCTTCATATCTCTTTTGAATAATTCCTTGTCAATATTTACCTTTGATGCTGCTGACAGGGAACTTTCGAACAACTTTTTTTCGAAGTAATAAATTGAATCACAATAGTCTGTTAAATCCTTTTTGTATAAATCAGGCAGATTTAAATAATATTCTTTACAGAATTCTTTTATTGTGTTTGCATCCTGTTTTAAAACACAGAGTCTTATGTAATTTCTGCAGAAACTGAGCTGCAGCATATTCTTGTTGTCCATAAAAAGTTTTTCTTTCAGAATATTATTATAAACTCTTAACTCTTCATCAAGGTAAACATTTTCATATTTCTCATTCTGGTATCGGTAGAATGTAACTATACTGGCGTAAATATTCTGCAATTCATTTTTTGAAAAGTAAACAGGGTTTTTATTCATTAGATCTGTCAGTTTACCGATGCTCTTTATATCTTCTTTGTCTGCGACAATTTTATAACTATATCCTACCATTTTAAGATATACATTATATTTGCTCTTATTATTTTCAAGAATATTTAAAAAGGAATCAATTTTAAAATTATCCAGAAATGCGAAAACAATTTCATTCCTGATTTTTATTTCATTTGAAAAAGTAATAGTATGCTTAAGATAAGAATAGATCAGTCTCAAAAAGAATACTATAAAGTCTTCATTTGCCTGGCCTAAACTTAAATGCTTTTTTTCATCCCTTATAAAAGATCTGTATTCACTTATTTCAACATTCACAAAATATGATTCAAGGATCAGAAGCGGGTCGACAATTTCCGAATTTTTTATTTTTTTAAATATTGATTCTGACCTTAGCCTGAATAAATTATCAAGCTTTCTGTTTCTCAGTTCATTCAGTGAACAGCTGCTCCGGAAAGCTTTATTACTCTTAAAATTTATATAACTCATATATTCTTCCGAAAAACGGATGAGATCCGAAATGATTCTTCTGTTTAAATCGTCATTATACTTCTTATCCTTATAAACAATTCCGAATATTTTTTCTTTTTTAATATCCTCTTCTTTGAAATCCGGATAATATTTTATGAGAACCCTGTAATAGTTAAGTACAAACTTCTTGCATCCGAAGAAAGGAGAATCCAGAAACTTCTCAAAATCTTTTATTTCCACTTTTGAAAAGGATTTCAGGACCGGTATTAAATTCGATCTGTTCAAGGTAACATTTTAATTTTCAAAAGTCTTATAATAGTGAGAAAATAGCATATTTCGTTGTCAATAGAAGTATATTGCAATAAAACCGGGTAACTTTTCCGTTATATTTTCTTTTGAATTAGCATTTTATACATCTAATTTAACAGCATTACCCGGGAGAGAATATTTTCAGTATATATATTTCATAATAAGCGGGGCAATCTACTTTCATTCTTTATTCTCTCCCGGGAATAATGTAATACGGTTGCTTCGCTTTTTTATATGCAAGACGCGAGAGGCAGGACGGTAGACGTAAGAATTCATATGTATACTTTTGAAATTGGAATTCAAAGATTTCTCTGAATCATAACCCGATACTCTTTACTCGAAACTGGTAATTGAATAAAATACAACTAATAAACTAAAAACCAATCTCATGAAAAATTACATCAGACTGCTTTGCCTGGCAGCAATTTTATTTTTATTAAACGGATTTGCTGATGCTAACCGGATCAGTAATGAAAATGATATGTCACAGGATAACAGTACTCAACACACTCAATACACTCAACACACTCAACACTCAAACACCGACTCTCTTCCGGCCGGAGTCACTAAAGAGTGGCTGAATTCTCTTGCTGATGAGAACGGTCAAAAGATAGTAAATGGAAATGACGAAGGCGATGCAATGCAGGAAAGATTCTTTACTGGATTTGCTGCAAGTGATCAGTTCGGATATTCTGTATCATCTGCAGGAGATGTGAATGGTGACGGATACAGTGATATAATTATCGGCGCGCCATTCAACGATGCCGGAGGTTTAAATACAGGAAGAGCTTACATCTATTACGGAGGCGCAATATTCAATTCAGGAGTTGATTTAATTCTTACCGGACTTGCAGCAGATGATCGGTTTGGATTTTTTGTATCAACAGCCGGTGATGTGAACGGCGACGGGTATTCTGATGTAATAGTCGGAGCTCCGTTAAATGATGCAATCGGCGCAAATGCCGGAAGAGCTTACGTTTATTTTGGCGGAAGTACCATGAACAATACTGCAGACGTAATTCTTTCGGGAGCAGCGGCAAACGATCAGTATGGAACTTCAGTTTCATCTGCAGGTGATGTCAACGGCGACGGGTATAGTGATGTGATAGTCGGTGCAAATCTAAATGATGCGGGAGGATCGAATGCCGGAAGATCTTATATTTATTTTGGCGGAATCACGATGAATAATGTTGTGGATCTGACACTTACCGGACTTGCAGCAAGTGACCAGTTTGGAATATCAGTTTCAACAGCCGGAGATATAAATGGTGACGGTTATGGTGATGTGATTGCGGGAGCGCTTTTCAATGATGGCGGAGGTTCAAATGCCGGAAGAGCATATATTTACTATGGAGGAAGCAGTCCTGACAATACAGCCGATTTGCTCCTCACCGGAGCGGCGGCAGGCGATCAGTTCGGAATTTCAGTTTCAACAGCCGGAGATGTAAATGGAGACGGTTATAGTGACGTTATTGCGGGAGCAAATCTCAACGACGCGGCAGGTACCGATGCAGGAAGTGCATACATTTATTTTGGCGGAAACATACCCGACAATACAGCCGACGCGATCCTTTCAGGTTCGGCAGGCGATCGCTTTGGTTTTTCAGTTTTCACAGCCGGAGATGTAAACGGCGACGGTTATAGTGACGTGATTGCCGGAGCTCTCCAAAATGATGCCGGCGGAGCTGATGCAGGAAGATCTTTCATCTATTTCGGCGGAATAAATATGGATATCACAGCAGATGCAATATTTACCGGAGCAGCAGCCGGCGACCAGTTCGGATTTTCAGTATCATCGGCTGGTGATATGAACGGAGACGGATACAGTGATTTAATGTCGGGAGCAATTTTGAATGACGCCGGTGGTTCGTCTGCCGGAAGAGTTTATATATATTTAAATTCAATGACAGGAACGGATAGAGCAGATGAATTTTTTACGGCAGAGTCGGCGGGCGATGAATTCGGATTTTCAATATCATCAGCAGGAGATATGAATGGTGACGGGTTTAGTGATATTATTATCGGGGCAGATGAAAATAATGCAGGAGCAATAAATGCCGGAAGAGTTTATGTTTATTTTGGAGGAATTATTCAGGATAATATTGCAGATCTGACGATTACCGGCGCAGCTACAAATGATAGATTTGGAGGTTCAGTTTCTTCAGCCGGTGATGTGAATGGAGACAGTTTTAGTGATGTAATAGTTGGAGCAGCTTTTAATAATGCAAACGGAGCAGATGCAGGGAGAGCTTATATTTATTTTGGGGGAAATGTTCCTGATACTATTGCAGATGTGATTTTGAATGGGGCTTTGACCGCCGATCAGTTTGGATCTTCAGTTTCTTCTGCCGGCGATGTGAATGGTGACGGATACAGTGATGTTGTTATTGGAGCTCCGTATAGTGATGGCGTTGGAATAAATTTCGGAAGAGCATATATATTTTTCGGAGGGAGCATAATGAATGACATAGCTGATATAACTTGCATAGGAGAAGCCTTAAGTGATAATTTAGGATATTCTGTTTCAACTGCCGGAGATTTTAACGGAGATGGATTTAGTGATGTCATTGCTGGAGCTCATTTGAACGATGCAGGAGGAGCTAGTGCAGGAAGAGCTTATATTTATTTTGGAGGAATTGTTCCTGATTCTATTGCAGATGTGATATTGACAGGAGAAGCTGCCGGAGATCAGTTTGGAAATTCATTATCCACTGCAGGAGATGTGAACGGTGACGGATTTAGTGATGTGATAGTCGGTGCATGGGTAAATAATGCAGGTGGAGATTTTGCAGGAAGATCATACATTTATTTTGGCGGGATCGTTTCTGATACTATTGCAGATGTTACATTCACGGGAGAAGCTGCCGGTATTAGTTTCGGATATTCAGTATCATCAGCAGGAGATGTGAACGGAGACGGATTTAGTGATGTGATTGTTGGAGCACCTTTTAGTAATGCAGGAGGAATAAATGCCGGAAGAGCTTACATATTCTTTGGAGGAAACTCAATGAATAATTTTGCTGACGTGACAATGACTGGATCTGCTGGAGGAGATGTTTTGGGATATTCAGTTTCAGCTGCCGGTGAAATGAACAACGACGGTTACAGTGATGTTATTACCGGAGCTCCGGGAAATGATGCCGGAGGAACAGATGCAGGCATAGCATACTTGTATTTGTCATCTGCGCCATCTGTCAAACCAATACTGAATTTGGTGAAGGATGTTCCGAATGATCAGGGCGGGCAGATTTATCTCAAGTGGGCAAGAAGCGGATATGATGTTCAAAGTATCGGGACAATTACAGATTATGTTGTTCAAAGAAGTTATCCGCCATCCGGTGGAAATTATTCCTGGGAAAATATTGCATACATCCCTGCTACAAATGAACCGTTCTATGCTTACACTGCTGTTACACCATTCGATTCTATTTCCAATAACAGCGGAACTTTGTATTTCAGAATAACTGCAAGAACTTCAGTATCAACGCAATACTGGAGATCAAATATTCTTTTTGGAAGAAGCATTGATAATATAGCTCCGTTGATGGTTTCTCCATTCAGTGCTGTTTCAGAATCTGGAAATATAAGACTAAACTGGAAAAAGAATACTGAACCGGATCTGTATAATTATATTTTATTCAGAAGCGCAAGTCCGGTCATCGATCCCGAAACGGAAACTCCTTATGCGACAATAACAGATTCAACTTATCTTGATACAGCTCCATTGTCAGGCGCATATTATTATTTCATTGTCGCGCAGGATGTACATAATAATAAAAGCCCATTGGCTGTTACGCAAAGTCCGAACATAACTTTGAACATGATAACGTTCATTGAAGGATTTTATAACTCGGCAACTGATTTACAGGTGAGTGATACGATAAAAGTATATCTGAGAAATACGGTTACACCGTTTGCAAAAATTGATTCGGTAAAAGCTGTTGTAACTTCAAACGGAAGCGCTTCACTTGTATTCGGCAATGCTCCAACCGGAACATATTACATTGTTACCACACACAGAAATTCACTTGAGACATGGAGCAAATCAGGCGGTGAAAGTCTTACCAGAGGAAGTACAGTTAGTTATAATTTCTCAAACGCATCATCACAGGCTTTTGGTGACAATATTAAACAGGTTGATGCATCACCACTTCGATTTGCAGATTACAGCGGTGATGTCAATCAGGACGGGTTCATAAATCTTACTGATGTGATAACTATTTATAATGATGCGGGAAATTTTGTCACCGGATATAAAGTGACCGATGTCAACGGAGACAGTATAACAGATCTTTCGGATGTATTAATTACGAATAATAATTCGGTGGGGTTTGTGACGGTGGTAAAACCTTGATTCAGTTACAAGTTACAAATTACAAATTACAGATTACAAATATTATTGGTTAAAGAGATTTGATCATTAATATTTTGTAATCTGTTTTTATTTAGAATCATTAGTATTTGTAATTTGTAATTTGACATTTGAAATTGAAAAAGCTTACTCCAGTTCACTTAAACTTAATTAAGCTTTTTTACACCGCATTTTTTTGAATTTCTCAATGTGCGAGGAATGATTAATTTTACACTGAAAAATTAAATCTTTTTATGGAGGATCGTTATGAAAATATTTATTATAGCTTTATTTTTATTTGTGACACTTCTAACCCAGAATTCCTTTTCACAGTGGAGCAATGTCTCATCCGGACTTGGCAACAAGCAAGTATATTCATTCACAAACAACAGCACTAACCTGTTTGCCGGAACATTCAACTACGGACTGTATACCTCTACTGACAACGGTATGAGCTGGACTCAGGCAGGCATTGGATTGAACAACCGGGTCGTATTTTCTTTGACAGTGTTCGGAAACTATCTTTTTGCCGGTACCGATATTGGAATATGGCGAACTTCAAACAACGGAGCTTACTGGACTTTGATCGGAATAAATAATAATACCATTTATTCAATGGCATCAAACCAGACCCGAGTATTTGCCGGACTTCATTCTTCAGGTGTGTTCTATTCATCGGGGGGTTCAAACTGGTTTATCAGTTCGCTGAATGTAATAAACATAAAATCAATTGCAGCGAACGGAAATTTCATTCTTGCCGGAGCAGGCGGTAATGCGGGAGTGCATTTGTCATCGAACAACGGCAATAACTGGACAGCAACTTCCCTGAACAACAAATCGGTTTATTCATTAGCCTTGAACGGAAACCATGCTTACGCGGGTACCGGAGGCGGGGTCTATTATTCTCGGGACAGCGGATATACCTGGACGCGGTCATCCCTGAATAACGACCTGGTCTATTCACTGGCTGTATCCGGGAGTGTGGTTTATGCAGGAACTGAATTGAACGGAGTATTTATATCTACTGATAACGGATTGAACTGGTCGCCGCTGAATGACGGATTGCCAGACGGTATCACAATATATTCATTGTACTTATACAACAACTATGTGTATGCTGGAGCTTCTCTGAATGGCGTTTACAGTAGACCGGTCTTTGAACCCACTGTTACGTTGAATCAAAAGATCTGCATTCAGGGATTTTATAATCCCGATACAGATGTAATGGTCAGTGACATAGTATCTGTTTACCTAAGGAATGCCGCATCACCATATGAAGTTATAGATTTTGCAAGTGCAGTGGTAGATACATCCGGCAATGGGTCATTCGAGTTCACAAACGCAGTCAATGGTTTGGACTATTATATACAGCTCGAACACAGAAACTCACTGGAAACATGGAGTAATACACCTCAGCAGTTCTCAGGTAATACATTGAACTACGATTTCACAATTGATGCAGCTCAGGCATTCGGGAATAATATGAGTCTCGTAAATGCATCACCGGTGAGATTTGCGATATACAGCGGAGATGTAAATCAGGACGCAGTTATAGATCTTACAGATGTTCTTCAAACTTACAATGATGCGAATTCATTTATTACCGGTTATTCAGTAACGGATCTGACAGGAGACAATCTCACTGACCTTGCGGATGTATTGCTTGCTTATAATAATTCTGTTGGGTTTGTGGAGGTGGTGAGGCCGTGAGACGGGACACGCGAAACGCGAGCCGGATAAAAAGCTTACAGCTTTAAAATAAGGCAAAGTATTTTTCTGTACTAAAGAACGGAGAAGAAATTAATTTTTCAAACTCTTTTAATTCTTTAACGATAAACGTTTTAAGAATCTTTATTGTCTTTGATTTTTTCATTTGTAAATTTAAAATTATTACTTCATGAAATAATGTTTTAAATTTTAAATAAATTATTAATTTTCAAGCTTTGAGTTCAGCCATCTTCGAAGAACTACATTAGAATCAATTTTTCTGAGGAGATTTTCAAATTCATAAAAATACTTTTTATCCTTTTTTTCTGAATACCTTATCAGAGATCTCATTGCATTTATGAAATTAATGTGCATCTCTTTCTTTATGACCTTACTATGTTTTCCGGTGTTAAGATACTTGCTGTAACTATCTAGAGTTAAAATGCACTCGTCAAGTAAATTTAATTCAAAATAGACTGCTGCTTTGTGGTAATATAAATAATCAGTGTAAGAATAATTCAAATGTTGAAATTCATTCAGCGAATACAGGCAGGCTTCATATTCGTTATTCTCAAACAGAAGTTTTATTCTGCAATATTCTTCTACAGATTTCCTGTCTTCGGTTCTGATTTGCGCCGAATATTTTTTGCAATATCGCTCTGCCCAGGATATCTCCCCGGATGAAATTGCAAAATTAAAATATTCAAGAAAGTGATTTCTCGTGAAGTATTTTAAGATAGGATCAATATGCAATCCATTTTTCAAAGTATATTCAATGATACTGAATCTTGATTTTCTGTAAAGCTCTTTATCGGAATTTCTGTACTTATACTTCATTGACATATCTAAATAATTAAGTATTACGAATATCAATTCTGAATCAAACAGCTTTAAATTGTCAAAAAATAGTTTTAAGATTTTATTAAAAAAGACAGTTTCGTTTTTTTCTTTGAGAGAAATTATGGAGTATAAATTGATTAGCAACATAATATCTGTAGGATCTCCCTTTTTAGGGGAAAATGTTTTAAGAACTTTTTGTGGTCAATGGATTCAATCATATTCAGAAAAATATTATTCTGTGAACCTTCATACCATTTGCTGTCAAACAGAAGATTCAGATAATATAAGAACTGATTATAAAAAGTATTCTTAGTAATCATATCAATTGTTTCCACTCTGTATTTTAACATGTCCTTTATATTCTTTTCGTTTCTTTTATTGTAATAATAGGCACTTCTGGCATCATTTATAAGAGGCATATTAACATAATAGGAATCACTTAAAGGGATTACTGCAGTTTGTTTTTTTGCTTCCTCAAGTAAATTAGAAGCTACAAAATCCAGTCCTATTTCAATCGCAAACTGTGATGTCATAATATTAACTTTTATTCTGTTTTTCTTTATAGCCATTTGTTTTAAAAATTCATAGCAGAGTTTTAACAGCTCAGAATTCAGTTTTTTTATAATATCTTTACTGAAATTTTTCTCCGGATACAATCTTTTATGTAAGTATTTCTCATTCAGTCTCTCGTCATTAAACTGCGGATAAAACCTTTTTAACTCTTTATAGTAAGGAACAACATTTCTTCCTGTACTGAAGAAAGGAGAAGAAATTAATTTTTCAAACTCTTTTAATTCTTTAACTGTAAAAGTTTTCAGAATCTCTGTTGTCTTGGATTTTTTCATTGTAAAATTTAGAATTAATTCGTCATAAAATAAGCTTTTTAATTTTTAAAAACCTCTAATTGTATTTTGCATTTCCCGTTTATATTAAAATTCGTTTTATATTAATTGTACTAATGTCGTCACTTTTTTAAAAAAGTTTCTTTGCGAATATTGAATTGTATCTATAGTTTTGCATTGTAACTTTTTAAAGTTACATACCCTGAGTGGCATCAGATAAAATTAACTTTAAATTTCTCCATACTTCCCGAAATGCCACTCAGGAAGGCGCTGAACCCTGCCTGTGAATCACAGGCAGGCAGATGCGAATTACACAAAATTAATTTTCCTAACCAAATAAAGAAAGGATTGATCATGTCAACACAGAAATTACCTGAAACAATTACATTTCTAAAGCTACTGAAACAAAATCATAAAATTTTATAATTCATCTTGCTCCAATTATTTAAAAAATTAAATCCCATACTAACAATATGAAAACATTTATTCTAATTAATACATTATTGCTTTGCACAGTGATATTATTTACAGGATTTACAATTGATTCATCCGGTAAGTATAAACTTCAGCTAAGAGCTGTCTCTCCGCTTGATCTGTCGGAGTTAAATAAGAATTCAGAAGCTAAAGTTGAGTCAGACAATCCTGAGTCTTCCGACTGGTACCAGGAAGCATTGTCAAATATTCAGAAAGCTGAATACAATGTTTCATTCAGTGAAAGCCTGAATGCATATCAGTCGCCTAACCGCGCAAACAACATGAGATTTGTTTATCATAAAAACGGATTCTCTGCAATGCTGCGAAATAACAAGATTGCATTGTTTGACGAATCAGATAAAATGATCGAAGAGAGTGATAAGAAGTACGAGTATCTCGATGACTGGAATATTGACTTCCGACTTGAAAGTGTATCCAAAGAATTAAATTCACCTAATGAAAATGGATATACAAACTTCAATGGAAATGATCTCAGTGCCAATGGAAATGAAATTTCAATTGAAAATGAAAACCTGAGAATTCAATATAAGAACGATGAAGACGGTATGCGTCAGGATTTCATTGTCAAAACTAAACCTGAGGGTGATGGACAGCTGAGATTAAATATAAATGCTCATACTGAACTTAAAATGATCGCGGGAGCTGATGCGTTAATGTTTAAAGATAACAAAGGAGATTTGAAATTGAAGTATGCTGCATTGAAAGTATGGGATGCAAACGGTCGGGAACTAAGAGCATACTTTGAAAAAGAAGAATTACAAATTACAAATTACAAATTACAAATAGAAGATCAGAAATCAAAACAAATTCCAAATCCGAAATTCCAAATTCCAAATCAGAATAAATCCCAAATCCGAAATTCCAAATTCCAAATTGTAGTAAACGATGATGATGCAGTTTATCCGATCACAATTGATCCGCTATCTTCCACTCCGACATGGACTGCTGAGATAAATCAGGCTTCCGCAAAATTCGGATGGAGCGTTGCAACAGCAGGGGATGTGAACGGTGACGGGTATTCGGAAGTCATAGTCGGCGCACCGAATTATGACAATGGTGAGACAGATGAAGGTGGCGTATTTGTTTATCACGGATCAATAAGCGGACTATCATTATCACCTAACTGGATAAAAGAAAGCAATCAGGCGAATGCATTATTCGGATGGAGTGTCGCGACTGCAGGTGATATAAACGGTGACGGATACAGTGATGTGATAATAGGGTCGCCGACTTATGACAGCGTGCAGACAGATGAAGGAAGAGCTTTTGTTTATAACGGATCTGCTTCCGGTCTTCAGTCAGGATACAGCTGGAAATTTGAAGACAACCAGACCGGGGCAAACTTCGGTTACTCTGTTGCGTGTGCAGGAGACTTGAATAATGACGGATACAGTGAAGTTATTGTCGGCGCTTTCCTGTATGACGGAGGTGAGACCAATGAAGGGAGAATTTCTGTATTCAAGGGTAGTGCCGGCGGTTTAAGTATAACAGAGGACTTTACTTACGAAAGTAATCAGATATCGTCAAATTTTGGATTCAGCGTTGCTTCTGCAGGTGATGTAAATGGTGACGGATATTCAGATATATTAGCAGGGGCATATAAATACGATTATAATTATTCAAATGACGGAATTTTTTATATATTTTTCAGTACAGGTTCAACATATTTGGCATATGAGATAATAGCAGGTACACAGGCCGGAGAATATTTCGGGTACAGTGTAAGTACGGCTGGTGATGTGAACGGAGACGGATATTCTGATGTGATAGTTGGCTCACCTTTATTTGATAATGGTCAGACGGATGAAGGAAAATGTTTTGCATATCTTGGTTCTTCAGGCGGTATTGTTACCACTCCTGTCTGGACTAAGGAAAGCAATCACAACGGTGGTCAGTTTGGGATAAGCGTATCTACAGCAGGTGATATGAATGCAGACGGATTTGCAGATGTTATACTCGGAGGAAATTATATTGATAACGGTCCTACAGATGAAGGAAGAGCATTTGTTTATCTGGGATATTCAGGAGGTTTAAACAACAGTACAGCAATAATATATGAAAGCAATCAGTTATCTTCCGAGTTTGGATTCAGCGTAGCGACAGCCGGAGATATTAACGGTGACGGATTCAGCGATGTGATTATCGGAGCTTACGAATATGATAATGGCAGCACAGGTGAAGGAGCAGCTTTTGTTTATCTCGGATCAGCAGCCGGAATGAGCACAACTGCAGGATGGAGCGCTGAAGGAAATCAGGCAAATGCTAATTTTGGTAATTCCGTTTCCACAGCCGGGGATGTAAATGGTGACGGGTATTCAGATGTAATAGTGGGTGTGCCTAGTTTTGATAATGGACAAAATAGTGAGGGTGCGGCATTTGTATATTACGGCTCGGATTTGGGATTGTCAACTTTTTCAAACTGGAGTGCTGAAGGAAATCAGGCAGATGCTTTTTTTGGTGTCTCAGTTTCTGCTGCAGGAGATGTAAATGGTGACGGATATTCAGATGTAATAGTTGGAGCTTATTTAATTGATAATGGAGAATCAGATGAAGGTGCGGCTTTTGTATTTCACGGATCAGCTTCAGGATTATCTTTGTCCTCAAACTGGAGTGATGAAGGAAATCAGAATGAGGCGCGTTTTGGTTCATCAGTTTCTACAGCAGGAGACGTAAACGGTGATGGATATTCAGATGTAATAATTGGCTCATATAGATTTGAAAATGGACAAGTGGATGAAGGATCTGCCTTTGTTTACCATGGATCCTCTTCCGGGTTATCTTTTACTTCAAACTGGAGTGCGGAAAGTAATCAGGTAGATGCTAGGTTTAGTTATTCAGTTTCAACAGCCGGAGATGTGAATGGAGACGGATATTCTGATGTTATAGTGGGAGCTTATTTGTTTGATAATGGACAATTGAACGAAGGAGCTGCCTTTGTTTATCATGGATCAGCTTCGGGATTATCATTAGCCTCAAACTTTAGTGCCGAAAGTAATAAGGTGAGTGCATTCTTTGGATGGTCTGTTTCAACTGCAGGAGATGTAAACGGTGACGGTTATTCTGATGTAATAGTTGGAGCTTATGGTTTTGATGATGGTCAGTCCCTTGAAGGCAGTGCTTTTGTGTATCACGGATCGGCATCAGGATTATCACTAACTTCAAACTGGAGTGCGGAAAGTAATCAGAGTGGTGCAATATTTGGATTTTCTGTTTCAACCGCCGGAGATGTAAACGGAGATGGGTATTCTGATGTAATAATTGGGGCTCAATTATTTGATAATGGTGAGTCTAATGAAGGCAGGGCATTTGTGTATCAAGGATCACCTTCAGGATTATCCGATACTTCGAACTGGAATTCTGAAGGTAATCAGATACAAGCATATTTTGGCTATTCTGTTTCAACTGCAGGAGATGTGAACGGTGATGGATATTCTGATGTGATTATCGGAGCTAAATATTTTACAAACGGTCAAACAGATGAAGGCGCAGCTTTCGTCTATTACGGAGGAAGTGATGGCGGACTTACATCCACTGTCCGGCAGTTCAAATTCGGAACTTCGCAAGTTGTGTCTTCCACCGGAAATACAGGTGAAAACGGCAAAGTCAGACTGCAGCATTTTGCGAAGAGCCCCTTTGGCAGAGGTCTGGGGAGAATTGTATATGAAACCAGACCAAACGGAATTCCTTTTTCAGGAAGTATTATTTCCAACAGTACATCATATAACAGTTCACCTCCTGCATACACTAATCTCGGATTAACCGGTACAAATATCTCACAGGATATGACAGGATTTATTCCTGACAAGCAGTATAAATGGCGGGCGCGTGTCCAGTATAAAATGACAAGCTTTCCTTTTCAGAAATTTGGTCCGTGGAGATATTATAATAATTATATTCCCACACCCTCAGGAGGATTCAGACCAAAGCAAAATGATCTGTATTTGAACCTGACAATGTTCATAGAAGGATTTTATGATGCGGGAATCAATAGTATGGTTGGTGACACTTTAACTGTTTACTTAAGAAACAGTTCATCTCCTTATTCTATCTCTGATTCTTCAAAAGCATTTGTCAGCTCAGCAGGCTTAGGAACATTTAAATTTTCTAGTGCAGTCAACGGTGTAAATTATTATTTACATCTGAAGCACAGAAACTCAATTGAGACCTGGAGTAAGACGACTCAGATGTTTACAGAGTTTTTCAAACGGCTATGTTGTGAATGATGTTAACGGAGACAGCTTTGTTGATCTGAATGATGTGCTGATCACTTACAATAATTCGGCAAACTTTGTTGGCGTGGTAAAACCGTGAGACGTGAGACGTGAAACGTGAAACGCAAACGTGAAACGTCAAACGTCAAACGTTTTGGACAGAGCTTAACTATTTTATTTTATTAGCAGCATTTTTAAAATCTTTCTGATAGAGTTATTAATTAAATTTATTTCATAACTCAATATAATAAACAAAATGAAAAAATTATTTTCTGTATTAACAATTATAATTTGCACAGGAGTTCTTTTTACCGGATTTATTATTGACACATCCGATAAGTATAAACTTCAGCTAAGAGCGGTCTCTCCGCTTGATCTGTCGGTATTAAATAAGAATTCAGAAGCTAAAGTTGAGTCAGACAATCCTGAGACTACCGACTGGTACCAGGAAGCATTAGCAAATATTCAGAAAGCTGAATACAATGTTTCATTCAGTGAAAGTCTGAATGCTTATCAATCGCCTAACCGCGCAAACAACATGAGATTTATTTATCACAAAAACGGATTTTCGGCTATGTTACGAAACAATAAGATAGCATTGTTTGATGAATCAGATAAAATGATCGAAGAGAGTGATAAGAAGTACGAGTATCTCGATTACTGGAATATTGACTTCAGACTTGAAAGTGTATCCAAAGGATTAAATTCAATTAATGAAAATGGATATACAGACTTCAGCGGAAATGATTTTATTTCAAATGAAAATGTAATCTCAATTGAAAATGATAATTTGAGAATTCAATATAAGAATGATGAAAACGGGATGCGGCAGGATTTCATTGTTAAAAACAAACCTGAAGGAGATGGTCAGCTGAGATTAAACATAAATGCTGACACAGATCTTAAAATGATCACAGGAGCTGATGCATTAATGTTTAAAGATGATAAAGGAGATTTAAAATTAAAGTATGCTGCATTGAAAGTCTGGGACGCAAATGGGCGTGAACTTGCATACTTTTGAAAAGAAGAATTACAAATTACAAATGCAATACCATTCCAAATCCAAATCCGAAATTCCAATTCCAAATTGTCGTAAATGATGAAGATGCAGCTTATCCGATCACAATAGATCCACTTTCTTCAACACCTTCATGGACAGCCGAAATAAATCAGGCATCGGCAAAATTCGGATGGAGCGTTGCAACAGCAGGAGATGTGAACGGTGACGGATATTCTGAAGTAATTGTCGGAGCGCCTTATTATGATAACGGTCAGACAGATGAAGGCGGTGTATTTGTTTATCACGGATCTATAAGCGGACTTTCATTGACGCCGAACTGGACAAAAGAAATCAATCAGGCGAATGCATTATTCGGATGGAGCGTGGCAACTGCCGGAGATTTAAATGGTGACGGTTACAGTGATGTGATAATTGGTTCGCCGACTTATGACAGCGTGCAGACAGATGAAGGAAGAGCTTATGTTTATAACGGATCAGCAAGCGGACTTGAGGCGGAAATACGCTGGCAGTATGAAACTAATCAGACAGGTGAGAAACTTCGGATACAGCGTAGCATGCGCCGGGGATATTAATAATGATGGTTACAGTGATGGTAATAGGAAGTCCTTTTATGATAAAGGTCAGACAAATGAAGGCAGAGTATATGTATTCAAAGGATCAATGACAGGAATATCTTTCATATTATCCCATGGACTTATGAAAGTAATCAGGCGTTGCAAATTTAGGATTCAGCGTTGCTACTGCCGGTGATGTAAATGGTGACGGATTTTCTGATTTATTAGCAGGAGCATATAGATACGATAATGCTTTTTCAAATGACGGAGGTGTTTATGTATTTCACAGTAATGAAGTAACTTATCCGGTTTCGCCAACTTCGTTTAGAGCAGGTACACAGGCCGGAGAATATTTCGGGTACAGTGTGAGTACGGCAGGAGATGTAAACGGAGACGGATATTCAGATGTGATAGTTGGCGCTCCGCTTTATGACGGTGGTGAGACAGATGAAGGAAAATGTTATGCATATCTTGGATCAATATTTGGTATTTCCTCCACTCCGGTCTGGACAAAAGAAAGCAATCACACCGGTGGTTGGTTTGGGATAAGCGTATCAACGGCAGGTGATATGAATGCAGACGGATTTGCAGATGTAATACTCGGCGGAAATTATCTTGATAACGGTCAGACGGATGAAGGAAGAGCTTTTGTTTATCTGGGATATTCAGGAGGTTTAAACAACGGTTCAGCAATAATATATGAAAGCAATCAGTCAACTTCCGAGTTTGGATTCAGCGTAGCGACAGCCGGAGATATAAACGGTGACGGATTCAGTGATGTAATTATAGGAGCTCACGAATATGATAATGCCAAGACAGGTGAAGGAGCAGCTTTTGTTTATCTCGGATCTGCAACCGGAATGGGTTCAGCTGCAGGATGGAGCGCTGAAGGAAATCAGGACAATGCTAAATTTGGAATTCTGTTTCTTCAGCCGGGGATGTTAATGGAGACGGGTATTCAGATGTAATAGTTGGCGCGCCATATTTTGATAATGGACAAAATGACGAGGGAGCTGCATTTGTTTATCATGGATCAGTTACAGGATTATCAACTTTTTCAAACTGGAGCGCTGAAGGAAATCAATCGCTGGCATATTTTGGAACTTCAGTTTCAACGGCCGGAGATGTAAATGGTGACGGATATTCTGATGTAATAGTTGGAGCATACTGGTTTGATAATGGTCATACACAAGAAGGGAAAGCATTTGTCTATCACGGATCGGCTTCAGGATTGTCTTTAACTCCAAACTGGAGCGCTGAAGGAAATCAGGCAGGTACATATTATGGAAATTCAGTTTCATCTGCCGGAGACGTAAACGGTGATGGATATTCTGATGTAATTGTTGGAGCATACATTTGATAATGGTCAAACTAATGAAGGCAGAGCATTTGTTTATCACGGTTCATCATCAGGATTATCTTTAACTTCAAACTGGAGTGCTGAAAGAAATCAACAAATGCATATTTTGGTGGATTCAGTTTCATCGGCAGGCGATGTAAATGGTGACGGATATTCTGATGTAATAGTTGGAGCAATTTTGGTTTGACAATGGTCAACAGATGAAGGAGCAGCATTTGTATATCACGGATCAGCATCCGGATTATCATTGACTTCCAAACTGGAGCGCCGAAGGAAACCAAATAAATGCATTTTTTGGAAATTCAGTATCTTCTGCCGGGGATGTAAACGGTGACGGATATTCTGATGTAATAATTGGCACGACATTTTGATAATGGACAAACGGATGAAGGAACAGCATTTGTATATCACGGATCAGCTTCGGGATTATCTTTAACTTCAAACTGGAGCATGGAAGTAATCAGGCAAATGCAATTTTGGATATCAGTTTATCTGCAGGAGATGTAAACGGTGATGGATATTCTGATGTAATAATTGGCGCCGTTTTTGACAATGGACAAACGTTTGAAGGAGAGCATTTGTTTATCACGGATCAGCTTCAGGATTATCCTTGACATCAAACTGGACCGCAGAAAGAAATCAAATAAGTGCATATTTTGGTGTTCTGTTTCCTCAGCCGGAGATGTAAACGGTGACGGATATTCTGATGTAATAGTTGGCGCACTAAATTTTTGACAATGGACAAGCTAATGAAGGAGCAGCTTTTGTCTATTACGGAGGCAGTAATGGCGGACTTACATCAACTGTCCGTCAGTTTAAATTCGGAACCTCACAAGTAGTTTCTTCGACAGGAAATACTGGCGTTAACGGTCAGGTAAGACTGCAGCATTTTGCAAAGAGTCCGTTTGGTAAAGGTGACGGAAGAATTATTTATGAAACTAAGGCAAACGGAATTCCTTTTTCCGGAAGTGTGATTACAAACAGTACATCATATAACAGCACTCCTCCTTCATTTACAAATCTCGGATTAACCGGTACAAATATATCTCAGGATATGACAGGATTTAATCCGTCATCTCAGTATAAATGGAGAGCGCGCGTCCAGTATAAAATGACAAGTTTTCCTTTTCAGAAATACGGTCCGTGGAGATATTATAATAATTATGTTCCAACACCGGCAGGTGGATTCAGACCAAAGCCGAACATTCTGTATCTGAATCTCACTGTAAACATTGAAGGGTTTTATGACGCAGGAACAAATAGTATGACCGGCGACACTATGATAGTTTATTTGAGAAACAGCACTTCGCCCTTTGCAATAGTAAATTCTTCCAAAGGATTTGTCAATTCAGCAGGACTTGGACACTTTACATTTTCAAATGCAGCTAACGGTGTAAATTATTATTTACATCTGAAGCACAGAAACTCAATTGAGACCTGGAGTAAGACGACTCAGATGTTTACAGCAGACATGTTGACTTATAACTTTAAGACAGCTTCATCACAGGCGTATGGAAATAATCAGAAGTTGGTTGACAGTTCTCCCGTCACGTATGGTATCTTCAGCGGCGATGTAAATCAGGATGGGACAGTTGACCTTAATGATGTATTGTCAGTTTATAATGCCTCAGCGAATTTCTCAAACGGCTATGTTGTGAATGATGTTAACGGAGATAATGTTGCTGATCTTAATGATGTTTTGATCGCATATAATAATTCGGGTGAATTTGTGGCGGGGTGGCCGTGAGACGTGAGACGTCAAACGCGAGACGTGAGACGCGAGACGTGAGACGTCAAACGTCAAACGTCAAACGTCAAACGTCAAACGTCAAACGTCAAACGTTTTGGACAGAGCTTAACTATTTTATTTTATTAGCAGCATTTTTAAAATCTTTCTGATAGAATTATTAATTAAATTTATTTCATAACTCAATATAATAAACAAAATGAAAAAATTATTTTCTGTATTAACAATTCTAATTTGCACAGCAGTGGTATTTACCGGATTTATTATTGACACATCCGATAAGTATAAACTTCAGCTAAGAGCTGTCTCTCCGCTTGATCTGTCGGTATTAAATAAGAATTCAGAAGCTAAAGTTGAGTCAGACAATCCTGAGACTACCGACTGGTACCAGGAAGCATTAGCAAATATTCAGAAAGCTGAATACAATGTTTCATTCAGTGAAAGCCTGAATGCTTATCAGTCGCCTAACCGCGCAAACAACATGAGATTTGTTTATCATAAAAACGGATTCAGCGCGATGATTAGAAATACACAAGTTGCATTGTTTGATGAGTCTGATAAAATGATAGAAGAGAGTGATAAGAAATATGAGTACCTTGACGACTGGAATATTGATTTCAAAATTAAAAGCGTATCAAAAGAATTTAATGCAGCAACCGAAAATTGCTTTACAGATTTTCCGGAAGTGAATTTAATACGAGTAATAATTTCATCTCTATTGAAAATGAAAATCTGAAAGTTCAATATACAAACGACGAAGACGGGATGAGGCAGGACTTCATTGTAAAGAATAAACCCCAGGGTGACGGACAATTGAGATTAAACATAGATGCAGAGACTGAACTTAAAATGATCACGGGAGCTGATGCGTTAATGTTTAAAGATGACAAAGGAGATTTAAAATTAAAGTACGCTGCATTGAAAGTATGGGATGCAAACGGCCGTGAACTCAGAGCTTATTTTGAAAAGAATGATCAGTTACAAATTACAAATGACAAATTACAAATAGAAGATCAGAAATCAAAACAAATTCCAAATCCGAAATTCCAAATTCCAAATCAGAATAAATCCCAAATCCGAAATTCCAAATTCCAAATTGTAGTAAACGATGACGATGCGGTTTATCCGATCACAATAGATCCTCTCTCATCAGTTGCAAACTGGACAGCCGAGATAAATCAGGCATCGGCAAAATTCGGATGGAGCGTTGCAACAGCAGGAGATGTGAACGGTGACGGGTATTCCGAAGTCATAGTCGGCGCACCGAATTATGACAATGGTGAGACAGATGAAGGCGGCGTATTTGTTTATCACGGATCAATAACCGGACTTTCATTAACACCAAACTGGACAAATGAAAGCAATCAGGCGAATGCATTATTCGGATGGAGCGTGGCAACTGCGGGAGATTTAAATGGTGACGGTTACAGTGATGTGATAATTGGTTCGCCGACTTATGACAACGGGCAGACAGATGAAGGAAGAGCTTTTGTTTATAACGGATCAGTAAGCGGACTTTATGCGGTTAATACCTGGCAGTATGAAACTAATCAGACAGGTGAGAACTTCGGATACAGCGTAGCATGCGCCGGGGATATTAATAATGATGGTTACAGTGATGTGGTAATAGGAAGTCCTTTTTATGATAATGTTCAGACAAATGAAGGCAGAGTCTATGTATTCAAAGGATCGATGACAGGAATATCTTTCATATTATCGCCATGGACATTCGAAAGTAATCAGGCGTCGTCAAATTTAGGATTCAGCGTTGCTACTGCCGGTGATGTAAATGGTGACGGAATTCTGATTTATTAGCAGGGGCATATAGATTCGATAATGCTTTTGCAAATGACGGAGTTGCTTATGTATTTCACAGCACAGGTTCAACTTATCCGGCATCACCAACTTCGGCAATAGCAGGTACACAGGCCGGAGAATATTTCGGGTACAGTGTGAGTACGGCAGGAGATGTTAACGGAGACGGATATTCTGATGTTATAGTTGGTTCTCCTTTATATGATAATGGTCAGACAGATGAAGGAAAATGTTTTGCATATCTTGGTTCTTCAAGTGGTATCGCTTCAACTCCTGTCTGGACAAAAGAGAGCAATCACACAGGTGGTTGGTTTGGAATAAGCGTATCAACGGCAGGTGATATGAATGCAGACGGCTTTGCAGATGTTATACTCGGCGGAAATTATATCGATAACGGTCAGACAGATGAAGGAAGAGCTTTTGTTTATCTGGGATATTCAGGAGGTTTAGTCAACGGCTCAGCAATAATTTATGAAAGCAATCAGGCATCTTCCGAGTTTGGGTATTCAGCGTAGCAACAGCCGGAGATATTAACGGCGACGGATTCAGTGATGTAATTATCGGAGCTCATGAATATGATAATGGCAGCACAGGTGAAGGAGCTGCTTTTGTTTATCTCGGATCAGCAGCCGGTATGGGTACAACGCCCGGATGGAGCGCTGAAGTAAACCAGGCAAGTGCCTATTTTGGTAATTCTGTTTCCACAGCCGGGGATGTAAACGGGGACGGATATTCTGATGTAATAATTGGAGCACTGGAATTTGATAATGGACAAATCAATGAAGGAGCTGCATTTTTATATCACGGATCGTCATCAGGATGTTCGGCTTTTTCAAATTGGAGTACGGAAGGAAATCAGGTAGATGCATCTTTTGGAACTTCCGTATCTTCAGCAGGTGATGTAAACGGAGACGGATATTCTGACGTGATCATTGGCTCTCTTTTTTATGATAATGGTCAGACTGATGAAGGCAGAGCATATGTTTATCACGGATCGGCTTCCGGTTTATCTGTTACTTCAGACTGGATTGCGGAAAGTAATAATGATAGTTCATATTTTGGCATATCGGTTTCATCAGCAGGAGATGTAAACGGAGACGGATATTCTGATGTAATAGTTGGAGCAAATGGTTTACTAATGGTCAAATTACCAAAGGAGCAGCATTTGTTTATCATGGATCATCTCTGGGACTATCTTTGTTCCCAAACTGGAGTGCTGAAGGAAATCAGGCATATGCTTGTTTTGGCGAATCAGTATCTTCAGCGGGAGATGTGAATGGAGACGGATATTCAGATGTAATAGTAGGCGCTAGAGTTTTCGAAATTGAACGAAGGAGCTGCATTTGTTTATCATGGATCAGCTTCAGGTTTATCTTTTACCTCAAACTGGAGTGCCGAAAGTAATCAGGCGAATGCATTATTTGGTTTTTCTGTTTCCACAGCCGGAGATGTAAATGGTGACGGATATTCAGATGTAATAGTCGGAGCTTTTTTATTTGAAAATGGACAATCAAACGAAGGAGTTGCCTTTGTATATCATGGATCGGCTTCTGGATTATCACTAACCTTAGATTGGAGTGTTGAAGGAAATTCGTATTCTGGAGAATTTGGTTATTCTGTTTCCACAGCCGGAGATGTAAACGGAGATGGTTATTCTGATATAATAGTTGGTGCACGGTCTTTTTCCAATGGACATTCACCTGAAGGAGCTGCATTTGTCTTTCATGGATCGGCTTCAGGATTATCTGCAACTTCAAACTGGAGTGCGGAAGGAAATCAATAAATGCATTTTTTGGTGTATCAGTTTCATCAGCCGGAGATGTGAATGGTGACGGATATTCTGATATAATAGTCGGAGCTCGGAATTATGACAATGGTCAGACATATAGTGGAGCTGCTTTTGTCTATTACGGCGGAAGTAACGGCGGACTTACATCTACTGTCCGACAGTTCAAATTCGGAACTTCACAGATTGTGTCTTCCACAATGAAATACCGGTGAAAACGGCAAAGTAAGACTTCAGCATTTTGCAAAGAGTCCGTTTGGCAATGGTCAGGGAAGAATTGTATATGAAACCAAACCAAACGGAATTCCTTTCTCAGGAAGTATTATTTCCAATAGTACATCTTATAACAGTTCACCTCCTGCATACACTAATCTTGGATTAACTGGTACAAATATCTCTCAGGATATGACAGGTTTCAATCCGTCATCTCTTTATAAATGGCGTGCGCGTACACAATATAAAATGACAAGTTTTCCTTTTCAGAAATACGGTCCATGGAGATATTATAATAATTATGTTCCAACACCGGCTGGTGGATTCAAGCCAAAGCCGAACATTCTTTATCTTAATCTATCAGTAAACATCGAAGGATTTTATGACGCGGGTGCAGATAGTATGGTTGGGGACACTTTAATAGTTTATCTTAGAAACATCACTTCACCTTATGCAATTGTTAATTCAGCAAAAGGGTTTGTGAACTCTGCAGGACTTGGACACTTTACATTTTCAAATGCCGCTAACGGTGTAAATTATTATTTACATCTTCAGCACAGAAACTCAATTGAGACCTGGAGTAAGACGACTCAGATGTTTACAGCAGATATGTTAAATTATAACTTTAAGACAGCTTCATCACAGGCGTTCGGAAATAATCAGAAGTTGGTTGACAGTTCTCCTGTCACGTATGGTATCTTCAGCGGCGATGTAAATCAGGACGGGTCAGCAGATCTTAATGATGTATTGTCAGTTTATAATGCCTCAGCGAGTTTTTCAAACGGCTATGTTGTGAATGATGTTAACGGAGATAATGTTGCTGATCTTAATGATGTTTTGATCGCATATAATAATTCGGTTGGATTTGTGGCGGTGGTGAGGCCGTGAGACGCGAGACGCGAGACGTGAAACGTGAAACGTGAAACGTCAAACGTCAAACGCAAACGCGAAACGTGAAACGTCAAACGTCAAACGTCAAAATGTCTATCGTAAATCTAATCATAATTAAATCACCGGGACTTCGGAAGTTTAAAGAAGCGCTTCTTTATGTGGTGTAGTGGTTTAACTTAAGAAGTCTAAGATCAGCTATCCAGACTTCATGTTAAGTGCTTAAATAAGACTTTGCCGACGTCAGAATAATTTTAGTTTAAATTGTCATAAAGTTTTTTTACATTTGGATGAACAAATAAATAATTCTTATGGATGACAATATAAAATTGAAGATTAAAGAATTAATTAAGATCATAAAGATCTTAAAGAAGGAAATTGATTATTTAAGAGCAGAGAATGATTATTTAAAAGAAGAAAATGATATTTATCTTCGTTTAAATGAGATTCAGAAATTAAAGGATGATATCAGGAAGTCTCGTAAAGATAAAAATCTATTCCCCGGTGACAATACAATCGATAAAAAAGTCCTGAAACTACTGCCGGATGACCGTATAAACAGGAAGGATGATATTTTAAAACAAGGAGAAGAGAATTTAATACAAAGCGATGATAATTTAATCGATCAGGAAGTTAACGATCACGAGCGGAATGATAACTCACTCAGCCTTGATGACAATTCAATTAGGAAGGATGACAATTTAATTGATTCAGAACATTACTCAAAAGAGCAAAATGAACAATATCCTGAGCAGGAAGACAACTATAAGTCTTCCGGCGACAATACAAGTCTTTCAGAAGATATAACAAAGACTTCGGGAAGAGAATTAACTGAATTGAAAGGAAATACAAACGCAAAGGAAGAGAATACAAAACTCACAGAAGATAATATAAAAGTCAATGGAAGTAATAAAGAAGTTAATTTGAGCAAGCTAAATTTAACTGATGAGAATATAAAAGATGTAAATGATATTATAAACATGGATAATGACAATACAGACGAAGTTTTAAGCAGGTTAACTTTCAAAAAAGACAATACAAACCGGAAAGAAGATGCTTTAAATTACAATCAGAGTTTAGAATTTTCGACTAAAGATAGTATAGAAGTTTCCCGAAAGAGAGAAGAGCATAAAAAACTCATGTTGAAGATAGAAGAAGATATTGTAAATTCACTCCGAAGAAAATATCCCAGGCAAATGATCAGAAGGTGGGCAAGTTTGATAATATATATTTCATATAAGGAAAAGGTTAAATTCGAAGAATTGAAGAGCGTATTTAAAATATCTACTTCAACACTTATGCGGGACACTACTCTTTTTAAGAATAAAGGCTGGATAAAGTTCACTGGGCATAAGAAGAACGGATACTACAGAATCACGGAGGAAGGGGCGACTTTTACAGGGATAGGATAGATTTGGAATTTGGGATTTGGAATTTGGGAAGTCATAGAGTATGGGAACAATTCAGACGTCAAACGTCAAACGTCAAACGTGAAAGTCAAACATGAAACGTGAAACGTGAAACATGAAACCTCAAAACAATACGCAAAACGCGAGAGACGAGAGCGAGCGTGAGCCTTCGTAACTCGCAACTCGTAACTCATAACTCATAACTCATTTACCTTTACATTCAGCCAGGATTCTTTATTCATTGATGCTTTGGATATTTCATTCTTAAGTTTATCATATTCATAAGAGCTGAATTTTTCTTTGAGTCTGAACATTTGTCTGACCTTATCAAAAAAAAACTTGGTATCATTTTTTACTTTAGCACTTAGTGATTTATTATTCTTTAAAAAATGATACAATGATTTGTATTCGCTGTCGAAAGTTATCAGATCATTCATTTCATACAGACATTTGGCTTTCAGAAGTTTCATTCTAACCTTTATTATAAAATTCGGATGCTGAAGTGAAGTAATGATTGCCTGCACTTTTTCAAATTTCCCTTCGCCAAATAATATGTAAGCTTCAGAGATCTTTTCTGAATATTCGCTGTTGTCCTTTGGAATTCGATTAAAATATTTACCGGAGAATATTTTTATTGCCTCATACTCACCCGAATTGAATGCTCTCCATAAATACGAGTTATAATCAAAAGATGTGATCGAACCGTCTCTGTTAAAGAAAATACCATTGTCCAGCATTGCATTGGTAATTTCAAATAATTCTTTTTCAATATTGATCTTTGACGGATCAATATTGTTGAGTGAATTTATCATCAGGATGAAAAGATCCTTTGCATCCCATTTAGAGAGTATGCTAATGTTATCATTAAGAGCTTTTTTAAAGTCGAGAAAATATTCTACGTTTTGACTATTCAGTTGTGACCTTGACATTTTCCAGAAGACATTCAAAATATTATAATCACGTTCAGATTGTTTCTTTACGACAGCAAGAAGTTTATCTATTATCTCCGGTGAAATATCCTTTAAAAAAACCGGAAGAATATTTTTTTCCATGGAAAAATTCTGATTGACCGAATCAGTCAGAACGTTATTATAATATTTGAATAAGTATATGAGAAAGCTGTAAATGAAAGTAGCAGAACTGTTAAGAAGATCTTTTTCCGTTACATCATTCAGATTATTCGCCCTGTTGTGATATATCTTTATCCAGTTGATTTTTGAATAAGCTGAATAAAAATCATTTATAAAAAAATAATCATTCTTAAATGAATCTTTTGAAAATTGTCTGTCAAGCTCATTCATCTTCACGTTAAAAAGTTTTGGTATGTTCCTTTCATGAAGACAGTTCATCAGGATGACATCCTTTTCCAGAATATTCTCATCAAACTCTTCAAGCACTATGAACTTCATCGCCAGTTTTGAAAGCTCGTGAATGAGATTTTTCATTGTCCCGTAATTATATTCTTTGCCGGGAAACAGTTTATTCCAGACAATTTCCTTATTCAGTCCATCAACTGTATAGTCCGGAGAATATTTCTTTATCACTGAAAATAATTTTACTGCATTCGAATTCTTATTGTGATAGGGGGAATTTATAAAGTCTTCGAACTTCAAAAACTCTTCTTTAGTAAAGGTTCTGAGTATTTCAAGCAGAGAACTTTTAAGCATATTATTTAAATGAATGTGAAGGTTTTAGCGAAAAATGTTTTAATTCTGTTTCAATATAACATTAATTGAAAATATATTTAAGTTCGTTCGATGTGAAACTCGGGGAAAAAATTAGTTGGAGGCACAGAGTATTTGATATATTTTTGCTTTAATCGTTAATCGTCAATCGTCAACGTCAGGTGTAAGATGTCAGAAGAGAATAAAACATCAATTATCAATTATCAATTATCAACTATCAATAATAGCCCGAATCTTTGTATGCAAAACAATCATTCATAAAGGTATCACCGGTATGCCGGGCTATTGTTGATCAATTTTTAAATGTGCAAAGTTCAAACAATAAACTTTATAAGTTAATTAAAATTAAATGAGATGAAAACTTTCTTACTTTTAATCCCGGCTCTATTGCTCTTCAGTTTCAGTTTCCAAAAGCAGAGTATTAATCAGGATTGCCAAAGCCAAACCAAAAACGATCTGAAACTTGATTGTCCGGTTCCTCCAACATTTGCAGAGACAATTGAATCAGATGCAGGTAAACAGACTGATAAAACAAGTAATGAATCCATTGATCAGGACTGGTACAGCAAGGCAATTGAAAACATTCAGAAAGATGAATATAAAATTTCATTTAATGAAGAGCTGGGTGCTTATCAGTCGCCTAACAGAAAGAATAATATACGTTTCATTTATCACAAAGACGGGTTCACTGCTGAAACGCGAGATGCATCACGTCAAACGTCAGATGTCAAACGTCAAACGGAGGATGAATGGGAAATAAAATTACGAATTACGAATTCCGAATTCCGAATTACGAACAGTGAAATCAAGGCAGCAGGAAATAAAGCTTTCATTGAAAATGAAAATATTCGAATTGATTACACAAACAACGAAGACGGTATGCGTCAGGATTTTATTATCAAACAAAAACCTGAAGGCGAAGGAAAATTAAGATTGAATTTATCTGCAGATACGAAACTGAAGATGATCGTCGGTGCAGATGCGCTGATGTTTAAAGATAAAGAAGGCGAAGATAAGATGAAGTATTCAGCGTTGAAATGCTGGGACGCGAACGGTCGGGAGCTGCGCGCATACTTTGAAAAGAGCAATTACGAATTACGAATTACGAATTACGAATTAAAAGATAAACCTCAAATCGAAACCAATTCCAAATCCGAAATCCCAAATTCCAAATTATTCAGTATTGTTGTCAACGATGAAGACGCAACATATCCCATCACCATAGATCCGCTCTCTACAAGTCCGGGCTGGACAGCGGAAGCAAATCAGAATAATTCGGAAATGGGCAACAGAGTTTCAACAATGGGCGATGTCAACGGAGACGGGTATTCTGATGTAATGATAGCTGCTCACTTTCACGATAATGGTCAGGCTGACGAAGGTCTTGTGTTTTGCTACTATGGTTCAGCAACGGGTCTTCCAGTAAACTACAGCTGGTATGCTGAAAGTGACCAGGCAAGTTCCAATTTCGGATACTCTATATCTACGGCTGGTGATGTGAACGCTGACGGATATTCTGATATTTTAATTGGCGCAATATTTTATGACAATGGACAAAACAATGAAGGGAAAGTCTTTGCATGGTACGGTTCTCCCACGGGACTTGGCTCTAACGGTAATCCCGGAAATGCCGACTGGAGCAATGAATTGAATAATGTTGGTGCTCAGTATGGTTTTGATGTTGCTGCTGCCGGTGACGTGAACCGTGACGGATATTCGGATATAATTGTCGGTGCAAATTATTTTAATAACACCTTTGCCGGAGAAGGCATCGCTCTTCTTTTTTACGGGTCAGCTTTAGGTATTTCTAACACCAGTTCATGGTCTGCTGTAGGAGGCCAGGCAAACGCATTCTTCGGACTGTCTGTTTCTACTGCCGGTGATGTAAATGGTGACGGATATTCTGATGTGATCGTCGGTGCAAATAATTATGACGGCGGGCAAACTGACGAAGGGAAAATATTTGTTTATCATGGATCTTCTTCAGGTCTTCCGGCATCACCGAACTGGACCGCTGAGAGTGATCAGACAACAGCAAGATTCGGAGTTTCAGTTGCAACAGCCGGGGATTTAAATGGTGACGGATATTCTGACATTATTGCCGGTTCGAGATTGTTTGATAATGGTGAGAGTGATGAAGGAAAAGCATTCGTGTGGTATGGAGGCGCTTCAGGACTTGGTTCGAACGGTCTGCCATCAAATGCAGACTGGAGTGCTGAAGGAAATCAGGCAACTGCATATTTCGGGTATTCCGTTTCAGCTGCCGGCGATGTAAATGGTGACGGATATTCTGATATTATCATTGGCGCTTATAACTACAATACCGGATCAGGTAAGGTATTTGTTTACAATGGTTCATCTGCCGGTCCTTCACTTATTGCAGACTGGACAGCAGAGAATGGTCAGGTTCATTCTGAATTCGGATATTCAGTTTTCACTGCAGGTGATGTAAATGGTGACGGCTTTTCAGATGTATTAGTCGGTGCGAGATTATTTAACAACGGCGAACCAGGTGAAGGAAGAGCATATTTATATACAGGTTCAGCTGCAGGCTTATCTTCTTCATCTGACTGGACAGCAGAAAGTGATCAGAACTCAGCAAGCTTTGGGTGGTGTGTTTCTTCAGCAGGTGATGTGAATGGTGACGGCTATTCTGATGTATTAATAGGAGCAAAATATTTTGACAACGGGGAAGTTGACGAAGGAAGAGCATTTTTATACAAAGGCTCAGGTTCCGGTTTATCTGCTAACGCCAGCTGGACAGCGGAAGGAGGTCTGCTTAATTCACAGTTAGGAAGCAGTGTATCTACGTTGGGTGATGTAAACGGTGACGGATATTCTGATGTAATTATTGGTGCGCCTCTACACGACAATGGCGAGACAGATGAAGGTCTGGTTTTCGTTTACTACGGATCCGCGTCAGGTCTGCCTGCAGGCTATAGCTGGTATGCTGAAGGAAATCAGGCAAGCTCTAATTTCGGATGGTCTGTTTCTACCGCAGGTGATGTAAATGGCGATGGTTATTCTGACGTAATTGTAGGAGCAAATATTTTTGACAATGGGCAAACAGATGAAGGTGCGGCATTTGTATATCATGGGTCGGCAAACGGACTGATCTTTCCGGCTGTTGCAAACTGGATTGAAGAAGGCGATCAGACAAGCAGTAATTTTGGTACAAGTGTTTCAACGGCAGGAGATGTAAATGGTGACGGATATTCAGATGTTATTGTCGGTGCAAGATATTTTGATAATCCCCAGCCCGATGAAGGTTCGGCTAGTATATATTATGGCTCTTCATCAGGACTTCCGGCTTTACCTAACAGGTTATTAGAAGGTAATCAGTCTTCTTCCGCATTCGGATTTTCTGTCTCTGCAGCAGGTGATGTAAATGGAGACGGTTACTCAGATATTTTAGTCGGTGCTCCATTATTTGATAACGGGTCATTTGATGAAGGAAAGGTTTTTGCTTATTACGGTTCAGCCTCAGGAACTTCAGCTACACCAAACTGGTCTGCTGAAAGTAATCAGACTCAGGCAATTTATGGAAATTCAGTTGCATGTGCAGGAGATGTAAACGGAGACGGATATTCTGACGTTGTCATAGGCGCTTATGGATTTGATAATGGTCAGACAGATGAAGGCAGAGCATTTTGCTATTTCGGATCACCAACAGGTTTATCCGTTACAGCAAACTGGACAGCGGAATCCGAACAGGTAGGCGGTAATTTTGGTAACAGCGTTGCCTCAGCAGGAGATGTAAACGGTGACGGATATTCCGATGTGATAGTCGGCGCTCCTTTATATGATAACGGTCAGGCGGATGAAGGCAAAGCTTTTTTCTACTATGGCAATGGAGATAAAGGTCTTGTATCGCTAGTTCAGCAATTCAAACCCGGTTCTTTTAATAATGTACTTTCATCAGGAGGATCTTCAGGAGCAGATGGTCAGGTCAGGCTCAGGATTTTTGGAAAGAGTCCGTACGGAAGAGCCGTTGGAACATTTGTTTGGGAGCATAAAGAAAACGGAATTCCTTTCAGCGGAAGCGTGATCACAAACAGTACTTCATTTTCAAATTCATCTCTGGATGTTGACCTGGGTAATCCTTCACTGCTGGGCGTCGCGCTTTTTGTAGATATCTTCGGATTGAATTCTTCGAAAGTGTATAAATGGAGAATAAGAGTTAAATACAGTTTTAGAAGCAATCCTTATCAGAAATACGGTCCGCGGAAATATTATAATAATTATAATCCCGTACCTGTTGGTAATTTCAGATCACAATCAATTCCAGTCTGCAACAAAGACATTTAACGTTAATGCCTTAATTCAGGGATTATATAACCCGGGAACAAATTCAATGATAAGCGATACTGTCACGGTTAATATCAGAAATTATACTTCACCTTTTAACATAATTGATTCAAAGACTTTATTATTATCAACTTCGGGACAATTCAATTACGGAACAGTAGGTGTGCCGGTCATAAACAATACATTATACTACTTACAGGTAAGGCAAAGAAATTCTCTGGAAACATGGAATAAGGGAAGTGTATTCACGTCATCGAATCAGTCATATGATTTCACGCCGGCAAACACACAGGCATACGGGAATAATATGATACAGGTAAATACATCACCCGTGAAGTTTGCAGTTTACAGCGGAGACGTAAATCAGGACGGAGCAATTGATCTTGATGATGTAATCCAGATAAACAATGACGCTAACGCTTTTGCAACGGGATATATTGTAACTGACCTGAACGGAAATAATGTCTCCGATCTGGATGACCTTCTGGTTGCTTATAATAATTCGGCGGCGTTTGTGGCGGTGATGAAGCCCTGAGACGTGAAGACGAGACGTGAGACGCGAGACGCAAGATGCGAGACGATTTATTATTAATTATTAATTAAATAGTAGCCGAATCTGGGGCGGAGGGGATGCCGGGCTACTATTTTATTATCAGTTATCAATGTTCAGTGTGCAACACAATACACAATACCCAATACACAAATATAAACCCCAAACAAAATTATTATGAAAACTTTCTTACTTTCTCTTTCAGTTGTTTTGTTCTTCAGTTTCAATTCTCAGAAACAAAGCAATTATCAGGACAGCAATTGTCAAAACAAAATCGCTTTTAAACTCGAATGTCCCGCTCCCCCGGCATTTGAAGAACCGATTAAAATTAATAATAATAATCCGGCTAAAGAACCCGGCTCTGATAACTTTGATAAGGACTGGTACAGTAAAGCAACAGAAAACATTCAGAAAGATGAGTATAAAATTTCTTATAATGAAGAACTCGGCGCATATCAGTCGCCTAATCGAAAAAACAATATCCGTTTCATTTATCATAAAGACGGATTCACTGCCGTCACGCGAGACGCTAGACGTAAGACGCTAGACGGCTTTGGTCAAACGTCAAGTGTCAAACGTCAAACGGAAGATGAATGGAAAGTACAATTACGAATTACGAATTACAAATTACGAATTACAAATGAAGAACTTAAAGTTGCTGACAATAAAGCTTTCATCGAAAATGAAAATATCCGGATTGATTACACTAACAATGAAGACGGGATGCGTCAGGATTTTATAATAAAGAACAGACCTGAGGGCGAAGGCAAGCTTAGATTAAATTTATCTGCAGATACAAAATTAAAAATGATAGTCGGTGCGGATGCGCTTATGTTTAAAGATGAAGCGGGAATCGATAAGATGAAGTATTCCGCTTTGAAATGCTGGGACGCAAATCACCGCGAACTTAGAGCATACTTTGAAAAGAGCAATTACGAATTACGAATTATGAATTACAAATTAAATGATGAATACAAAATCCAAAATTCAAAATCAAAAATCGATACAAATCCCAAATTCGAAATTCCAAATCCCAATTCCTTCAGTATAGTAGTGAATGATGAAGATGCTGTCTATCCAATTACTATTGATCCTTTATCAACTTCACCGGACTGGAGCGCGGAAAGCAATCAATCAGGTGCACAGTTTGGATTCTCTGTTGGTACTGCCGGTGATGTTAACGGTGACGGTTATTCGGATGTTATTGTCGGCGCTCCTTATTATGATAACGGTGTTACTGATGCTGGAAAATCATTATGTGTATCAAGGGTCCGCAACCGGACTCTCTGTTACACCTGACTGGACTGCAGAGGGTAATTCGGATTTACTGAATACAGGTTACAGTGTTTCAACAGCCGGCGATGTGAACGGAGACGGATTCAGCGATGTAGTTGTCGGTGCTAAGAATACTGATCTGTTATGGAAGACACAGACTTCAGGTTCCACTGAAAATCTTCAGGATGTATGTTTTACTTCTCCGTTAATAGGCTGTGCAGTTGGTGCAAACGGCACCATAATAATAACATCAGACGGAGGAACAAACTGGACATTAAGAAATTCTTTCACTTCAAATGACTTCAGAAGCAACTGGTTTACAACTCCGGATTCAGGATGGGCGGTCGGACTTGCAGGAACAATAAGGGTTACTTCAAATGGCGGAGCTAACTGGGTTGCGCAAACTTCAGGGACTTCTGCAAATTTATCCTGTGTTTATTTCAGAACATCAACAGAAGGATATGTATCAGGAGCAAACGGTTTAGTACGGAAAACAACAAATGCAGGAATAAACTGGACAGCTCAGACATCAGGAATTACAGCAGAACTTCGGGATATTATTTTTACATCACCTTCAGATGGCTGGATAGTTGGCGCTAATGGAAGAATCCTGAGAACAACCAACGGCGGAACAAACTGGACTTTACAGACATCCGGAACAACGCAAACTTTACGCGGTGTATATTTTTCTTCATCATCAAACGGACTTGCATTTGGTCATGCAGGAACAATTCTGAAAACAACTGACGGCGGAACAACATGGTCGCCTCAAACATCCGGCACAACACAGGATCTCTATGCATGTTACTTTACCTCATCAACTGTCGGATGGACCGTTGGTTTTGGAAGTACTGTTTTAAAAACAACTAACGGCGGATTGAACTGGAGTTCTCAAAATTCAGGTGTAAGCGGTGACCTTCGGAGTGTATTCTTTTCTGCAGCTGATTCTGCCTGCACGGTTGGGAGTGGTGGAATTCTTTATACATTTAATGCAGCAGCTACCGGCAACGGAGGAATTGCAAATGTTTATAACGGTTCTGCATCAGGATTATCAGCATCTCCAAGCAGTATTCTTTCAGGCGGACCCGGAACAAATAATATTGTTTCAACTGCAGGTGATGTCGATGGTGACGGATACAGCGATGTATTAGTAGGCTATTCAAATTCCTCATCAGGATTCGGGACAGTTTTTGTTTTTCATGGATCAGCATCCGGATCACAAACAACACCAAATACAACATTGACAGGAAATCAGGCCGGAGCATTATTCGGAAGCAGTATTTCAACTGCCGGAGACGTAGATGGTGACGGATATTCGGATATTATTGTCAGCTCACCGGATTTTGATAATGGACAGTTATCCGAAGGGAAGTTACATCTATACCGCGGTTCGGCTGCCGGAATAATAACTCCTGCATACTGGACATATGAAAGCAATATTGGCAATACAAGAATAGGAGTATCAGTTTCTACAGCCGGTGATATTAACGGCGATGGTTATTCTGATTTAATAATCGGATCGGAAGGATTTATTTCTGCAGGGAAAGTATTCAGTTTCCTTGGATCCGCAACCGGACCTTCTGCATCACCTGACTGGACGTACGATGACATTGATAACGGAGGCTTCTTAGGGTACAGTGTTTCTTCAGCAGGTGATGTGAATGGCGATGGATACAGTGATGTGATAGTTGGTAATCCCGCTTACAGTAATAGTGAAACAGGTGAAGGAAGAGCATTGGTATTTAATGGTTCCGCAACTGGTTTGTTAACTGCTCCAAACTGGACAAATGAAAGTAATCAGACATCAGCAAATTATGGCAACAGTGTTTTTACAGCCGGAGATATAAATGGTGATGGATTCAGCGATGTGATTGTCGGTTCAAATTTGTTTGACAATGGCGAGAGTGATGAAGGAAGTGCTTTTGTTTATAATGGTTCACCTTCAGGATTAACTGGAGTAAACTGGAGCACAGCAGGGGGACAGGATAATTCAGTGTATGGATTCAGCGTATCTTCTGCGGGAGATGTCAACAGCGACGGTTATGCAGATGTTATTGTCGGCGCTCCTTATTATGATAACGGACAAACAGACGAAGGCAGAGCTTTTGTATTTCATGGTTCTGCCGCCGGATTATCGGCTGTTGCAAATTGGTCTGCTGAAAGTGACCAGGCAAGCTCGCTGTTTGGTATAAGTGTTTCGACAGCCGGAGATGTAAACGGTGACGGATACTCGGATGTTATTATCGGCGCACATTTTTATTCAAACGGACAAGCAAACGAAGGAAGGGCTTATGCTTACTACGGATCAGCTTCGGGATTATCAATTACATCAAACTGGACTGCTGAAAATAATAATGCCAACTCTAACTTTGGCAATAGCGTGTCAACTGCCGGTGACGTAAACGGTGACGGTTTTTCGGATGTAATAATTGGAGCATATAATTTTAGCAGCAACGGAAGAGCTTATGTATATTACGGATCAGCTTCAGGACTATCTCTTACTTCAAACTGGAATTCGACAATTTCACAATTCGCAGCACAATTTGGTTATTCTGTTTCTACTGCAGGAGACATAAATGGTGACGGATACTCTGATGTAATTATCGGCGCTCCGTCATATGATAACGGACAAACAAATGAAGGAAGAGCTTATGTTTATAATGGATCTTCAACAGGTTTATCTCTAACTCAAAGCTGGACTACAGAGAGTAATCAGGCGGGTTCCATATTTGGTACATGTGTTTCATCTGCCGGAGATGTGAACGGAGACGGTTACTCAGATGTGATAGTCGGAGCAAACCTTTATACAAACGGAGAATCAAATGAAGGTAAAACATTTGTTTATCAAGGATCGGGTTCGGGTTTATCTGCTTTAGCAAACTGGACTGCAGAAAGCAATCAGGCTGATTCACGCTATGGTTCCAGTGTTTCTTCCGCAGGCGATGTCAATGGTGACGGTTATTCGGACATACTTGTAGGAGCTTTTTTTTATGATAACGGTGAATCTGATGAAGGTAATGTCTTTGAATATAACGGATCAGCTTCCGGACTTTCACTGACCTCGAACGGGAATTTACAAAGCAATCTGAATTCTGCACAATTTGGAATGAGTGTTTCTTCAGCAGGAGATGTCAACGGAGACGGTTATTCAGATGTTATTATCGGAGCTCCCTCTTACAACAATGGTGCAATAGTTGACGGGGCTGCTTTTGTGTATTACGGTAACAGCGCAACCGGAATGAGATCCACGGTTCAGCAATACAAACCGGGCTCTTCTAATGTTGTATCCTCAGGCGGACTGACGGGAACAAATGGTCAGGTCAGATTAAATACTTTTGGTAAGAGTTCATATGGAAGAGCAGATGGAAAGATAATTTATGAGTTTAAAGATAACGGAATACCATTCAGCGGCGCAACAATTACGAACAGCGTTTCTTCATCCGGCGCCGGAGCATCAACAGATCTCGGAACAGTTATAACCGGTGTTCAGCTTAATAATGACATTTCAGGTTTGAATTCTTCTAAAGAATACAAATGGAGAGCAAGAATTCAGTACAGTCTTGTCAATAATCCATATCAGAAATTCAGTCCGTGGAAATATTACAATAATTATATTCCTACTCCTCCTGGAAACTTCAGAGCTTCAGACGGTTCGACCGCAAAGCAGTTAAATCTCACAATGCTGATTCAGGGATTCTATAATTCTTCAACCAATTTAATGGTGCAGGATACAGCAAGAGTATATTTAAGAAACAGTTCCTCTCCTTATGCAATAGTTGATTCTGCAAAAGCATATTTAAGTAATACCGGAGCCGGCACATTTTCATTTTCAAATGCAGCAAACGGAGTTAGTTATTACTTACAATTAAAGCAAAGAAATTCACTCGAGACTTGGAGCAATACCACGCAGATATTTACTGCCGGCACACTTACATATAATTTCACAACTGCAAACACACAGGCATACGGTAATAATATTATCAATGTCGATGCTGCGCCGGTGAGATATGCAGTTTACAGCGGAGATGTAAATAATGACGGGACGGTAGATCTGAATGATGTCATACAGACTTATAATGCCGCGGGTTCTTTTGCTTCAGGATATGTAGTCACTGATCTGAACGGAGATAATATTGTCGATCTGAATGACATACTCATTGCTTATAATAATTCCGCGGGGTTTGTGGCGGTTATGAAACCGTGAAACGTGAGATGTCAAACGTCAGACGTGAATCAAACAGAGATCCCATTTTTTAAAAAAGATGGGATCTCTTGTTTTAACAGGGGGAGATTTCATTTTTAAATAGATTCAGTATTTATTATATACAGCCGGTTTTATCTCAGCATTGTGTCTAAGCATTTCTCCGATTTTTTTAGAAATGAAATTTCTTAATACCTTCTTTTGATTTCATTGTTGCATTAAGAAAATATATTATTTAATTTCATGGCGTAATTTTTCGTGAAGTAAATAATTTTAGAAGTATTCTACTGTCCCCTATTGCTTGTTTTATAAGCACTTCCTGCTACCCACAGGTTCTTATGAAATTAAATGATTATTTGTCATTTTGCAGCAAGAACATAAAGAACCAAAAAATTCTGTTCAAATTCCTTTAAAGATATTTTCAAGTTTATATTTATACAAGTATCAAATCAAAAATTTCAATTAAAATAATTATAAATTAAAAATCTAACAGCATGAATGAACTTACAAAATCTGGATTCAGTCTAAGTTTTAAAAAAAATATTAACAGCAGATCTTCAGGTTTGAGATCAATCAAGACCATTTTGATTTTAGCTTTTACTTTTTTTGCGCTCGAACTTTATGCACAGCCGGTAATTACAACATTCTCTCCACAAAGCGGACCGGCCGGAACAGTTGTAACTATCACCGGAAGCGGTTTCAGTCTGGTTCCGTCATTTAACAGGGTATTCTTTGGAGCAGCACCAGCGTATGTACCTGCATCAACAAATACAAGCCTGACGGTAGAGGTTCCGCCAGGAGCAAACTACGGTTATATCTCAGTGACAAATGTAGAAAACCATCTTACGGTATATTCATCAATACCGTTCAAATTAACATTCCCGGGTGGATGCAAACCTGAATTTGAATTAAAAAGGGATTTTACTTCTGATTCAATTCCATATTCCGTCTGCATCGGTGACCTGAATGGAGACAGCAGGTCTGATATGGCAGTTACGAATTATGGAAGTAATACCGTATCAGTATTTCCCAATACATCTAGTGCAGATGTTATAAGTTTTGCAGCAAAAGTTGATTTCGTGACAGGATTATCTCCAAAGTCTGTAAACTTCGGCGACATAGACGGGGACGGCAGGCTTGATATGATTGTGACAAACAGCGGTGACACATCAGTATCTGTGTTCCGCAACACATCCATACTTGGGAGTATTAGTTTTGCAGCAAAGGTTAATTTCACGTCCGGAGGTTCACCATGGTCTGTAAGCGTTGGAGATGTAAACGGAGACGGAAAGCCTGATCTGGCAGTTGCAAACAGAGTCAGCTGGACAGTATCCGTATTTCGCAATACATCAACTTCAGGAGCTGTTAGTTTTCTGTCAAAAGTTGACTTTACAACAGGTTCATCTCCGTATTCAGTCAGCATCGGTGATCTGGACGGAGACGGAAAGCCCGATCTGGCTGTGGCAAACAGCGGAAGTAACACGGCATCAGTTTATAAAAACACATCAACATCAGGAGCAGTAAGCTTTGCAGCAAAGGTTGACTTTAATGCAGGAGGTAGTCCCGTTTCCATGAGAATCGGCGACATTGACGGAGACGGAAAGCTTGATCTGGCTATTGCCAATAACAGCAGTAATAACGCATCAGTATTTCGTAATACATCCACACCCGGAATTATAAATGCAGGAAGTTTTGCAGCAAGGGTTGACTTTGCAGCAGGTGGAGCTCCGCAAACAGTAAGCATCGGTGACATAGACGGAGATGGTAAACCGGATCTGGCTGTTGCAAATTTTACTAGTAGTTCAATATCAGTTTTACGCAATGCGTCTGTACCGGGCACGGTAAGTTTTGCCGGAAAAGTTGATCTGACGACAGCAGGGCAGGCAAGTTCCCTCAGCATTGCCGACTTCGACAATTACGGCAAACCGGAAGTGGTTGCGACAAATTACGACACTAAGACACTCTCTTTATTCAGAAACATAGCAACTCCGTCTGTATTACAGACCAGTGTTTCCGGTAACGGAAATCCGATCACAAACGGATCTGTAATACCGAGCTTGGCAAATCATACTGACTTTGGAAATTTAAACTAAGCGGAAATCTCATCCGAACATATTCAATTCAGAATACAAGCACAGACAGCTTAAGTGTTGACAGCATTAAAATGTCAGGGCTGATCAGGCATTATTCACACCGGGATCGTTGACACCAGCCGGGAAAATTGCACCCGGCGCATCGAAAACCTTTTCTGTTACGTATGTTATGTCTTCACTTGGAATAAAAAATGCAACTGTAAACATATATTCAAACATAGATTCCGGTTCAGTGTGTCTTATTCAGCAGACTTATACTTTCGCTGTAAAAGCTAATCAGATTTCATTAGCGCCAGTCATTACAACTTTCTCCCCGCAGAGCGGTCCCGCAGGAACGACTGTAACTATCACAGGCAGCGGATTCAATACGACAGCTTCAAACAACATTGTATTTTTCGGAGCTGCATTAGCTTCAGTATCGGCATCAACAGATACAAGTTTAACTGTCACCACTCCGGCAGGAGCAAACTTTCAGTATATTTCCGTAACAAATCTCGCAAGCAATCTGACGGGTTATTCATCAATGCCGTTCCTTGAAACATTTCCGGGAGGGTGTAAAACTGAATTTGCGGCAAGAGTTAACTTTTCCACAGGATCAACTCCATATTCCGTCAGCATCGGTGACCTGGATGGAGACGGCAAGCCCGATCTTGCTGTTGCGAATTATGGCAGTAATACAGTATCAGTATTCCGCAATACATCTACAACGGGTGGTGTAAGTTTTGCAGCAAAGGTTGATTTCGGAACAGGATCATCTCCAAAGTCTGTAAGCATCGGCGACATAGACGGTGACGGCAAGCCTGATCTGGCTGTAACTAACAGCGGTGCCAGCAACTCAGTATCAGTATTCCGTAATACATCAACAACGGGTGGTGTAAGTTTTGCAGCAAAGGTTGATTTCGGAACAGGGTCTTCTCCTTGGTCTGTAAGCATGGGTGATTTAAACGGAGACGGCAAGACTGATCTGGCAGTAGCAAATAGAACCGGCTTCAGCGTATCAGTATTACGCAACACATCAACATCCGGAGGAGTCAGCTTTGCTGCAAAGGTTGATTTTAGTGCAGGTTCATCCCCGTATTCAATCAGCATTGGTGATCTGGACGGAGACGGCAAGCCCGATCTGGCGGTGGCTAACAACGGCGACAACACAGCATCAGTATATCAGAATACATCAATATCCGGAGGAGTAAGTTTTGCAGCAAAGGTTGACTATAGTGCCGGAAGTGGTCCGGTTTCAATCAGCATAGGTGACATCGACGGTGACGGAAAGCCTGATCTCGCAGTTGCCAATAACAGTGGTAATAACGCATCAGTATTTCTTAATACTTCCACAACCGGAATTATCGATGCAGGAAGTTTTGCAGCAAGGGTTGACTTTGCCGCAGGCGGTGCTCCGCAGATAGTAAGCATCGGCGACATAGACGGAAACGGCAAGCCTGATCTGGCTGTTGCAAATTTTACAAGTAATTCAGTATCAGTTTTACGAAATACATCTGTAACGGGAACAGTAAGTTTTGCAGCAAAAGTTGATTTAGGAAGTGCAGGACAGGCATCTTCCGTCAGCATTGGAGACATAGACGGTGACGGCAAACCGGAAATAGCATCCACAAATTACAATGTTAATTCAGTTTCAGTATTTAGAAACATAGCATTACCTGCAGCAATTCAGACCGCAGCATCAGGTAACGGAAATCCGATCACAAACGGATCTGTAATACCGAGCTTGGCAAATTTAACTGATTTTGGAAATGTATCAACAGGAGGAAATCTTAACCGTACATATACATTTCAGAATACGAGTACAGACAGTTTATCAGTTGACAGTATTAAAATAACGGGAACAGATTCAGTTTTATTTACTGCAGGTTCACTCACTCCTGCCGGAAAGATCGCTTCCGGCGGATCTAAGACTTTTAATGTAACTTTTTCTCCTAACTCTTCCGGGTTAAAGAATGCAACAGTCATAGTTTATTCAAACATCAACTCAGGTACAGTATGTCTTCTTCAGCAAACTTATACATTTGCAATAAGCGGGACAGGGTTTGCATCAGTTCAGACAAATGCGCTGAATTTTGACGGGACAAATGACCACGTTGCTCTGCCCAATGCATTGACTACTTCCTTTGCGAGTGCATCAACAACACAATTTACTATTGAGTATTGGTTCAAAGGAACATCTTTACAGTCTGCAGTAAGATTTCAGAATGGATCCGGTTACATTGTTGCCGGCTGGAACGGAACACACATAATATCAACTGACGGGAATACCGCAGCAGGTATTAGCGTCGGAGCCGGAGCGACAGACGGCAACTGGCACCATATTGCGGTAACCTGGAAGAAGAACACTGTAAATGGTTTCAGAAGTTATCTTGATGGTGCGCTTGTTGCTCAGAGAAATTCTGCGAATGTGAATCTTCCGGTCATAACTACCGGAGGATATCTTGGAGCTTATAATCTGAGCACAGAATGGATGAACGGCACTCTTGATGAAGTAAGAATCTGGAATCGTGAATTATCTCAGTCAGAAATTTCAACAAACAGATTTCTTCAGATCAATTCCGGTACGGGACTGCTTGCAAGTTATCATTTTAATCAGGGAATCGCCGGAGGTAATAATACCGGAATAACAACTCTTACTGATGCAACATCAAACAATTACACAGGTACTTTAGGTAACTTTACTTTGAACGGGCCGGCATCAAACTTTGTAGGGTCAGGACCGGGTTTAATCCCGGCATCATCCGCGATCAACATCACTTTCATTCCGGAAGGATTATATGATGCCGGAACTGACAGGCTAAGACTCAGAGATACAGCCAGGGCTTATCTGCATTCAAACATATCTCCTTTTGGTGTGGTAGATTCGGCAGTTGCAGTAATAGACTCTGTTACCTTTACCGGATCGTTCATATTTGCAAATGCAGCAGGCGGAACATATTATATCAGAGTGAATCACAGGAACTGCATAGAGACCTGGAGCAGGACCAGGAGGCGAACCGTTTGTGCAGGGAACAACGATGAGTTATGATTTCTCAACCGCCGCCGCAAAGGCATACGGAAACAATATGATCAATGTAGATGCATCACCGGTGAGATATGCAATTTACAGCGGTGATGTAAATAATGACGGGACGGTAGATCTGAATGATGTCATACAGACTTATAATGCCGCGGGTTCTTTTGCTTCAGGATATGTAGTCACTGATCTGAACGGAGATAATATTGTTGATCTGAATGACATACTCATTGCTTATAATAATTCGGCGGGGTTTGTGGCTGTTGTAAGACCTTGATATAATTTCAAATTACAATTTTTAAATTACAGATTGCAAATATTTTATTTAGTCATAAATATTTGCAATCTTTTTTTCCTGCTAATTCATTATCCCCGCTGAGACACTGCATTTGATCTGATATCTTCTTGAATTTTATTGGGTGCGGGAGATTCATCGAGGACGACCGGCTAAAAACTTTTGACCATTATTATTATGAGGACTCGATCTGATCCAGTTTTTCGATAAGCCATCCTACCTGAATGAGATCTTTTTCCTTTTTGATCTGTGATTTTAAGAGTCCGGCATCTTTTTTCCGGGATTTGCCTTCACTCATTTTCAGTTTAAATATTTTCAGATAGTAACTGACATAGTTCAGAGTAGATTTCCGTATATTTTCATTAAGATGAGGGGAAATTTTAATGTGATGCTTAAAAGTATCAGCCATATAAATAGCCTGCTCATGCAGATTCAATTCATAATAGATCCTAAGAGTCAGGGTTTTTATATCAGTCTTAAAAAATGCATGATCATATTTTATTCTGGAAATATACTCCAGAGAGTTGTCATAATCCCCGCGTGAATAATTTATCAAGGCGCTGGAATAATTCTTCATGTTATCCCTGAATTCAGGATTCAGTTCTCCGCTGTACTTTTCAATAAATTCATCTGCCCAGTCAAATTCTTTGAGATATTCCGCGCACAAAATGCAGTTCCTGTAGAAATTCGGATGCATGAAATCTTCATCGGATAATTTATACGCTTTATCTACCAGGCAGTTTTTCAAAATAAAGAAGAGTTCTTTCTTAATTTCAACAAAGTGCCCCCCCGATCCTATGAGTAAAATGCTGATCATGTCTGCATAAAAATAATTCTTGTCATGGATGCTTATCTTTGCTTTGTTATCGAAGAATATTTTCTTTGCTTTTTCATAGTATCTAAAGTCTCTGTTATTCTCAAGACATTTATAAACATTGAAATTGAAATACAGATAAATGTAATATTCAGTACCTTCATAGATCTTTAATATTTTATCCATATCAACTGAATTAAGCAGTGTATTGAGAATATCGCTCTCCGGTCTGATATTCATATTGTCATATCCAAGCAGCATAAGCTTTGCAGAGCTTATCAGATCAAGCCAGAAGTGCGAGGATACAAGCTCAAGCGATTTAAAGCTGTGATTAAAATAATTTCTCATATCAAGAACAGATGCATAATATCTTGCATTAAGTCTTTCAATATGGAACTTCTCTAAAATATCATAACCAAAAATTTTCTCATCCTCTTTCAGAGCCTCATAAACTTTCTCAAGATACTGTTCATAATGTTTAGACAGATTCCGCTCCAGAATTTCTTTTAGCAGGATTCGGTTCTTCAGAACTTTATTTTTCCTGAGATTCGATATGTATAAAAAATCCTCGAGTGCTTTCAGCAGATAAGAAGAGAGTGAGCGGAAGATATTCTTAGAATTCAAAGATGAAAATGAATTTCCCGGATAAAGTTTAACGAACACTTTTTCCTCATTAAAATCTTCATTTGAAAATTCAGACTGAAACTTCATAAGGATCTTAAAAAGCGGAAGCGGATCCCTTCTTTGCCTGAAATACTGCTGAGATAAGAATTTTTCAAAATCATCGAGTTCATCTTTTGAAAAGGTCTGAAGAAAGGATATTAGTTTAGTGTCTTTATATTTCATTTTTAAGAAAGATGTATAATAAATTAATTAAAAAAAGTTGATTATTCACTAATAAATCAATTGTCTATCAAAAAACCGTTACTATCCTGTATAATAAACTTAGAAAACTTTCTTTGCATAATAAAGCTTCTCAGTATATTTTTGACGAAATTAATTTAAATAATGAAAAAGACAGATATGACGGATAAGATCAGAATATTAAATGAGATTATCAGAGAATCCATGGAATCTGAATCTGAAGGAAACATAATCAGCCTGATAGTTCTGTCGGCAAGAGCGGAGCTCAGCCTGAGGGGAAAAAAGAATGAAATTAATTCCGGACTGGAAAATGAAATTATTAAGGTAATTCAAAAATATAAAAAATTTATTCATTAACTAAAAAAAATAAAAATGAAAACATTAGTTCTTATCGCATCAGTTGCTTTACTTCTCGGATTCAGTTTCTGTGAGACACAGAAAAATGAACCAAGCAATATTAGATATATTGATTTTGCTGAACTTCAAAGTCCATCTGCGCCTTCATTTGCGGAGACTGTAAACAATGGTTCAAAAAAAGATAATCAGGAATCAGTCAGTAAAGATATTGATCAGGGCTGGTATCAGAAAGTGATTCAGAATATTCAGAAAGAAGAGTACAATATCACATACTCTGAAGAGCTCGGCACATACCAGTCACCCAACCGCGCCAACAACATCCGTTTCATTTATCACAATAACGGATTCATGGCTAAGACAAGAACAAATAAGATCCCGAAGTTTGATGTGAATGACAAGACGCTGAGAGAAGAAGATAAAGAGTATGATACAATAAAAGATTTCGAAATTGATCTGAGAATTACAAATGACGAGTTACAAATTACAAATAACAATCTCCAAGCCGCAGGTAACAAGGCATGGATAGAGAATGAAAACCTGCGGATTGATTATACGAACACGAAAGAAGGCATGCGTCAGGACTTCATCATAAAACAAAAACCATTAGGTGAAGGAAAGCTCAGACTTGATCTCTCAGCCAAGACAGAACTGAAGATGATAGTTGGCGCAGATGCTCTGATGTTCAAGAATGACAAAGGCGAAGAGAAGATGAAATATTCTGCCCTTAAAGTGTGGGATGCAAACGGGAAGCCGCTGCGTGCGTACTTTGAAAAAAAGCAATTACAAAATACAAATTACAACTTACAAATAGAAGATAAGGATAAACAAATTCCAAATCAGGAAATCCCAAATTCCCAATTTAGTATTGTTGTCAATGATGAAGATGCTGTTTATCCGGTAACAATCGATCCGCTCTCAACAACTGCAAGCTGGACAAAATCAGGAACGCAGGCTGAAGAACAATATGGTTTCACAGTGGCAACAGCCGGCGATGTGAATGGAGACGGATATTCTGATATAGCTATCGGCGCTCCGGAGTATGACAATATTAATACTGCGGGAGGAAGAGTGCATGTTTACTACGGCTCGGCAACGGGTCCATCTGTAACTCCGAACTGGACGAAGGAAGAATACTGTGGTTTATCACTCAGCGAGAGGTTTGGATACAGTGTGGCAACAACCGGGGATGTCAACGGTGACGGATACAGCGACCTGATAGTCGGAGCTTTGACATACACAACAAATATAAGTTTAACTTGGTCTCAAGGCAAAGCTTTTGTCTATCACGGATCAGCTTCGGGCTTGAGTGCATCCGCAAACTGGTCTGCAACTGTTACAGTAACAAATGCATGGTTTGGAGCTTCTGTTTCAAGCGCCGGCGATGTGAACGGAGACGGTTACAGCGACGTGGTTGTAGGTTGTCCATTCTGGACTCAGTTTAGCAGCTCAACCGAAGGAAAAGCATTTGTATATCACGGCTCTTCTTCCGGCCTGAGCAGCTCGGCAAACTGGTCATCGAACGTCGGCGAGCCATATAACCAGCAGTATGCCTCTGATGTTGCATCAGCCGGAGATGTGAACGGTGACGGCTACAGTGATATTCTTGTAGGACAGGAGAGATACAATTCCAATATATTTGCAGGCTATAATGAAGGAAGGGTGTTTGCATATTACGGCTCATCAACGGGACTTTCTGCAACTGCGAACTGGACTAAGATCGGACCGCAGCAGAGTTTTTTTGGTAACAGCATTTCCACTGCCGGTGATGTTAACGGTGACGGTTACTCAGATGCCGTGATAGGGGCATATCAGGCAAACAGCGGGCAGGAAGGTGAAGGAAGGGTTTATGTTTACAACGGAAGTTCAACCGGACTTTCTGTCAACCCGTCATGGATATCGGAATCCAATCAATCATATTCAAATTTTGGGGCAAGTGTTTCCACAGCCGGCGATGTGAACGGAGACGGCTACGGCGACATTATTGCCAGCGCAAATTTTTATGATAACGGTCAGAATGACGAAGGGGCAGTCTTCGGCTGGTTCGGTTCATCTACCGGACTCGGCGCGAACGGTACACCGGCAAATGCTGACTGGACAATTGAAAGCAATGAAGATACTGCATACTTGGGAGAATGCGTCGCCACTGCAGGCGATGTAAACGGTGACGGTTATTCAGATGTGATAATCTCTTCAGATCAAATGATAAGCAATGGTTCACAAAGGGAAGGCAAAGTAGCATTATACACCGGTTCCGCCTCCGGTCTGGCGACTCAATCCGGATGGTCAAATGAAGGCGGACAGGACAATGCATTCTATGGACAAAGCGTTGCCTCAGCAGGAGATGTAAACGGTGACGGATATTCGGATGTGATTGTCGGTGCGTATCTGTATGACAACGGCCAGACTGATGAAGGCAGAGTGTACATTTATCACGGCTCGGCAACAGGGCTTAACCCTACTGCAAACACTATCAGCGAAAGTAACTCAGCAAATGCACAGTTCGGTTATTCGGTTTCAACAGCCGGTGATGTTAACGGTGACGGTTTTTCAGATGTGCTTGTAGGCGGACCCAACTGGGCAGGGCAGGGCAGAGTATATGTATTTAACGGATCTCTGGCCGGGATTAATGCACTCTGGAACTACAATCTTTTTGGAGATTCATCAGGAGAATTCTTCGGCTGTGCGGTTTCAACCGCCGGTGATGTTAACGGTGACGGTTACAGTGATGTAATAATAGGAGCGGAGAATGCTGCAAACGGACAAACTCAGGAAGGAAGAGCATATATTTTTAACGGCTCTACTACCGGCTTGAATACATCTTACAGCTGGGTATCTGAAGTCAATCAGGCAAATGCGAGATACGGACATTCAGTAAGCACAGCAGGTGATGTTAACGGTGACGGATATTCTGATGTTGTCGTTGGTGCATGGACGTATGATAACGGCCAGAATGATGAAGGCGCTGCATGGATCTATTATGGTTCGATGACAGGTATAAGCGGATCATCTCAGCTTGAGATCAATCTGGCAAGCGCGAATTTTGGTTCAAGTGTTGCATCAGCAGGTGATGTGAACGGGGACGGATTCAGCGATGTAATAATCGGAGCGAGTTCTTATTCAAATCCGGAATTTCTTGAGGGAGCGGCGTTCGTTTACAACGGTTCGTCATCAGGAATAAACACAACACCATCATGGCAGACTCAGAGTAATCAGACTCTTACAAACCTTGGAATTTCAGTAGCAGGTGCCGGTGATGTAAACGGAGACGGCTACAGCGACGTGATAGTCGGAGCTTTCAATTTTGAAAATGGGCAAACCGATGAAGGCAAAATACAAGTCCACCACGGTTCGCAAACAGGACTAAGCACAACAGCAAGCTGGACAATTGAAAGCAACACAGCAAATGCAAACCTGGGAGTCTCTGTTGCATCGGCAGGTGATGTAAACGGTGACGGCTACAGCGATGTGATTGTCGGTGCGTACAGGTTTGCTAACGGAAACACCGGAGAAGGAAAAGCGTTTGTCTATTACGGCGGCGGCGGCGGCGGAAATGCAAGAGCAAATGTCCAGCAATATTCACCGGCTCTGGTTCTGTTGTAAGCTCCGGTGGACTCACATACTACAACGGTCAGGTAAAACTCGCCATTTACGGAAAGAGTCCTTTCGGTATGACCAAAGCAAAGATCAATCACGAATACAAACAGAACAGCACACCATTCAGCGGAACCGTGATTAGCAACGGTACCGGATCAACCGGTACCGGAAACTTCAGCAATCTTGGGCTTACAGGGACGGAGATCTCCCACAACATTGACGGATTGCAGACCGGGAAGCTTTACAAATGGAGAGCTCGTGTTCAGTATGATCTCGCAAGCAATCCATATCAGAAGCTCGGCCCATGGAAATATTACAACAACTATATGCCTTTGCCTCAGGGCAACTTCAGGCCGAGCAACGGACAAACGCTGAACAAAGTCCTGAACCTTACGATGCTGATAGAAGGATTCTACAATCCCGCAACTAATGTGACCGTACAGGATACCGTAAGGGTTTATGCAAGAAGTAACGTGAATCCTTACATCATTGTTGACTCGGCAAAGGGAGTGATAAATTCAAGCGGCCAGGTTTCCGTGTTCTTAACTCAGGTTCAGAATGGCCAGCCATACTACCTGCAGGTAAAGCACAGGAATTCGCTTGAGACATGGAGCAAGACGACGCAGACATTCACCGGGAGTATTCTTAATTACGATTTCACATCTTCAGCATCAAAAGCATTCGGTGACAACTTGAAGCAGGTTGATTCTTCTCCGGCTGAGTTTGCAGTATACAGCGCTGATGTGAATAAGGACGGAGTTATAGATCTTACTGATGTCATACAGACTTACAATGCAGCGGGAACTTTTGCTGCAGGCTATGTTGTAAATGATGTGAACGGAGATTATATCGTTGATCTGAATGACATACTTATTGCTTATAATAATTCGGCTGGGTTTGTGGCGGTTGTGAAACCGTGAGACACAAGACGTGAGAGGCGAGACGCCAGACATCAAGCTGCCAAATATTAAAACTAAATTACGAGTTACAAGTTAAGAATTACGAGTTACGAGTTACGAGTTATTTGTTTCAAATTACAGATTGCAAATATTATTGGTTAAAGAATCTGATCAATTGATAATTTGCAATCTGTTTTTATTTAGTTGCTTCTAACTTGTAGTTTGACCTTGAAATCCCATTATCAAAATTCAAATTCCCAAATCCCAAATCCCAAATTTCAAATTTCAAATGACGAAAACTTTTTTCACTTCTGACTTCGTTGTTCTAGTTTACTTAGTTTTTTCATTATCCATTTATAGTTCACCAACTGTGAATCTGCGATTTCCTTTTTTAATACTGAAAAATCTGTTTTCATTTCACCTAGTTTAATTTTATAAAGAATAAGAATATATTTTACAAAGTTTTGTCTTACCTTTATCAGATTAGTACTTAATGATTTAACATTCTTTAGAAAGTGTTTGAAACTGTCAATCTGGTTAAAAAACTGATCGCTCCACTCCAGTTCATAGTAAATTCTCAGATACATATTATTTGCACGGAGCTTTTCACTGACATTATTGTACTTTGGGATGCTGAGATATTCGAGAGCTTTTTCATAATTTTCCTTTACAAATTCAAGCTCTGCGCGGGCATGGTTAACAACATTAGATCTTTCGTTTTCAGGCACCATATCTTTATATTTATCTATAAACTTTTCCGCAAAAACTATTTCGCCGGCTTTTATTGCAGTCAGAAAAGCATACATAAACCATTCTGAATACATTTTTCCGCCTTCGGTTAGAATTTCCTTGTCTAACATTCCGGTTATCAGTTCATACTCGTCTTTACTGTAGTCCTTCCCGGGTTTTAGATTCATATCCCAGCAGTATGATAATAACGCGACAAAGATCATGTCGTTTTCGGAATTATCAAGTATATGCTGATTTTTTTCAAAAATATGTTTTAATCTGTAAAATGTTTTATCGTTCTTTCTGTCTGTCATCAGTCTGATGGTGAGATAAAATAACTCAACAGCATTCTCTTTTTTAAAAGCTGATTTCTCAATTAAGTTTAATAAGAGTGTTAAACTGCTTAAATCATATTTCTTATTGAACTGACTGACATGCTGAACGGCAACTGCATATAATCTGAGAAGTTTGACAAATGAAAACTTCCATATGCTGTCAATTTGAGTCTGAATATCTGTTGTTTTACCTGTTGTGTCTCTTTTAAGGAGATGCTTCCTGTTAATTTCTTCTACCCGCGTTGTTCTAAGAAAGTATTCGGCGTTCCGCGTTTTTTTTCTTCCAGATACAATTTTGTTTTTTGAAACTGTTTAAAATAAAATTCATTCAGATCTTCTCTGGTATTGCTCAAGAAGATTTTTGTGCTGATCAAATTTTTCATTTCTGAATGAGTTATAAGATAAATAATCTTCTGCAAGTTTGAATAAATTGCTGCATAATCTCCTTATAACATCGTCTCTGTAACCGGAATAAGGATACAGCGAATCGTAAACTTTCTTTTTCGTAAAATCTGTCTGATCAAAACAAGGATAGTATTTTTTAATTTTATCAAAAAATGCTGCTACTTCTGCTCTGTTATTCAAAAACGGCGAATGAACAAACTTATCAAATTCCTTTACCTCATTTTTAGAAAAAGCTTTAAGAAGCTGAATGATATTAGTTTTATTTAGTGACATATTGGTCTGCCCGATCAGATTCTTCATGTTATTTTCTTTTATTTGTTTGGGACAATTATATTCTCCAATTAATACAAATTATTAATAAATAGCAATAAAAAATAACCTTTTCAGATTAATTATTTATGAATTTTTTGGGACAATTAAATAAAAATATCTTTGCAGATTATGTAATGCTGTTTGTATTTTTGTATTACTTAATTTAAAAAAATATTTAATAACTTAAGTTGACCGCTTTGAAATTCAAAGTTTATTTTGCCACGAATTAACACAAATTTTCACCAAGTAGAAACTTCTGAAAAACCAAAAATGCTTGTCATTCCCGTTGTTGGCGGGAATCCAATCATTAAAATGTGATTCTAATTCAAACCTGGTGATTGGATCCCGCCAAAGCATGCGGGGATGACAAGGGTTTTGAAGTCTCTAAGTAGTGAATAAGAAATTTTTAAATTCGGTAATTCGTGAGAATTAGTGGCAAGTTTTCTTAATGTAAACGGTCTAATTTAATTAATAATTCTGGCAACTTCTGTGAGAAAACATTTCAAATATTATCGATTTAACCTCCTCACAGAGGCGTGATTTCTTAAGCCCTTAAATAAACCAACGGATATTTAAGGGCAAAGTCCGAATAAAGATCAACAATTTTAATATTTATAAAATAAAATAATAATACCCATTAATTAAAATTAAAGTGAAATGAAAAACTTCTAAAAAACATGAAAATTTACTTTACATTTTTGTCATTTTAATGTCAGTTTATAGTACAAACATCAATGCTCAGTGGACTAAGTTATATAACGGCACCGGCGATGCTGAAGACCGCGCAAATTATATTACTGTTGACAACAAAAAAAATACTTATGTGACCGGAAGCAGCAAAGGAATCGGATCAAACTATGATTACCTTTCAATAAAATATGATTCAAACGGGGTGCTTAAATGGTCGCAAAGATATAACGGACCCGGTAATGACATAGATCATCCGACTGATATCGAAGTTGACACATCAGGGAATGTTTATGTTACCGGTTACAGTATTGGCATTGGAACTGACTACGATTATGCAACAGTAAAATACAATTCAAACGGAGTGATGCAATGGACTCAGAGATTCAACGGTGCCGACAGTTTATATGACAAAGCAACCGGGCTTTCAATTGACAATATGGGGAATATTATTGTAACAGGATACGTCGGGATATCCTTTCAATCCAATTTCATGACTATAAAATACAACAGCAACGGTGTTGTGCAGTGGTCAAAGTCTTATAACGGAACAGGTAATTATATTGATAATGCAAACTATGTTGTCACAGATGCTTCAGGAAATGTATATGTAACAGGTACAAGCTATGGACTGGACAGCGAGTATGATTTTCTGACGATCAAATACAATTCATCAGGAACTTTGCTATGGTCAAGCAGGGGTAACGGAACAGGCAATACTTATGACGAAGCGAAGAAAGTCGTGGTAGACGATTCCGGGAATGTCTATGTAACCGGAGACAGTTATGGTGCCGGTACTCTGTCGGATTACCTAACAGCAAAATATAATTCAGCAGGTGTGATTCAATGGAGTCACAGATATGATGAAGCAAATAATTATGATTATGTAAATGACATTGAAGTGGATGATTCAGGAAATGTTTATGTCACAGGCAGCGGGTATGGAAATTCGAACAATAGTAACTTTACCACCATTAAGTATAACACTACCGGAGCAGTTAAATGGATCAGGGTATATAATGGAATTGCCGGTGCTTATGACGAAGGTAAAGATCTTGCTGTCGATAATTCGGGAAATGTGTATGTCACGGGAGTATCAGCTGTAGGAGCAATCGCTGTTATAGGTCACGACATGACTACATTAAAATATGACGCAGCCGGTAACAGCCGCGGTATTATTATTTATGCAGGAAGCGGTGAATCACAGGACTATGGAAATGCAATTGCGATTGATAATTCAGGGAATATTTATGTTGCGGGATTTACTAATGCAGCCAATGAAGATTTTATCACGATAAAGTATCTCTCCTCAGATTTTTTGCCGATCAACCTTCAGCTCAATGCATTCATTCAGGGATTCTACAACAGCGGAAGCAACTCACAAACAGGAGATACAATTAAAGTAAAACTCAGATACAGATTTTCTCCTTATAATATCTTAGACAGTGCAGAAGCATTTCTCGACGGTTCCGGAAATGCCTCAATTGATTTTTACAGTTCTTCCGATATGAGCTATTATATTTCAGTTGAACACAGAAACAGTATCACGACATGGAGCTCAGATTCAATACCGCTTTCAAACTCCGGCGTTAACCTGTATGATTTCACAAGTGCTGTTATCAAAGCTTATGGAAACAACATGTTACAGGTTGATGCTTCACCGGTTCATTTTGCCATCTTCAGCGGCGATGTAAATCAGGACGGGGTGATAGATCTTACTGATGTGTTGTCAGTTTACAATGCAGCGGGAAGTTTCTCAGGCGGTTATGTAGTGAATGACGTTACCGGAAACAATATAGTTGATCTGACTGATGTGCTGATCACTTACAATAATTCGGCGGCGTTTGTAGCGGCGGTGAAACCTTTATAGAATTAAGAATTAAGAATTAAGAATTAAGAATTAGATTACAGATTGCAAATATTATTTGTTTAAAGAAATCACTCAAATAATATTTTGCGATCTGTTTTTTATTCAGCTGCTTTTATTTGTAAGTTTTTCCTGAACCGGACACTTTTTTAGTGTGACCTGTTTCAAAGTCATCCATTTTCTCTTTAAACCAGTAACCCCAAAGCGAGTTTTGAGTCAATTTTAATAATTCCTTTATTTCAAAATCAGGATCTTTACACTTACCATGCTTAATTTTAATTAATTTTTTCATACCTCTTACAAAATCGAAGTTACCTTTCCTCATTAATTCTGAAACATCTTTATTCATCCTCAGATAATGTTCAAATGAATCTATCTCAGCCAGGACACTCTCAAAATGTGATTGTTCATAATAACAGCAAAGCCTCAGTTTATATATGTTTGTCTTATACCATTTCGATAGATCAACAGTCAACAGGCTTTCCAGACATTTCCCGATAGATTTCTCCTTGAAATAAATACAGGCATTAGAATAATTTAGTGCATTCTCTTTAAATTCCGGTGCGATATTCACGGAGTTCTCAGCTACGAACTTTTTTACACCGCGTGGAAAAGCCATTTTATAATGCAAAGCTACCAGATAAGTTTGAAGTGGTGTAAATTGCCCGGGTCATAACTTACAATACCTTTCCCCATACAGTATCTATTAATTCATTTCCGGCATTTATGTAATAACTATCATGAATTATTCTTTCTGTACACCTGCTGAATAATAAAATAAATAAATGAAACTGCTTGTATCTGGTAAGTCTATCGAATATATCAAAATAAATATTCAGTGCAATCATTAAACTATCTTTATCTAATTCATCCAGATGAGATTTTAGAAAATAATAGTTGATCAGTGCAAGTTTTTTTGTTTCAAATTCATCATCATCACATTCTTCTTCAAAGAGATCCGGATCAAATGTTTTTACAAAATGCATGACAAGTTTATCACCTTTATAGATCAGGTTATAATTACGCATGTTAGTCCTGAATTTAGCATAGAATTCTGTAAATCTGTCAATAAAACCTGAATACAAATACAGGATGCTTTTTGAAGTATGTTTAAAATTTTCAACAGGTTTTAACTGCTGAATAAATATAGTTGAAAACAATGAATACATTTCCAGGCGTCTGTTATAGTGGTTTTCTTTTGATAAATCTTCATCAATAATTTTTGAATTCTGAAGCGCAACTTTAAGCGCCGGATCTAATAGTTTCTTATCTATATAAGTCTTTGTCAGACACTTATTATATTCAAAGACATACTTTCCTGTTTCAAAACCGTTGTAAACTAAAAATTTTTCAGCAAGATTTGTCAGCTGTGATTCAATAACCCTCAGTGAAACCGAAGATCTCCTGTCATAAACCTTTCCCGGGTAAAGTTTTTTAAATATACGTTCTTCTGTAAATAGAGTGCTGTCAAATGCCGGATGATGTCTTTTTAAGATGTTGTACAAAGGCTTGAAGTTTCTTTCTTTGTTGAAGTAAGGTGATTCAATGAATTTCTCAAAGTTTTTCATTTCCTCTTTTGAGAATGATGAGAGCAAAGTTAAAAGCTTTGATTTTTTCATATTGTTGTTCCTGAATAATTTCAGTTAAAAAATAAATAAACCAATATACCTTAACAAAATAAATATCCCGATTTAAAGAAAAAACATTAAAATACTATTTTAAAACAAATTTTCTAAACTTAGTAAAAAATATTAATCCGGATTCACCTTAACAATCGCTTAAATCTTTCTTTGCATATTCAATTTCAGATTTTATAACTTTGCCATAACTTTATTCCGGGAAGGGATCATGCAAAAGAAAAAATCAAATCACACTTCAATAAATTTCGTTTCATCAGAAACTAATCATCATGCGGAGCAGTCGGAATTCGATTACACAGTTCCTTCCCGGGATTGTATGTTAAAGAGATTGCTTCGCCTATAAATTGAAAATAAATTAATATAATAATTATGAAATATATTATTTCTTTTTTGTTTATCGTTTTATTTACATCAGTTTCATATTCCCAGAACATAAACCATCCGTCCATCTCAACTGCAGTTCCGGGTATGAAGGTTAACAGTTATTCCGGCAGTTTGACTTATGAGCGGACTGATCTGGAAATTCCGTGTCAGGGGGTTCATATTGATCTGACCTTTTATTTTAATTCAAACACTACGTCTGTTGATCTTGGGTTTGGAAACGGTTGGACAATGACTTACTCTATGATTTACATAAAGCAAAATAGACACAGATAAAGATTAGAAGAAGTAATGGAAGAAAAGAAACTTATAATTTCAGCGGTGGAGCATGGGTGGCGGCAACAGGATATTTTGATTCACTTTATGAATATCAGCCGGGAAAATTTCAGTTAAAGAAGAAAGACGGAACAAAATACTTCTTCGATGATTCCACTCATAAAAAATTAACAAAAATTTCCGATAGAAATAACAATGAACTTACGATTACATATACCGGATCACTGGCTACATCCATTACGGACCCTATGGGGAGGAGCGTACAGTTAAATTATACAGGCGGGCATTTAACAAGTATCACTGACCCAAACTTCACCCCGACACGACAATTCCTTTATAGTTACGATTCAGACTGGAATGTAATCTCTTTTACTGACCCACTCGGGGAACAGCATTAATTATGAATATGGTGTGATGAGAAGACTGAAGAAAGTGACAGACCAGTTATCCAACCAGTTTAACTTTACATATTCTCAGCTGAACAGCACGATTTCCAGATCACATCTCCTTTGAATATACAAAATTTTTATTTCCAGCATGACCAGCGCGTATTAACGGTCAGCGAAATGGTAAATAACGTTGAACAAAATACAATATATACTTATGATGTATCAAACATACGGAGTAAATCAGGGAACTGCTGCGGATTTAATGAATCTTACATTTATGATCCTCAAAATAATTTGATACAAAAGACCGATGCCAATTCGCGTATCTGGACTTATGAATACGATTCAAAAGGCAACCGGACAAAAGAAATCGACCCTCACCTGGGTAAAACAGAGTTTACTTTTGATCCTGTTTATAATCAGATAACAGGGATTAAAGACAAAAGAGAAAATGTTACAACATATGTTTATGATTCTCAGGGAAATCTTCTTCATGAAAATAAACCACTGGGAGTTTCTGAACATTACACATATGATGCATACGGGAATATCACATCATATACAGACCCCGAAGGAGGAACTACTACATACAGCTATAACTCTTTTGGATATAAAACTTTAGAGACATTTCCGGATGCAACAACTAATTCATTTACCTATGATAATGTCGGTAATAAAAAAACCTTCACAGATGCAAACGGAAATATTACAACTTATTCTTATGATGAATTAAACAGGCTTATACAAACGCAGAATGCTATTGGAAGTTCAACATTTAACACATATGACGGAAAAGGAAATCTTACATCAGTTACTGATGAGCTTGGCCATGTTACAAGCTATGTATATGATGCTTTGAACAGAAAAACAAAGATCACATCTCCTGACGGAACTGTAACAATGACCTATGATGAAAAAGGAAATATGCTGTCAAAGAAAGACGGCAACGGAAACATTACTCGCTATACCTGTGATTCCCGAAACCTTTTAATATCTGAAACAAATGCTCTAAATCACTCCCGAGGCTTTGCCTATGATAATATCGGCAATAAAGTAACGGAAACTGATTTCAGCGGAAATACAAAGAGCTATGTTTATGACGCATTAAACAGAGTAATAGAAATTACTGATGCAGTTTCCCGAATTGCAACTTACACATATGATGCAAGGGAACAGGACTTCCGTTAAAGATGCCAATGACAACATTACTTACAGTGTCTATGATGAATTGAACCGTTTAACGAAAACGCAGATGCCTGTAGGAGAGATCTCATATACCTATGACGCAGACGGAAACAGGACTTCAGTGAAAGATGCTAACGGAAACATAACAAGTTACACTTTTGACAATATGAACAGACAGACTGATGTGACAGATGCAATGGGGAACACTACCCATTTAGAATATGATAATCATGGAAACATAACTGAAACTACAGATCGCAACGGTCATACAACAACATACGGTTATGATGCGCTAAACAGGAGAATAAATGAAACTAATCCGGCAGGAGAAATAACTACGACAAATTATAATGCTGAAGGAAATATTACTTCCCGTTCGCTTCCAAATGGAAATACAATCTCATATTATTATGATGCTGCAGATAGGATAATATCTTCTTCTGATAATTCCGGATTAATCGGTACTTATTCTTATGATGTGAATTCAAACCGCGTAATTCAATCGGACGGTAATGGAAATACTATTGTAAACAAATATGATGCATTGAACCGACTGATAAGAGTGAGAGACGCAATGGGAAAAAATACAAGTTATACTTATAACAATAATTCAAGCATGATAAGTATGCAGGACAGAAATGGTCATACTACAGCATATTCCTATGACATCCGTGAAAGAAAAATTTCAGAAACTTCCCCTGCAGGAAATGTCATAACAATGACTTATGATCACGCCGGAAATAATAAAACAATTACCGATGATAACGGACGAACAACTTCATATACTTATGATCCCAATAACCGTCTGCTAATTGAAAATTATGCAAATGCAACAAGCAAGAGCTATGCTTACGATGCGAACGGCAACATTACTAAAAGAACAGATAATAACGGTAAGGTTACATTTTATAAATATGACCAGCTGAACCGGCTTTACGGGAGAATTTCTGGAGCAGGGGTTCAGGATGTTTTTTCATATGACAATGAAAACAATATGATCACTGCTAATAACTCAAATGCAAGTATCACTTTCACTTATGATAATGCTAACAGGAAGCTCAGTGAAAATATGAATGGAAAAGTAACAGGTTATACTTACGATATTCCGGGAAAGAAACGCACGATTACTTATCCGGGCGGAAGAACGGTTGTTGAAGATTATGACGCGCGTATGCGTCTGATTAATGTTGCTTCTGGGAATAAATGTTTCTTATACCTCGATGCCGGCAACAGGATATTGACAAGGAGATACAACAATGGAGTAGTTACGAATTACTCTATAATAATAATGACTGGATAACATCCACTAAACCACGTTAAATCACCGGCATTAATCGCACAGTTCAACTATTCATTTGACAATGAAGGTAACAGATTAACTTCAGAGAAAACTCACCGGCTTACCAATTCCGGAAAAATATACCTATGACTTAGATGACCGCTTAATTAATTTCAAAGAAGGGACTTTGGTCGGAAATAATATCCCATCTCCTCTTACTCAAACACAATTCAACTATGACGGTGTCGGAAACAGAAACAGTATCGTGAAAGATAATGATACAACCACTTATACTTACAACAGTGTAAACGCATATACAAATATTACAGACACAGCAAGTGTGAATCCAACTTACGATGCAAACGGAAACACTCTCAATGACGGAAGGCATTCTTATGCTTTTGATTTCGAAAACAGACTAATCTCTGCTGACGGCGGCGTAACTGCTTCATATAAGTATGACGCGCTCGGCAGAAGAATTCAGAAAGTTACGACTTCCGGTACAGTCAATTACTATTACGATGATCAGAGAGTAGTAGAAGAAAGGAATGTATCCGATGCGGTAATAGCGACTTATGTTTACGGGACATGGATTGATGATATACTCAGCATGAAAAGAAATGGAATAGATTATTTCTATCATCATAATTCACTCGGCTCTGTAATAGCTTTAACAAATAATCCGGAGCAACTATAGAAAGATATGAATACGATGCTTATGGAAGTCCGACAATCTCCTATATTTCTTCAGCCGGAGGCTTAGAGATCTTCGGGTAATGTATATGTTCACCGGAAGAGAAGTACGATCCTGAAACAAAAACTATCACTACCGCGCGAGATTTTATAAACCGGACTGGGGAAGATTTGGGCAATGGGATCCGCTAAGGTATTTGGGATGAATTTCTAAATTTGAAATGGTTGGATTTATCCATGAAATAATTTTGACCCAAAATGGAAAATTTACTGTTGTCCAAATTAATAATGCCGGAGGTTATAGTAGGACTTCTATAATTGTTTTTGCACTGTAGCAAAAGTTCCTGTTCAGTTTGCAGTAAATGTAGTAAAAGGAGGAGAAGCGTTAATCAGGAGCATTATTTGCAAGTCAGCTGAAGATGAAGAAATTAGTATTGCGTCCTCTAAATCATTCCAGATGTGAAGCGAAAGTAAGATGTCCTAACATTATAGGAAATAATGATGTCCAAAACAAAGTTTGTGGATAAAATGAAAATATTGTCTGTCAAACTTAAATCAAAAATAAACCAAAATTAAAAATAATAAATTATATAAATAGTATTATTATATTCCAAAATTCAAAATCTAATCATAGCTTTTACAATATTATTGCTGATGGAATTCAAAATTAATTACGCTCAAGAAGACTGTGACGACGACGATGGCGGAAGTGAATCATCCAAATTTGCACAGGGGTGTGATGAGTGTTACAGCGGAAGTTCAATCTCAGAAATTCTTGTAGTTACATCAGAAGGTATTCAGGTTAGGAATACAGAAGGAAAGCTGATCAAAACTTTCATGACCGGATACACAAACCTCCCGTCAGGAATGTCGGCAAATGCAGAAGGGAAATTATTTATTTCAGATCTGTCTTCAGGAGAAATCTCTGTTTTTGATAAAAACGGAAATCTGACAGGCTCATTCCGAAGCGGTATTAATGCACTGGGAGAAATCGTCGCTGATAATATGTCAAATGTTTACATATCAGAATTTGAGGGAAGTGAAATTAAAAAGTTTGATCTGCACGACAATTATTTAACTTCATTTTATAGCAAAGAAAAGATTAATCTGATTGCATTGCATCCGGATAATTGTAATATGTTCTATACTTCTGATAAAGGTGATCTGTTAAGTTTTAACTTATGCGCAAATACTCCACTGGTTTCATCATTCCCGCCGGGCATTCTTAAAAAAGCAAATTCATTCAAAATACTTTCTGACGGAAGCATATTAGCAGCGGTTGGAGAAAGTATTGTTCGTTTAAGTCCCGAAGGGAAATTAATTCAAAGCTACGATGTACAGTCACATGATCACTGGTCTGCATTGGATATTGATACTGACGGAGAATCCTTTTGGTGTGCAGACTACTGCAATTCAAATGTCCGGAGATTTAATCTTACAACCGGGGAAGAAATATCTTACTTCAATACAGGTAAAGGTCCGGGAACAGTTTTCAGGCTAGTAGTCAAGAAAGCAGACGAATCTAAAACTAAAGTCTCAATAACAAATGTAACATTAGATCTAAAAATATCTTCTGAATCTCTTGAACCATCTCCCGTCAAAGGAGAATCAATCACTGTTTCATTAAGAAAGAGTACTCCTCCGTATCAGATCATAGATTATAAGAAAGGAATATTAGATGCAGATGGAAACTGCAGTCCGTTAAGTTTTCAAATGTAGTATTGGGAAACAGCTACTACATTGCGGTCAGCAAGAAGAATTCAACAGAGACATGGAGTGAAAGCATTACAATTGACGAACCAACCTTAACCCATGAACTTACGGCTAATATTTATACTGGAGATCTGAATAGGGATGGGATAGTTGACCTGACTGATCTTGCTCTGTTATACAATGACAGGGTTACGTCTGCCAATCCGGACAAAGACGGGAAAAAAGAAGAGAATGAAATATTTGATTTCGAAAAAACTGTTTATGACAATGCCTTTAATTTTGTAACTACGAATAAGCCTGACGGCGCTCAGTTATCTCCAATGATGGATGATTCAGTGAATGTCTCCGGAAAATTCAGACTTAGTGAAAATTGCGCTGAGAATATAAAAAATAATTCTGGTGTTAAAAGTTTAAGGTAAAGATACACAATCAGAAATACTTAATTTATCATTTCAATCATGAAAATATTAATTACACTTTTTAACTGCTCTCTTTTAACCAATATTTTTTTATCACCGTCTTATTCAAATGCGCAAAATGTAACTGTGACAGGCGCATTAGCAGGGAATGGCAGCTATCCGACTTTATCATCTGCATTCTCCGCAATAAACAGCGCTTCACAATCCGGAGCAAACATTAGTATACTAATAACCGGAAATACTTCAGAGCCGGTTACAGGAGCAATATTAAACGGAGGCGGATGGGCAGGTGTTTTAATTCAGCCAGGTGGCGGTGCAGATAGAACTATTTCAGGTGAAGCAAATGCAGGAACTCCATTGATTGGATTAAATGGGGCGGACTATGTGAAAATAGACGGATTAAATTCAGAAGGCAACTCTCTAACAATTTCTAATACCCGCGTTTCATCTTTTAACGGAACAAGTACGATTCGCTTTCAGAGTGATGCTACAAACAATGTAATCACAAGATGCAAAATATTAGGCTCTTCATTACACAGAGAATTAACAGGTAATATAGTGTTTGGTCAAAATTCAGTTTCTACAGGCAATGATAACAATTTGATTTCGTTTTGTGATATTGGACCCGCAGGATCAAATCTTCCTTCGAACGGAATAGCATTCGCCAGCACTTCTTCAACCGTGCTAAATAGCGGAGATACTATTAGGGATTGTAATATTTATGATTATTTTAACTCCGCAGACATGAGCGCCGGGATTTTGATCCAGGGTGGTTGCAGAGACATCAGCATTTTAATAATAAGTTTTACCAAACCGGAGTGAGAACTTATTCTGCAGGAGGACATTACCATGCCGGGGTATGGATAGATACTAAGACAAGTGCATTTAATATAACCGGAAATCGGATAGGGTCCAATTCATCCGAAGGTACCGGAATGTATTCTATCAATGCATCATCATTTTTATATATTTATGGCGTATTTATCCGCGTTGATACTACTGCAAACTCAGCAAGCATACAGGGGAATACAATTGAAAAATTCAGATAACCGGTTCTCTCGCTCATTTTGTAGGTATCCATTGCTTTGGAGGCTCAATAAACGTAGGTGACGAAATTGGTAATAATATTGGAAGCCAAAACGAATCCGGAAATATTTTAGCGAATACTTCCGGTGGTGGTTACATATCGGGAATATTATATGATGGAGTTGGCTCATGGGTTTGTAATAGTAATTTAATCGGCGGTATTAGTGCATTTACAACAAACACAAATATTTGGACAATTGATTGTATAAAATCTCAAACTAATATTTCATTAGAATTTGAATGTCAAAATAATACTATTGGAGGCAATAATCTAAATTCCATCACCAATTACAGTGTTCATCATTATTCACAACTGAATGGAATATCAACCGAAGGAAATAACAGATCAAACATAACTAATAACTTAGTAAGGAATCTTACTTCATACGGGCAAACATACAGTCCTTTAGTTGGAATAAATATGAGTTCCTCAAATACTTTTTGCAATATTTTAAATAATACAATTCACTCTTTAAGAATGGCTCAGGATTCAGAGTTTCCCGGAAGTGTCAAGGGAATTTATTTCCGAATTACTACAGTTAGTGAAAATTTAATTTCCGGAAATTTTATTCATTCCCTTTTTGCATCATACGAAACCCAACAAACAGCGACAGTTACAGGAATTGAATCATATTCAGAACGTTAGGAGGATCAGTTACTTATCAGAATAATGTTATTCGATTAGGGATAGACACATCAGGAAATAATTTTGATAACACCGATGTTACAATAACCGGCATTTATGATGATTATTCTCCGAGGACTTTCTATTCTTACGCAAATTATTATTTTAATACTATTTATATCGGAGGAAGTCCAACAGGAGGAAGTTCAAACTCTTATGCATTCCGAAGCAGGCTGATAAATAACAATAGAAACTTCAGAAATAATATTTTTATAATGCCTGCTCAAATTTTGGTTCTATTGGGAAACACTACTCGATTGAACTGATACTAAGCGGCGGAAGCAATTTGACAATAAATAATAATGTATATCAAGCTAACGGCAACGGAGGCGTATTCGGGAAGTCTTTTTTTGACATAACAAGTCTGAGTGCCTGGCAAACTGCATTAGGACAGGATGCAAACAGCTTTAATGAAGATCCTCATTTCATTAATCCAAATGGTTCTGTCAGCACGGTTGACCTTCATATTAATCCGAATTCCCATCAGTAATAAACGGTAATGGAGTTCTTATTGCTTCAGTGACAGATGATTTCGACGGTGATTTAAGATCAGGGTTTAACTCCCGTTGATATTGGCGCTGATGCAGTAAACCTTCCTTTGTTATATCCAAATGACATTCAGCTTTCAAATGCATTAATTGAAAATCAGGTAGTTATTTTAGGAAACAGGTATGAAATTAAAGCAAAGGTCGTGAATGTAGGAACAAATTCACAAAATTCTTTCCGGTCTATTATACAGTCAATGGTGGTTCACCTGTTGGACCTGGTAAATTCTGTCGACCATTTCCCTCAACTATGGTCCGAACAAATTATTTTTAAAGATTCGAATTCGTTTACCCCTGCTATTCCGGGGGTGAATACATTGAAAATTTATTCTGCACTGTCAACTGATAATTACCGGGGTAATGATACAGTTACTTTAGTTGTAAATGTTCAGCAAAATGTGTCATCACTTCCTTTTGTAGAAACATTTTCTAATCTTTCAAATTGGTCAGTGCTGTTGGAAAATCCTTTGTATGATACAAAGCTTTGGGAGTTGGGATTATGCACAAATCCTGCAGGCGCTGAGGATAATATTGCAGCAACAAGTAATTGTTATCTCGGTGCTGAAGGAAGAAGAGAAATATTAAAATCGCCGGTTTTGGATTTTTCTTCATTTGTTTCAGGAAGCAGTACAAGTTTTCCTGTTCTGAATTTTTATACTGCATATACAGGGTTTTCAGGATTAGATGATTCGCTGGAAGTTATACTATCCACTGATAATGGAACTTCGTTCTTTGTTACATCAACTGTTTATAATAAATCTCAAACTTCTGATCCGTCGCTCGCTACCAGACCGGTTCAGTACACAGAGTATTTTCCTGATTCGTCTGTTCAATGGCGGCACGAACAAATCAGTCTTCAGAATGTTGCCGGTGATTCAAGTGTGATCATAGGTTTCAGATCAAAGAGTGATTTCGGCAACAGGCAGTGGATTGACAATGTTATTGTCAGTGAAGCAAGTAATTTTAATTCACAAGCTGTTTCATCTCCGGGAGTTTATAATTTTGGAAATATTTCCATTGATATGAATACTGTTGGATTGAGACCATCTGTTCCAAATGTATTTCTTGCAAACCAGCATTCAGGAATAAACAAATTCCCGGCAAACAGAAAAGGAATTACAGGTAATTTTCGTGAAGAAGATGGTTATGTAAAAATTAATTCTGTTGCGGAATCAGATCGATCTTCAGGTAATGAGTTAACTGTAGTAAAATACCCTTATCATTATCCGGTTCCTTCAGATGCTGGTATAGTAATCTCTGCAAATGATTCTATTAATGGTGTAACTTCAGGTGACGGTTCGAGATTTACTCCGAACAATGTATTACCGGAAGTTTATTTTACATCAAGTTATTCCGGTAATGATTATCTCGGATACGCAAATTATGATTTGAAAATTAATGTTTCGGGAATAAACTCAATAGATGATATCAATAAACTTTACATTTTAAAAAGAGCCGACAGAACGGGTTCATGGGAATGCCTGAATACAATTGTAAATGGTGATACTTTAACAGCTTTAGGATTAAATAATTTCAGTGACTTTTCGTTAGGATCTTATGAAAATCCTTCCATTAAATTAAACCTCACTTTGTTCATTGAAGGATTTTATAACAGTGTTTCAAATAATCAGATAAGCGATACTATGATAGTTTATTTGAGAGATTCAAGTTCTCCTTATTCGATGATTGATTCATCTAAAACCATTGTATCAGCAAGTGGTATTGCTTTTTCACAATTACAAATGCACTAAGTGGAAATTATTTTATTGTCATTTCTCACAGAAACAGTATAGAAACATGGAGCAGTTCAGGTGTTAATATGGATATAGATATTCCTGTAAATTATGATTTTTCAAGTTCAGCATCCCAGGCATTCGGAAACAATTTAAAGTTAGTTGACAGTTCACCACTTCGTTATGCATTATTCAGCGGGACTGTGAATCAGGATATTAGTATTGATCTTACAGACGTTTTATTGGTTTATAATGAAGCAATAAGTTTTACAACCGGATATGTGAACACGGATGTCACCGGTGAGAATGTTACTGATCTTACCGATTTATTAATCACTTATAATAATTCAACTATGTTTATCAGTGTTATTACTCCTTAAAATTGATTTATGAATAAAACATAAGAGCAATTTTTTTTTTTTTCTCAGGCGTTGTTTTAATTGGATTCATTTCAGGAATCACTACAATTTTCAAAAAAACTATATAAATAACAATGATTAGTTGACAGTTCTCCGATCCGATATGTTAATATAGTTGATCTGACTGATGTGCTGATCACTTATAATAATTCGGCGGCGTTTGTGGCGGCGGTGAAACCTTAGATTCAGTTAAAAGATTACGAAATTACTTTCTTCACAGCAACGACTATTAGCTGCAAAAGTTCTTCAGTTTTTTCAAGCAGCCAGTATTTTGTATTAAGATTATCACCGTCAATTTTATCTTTTAGCATATTTATTTTCATCTTTTCCGGCCGGTCTTTTAATTTACACAATGCACCTGTATAGCCTATAAATCTGAAAATATTTTCCCGGGTGCTTTCAGAAACATATTTATTGTTTGAAGCAAAATGTTTGTAGGAATCCAGAGCATATATAAGTGATTCCGTTTCGCCAAGTTCATAGAGAAGCATTATTTGCAGATTCTTAATTTCATATTTGAAAGCAAGAATATCAAAATTAATTCTGTTAACTGATTCAAGTGCCTTTCCGAATTCACCTTTTGCAAAATGATAGTATGCATTTCCGTACAGGATCATATTTTCACGGGCAGATGGTTTGAGCAGATGCAGATATGAACCAATAAATTCATTCAGAAAATTAAAATCTTTCGCCATTGCAGCCAGTCTTATCCCGAGAGAATATTTACGGATAGAGATCGAACCTGAATAATCTGTTAACAAATTTTTTTTATGCTGTAATTTCATTATTTCATTAAATTCAAATGGTTTGTTTTTTATTGCTGTATTGTAAGAAAGCGATGTCCAGAGACATGCAAACAAATTTTTTCTTTCAGTATCGTCCAGTAAATGATCATTTTCAAGAAAACTTATTTTAAATTTATAAAAACTTTGAGGATTGTTTATTACTGAGAGCGCTGTATACATTTCATAAAAAACATTTATGATCTTATGGTCTTTAGGAGAATTATTCCTTATAGATTCAAGTATGAGATCAATGTTTAAGTCTTTTGATTTGATAATTTTTCTGCCGCCAAATTATTATAAATTTTAAAAGGAAATTAAAAAATTATATATCATATATTCGGATATTTCATAAACATTTGAATTGATTTTAATATCCGTGTTTCCCGTTGCAGTTTCCAAACTCCATTTTAATTCGCATAATCTTAAATATCTGTCTGCGCTGCCTTTTGAATTAATTACTCCTTCCTCAAGTGATTTATACTTTGAGAATGATAACTTGCTCAGATCCCTGTCTGATAAACTATAGAATAATTGTAATCCTCTTTTCATATTTATTATCAGCTTACATTTCCTCTTCCAGAAATCTTTCAAGCAGCTGATTCAGATCATATATAAGATTTTTCATTACACCGTAATTGTAATCTTTGCCCGGATATAAATTTTTCCAGACAATCTCCCTTGACAGATTTTTATTTTTAAACTCCGGATAATGTTGTTTTATATTGTCCCATAATTTAATGACAGTATTTTTTTTGTTAAAATAAGGAGAGACAACAAAGTCTCCGAAACTCTTAAGGTCTTCTTTTGAAAAAGTCTTCAGAATGTCAGTTAATATAGTATTGATCATAAGGTGTAATTTAAAATTTATTGCTAAACTGTAATATAAGTGTAATAATCACATAAAAAAGGTAAGTCTTAAGGTGAAATTCAATGAATAGTTTCTTTGACCGCTTTAGCAATTATGATTATTTTACATGAAAATATTAATCAAAATAAAAATTAAATTTTATGAAAATGAAATATATAATGATTGTGACAGTTGGGTTGGTTTTTCTGTTTGTTCAAAACCTGAATGCAAACCTGCTAAGGTCTGAAGTGAATATAGCTAAGATTTCTGAAGATGTACACTCCAAACACTCCAACTCCAAACACTCAACACTCAAAGAGCGATTCTTTACCTGAAGGTTTTACTGATGATGTCATCAGGACCTTACGCGATGAAAATGGAAAGAAAATATTTACTGATGATGAAGGCGATGCTTTACAGCAGAGAACATTCAATGGAGCTGCTGCTCTTGATCTATATGGATTCAGTGTCTCTTCAGCAGGCGATGTCAACAGCGACGGATATGATGACATGATAATTGGTGCGTTTGGAAATGATGCTGCAGGGGCAGAAGCAGGCAGAGCTTATATTTACTTTGGAGGGATCAATGTAAACAGTATTGCGGATGTCGTTTTATCAGGTGATGGAGCGAACAGTAATTTCGGTATATCGGTCTCTGAAGCCGGTGATGTAAATGGTGACGGCTTTTCAGATGTGATAGTGGGAGCAAGCAAATACAACTCCTCAACGGGCCGCGCATACATTTATTACGGCGGGTCTCCGATGAACAATGTTGCAGATGTTACACTGACGGGTGAAGCCATAAATAATTTATTCGGATATTCAGTTTCCTCAGCCGGTGATGCAAATGGCGACGGCTATCCGGATGTATTGGTTGGTGCTTACATTTATGCATCTTCTAAAGGACGCGCTTATATATTTTACGGAGGGACTTCAATGGATAATGTTTCAGATGTTGTATTTACTGGTGAGGCAACAAACAACTATTTTGGAAAATCTGTGTCCTCTGCAGGTGACTTAAACAGTGACGGATACTCTGATATAGTTATTGGTGCAAGCAGATACAGCAATTATACGGGCCGCGCTTACGTTTATTACGGAAGTTCATCAATGGATAATACAGCTGATCTGACATTTGATGCAGAAGACGAATTTAATAGTCTTGGTATTTCAGTTTCCTCAGCGGAGGATGTGAACGGCGATGGCTATTCTGATTTAATAATAGGTGCTGATGGATACAACTCGGGTACCGGCAGGGCATATGTATATTACGGAAGTTCATCAATGGATAACTCAGCTGATGTAATTATGACCGGTGAGACAACCACTAATAGTCTCGGAGGTTCAGTTTCCAATGCAGGAGATGTAAACGGAGATGGTTATTCTGATGTATTGATCGGAGCGTACAATCATAACAGCGCAACAGGAAAGTATATGTTTATTACGGAGGTACATCAATGAACAATACAGCCGATCTGTCAATGACAGGTGAAGCTTCATTTTCTAATTTTGGAAACACGGTTTCCAAAGCCGGTGATATGAATGGTGACGGATATTCTGATCTGATAACCGGATCTCACAATTTTAACAGTCAGACAGGCAAATCATATTTGTATATGTATGGTATGAACGGAACATTGATTTCTGAAATTAACATGAACGGTATTGCAATATTGCATGAAGTAGGTGCTTCAGTTTCGTCCGCGGGAGATGTAAACGGCGATGGTTATGATGATGTTATTATTGGCGCGCCTTACACTGCAGGCGCCGGTTTTGGCGGAGATGCTTATATTTTTTTCGGCGGGTTAAATATGGATAATATTGCTGACGTTTCTCTCGGAGGAGAAGCAGCCAACAATCGTTTTGGAACTTCAGTTTCAACCGCAGGGGATGTAAACGGTGACGGTTATTCCGATGTAATTGTCGGTGCGTGGACTTACAGTTCTCAAAGAGGAAGAGCGTATATTTATTACGGAGGTGCAAGCATGAACAGTACCGCGGATGTAATAATGACCGGTGCCTCTCCAAGTAATAATTTGGGAATTTCGGTTTCATCCGCAGGAGATTTAAACGCAGACGGTTATTCAGATGTATTCATCGGAGCAGACGGGTATAGCGCTTATACAGGTTTGGCATATGTCTATTACGGTGGAGCAAGTATGAATAATGTTGCAGATGTCATAATGATAGGGGAAAATTCAAATAATCATTTTGGCTATTCAGTATCAGAAGCAGGGGATTTAAACGGTGACGGATATTCGGATGTAATTGCCGGCGCTTATGGTAACAACACTAATAAAGGAAAGACATATATTTATTTCGGAGGAAGCAGTATGGATAACGCAGCGGATGTGACAATGGAAGGCGGTGCAATTGATGATGTATTTGGTTTTTCCGTTTCAGAAGCAGGAGATGTAAATGGAGACGGATTTTCAGATGCAATTATCGGCTCTTACGGTTACAACTCGGTTACAGGAAAGGCATATATTTTTTATGGCGGATTATATATGAATAATATTGCAGATGTAACAATGACAGGTGAAACAACAATAAATAGTTTTGGCATTTCAGTATCTTCTGCAGGTGACGTAAACAGGGACGGATATTCAGATGTAATTGTAGGAGCTTCAAGCTATAACACATATAACGGAAGAGCATTTATATTTTATGGCAGTCCTGCAATGAACAATACAGAAGATATAGTGATCACAGGTGAAGGAATAAATACTCAATTTGGAAAATCGGTATCATCTGCCGGAGATCTGAACGGAGACGGTACTCCTGATCTGATTATCGGTGCGCCTTACACTAATAATTTTACGGGAAAGAGTTTCATTTATTTTAATTCTTCCCCTAATGTACATCCTAATATTTTAGCAGTAAAAGATGTTGCGGGTGATCAGGGCGGATATGTTAACTTAAAATTTGCAAGAAGCGCTTTTGATGTTCCACTGAGTGAGATTGGTGGTGTCAGCTATCAGATTGAAAGAAGTGTGCCTCCTAATATGAGTGGCTATCAGTGGATTTCCGTTGCAACAGTTTCAGGGATACACAATACTGTCTATACCGCAGAACTTCATACACCACTTGATTCAACTCCATCCGGAAACAATACTTATTTCTTCAGAATAACAGCCATGTCAAATTCTTTCGGAACAATCTGGCGCTCAAACATTTTAAGCGGTTACAGTATTGATAATCTCGCTCCTCTCCCTCCGGTAAATCTGATTGCATCATTATCAGGAAATTCAGTCAGTCTCAACTGGAATCAAAATTCTGAAAATGACCTGAAGCAATATATAATTTTCCGCAACAGTATTCAGATAGGGACATCAAGTGTATTAAATTTTACTGATAATTCGTATTCATCAGATTCTTCTTTTATTTATAGAATAGCGGCTGAGGATGTTCACGGAAACATAAGCGGTCTGTCAAATCCGGCTAATGTTAATCTGACTTTTTCAACAATAAATATCAAAGTTATTCCCCAAGGATTTTATAATTCTTCCACTGAACAATTGAATATGCAGGATACTGTCAGAGCATTTCTTTGTTCAAATGTTTCTTCATTTATTAAAATTGACTCAGCAATAACCGTAATAGATCCTCTTTCCTTTACAGGCTCATTTAAATTTTTCAATGCTCCTGCCGGAACATATTACATTGTAATTAAACACAGAAACACGATTGAGACCTGGAGTAAAACCGGAGGAGAGTTATTTGCTGCGGGAACGACGATGAATTATGATTTCACAACAAGTTCGTCGCAGGCATTCGGAAACAATGTTGTCCCGGCAGATGAATCTCCGTTGAGATACGCGATCTTCAGCGGAGATGTAAATCAGAACGGTGCAGTAGATCTCAATGATGTATTATCAGTTTACAATGCTGCAACAGGTTTTTCCACAGGTTATGTTGTCAATGATGTTAACGGGGACAATACAGTTGACCTTAATGATGTGCTGATCACTTATAATAATTCAGCGGGGTTTGTTTCTGCGGTGAAACCGTAAAACAATTACAGATTACAGATTACAGATTACAGATTACAGATTACAGATTACAGATTACAGATTACAGATTACAGATTACAGATTACAGATTGCAGATTATGATTAACATTAATTTGATCAATTTTCACCTGCCGCTGTTGGTGTTTCAAAAAATTTGCATTAAGAAATTATAATCTGTTTAAAATGCATGTGCAAATTTTTTGAGCACCAACAGCCGATTCACTCTAAGTTATCGTTTGAGTGTTGCTGTTGGTGACCCAAAAGTTTGCTTAACTGTTGTCACTTAATTGTTAGTATTAACTGCAAACTTTTGGGAACACCAACAGCGGCGGGAGAAATAAATATTTTTGGTTTTCAATAATTTATTTTACCTTTTAGGCTATTGACGTCACAAATTCAAAAATGGAAATCCTATTTGATGAGATTTTAAGGAATATTATTGTTAATTTTTATTTGAGGATATGATATGAAAAAGACTAAGATATATCTTGATACTTCGGTAATTGGCGGATGTTTCGATGAAGAATTTTCGGAAGACTCTATTCATTTAATAGAACAAATAATAACAGGTGATAGAATTGGTGTTATTTCGGATATTACTGAAAATGAAGTTTCGAAAGCTCCGGCAAAAGTGAGAGATCATTTTGACAGTTACAAACAAATTCTTGAAATATTAAAAACAAATTCGCAGGTTGAAGATCTGGCAGGTATATATTTAAAAGAGAAAATAGTGAATGAAAAATTTAGGAATGATTGTTTACATATTGCCTACAGTACTGTTTTCCAAATTGATTTATTAGTGAGCTGGAACTTCCGGCATATTGTAAACTATGATAAAATAATCAGATTCAATTCTGTAAATCTTAAAAACGGTTATCAACCACTTCAAATTTATTCTCCCAGGGAGGTTATAAAACAAAATGATTAAAGAAAAAAAACAAACAAAAAAAGTTAAATCTGAAGTAAATAAAGCAATACCTATAAAAGGTTTTAAGTCAGTAGAATGGGTAAGGAAAGTTCGCGATGAAATGTATGAAAAGAATAAAGGCTTGACTATGAAAGAATATGTAAAGAAAGTATCTGAAAAAAAATGAGGTTTAAGTTATTAAGTCAAATATTCTTCTGTAAAGAATTTTCCCGCCGCTGTCGGTCTTAGACTGCCTTTAAGAATAACCAATCCTGTTTGCATTCATTCAGCAGGCGAGACCAACAGCACTTTGCCGGTATTAAGAATTAAAAAATTTCATAAGCAATAAATTCTGCTACATTTAATCCTGAATCCCATATCCGGGGATTTACATTAAGAAGAGTTTTTCGAAAGAAAACTTAATTTGAAATTACAATAAACATTCGACAAAGAATCCCAAATTCCCGGACATTTTACCCAAAATAGAACTTACCAAAAATCCGGTTTTAACAATTTTTCAAAAAATAAAAACTCAACTTTTTGAAAAATATTATTTATCCTTCCTGTCAGTAAAGTTAGCACATGGCTCCAGCCCTTATTATACAGGCATTTTACGACATCTGTAATTCGCAAAAGGATATTTTATCTCCTTACTCAGCTTCAATTTTATAAACCTTCGTTTTCACAAATCAACTTTTTTACCATTTGACAATCCGCAGGAAAATACATATGTTCGCATTGAATTAATTCAATTCAGACTTAAGTCACTATTTCCGACAGTTCTTTGATATTAAAGTAAAAATGCATTTTTAAATTTCTAAGGTACTGTTTTGAATCCGGTAAAGCCCACTCGCGGGCCCCCGCGGGGTCCTTTGCTCGCCTTTGGCGGGGGTCGGGCGCGCCTTTTAAGCTCTGTTTCCGTTTAAATTTGAAAAATTATTTGTTAAAATTTAAACAAAACTAAAATGGTAAAATACATTGAATCCGTGATCAGCCGGCTTAGATCGCTGAAAACCGGAATGGAAAATAATACGTCCCTGTGGAACGGACTGCCGGAAACTCCGGCTGCAGTTCAGGCAAAAATTGATGAACTGATCTCAAAGGAAAACAAATGAACGACGCTCAGAATGATCTGAAAGTAAGAATATCCGAATCACACACGATGAGTGACATTGCAGAGAAATATGCGGATAAGCTCGAAGCCCTTGCAACCGGGCTTCACAGTGAAACACCCGAAAGGCTTACCGAATATAATGTCACTCCAAGGAAAAAGGGAACGTCACTTCCAAAACCGACAAAAGTAATAATTCCTGTACTGGAAGATGACACGGACGGAGTGGGATTCATTATTTATACTCAGGCTGATGCAGACGCTTCGAATTATCAGTGGTTTAAAGGTGCAGGCTCGGATACAAAGAATGTAAGTACGGTTCCTGAACTTCAGCCGTTTAAGATAACGTCGAAAATATCTTTTATAGATGATGATGTGGAGAAAGGTGTGCGATACTTTTATAAGGTTCAGGCATTTAATGCGCACGGAGCCGGTCCGATGAGCGAGGCGGTAAGCAGGGTGCAACAGTAAACAATGACAAATGACAAATGTCAATTGTAAGTTACAAGTTGTAATCTGTAATCTGTAATTTGAAATATAATAAAGCCGGGAGAGAGATCTTCCGGCTTTATTATTTAATCCCCGAATAAAGGATAATGTCAAACGTCAAAAGTCAAACGCGAGACGCGAGACGGACAAGCTCGAAACTCGTAACTCGTAACTCGTAATTCGTATCACTTTACTATCGTGATCAGCGGTTTTCCTTTTTCAAGTACGTATGTTGCAAGTTCAATTGCATTACCGGTGCCGACATTCTTCGCAGAATGTACAACTCCCGCCGGTACGAACAAGACTTCGCCGGCTTTGAGTACGACCGGCGGTTCTTCACCTACTTTATATTCCAGCACGCCTTCGACGACATAGATTATCTCTTCGCCCGGATGAGTGTGACCGGGGGCTTCAAGACCCGGTGTGAATTCAATGGTCGCCTGTAAAACCTCGAATCCGGGTACGCTGAGATCATGCTTCTGAAGGTCGGTTCGCTTTGTTCCTAATTGCTGTGCCATGAGGGAGTTATGGAAGGTAAGTACTTCCATTGAAACTACAGCTATGGCAATTGTGAGTAAGTATTTTATCTTTTTCATTTTGTTTTAATTTTTAATTTTTGATTTTTGATTAATTATTTATTAAATCTGAATTACATCCTGATTTAATGAAGAACAATAAAAATGGCACGCATTACTGCGCGCCATTTAGTAAAGAATTATCGCAGTGGCTTAAATACACCAAACAATTTTTCGTAAATATTCCGTCTGTTTCCACACAGCGAAGTATCTGAATTTGTCGAAATCAGCGCAGCGATTTGAATCCTTCGCGGATATCTCCAACAAGAAGTTCGGGTTGTTCCCAGGCGGCGAAGTGCCCGCCTTTATTATGTTTTTTGTAATAGATCATGTTGGGAAATGCTTTCTCTGCCCAATTCCGTGGTGCCTGATAGAGATCGTCCGGGAAAGCGCTTACGGCAACAGGTATGGTGACTCCCATCGGAGCGAAAAAGGGAAGCTTATTCTCCTGATAAAGACGAGCCGAAGAAATCGCCGTGTTAGTCAACCAGAAGAGTGTTATGTTGTCGAGAACGTCGTCCCTTGTGAGACCTTCCGTTGACCATCGAAGGTGCGCGCGATGAGCTGGTAACTTTTCAGGTCGTGATCGAGGAGCCATGCGGCAAGGCCAACAGGGGAATCCGCAATCCCGTATAGTGTCTGAGGATGGTTAGCCATCTGCAGGGCATAAGAAAGTCCGTGAGTAAAGAAAAAGTCGAGCCTTTCGAACGCATACTTTTCTTCATCAGAGAGATTTGACGGCGGGATATGACCGGAGAGCGCTTTGGCAATTTCGACCGGTACAGCAGAAGCCATGTTTGTGTTAATGCCGAGCAATCCCTGAGGCGCCTGCACGCCCATCTGCTCCGTGATCACCGCGCCCCAATCGCCGCCTTGTGCTACATATTTCGGGTATCCGAGGCGCTTCATCAGTACAGACCATGCACGTGCAATGCGCGGAGGATCCCAGCCCGGTGAGGTCGGTTTACCCGAAAATCCATAACCCGGAATAGATGGGATCACGACATCGAAGGCGTCCTCTGCTTTTCCGCCGTATTCTGTCGGATCGACAAGCGGACCGATTATCTTCATCTGCTCAAGAATAGATCCCGGCCATCCGTGTGTGACTATAAGCGGCATTGCATTTTTATGTTTCGAGCGAACGTGAATGAAATGAATATCCAGTCCATCAATATTGGTAATGAAATTCGGGACGGCATTCAGTTTAGCTTCGCATTTCCGCCAATCATATTCAGTCTCCCAGTATTTCGCAAGCTTTTGAATTGTTGAGAGCTGAACTCCCTGGGATTCATCAGTGACAGTCTCGCGCTCCGGCCATTTCGTATGCGCAATGCGTCGGCGGAGGTCAGCAAGTTCATCTTCCGGAAAGCTGACGTGGAAAGGTCGGATCGAGTCGGATACTGCTCCGTCGATTGCATTGGTGATATTACTTTTGTCACTGTTTGTTCCTTTGGTTTTTAGATCTGTTGAATTTTCGGTGTTTGCTTTCATTGAAGTGTTTGTTTAAGTTTTTGAAATATTTTTTTTTGATCAACTATTTCAAAAATGGTTTCAAAATATTTTTTAAGCAAAGAGAAATAAACCCAATTGCCGTTTGGTTTAACGGGCAAAGGTTTTAAAAAAACTCAATTCACAATGAAATCTTGATAAATATCTTAAATGTGACGGCTTCAAATTGTCGCCTGACAGGAAGCAATTTTTGTTATTGGACTTGTTGCCTAATCAGATAATTTATAATTTTGCATGCACAGATTTATCTTCCTCGGATCAATTTGCTTTTTGTCCTGTCCCGAAAAACTTCTATTAAATTAATTTCAGTTTTGGTAAAATCAAAGTTAATAGAGTTGCTGAAGACATTTACAACATTGGAATTTAATGAATTCGGCAAATTCATAAATTCTCCGCTTCACAATGACAGTAAATTAATGATCAAACTTTACGATTCATTAAAAAAATATTACCCGGATTTCAGCAACAGCCGTTTTACAAAAGAAAATATTTTTTGTGAACTATACGGCAGTGCAAAATATGAGGACAAAAAACTAAGGGAGAGAATCTCAGACATGAATAAGCTTGCCGATGAATACCTGTCCTGGATTAATTATAAAAAAAACCCGCTTGAATTTAAGAGACATTCGCTTATACAGTATTTAGTAAGAGATCTTGAAGTGGATTTTAAAAAAAAGTATAAGGATATTGAATCTGATCTGGATAAGTCAAAAATAAAAAATGAAAACTATTTTTATCTTCGGAATTGTCAGCTTTTGGATAAAAGATCTTTTTATGAGACGAAATTGCTTACCGGGAAAAGAAAGCCGTTTTATGAAGATCTGAAAGATGAAATTGACCAGTTTACACTGTTCTTTGTAAGCAAAATGCTTGTATATTATGTAATGATGCAAAACCGCCAAACACATTTGAACTTTGATTTTGAATATAATCTGTATGAGCCTGTAATGAATTTTATCAGTGACAATAATTTTGATTCTTATCCATTTATAAAAATTTATTATCTGACTTTAAAGCTTGGTACGAACAAAGATAATGAGGACATATATTTTGAATTAAAGGAATATCTGATTACAAATTTGGATTTTATAGAAATGGAAGATAAGAAACTGCTTTTCACGGAATTATTTAATTATTCTATGATAAAATATTATGAAGAGAAACCGGGCTATGAAAAAGAAGCTCTTGAGATAATGCAGCTGCAGCTGAAGCATGAAACTTATCCGTCTGAAAATGATGGATGGATGGATTATGCATTCTATATGAGTTATGTAGTATTGTCAATTACAGTCAATTATCCGGACCTGACTGAAAAATTCATAAATGAATTTTCCTGTAAACTTAATCCGCAGAAAAAACAGAATCTGTATGCTTTTGCCAAAGGGATGCTACAATATGCCCGGAAGAATTACGGCGCAGCTATAGAAGATCTTTCTAAAATAGAACGAATTGATTTTAGTCTTTACATCAGAATAAGAGCGCTTCTTGCAAAAATTTTTTTTGATCAGCAGGAATATGAAAGTGTCTTAACACTCATTGATGCTTTTAAACACTACCTGAACTCAAATCAAATGATCCCGGAAGACCTGAATAGAAAATATACCAACTTCACAAATATTCTTCGCAAATTAACACTGCTTACGATCAGCCCTGATAAAGATGATTACAAAATCTCCTGCCTGATCAATGAAATAAAAAACATTTCAATTGGGGAACTTACAACCAACAAATCCTGGCTGCTTGAAAGGGCGGAGAAATTAAAATGAGTCGTTAGATTCAGTTACGAGTTACCAATTACAAATTACGAATTACGAGTTACGAATTACAAATTACAGATTGCAAATATTAATGGATAAAAAAATTTACCACTAATATTATCAATCTGTTTTTTTGCTTTAGAAGCTTTCTACATTTCGTAACTCGTAACTCGTAACTCGTAACTTGCACAATCTGGTGATTTTTTGAAAAAAATTTCTTTGGATAATATAATGCTCTTACATATTTTTATCTACACTTCTGGAGAGTGGTGTAATAAATAAATAATAATTAAAGTAATTGACTCACGTCATCACCCGTCATGTCTGAATTTAGAGCTTGTTGTGTTGAACAGTGAGTTTATAATCAACAGGAAATATAAATTTTATTTAAAAACTTAAATTTACCCAAAATGAAAAAAATCTTAATTGTTTTGTTAATGCTGGCCAGTGCATCAGTATACAGCCAGGTACAAAAGGTCGGTGAAGATCTTTATATGTATTCAGAAAAACCTCCGGAATCTGATAATTGCGGAGTGGATGCAACATTTGATCCGGATATCCATCAAAACCTTACTGCGCCGATAGATGCCGCAGCTACGAGTTACATCTGGCCGTTTGACTTAGAACAGGACAACGGACTTGTAACAGTTAATTATGTCGATGATCTTCCGGGAGGCAGCATAAAAGACTTTAACGATAATGACTGGTCATATAACGGTCATAACGGCACAGACATATGTCTTCACAATTTCAGGCACATGGACAGATGCATAAGAGTAAAAGCTGCGGCTTCGGGAACAGTAATAAGGATATCAGTAAATAATTTTGACAGAAACACAGGCTGGGGTACGGGCTCGCCGGCAAATCTGGTTCAGATCCGGCACGAAGACGGGACCTATGCATTTTATTATCATCTGATGAAATATTCAGTAACGGTAAAACTTGGTGAATATGTCATGCAGGGACAAACGATAGGATATGTAGGAAGCTCCGGCAATTCCACTGATGCGCATCTTCATTTTGAACCAGGATATTATAGCGGAAACACCTGGGTCAAGAGAGATCCATGGCAGGGGGACCTATAATCACAGCCCTTCTCTCTGGCAAAGTCAGGAGGCTTATGTTGGATTCAGGGATTTTAAATTAATGGGTTACGGAGTTTATACTTCAAGCCTTGTTGGTGGAAATCTTGACAGCACAGGTAATTATATAAAGGAAGGAATTTATCAGCCTAATACTATCAGCGGATATGAAAGTAAAATAGGGTTCTGGATGCAGCTTCAGGGAAATTATACCGGAAAGCAGATAAGATATGAAATGAGAAAATCAGACGGATCAGTGTACAAAGAAACTTACTTCTATCTTGGCGGACAGACTCAATATGCATGGTCCTGGTGGACACCGGATTTTAATCCCGGTATTGACGTAACCGGTGACTGGTATGTAAGGGTATTGTATGATAATGTGGAAAAAGGCAGATGCTTCTTTAATGTTCAGCTTCTTACAAGCAACCGCCCGAGATTATATCCGACAGCTGCGAGATGTTTCAGGAAATCAGATTTTATACAGCAGGATCTGCTGCAGGTAAGACCGGTAAGAAGTAATATGGAGTATACTCTTTTAAACGCACCGGCCGGTGTCTCGCTGTATCAGGATTCAACAGTACGGATATCAAGTTTCTCACAACCCTACAGGGAAAGAGAATTCAAGGTGATTGCAAGTATCGGCGGAAGCGCGACATTAAGAGATACGATGATCTATAAGCTGATTGATACAACTAAAAATCCAAACCCGGGAAACTATTTGGAATCAGTTGAACTAAAAGCAAAACTTCAGGGATTCTGGGACGGAAACGAAATGAATGAAGATACGGTAACGGTAATTGTCAGATCGCCTTTGATCCCATACAATATTTTAGACTCAGCAAGGGTAGTGCTTAATAAAAACGGATATGCTCTTGCAAATTTCTTCGACATTAGTTCAGGAATTTTCTATTATCTCGTTGTTAAACACAGAAATTCAATAGAGACATGGAGCAAATCAGTAATTCAGTTTGAAACCGGCAATCCTATCACTTATGACTTTACTACTTCAAAGACAAAAGCATACGGTGATAACATGATTTACAAAGACGGCGATTACTGTTTCTACAGCGGTGATGTAAATCAAAACAGCAGCATAGATCTCACAGATGTCACATTAGTGTATAATAATTCGAATATTTTTGCTGCGGGATATCTTGCTACGGATGTGACAGGTGATAATATTACTGATCTGTCGGATGTTGTTTTGACACATAACAATTCGAATGCTTTTGTTGTAAGGAGAAGACCTTAAAATTACAGTTACAGATTACAAATTACAGATTGCAAGTTATGAGTTATCATTTATAAATTACAATTAATTAGCTACGAATTACGATTTAAAAATTATAAAATACAGATTGCAAATTTTATTGACTAAAGAAATTCTTTAATAATTTGCAATCTGTTTTATTTATCGTCAAACGTCAAACGTCAGACGTCAGACGTCAAACGTCAAACTTCAAATTTCAAGAATCAATATCACTTAACTCAATGTTCACATTGCTCATTCACTATTTGTAGCTTGCGAACAGCATCCCGCAACTCGTAATTCGTAACTCGTAACTCGTAACTCGTAATTCGTAACTTGTAACTCAATACTCAATACTCAATACTCAATACTCAATACTCAATACTATGGGAAAGGAAATCTCTTTCAGTAAACGGAATTAATTCATATTTTCAGAATAAAAGTTTTAGCATCTGAAATTGTTTATAAATTTCAGATGAAAAATATTTAAACAATATTTTGAAAATAGATGGAATACATAATACTCGCCTTACTTGTAATAGTCATAATCTTTCTGATTCTTTTATTCTTAAAATCCGGACAGAATTCATCTTTGCCTCAGATCGGTGTAATTGAAAAGAAAGTCTCGGATCTTGAGACTTCATTAAGAAACGAATTCTTTCAGAACCGCAGTGAACTCAATATTAATTTAAAAAACTCAAGAGAGGAATCCTCAACCGTCATAAAAGACTTCCGGGATTCCCTTAACGATTCTCTTCAGAAACTTCAGCTTCAGATCAATGATGATTCAAAATACAACCGTGAAGAGCTGAGTAAAACTTTAAAATTGTTTAATGAATCATTTACAAATAACATGAAGAGTCTGTCCGATACACTTGAAAACAGACTGAAAGCGCTTCAGGATGATAATAATCTCAAACTGGAAAAGATGAGAGAGACGGTGGATGAGAAGCTGCAGACTACACTCGAGAAAAGATTAGGCGAGTCGTTCAAGCTTGTCAGTGACAGGCTGGAGCTGGTGCATAAAGGCCTGGGTGAAATGCAAAACCTTGCAATCGGAGTTGGCGACATTAAGAAAGTTCTCTCCAATATAAAAACAAGAGGAGTGCTCGGGGAATATCAGCTTGAGAATATTTTAGATCAGCTTTTGACTACTGAACAATATTCAAAGAATGTGAGAACAAAAGCAGGCAGCAGCGCAACAGTTGAATTTGCTGTGAAGCTTCCCGGAAGAGATGATAAGGACAGGACAGTATGGCTTCCGCTGGACTCAAAATTTCCTACTGAAGATTATCATATGCTTTTGAATGCATATGAACAGGGCAATGCTGATGCGATCTCAAACGCAAGAAAATATTTAGCAAAAAAATTAAAGACTGCGCAAAGGATATAAGAGATAAATATCTTGATCCGCCTAATACAACTGATTTCGGTATAATGTTTTTGCCTTTTGAAGGTTTGTTTGCTGAAGTACTGAACAATGTAGGATTGTTCGAGACAATACAGCGTGATTACAAAATTACAATAACCGGTCCTACGACTTTATCAGCTTTGCTGAATAGTCTTCAGATGGGATTCAGAACGTTAGCTATCGAGAAAAGATCGAGTGAAGTATGGGAAGTGCTCGGAGCTGTTAAAACTGATTTTGTAAAATTCGGAATAGTACTGGAAAAGACAAAGAAAAAATTACAGGAAGCGACAAACACAATAGATGACGCCAGTGTAAGGACAAGGTCAATAGAAAAGAGGCTGAAGGATGTTCAGTCCATGGCGTCTTCAGAGGAGAACGGAGCTTTGCTGTTTGATGAAGAAAAAACTGATGACAGGGAATAGCGTTCCGGATAAGAAAGATTTGAGAACAACCTCTAAGCTCATTTTTTCAACACAGAGACACAGAGACACAGAGAAATACTGACTATAAGTTTTAGTCTCTGTGCCTCTGTGCCTCTGTGTTAAAAATAAATTCGAGGGTAATATGATAAATTCCCATATTTTCAAATTAAATAAATTACTATTTTTATTCAGAGCGAGAATGATGTTTAATGTTAATTTAGTTAAATGACACAACCCATTTCGATAACTGAACTCACACGATATATAAAATCAGTCATAGAGCATGAATTCAGTTTTGTATATATAACCGGAGAGATATCGAATTTCAAAAATCATACATCCGGTCATTTTTATTTTACGTTAAAAGATGAGAAGTCACAGATAAGCGCTAACATGTGGAGCTCAAGGAATAAGGATTTGTTATTTAATCCTGAGAACGGCATGAAGGTTCTGGTAAAAGGTAGAATTACTTTGTATGAAACCCGCGGTTCATATCAGATTGATGTATATGAAATGCAGCCGGCGGGACTCGGTGAACTTCAGTTCGCTTTTGAAAAATTGAAACAAAAGCTTTTTGCTGAAGGATTATTTGATGAAGACATTAAAAAGAAAATTCCTGACTATCCTGAAAGAGTCGGAATAATTACATCAGAGACCGGCGCGGCTTTACAGGATTTTCTTCGATTAACACAAAAAAGGTATCCCATCGTTAAATTGTTTTTATTTGAGGCTAATGTTCAGGGAAGAGGTTCCGCGGAGAGTGTAGTCAGGGCAATCAGAAATGCGAACGTTAAAGAATATTTCATTGATGTACTGGTAATCGCCAGAGGCGGCGGTTCGGTAGAGGATTTATGGACTTTTAATGAAGAGAAAGTTGCCAGGGAGATCTTTAAATCCCGAATACCGGTTGTGTCTGCGGTAGGACACGAAATAGATTTTACAATTTGTGATTTTGTATCAGACTTAAGAGCGCCTACGCCATCTGCAGCAGCGGAGATGATATTCCCGGATATCAATGAGCTGGAAAAAAGAATTACTGAATATTCTGCAGATTTGAAAAGTATCATAGATTCAAAGCTAAGTAAATTAAAGAAAGTGTTGGACAGTTCTTCAAGCAATTATTATTTCAGAAGGATCTCGGATGTAATTAATGAATACAAATTCAGATTAGATGAATACGATAGAAAAATTGAAGGTGAAGTTTCCCGTAAATTTGTAAATGTTAAAAACATTTTAAATTCGAACGAAAAACTGCTTAACAGTCTAAGTCGGATCAGGTTCTCAAAAGAGGTTTCACAATTATCACAAAGAATAAGAAAGTCATCAGCCGTAAGGTGAAATTGAAAAGGTATGATAATGTTGAGATAAAGTTTTATGACGGGGACTCTAAAGCTATTGTCGTTAATAATTGATAATTGATAATTGATAATTGATAATTGATAGTTGATAGTTGATAATTGATAGTTACATTTAAATTATAATAATGTTATGAAAAAGAAAGCCGATTCAATAGAAAATAAAGATGAGCCGACTTTTGAAAGGTCATTTAAAAGACTTGAAGAGATCTTAAATAAGCTTGAGAATGAGGTTGAGGATTATTCTCTTGAGGAGATCATAAAGAATTATCAGGAAGGACTGCAGTTACTTAAAATATGCAGGGCAAAACTGAGTGAGGCGGAATTGAAAATTGAAAAAATTAGCACTGAAGAAGAGGTTTAAATGACTTATATTTGCAAATGTCAAATGTCAAATGTCAAATGTCAAATGTCAAACGTCAAACGTCAAACGTCAAACGTCAAACGTCAAACGTCAAAGGACAAAGGACAAATTAATTAGTAATTATAAAGATTTTAAATAAAACTAAAAAACTAAATGAGCGAATATCATTTAAGCACATCGAAATTTCTAAAAGACATAAACTATCCGGTTGACCTGAAGAAATTAAATTTAATGGATCTGAGAACTTTGGCAGATGAAGTCAGGGAATATCTGATTGATACTATATCGAAGATTGGCGGGCATTTAGGCGCATCTCTCGGAGTGTGTGAACTGACTCTGGCGCTGCACTACGTTTTCAATACTCCGGATGACAGGATAGTATGGGATGTAGGTCATCAGGGATACATACATAAAATTCTGACCGCAGAAAAGAAGAATTAAAAACAATAAGACAGAAGGACGGTATCAGCGGATTTTTAAAAAGAAGTGAAAGTGAATATGATGTATTCGGAGCGGGGCATGCTACCACTTCAATATCAGCAGCGCTCGGGATCGCAACAGCGAGAGATTTTCTCAATAAAAAAAATAAAGTAATTGCAGTCATCGGTGACGGTTCAATGACCGGCGGTATGGCTTATGAAGCAATGAACAACATAGGACTTCTTAAGAAAGACATTATTGTGGTATTAAATGACAATAAAATGTCCATTGCTCCTAACGTATGGTCTTTGCAGAATTATTTCAATGAGCTGATGACAAATGATACATACAACAGATTGAGAAGTAAGGTGTGGGACATAACAGGAGTTCTTGATAAGAAGACAAGCGACAGACTCAGAAGAGTAGCTTCTAAAGTAGAGGGTGGAATAAAAGGAGTGATGACACCGGGTATGCTTTTTGAGGCATTGGGATTCAGATATTTCGGACCGGTGAACGGACATAACGTCGTGAACCTTGTCAAAATGTTTGAAGACATAAATAAAATGTCAGGACCGATACTCCTTCATATTTTAACTGAAAAAGGTAAGGGACCTTCATACGCTACCGATCATCCGCAGAAGATACACGCTTTGAATCCGTTTGATAAGTCAACGGGAGTGGAACATAAGAAAGCTACAGCAACAACTTATACAAAAATATTCGGGACGGCTTTAACTGAGCTTGCGAAGAAAGATAAAAAGATCATTGCGGTTAATGCAGCAATGCCTGACGGAACGGGTTTGAATTATATTCAGGAGGAAATTCCTGAAAGGTATTTTGATGTCGGAATAGCAGAGCAGCACGCTGTAACTTTCTGCGCAGGTCTTGCGACGGAAGGATTCACACCTGTAGCTGCCATATATTCTACATTTTTACAGAGAGCATTTGATCAGATAGTTCATGATGTTGCAATTCAAAAACTGCCTGTTGTTTTTGTTCTGGACAGAGCGGGGCTGGTTGGCGCTGACGGACCGACTCATCACGGAGTATTTGATCTTACATATCTGCGGCTGATTCCCGGAATGGTAATAATGGCTCCGAAAGATGAAAATGAACTGCGCAACATGTTATACACAGCTACACAATACAAGAGAGGACCGATCGCATTGAGATATCCGAGAGGGAATGCTTTGGGAGTAAAGACAGGTGAATTTGAAAAGATGGAAATCGGTAAAGGTGAAATTGTCAAAGAAGGTAAAGACGTTGCAATACTGGCAGTCGGTAACATGGTTCATAACTCTTTGCTGGCAGCTGAGCTTCTTGAAAAAGAAAGCGGTATTAATGCAGCTGTGATTAATGCAAGATTTGTGAAACCTCTTGACAGAGAACTGTTGTTTGATATTTTTTCAAGATTTGATAAAGTATTGACTGTTGAAGACAATACGATTGCAGGCGGCTTCGGAAGTGCGATCGCCGAATTTGCTGTGCAGCACAATTTAAAAAATGACATATTAATTCACGGGATACCTGACAGATTCATTGAGCATGCAAAACCTGAGGAGCTTCACGAAGAATTAAAAATGGATGCAAAGGGAATATCGGAAGTTGTCAGAGAATTTTTAACTAAAGAAAAAGAATATGCTAAAGATAAGATTTAAATTCATAGTATTATTTTTCTGTGCAATAGCATTCAGCTGTAAAGATGAAGTTGTCAGTCCGGATACGGATACTGAAACTCTATTATATCAGTATGATGGATACATAGAAGATATAGGAGGAGATTGTTCGGCTGTGCAGGTAAGGACACGAAGTTACGGTACGTTCGATCTTACAAATACGGACAGGATCAAATTTAATTTTGACGGAAATTCAGATGCTGACCTGTCGAGCATAAGCTTTTATTATTTTAACAGTAATGATGAACAGGTTTTTATTGTAAACCTTACCGACATGTCTCAAATCTTTAATACAAAGACAGTTGAAGTGGATTCACCCCGAATGAATACAGAAATATTTTCAAGAGTTACTTTGAAATCATCAGTTTGTACCGGACACATATACTATTTATATCTCAGGGATCTTAAGATCTATTCAATTACAGAATAACACAGTGGAGCTTACCAATTTAATTTTAAATAACATCCCGGCCGGCGAAGTCAAAACGAGTTTCAATAAAGACTCTAATGACAAAAAAGTTTACATTGAAACTTACGGATGCCAGATGAATTATTCGGACACAGAAATAGTGCTTAGTGTGCTGAGTGATTTTGGTTATAATGAAACAGGAGACATAAATGATTCCGATGTAATTTTATTAAACACCTGCAGCATAAGAGAACATGCCGAGCATAAGATATACAAAAGATTAGATGACCTGAAAAAGTATAAGGTAAGAAATCCGAATCTGATAATAGGAATTCTCGGATGCATGGCGGAAAGATTAAGAGATGATCTTCTCGAGAAAAGAAAGATAGTTGATGTAATAGTTGGTCCCGATGAATACAGGAAAGTGCCTCATCTCATCGATAATGCTATTGAAACCGGAGAAAAGGGGATTGCGGTAAAACTGTCGCGGGTTGAGACATACGATGACATTGCGCCGTTAAGAAGAGAAGGAGTTACAGCCTGGATCTCGATCATGCGGGGCTGCGATAAGTTTTGTACATTTTGTGTTGTCCCGTTTACAAGAGGCAGAGAGCGCAGCAGAAATTCTGCTAACATAGTGAATGAAGCAAAAAGATTATTTGATGAAGGTGTAAAGGATATCTGGCTTCTTGGACAGAATGTAAATTCATATCTGTACGAAGACAAGGATTTTTCCGGTTTGCTTAAGGATGTTGCAGTGGCAGTACCCAAAATGAGGATAAGATACACGACTTCACATCCTTATGATCTGTCATTGAAATTACTGGAGACAATGGCGGAGCATAAGAACATATGCAATTACATACATCTTCCTTTGCAGTCAGGATCTGACAGAGTATTGAAATCAATGAACAGGCTTTATACTGTCGAACAATATATGAATGTAATGAAGAAGTCACGCGAGATGATGCCTGACATAGGGCTTTCGACTGACATCATTTCCTGCTTTCCCGGAGAGACTGAGGAAGATCATAAAATGACACTGGATGTCATCCGTGAAGTAAGATATGACGGGGCTTATACTTTTGTTTATTCGCCCAGAGAAAATACCAAGGCATTTTTTCTGAAAGATGAAATTGATCAGGATACAAAGACCAGACGTCTTGATGAGATAATTACTTTACAAAGGAAAATATCTGTCGATATAAATAAAGAACTGGTAGGAAAGACAAAATCAGTTTTAATAGAATCATTAAGCAGAAAGTCAGATGAATTTTACATGGCGAGAACCGACTGTAATAAATCAGTTATAATTCCGATTGAAACAGGACATGTGAATGAAAGCGGAGTGTTAAAAATGAAGAGGACATATAAAATTGGTGACATGGTGAATGTCAGAATTAACAAGGCAAACTCGGCAACTTTGTTTGGAGAAGCGGCTTAACTAATTAGTAATTAGTAATTACAAATTACAAATACAAAAATAAAGTACTAACACTAAAAACTATTAACTACTACAATACTCAATACTCAATACCCCTTTACTTTTAACTTGGCAGATAAAATAAGCATAATTGTATTTTATGTATTTGGATTTATGGTACGGCTGCTGCCATTGAAACTTGTTCAAAGGCTCGGAAAGCTCACTGGCTATTTTTTTTTATCTCCTTCCCATCAGAAAGAAGACTGCCCGCTATAATCTAGACCTGTGTTTCCCGGATAAAGATCACAAATGGAAAAATAACATTATAAAAGAGTCGTACATTAATCTCGGGATAAACTTATTAGAGTTTTTCTATCTTCCGAAATTTACACGAAAAAAAATAAATGAGATCGTCACGTTGTAAATGGAGATCTTGTAGAGAAAGCAAAGTCAAAGAATAAAGGAATAATTTTTGTGAGCGGTCATATATCAAACTGGGAGCTGATGGCGTATTCATTTCCGGAAATATTTGAAGGTAAAGTTAATCTGATCACGAAGATCCAGGCAAGTAAAGGACTGAATAAAATAATAAACGAATACAGGAGCTTAAGCGGAAATGAAATGATAGAGATCGGATTTTCTTTAAAGAAAGTATTTGAAAAACTTAAGAAGAATGAATTCATTGGTTTCCTTGTAGACCAGTCTGCGCATCCTGATTATTCCGCATACATAGATTTTTTCGGACATAAAACAACGTCATTTTCCGGACCTGCAAAAATATTTCTGAAGCAAAGACCTGAAATGTTGCTGGGATATTTTATACGTAAAGAAGATTACAGTTATGTTCTGAAGTTTGAGAAAATATACTATGAGGATATAGCCGATAATAATGATGAGAATATAAAATTGCTCACACAAAGAATGCAAAACGGAATTGAAAGCATAATAAGGAATAACCCCGGGCAATGGTTATGGTTTCATAAAAGATTTAAACATATGAAGAATTGAAGCCTGACAGAATTTTATTAATACAAACCGCTTTTCTGGGAGATGTCATCTTAACACTTCCCTTGCTGGAGGTTTTGAAGAAGAACTATCCTGATTCAAAAATAGATTTTCTCTGCATTCCTCAAACCTCCGGGTTACTTAAAAATAATCCTCATGTTAACGAAGTAATTATTTATGACAAAAAAAGGTCAGGTGTTAAAGAGTTTCTGAAGCTGTTGAAAATTCTGAGCAGCAATAGATATGATTTAATAATTTCACCGCACAGGTCATTCCGGTCAGCTTTGATAAGCAAGTTCTCTTTCGCGAAAAAAACAATTTCATTTGATACATCTTCTATGAACTTCATGTATGATGTCAGAGTAAAGTACATTAATGATCTTCATGAAATCCAGAGGAATCTGAAACTTCTCGAGCCGCTGGGAATTATTGAAGATAAAATTATTAAACCGGAATTATTTACCGGCAAAGAAGAGAAAGAATTAATAAACAAATATCTTTCAGCCTGTAATATTCATTCTGATGAAAAGTTTATATGCATAGCGCCGGGTTCGGTTTGGTATACAAAAAGATTTCCAAAAGAAAAGTTTGTCAGAGTATGTGATCTGCTGAAAAATACCAATATGAAAATAATTCTTATCGGCGGTGAATCAGACAGGGAAATTACGGATTATATTACAGCTCATTCAGCCAATAAGAATATCATGAACTCAGCGGGAAAATTCCCGATTCTCGAATCAGCCGAACTGATCAGGCGTTCTTCAATACTTATAACAAATGATTCAGCACCGCTTCACATTGCCAATTCAACCGGAACAAAAGTAATTGCCATCTTCGGAGCAACAGTACCCGCATTCGGATTTTATCCTTACGGTAAAAATGATGTCATAATAGAAACTAACGGACTGAAGTGCCGTCCCTGCAGTATTCACGGAGGAAACAAATGTCCTATTGGGACTTTTGTGTGTATGATGGATATTACTGAGGAAAGAATAGTGGAAGAGGTTTTGAAATAATTAATAATTAACAATTAATAATTAGTAATTAGAAATTTCTGAAAAACAATGGTCATCGCGAAAGCTGAGAGTTCTTAAAACATTTTACCGCAGAGGCACAGAGAGCGCAGAGTTACACAGAGAATTTTTTTCTATCTGAGGATATTTAACATTGAAATTATTCATTATTTTCAAGTATAAAAAAATTAAAAATACATTCACTTAAGATTTCTCTGTGAAACTCTGTGTCCTCTGCGTCTCGGTGGTATTTTTTGTTGTAGTAATTAGTTTTTCAGAGTCTCTAATTACTAAATTTACCAATTAGTAAAAAGTAATTTGTAATTTGAAATTGCTTCTTCGATTGCTTCTTCAATGCTTTTTTGTTTAAGTCCGAGTGACTGCAGCTTTTCTGTATTCATTGAAACATCAGCAACTTTATGTTTTATCGGTGCATCCTGAAGTGATATCTTTTCGATAAGTGAATTGTCAAAATTTTCTATTTCACATAACATCTCCCCGAGCTCTGCGCGCGATACTCTTTCTTTCCCTCCGAAATTTAAAGTAACTTCACTAATGTTTTTATTGATAAGTTCTTCAATTAACCTTGCAGCATCAATCAAAGACAAAGGGGTTCTGTACTGGTCATGAAATAGTTTTACCGGGATGTTATTTTTAAAACTAAGATACATATTGTGGAAATTGTTGGTAGAATGATTAAGCCCCATTCCGTAAAGCAGGGATGTTCTCAATATGATGTAATTTCCAAAGATGTTTCTTATCTCAGATTCGCTTTGCAGTTTTGTTTCCGCATAAAGTGAAACAGGCTTAGGAATGGATTCTTCAGTGTGCATTTGACCGTTATCACCGTCATAGATAAGATCAGTTGAAGTATAGATAAGCCTTGCATTACAGCTCTGACAAAGTTTAGCAATCACGGCAGATGAATTGACATTTATGTCTAAGACAAAATCTTCCGGGAGTTCATCACAGCTTTCCGGACGTGAGATGGCAGCAGTATGAATTACAACTTCAGGATGAAATGACAGGAAAATTTCTCTTAGCTTCTTAAGATCATTAAGATCAATATTTTCAGAAAGATAATTTTTACAGTTACCTTCGTTTGAATTATAAAGAGTCAGTATGGTATTACTTCCTGATAAAAAGAGATTCAGGTATTGTCCAAGCAAACCGCTTCCTCCGGTGATCAGTATTTTCATTTAATGATTTTAATGTATTCTGAATTCAGAATATTTATTTTCGAAAGGAAGTTCTTCAAATGTTACCGATTTTACGCTTGCATTCACAGGACCGGTTCTCAGATCTTTTATAAAATCATTCAATAAGTTCTTATCACCTTCGGCTTCAACTTCAACGCTTCCGTCAAATAAATTCTTTACATATCCCCTGAGATTGTATCCTTCAGCTTTACGGTAGCAGTAATATCTGAATCCAACTCCCTGAACGAATCCTTTTACAACAGCCTTAATCCTTATTTCCATAAGATAATTTAAATTTTATGAAACTATAAAATTCAGAGATCAATAAACCGGTGATCATAATAATTGCTCCTATGATCTGGCTGAAATTCAGAAATTCATTAAGGATTATAAATGCAAAAAATACGGCGAATATGGATTCCATGTTGTAGATTATGCCGGCGCGCAGCGGGGTTGTCATTTGCTGATACTTTGTCACCAGTATGATGCTGACAAGAGTGGAAAAAATTGAAGTGTATAATAGAGTAACAAACAGTGTGGAATTATAAATAAAAAAGAGCTCGTCGTAAATAAATATTTCAAAAACTATCATAAATATGAAACTCATTACTGTCATAGTGAGAAATTGTCCGAAAGCCAGATAATTAAAATTATCCAAAGTCGTATATTTATTCAAAAGGAGTATATGTATTGCAAAGCAGAATGCGCAAAACAAAGTTAAAACATCACCAAGGTTAGGTTTAAGGAAATAAGCTTCTGATAAAATGTAAAGCCCTGTCATAACAATGACTGCGCCTGCAATATTTTCAGTTTTCGGCTTTGTCTTTAGAATAAAGTATTGCGCAAAAGGAATTACAATCAAAGCCGTACCTGTAATGAATGCAGACTTTGACGCTGTCGTATGTTTTAATCCAAGCGTCTGTAAAGCAAATCCTAAGAATAAAAAGAATCCGAGAATGATCCCTTTTTCCCATTTCTTAAAATTCTTAAGGTCAAGCTTTTTACGGAACAGAAAATAAAAGATCACGATGGTAATTAAGAATCTGATGAAGACAAACAAAACCGGAGAAATGAACTGCAGGGAAATTTTGATTAAAGGAAAAGAAAGTCCCCATGAGAAAGTTACTATTAAAAGGATAAGTTCGGCTTTGTAGGTCTGAATGAAAGAGGATTCTCCGGATTGTATATTATTCGCGGACAACTACATTCCGAATTTAGCTTTGTAAATTATTACAGCGCAGACTAGAAGCCATAAAAGTGAATTAATAATTATCGGAATATCTTTTGTGACTATTTGTGTAGGACTTTCACCAAGATTCTTCTGATGAAGGAGATACAGGTAGCGGAAGATCCCGTAAATTACAAAAGGTGTTGTGTAAATTAGTTTATCGGAATGAAATGAAGATATAGCTTTTTCTGAAACTGTATATAATGCATAAGAAATAATTGTTCCGGTAGCTGCAACTGTATTAAGCTGGTCAACAAACACGACATCATAATCACTAAGTACTTTTCGCTGCTTCTCAAGATTTTCCTGATTTGGTCCGGAAAGCTCCGCTCTTCTCTTTGAGATTCCGAGGAACAGGGAAATGAAAATGGTGGTGATTATCATCCAGCTTGAAACACCTACATCAATCGCACGGCGCCGCCTATGACTCTGAGTATGAAACCTGCTGATATTGAAAACACATCGAGAAGAACAACATTCTTTATTTTAAATGAATAAAGCAGGTTGTTTATGAAATAAAAAACTATGGTCAGAATGAAAAGAAAATTAAGCTTAAGACACAGAAGTGAAGTGATAATAAGAAGAATAACAAAGATAATTTTTGCCTGTTTAACAGAAACATCTCCGGCTGCTATTGGTCTGTATCTTTTCTTTTTGTGCGCTCTGTCTGATTCAACGTCTATGATGTCATTAAGAACATAAACGCTGCTTGATACTCCGCAGAAAGCAAAGAATGCAATGATACTTTGAAATAAAAGGGGGAAGTTAAGAAGCTGTCCGGCAAACAATATCGGAGCAAAAACGAAAAGATTTTTTATCCATTGTTTAGGTCTTATCAGTTCAATGAATTTCAGTATTTTCAATCTTTTTTTCTTTTAAAATTTGTTTTATAGACTTTCATTTCAATGCCTCCGCATATTGTATTATCTTCAAGCACAGCGCTGGTTACATAGGTCAGTGTGTTTCCGTATTTATTCAGATATTCAGTGAACCAGTGATCATAAATAATAATATAGCTAACATTATTTTTCTTTAATAGATAATTTATTGAATCCAGATTATCATCCCAGTTATATGTCCTGTACTTTAGTATTTCAGGAGTGATAAGCCCCGCCATGTCAATGACCCTGTTTTTATTGATAAAAGTAATTGCTCCTATGTCATTCAGGGCAATGGTCTCATTTTTTCCTACATTTTCTTTAACCCAGTTGGCAAGCTTTACCTGCTGATTGTTTATGTTGTCAGTATTTTTACCCAAAGCCACCGCATAAACAATATAGTAGACAAGTGATCCAATAATTAACAGCGACAGCAAAGACCTTTTTGTAATGACCTGCATCTTTAGCTTTTGAAAAGGATTCAGATTCAGTACATACAACAGGAGGTAAACGGCAATTAAATTTACAAAAGGCAGAAGCGGGATCAGATATCTTACGTGATGCCTCCAGTTGGGAATCAGTATCGACATAGCAAGAGGTAATACTAATATCCATAGAAATATTAAGTTAAGCTCTTTTAATTTGCCATAAAACTCTTTAAAGTATTTTATATAATAATAGAACGAAAAAAGATAGAGCAGCCCGACAATAAAATTATCTCTGAAAAAATAAATGACACCAATTCTTAAATAATTAAAATCCGGCAATAAACTAAAACCTCCGCCCTGTCCTCTGAATGTATTCGGGAAAAAGTTTCCACTTATTGAATATGAGAAAATTAAATATGGAAGTGTAACAGCAGAGAATAAAATTACAGCTGAGATTACTTTTAAAAGATTTGCCTTAAGAGCTTTATCTTTTATTAAGTTAGCGAGAACATCCAAACCGTAAAGTACAAATAGTAAATAACCTTCGGGCCGTGATACGGCTGCTAAAGAAAGAAATAAAGTTGGAAGCAAATTGAATTTTGCCGATTTAAGATTTCTTATGTGATAATATACTCCTGCAATACAAAAGAATGTAAACATAGTCGTTTCCATTCCGGATAAAGCTGACCATACGATCCTTCCGGTGAATGCAGTTAGTATTGCAACTAATAACGAAATTAACTTAACGCTGATCTTTGTATTATCAAAATATTTTAAAGGTGAGTATTCACTTTGGAAAATTAAAAGAGAAATCTTATAAATAAAAATACAGGACAGAGTATAGAAAAGGGAAGACAGTATTACAGAATTTATTATAAAGTTATTTATAACGAGACTTGTTATCCCTAAAACAATTACATAAAGAGGTGAAGTTGTACCTGCGGTATATTCACCAATATTATACTGATAAAAATATCCTTTGGCAAAATTATCAGCGAACTGAAAATGTATCCACGTGTCATCAAGCGGTACACCCATTTGTCCGTTCGTAAATATGTATTCGAATATTAGATAAAAAATACAACTTACGATACTGGCTAATGCTATGTATAAATAATTTTTATCCGGATTCTTTTTCATAAAAAAATAGAGGTAAACATAAATTTACCTCTAACTTAAACTAATTTCGTAATTTGTAATTTAATTTGTAATTGAATTAAAAGACCGCTTGCTCTTCGTATACCCCAAACACTTCCTTCAGCTCTGCGCACATTTCACCGAGTGTTACATACTTTCTTGCGCAGTCGAGAACTACAGGCATAAGATTTGTTCCGTCAGCTGCAGCTTTCTTAAGGGCTTCAAGAGAATTCTTTACATCATCTTTGTTTCGTGATGCTTTAAGTTCCTTTAATCTCTTCACTTGTTTCTCTTCAACTTCCTTTGAAATATAAAGTATCGGAATGTCTATCTCTTCACCCTCCTCTACAAAATCATTTACTCCTACAACTATCTTCTCCTTATTATCTAATTCTTTCTGATATCGGTAAGCAGCGTCAGCAATTTCTCTCTGGAAAAATCCGTTTTCAATGCAGGCTATTACTCCGCCCTGCGCATCAATAAGATCAAAATATTTTTCTGCTTCGGCTTCTATATCATCAGTCAGTTTTTCTACATAATAACTTCCTCCAAGCGGATCAGCTACATTAATTACTTCGTGTTCGTAAGCAATGATCTGCTGTGTTCTCAATGCGATCTTAACTGCTTTATCGGAAGGAAGAGCTAAAGTTTCATCCATTGAATTTGTGTGAAGACTTTGTGTTCCGCCGAGAACTCCGGCTAATGCTTCTATAGCCGTCCGGACAATATTATTTTCCGGCTGCTGTGCAGTCAGTGAACAGCCTGCAGTCTGTGTATGAAATCTCAACTGCCATGACTTAGGATCTTTTGCGCCGTATTTGTTTTTCATTCTCTTTGCATAAATTCTTCTCGCTGCTCTGAACTTTGCTATCTCTTCAAAAAAATCAAGATGTGAATTAAAGAAATGAGAAATTCGCGGAGCAAATTCGTCTACGTTCATTCCTCTTGCAATGCAATGCTCGATATAGGTAAAGCCGTCGGCTAAAGTAAAAGCTAATTCCTGTGCAGCAGTCGAGCCCGCTTCACGTATGTGATAGCCGCTGACGCTTACCGGATTGAACTTAGGAACTTCTTTTGTTGAATACTCGATCATGTCAGTAATTATTCTCATGGATTGTTTCGGAGGATAGATATATTCTTTTTGAGCAATGTATTCTTTTAAAATATCATTCTGCAATGTACCGCTTAGTTTACTGAAAGGAACACCCTGCTTTTCGGCAACAGCTAAGTAAAATGCATACATCATGATTGCCGGAGAATTTATTGTCATCGAAGTCGAAACTTTATCAAGAGGAATTCCATCGAAAAGTATTTCCATATCCTGTAATGAAGAAATAGCAACACCGCAAATACCGACTTCGCCTTCTGACATTGGGGAATCAGAATCCCAGCCCATTAAAGTAGGAAGATCAAATGCAGTTGAAAGTCCTGTCTGACCGTGCTCAAGCAAGTATTTAAATCTCTGATTCGTATCTTCCGGTGTACCGAATCCCGCAAACTGTCTCATAGTCCATATTTTTCCTCTGTACATATTATGATGAATGCCTCTTGTGTAAGGATATTCACCCGGGTAACCGATCTCATTATAATAATTTGATTCTTTAGTATCTTCAGGAGTATAGCAGATGTCAAGTTCTTTGCCGCTCAGCGATGTAAACTTTCTTCCGCTTGTTTTGATCTTTGAAGCAGTTTCAAGCCATTCGGCTTTGGATGCACTTTTTTTGGGTTCGGTATTATTGCTCATAGAAATTTATTTGAATTTTGATTTGGCAAATATAGAATATTTGGGTTGGAAAAAGAATTCAGAAAAGGAAAAAGCTCTTGCCACGAATTTCACGAATTAGCACGAATTAGAATTTCGCGCAAACATTAAATAAGCTCAATGAACCAATTGAAATGTTTATTAAAAAAATTCGTGAGAATTTGTGTAATTCGTGGCAAAGGTTTTTAAATCATTTTAGATGAAAGCAATTAAAAGTAAACAGACAATCCGAATTTTGCATAGTCACTTCTAAATCTTGAAATATTAAAATTTCTTGAATCAATACTGAAACCATCACTCTGAGTAAATTTTTGTTTACCAAATCCGAGAAGATAATTGTATTCAGCAAACACGCTCATGCTTTGAAAAATAAAAAATTCAGCTCCGGCTCCGGCTTTAGGACCGGTTATCCAATAGGTGCTTTCACTATAAGCAGAGGTTCCGCTTGAGCCATTGAAGGAATAGTGATACTGGTAATTGATCCCGAGTGTGAAATAGATATTAAATCTGCCCTTTGGATTTATACAATAGAGGAAAGATAAATTTCCTCCATAGGTTCTGTCCTGAAAATCTGTAAAATCCTCATCTGCGTCCTGTTCATTATAATAGTCTAAATTAAAATCTAATCTTAAAGCACTTTTTGAAGAGAACTGATATTTTCCCGCGATCATTGCATCCTCAAAATTTGTTAACGTAAAATTACTTCCAATACCGAACATTAAAGCCCACTGTCCCTGTCTTAGAGAATTCTTTACTTCTTCTTTTGCCAGAACACTGTCAGAAGATTTATTACCTGTTGTTTGAGCATTAGAATTAACAGCACTGGAGAAGATTGTTAGTATCAGGATTGAATTGAGCAAGAATGATTTCATTTTGTTCTTTTGTTTAATTAATAGATGCGGGTTATAATTACTAATTACTAATTAGTCAGAGATTACTAATTACTCATCCCCATTTATCAATTATCAATTATAAATTTGGAATTATCAATTATCAATTATCAATTATCAATTATTAATTATTTCTTCCCGCCCAATAGTCCGCCAAGTATTTCCATTAATCCTCCGCCGGAACCCTGATTCTGATTTGACTGCTGTTGATTTGAAAAGAATCCGATTACATCATCCACTACGCTTCCGTCACCGTTCTGATCTAAGAAAGAAGCAAACCCTTGTGAACCCTGTGGATTTGTATCGCGGCTCTTTGTAAGGTAAGCCAGAATAAGAGGAGCAACCATTGGAATTATTTTCGCAGCTGTACTTCCGTCGAGATTGAAATTTTTCGTTAAGACATCCGTGATCTGAGAACCGGAGTTTCCGAGCAGTCCGCCTAAGTTAGAATCAAAATTATCTTTCTTAAGATTATCATTGATCATGCCGTCTACGTTATCCAGTACATCCGGATTACCATACTTATTCAGAATATGATCAACTCTCTCCTGTCCGCCGTTATTTTCACTTTGCCTTTTTAATCCGCCGAGTATCATTGGCGCTATGATGGGAATTGCCTGCTGAATAATGTTCGGGTCAATATTAAGTGAATTACCGATTTTTTCGGTTGTCTGACTACCGCCTAAGCTGTTTAAAAGATCATTAATTAGATCTGACATATTTTACTCCTTTGTTATTTTATGTTTAGAAATGTGAGTTATAATAATTATTCTGAGTATTAATTAAAACTAATAAAGGCTTGTATTAAAAGAATGTAATCGTTCTTAAAGTCTGCAAAACAGATCAATAAAAAATTTCTCAGTGTAACACTGTGTACTCAGCACCTCTGTCGTAATTTTTAGCTTTCGGAACATTGTTGTCGAAAACGTTTTTTAAAAATTTAAAATAGCACAAACTTTAATCTGTTTTGATATTATTCTTGAATAAATATTGAGTCTTTTTAAATCAACCCCTGATCCATCTAACATTATAATTAGCTGTCCAAAATAAATTTATGTTAATTCTATTTAAAAATTAGTGATAATATTTTTTAATTCGTGATCATTCGTGAAATACTGGCAAGCTTTTTTCTTTATTTTGGACGGAGTGTTTTCGGAAGACACGGATCGTTTTGACGGATATGACATTTTAAGAATGCTACTTTTATTTCCACTTATTATTTAAATTGAAAGAGTTGAATTTTTGAAAGCAATAATAACGGGTTAAAATCATCTTTATGTTAAACTTTTAACTGTATAAATACATCAAAGAATCACAATTATAAAATACCAATGTATAAAACAATTTTATTTGAACAAAAGGATAGTGTACTAACAATTACACTCAACAGACCTGATGTATATAATGCATTTAATGTTGAAATGCTTACTGAACTTCACGATGCATTTAAAAAAGCCGGTGAAGATGAGAATGTAAGATGTGTTATTCTGACAGGCGCAGGGAAAGCATTTTGTTCAGGGCAGGATCTGAAAGATTTCAATGAAAAGAAACTAACGTTTAAGGAAGCTCTGGAGCAAAGATATAATCCATTAATAAAGAGTATTGTTTCATTGCCAAAGCCTGTCATATGTGCGATTAATGGAGTTGCGGCAGGTGCAGGTCTTTCACTGGCATTAGCTTGTGATTATCGTATAGCGGTTGAAAATGCTGCATTAATAGAAGTCTTCATAAATGTTGGACTTGTACCGGACAGTGGTTCGGGTTTTTTCCTGCCGAGAATCATCGGTTATGCAAAAGCATTTGAGATGTGTGCAACCGGAGGTAAACTTACAGCGATTGAAGCAAAGGAATATGGTTTGGTAAACAAATTAGTATCGTCAAATAAACTCCTGATGAAGTCTGCAATGATCACCGCGAAAAGTTTTGCAGCAAAACCGACCAAAGCAATCGGAATGATCAAAGATCTTTTGAATAAATCATTTCAGTCAGGTCTTGATGAAATACTCGAGCTTGAAGGAAACTATCAGCAGCAGGCAGGTAATTCGGAGGATTTCAAAGAGGGGATTGCTTCTTTTCTTGAGAAAAGGAAATCTGTCTTTAAAGGAAAGTAAAAATATACAGGAACAAATTGTTCGTTTAGTATGTAGTAATTAACACAATAAATCAAATAATGAAAACAATTCAAAACATCAGCAAATAAGTATTCCCGTTACTTATAACACTTCTTTTAACATCCTCATTAATTTCTTTATCAGTTTTAAACAGCTGCGGAGCGAATATTTTTTCTGTGCAGGATGATGCAGATCTTGGAAAGGAAGTACAGCAGCAGATTAAAGATGATCCGCAAAATTTTCCGGTAATGAAAGGTCATCCTGAAGTAAAGGAATACGTGAACGGTCTCGGCAAATATGTTCTGCAAAATTCAAAATACATAGAGTACAAAAATGTTTTCCCCTATTCATTTGAAATAATTCATGATGACAGTACTGTAAATGCCTTCTGTCTGCCGGGTGGGATTATTTATGTTTATACAGGTTTGATAAAATTTCTGGATAATGAAGCTGCCCTCACAGGAGTAATAGGGCATGAGATCGCACATGCCGAAAGAAGACACATGACGCAAAGGCTTACCTCTTATTACGGTGTGAGTGTAATTATGAGTCTGGTCTTAGGGAGCAATCCAAGCATGCTTGGAGAGATAGCAGCAAACTTATTTGTAGGTCTTGGATTTCTTGCTAACAGCCGTTCGGATGAAGAAGAAGCCGATGACTATTCGATTAAATATTTAACCGGCACAAAATATTATCCCGGAGCCATAACTTATTTTTTTGACAAAATAAAAGAAGAGCAGAGAATAAAAGGTCAGACACCCGGTGATCTTGACAGGTTATTGGCAACACATCCTCTCCCACAGGACAGGATTGACAATGTTACACAGAAACTGAGTAAGATAAAGCCAAAGCCGGATCCGACAAAGGGTTTATTTACGGACGAGTATCAGAGGATGAAGGCGAAACTTCCTTAAGAGCATTTACTAATATTAGAATTTTTTTAAATAATTAAAAAATAAAAATGAGAAAAATCTTATTAACATTTATATCAATGCTGTTTGTGACCTCTTTATCAATGGGGCAGAGCGGAGTTGAAATAAATGATGTAAACTTCAAATTTAAATTTTCATTACCGGCGGACTGGAAGGAAAGACAGGTAGAGGAAACTGTAAAGAAAGATGCAATTTCTTATTCATTTGATAAGAACGACGGGAAAGTTGCGATCATGGTACTTGCTTTTAAAGTGAATGAAGTAAAGAATCTGAATGATTTTATATACACACTTGAAAAAGATCTGACACTGAACATTCCAAAACGTGACGGGGATTATTCTGATTTTGATCAGGGAAATTATGACGGAAGAAGCGCAAAGTATAAAGATACTGAATTTACTGAAGTGATCTATTTTTACAGAACAAAAGTAATTGACGGAGAGAATTTCACTTATCTTTTGAGATTTATTACACCGACCAGTAATTTCAACTCAAGTCTGGAAGTCGATATAAGCAAAATTGCGGGAAATTTTGCACCGGTGCTTCCGTAGTGTAATGAGCAATGAGCAATGAGCAATGAGCAATGAACAATGAGCAATGAACAATGAACAATGAACAATGAACAATGAACAATGAACAATGGGTAATGAACAATGAACAATGAATAATGAGTAATGAATAATAAATAATGAGTAATCGAGAAAGTCCTTTTATGTTAAAAAGAGATTCCATCTTTTAAATAGATGGAATCTCTGATTTCTCTTCACGGAACCACCACCTTCAATACATCCGACTGTTGTCCTACATCACTATCCACTTCAAAAAAATATGCATAATATTCACGTTGTTCGGGTTTTCCGGGATCAAGCTTTAGCCGGTTATCATTGTAAGGGGAAGCTGTATCAACCGCAAGAAAAGTGAAATCAGTTTCAGCTCCTCTTTTTGAATAAATCTTAATACCGTCTGTACCTTCCTTCCGGAATTTGATCACCACCTCCAGACCGTTTATAGTTGCTTTCAGATCAGGTTTCAGAGCAACAAGGTTTTTTGACGGAAGGTCAGAGCCGATAATTCCCAGATCATCACCTATTCCTGAATTGTAAGTCTTTGAAGATTTTATTTGCTTGGCAATCCGCCTTATCTCATTTACAGACCTGCTTCTGGAATTATTATAGTCTTCAACAGCTGATTTTGATTCTGCTTTTTTTTGAAGTCATATTAGTGAATGCAGTTCTGTGTTCGTTTATTATTTGAACTGCTTCAGTTACTTCATCCGGTTTCAGTCCGAGAACCGGCGCATGGACTATTAACTTTGTGACTAAGTTTGATTCGAATGAATCAAGGTCTGCATTCCCCATAGGGATAAAGTCATTTTTCATTTTTAAATCTCCTTTTGATTAAGTTAATTATTTTTAATTTTGTTATTGAGACAAACATTAGTTCTTCAAGCTAAATACATTTTTTGGTTCATAATAAAGGTTTTGTAACTAATAGGGGGACCACGGGAAATATTAAGGAAACCCTTGAAACTATAAAATAAACCCGTGACTATTCCAAGGAAACCTGTGAGTAATGCACAGAAACCCGTTACTATTCCACGGAAACCCGTGACTATTTCACGGAAACCCGTGACTTCTCCACGGAAACCCGTGACTATTTCACGGAAACCCGTGACTAATCCACAGAGACCCTTGACTGATCCACGGAGATCCTTGACTAATTCCCGGAAACATTTTATTCTTTCAATTTTGATGTTCACATTAATATTGTTTCTCAGATTACTCATGATCTAAAGTTTATGTCTGTGTAAAATTAATTATAAAACATAAATCCTGAATTTACTTTTTTGATGATTTATCCCGGATTAATCTTTCCAGGTTTTTTAATCTTTCCGCTTTGATCTTAGATACATAATAATTTTTCCTGATTTTTTTTACATGTGCGGATTTAGAAATTTCCTGAATGTAAATTTTTTTCAGAGATTTGTAAGAAGCTCTTAGCTTAATAATTTTTTACTCATGGAATTTATTTCAATTCTAAGCTGCTCCAGTTTTTTTTCAAAGTCCATAATTTTTTTAATTTTTAGTTAATAAATTATTTAGTGGCAATATATTTATTTAACAGCGTTATGTCAAATTGTAAAAAAACCGATTTGTGAAAAAAATTTTACAATAATTTTGGGAAGATTATTTGATCAGAGCTTGAAATTAAGCTTTTTAAAAAGAACTGATTTTCATTTTTTTTAAAAAAAGGTAAAATAGAATTTTGTATTTTATATGAAAAAGGTAAGTTTTATGATTTTTATAGAAGCCGGAACAATTAATAATTAACAACTTCTGTAAAACTTAACAGACATCCCGTGTGCAAGTATGTCACAAAAATATTCTACAAAGATTCTGAGAGCACAGGGTTACACAGAGATTTTTTTTCTCCAGGGAATCTTTAACAAATATTGGAATGTATTTGAATTTGTTAAAATGATTGAATCAATAAAAATAAGTTCATTAAAGATCTCTCTGTGAAGCTCTGTGATCTCTGTCCCTCTGTGTTATTTTTAATTTTGATAAGTCTATGTTTCAAAATGAAAAGCTGATGTTTCATTCCGGATCAATGTTTCAGATGAAAATAAATGCAGGGGACTCGGGGGATTAATCAGATATGTGACTTTACCTTGAAGAAGAAGGTGAATTTGTTAAAATAATTGAATTATTTAAAACAATTAAACAAGAGCCGGGATATAAATTCCGGCTTTTTATTTACCTGACACCAGAAACGGATTATATTCTCTCTCATCTTTTACATTTGTGATCTCCATGTGGCCGGGATGAAGTATATAATCGTCTTTCGTATGTTTGAATAATTTATTTTTAACTGAATCCAAAAGGATTTTCAGATCGCCGCCCTGAAGATCAGTTCTGCCGATGGAGTTTTTAAATATCAGATCGCCGCAGAACACATTTTTATTTTTATCATCTATTATGCAGACACTGCCGGGAGAGTGACCGGGAGTATTGATGAATTTTAATTCCGTTCCGTTTAAATTAATAACAGTGTCTTCCGTGATATACTCATCGATCGGCGGGGGAGCGGGAAAATCAAGCCCGAAGAAGCGAGCCTGCTGAGGCGCATTATCAATAAGGAATTCATCACTCCTGTGCATCAGGATAGGAACTTTGAAAAAATCTTTAGCCCATTTGTTTCCGAGAATGTGATCAAGATGTCCGTGAGTGTTAACGATGTATTTTATTTTTATTTCATTATCTTCTACAATCCTACGGACATTGTTTTTTTCAGATTCCGTAAAGGCGCCGGGGTCAATGATTATGCCTTCCTTTGAGTCTTAGTCGTAATAAATGTAACAATTCATGCTGAAGGGGTTGAGAGGAATCTGAATTACTTTCATTGTTAGTAAATTGATTTTACTTTTTTTAAATTTTAATTTGCGACTGATTAAACTTTCATGAGTGATACAGACAAAATTAAGGTAATTGTAACTAATCGTAAAGCTAATTTTGAATACGAGATTTTGAACCGGTATGAAGCGGGTTTTGTAATTACAGGAACGGAAGTGAAATCTCTCCGCGAAGGAAAGGCTAATCTTCAGGAAGCTTACGGCAGAATAATCAACGACGAAGCGTGGCTTGTCAATTCACATATCAATGAATACAAGTACGGAAACATTAACAATCACGAACCATTAAGAAACAGAAAGCTTCTTTTAAATAAAAAAGAGATAAGAAAGATAAAGCAGCAGCTTCAGGAAAAAGGACTGACATTAGTGCCTTTGAAAATTTATTTTAAAGGCTCACTTGTAAAAGTTGAGATAGGTATTGCAAAAGGAAAGAAGTTATATGATAAACGCGAATCAATTAAAAAAAGAGACGTAGAAAGGAATTTAAGCAGGTTATGAGTTTTGCACCGGTAAAGGAACAAATGGATATTATAAGGGAAGGAACAGTTGAAATCATTCCTGAAGATGAACTCGTCAGAAAGATTGAGAAATCCATTAAAGAGAATAAACCATTAAACATAAAGTTAGGCTGTGACCCTTCAAGACCGGATTTGCATATTGGCCACTCGGTTGTATTGAATAAGCTGAGACAGTTTCAGGGGTTAGGTCACAATGCAATTTTAATTGTAGGCGACTATACAGGAATGATAGGTGATCCTTCGGGAAAGAAGAAGACACGGCCTCAGCTTACATTTGAAGAAACAAGGATCAACGGTGAAACATATTTTAAGCAAGCCGGGAAAATTCTTGATCTGGAAAAGACAAGGATCGTCTATAACTCCGAATGGCTTGAAAAAATTGATCTGAAAGAACTGATAAATATTATCAGTAAGTTTACCGTGCAGAGAATTCTTGAACGTGATGATTTCACAAACAGGTTAAAAGATCAGACTGAAATATCTTTTCATGAAATGCTGTATCCGATAATGCAGGGATATGACTCTTATGCAATTGACTCTGATGTAGAGCTTGGAGGAACCGATCAGAAGTTTAACAATCTTGTCGGACGCGACATGCAGAGAAGATTCGGGAAGGAACCGCAGGTAGTCATTACAATGCCGCTGCTGGAGGGGACTGACGGTTCTGAAAAGATGAGCAAGTCTCTTGATAATGCAATCGGGATTACTGACGAACCAAAAAACATCTTCGGAAAGACAATGAGTATTCCTGATGTTTTAATTTATAAATATTTTCAGCTTGCAACAAAAATTAATAAAGAAGAACTTGCTAAGATAAAAAGAGATCTTGAAAGCGGTGAAGCTAATCCGAGAGATGTAAAAAGGAAACTCGGATTTGAACTCGTGAAGCTGTATTATGATGAAGACACTGCAAATAAAACCATTGAAGAATTTGATAAGATATTTATAAAAAAAGAAATTCCCGATGACATTCCTGAGGTGACTTTGAAAGAAGATTCCATGAAGCTTGTCGATCTGCTTACTTCAAACAATTTATCAGAATCAAAAACAGCTGCGAGGAAACTCATAGAGCAGGGTGCCGTCAGCATTAATGGTCAAAAGATCACAGACGTAAATTCAGAGATAGAAATAATCAACGGAATGGTATTTAAGGTGGGAAAGAGAAAGTTTTTGAAAATAGTTCATTGAGTTCATTGAGTTTATTGAGTTTATTGAGTTTATTGAGTTTATTGAGTTTTATATAGTTCATTTAGTTTATTTAGTTTACTAACTATACAAACTTTACAAAACTACAAAAAACTATGGGCTTTACAAACTATACGAACTATACGAACTCTACATACTATTACAAACTAAACGAACTATACAAACTATACGAACTAAACGAACTAAACGAACTATATAAACTTAAACAAACTTAACAAACTTAACAAACTTAACAAACTTAACAAACTTAACAAACTTAACAAACTTAACAAACTTAACAAACTTAACAAACTTAACAAACTTAAACAGGAGACAGAAAAATTGTTTAAACCAACAAAACTATTTTTCACTAAAGGTGTAGGGAGGCATAAGGATTATCTTCAGTCATTTGAGCTGGCCTTAAGAACTGCCGGCATTGAAAAATGTAATATCGTAACAGTTTCAAGCATATTTCCGGGAGGATGCAAGCGGATAACTGTAGAGCAGGGAAAAGAATTACTCGAACCCGGGCAGATCACTTTTTGTGTAATGGCAAGAAACTTTACGAATGAGCCAAACAGGCTGATCGCATCTTCAATTGGAGTTGCGCTGCCATCAGATGACAGCCACTATGGATATATTTCCGAGCATCATCCGTTTGGTGAGCCGGAAAAGATATCCGGAGAATATGCAGAAGATCTTGCAGCAACTATGCTTGCGACTACGCTTGGCGTTGAATTTGATCCTGAAACTGCCTGGAACGAAAGAGAAAATCTTTACAAGCAGAGCGGTAAGATCATTAAGACATTCAATGTCACACAGTCTGCTGAAGGTGATAAGAACGGATTATGGACCACAGTAATATCCTGTGTGGTTTTTCTTCCGTAAGTGAATATTACTGAAAGGAGTAATTATGTCAAAAAAATTATATATAGGGATTGCTGCAGGAATTCTTATTGGAATTTCAATTCCTGCACTTCTGAAATTTAAACGCGAAGAAGAGTTATTTTCAGATGAGGACCTGTCGGATGAAAATGATATGCTTCACAGGGCTAACCACTATCTTAAGCTTGCAAAGAGTAAAGTAGATGAAATGGTCACTGAAGCAGAGCAAAAATCAAATTCATATTTAACTGAAGCCGGAAAGATACTTTCACTCGCAAAAGAGAAGACTTCAGCTATTCATTTTGAACATAATAATCTTGCAGAAGAAGAGATAGATAAAATTAAAGCTGAAGTAGATCGGAGTATTGAAAAATTTAAAAGAGAATTTAATAATTAATAATTAATAAATTAATAATTAATAATTAATAATGACTAACCATTGACTATTCACTATTGACTATTCACTAAAAAAAAACAGGAGCTAAAATATATCTGCTCCTGTTTTTTTAGATTAAATTTTTTCTCTTTTACGGATTCAAAGGAGAAACAACTTTGGCAAAAAGTGTTGTGTTGTTATAACACCTCAGTACATCTCTCAATTCTACAGCACCATCACCTGTAAGATCAGCAGGCAGTCTGTCTCCTGTTAAAAAATTATCTGAGTCAGCGATTATTAAAAACAGATCTGTCTGGTCAACGAAACCGTCCTGATTAACATCGCCTGAATACATACAGTATCTTGTTCTTGTGAGTATCGTATTATCACCATAAGCCTGTGATGCTGAGGTTATAAAACTAAAGGAACTTGCTAACCCGTCAGAAATAAGGTATTCGCCGCCTGCTTTGCTCCATGTTTCTAAACTGTTAAAGTGCTTTACTACAATGTAATAATTTGATGTTGGAGCTGATGTAAAACTTAAAGTTACTGAATAGTTAACAGAATCAACCGGACCTTTAGCCGAATCTATGATTGTATAAGGAGCTACAGTATCTCTCAGGTAAACAGTTACAGTATCCGTTCTTCCCATTCTTCCTGTCACACGGACCAAACCCTGCATGCCGACATTCAAATCAAGTAAAATACTTCTTATAGGAAGATAATCTACAAATCCAAGTGACGGATTATCAGGATTATGAAATATATGAGCTTCAATTGAGTCAAGGTTACTTGTTCCCCAGTAATTGTTTTCAGCTTTTATGGAATCAGGGGTATTATTGTAAAGGTCAAATATACTTCCCGAATTCATATTGTCATAGATCTCATTCAAACCAATGTCAGTAGTATCAGGACTGGAAAGGTCGCCTAAATTAGGCTTAGCAACATTCTGAATTGTGATTCCCCATAAGTTCCCTCTGATGATATTTCTTGTAACAATCGAATTTTGAGTAGCTGATCCGTTAAAATTAATTCCGCTGCCGCCAAGATTTGGATTTCCCTGTATGTTATTGCTGTCAATGATATTGTTATTAATATAGAAATTTGAACTGCCTCCGGCTATTGCAATTCCATACCTGTTATGTTTAATGATGTTATTTTCAATAATGGCATTGGGAATTGAACCAACCGGCAGGAAGGAAATTCCACCTGCCATGATGAAAGGTCCGCCTAATATTGTATTCCCCCGGATGATCATAGGGTCAGCCGTTGTTGCTCCGAAATTGATCTGGGGAACATTCGCATTATCAGTATTATTCTCATAAATAAGGTTATTCAGAATTTGCGGCGATGAAGCAATATTCGCCCCTGAAACAAATGCTGCTCTGCGGTTACGGTAAATTTTACAATTGGAAACTATTGAATTTGACCGGAAGAAAGAAATTGCACCGCTGGCAAATGAACTATTCAAAGTATTATACCTTACAGTACAGCTGTCAATGAGTATATTACAATCAAGCATTCTGATAGAATTTCCATATTCAAAGATCAGTTTCTTAAGATATGATCCGTCACTGAAGTCTTCGAATTTCAATCCGAGAAATTTCAGTGTTGTATCCTGAGCCGTTATTTTTGCGGAGTCCGCCGGATTGATAATGAGCACTCCGTTAATATCCACAAAAACTCCCTGAGCGAATTTCATTGTTGCATTTGAAAGCACTAATATGGTATCGCTGGCTGAGATCGTAATTGTGTCATTAAAGAAATATTCATCAGAAGAGAAAGTAACATCTCCCCCGGAATATGCGACAAGGCTGTCGAGGTCCCATGTTAAGCCGGTTCCAGGAGTTGAATAATTAGAATAGGAATTTGAGCAGAAAATAAGAAATACAAACAGAAAAAGTTTTTTCATCTTTTAGTTGGGGTTAGTTTATGAAAATTTAGTTTATACAAAATTAATAAATTTAATCTTTGGATATTAATGATTAATTTATCTCAAAATTAACTGTACCGAATGACAATTCCATATAACTCACTGCCATCTTACAGTGAGCTCTTTCTGAAATACATAGAGAATTTTGAAAGCTTAAAAAATTTTTACGAATATGATTACAGAAGTGATGAAGACTTTCTGAAATGTATTGAGCTGAAAAAGCAGACCTATCTTAATGGCAAGAACTTTTTCCGGAATGACATATGTGAGATTCTGAAAGAACAGAATGAAAACTTTCTTTCTTCAGAGAAGACCTTTGATAATATTAAGCTATTGAATGAGCACGATACCTTTGCCGTAGTGACAGGGCAGCAGCTTGGATTTCTCAGCGGACCTTATTACACAATTTTAAAAGCCATCAACACAATTCAATTATCAGAAAAGCTGAATAAGAAATTTCCGGAGTATAAGTTCGTTCCTGTCTTCTGGCTTGAGGCAGATGATCATGACTTTCTCGAGATAAACAACATCAATGTAATTTCAAAGGAGAATGATCTTAAAAACATAAAGTATTTTGAAAAAGGACAGGAAAGTGAAAAATATTTAAAGCCGGCAGGAAACATCGTCCTTGATGAGTTTACAGATCCTTTTGTGAATGAGCTTGAAGCAACATTCAATAAAACTGATTTTACGGAAAATTTATTCCGGAGCATAAGGGAAACTTATAAAACCGGTTCGGATATTAAAACTGCGTTTGCGCGATTTTTAAATTCATTGATTGGGAACAAAGGTTTGGTATTCATTGATCCTACTGATGCCGCCGTCAAAAAATTTTTAAAACCTGTATTTGAAACTGAACTGAATACTTCTCCGCAGGTTTGTGAGAAAGTAATTAACACATCAGTAGAGCTTGAACAAAGTTATTCCGTACAGGTAAAGCCAAAGCCTATCAATTTATTTTACATTCACGAAGGTCACAGGTATTTGTTAGAGCCGAGGGAAAATGATGTTTATGCTTTAAAGCATTCGAGACAAAAATTTTCCAGAGAAGAATTGTATGGTTTGCTTGAATCGAATCCGGAACGATTCAGCTGGAACGTTGTAACCCGGCCGATCTGTCAGGATTACATTCTTCCGACTGTCGCATATATCGGAGGACCATCTGAAATATCTTACTTCGGACAATTTAAGGAAGTTTATAAATTTTTCAATATACCAATGCCGGTAATTTATCCAAGAACTTCAGTTACCATACTGGAGAACAGGGTAAAGAGCTTTTTGGAAAAAAATCAGATAAAGTTTAATGAATTGTTTTATGAGAAGGATCTGGCAAAAAAACTATTAAAAGAAAGCTCTGTAGTAAGCGCTGACGAAATATTTTCAGAAATGAAAGAAGAGCTGACAGGGTTGTTTTACACATACGAAAAAGAGCTTTCAAGAATAGATGTAAATCAAACGGAGGCTTTTATAAAAAGGAACAGGCAGTTTTTAGAATCCCTTGATGTTGCCAGGGATAAATTTTCCGGTGCCCAGTCAAAACAAAATGAAATCATTTCAAACCAGCTCAGCAAAGTGTTGTTGTATATTTATCCTGATAATACTCTGCAGGAGAGAGTCCTGAATATTACCTATTTTTTGAATAAGTACGGTCCGGCTTTTACAGATCATCTTATGAATGAGATTAAGATAGATGACTTCAGTCATCAGCTGATTGATGCATCATCAGGCATGAATTAATCAGAAGCCATTTGTCATTAATAAAAAAAATATTGGTAATACGGTTTTCTTCATTTGGCGACATAATCCTTTCTTTCCCGCTTCTTAAAAAACTGAGGGAAAAATTTCCCGGATCTGAAATGCATTTCCTGACGAAGAAAAATTATGCGGAAATTGTTTCCCTTAATCGTGATGTAAACAAAGTAATTTATCCTGACGGCTCTTTGGCAGAAACAAGAAAAGCAATTGGTAATGAGAATTATGATCTGATCATTGACATTCATAAGAATTTCAGGAGTTTGTTTATAAGCGCATTTAATGCGAAAAAGATAAGAAGATATTACAAAGAGAATTTTAAGAAATTTCTGCTGGTAAATATAAAATTAAATTTCTTCAGAGAGATCATTCCTGTTTATAAGAAATATTTGCTATCGATAAACGAATTTTTAAATGATGATGATCTTGATTTTACGATATCAGAATTAAATTTCGGGAAAGACAGAATTCTCGAAGAGGATTATATTGTGATCTCACCTGCATCAAGACATTTTACAAAGACTTATCCTGCTGAAAAGTTCATAGAGTTTATTATTGGTTTGAAGGATAAGAGAGTCATACTTGTTGGTGATAACTCAACAAATGATAAAAAGATCTGTGATTATATAGAGTCCAAATGTAAGAATATACTTAACCTGTGCGGGAAGCTTGATATGAATGAGCTTGCTAATGTGATATACTATAGTGATTATGTAATCTGCAATGACAGCGCAATTATGCATCTAAGCGAAGCACTCGGAAAGAGAGTCGTCGCCTTGTTTGGTTCTACGGTTAAGGAGTTTGGATTTTTTCCGCAGCTGATGGAATCAAAAGTTTTTGAAGTTGATAATTTAAAGTGCATACCGTGTACACATATAGGGAGAGAAAGCTGTCCTAAGGGACATTTTAGATGTATGGAAGAAATACAGTTGATAATTGATAATTGATAATTGATAATTGATAATGATAATTGATATTGATAAGTTAGCAGCTTTAGCAACACAATACACAATACACAATACACAATACACAATACACAATACACAATACACAATACACAATACACAATACACAATACACAATACACAATACACAATACACAATGTCGAGTATAATTTTAAAGAAAAACGAAGAGCGGAGATTGATGTCAGGGCATCAATGGATATTCAGCAATGAGATAGAAAAAACAGAAGGTGAATTAAGAAATGGTGATATTGTTGAATTATTTTCTGACAGCAGGAAATTTTTGGGAAAGGGACTTTATAATAGAAATTCATTGATTGCATACAGGCATTTAACAGACAAGGATGAAGAAATTGACCGGGCTTTTATTTTTAAGAGAATAAGTCTTGCAAATTCGTTAAGGAAAAAAATTCATCCGTCTCGGGATGTATACAGACTTGTAAACAGTGAGAGTGATTTTTTACCGGGACTGATAATTGATAAATTTGAAGATAAGTTTTCTTTTCAGATATTTTCATATGGAATGAATGAATTATCCGGAATCATACAGGATATCCTAAAGGAAAATTTCAAAGCGAAATTGATAGTTGAAAAAAATGACAGTGAATTAAGAACTCTCGAAGGATTGGAAAAGAAGGAAGGTATAATTTATGACTCAATGGAAGGGGATGATAAAACTTTCACAGTGACGATTGATGATCTGAAGTATAAAATAGATCTGCTGAACGGACAGAAGACCGGCTTTTACTTAGATCAGTGCGAAAACAGGATGTTGCTTCGAAAATATGTTAATGAAAAGTCCAAAGTGCTTGATCTTTTCTGCAATGAAGGCGGATTTGCTTTAAATGCGGCTTACATGAATGCTGAGGAGATCACAGGAGTTGACTCTTCGGAACATTCGATAAAAACCGCTAAAGAAAATGCTGAGCTTAATGATCTTAAAAAGATCAATTTTATAAACAAAGATGTTTTTGAATATATGAATGAACTCTTTCAGACACAGGAAAGGTTTGATTTCATTATTCTTGATCCGCCTTCCTTTACAAAATCAAAGAAGAATCTTTTTACAGCTTTGAAGGGTTATGGGGAATTGAACTATAAAGCTATGAGATTATTAAAACCGAATTCTTTTTTGTTTACCTTTTCCTGCTCTCATCATATCAGTGAAAGTAATTTTGAAAATATGCTTGTGAAAAGTTCAGCTGAAGCGGGTAGAAAAATTCAGATCATCGAATTTAATAACTGTTCTTTTGACCATCCGGTATTACCCCAAATGCCCGAAACGAAATATTTAAAGGGGTATCTATTGAGAGTGTCATGAGTTTCTTATTTGAACTTAGTCTTCATAAGCATTATATTTGTTAAAAAACTAAATCAACATTTAAAATCATCAGAGTAACTAATTAAAAATTATCAGAAAAAATGGATCGGGATAAAAAAAGTTTTGTAGCAATAAACTATATCAGCTGTAAGGATTTTTACAAGCCAAGATTTGAAGAGCTGTTTGGAACTAGGGCACATGCAATTGACAGGATGCCCGGCTTTGAATTCATGGAAGTATTAAAACCACGGGACGGAAACGGAGATTATTTAATAGTAAGCCATTGGGATTCAGAAGATGCTTTTAAGGACTGGACAAGATCAAAGGAGTTTATTGACGGACACAAAAGAGGATTTGAAGACATAAAAATTGCCAGGGAAAAAGGAGAGGAAGCGCCTATGACATCAGATTTTAAAACTTATGAAGTAATTGCAAGATAGTACAGAATAAAAATTAATTACAAATTTTAAATAAGAAAGTATTTTTTAGATCAATACATTAATTAAAAATAAAACAGGAGAATAAGTGAAAAAGAAATTTAACATTAAAGCATTTGAGGTACTGGTTATAGCATTATTATTTATTTCAGTTTACAGCTGCAGTGATGATGACAATCCAATTGTAACAACAGGACCGGATGCAAAATCGATAAACGGTCAGGTAACCTTTGTAGATACAAATTTTATTTTAACAGGAGGAACGTACCTTATTTCAGCATATCCTTCGACAGGATGGCCTCCAATGGCCGGACCAGCCGCTTACGATACAATTCACGTTTCAAGAACTAATAATGTTCTTAATCTGATATATAATTATAAGCTTGTTGACCTGAATCCCGGTGATTACGTAGTCTCAGTAGGTTTCAGAAAGAGCACAGGAGGTCAAAGTCCTATCATGTCGATCTACGGTTGTGATACTTTAAGAGCAATAGATTCTGCCGGAGTAGCTTGCCTGTTCAATCCGTCAAAAAAGGCAACCATAGGATCAAATAATCAGGGAACAGCGGGAATAGATATGCTATCATGGTCAGATACGACTAAGAAAATTTACTAATGAACTATTTAAATATTTTTATTTTTCATATTTTAAAAGCAGGATCAGATTATTACTGATCCTGCTTTTCTTTTTTTAAATTGTCCTTTGATTATTTTTGCTCAGGGTGTTCTGGAAGGAAAAGTAATAGACGAGGAAACGAATTCTGTTGTCAGTCTTGCAAATATAAGAATCAACAGGGAAGACTCAAAAGAATATCTTCAGACCAAGTCTGAAGTATCAGGGGTATACAAATTCAGGAATCTTGAGGCGGGTCTTTATGAGATAACGGTAACCTGTATAGGATATGAAACTTACCGGAACAAGATCATGATCGAAACATCGAAATCAAAATCTATGGAAATATTTTTAGTAACAGCTGAAATAGAAATTGAAAAGATCAATGTAACCTCTACCAAGACTGAAGTAACTTTACAACAGACACCTTCTTCAATATCAGTTGTAACTGCTGATGAGATAAGAAAAAAAAACATTCAGACATTTGACAATGTGCTTGAACAGGTACAGGGAGTGACACTTAACAGAAGCAGCGGAATTAATGTGAATTCACTTTCAATAAGAGGATCGTCTGATGTTGCAGGTGGTGGCATAGGAAACCGTGTTCTTCTGCTTCTTGACGGAAGACCATCACTTACAGGAGATTCAAAAGGGGCTTTATGGTCTTTGATACCGGTATCACTCATTGAAAGAACAGAGGTTGTAAAGGGAGCTTTTTCATCTTTGTATGGTTCCAGTGCGATTGGAGGTGTTGTAAACGTAATTACGAAAAAGCCGACTTACGATGCTTTTACCGGAATAAATTTCAATTACGGATTTTATGAAAAACTAAGTGACAGTTTAAGGTTTACGAATAACCTTCTTACATTTACATCTGCAGATATAATTCACAGTAATACAATAAACAAATTCTCATATCTGTTAAATCTGAATTACAATAATAATGACGGACATTCACAACAGACAAACTTCGATTTTTATTCAGGAATAGGAAAATTCACATATGACCTTTTTGGCAACAGGGATCTTGAAGTTACTTTACAATATACAAATTCAAACAGCGGGTTTCCTCACTACTGGAGAAAGCAGGCCGGAAGCGTTGCTGATCCATATAGAGTAGCTGACTATTATCTTGGTGATAAGATTCAAAAAGAGACACAGAGCTACGATTTGTTTTACAGGGCAATTCCTAATGCTGTTTCAAAATACACAACAAGATTTTATTATTACTATCTTAACAGTAATTCATATTATAATCCAAACAACCCTGTTTCCATTGAGTTTGCAGATACAGGAAAAGGTCTTAACACTTACATTAATTCATATAACATCGGAAATATTTCGCAGGTTGATTTTCAGCTTGGGAAAAACAATTATCTTGTTTCAGGAATAGATTTTCAGATCAATATCGTAAAATCCGATCCTTCGGATATCCTGTACGGAAATCAGCAGATGAATAATTTCGGGGTCTTTGCACAGGATCAGTTTAAAATTGTAAAAGATAAGTTTGGAAATTCCATACTTGAATCTACACTAGGGGCAAGGTTTGATTTCAATAAAGTCATTTCCGGAGTACAGTCAACTGAGTTAAGCCCGAAATTTTCTCTCGTTTTTTCTCCGGATACGGATAATGACGTGATCAAAAATACTGCTTACAGATTTTTAGTCGGAAGAGCATTCAGAGCACCCTCAATTGCTGAGATATATTTTAAAAAGGAATTGTTCGGCGGATTTGATTTCCTTTACAATCCCAATCTCAGACCGGAAGTAATGGTCTCTGCAGAAGTTGGCGCAAGAAAGCAATTCAGCAACAGGTTCACTCTTGATTTTGCATTTTTTTTCAACAGGTATCAGGACCTTATACAATACGTGAATACAGGGACTTCTATATACGGACCTTTCCAGGTCCGGAATATTGCAGATTCACAGATAAAAGGATTTGAATTTTCAATCGATTATAATTCATCTGTTAAGATGTTTAATAATCCCTTCGAATATTTTTTTAATGTAAGTTATACTTATCTAAATGCCAGAGACCTTTCTGCTGACAGAAAAGATGATTATCTGCCGTATAAGCCGGTGAATAATTTTTTATTCACAACTAATTTTGCATATTACGGATTCAATCTTGATATCAACGGCAAGTATCTCAGTGCAATTGATGAAGTTCTTTTTTATAAACTCGAAGAGCCCGAATCTTATTTTCTTCTTGGAATGAAACTAAGAAAGGATATAACAAAAAAAATGTCATTTTTTATCGGGATCAATAATCTTTTCGATGTATCTTACCAGGAGCTTGAAAGAATTCAAGCGCCTAACCGAAATTTCAATTCAGGTTTTAGTATAGAATTTTAATTTAGATTTAACGATCTATAGTTTAAAGTTTAAACGCTAATTATGAATTTATTTCATTATGCAATTTTAAATCCCCTAAAAGTTTTCCAAATCCAAGTAAGTATTTCTACTTAGTTAAAATAAGTGTTTCCACTCATACAAATTGTGTGTATCCCACTATTTCCTTTTGAAAACAAGTTCTCTAATTTTGTATCAAACAATCCCAAATAATGTTCACACCTAGTCAAAGTTAATTTACTTGCTCTAAAGCCCAATTGATTTTTCCGAGTTCACTGCTTTAAATCAGCTCCGGAACCCCAAACCCGGAGCTTTCCTCTTTATATGAAAATGAAATATTCTTAAGCTTTTTTCCAGCACAAAAACTCGTTACATAGTTATTGCATTAAGTAATAATTATTTATATTTTATCAGAAGTTTCTATTAAATTCCTAAATAAAAAAAAGTTAAGAAGATGAAATACAAATTAGCTAAGTTTAAAGTACTTCTATGTTTATTACTTATAATTGGCTGTTCCTCAACACAATCAAGCATTTATAAGCCTGATGACAACAGCTCCGGCTGGAAAGTTAAGGTAATAAAAAAGGCTGCGATCAACGATGAATTTGTTTGTACAATAAATGATTCCACGGTTGTCAGTGCATCTTTTCCATTCATCGGAGATAATTTTGAAAAAGCCGGAATGTATCGGGGAAAGAAGGTCATGATGAACGGATACAGGAATTCTACAACCAGCAAAGACTCAAATGGAAATACACAGACAAACAATTCTTATCAGATCCGTGTGTTCATTGATGATAAACAGGTTGATAAATTTGACTTCTGATATTGATAAGAAATTTATTTAACTGATTCATTTCGATGAAGAATTAATTAGTTAGTTTTAAGTTTGAAATATGAGATCAGTATAATAGTTGCAACAATAATACAAACCAGTCCGTATTTTCCCGTATCCAGTGTTAAGAAAATATTATCACTTAACAATAACCCAAAATCCTACAAACTCTAACTTGCATAACAAGTTATTTTTTGGTAATTTGGAAACTCATAAAACGAATATAGTTTCTGTTGAACAAAATACTCAGCAACTCAGAAGACCGCCTGAAGATATTAAAATACTCCCGTAAAAAATTTCACAGTGAAGGGTTTTATAAAACATCAATGGATGAAATAGCCGGGGAGCTTCACGTGAGCAAGAAGACCATATACAAATATTTTCCATCAAAGGAAAAACTGCTTGAAGAAATCTGTTCCGATACATCCTGTGAGATTACTGATAAGGTAGAAACAATTGTAGAAGGAAACGAAGATGTAGTTGTAAAATTTGTAAAGCTGCTGAACATGCACAGCAACGTTACGATGAATATAAGCGAAAAATGGCTCAATGACCTTACCATACATGCTCCCCAAATTAAAAAGAACATTGATGAGATGAAAAATGAACAGATAAACAAAGTTTTAAGGAAACTTTTAGAACAGGGGAAGAAAGAGAATCTCATTGAAAACTTCCCGACTCCTATAATAATTAAAGTATTCAATACAGCACTGGTGTCAGTATTAAATCCTGAGTTTCTGATCAACAATAAATTTTCCCTTCAGAATGCATTTAAGATTACATATGAAATGCTGCTGAACGGTATTTTGACAAAATCAGGTAAGGAGAAATTTAAAAAGACAAAAGCTTTATTGGCAAAAGAAATAAAATTATAAATACAATATGACATTGAAATTTTTGAGTAAATATTTATTTATGTCTTTGTTCACTGCTGTATTTTCTTTTTCAGCAGTCATTAGCTCAAATGCACAGCAGGATAATGTTATAAACTCCGTTGAAGAGGCAATTACGATTGCATTAAAAAATAACTCAAGTATAATTGAAGCGAAACTGGACAAGCTTAAGGCGGAGAAAAAAGTTTCAGAAGTTTACAGCGATAATCTGGTGCCAACGATTTCTTTGAATTCAAGATATCAAAGAGCAATTCGCAAGCAGACCTTTGATATATTCGGGGAAAGGTATGAAATAGGTTCGGACAATTCAATTACAAATACATTTGATGTTTCAGAATCACTTCCTGTTCTCGGGACGCCTGTATTTACTGCAATAAGAATAGCTGATTATTATGAAAAATCTCAGACTCAAAATGTAACTGCGGTAGAAAACAACATTAAAAAAATGTAAAAAACTTCTTACTATGCAGTTCTTCTTGCAAAGTCCATTGTAGAAGTCAACAGGCTGACTCAAAAAAATTCAGAAGAGAATTTTGCTGCCGTAGAATCAAGATACAGAAACGGGGTGGCTACAGAGTTTGATTATCTCAGGGCTAAAGTGAATTTAGAGAACACTGTACCAGTGCTGTCGAAATCCGAAAGAGATCTTGAGATCAGCCGGAAATTTTTGCTGAATGAAATGGGGCTCAAGGACAGACAGGACATAGAAGTCCTTGGAGAATTATCCTATGACAGCACTGAAGTCTGGGGAAGTACTGAATATATGATCAATAAAATTGCGGAAAATTATATAGAAGTTCGTCAGTTAAACACATTAAAAAGTATTAATGAAGAATTAGTAAAAATTGATAAGGCGAACTATCTTCCCAAATTAAATTTGTTTGCTCAGTATGTTTTATTCTCATCAGAAAACGATGATCAGCCTTTAATGGATTACAGATTCGGCAATACTTTGTTTGTAGGATTAGGGATCAGATGGGACTTAAATCTTTTCAGGAATTCTTATAAAGTAGACCAGTCGGAAATTGAAGTTAAGAAAAATGACGAGCAGATAGCCCAGCTGAAACAGGGGTTAAAACTCAGGTCTGAAAGCGCGATCATAGCTCTTGAAGATGCAAAGGAAAGAATTATTTCACGGCAGAAGACAGTCACTCTTGCGGAAAGAAGTCTTGAGCTTGCAAACTCAAGTTACAGAGCAGGAGTCCTGAATCAGATCGATGTACAGGCAGCAGAGCTGAGCTTATCAGGATCCCGTCTTGCATATTTTCAGGCAATTTATGATTACCAACTTGCCAAAGCTGAAATAGAGAAATTACTGGAAAAATAAAAATGACGATAAAAATAAACTCTTCCAAAATAAACATTATGAAAAATATTATTTATTTTTTAATATTCATTGTCACAGGAAGCCTGATCTTACAATCATGCGGAAATGACGGTGAAACAAAAACTGAAAATGAAAAAAAACTTCAGGCTGTGAAGATAAAAGAAATTATCTCAGAGCCATTTCAGGAAAATTATAAAGTTGTAGGGATAGTAAAACCATTTGAGTCTGCAAAAATTTCATCTGAAGAGGGAGGTCTGATCACTTATCAGCCCTTTGATAAGGGCAGCAGGGTCGGAAGAGGTCAGGTAGTTGTAAGACTGCGAAAGGATCAGGATGCTGCGGCATATGAGCAGGCAATAACACAGTTTGAACTTGCAAAGAGTAATTTTGAAAGAATGGAAAAGCTTTATAATGAAAGTGTCTCTACAGAGCAGGATTATACAAATGCAAAGTTTCAGCTTGAGCTTAGTGAAAGAGCGCTGGATGTACTTGAGACAAGATTAGATAAGTCTTATGTAGTTTCGCCCATCAGCGGAATAGTTGATCAGAAGTATTTAGGTAAAGGAGAAGTGTGCGGACCCGGTACACCGATATTAAATGTAGTAGATGTTTCGAGAGTAAAAATATCAGCCGGGATTCCGGAAAGCTATGTAGGTGAAGTTACAAAAGGATCGAAAGTAAAAATAACATTTGATGTTTATCCTGATGAAGAATATTCAGGAATAGTAAATTATGTTTCTCCTGTTTTAAGCCAGACCAACAGGACATTTGAGATTGAAGTAGTTCTTAATAACAAGAGCGGAAAGCTAAAGCCTGAAATGAGCGCTAACATAGAAGTTGAAAAAACAAAGATAGAGAAAGCAGTAGTGCTTGCTCAGGACCTTATTATAGATTTCGGAAGTGAGAAATATGTGTTTGTAATGGATAACGACATTGCAAAGAAAAAGACCGTGAGTCTGGGGGGAAGAAACGGAAACAATGTAATGATAAATTCAGGGTTGAATGAGGGGGAAAAACTGATAATAGAAGGTTTTCAGTCTGTAGCTGACGGAGATAAAGTACAGGTTATAAATTAAAAATTTTTAAATACGGAAATGAATATTTCAAAGATTGCAGTAAATAACAGCGTAACGGTTTATATAATGGTGGCAATAATAGTTCTGTTCGGAATATTTTCTTACAATTCCATTCCTAAAGAGTCAGCACCATCCATTACGATTCCGAATATTTTCGTATCCACTCTGTATTTTGGAGTATCCCCAAAGGATATGGAAAATCTTGTAACTCAGGAAATTGAAAAAGAAGTAAAAGGAATTAAAGATGTAAAGAAGGTAACTTCGATATCACAGGAAAGTTTTTCACTGGTAAACATAGAGTTTAATCCGGACGTAAAAATTGATGATGCATTACAGAAGGTCAGGGATAAAGTCGCAATTGCAAAATCAAAAATGCCGACTGATATTGAAGAGCCGACCATTACTGAAATAAATCTTTCTGAGCAGCCGATGTTATATATTAATCTTTCCGGAAATCTGGGGTTAGCTTCACTGAAAGATTACGCGGATAAACTGAGTGATGAGATCGAAGTAATTCCGGGAGTTTTAAGCGCTGACGTAAAAGGAGGACTTGAGCGTGAAGTTAAGATAAATGTGGATGCTAACCGGCTGAAGTATTACAATATTACATTCAATGACATCATCAATAAAATAGGGTTTGAAAACCAAAGCATTCCCGGAGGAAGCGTTGATCTTGGAAAACAGAATTATCTTGTGCGCGTGCCCGGTCAATATGAAGATCCTGAAAAAATCAGAGACATAGTAGTAAAGTCAGAGTTTGAAAAACCAATATACATAAGAGATGTTGCTCAGGTAATTTACGGATATAAGGACAGGACAACTTTATCAAGAGAGAATGGTAAAGAAGCAGTGACCGTAGTTATTAAGAAAAGAAGCGGAGAGAACATTATCCGGATCGCTGAAGAAATAAAAACTTTGATAAAGAAAAAGGAAGCAAGTTTTCCTGCGGGACTTAAGGTTAGTTTTACAGGTGATCAATCGAAAAATATAAAAAACACAGTTCATGAACTAGAAAATGGGATCATCACAGGTTTCCTGCTTGTATGTGTAATTCTCCTTGCTTCCATGGGATTAAAAAACGCGTTGCTTGTTGCAACTTCAATTCCGTTTTCGTTTTTAATTTCATTCATTGTTCTTAGTATTTTTGGAGTGACGATGAATATTGTCGTTCTGTTTGGACTGATACTTGTACTTGGAATTATAGTAGACGATGCAATTGTAGTAACAGAAAACATTTACCGTCTGCAGGAGACTGAAGGTTATAATCAACATGATGCAGCAATTGAAGGACCGCGTGAAGTCCAGTTCCCTGTCACAATAGCTACTCTCACTATCATTTCATCATTTGCCCCGTTGCTGTTCTTTCCGGGAATCGTAGGGCAGTTCATGAAATATCTTCCGATAACTTTGATCGTATGTTTGTTCTCATCACTTTTTGTTGCATTGGTGATTAATCCTGTTCTCTCAGCTCATTTTATTAATTTCAAGAAAGACAGGGAAAAATTAGAAGGTAAAACCAAGTGGTATAATTTTATTACAAGATTTCACTTATGGTTTGACAGGTTATTTGCAAACATAGTGAAAAAATATGAAAAGTCATTGAGATACGCATTGAGACACAGAAAGCTGACAATAGGAGGGACCGTTTTGTTACTTATTGCAGTATTCATTATTTACGGAAAATTTAATAACGGAATAGAATTCTTTCCTCAGGTAGAGCCGCAGCAGGCATATATCTATGTGAATATGCCGATAGGTACCAATCTCGAAAAATCAAATGAAGTTGCAACAATAATAGAAGAAAAGCTTCCGCCATTTAAGGATCTTGAATATTATTTGACAAACATTGGTTCAGAAATCGGGTCGGGATTCGGAGGAGATGTCTCAAATAAAAGCACTATCTCATTGAGTTTTTTTGATAAGGAAATGAGAGAGCAGAGCTCGTTTAAAACTATTGAGGAAATAAGAGATGCAATTGAAAATATTACTACAGCTGATGTAAGAATTCAGAAGCAGACGGGAGGACCTCCGACCGGACCGCCTGTGAACATAGAAATTTCCGGTGACAATTTCGAAAATCTTGGGAAACTTTCGGACGATGTAAAAAGGCTTATTAAAGATATTCCCGGAATAAAGGATCTCAAAGACGATTTCGATGAAGCAAGACCTGAAATAAAAATCACGGTTGACCGAGAGAAGGCTGCGCTTTACAATATAAACACAACGACAATTGCAACTACTGTCAGAACTGCTATTAACGGTACATCAGCAAGTAAGTTCAGAGTATCAGACAAGGAATATGATATAACAGTCCGGCTTGATTCATTACAAAGAGAGGATGTACTTTCTATAGCTAATATTTACATTCCGGGCAAAGACGGAGCTAAAATTCCTCTGACATCAGTAGCAAACATTGAATTTTCGGGAGGACTTGGAGCGATCAACAGAAAGGATCTGAAAAGAGTTGTTACCGTTTCAGCAAATGCAGAAGGCAGATTAGGGAATGATGTACTAGTTGATGTAAAAGAAAAATTAAAAGATCTGAAATTACCTGCGGGATACCTTATTTCATACACAGGTGAACAGGAGAGCCAGCAGGAATCCCAAACATTTCTGGGAATGGCTTTTATGGTTTCTTTACTACTTGTATTCTTTTTCTTAGTAGTAGAATTTAATTCAGTAACTTCACCAATAATAATAATGTTTACAGTACTGCTTTCAATGATCGGCGTATTGTTAGGATTGCTAATTACAAATACTCCGTTTGGAATAATAATGACAGGGATAGGAGTAATAGCTTTGGCAGGAATTGTTGTAAGAAACGCAATCATACTTCTTGATTTTCAGGTGGAACTGGAAAAGAGAGGTTTGAGTAAAGAAGAATCAGTTATTCAGTCGGGTATGATAAGGTTAAGACCGGTCTTTCTGACTGCAGCAGCTACTATAAGCGGACTTATTCCGTTAACAACGGGCGTTGATTTTGACTGGAGAACTTTCTCATGGGTAATCGGCGGGCAGAATACTGCTTTCTGGAGACCGATGGGAATTGCCATAATATTCGGACTCAGTGTGGCTACGTTTTTTAACTTTAGTAGTTGTTCCAACAATATTTGTATCAGTAAGCAATATCCTGGCTAAGTTTAAAAAGAAACCAAAAGAAGTTGAGGGGGAGATCATAATTCAGGGTGAGTAGAATTATATGATTGTGTAAGTTAAGTATTATCTTTTTTGAAATGAAACCTGTCAGTCTAATGTCTGACAGGTTTTTTTAATTACTTTATTTTAAGGAATGAAATATTTCTGTGTTTGGGAAAACTTAATTTAATTATATTTGCTCATGATAAAAACTTTATTTGCATTTGTAATACTATCCATTACATTTCTGTCGTGCAATCCGATGAAGAAAAATCTTATGGAAGATATAGCTGATGACGTAAAGGAAGTATTAATATCAGGGTCCGGCGGAAAAGCATATTTAATCATAAAGGAAGAGATCTTTCAGGCTACGTCTAAATCTGATAACGGCGGAATAAGACAGATCACGGGGTATGATGAATACAGGATCTCGAGTTATAATTTAAATACCGGTAGACTATCAAAGCGGATTCCTTTAGGGGACAGGGAAGAAAATGAATGTACTTTTCTCGGACAGACAGAAGGAAAGCTTTGGTATAAAAGTGTTGACATTAATCTTGGATTTCATGCAAGAGATCCTGAGAATCTGGACGTTATAGTTACACAGGAAATGATAACTGATAAAAATTCTTTTCTGAAAGATAACCTGAGTCAGCCGGAATGGAACAGCGTTAACAGCTACTATGGATTCGACATTGATAATAACATGCCGATGGTTACAGATAACTCGGGATTTGTATATTTAATAGAACCTGTATCTCTTAAAGCAGAAAAGACCACAGAATCAATAAAAAATTTTGATTATGATCACAATTGTCTATCGGGTTCAATGAAGCTTGATGTAAATAAAAGTATTTACCTTAAAGGAAGTCCGAGGAGTTACATTGATGTGTTTAACAAGGAAATTAAAGACATTTCATTTCTGAAAGGTGAATTTATTATAAGCTCTAATATATTAAGTCCCTCACAGGAATCTCCTGAATTTTTTGCTCCTTATAAACTTGAAATAGCAAAATATAAAAAAGATATAGACTCAATTGAAAAATTAATTCAGTCTTTTGATACAAATCCGGACAAGAGTCCTAATGGAAGATTTAAGGAAAATAACCGGAACTATGCTCAGAGAAACATCGGATATTTAAGGGATAAAATAAAATATGCAGAAGATAATATCAAAAGATATTCACGGAATGATAATTACGATATAATCACGAAAGACAATGGGGTTTTCATCCTTAGCCAGACAGACGTAACTGATAAGGCAAAGATCATCATTTCAAAAGTTAAGATAAATTCCGATTCTACATTGACACTTTCATGGCAGACTGAACTTCAGAACATTTACAGAAACCCTGATAAAGGGATGGACAGGTCTTCGTTCGAAGTCGTATTTTCAAAAGGCGATCCGAATCTGAGTACAATGAGGGCTGTCAGCGGGGAAGGTATGCTTGTATTTCTTTCAATGTTAAACGCCGTTTGCCTTGATACTGAATCCGGAAAAATATTATGGAGCAGAGAGTTAAAGTAAATCATAAAGTTCAGAATAATTTTTTTAACTCCTGAGCCTTTGCCAATAACCATTTTGATTCTATGTTTAATTTTTCCGAGTCAATATCCTTAATTAACTGTACGACATCAAATTCAGAATATCTGTCCTTATTGAACTTAAGCCTGTAAAGACGTAAATAGTAGCCGGTAACATTTGTAATGTTTTTTTTTACAAATTTATTTAAGATCTTATCCAGATAATGTTTGTAAGAATCAATTAATGAAAGCCCTTCATCATAATAGCCAAGCTCATAATATATTTTCAGATACAGATTTTTAACATGGATGAAATAAACTTTATTCAGAGGTTTTACAAGTGACAGAACCTCCAGTGCTTTTTCGTAATTGGCTTTTATAAAGTGAATATATGCTGAAGTAAAACCTGTTACATCTTTTCTTATTTCTTTCCTTAACTGACCGGAATATTTAACTGCAAACTCTTCTGCAAACCGGTAGTCTTTTTTTGTAATCGCTTCCAGGAATACTCCTATGTAAATGATGCCTAATATGGATTCCAGCTTATCCTTATTAAAATCTATCGTATCAAGCATTTCCAGGTTGATTGATTTTCTTTCAGTGCTGATAGTATTTTTGTTGTCTATACCGGAAAACATTACATAGTTCCTGAGAATATTAAGCAGGGAATATTTTTCTTTGTTTGTGAATTTCTTTATGTTCTGAAATATTAAGGTCTTTACTTCAAAGTAATTCTTTTTGTTTTCCGGATTAAGAATTAATACTACAAGCTTCAGATAGATGTCTATGATAAAAAGTTCATTGGATTTAAATTTTTTCATTTCCTTCAAAAACCTGTCTATGTCAATGCATTTGAGGAAAGTGAAGAAACAGCTTTCTTCAGCATCTACGTTAATTTCCATTGAACTGAAATAAATACTGTTTGCATTCCTGTAGAGAGAGTTTGCTATATTGCAAAGTTCAAACAATGCCTTTTTAAAGAAAATGTCGTTCAGTGAATTTTTAAATGTTACTTTATTGTATTCATCATCAAGTATCAGATTTAAAACAGCAATCTGATGTCTGAAGTATGTATCATCATATTTTTCCTTTGATAAATGTTTTTTTAAATTCGTAAGTCTGATGTTGTAGAGTTTATCAAGTCCTCTTTCCTGAAGCTCATCCAAAAGGTGAATGATATTATCGTGCTTACTAAATAAAGTGTTATTCAATCTGTTATTAAGCAGGAAGCTTTCACTAAGATATAGAAGTTCTGACATAAGATTTCTCATCACACTGTAACTGTATCTATTGGTTTTGTAAATTTTATTATACAAAAATTCCTCTGTCAGATTTTCATGACTGAACAAGGGATAATACTTCTTCAGCTCACTTACGAGTCTGATAATGCCTTTATTGGAATTAAAATACGGTGATTCGACAAAGCTCCCGAATTTCTTGAACTCTTCTCCGGAGAGTGATCTCAAAATATCTATTGCTTTACTTTTTAACATTAATGAAATATTATGAGGTTAGTTTATTAAATTGTTAAAATATATTAACTGTCATCTGTATAAATCTATTATACGCTTTTTGCATAATTTATGAAATTCAAACTTTGATTTAGATTGAATCCATATTACATCAGCGCAAGAGATCTCAGAGATTCTTAGGAGAGCTCTGAAAATGACAAAAAGAAATACGGATAAAACTGATTAAACAGAATAAAACGGATTTTTGATATAAATTATAAAACATTAATTACTATTTAAAAATTGTTTTTATATAATTTAAAAAACTTAAACTTAAGCTGGATATTGAACCAAATCATATGGGACCGGATCATAACTATCCGCGAGTATCAGCTAAATCAGTGTTATCGGTGTTCTGAAAAATATTGTCGCGTACAGAGCTTAGAGATTAGATTTAATGTATTTTATAATGCTGTTTAATATCTTCATTTAATTTTTTATTTTACTCAAATTTTAAAACACAACGTATGATCAACAATAAGGATATCACAGAAGCAGCATCGGATTTTGTTTTTGAACTTATGAAAACAAAACTTCCCGGAGTATATGTCTATCATAATTATAAGCACACTGAAGACGTAGTGGAAGCGGTAAAAAAAATCGGAAACAAATCAGGGCTTAGCGATGAAGAACTGGAAATTGCAGTTCTGTCAGGGTGGTTCCATGATACAGGATTTATAGAAAAGAGTGAAAATCACGAAGACGTGAGTATTGAAATTGCGAAAAACTTTCTTAAGGAAAACAGTTACAAGGAAGAGAACATAGAAAAAGTAATCGGCTGTATTAATTCAACCCGTTATCCCCAGGCACCAAAGAATATACTGGAAGAAGTTCTTTGCGATGCTGACTTATTCCATCTTGGAACGAAAGATTATGACAGTAAGTCTGATCTTCTGAGAGTAGAATGGGAAAAGACAGGAGATAAAAAATATACTCAACTTGAGTGGCTTAAGGTTAATATTGATTTTCTTACGACACATAAATTCTATACAAAGTATGCAAGAAAAGCGCTCGAAGAAAAAAAGACGGAGATGCTTTTAAATCTTCAGAAGAAATACAGGAAAAAAATGGATGAGAAGGAAAGTAATGAAAAACAACAGCAGAAAATTGAACTCGAAAAGCAAAAGCTTGAAGCAAAAAAGGAAGCAGGCGCAAAATCTGACAGGGGAATAGAAACAATGTTCAGAAATACCGTAAGGACTCACGTCGAGTTCAGCGGTATGGCTGATAACAAAGCAAACATAATGATCAGCATTAACACACTGATAATCGGTGCCATTGTTACTGTAATGATCAGGAAACTTGATTCAAACCCACAACTAATAATACCTACATTCATGCTGCTGACTGTAAGTTTGATCTGTATAATTTACGCTGTACTTGTTACACGTCCTAAAATTACTTCAGGAAAATTTACTAAAGATGATATTCATAACAAAAGAACCAATCTTCTTTTCTTTGGAAATTTCTACAACATGGATCTTAAGGATTTTGAATGGGGGATGAATGAAATGATGAATGATAAGGAGTTTTTATACGGAAGTATGATAAAAGACTTTTATTTCCTCGGACAGGTTCTCGGAAGAAAGTATAAATATTTAAGAATATGCTATACGATATTTATGTTTGGACTGATTGTATCAGTGATTGCTTACATTATAGCTTTTATGTATATACCCGTTCAGGATTTGAATCTGCTTGAGTAAGACGTCAAACGTCAAATGTCAAACATCAAACGTGAAACGGGAGACGTCAAACGTGAGACGTATGATAAAAAAATAATGACTATTCACTATTGCCTGTTAACTATTAACTTTTAACTATTAACTTTTAACTTTTAACTTATTAAAACTTTATATCTTATACGTCATGCAAAATCCAGCTGGGATGATCCGGCGTTAAGAGATCACGACAGACCGCTGAATAAAAGGGGAAAGCGTGATGCTCCGGTTATGGCTGCAGTCCTTAAGAAAAAAGGGATCAAACCGGATCTGATCATTTCGAGTACCGCTGTCAGGGCTTTGGAATATGCAAAAATTTTAGCAGAAGAATTGAATTATAAAAAGAAAAATATTGTCGGCGAAAAAGAATTGTATATGGCAACCGATAATGAAATGCTTGAAATACTCAGGAGAACAGATGATTCAAATGATACAGTTTTCATGATTGGTCATAATCCAGGGATTACAGACTTTGCAAACTCCCTTTGTAATTACTATCTTGATAACTTACCTACCTCAGGAATTTTCGGGGTAAATTTCGATTCTGACAAATGGAAGGATACAGACTTCGGAAAGGGAAAATTTGCATCGTTTGATTATCCGAAAAAATTCATACAGTGAAATTTTACAACCGTGATCTGAGCTGGCTGTCCTTTAACGAAAGGGTATTACAGGAAGCTGCTGATGAATCAGTGCCATTATTCGAAAGAATCAAATTCCTTGCAATATTCTCGTCTAATCTCGAGGAGTTTTTCAGGGTAAGAGTTGCTTTTATAAGAAGTCTGCTTGAACTTAAGAGAAAAACAAAAAAAGTTCTTGACTTCGATCCTGAAGAATTACTCGGGCAAATACATAAAAAAGTAAATTCCCTTCAGACGAAATTCGGCATCATATTCAAAAATACAATTATACCTGAATTAGCAAAGCATAAAATTTTTATAAAAAGTGAATCGGAACTGAATAGGGAACAGCTGGATTTTGCGGAAGAATACTTCTCTAATACCATAAGACCTTTGATCAATCCGATACTGTTAGTCAGAAATAAAGTTAAGCCTCTTTTCTCAAATCCGGCAATCTTTACCTCGCTGTAAAACTTATTTCTTCAGATGCGAAGTCAAAGAAAAATTTTACTTATGCTTTAGTCGAAATCCCTGCTGACAAACTTCAAAGATTCATCATATTGCCCTCTTCAAATGGTGAAACAAATGTTATTTTTATTGATGATGTAATCCGTACCGGACTTGCTGAAATGTTCAGTGGATTTGATATTGTTGAGGTGAGGTCCGTAAAACTTACGAGAGATGCAGAATTGTATATTGATGATGAGTTTACGGGAAGCATACTGGATAAAATTAAAAAAAATCTGACTAAAAGATCTACCGGTGTGCCAAGCAGATTTCTTTATGATGAAGATATGTCTAAAAGTTTTTTAAAATTTCTGAAAGAATCAATCTCACTTTCTAAAGAGGATCTTGTCGCCGGAGCAAAGTATCACAATTTCAGCGACTTTATGAATTTTCCGCATCCGTTTATAAAAGCACTTGAGTATGAACTGCTCAGGCCGGCTGTTAATTCAGAATTGAGTTCCGTTCGGAATATCCAGGATATAATTTCAAAAAAAGATTTTCTTCGCATTATCCTTATGATTCTTTTGAGCCGGTTATAAAATTCATTGAAGATGCTGCTTTTGATAAAAATGTAAAGTGGATCAGGATTACCCTGTACCGGGTTGCAAAAAATTCACAGATAGTAAGTGTATTACTGAATGCGCTAAAGAACGGTAAGGAAGTTACGATATTCGTTGAGATAAAGGCGAGGTTTGATGAAGAGCTCAATATTACTTATGCGAAAGAGCTTGAAGAAGCAGGCGCGAAGATCATTTACAGTATTCCGGGATTAAAAGTTCACGCGAAGCTTTGTCTCATAAGCCGTACAGAAAATGGTGAGATGAAAAATTATGGTTATTTATCAACGGGAAATTTCAATGAAAAGACTGCAAAAATCTATTCTGACCTGGGTTTATTTACTTCGGATAAAGATATTACAAGGGACATGGAAAAGCTATTTTACTTTCTGGAAGGAAAGATCAGTGATCCTGTCTTTGAGAATTTACTTGTCGCGCAGTTCAACATGGAAAAAGATTTCATAAAGCTTATTGATAACGAAATAGAAAATGCATCAAAAGGACGTAATGCATTGATCATAATAAAGGTAAATAGTCTTGAGGATAAAAATGATTGATAAACTATATGAAGCCGGAAACAGTGGTGTGCAAATAAAATTAATTGTGAGAGGAGTGTGCTGTCTTATTCCCGGAGTTAAAGGTCTCAGCGAAAACATTGAAGCTATAAGTATAGTAGACAGGTTTCTCGAACACAGCCGTATTTTTATTTTCCATAATAACGGTGATGAGAAGATCTATCTTTCTTCAGCAGACTGGATGAAAAGAAATCTCAGCAGAAGGATCGAAACAGCTTTTCCGGTCAGAGATGAAAACATAAAGAAAAGGATTAAAGAATTCGTTAAGCTGCAGCTTGAAGACAACTCAAAGGCAAGAATTATAAATGAAAATCAGGATAACAACTACCGGTCTGCATTAAAGGAAATTTAATGACCGGATATATAATAAATCAAAAATTCCGCATTAATTAATTTCTTCAATTGAAAACAATTCAAGTTCTTTCTCTTTTCCTCTCAACCTGATATTCCCCATTGATTTTACATTATATTTTCCGCTCAGATCCAGTTTTTCTAAAAGATCTTTTGACGCAAGCACTTTTTTATTATACTTATTACATTCAGCCTGGATACGCGCAGCAGTGTTTACTGTGTCACCGTGATAAACAATATCTTTTTTATGTCACCCATCTCACCGGTAATTACTATTCCACATGAAGTCCTGCCTTGAATTCCGGATACACACCGTATTTTGCAAGATAAACGTCCTTTAGTCTGAATATCTTGTTCTCGATGTTAAAGAAACAGTTAATACAGTTCACATCTTTAAGACCTTCTTTCAAATGCCAGGTAAGTACAATTTCATCTCCGACATACTGATATATTTTGCCTTTACATTCCAATATGGGATCAGTCATATCATGAAAGAAATCATTCAGGAATTCGTGATTTTTTCTATGTCCCAGTTTTTCCGCTATTGTAGTTGAAGATTTAAGATCAAGGAACATGAAAATAAGTTCTTCTTCAAGAGGCAGCTGATATTTTCCTCTGATATAATTAAACAGTACATTCTGTCCGAGCATCCGGTTGATCTGTCTGACAAAATTCACAAAGAAACTTAATATAACACTAAATACCAGCAATTCAAGGAAATCAATGCTTGTAATATAATCGAGTAAACCTTCATGCTCTTCGGGATCATAAGCATATAACTGAGCTTCTTGTCCGAGTTGGCTTGAAACCACTAGAATTATTATGGCACCGCTTACTAATGTATAGAATGTAGATCTGATAAGAAGAGCTGTTGAAAAATGCTTTCTCTTTAGCCAGTCTTCAAATACATAAATCTCAGTAAGTGATGTAATGATTCCGAAAAAAAATCCTATTACAAACTGACATATAATCGGAGTTAAAATTAAACCGTGATAAGCTATTGCATAAATAACAGCTCCAAGTGAAGTAAAAGCTGTAAAAATTAGAGTTGAATTTATATTGCGTCTGGTATGAACTGTCATTCTTGATTCGATAAGATTTAGTCTGAAATTATAATACTGTTTTATGGCTCAATAAAAATCAATATGAAACATAATATTCATATCTTAATTACAAAAAACTAAAGGATCTGATATTAATGATTATTTTCTTCAATTGAAAATAGTTCGAGTACTTTTACTTTACCTCTAAGCATGATGTTACCCATCGATTCAGTTTTATATTTGCCTGAGATATCAAGCTTGTCAAGCAAGACATTTGAAATGAGGAGTGTTTTATTATAAACATTACATTCAGTCTGTATTCGTGCAGCTGTATTTACTGTATCACCGTGATATACAATGTCTTTCTTGATATCTCCGATCTCGCCGGTAATTACTTTTCCGCAGTGAAGACCTGCTTTGAATTCAGGAAACACATCATATTTTTGAATATACAATTCTTTTTTCCCGCGAATTTTTTTTCGAATTTCGAAAAAACATTTTATACAATTAAGATAACTGATGCCGTCCTTCATATGCCATGTTATTACTATTTCATCTCCGACATACTGATATATTCTCCCTTTGCACTCAAGAATCGGATCGGTCATATCATAAAAAAAATCATTTAGGAATTCATGATTCTTTTCCAGCCCAATCCTTTCAGCAATGGTTGTCGAAGATTTCAGATCGAGAAACATGAAGATGAGATCTTCCTCCAGCGGCAGCTGATATTTTCCCATCACATAATTTAAAAGTACATTCTGTCCCATGAGCCTGTTGATCTGCCTGATAAAATTTATGAAAAATATCATTATCACACAGACGCCAAGCATGATATAAAACTCTTTGCTCTCCAGGAAGTTAGTAAGGTTGCCGTATCTTTTTACGTTTTCCTGAAATGCAGTATTGTCATGGATGTTGAAATTTACTAACAAGATTGCAAAAAGAATAACTGCGAAGACCAGTATATACAGCAGACTTCTTATCAATACGGCAACAGAGAACTTCATCCGCCTTAATCGTTTTTCAAGAATGTATATTTCTACTGAACCCGTTATTAATCCGAAAATAATTCCAAATATCAGATGATTTATTACAGGCGTCAGCATAAATCCCCGGTTAACCAATGCAAAGAGCACCGCTACAGCGGATGTAAATAATGTAAAAAGAAGAACAGACTTTCTGTTTCGTTTGCTTTGTACTGAAGAATTCATACTGTCTTTTTTTGAATGCTGAACAGTTTTACTTCACGGGCTTTCCCCCGGAGCATGAATTTACCAAGGGATTCAGACAGATATTCCTCCGGTAGTTTTAGTTTATTCAAAATATCCTCTGACACTAAAAAAGTTTTTTTCAACCTATTACATTCCGCCTGTATCCTTGACGCCGTATTGAGAACATCCCCGTGAAAAACGATCTCCTTTTTTGAATCACCAATTTCACCTATAATGACCTGTCCGCAATGCAGTCCGGCTTTAAATCCGGGTATCAAACCGAATTCTTTTTTGTAAACTTCAGATAAAGAGCCGATCTTTTCCTGAATGTTAAAAAAACATCTTATGCAATTTGCATTCTGAAAGCCCCTGCTATTTTTCCAGCTGATCACAACTTCATCTCCAACATACTGATACACTTCACCTTCAGATCCCACAATGGACTCATCTATGTCAAAGAAAAATGAATTTATTAATTTATGATATGCTACAGGACCGAGCTTTTCAGCTATGGTTGTAGATGAAGAAACATCAAGAAACATGAACGCCCTTTCTTCTTCTTTAGGCTTATGGTATTTACCGGTAACATAATTCAGTAAGACGTTTTTTCCGAGCAGATTATTTATCTGTGCAGATAAATTTACGAGAAAACTGAAAACAACCGCAAACAACAGTATGCTTTTGAAATCGCCTTCGACAATGAAATGTCTGAAATCATCACTCTTAAGTGTGCTGAAAATATTTGCATCGTTAACACTGCTTTCATGAATTACCCAGACAGATATTACTGCAAATGAAATAACGGCAACATAAACTAAGGTTCTTATTAACAGTCCGGTAGAAAACTTCAGCTTCCTGAATTTATTTTGAAAGACAAAATTTTCAAATATACCGATCAGAAAAGTGATGATAAAACCGGCTGTCATTCCTTTGATTGCTCTTGCTGTGTCGAAACCAAAAGCTAAACCCGTAAAGAGAAGACCAACTAAAATTCCAATCAGAGAAATAATTATGACAGATCTGAACTTTTGTTTTTGCTTTACAGATTTCTCCATTTCAATTGTTTTAGCTGTTAATAAATTAAGCCGGAAAGTTTAATCATTCATTCTCAATAATACTGTATAAATTTACTTACTTAAAATAATCGTCAGCTTCCTAAAAATAAGATATGCCGCCAATTCGCAATAATTAGCCCGAATTTAAAAATGTATTCGAGAAAATTTGTGTAAATTCGTGGCACAAAAAAATAGAAATATTAAAGCGGTCAAATTAAGTTACTTATTTGTTGGTCGCAGAGGATTCTATTCTTGTAAAAATTCCGGCTTTTAAAATTATAGAAATAATCCTGAGCCGATGAATACCTTATAACCTTCATCGGATTTTGCAACGGTAACACCAACATTAAACATTCTCTGCAGATAAGACACCCAAATAGTGGATCCAAATGAATTATGCCATCTTTCGGAATCTTCACCGTTGAGAAAAACCCTTCCTGCCCCTCCGAAAAAAGAAATTCCCAACATACCCGGAACAAGTATATTTATCTTTGCTACACTGAACCTTATTTCTGTTTCGCCCAGTAATACGCCGTCTCCTGCGAACCTCTCCCTGGAAAATCCTTTTAAAGAGTTTGCACCGCCAAGAAACATGGATTCATAAAAAGGATAATCACCCCAGACTTTTCCGCCTCCGGCTCTGAATGCAAAAGTAACTCCTTTTACAGTATCCGTCGTGAAATACGCCCGAACATCTAGTCCTGCTTTTCCGAAACCGAAATTGTTATCGAAAATATTAGGAGTGTAGTTCCCTAATAGCTGTGCATATATTCCCTTATATGGTTCAGCCGTATTATCCCGGGTATCATAAATGAAAGATGAATTTATCCCCGCGAAATTTATTCTGCCTATGCCGTATGTATCCGGATTTTGTCCGAGTAAAGTATTCTGATCATAACTTACATCTGCATTTTTGTAAAATGGCGTAAGTTTTAACTCTAACTTTTTTCCCACCGGAATATAAAATGACGGAGCTATTCGTAGGAGTTCCTGCTTTACATTATAATAGCTGATGTCCTGCAAACTGTCACTGAAAGGTGTCTCATTACCCTGTCCAAAATATCGGGTAATAGCAAGTTGTGTAGCCTGTACATCCAGATTTATTCTTGTATTTTTAATTATGCCGTAAAAGTCGCCGATATATTTGAAATTATAACTCTCAGCATTAAATGCATAGCTTCCCACCAAAGACATTCTGTAAACATATGGTTTGGTTCTGAATCCGTACTTGTATAGAACCGGACCTCCGCCCAATTCAAGCCCGTTGTCAGTATCAAAATTGAAAACAGGTGTGAATCTCCACTCTGTACCGCGGTCTTCCACAAATGGTTCGTTTCTTTCCTTAATGTCATTTGCCGGTCGGATATCTCTGTATATTTCTATGTCACCTTCCTGATTACCTTTCACTTCGAGTTTTTCTTTGTCTTTGATCACTTTAATATCTATCCCGCTGTTGTTCTCTCCTTTTACTTTCATAACATCTTTGCCTTCATTCATGTAAATTCTGATCTCGTCAGTAATATCTGAGCTGAATACCTTTTCAAAAAAAGGATCGCCCTTTTTTTCCTTGGTATTTTTATCGAGCTTATAAACTTTTACTTCTACCCTGTCATTACTGAGATTATTAATTTCGATATATTCATTTTTATCGCTTCCGTATATGTCAGCTACTTCATTTACCAGTTCGTAATATTCATCCGTTATTTCCTTCAACTGATCTCTTCTTGATTCTATCATGCTGATCAGATGTTTCCCTTCAAGCTTATACCATTCTGCAGGAAGTTTCTTAACAGCATTTTTAATTACCTCATCGGTTATCTTTGTCTGAATTAGATCAGCGATCGAATCATATTGTTTTTTAGTTGCCGGAACCAAAAATTTTCTGTCAACATATCTGCCGTTCCATGACAGATCATATATTCTCGGATAATTATCTCCGTATCCCTCGATCTGTGTAATATATTCACCGACAAAGAAAGGAATGATTCCGTCATAGAGGCAGAATGCCTGATCCCTGTCACGCGGAATAGGTTTATAAATTACCTTCCCGTCCTTTTCATAGCCGGCCCACAGCCACTGGTCGGAATGTCTGTCCCAGTCACCGATCATAAGATCAAATAACCTCGCTTTAAGAAATTCCACAGCATCAACCTGATTATCATTATCTTTCTCAAGTTTTTTATAAAGCTTGTGTGAGTTTTGTATCTTATCAGATTCACCAAAACCTTTTTCACCTTCTTCACCTTCTTCTGGATTTTCTTCAAGTGTGCCCAGTACATTTCCAAAATCCTTTCTGTATTCACCGAGAAGGGGATCATCCGGCATGTATACCACTATGGGCTCTGCATTAATAATGCCCAGTTGCTTAAGCATAGAAGCAACAATTATAGCTGATAATGGATTTGAAGTGCTTATCTGATCCTGAAATGCATCAGCAACTAAAGTGTTCTGCAGATCAGGTGGCAGAATTCGTGTAGGGTCCTTATTGATCGAACGGAATTTATAGATCTTTCCGTCTTTTCCTTTCAGACGGAGAGACTTAGTCTGAAGTCCACCGCCTCTTTTAAATGGTGTCAGCCCGCCGGCAAACTTACTTAAATCCAGAATATCAACTTCAAAAGGTGTTGTCCATAAATCCCTCCAATGTTTGCCGAGAAATAACTCTCCGAATCCACTCATTTCATAACCCTCACCGGCAACAACTTTTATTTTTTTTGAAAAAAAATTATTCGTATCAGTTACATCAGATTGTGAATATGAATAACTGCTTATGATTAAAATGCTTAATAATAAGATTGATTTCTGTATAAAATTCATACTAAAATTCTTAATTCTTAATTCTTAATTAAAGGATAAATCATAATACTCCCGCCTCCGCTATTACCTTCATTACTTATAAACAAAGTACCGTCAGAAGAGAAGGTAATTCCTTCCGGCTGAAAATGAATTCTCTTTGGCAGCGAAGCTTTCCCGATATAATTTCCTTCCTTTGAAATTTCTACTATCATACTCCCGTTAGCTGCAATTAAAAAGAATGTTCCCGTCAGAGGGTTTCTCTGAATACCTGACGGATTGAAAGAATTTACAACGTCAGATTTCTTTAGAATAAATCTTGGCTGTGGGTTAAGTTTCATACTTTCCAGTGAAAAAGAATAAATTGCTTTATCACCACTGCCATCAACACCTGAATTTCCTTTGCATGCAAGTAATAGTGAATTCGTTTCACTGTCATAGCATAGTCCTTCTACATCATTTGCTGCTGTAAGCTCTGTCTTATAAACATTGTATTCTACAGACTCTCTGTCATTTCCTTCGGGGAATTCAAATATTTCACCGTTGCTGTGTAAAAGATAAAATTTATTATTAGCATAGACAAGATCTTCAAAATCTTTTTTAAGAGCTGGTTTGCCTACGGCAAATTTCTTGATAATAGCTCCGGTGGTGAAATCAATCTGATAAATTATTCCTGATTCATCCTGCTGACCAAAGAGCCGTCCATCAGGTGTCATAGTGATTCCTGAAATTTCTTTAAGTTCTTTCGGAAGGTTTATTATCTGCGGATTCTCTGAGCTAAGATCGTACTTTGAGAGCTCACTATTGGCAATGTCATCGGTAGCCTTCTCTTTACCCTCTTTCTTGTTCTTTCCGTCTTTCACTGTTTGATCTTTTGAACAGGAGGAAAATAAAAATAATGTTACAACGGTAAACAGTAATGTTAAGTAAATTTTCATTAAAAATAATTTTGTAATAATGTTAAAAATTAAATTAATTTAATAGAGTAAAAATTGTGAGATTCGAAAGATTTGGAAGATTCCTTAACGTAGCACAGATTAGTCGAATTTATTCTATTCGATTTTACACTTGTATTATTAATCTGTGCTACGTTCGAAATCTTATGAATCTTACAAATCCTCAGAATCCAATTCCGAAATTAAAATAATACTTAGTCACCTCCGGTGAAAATGCTGCAAGAAAATTTAATACAAGCGCTTTCTTGATTTCAAGCCATACACCTGCGCCATATGTACTGTGCCATTGCTTTGAATCTTCACCGTTGTAAAAAACTCTTCCGATATCACCTACTCCTGAAATCCCGATAGTCGAAGGCAGAAACAAATTTAAAGATGCAATTTTTATCCTTAACTCGGATTGTCCGAACACCGACGCATCTCCCTGAAACCGCTCCCGTGAGTATCCTCTGAGGCTGTTTTCTCCTCCGACCGAAGCTGCTTCGTAAAATACATAATTACCAAAATTGTTTTGTCCCCCGGCTTTTAAAATTAATGTCAGCTCAGTAAAGGTTTTTACTGTAAAAAATCCTTTGATCTCTGCAAAGATTTTGCTGAAGTCGGTTTGTAAATCAAATATATTCGGGAAGTAAGTAAAGTTTAAAAGGGAATAGATTCCTTTTTTCGGAGCGATATTATTATCAATTTTAATGTAAGAAAAGCCAGCTGATAAGCCTATATCCCTGATCTTTCCGTACCCGTAAGGCTTCAATTCACCTAAGAGATTATCAGAATTTTCATCCTGTTTGACATTTGAGTATCTGTAAGAAGCACTGAAAAGCAAATTAACATATTTTGTAATTTTAGTAGTCACGTTCGGGGCGAATATAATATTCTGCTGTTTGGCTCTGTAAAAATTCTGATCAGCAAGATTTTCATCCCTTTGTGTCTGATTACCGAATCCGTAAAACCGGTTGTAGTCGAGTTCACTTGCACTCAGGAAAAATTCTACTCTGGATTTATGAATCAGCTTATTAAAATCAGCATAAAAACTCGCGTCATAATCTTTTGCTGTGGTTGCATAAGCCCCGGTTAACTGAAGATAATATAAATACGGATTTGCACGGAATCCGTGTTGAGTAAAATTCGGACCGCCTCCGATTATCAGACCGTCATCATTATTGTAATCGAATATCGGAGTAAATGCCCAGAAATTATAACGATCTTCAACTTCAGGTTCATATTTTTCTATTGGAATGGAAGGTGCTTCAATGATATCATTGTTAAGATATACACCGTTGATGGTATTTATTCCTGTGTTGTCATCAGGATCATATACTTTAAGGTTTACATTAGACTTATCTCTGATCTCATCCTTACCTTTGTCGCTTATGACTCTTATTAAAATATCATTGTCAGCCTTTCCATCTATCTTAAAATAATCATCTCCTCCAAGCAGATGCAGCCGGACTTCGCTTGTATATTCGCTGTTGAATTTTCTTTTATAAAAAGGTTCGCCTTTTTTATCTCCGGTGTTTTTATCTCTTTTATATAATCTGATCTCAAGTTCTTTTTCATTTGTAACTACTGCTTCAGCATATTCTCTTTTATTGCTGCCGTAAATATCAACAACATCGGAATATATTTCATAAAAATCATCTGATGCTTCAGGTAATTGTCCTCTTCTGTTTTTAAGCATATCAAATAACATCTTTCCGCCTGCCTTATACATTTCCGGAGGCATTTTCTTCACTGCATTCATTAAGACTTCATCAGATAATTTCCCTGTAAGATAATTTGAAATGGAATCCCACACAGGTTTATCAAGTTCATTTAAAAAACGTCTGTCGAGATGTCTTCCGGTCCAGGTAATTTCCGTTATCTGGGGAATGTCTTCACTGAATCCAACAAGTGAGTGTGCCATTATTCCTGATAGCCAGGGAAAGAATCCGTCATATCTTCCGAATGCATAATCCCTGTCACGGGGTATCGGCTTCCATATCATTTCATTATCTTTCATAAAACCTGCCCACTGCCACTGGTCTGCGTGCCTGTCTCTGTCACCTAGAAAAATATCCATCAGTCTTGCTTTTAAAAATTCTGTCTGATCAATCTGATTAACGTTATCTTTTTCAACCTTTTCAAAGATCTTAAAACCATTTACAACTTTATCAGCACCTGCAAAATTATTTATTCCTTTCTTTCCTGCTATTGGATTAATTTCAATAATTCCGAGAAGACCTGCAAATTCTTTTTCGAATGAACCAAGCCGCCTGCTGTGAGGGAGAACCACGATCTTAGGCTCGGCTGAAAGTATTCCGGTTTCTTTCATCAACGGGTAAACGATCAATGAAGCTACAGGCAGTCCGATACTCACCTGATCCTGAAGAAGCTCCGCATAATAAGAATTCTGCCACTCGGGAGGAAGACTCTTGTAAGGAAATTTGTCCATTGTACGAAACTTATATTCATTTTTATCATTGCCCAGGAGTCTTAAAGATTTTGACTGAAGCCCTCCGCCTTGTTTTAAAGGATACAATCCTCCCGCGAATTTGTCCATGTCCAGTACTTCCGCATCAATTTCAGTAGCCCACAGATCACGCCAGTGATCTCCTGAGAAGATCCTGTTGATCCAGTTGACGTCGTACTTTTTCCCCGGAGTAACTCTTATTGTTTTGTCTGAAGAATAATTTGAATTATTGGATGTGTCAGTCTGACAGTCTGCGATGGATGAAATGAAAATAAATACCAATACTGCCAGTTGAAAACCAGTGTGATGTATTTTCATATTAAACAGCATTCCGGTATATAATTTTGTTTTTAGGTGTTTGCAATATATCCCATTATTTAAAAAAGTAAAAGGAGTAAATCTTTTTTATCATTACACTATGATTTTTGGGGAACACAGATGGCACTGACTTAGTTTTTAAAGTTTTATAATTTGTTTCAAAAAATCCGTTTTTTTTTCCGTTTAATCAGTGTTATCCGTGTTCCTTTTTGTCGTGGACGTAGCTCTCAAATTCTGCAGAGTTTTCAAACTTTATTGTTAATTCCTATTAGTTTAATTTTGCATAAACTAAAACCATTTAATGAAAATCACTCTCGCTTTGTTCTTTCTTTCCATATTCATTTCCAGCTTTATAACAGCTCAGACAGTTACCGAAAAAGAATTATTTAATCTCACATACGAGGGTGATGCTGATGCATATAATTTTAAATATGATTCAGCTGCCCGAAATTACTGCTATCTTTACACTATCCGGGATGAAAACAAATCCTTTGTCATTTCAAAAAATTCGATCTCGGATAAATATGATTATATAATTTCTGATGATATCAAATTTGATTCTAAGGGAAATTATTACGTAATCACCTCGGACTATAAGGCAGATTACGGAACAAATAATTATTTCCTTATTTCAGAAGGCAAAGTTATCAAAAGCTATAATTATATGGAATCCTACAACGCTTATGTAAACAAAAAGGATGAGTTTGTTTTTGTATTTAAAGAAAAAGACATGTATATGATCGGTTATTACAATCCTAAATCAGGCTTCAGGCAATCAGGTCCCTATGAGAATATCAAGTCTGCATTCAATTATACTCAATCTTCAGGTCAGATGGAAGGCGATGCTGAGTCTTATGACGAAGAGGATTTTTTCCATAATGAAAATGGTGAAAGGGCTTTCATTGTAATTTCTGAAGGGAAGGCAAAAATATTGTTTGAGTCTAAAGAGATTGCAACAGACTACAGTGATATAAATGAATCCAGTCTTACACTGAATAAAAATGATGAGCTCAGTTACATTGCAAAAAAAGAAGGCAGATTTTATGAATTTTACGGAAATGAATTTGTAGTTTCAGGAAGCAAAGAGTATGATAAATTTGAGATCGTAAGTGTTCCATTGTTATTTAACAACAGTAATGAACCTGTTTATATTGGCGGAGATTCCGTTTCAGAGGATAAATTTAATTATTTTTTAGTCAATGGAAATCAGATCCGGAAAGCATATACCGATAATGGAAGATCTGAAAAGGCTCCGGACTTCGGAAGTTACATAACGGATGTAAAGGTGAATGACAGCGGAAGCATAACCTACATAGGAAACAGTGAAGTAATAATTCCCGCTAATAAAATAAATCCCTCAGATATTGTTTATGACCAGTATTATACAAGAAGCTTTTTTGTTAAAGACGGAGTTGCGAATGAACTCGGATATAACATTAACCGGATAAAGTATAACGATGACGGGGACATGCTGTATTCAGGCATAGCCGATTTAAAGAAAAAGGAGAATCTGCTGATGCTGAATTACGGGGTAAGTAAAATCATTATGAACAATAAAATTTATGATGACATTTATGAATACGGTTTTACTCCTTCAGATGAAATATATTATGTCGGTCAGAATTATGAAGATTCAGTGAAGAATCAAAAATATGAGGCTTCTCTGTTTATCGGAGATAAATTAATCGGAAAGTATGATTATTTCGTTTATCAGACTGAAGGTGAGAATTCTTCCATTATAAAATTTGATTCTGATGACAATTATGCCTTTGTAGGAGCCGAAAACACTGATCCTCTTATCACTGAATTTTTCATACTAACAAATAACGGCAGGCTGCCTTTTCCTTCAAATGTAACAGGTTCTAAAATGTTTACTTATGTTTCAAATCTAATGTATAACAATGATGATAAGCTGTTCTATGCAGGTGACATGACTTTAGATACAGCAACTTATCAGGTCTCGAAAGAACTATTTTATAATAATAAGACATTAAACAAAACATATAATTCCATTTATGAACTAGAGTATGATGATGAGGAAGATCAAATAACATTTTTAGGTTCACGCGGTAAGAAAATTTATTTTGTTACGGTGAAACTATAGTTATGTGTTATATTATTACGGAGTTTTGTTTCCAAATCTTAAAAAATCAGTTAGGTAAAATCAGTTTATTAAAATAATTCAAGATTGTAAGTAGAAATTACCAGTCAATTATTTCAATGTTTCTGCCGTCGCTTTGAAACACTACTGCGCCTTCCGTATCAGTTCTGTGGATCACTGCACCAATGTTATTCAAACGGTTTAATACTAAATCTGACGGATGATTGAATTTGTTATACATTCCGCAGGATATTACTGCGTGCTGCGGTTTGTTGTTTACAATGAACTTTATGGTAGATGATGTTATGCTTCCGTGATGAGCAACTTTCAATACGTCAGTTTCAATGAAACCGGTGTATGTATCACTTATAAAATTCTCAGATTCTTTTTCTATGTCTCCTGAAAAAAAGAATTCATTCTCTTTATATTTTAAGATAAATGCAACCGAGCCGTTGTTTAAATTATTGTTTAAAGTATTTCCGGTTTGGTCTACAAACTCAGCGCCGGGAAAAATAAAATACAATCTCAGGTTTTCAATATTATTTATATAGTCGCCCGTTCTGATTGTTTCTCTTGGTATTTTTTTTGCCTGAATAAGACTGTCCATGGTATTTGTAAATGCAGTATTATACTTCTGCCCGCTTTCGATTATTTTTCCTATTTCAAAATTTTCCAGCAGATAATGAATTCCGCCTATGTGATCGAGATGAAGATGTGTAATGATCAGAAGATCAATTCTTGAAACTGAGTTTCTCTTTAAGTACGGAGCAATTATTCTTTCTCCGCTGTTCGAAACGAAAGATGTTCTTCCGCAGTCCACTAAAATGATTTTATCGTCAGGTGTATGTATTACAGAACAGTCGCCCTGTCCGACATCAAGAAAAGTTATCTTTAATTTTTTTTCAAGATCAGTTTCAAGAATGAAGTATCCGCAAAGAATCAGTCCGCTTAGAATGATCCTGAAACAAAAATTACCTTCCGTCTTTCTCCATATAAGTATTAATACTATCAGGTAGTATGCAATGATGCTTGTAAAATTAAAATTCTCAACACTGAAGTATGCAAAGTCCGGTGATGCGCACCATTGTATAAAGCTCAGCTGAACATAAAGCAGAACATTGTTTGTCTCTGATATGACAGAAGACAGATATTCTGAAATTGCAGCAATGAACATCTGAAAAAAACCGATTGCTAAGGATAAATTTGCAAGCGGGACTGCAATAATATTGGTAAGCAGGGAGATGACTGAAATTTTACCAAAATAATTCGCAGTGATCGGAATAGTTCCGATCTGAGCTGCAAGAGATGTAAAGAAAAGAGCAAGAAGCATCAGCGCAATTTTCTTTCCTTTTATGTGCAGTTCCCGGATCCGGCTTAAGAACACTTTTTCAAAAGTTGTCAGAAATACCGCCATTGATAACACAGCGGAAAAGGAAAGAATAAATCCCGGATCAAATAGTTGTTTAGCATCATAAATTAAGATCATCATTGCTGCCATTCCAATGATGTTGTAAAAGTTAATTCTTCTTTCCAGTAAGATCGCGATCAGAACAAGTATCCCCATTATGCTGGCTCTCACGATAGATGCAGTATTTCCGGTAAACATGCAGTAGAAAATCAGGAATGCTATTGTTATGACGGCTCTTGGGATCATGGGAAATCTTAAGAGAGAAAGTATAAGTGAAAGTGAAATTATTATGTAGGCAACATTCAGACCCGACACCGCAATAAGGTGCATCACGCCGGCATTCACAAAATCATCTTTCATTTCCTGAGTGATGTCGCTCCTTTCTCCGGTGATGAGTCCTTTAAGATACGCTGCTTCATCTCCGTCATAATTTTTGTCAATTGTCGTAAGGACAAATATCTTTACCGGTATTAAAATATTCTGATAAAAGTAATTAAGGTTATCCTTTGAAAGTACAGTTACATTTTTATAATCATTTACATAAAACAACTTGTGAATATTCTGTATTTCCAGATACTTCCTGTAATCAAAATCTCCCGGATTCCTTTTACCGGGGCTTCGGATAATTTTCCGCGTACAGAGATCTTATCTCCTGCTTCAAGCGATGGTGTATCAGGATCAGTTTTACTGAAGAGATTCTTTCTGATTTCAATTTTAACATCACCGGAAACATTGAAAGTATCCTTTCCTGAAATAATAAAATTGCTTTCAAGAGAAAGTTTAATTCTGTTTGTATCATAGTCAGGAATGTCCTTTATGATACCTGTTAAAATAATACTCGAGTTTTGCTTTGTATCCGGAATTAGCCTGATTGAATTTTCCGGTAAATTGAAGAAATCAAGGTTTGATTTGAAAATACCGGAAAGCAAAATGACAAGGTACAGAAGAATTACCAAAACCGTCTGAAAATAATTTTTCTTAAATGAAAATAGTGAGATGGCTACGGTAAGTATAAGAGTCATGATTATCAGTAAAAGTGTGTTGAACAAATACTGAGCGCCGATCAGAATTCCGAAAGCAAACACTATCGTGAATTTAAGTGCCGGCATGTTGTTAATCGGATTCATATTATAATTAAGACGAATTGTAGTCTCAGGATTTCTGCATAACTTATTAATGCCACGGACCAATGTCAAATTTAAATTATGGCATTTGTGAAAATGAATGCGGAAGAAAACAGATAAAGTCATTCAGAGAGGATTCCCCAATCCATGTATTTTATTGTGTATAAAATGAAGATTGATGGGGTATTCTAAGACTTTATTAAACGAATGGATTTTTCTAATTTGCTGTTGCTGAAATTTTATTAGCTCCGTATTTCAAAAAAAAAATATTGAATAAAAGTATCTTTGAAATTATTTCTGAAAATTTACTGATCATTTTTTATTCTGTTTTGATTCTTCCTTTCTCAATCCTTTTTTTATTTAATCATCCTTCTTCAGATGACTGGGGACCGGCGGTGAATAATAATATCTACGGCTTCTGGCAAACACAGATGAATGCATACAAGTACTGGACAGGTAAGTATTTTTCGAGCGCAGTTCTCAGTTTCAGCCCGCTATACTTTAACTCATTTACCGGCTACAAAGTCTTTACGTTATTTCTGATGCTACTATTTATTTATGTGCTGTTTGTATTCATATCTGAATTTACAAAAAGTATCCTTAACATTAAGGAAAGGATAGTGATCTCATTATCGGTATTCTTTTTATATCTTTATTCAATGCCGAATATAGCGCAGAGTTTCTACTGGTTGACAGCTTCGGTCGTATATCAATGCGGGATTATATTGATCATGCTGTTTTTAATATTGTATAACAGAATAAATCAATCTGAAAGATCATCTTCAGGGTTTTTGCTGATCATAATTTCATGTCTTGTACTAACAGCAATTGCAGGATGCAGTGAAATGGCGATGGTGATAGGAGTATTGACAATTGCACTATTCATCCTTTATAATTTATTCATAGATAAAAAAATCAAGCTCTTGTTGGTTTTATTTGCTGCGGTAATTTCCATTGCGGCTTATTTTTTAATCTCATCACCGGGCAACAGCATAAGAGGCGCACTTTATCCAAACAGCCATCAGCTTTTACTATCCTTGCAGATCACTATAACCACTCTGATTGAGTATTTATTATCATGGATATTTTTATCGCCTCTGCTGTTTGTGACATTTTTAATTATTCCTTATTTATTTAAGTTTGCAAAAAGTCTCAATATAAAACGTACTGATATTTATCTGAATCCGCTGGTAACCGGATTAGTCTTTATAATAATATTATTCATATTGTTTTTTACACCTGTCTGGAGCCTTGGTGTACAGCCGTTCAACAGAACAGTTAATATAATTTATTTTATTTTTCTGACAGGGTGGTTTTATAATGTATTTGTTATAGTGTATTACCTGATAAGTAAATTTAATATTGACGCGGACAGGATTCCCAAGTATGCATATACTGCGGCTCTGATTATAGTTGTTTTATTTTTATTTAAAAAAATAATGTAAGAAGGGCGTATGCTGATTTGCTCAGAGGCGGAGCAGTCAGCTATGACAAAGAGTTGAATGAACGATATGATTTCATTTATAAAAGCTCTTCGGATAGTGTAATAGTTAACCCTTTAATTAATACACCAAGGACAACTTACCTGTCCGACATTTCAGCAGATCCTTCTTCCGTTCTTAACAGAAATTACGCCCGCTATTTTAATAAAAGATCGATTGCTCTTTCAAAGTCAGATTCACTTCCGGATGAATGAACTAATGTAACAGGCAGTAACAATAAAAGAAAAATATTATTTATTAATAAATATATAAAATGAATCCTGTTGAAATCATAAAGTTAAAACGAAATAACTTACATCTGTCAAAAAAACAAATTCACATATTTATAGACGGTTACTTAAAAGGCGAGGTTACTGATTATCAGATGTCAGCATTTCTCATGGCAGTATATTTCAACGGTATGGACGATGATGAGACATTTTACCTTACAGAGACAATGCTTAACTCCGGTGTAACGGTTGATCTGAATTACCTCCATGTTCCTAAAGTTGATAAACATTCCACGGGAGGAGTCGGGGATAAGACTTCCATAATACTTGCACCTCTTGTAGCTGCCTGCGGAATAGCCGTTCCGATGATATCAGGCAGGGGACTTGGCCACACCGGGGGAACTCTTGACAAGCTTGAATCCATTCCCGGATTCAATGTTAACTTTTCAATTCAGGATTTCAAAAGGATCATAGCCGAGATCGGAGTCGTAATGATCGGCCAGACAGAAGAGTTTGCTCCGGCGGATAAAAGGATCTATTCATTGCGTGATGTCACTGCAACCGTGGAAAGCATTCCGCTGATAACATCAAGCATAATGAGCAAGAAGCTTGCAGAAGGAGCAGACGCGTTTGTATTTGATATTAAAATAGGGAGCGGCGCAAATCTTCCCGATCATGATAAGTCTCTTGAGCTTGCAAAAAAATTAATTTCAACTTCGAAGAAATTCGGAAAGAAAGCCATGGCTATTCTCACAGACATGGAGCAGCCTCTTGGAAGAAAATTAGGAAACTGGCTTGAAGTTGAAGAATGCATTGAACTCATGAACGGGGGATTAATACCGGATCTGTATAAGGTAAATAATGTTCTTGCAGGAGCAATGATCTATCTTGGCGGAAAGGCAAATAGTGTGGAGGATGGCGAAAAAATTGCTACCGAAAAATTATTGGATAAAAGTGCTTATAAGAAATTTCTAGAACTCGTAGAGATTCAAAACGGAAATGCTGATTACATAAAAGACTGGACAAACCTAAAGAGAGCTAAATACAAGAAGGATATTATTGCAGTTGAAGACGGCTTCGTTGCAGAAATGAGAGCTGAGGATTTCGGATTCAGTCTCATAGAGCTTGGAAGCGGAAGGAAAAAAATTGAAGATAAAATAGATTACCTTGCCGGGATAATTCTAAAAAAGAAATGCGGAGATGAAGTGAGAAAAGGTGAAGTGATTTGCGAGCTGTACTCAGGGCATGAAGATAAGCTGTTGAAAGGCGACTTGAGACTTGAAGGTGCAGTAAAAATAAGTAAGGCGAAACCCGGAATGAAAAATTTAATTTTAGACATACTGGAATGATAAAGTTTTTTTACAGATCAGCAAAATTACTTATATTACTCGCAATCTTGGCCACAGCGGGATATTTTTATTTTCTGCCAAAGCAGGATAGTGAGAAGAAAGAGAAAGTTGAATCAGTAATAACAACTGATTCAAACAAGTATTTAACCGTAAGCAGAGTCATTGACGGAGATACTTTTAAAATGTCAAACGGTGAAAAAGTGAGACTAATTGGAATTGACACTCCCGAGAAATACGACTCTGATAAACTTGAGAAAAATTCTTCGAGAACCGGGAGAGATAAAGAGACAATAAAAAAACTCGGCGAGGCTTCTACTGAATATGTAAAAAAACTTGTTGAAGGAAAAAGGGTAACGTTGGTTCAGGATCCGGGGTATGATGATAAAGATAAATATGGACGGCTGCTGAGATACGTGTATACGGAAGACGGAATTTTTGTGAATGCAAAAATTCTCGAAGACGGTTATGCAAATGTTTACTATTCAAATTCAATTTCAAAGCAGAGTGAGTTTGTAAAACTGGAAAAAGAAGCCAGAGAAAATAAAAGGGGACTATGGGGTAAAGTTGACGGTCTGAAGTAGTTGATAGTTGATAATTGATAATTGATAATTGATAATTGATAATTGATAATTGATAATTGATAATTGATAATTGATGTATTTGTAAATGTACTCTGTTTATCTGAAAGTAAATCCTGTTATGATTAGTTTGATAGTCAGATAAATTGTAAAGATAGTTGCAAGTATAATGATCAGCATTGCGACCCTTGCAAAAAAACTATGATACTTTTCAGGCTTTTCTGTCCCCATTGAATTGTGATTAGTTGTCAAATAAAATTAATTTTAACAGCTATCAGCTAACTGTTAACTGCTAACGCTAACTGCTGACTGCTTCAAGATATTTTTCTTTCAGAAGAGGTGTGATCCTGTATCTGTCGTCCCCGAACTCATCAAACATGGATCTCAGAATATTATATACTAGTTCAACTCCGATTCTTTCAGACCACTCAATAGGTCCGTACGGATAATTTGTACCAAGCTTCATTGCAGTGTCAATGTCTTCTCTGTTTGATGTGCCTTCCTGCAAAACAAGATAGGCTTCATTAATTATCATTGAAATTATTCTCAATGATACCATTCCGGGTCTGTCGACAACTTCATGCACTTCCTTTTCAACATTCTCAAAAAGCTTTTTGACTTTATCAAAAGTTTCCGGTGAAGTTAAGTTTGTTTTAGTAATTTCAATTCCCTTAACTTCAGAAAATGTTGGATACAAGCCCGCACCTGTTATTCTTTCCGGGTGTTTTGAGTTGACCGCCTGCTCTAATGCCGTAATGCAGAGCGAAGAAGAAATTATAACTGCTTTGGAATTCTTCTCATCAATGAAATTCAAAATATTAAATTTAATTTCTTTGTTGAAATTTGTAAGTTCAAATATGAAGTCAACCGTTTCATCGAGCTCCTCTGCTATGTCATATTTAAACTTAAGAAGGTCAGATAATTCTGCCATTAAAGATTCATCATCGCCGATCAGAAAGATTTTTTCCATTTATGTTTGATAAAATTATTTAGTTGAATAATAAAGAATTAAAAACCTATTTAGATTCGCTTTACAATAAATACAGAGACAAATATTCTTCAAAGGACCCCGTTTGGATATTACACAATTTTAACGAAGCAAAGGACATTGAGATTGCCGGCCTGATCACTTCGTCTTATGCATATGGAAAGGTTGAACAAATCAATGCTTTTGTAAATAAATTTCTGAAGAATATTGATTTTAAAGTTCACGAATTTACTTCTAATTATTCTGAACATAAAGACAAAAAATATCTGAAAGATCTTTACTACAGATTTAATACCTCGGATGATCTGTCATTACTAATTATTAATATTAAGAATGCTTTGAATGCTTATGGAAGTCTGCAGAATCTTTTTCTTCATGAATATGCTCCGCAACATCAGAATGTTCTTCCGGCACTTACATACTTTTCATATGAACTTAACAAATTAACAAATGACGGATCATATTTCACTTACCTGATTCCCGTAACCGGAAAAAAGTCAGCGTGTAAGCGCCTCAATCTGTACTTAAGATGGATGGTTCGTAAAGACGAAATTGATCTGGGTATCTGGGAAAACATTGACAAGTCGAAACTCATTATGCCGGTTGATACTCATATTTACAGAGTAAGCAGAAAGCTGAGGCTAGTTAAAAGAAAATCCTGTGATATGAAGTTTGCACTTGAGTTAACGGATAAATTAAAAAAGTTCGATGGAAATGATCCGGTGAAATATGATTTTGCGTTGTGTCATGCGGGAATAGAAAAAAGCTTCAGTACATAAAAACCTGAAGCTTTTTAATTACCGGAACTTGTTCAATCAATTTGCTTTCGGCTGAAATTCAGGATTCCCGCATTGCCACATGATAAAGGAATATATATCGGACACATTCTTAAAATAATCTGTCATAGTTTCTCCGCCGAAATGTCCCGTACTGTAATCTACTTTGAGCAAAACAGGATTTCCCGAGCCGTTTTCATTTTGAAGCTTAGCAGCAAACTTTGCAGGTATCCATGAAATAACTCTCGGATCATTGAAACCTGTTGTGATAAGTGTCGCGGGATAATTCTCACCTTTTACGATATGCTCATATGCATCCATTTCTTTAAGAGCCCTGTATTCTTCTTCAACTGTAACAGTCCCGAATTCCGGAATATTCACAGGTCCGTTTGGCGTGAATTCACCTCTTAAAGTATTTAAACATCCGACTTGCGGAATCGCAACTTTAAAAAGATCAGGTCTTTCTGTAATAGCTCTTCCTATAAGAATTCCGCCTGCGCTTGTGCCTGTACCGGCCAGCTTATCTTTTGAAGTATATTCGTTGTTGACTAAAAATTCTCCGCATGCAATAAAATCTTTCCAGGTATTCGGTTTGGTAGTTTTCCATCCGGCTTTGTACCAGTCTTCACCTTTTTCACCGCCGCCTCTGACGTGAGCTACAGCATAGATTACTCCTCGCTTCAGCATTGGCAGCATTGATGTATTGAAAAATGGATTTATAGAAATACCGTAAGCGCCATACCCGTCAAGATAACAAATGTTACTGCCGTCTTTTTTAAATTTTGTCTTGTCATAAACTATTGACAGCGGAACCATAACGCCGTCATGAGAAGGAACTTCTACTTCTTCAGAAACCAGATTCTCTATGTCCGCAAATTCGAACTCTATATTAAACGGACCTTTTTCAAAATTATCATTCTCAAGGTTAAGCCAGTAAAGATTTGAAGGTGTTGTCCAGTTGCTGCTCCAGACAGAACAGTCATTTGAAAAAGGACTTTGTGATGAAACATAAATTGAACCTTTTAAAGGAATGTTAACAGCCGTAACAACACCGTTTTCAAAATTCATTTTACTTATGTAAGTTTCTATCCCATTATAGATTTGTGTAATTATGAGGTAATCTTTAGTGGAGCTTATGGATTCAATTTTTCTATCACCGCCATCTAAAATAAGTTTAGCAGTTGAAATGTCAGGATCTTTTAAGCTGGTTTCGATTACTTTAAAATTAGAAGCATTCTTTGAAGTTAAAAAATATATGTTATCTTTGTTTGCAACAAAGGAAGTAATTTCATCACTCTTCCTGCACAGAGGCTTCCAGTCAATCTTTCCGGACAAAAGCTGTGACTTCGGTGCATAATAAAATTCCTGAAAATTATCTACACTGTATTTACCTGCAAAAATATAAGGACTATAATCATACCACGAGATGTAAGGATATTCTTCAGGTTTGATCCCAAGAGCCGGATCGTTTTCCCTGCTGAGAATCAATTTATCTTTTGCAAAGTCATCACCCATTTTATGGATCATGACTTTTGAATCAAGATTAGTTTCCATTTTATGTACATCATCACCCTGAAGCTTTAGATACATAAATTCAGTGTCGGAACCTTCCAGCCAGCCTGATGAGTATGCAGCTCGTATTTCTTCTCTATAAAATGTTTTTGTATCTGCATTGATGATTCTTATGAAAGGTCTTTCTTTTCCGCTTTCAGTTATGTCCAGCATAATGTTCTTCCCGTTGTCACTTACAATCCAGGTTCCCAAAGTATATTTTTTCCCTGCTTCATAAGTTTCGGGGTCAAAGATCAATACATCTTCCCCGGCTATTCCATTTCTATAAAACAGTTTGTTTATTTCTTCACCGGGAAGTCGTTTTTCAAAAAAATATCTGCCTGACCTTTCAGTAATTCCGCTGTATTTAATTTTCTTAACTTTATCAAGCTCTAACATCTCGTTCACGAGTGTTTCACTGTTTGGTATTTCCGAGATCACTACATCAGTATAATCCGACTGTGACTTGAACCAGTCTGTCACTTCAACGTTTTTAAGATCTTCCAGCCACTGATAAGGATCGGCAATAGTTTCGCCGAAATAGATTTCCACACTGTCAACTGTTTTAGAAACCGGATACTTCCACTGAGAAAATACATTTGAGCTGAAAATGAAAACGAGAATTAACAGCAAATTTGAAATAATATTTTTCATATTTTTAATGTGATTTAAATGACTTAAAGTAATTTAATGCGATTTGCGTGTATAACCTTGCGAAATCATTTTTTACTAACTCCACATGACAACTGTGTCCCAAAATGTTATTTTAGAGATTATTATTCACAGTTAAATGTTGTATCAGTTCCGATTAGTCTTGTGATCACCAGTACTGTATCGAATCCCTTACCTTGTGCCTTCTCCTGTACAGAGCTGAAACCTTCAGCATTAAGATATAATTTTTGTTTTGGATTACTCTTTTGAAGTGAGCTGAACACTGAATCCAAAATTGCAATTTCACCTTTAGCGGAAATTAAATAATTTTTTCCTGAACCGCATTCAGTCATCACCCGGTTTTCCTTTTCTTTAAAATACATGCCTTTATATTTAACTGGTGCAAGAGAGCTGATTTTGTTTGACTTCGTTGTATCAGTCTTTTTTGTTTCAGTGCCATCGGGATTTTTATTTTCACATCCGCTTAAAATAACTATGAGTAAAGTTATTAATATGAATTTTTTCATTTAAGTAGTTTTCTTTTGCATGTATTTCCAGTTCCTTGTTTTACCTTCTGAAATCATTTCTAAAGCATTTGCCATTCTCCTGTTCCTTGTCTCTTCTGTCTTTGCTTCAACGATCCATTCTAGATATTCTCTCTTATGAGAAGGACTGAAATTATTAAAAATCCTGTGAGCTGTTGGATTTGATCTCAATGCTTTTTTTAAATATAAAGGAACTTCAATTTCATTCTTTGAAACGTTTCCTGACTTTGTTACTTTTAATCCATCTTCATTCAGCTTCATAGCTTCTTTGATACTTGCGGTTAAAACCTTATCCGTCGGCAGGTCCTTCAGACTTTTAATTTGCCCGAGCTGACCCATTGCAGTTTTGCCGGTTTTTTGAAAAAGTTTTTCTGAATCCTTCATTAGAGAAGCTTTCCAGAATCCGAATGCACAATGCTGTTTGAAAGAAGCCATGCTGCACATCATTTCTCCCTTGTAGTCAAAATGGGGAAAGCTCCATTTCATTTTTTCCTCTGCTTCAGGACAAGTCTTATGGACAATATCACGAAGATGCCTTAAAATCGGTTTCGCGAAGTCAGCGGATTTTTCAATGTATAAGTCTATTCGCTTATCTACAATTACCATTAGTTTGTAAAGTTTGTAAAGTTTGTAAAGTTTGTAAAGTTTGTAAAGTTTGTAAAGTTTGTAAAGTTGTAAGTTTGTAAGTTTGTAAGTTTGTAAGTTTGTAAAGTTTGTAAAGTTTGTAAAGTTTGTAAAGTTTATAAAGTTTGTAAAGTTCCAAAACCTTAAAACTCAACCAACTCAACACACTCAACACACTCAACACACTCAACACACTCAACACACTCAACGAACTCAACGAACTCTCAATACACTATTTAATTATTCATAAAATCAGTATTTTGCAAAATATTTTTAAACTTAAATCTTATAACAAAATGAGTAAAAACATTTTCTGGATAGTTGCAACAAAGGTTAAAGAAGGTGAACTGGAAAATCTGAAAACTTTAAAAGAAGAAATGACAGAATATACAAAAACGAATGAACCGGGAGCGCTGAAGTTCGAATGGTTTATCAGTTCTGACGATAAATATTGTCATCTTTTTGAAAGTTATTCCGATCCCCCTGCTGCGATCGTACATATGAAATCATTCGGAAAAAATTATGCTCAGCGTTTTATGTCAATACTTGAAGTTAAAAATTTTACTGTCTATGGAGAGCCGACCGAAGAATTGATGAAAATACTGAATCCTTTAGGAGTAGTAATTTTGAATCCATCGGGAGGATTTGAAAGAAGTTAAAAATTATGTTGTCATTCTATTCTTTCGATTGTGAATGAACAAATTAAACTGATAGTTACATTATTTCGAATTGGTTTAAAAAAAATCTGCTCACTTTAAACTTTAATTAGACTTTAAATCTGCAAATGAAAAAACCCGAATGCTCTATAGAACATTCGGGTTTTATTGTCAAATCTGACTTACATGGTTTTTAACTATTCACCTTCTTTTTTAGGTTCTTTCTTGAATGATTCAGTCGGTTCACTGCTTCTTTTGAATTCTCTGCTTGAGTTGTCAGTGGCACTGTTTAAGTTGTAAGTAGGCGGTGTATAGGATCCCGAGTTATAACTTCTGTAGGAATTATTTCTCTTATTTTTCTTTTTATAATTTTTCTTTGAACTCTTTTTTCCTGATCCTTTTTTACTCTTTTTCTTGGAACTGTATTTTTTACCGGAAGATTTTTTCTTAGATTTTTTTTTCTTTCCTGAAGATTTTTTCTTTGAACTTTTTTTCTTTCCTGAAGATTTTTTCTTTGAACCTTTTTTCTTTTTGTTACTTTTTTTGCTTTTTTTTTTTTTACTGGTTTGTTCCGTCTTGCTTTCTGTTTTAGCACTTAAAGACGAAAGATCACTAATCGCACCGCCAAAAGTAAAAACAAATAAAAAAGACATTATTAACAATGATCTTTTTGACATGTCTTGCTCCTTTTTTTATTTTTGAATGGTTCAAGTTATGTTTTTTATTTTTAAATTACAATCCTTTTTTATAACTTTTTTTCAAAGATAACTATTCATATTTTACAATAAGATTTATGACTAAAGATAATAAAAATAAAACAGTTGTAGTTGCAATGAGCGGAGGTGTTGATTCGTCTGTTGCAGCAGCTTTACTTAAAGAAGATGGCTATAATTTGATCGGTATCACAATGAAAACCTGGGGATATGACGATATTCCGGAAAAGGACTCCGGCTGTTGTTCACTAGAAACAATCTATAGTGCGCGAAATGTAGCTCAAAATCTCGGTTTTCATCATTACACACTTGATTTTACTGAAAAATTCAATGAAATAGTCATAAATAATTTCATATCTGAATACCTCAAAGGAAACACTCCAAATCCCTGCGTACTTTGCAATAAATCCATAAAATGGGGGGCTTTACTGGAAAAAGCTGAATCCCTGGGAGCTGATTATATTGCTACCGGCCATTATGCAAAAGTTAATTTTGATAAGAATTTGAAAAAATACTTTGTATCGGTCGATGAGGATAAAAATAAAGATCAGTCATATGCGCTCTGGAGAGTATCTCAATATGCTTTAAGTAAGACTTTGTTTCCACTTGGAAAATACAATAAAACCGAAATAAGAAAGCTGGCAAAGGATATTGGATTGAAATCATCTGATACACCGGATTCTCAGGAGATTTGTTTTGTACCTAATGATAATTACCGCGAACTAATAGAATTGAGAAACCCGGGAATTAATGAAAGGCTATCCGGAGGTGACCTTGTTTATAAAGATAATAAGATAGGGTCTCATAAGGGCTATCCTTATTACACGATCGGACAAAGGCGGGGATTAAATGTCGCAATTGGAAAAAGACTGTATGTTTCAAAAATAGATTCGGAAAATAATGTAATTTTTGTCGATGAAGAACAAAGTTTATACAATTCAGAATTCGAGGTAAGAGAGATAAACTTTATGAAAGCTGACAAAATTGAAAAACCGTTAAATGCAAAAGTAAAAATCAGATATAATGATGCAGGTCACGATGCCGTAATTGAACAAACCGGTGACGATAAAATTAATGTGAAATTCAGTTCTCCTCAGAAAGCAATTACTCCGGGACAATCTGCTGTCTTTTATGACGGTGATGACATTCTTGGGGGAGGAATTATTGATTCAGTTCTAAAGTGAATTAGCTGATTTGGGATTTGGAAATTGTCATCTTCCGGAATAATGAAAAAAGCTTGCCACGAATTTCACGAAGGATCACAAATTAAAAAATATTATTACTAATTTCTAAACAGAATTAACATAAATTTATTTTGGAAGCATTAAGATATTATTTATGACTAAATTAAGTCTTAGAGTTAATACATGAATATTAAATCTGAATCAGAGAATCAGAAAGCAATTCCAAATCCGAAATTCCAAATCCCAAATTGAAATGAAGACCATTATCCTTCCTGAGTCATATGATAAACGAATAATCGAAGCTGCCGGGGAAATTTTAAAAAATAAATCAGCTAAAATAATTTTAATCCGGACTGAAAAAAATTTAGAATCTTATAATGAACCGGATAAAAATTTAACTATTATTGATATAAATTTTAGCGTGGATTTTCTGAAGGAATATCATTCAATAAAGCTTAAGAAAAATTCTTCTTACAGTATTTCTCAATCAGCAAAGGATATTAAAGATCCTCTGACTTTTTCCTGCATGCTGCTTCGTAAAAAATTTGCTGACGGAATTATCGCCGGCAGTGTTTATTCCACTTCAGATGTTTTACGAAATGCAATCTCGCTCATAGGTCTTGCAAAAAATAATAAAACAGTTTCATCCTTTTTTCTTTTTACATTTCCAAAGGATCATGTTTACAAAAACAAAGTATTGGCTTACGCAGACTGCGGGGTCATTCCCAATCCAACCGCGGAACAGCTATCTGACATAGCTATACAGACTTCTTCAAACTTTCAAAAATTAACCGGACTGAAACCGAGAGTTGCATTTTTATCCTTCTCCACAAAAGGAAGTTCGAAAGACATAACATTGGAAAAAATTGTATCGGCGTATAAACTGACAAAAAAAAGAAAGCCGGAATTAACCTGTGACGGTGAACTCCAGTTTGACGCTGCTTTCGTCCCGGAAATTTCAAAAAGAAAAAATCCATCGGGAAAGATAAAAGGAGATGCAAATGTTTTTATTTTTCCCGATCTGAATTCAGGGAACATAGCTTATAAGATCACTGAACGCATCGGCGGAGCTTTTGCAACCGGACCAATCATTCAGGGGCTTGCAAAACCAGTGATGGATCTGTCGAGAGGATGTAGTTCAAATGACATTGTGAACATGTTTAAAGTAATTACTAAGTTATAAATCAAATTTAATCTGAAATTTATTAATATAATTTATGAAAAAAACATTTCATGAGATCTGCGCAGATGCAAAGATCAACATTAAAGAATATAGTGTTGAAGATGTTTTACAAATGCTCAAAAATAAAGAGGACTTTGTACTGGTAGATACAAGAGAGGATAATGAGTTTAACCATTCGCACATAAAGGGATCAATTCATATCGGGAGAGGAATACTCGAACGGGACATTCACCTTCACATTCCGGATCACAATAAAAAAATTGTTCTTTACTGCGGCGGCGGATACAGGTCAGCGCTCGCTGCAGAGTCGTTGCAGAAGATGGGATATGAAAATGTAATCTCTATGGATGGCGGCTGGAAAGGCTGGAACAAAGCGGGCGGTGAGATTGAAAAATGATTTGGAATTTGGAATTTCGGATTTGGAATTTGTTTTAATTGGGGTATGTGACTTTTGATTTGGAACTTATTTTGAGTTGGAATTTCTATAATGCTTTAAAATAAAAATCAAAAATCAAAAAACTAAAGTAAATTCCAAATCCGAAATTCCAAATTCCAAATTCTCAGATCCTCTTATCAGTTCTGTTCAAAAAATCGCGGATGAGCTGATCGCTTGTTTCGGTAAGTTCTTTCGGAGTTCCGTGAAAATAAATTTTCCCTTCGTGCATCATTGCAACCTGATCAGCCACATCGTAAACGCTGAAAATATCATGCGTAACGACTATTGAAGTTACCTTTAACTTTTGTGAAAGATCTCTTATCAGATCATCTATCTGATCACTCATTACGGGATCAAGTCCGGTCGTTGGTTCATCATATAAAATGTATTCCGGATTGGTAGCAAGCGACCGTGCCAATGATACTCTTTTCTTCATTCCGCCGGAAAGATCTGCAGGTTTCATTTTATGAATATTCGGCAGACCAACCATTTCAAGCTTCTCTGAAACAATGCTTCTGATCTCATCCTGTTTCATTTCAGTATTTTCCTTTAACGCCAGTCCTATGTTTTCCTCGACATCCATTGAGTCAAATAATGCTGCACCCTGAAAAAGAAATCCGAATTTCTTGCGAATAGCATAAATCCCTTTTTCATCCATCTTAGTTATATCCTGACCTTCAATGAAAATTTCGCCTTCATCAGGTTTCAGAAGTCCTATAATGTGCTTTAGTAATACAGATTTACCGCATCCGCTCCTGCCTATTATGACTAATGTTATTCCTTTTTCTATTATTAAATTTACTCCGCTTAAAACTTCGTTGTCTCCAAAGCGCTTTCTCAGATTGGTTATCTTTATCATTATTCTATATTAAGTGTGTGCAAATTAATGTTAATATAAAACAAAAGAAAGGAATTGTCTTTACCGTGAACAGAGTCAAATTTTTTGCTATAAAAACGTCTAAATATTAACAGACAAAATAATGTCATCACTTCGGGATTTTATTAATTTGGTTTCTTTTTCTATAATAATGTTACCCATTCGGGGTTTGTTATTTTGTTCCTATAATAATATAACCCTCCGGGGTTTGTTATTTTGTTTTTTTTAGGGTGTCAGGAGACGGAATGACAGCCAGTTGTTATGAAGTTGTAGTGAGAAGATCAAAAGCAGCTTTGAACTGACAAGAAGCAGTAATGACCGGAACTGACGCAGTAATACCGGGAACAGAAGCAGGATTGAGCAGATCCAGAACCAGTAATGAGCAGAACAGAATCAGTAATGAGCAGAACAGAATCAGTAATGAGCCGAACAGAATCACTAATGAGCAGAACAGAATCAGTAATCAAGAATTCAGAAGTAATAATCAAGAATTCAGAAGTAGTAATCAAGAATTCAGAAGTAGTAATCAAGAATTCAGAAGTAATAATCAAGAATTCAGAAGTAGTAATCAAGAATTCAGAAGCAGTAATCAAGAATTCAGAAGTAGTAATCAAGAATTCAGAAGCAGTAATCAAGAATTCAGAAGTAATAATCAAGAATTCAGAATCAGTAATCAAGAATTCAGAATCAATAATCAAGAATTCAGAATCAATAATCAAGAATTCAGAATCCGGCAACGAAGATCAGAATAATTTATACTCACCCACGGTTTACATTGCTGTCCAATTATTTTACATATCAATAATAAACCGGATTTAAGTTTGGTTTGCAGCAAATATTTTTAAAATTTTAAATCAACCCTTTCCTGTTTCAAAGTCTGTCTCATAACTAAAAATATTATCAGCACTAAGACAAAAAGGCACAAAGGATCAATTTTAAAACCACATCCGTCCAAAATAAAGAAAAAGCTTGCCACGAATTTCACGAATGATCACGAATTAAAAAATATTATCACTAATTTTTAAATAGAATTAACATAAATTTATTTTGGACAGCATAATTATAATGTTAAGATGGATCAGGAGGTTGATTTAAAAAGACTCAATATTATTCAAAGAATAATATCAAAACGGATTAAATTTTGTGCTATTTTAAATTTTTAAAAAACGTTTTGGACAGCAATGTTTTAAAACACTTTCCTAAGTGTCTTTGTGACTTCGTTTATCTGTAATTAAAAAATAAATTAATAAAAAATTCCTCTGTGTATCTCTGCGTTCTCTGCACCTCCGTGGTAATTTTTAGTTTTGAGGAAGACTTTTTCTAAAACATGGAATTTTATGGTTGATTTTAAAAATTAATTAGTTTAGTTTAATTAAACCCCAATATACGTAGCGATTTTTTAAAAAATAATTTAAAGGAGCATTTAATCATGAAAAAAATTTTTACAATTTTTTCAGTTTTAATTTTTTAGCCGGATTTAATTTAAATAAATCCTACTCTGAACCAAACAATGTTGTACTGGAATACTGCACCGGCACATGGTGTCAGTGGTGTCCTTGCGGACACGATAATATTGACGGCATCTTAATGAATTATCCTAATACTGTTGTTTTGGCATATCACGGAGCTAACAGCGACCCGTGGCAGACCTATTCAGCCGGTATCAGAGGTTTGTTTGGATTCAGCTCATATCAGTCAGGAGTTGTAGGGAGAAAAACAGGTGTCATTAGTTATAGTGCATGGAACAATGAAGTTGTATTGCAAACTTTACTGGTACAACCCGGTGTAAGCATTTCTGTTTCAAGTAAAAATTATGATGCAGCAAGCAGGACTTTGACTGCAACAGTTGTCATAACAGCTTTGACTGATTTAAACGGAACCTATAATGTTAATTATGTGCTGACTGAAAATAATTTAATTTATCCGCAAACCGGAAATAGTTCATGCACCGGTGGTGGAAACTATGTTCATGACCATGCAGTGAAGAGCATGATCAACGGAGATCAGGGAGAACTGGTTATTTCAGGCAGCTGGACTACAGGACAGCAAATTACGAAAACTGTAAATTATGTATTACCCTCAGCACCACAGGTAACTGAACCGAATAATTGTGATTTAAATATTTTTGTTTATGCTCAGGGATCAAGTATATCGACAAATTCAAATATTCAGCAGTCCATGAGAACATCTGTCACGGGGACAACAGGCATAGTTAATAACAACACTACTCCTGTTTCATACAGCTTAACTCAGAATTATCCGAATCCATTTAATCCGAATACTAATTTCACTTTCTCAATTCCAAAAAGCGGAAATGTAAGCCTGAAATTTTATAATATGCTTGGAAATGAAATTGAAACGTATGTTAACGGATTTTTAACCGCCGGTACTTACGGAGTTGAATTCGACGGTTCAAAGTATGCAAGCGGAATTTACTTCTATACTCTTACAACAGACAATTTCACCGAAACAAAGAAAATGAATTTAATTAAATAACATTCAATAAACCTCATTACTTGCAGGGGCGGGTCTTATGGACTCGCTCTTTTTTTTAATCTAAATATTAAGCGAAGGACCTGCCACTAATCAGCACGAATTAACACCAATTAATTGTAATGAACTTCTAAAATTTTAATACCATTTTATGTATTTCACAGCACAGCAACATCTCAAAGTTTGTTAAAGTTATATTAAATCATTTTGAATAACTAAATTAATTTTTAATTTATGAAAAAATTAGTTATCATACTTATAGTCATCCTTTCAGTAAAGATAAATTTTGCTCAGGGAAACAGCTGGGTAACAGTTGGAGGGAATAATAACAGAAGTTCATACATCAATACTTTTTTTGATGCTTATGTTGGTTTTAACGCGTCATTCAATGCTCCATATTCAATATGGGGAATGCCTGTCTTTACTAACCGTGCGCACTTTGCAACAACAAGATATACTTCGTTGAGTCCTTTAAGAGCAATGGTAACTGCGTTTACATACTTTAACTCAAATCCTGTCTGGACATACGGGGAAACTTCCGGTGTGAATATTATTATGGGATTTAATGATGATAAAATTTATGTCAGGGATTTTCAGCAAAATGGTTCGGACACAATATTTGCGCTAAATTCTTTTAACGGTGCAATGCTATGGAAATCCCGATTCACAGTTGAAAGGGGAATCATCTGGACCGCGGTGTTTGCTGATAATGGTGATCTGATCTTACCGGGTTCGGGTTCAAAAAGAATAATGCGCATCAATCATGTTAACGGTGATACGGTCTGGACAAACAGCAGGATCATTCCAAACACCGGTGCAGAAACAATGTGTATAAACGGAAATACTTTGTATGCATGGGAAGGATCAATTACGACTCCAAAGAAAATAACTGCAATAGATGTGAACAACGGTATAACAAAATATTCATCACCTGAACTTCCCGGTGACGGTGATCAGGAAATTCCGTTCTCGGTTTCTTCAAACGGAGTTGTTTACTGTATAAGAGACGGAGGGCTTATGTATGCAATTAAAGATAACGGAACATCGCTGAGTATTCTTTGGTCAAGAAATGTTTTACATCCTGTCGGAACTTATACACAGATCGCAATCGGAAAAGACAGTACAGTTTACATTCCATTCGGGAAAAAAATATACAGGTTAGATCATGTTACCGGAGCGGTAATGGATTCTTCAGTTGACCTTGTATCGGCCGGAACAATTAATCCAAGATTTGCTACGGGAATTTCACAGGTGATCTTTATTGGAAACGGAGCAGAGAATCCTTCTGAGGGAAAGTTCTTTTCTTTCAGCAGAGATCTGCAAACACTTAACTGGGAAATATCGAGTCCATATAATTACTATTGCGGACCAGCTGTCGGAAGCACCTCCGACTTTCCATTTTTATTAATGACAGGTAACGGAAATGAGATCAAGGCAAAATACGGTCTTATAGAAAATATAAATAGCATTTCAACTGAAGTTCCCGGGAAATTTAAGCTTTCACAAAACTATCCCAATCCATTTAATCCTGTAACGAATTTAGAATTTGGAATTTCGGATTTGGGATTTGTGACTTTAAAGATCTATGATATTCTTGGTAATGAAATGGAAACACTCGTTGATGAACAAATGAATCCCGGAACCTACAGTGTTCAGTTCGACGGATCAAAATATTCAAGCGGCATTTATTTCTACCGGCTGTCAGCTTCCGGTTTTACTGAAACAAGGAAAATGAATCTAATAAAATGATTTGTAAGATTTGTAAAATTTATAAGATTCATAAGATTTGATAACCTGAATATATTATTATGAATCTTATGAATCTTATGAATCTTATGAATCATTATATCTTGAATCTTATTTAAATAATACATAAAATGCAAAAAAAATCTTACTAATTAATAAATAAACTAAGGAGAAAAAATGAAAAGAAGTAATTTACAAACTATTTCCATTCTTACCGCAATTTTATTTCTGTCTACCATAAAGAATTCATATTCACAATGGACGATAGCAGGATCAGTCACCGGTTTAGGGGCAAGTCCAAGTGTTTCGGTTGTAGATCAGAATAATGTGTGGGTTTCAGGCGGAGTAAATGTTCCGGTAGTATTCAGAACAACAAATGGTGGAACAAACTGGCTTTCAGTTCCCACTACAGGAATATCACTGGAACAGTGGTGTGTATGGGCTGTTGATGCCAATACAGCTTATGTAGGTAACGGAGGAGGTGCAGGTGGTGCAGGAGGAAATGCAAGTTTCTATAAAACAACAGATGCAGGAACCACATGGACAACAGTAGGATCAACCGGCGGTTCAGGCGGATTCTTTAACGGTATTGTATTCTCTAAGACAATGCCAAGTTTCGGTATTGCTCAAAGTGACCCTCCCGGAGGAGTAGGTTCACCTTATTACGTATCAGTAACAACAAACGGAGGAGTTAACTGGACAGTTACAAATCCTCCGGGAGTAGCAGGAACAGCCTCTGCGGCAAATTCAGTAGTTGTAATTGATAATTTATATTACGGATTTGGATTGAATGCAGCTCCTGGAAGAGTTTACTATACAACCAATGGCGGAACATCATGGAATACCGGATCACTTGGTATAACGAGTACAAACGGATTTACTTCCGGATATGCTATGAGTGATGATAAGTTAACCGGAATTGCAGCTCTTGAAGCATCTCTGCCTAATATATCAAGAACAACTAATGGAGGCGCTACATGGACACCAGTTAATGTCGGTGCAAATTTTACAGGGTATTGTACATGTAAATGGATCGAGGGCACAAATACCTGTTACATTTCCGCAAACGTTGGTAGTGCAGGTGTTGTTAAGAAAAGTACTGACCGCGGATTAACATGGACTACTATGACTACATCCGGACTTACAGCAGTAAATCATATGGAGTTTAAAAGAGTTGGCACAAACGTTTACGGTTATGCTGTATTAACCAATGGAGCAATTTTGAAATTAGTTGATGTTGTAACGGATGTTACCCCGGTCAACAGTTTCGTTCCTACTGAGTTTTCTTTAGCTCAAAATTATCCGAATCCATTTAACCCGTCTACTACAATTAACTTCTCAATTCCAACATCATCTGAAGTTTCTTTGAAAGTCTATGATGCTCTTGGAAAAGAAGTAGCTTCACTCGTAAATGAGTTTAAGAATGCAGGAAATTATTCAGTTAATTTCGTTGCGGCATCAAGCCTGACTTCAGGTGTGTATTATTACACAATCTCAGCAGGTAATTTTACAGCAACCAAGAAATTAATGCTTGTAAAATAAATTTATTTATTTTTAACTAAGCCCGTCTGATTCATTTCAGACGGGCTTTTTTTGTTATTAATTAATTAGTAACCAAGGGTGAACACCAGTTTCACAATAGATATGCCATTATTTACATTAAATAGCCCGAATTAAAAAATTGAATTCGAGTAAATTTGTGCGTATTCGCGGTAAAAACAGACTCAAATTTTAAAGCTATCAACCTATGTTAGTAACTTAATAATTCTAAAATGATTGTTTATATTATTGAGTCAAAATTTATAAACTAAAAGACCATTAAGATGAAAACAATAATTACATTATTATTTATGATCCTATTTGCGAATGCTCATAGCCAGTGGTTTGTTCAAAGTACAGTTCCGGGCAGCCCGAATATAAACACTATCTCTATTGCAGGACCGGGTGTAGTATGGGTAGCCGGTGATAATACAGCGCTTTATAAAACTACTAACGGCGGTTTAAACTGGTTACAGCGTAATTCAGGATTACCTGCAGGAAATTTGTATGGTATTTCAGCTTTAGATACAACAACCTGCTGGGTTGGAACGGTTAACGGCAGCATTTACAAAACTACTAACGGCGGATTCAACTGGACTCTTCAGTTTTCTCTCGCCGGAAGTTTTAGTAACGGGATTAAAATGTTCAATGCCAACTACGGAGTATATCAGGGTGACCCAACCGGGAACGGACAGCCATATCAATTTAGATATACTACAAACGGCGGAACTAACTGGATCTTATCACCCGGAGCCCCTTTAGCCACAAGTGAGTTTGGAGTTATTAATGCATGGGACTGGACAGACACAACTCACTTCTGGATAGGATCTGCAAATACTGTTGCTAATGCTACATCGGCAAAAGTATATACAACTACAAACGGATTCGGCGGAGGGGGATGGACTTCAGCTACATTACCAGGTGTCGGAGGAACAGCCGGATTGTATTATCAGGCGGTAGCATTTACAGATGTAAACAACGGAATGGCCGGATCTAACGGAAGTAATATTATGAAAACAACTAACGGAGGAGTTACATGGAGTACAGTTACGAATCCTCCCGGAGTGACAGCATTTGCAGCAATAAATATGAACGGCCTTAAAGACGGTTCTAATATAATCAGAGTCAGCTTAGGAGACGGTGTGACCAATTATTTGTTTAGTACTACAAATCTTGGAACCACATGGACGCAGGAATTATTACCACCAGCCGGTCAAACTAACGGAATACAGCATATGCAGTTTGTTGATTTTCATTCTGGATATGCCGGAGGAAATGCCGGAACATTTATGGTGTACGTAGGTCCATCAGGAATCTCTACTGTGAACAATGGAATACCGGGAGATTTTAAATTAGAACAAAATTACCCGAATCCTTTTAATCCTTCAACTACAATTAACTTTTCTATTCCGGTGTCATCTGAAGTTTCTTTGAAAGTTTATTATTTACTTGGAAAAGAAGTCGCTTCTCTTGTAAATGAATTCAAGAATGCAGGGAATTATTCGGTTAACTTTAATGCAGGATCAAACTTAACCTCAGGCATTTATTACTATACAATTTCTGCAGGAAGTTTTACAAGCACGAAAAAATTAATGCTTGTGAAATAAATCTTTAATTTATAATTTTTCTAAAAGTACCCGTTTGATTCATTTCAGACGGGTTTTTTATTTATCAATCTTATCAATCTTATAAATCTTATAAATCTTATAAATCTTATGAATCACATTTTCTTTATTGACATTTAAAATTAATAAGCATAGTTTTCCAAAAGTAAAATTCCAACAAAAATTTCAATGCAATATTTAATTAAGATAATTTTTAATTACAAACTTTTGAAGAAAACTATCTGGTGTTTTCAGAATTTTCTGACAATGGAATTTTACAGGAAGATCTGCAACAACTGCTACTGGAGCAACATATACAACTCAAAGCATAGTATTGTAAAGCAATCACTCATACTTTTTGTTTCGGTTATTTCGGTTTTGTTTTTTTCATTTTTTTATCTGCCTACTGATCCTGCTAATTCAAACAAATCTTCTTTCATATTAAGGTTAAGATATTATTTCTCAATTTTCAGAATTAATATAAAAAACTCTCTACAAAATGTTTCCAATAAGATAATTCTGTTATCTTCATCATTAATAGATATACTTCAATTTAAATTTTCCCAAAGAGATATCCTTGTATTAAAATCTTCACTGCAAATTTAAGCTTACAGTTTCATTCCGCCAAGAAGTAATCACATTATTCCGTTAAGTATTTATGTTATGCAGATTGACTTTGACCATGCATACAGGTTTTGTAAAGAAATTGCAAACAGCCATTATGAGAATTTTCCTGTTGGTTCTTTACTGATTCCGTCAAATAAAAGAAAATACATTTACAGTATTTACGCTTTTGCAAGATATGCCGATGATATAGCAGATTCAGACAATTTATCCGGAGATGAAAAGCTAAGGCGTCTTAATGAACTTGATGATGATCTTTCGAAGATAGAAAAAAAAGATCTGAATAATTTTCTGACTGATACGAAATACATTTTCATTGCTCTTTCAAATACAATTGATGAACTGAAGATCCCCATAAAGGAATTCAGAGATCTGCTTAAAGCTTTCAGGCAGGATGCGGTGAAGCAGCGTTACACAGTCTTTGAGGAGTTAGTAGATTATTCGAAACTTTCTGCAAATCCAATAGGCCATCTTGTTCTTTATGTTTTCGGATACACACCGGATAAGGATAAGACGTGTTTTGAATATTCTGACAGTATATGTACAGCGCTTCAGCTTACAAATTTCTGGCAGGATGTATCAGTTGATCTGAAGATAGACAGAATTTACATACCGGAGAAACTGATGAACGAATATAATTATAATGAGAACATGCTTCATGAAAAATTGAGAATGATAATTTCAGAGAAATGATGAAAATGTTGACGGAAAGAACAAAAACTTTTTGAGCAGGGTAAAGAAATTACAAATTACGTAAAGGGAAGGCTGAGATTAGAATTGAAGGCAACAATCGCAGGCGGGACGGAAATACTGAATAAGATCGGACAGATAAATTATAATGTATTAAGTACAAGAGTTACAATAAATAATCTTGATAAAATAAAGCTGCTGGGAAAAGTAATTTGGAAATGACCAAGATAACGAAAGAATTTTCTTCTGAAAGTGAAGAGAAAGAAATTACCAGACAGAGTAAATCTAATTTTCTTTATTCTTTTTCTTTACTATCAAAGGAAAAAAATGATGCAATAAATACAGTGTATGCATTCTGCAGGAAGACTGACGACATTGTTGATGATGAGAATGAGAGCATTGAAACAAAACATTCGATGATAACCGAATGGAGAAATGAGCTTGAAAAAGCCTTGAAGAACGGAGATTCAAAATATTCGTTGCTGAATAGTTTAAATAAAATAATAAAAAAGTTTAACATTCCTGCCGAACCTTTTTTTGATCTCATAAAAGGAATGGAAATGGATCTGAAAAAGAACCGGTATAATACTTTCGGTGAACTGATTGACTATTGTTTTAATGTTGCCTCGACTGTCGGTCTAATGAGCATCGAAATATTCGGATATAATAATCCGAAGACAAAAGACTTTGCGGTCAATCTCGGAATAGCTTTGCAGCTGACAAATATATTAAGGGACATTAAGACAGATGCGGAACACGGGAGAATATACATACCGCTTGAAGACATGGAATCTTTTAATTACACTGAAGAAGATCTGCTGAAATTCAAGTACAACAGTAACTTTATAAATCTCATGAAACATGAATGCGGCAGAGCAAGACATTATTATAATGAAGCTAATAAAAATCTTACGAAAGAAGATAAAGGTCTGATGTTCGCGGCGAGAATTATGGAGCATATATATTTCAGGGTTCTTGAAAAAATTGAGAAGAAAAATTATAACGTGTTCGAAAAAAAAGTGAAAGTATCAAAGCTGAAAAAAATCTATATAACAGCAGGTGTTTATTTGAAATATAAGCTGCTCTACAGCTTTGATGAAAATAAGTTAGCGTTGAACGGTAAATGAGCCGGCAAAAGACTGTAACTGTAATTGGGGGCGGGGTTGCAGGTTTATCGTCAGCTGTGTTCTTAACGGAAAGAGATTTTAAGGTTACATTAGTTGAAGCTTCGCCGAAGTTAGGCGGACGGGCTTACAGTTTTTTTGATAAAGAGAAAAACCAGTTCTTTGACAACGGTCAGCATATCCTTGCAGGATGGTATAAAAATACATTTGAGTATCTGAAGATCATCGGAAGCTATGACAAGCTGAATTTTCAGAAAGAGCTGGAAGTGAATTTTATTAATACTGAGAAAGAAGTTTTTAAGCTAAGATGTCCTGATGATGCTCCGCCAATGAATCTGATAAAGGGCTTATTGAAATTCAAAGCGTTTGGTTTAAAAGATAAATTTGCATTGAAGAATATCAACAAGCTTCTTAAGGACGAAAAAGATTTTGAAAAGAAGTATATGAATGTAAGAGAGCTATTGATTGGAATTAAGCAGACTCCGAATCTGATAAAATATTTTTGGGAGCCGTTCACACTGGCAGTGTTTAATACGCGATTGGAAAATATCAGCGTGGAAATATTTTTGAATGTGCTGCGGATTGGGTTTAATGCGAAAGATAATTCAACACTTGTGATACCAAATGTAAATCTAAATGAATTACTAACGGATGATGCTTTGAAATATTTTGAGAAAAAGAATGTAACAGTTCAGATCGATGAAAGTGTAAAGCAGATAGTTACTGATGAAATCACAGGTAAAAAGATGATCAGGCATTTATTAACGGAAGACGGTAAGGAAATACATTCAGATTATTATATTTCAGCGGCACCTTTTTTTGTATTTAAAAAACTGTTTGATGAAAAAGTATATTATGAAAACAATTTTAAATCTGAACTTTTAAAACCGTCGAGTATAGTTTCAGTTCATTTATTTTTAGAAAATGAAATGCCGGAAGAGATGATACCTTACAATTCATTCGGAATGACAGGACTGATCGGGACAATAGTTCAGTGGATATTCAAAAGAAACAGTAAACATCTGAGTCTTGTAATAAGCGGAGCAGATGATCTTCAGGTCACGGAAATGAAAATTGAAGATGTAGTAAGCTTGTGTATTTCAGATCTGAAGAAAACTATTACAGGCTTTGATAAAATGAAAATTAAAGATCATAAGGTGATAAAGGAAAAAAGGGCGACATTCATTCCGGATATAATGAGCAATGAATTTCGGCCCGATCAAAAGACAAGATATGATAATTTATTCATAGCAGGGGACTGGACGAATACCTCTTTACCGGCTACAATCGAAAGCGCTGTTTATTCAGCTAAGAAATGCTGTGAATTAATTGCAAATGAATAATTTGTTGAATTTACGAATTTACGAAAGACGAATTTACGAATGACGAATTACGAGTTATGAGATATGAGTTATGAGATATGAGTTATGAGATATGAGTTATGAGATGAGTTATGAGATATGAGATATTAGTTATGAGATATGAGTTATGAAAATTTTTAAATTACTCAATACTCAATACTCAATACTCAATACTCAATACTTTGAAATATAAAATTTTAATTAATAAACTAAAATAAAACTGCCATGGAAACCAAAACAATCAATCCGGAAGTGATTCCGGTGCTAAACGGAGCACATAAAGAGCAGACAGACAGAGAGCAGATGATACAGCAAATGTTACTCGAAGAAAAGAAGCGCCTTCAGGCTGAATACGGTACTGAAGATAAGAAGATCAATCACTTCAAGAAGCCGTTTGAAAAAATGTTCACGAAAGATCAGAGAGCTGACACAACAATTCTTTTCGGCGGACTTACATGGAAGCACGAGAAGCTTATCAAAGGTGCGCTCGAAGGAATAGGTTACAAAATGGATATGGTTCCGACACCTGACAAAAAAGCATTTCAGCTTGGCAAAGAGTACGGTAACAATGGTCAGTGCAATCCGACTTATTTTACTGTCGGAAATCTTGTGCAGTATCTTCAGTCACTGGAAGAGAAAGGGATGAGCAAAGAAGAAATTATTGATAAGCACGTTTTCTTTACAGCAGGCGCATGCGGTCCGTGCAGATTCGGAATGTATGAAGCTGAATATCGTTTAGCTTTGCGAAACTCCGGTTTTGATGGATTCAGGGTTTTATTATTTCAGCAGACAGGCGGTTTGTCACAGGAAGAAGCTGAAGCCGGTTTAGAAATGAATTTAGATTTCTTTCTGGGAATCATCAATGCTATGATGCTCGGTGATCTCATAAATGAAATGGGATATCTGATCCGACCGTTTGAAGTGAATGAAGGAGAAACAAACAAGGTGATGGAGGAAGTCATTGATCTGTTCTATGAAAGATTAAAGAGCAAGAGATATTTTGATTTCAATTCAAGATTAGGAAAGCTGATTCAGAAAATCCCATCATCGGAATATGTAACGAAATTTATAGATCAGATACTCGGTGATTATTATCTGGAGACGGCAAATGAAGCGAGAGCAAAGTTCAATTCCATTAAAGTTGACAGGACAAGAATGAAGCCGATCGTAAAGATCACAGGTGAATTCTGGGCTCAGACAACTGAAGGTGACGGTAATTTCAACATGTTCCCGTTCCTGGAAAAGAAGGTGCGCAGGTTCTTGTAGAGCCGATCGCAACATGGATTATGTATATGCTTCATCAGGCGAAGTCTGTGAATGAAGATCAGAAGGGAATTAATGTTTACAAAGAAGCAGATGCAAAAGAAACTATGATGGATAAGTTTAAGCTGCTTAAAGATTATAATTCTTCCAAAGCAACCATTACAATTGCAGAGAAAATATTTGACAGAGAATATAACAGATACAGAAAAGCATTTGACAATATGCCGCACGAACTGGTTGATCAGAAAGTTCTGAAAGATCTTGCTCATGATTTCTATCATTCAAGAGTTGAAGGCGGTGAAGGTCACCTTGAAGTCGGTAAGAGTATTTATTATACAGTGAACGAACTGAGTCACATGATACTTTCTCTGAAGCCATTCGGATGCATGCCTTCGACGCAGTCAGACGGAGTACAGTCTGCAGTGACGAGCCGTTACAAAGACATGATCTTCCTTCCTATTGAAACATCAGGTGAAGGTGATGTCAACGCGCATTCGAGAGTTCAGATGGCGCTCGGTGAAGCGAAGGCAAAGGCAAAAGCTGAGTACAAAGAATGTCTTGTAAAAACCGGATACACACTTGAAGAAATCAAAGCTTATGTAGAAACTCATGCTGAATTGCAAAGTCCGTTCTTCCATGTAACTCACAGAAAGGGAATCATCGGAACAGGAGCGAACTTCATATTGGATGTGTCTGAGCTGATGAAGAAAGAGGGGATAAAGAGTGTTGAGTTAGTTGAGTCAGTAGAGTGTGTTTGAGTGTATGGAGTGTGTGGAGTGAGTTGAGTGTATGGAGTGTGTAGAGACATGAAAAAAAATATGAGCTATATAATTCAAGAATATAGAAATAGCAAAGGCAGAAGAAACGAATTAAACCAAACTGAAATATAAAAAACGATTGAAGCAATTGGGGTTTAAAGAAGGTGAGGGGAAATTTTATTCTTACAAATCTCATGGAAAACCATGCAGTTGCAGTTTATGTAGAAACGAAAAATACAATAGAAACTCTAAGCAAAGCAGACGGATTCTTGAATCCAATAATGAAGAAATTATACTCACTAAGGTTGTGTAAGGTTTTTTTAGTCATATTTTTTAGCCGTAAAAAAACGGCGGTTAAAAGTAAATCTTAGTGCTCTTTGTGCCTTAGTGGTAAATAAATTAAAAAAATCAAATCATAATAAACATTATGTCAAAAAAAAGAAATCTCTACATTGGTTTTGATGTCGGCTCCACGACTGTAAAAGCAGTTGTTATAGACGTTGACAAAGATGAGATCATCTGGTCGGATTATCAGCGGCATGATACGAAGCAGCCGGAGAAATCTCTGGAGCTTCTTAAGGAAATCGAACTCAAGTGTGAAATTGATAATCCGTCCGAAATAAGATGCTTTGTCACCGGATCAGGAGGAGGAAATATCAGTAAGTTTATCGGCGGGAAGTTTGTACAGGAAGTGAATGCAGTTTCTCTCGCTGTAGAGAAATTTTATCCTGCAACACATTCTGTGATCGAACTCGGCGGTCAGGACGCGAAGATAATTATTTTTAAGCCCGATGAAGAGACCGGAAAGAAGAAGAAGATCCCATCGATGAATGACGAATGCGCAGGCGGTACAGGTGCGGTCATCGACAAGATAAATGCCAAACTAAAGATTCCTGCTACAGAGCTTTGTAATATGGGATATTATGATCTGAGATTACATCCCGTAGCAGGGAAGTGCGGAGTGTTTGCAGAGACAGATATTAACGGACTTCAAAAATCCGGTGTTCCTGCTGATCAACTGATGGCGTCTTTATTTGAATCCATTATTCAGCAGAATATTTCTGTGTTAACAAGAGGTCATACATTAATGCCGGAAGTGCTTTTGCTCGGTGGACCTAACTGCTATATAAAAGGAATGAGAGACTGTTGGAAATTTAACATTCCGAAGATCTGGGAAGAGAGAAATATTAAGTTGCCGGCAGGTGTTGCGCCGGAAGATCTGATCAAAGTACCGGAGAATGCGCAATACTTTGCTGCGATCGGTGCGATTGAATTCGGTAAAGATGAAGAAGAGCATATTGGAGTTTACAAAGGATGGAAAGATCTCGAGCATTACATTTTAGTTGGAAGGGAATTGGAAAAGAAAAAGCTAAGCGGAGGAAATACAACAGGTCTTTCGAAGAATGAAGCGGAGTTAGTTGCGTTCAGGGAAAAACATAAAGTTGAAAAATTCATTCCGGCTACTTTCAAACCGGGTGAGGTTGTACAGGGATTCATAGGCATTGACGGCGGTTCAACTTCAACAAAAGCTGCATTAGTTTCTTTGGATAAGAATGTTTTAGTGAAAGCATATCAGTTGTCAAAAGGAAATCCCATTGAAGATACAATTGAAATACTGGGAAAGATAAAGGAACAGGTTGAAGAACAGGGAGCGACTCTTGAGGTTCTCGGTGTGGGAACAACCGGTTATGCTAAAGATATTTTAAAAGATGTACTTCATGCAGATGTTGCATTGGTTGAAACGGTCGCGCATATGCAGGCCGGGCTTCATTTCTATCCGGACACAGATGTGATATGTGACGTAGGCGGTCAGGATATTAAAATAATTATTTTAAATCAGGGAAGAGTAGTTGATTTTAAACTGAACACGCAATGCTCAGCCGGTAATGGATATTTTTTACAATCAACGGCACAGGGATTCGGATATACAGTAGAAGAGTTTGCCGACAAGGCATTTGAAGCTAAAACATTTCCGTCATTCGGATACGGATGCGCGGTGTTTATGCAATCCGACATTGTTGACTTTCAAAGACAAGGCTGGAAAGCTGAAGAGATAATGGCAGGACTTGCAGATGTTTTACCAAAAAATATCTGGCTCTATGTTTCACAAATCCCGAATCTTGCAAAACTTGGTTCATCCTTTGTTTACAGGGAGGGACTCAGCATAATTTAGCGGCTGTAAAGACACAGGTTGATTTCATTGAAGAAAGATTTAAAGGAAGCGGAATTACACCGAAGGTGTTTGTTCATAAACACACAGGTGAAGCCGGAGCAATAGGTTGCGGAATCGAAGCTGCAAGACTTTATCATAACGGGAAGAGAACTGAATTCATTGGTTTGGACAGGGTTGCAAAGATAATTTTCAAAACAACACGTGAAGAAACGACAAGATGTTATTTCTGCAAGAATAAGTGTCTCAGAACCTTCATTGATGTTAAGACAGATATGATAGCGGATGAAAGACTTGAAGAAGAAAGAAAGAAGTTTATTGAGCTGACAGTCATAGAGCCGGAGAAAGTTGTGAATCCGAAATCGAAGGTTGCAATGGAAGAGGGGACTCAGAGATTGATCATTGCGACATGTGAAAAGGGAACGGTAGAAGACATAGCAGATATGAGAGGCATCAAACAGGGACTTGATGACATTAAAAAAGAAAATCCTAACATGATCGAAGAGGCAGCTCATAAAGCATGGATAACTTATAAGCCGGAAATTGCAATGCAGGAACTGAAAGAACCGAAGGGTTTATTTGTAAGCAAGAAAGAAAAGGAAGAGTATGCAAAGAACGTCGAGCTTAGAGAGAAGAGAAAGAAAATTGTGATCGGAATTCCGAGAGTACTGAACATGTATCAGCATACACCGTTCTTTACAGCTTATCTTGAAGCACTTGGAATTATGCCGGGTAATTTTGTTTATTCTGAATTTACATCAGAAGAGATGTACAAAGCCGGAGCTAAGCGCGGAAGTATTGATCCTTGTTTCCCGTCGAAAGTTGCGATACCTCATATTCATAATCTGCTATATGTGCAGCATAAGAAAAAGAAAATAGATTTTCTCTTTTCGCCGATAGTAGATAACATGCCGTCAGATCTTGAATTTGCTCAGGCGCATAATTCATGTCCGACTATTACAGCTACTATTGAAGCAGCTAAAGCAGCATTTACAAAAGAAGGTGATCTGTTTAAGGAATTTGGAGTCGAGTATTTGTGTCCGTTCGTTCAGCTGTTCAATGAAAACCTGACAGTAAGTCAGATGTACGAATGTTTTAAGGAAATACTCGGACTGACAGAAGAAGAAAACAGGAAAGCAGTTAAAGAAGGTTACATTGCATATTATAAATTCATGAACGGTCTGAAGGATGAATCCAAACACATTCTTGATATGCTTGAGAAAGAAAACAGGATAGGAATTGTAGTACTCGCGAGACCATATCATAATGATCCGGGAATCAATCACGAGATACTTGAGGAGTTTCAAAAGCTTGGCTATCCGGTATTTTATCAGGATACATTACCGACTGATAAGGAGACTCTTGAGAAATTGTTTGGTGATGAAGTAAGAGCCGGATTGATCAAATCACCGTTTGACATAGAAGATGTATGGAAGAATTCATATTCTGAAAATACTTCGAGGAAAGTATGGGCGGCGAAATATACAGCGCGGCATCCGAATTTAGTTGCTCTGGAACTGTCTTCATTCAAATGCGGTCACGATGCGCCAATCTACACAGTGATACAGGAGATAGTGGAAAATTCCGGAACACCATATTTTTCATTCAAAGACATTGATGAGAATAAGCCAACCGGTTCAATAAAAATCAGAGTTGAGACGATCGGATATTTCTTAAAGAGATACAGGGAAGACATGATAGCGAAAGACAGAAAACAGATTTCCATAGAAGAGAAGCTTAAGGAGTTTGAAGAAAAGATAAGAAAAAATTTCGAACTTCAGGAGATATTAAAAGACAAGCAGACAAAAGAAGCATTCAGCATGACATCAAAGACTCAACCCGGTATAATAATCCCGTTAGAAGATATCAAGATCAGAAGTGAGGAGATGGAATCAGTTTAGACTCCATTCACTTTTAACTTTTAACATTTCAGAGGCAATAATTATTTAACCTAAAAATGATTATTGCCTTTGTTGTTTATGTTTAATAGTTTGATGTAAATATGAAAACTAAGCAGAGGAATCAGTTTATTGGTTTTAAACATAGAACATTCACAGAAAATAATAACTCCTGAGATTCCGGGCTATTATTACTCCAGAGACAGATTAATAGAGAAAGTCTTATCTTATAAATCCAAAAGGTTAATCCTGATCACTGCACCGGCAGGATACGGAAAAACAACATTTTCAGTAGAATTTTTTCACAGACTTAAAAGAGAGATCAGGCTATGGATCAGCATAAGTCCTTATGATAACTCAATTGAAAATTTTTTTCTTCTGCTTGCAATTGCATTTGAAAACAATTTGCCGAATTCAAAATTCGGCAGTAAATTAAAAAATATTCTATCTAAGTCTCAGAATGTATCACTGAATGAAAAAATCAATAATGTGATCTCATCATTTTCAAGCGATTTGTATTCGTATGCAAAAGAAAAAAAGAGGCAGATATATATTTTTTTAGATGACTTCCACAACATTGACGAGAGTGATGAAGTATGTTCAGCACTGAACTACTTTCTTGAATATCTTCCTGCGAACGTAAATTTTGTCATAATATCCAGAAGAGATCCGAAAAAAATCAACTACCCGAAATTTCTGGCAAAGAACTGGCTGGGCAGGATCATGAAAAGCGATCTGTTGTTTGATGATACTGAAATTGAAAACTTCATAAAGATTCACAAAAAAAAGACTGCCAATCTTGATAAAGATCTGCTTGAAGATTTTTTAAAGACAACCGAAGGATGGGTAACGGCTATACAGCTTCTGCTTATGACAAAGGATTTTGGGATGCTTAAGGCAGAGGATTTCAATTTGGGAAGAAAAGAAATATTTGAGTACTTTACAAAAGAGATTTATGAGAACTGTTCAGAGGAAGAAAAAATTTTAATGCTGAAACTATCTTACCCGGAATCATTTGATAAGAACATCATAGAGAATGTGATGAAGATAGAAAATGGATATGACACATTAATAAAGCTTTATGAGAGCAACGTATTCATTAACAAGGAGGATGGAACATTCAGATTTCACGAGCTTCTGCGCAGATTTCTAAACAGGCTGGCTGATGAAAAATTTTCAAAGGATGAAATAAGCAGCATATACAGATCACTTGGGAATTACTATTTAAGAAGCAACGACTGGAGGGAAGATTACATAGCATTAAATTATCTGATCATTGGCAGGGATTATGAAACTCTCAAGCAATGGATAAAGCTTAACGCTTCAGATAAACTTCTGTTGATCCACTCAAGCGGATTATTTAAGAAAATCGAAGAGATTGCTGATGAAAAATTTATTCTTTCACTTGAATATATTCTTTTGAGAGTGAACACATTAATATACAAGGACAAGGATGTTACAAAAGCAATCGATTACCTGCGAAACATAATTTTATTAAAGTATTCTACGGGTTATAATGATGAGATCCTGATACCCGTGAATAAAATAAAAGAAAGTGAAGTTAATTATTATGTCGAACTGCTGATGCTGATATGTAATTGCAATTTTCTCAAAGAGGGTATTGGCACCGGTAACATACCGATATCAGAGCATATATTAAAATTCAGACTTAAGGTTGATCAGGAAATTCAGTTTATAGTTTCGCTGATCAAGTCTTATATCACGACAGGTGAAAATTCAAAGAGCAGGAAATATATTGGCAGGTTAAAGGAAATATTTTATGATGTTACACTAAATCAGAATTTGGGGAAGGGAAGAATAGAAGAAAACAGTCTTGTTGAAAGCGCTTTTTCAATGCTGATTTTCTTTGATTACGGAGATTACAAGACAGGCAACAAAGTTGTAAAGTACATTGAGAACAATTTTGATTTTAGAAATTTTGATCTTTCCAACTACAGCCAGATGTGTTTTGCGCTTTTTACAAGTTATAATTTGAGCGAGTTCGAATATTTTTTCAATTTCCTGAAAGAAAAGAACAAAGAGAAAGACCAGACAATATTTTCTGCTTACAAGAATCAATATGAATTTCAGAGTATATTAAGAAAATTTCTGAATTATGATTTTAAACAGGTCATCAGGGATTTTGAAATTTTAAAAAAGAATACCTACCAGCAAAACTATATATACTTTATAGATTCACTAATTATGTATTGTTATAATCTTACTGAGCAGCCACTGGTATTAAACAGGCTGTTAAAAGATGAGGATTATAAAATTTCAAAAACAAGATTGATAATTCTTCAGCTTGAGGCAAGTCTCTTAGCAAGAGATCTTAAGCTTTACAGGCAGACAATGGAAGAAGTGAACAGCATAAAGAGGGAGAACTTTACTATATTTAACCAGGCAGTTATCTTTTTTTGCGAAAGTTATTACTATGCAATAACAGACGAATTCAAAAAATTTAAGGACAAATTCAATCGGTTGCTGAATCTTTGCATCGAATTTGAGTATGATAACTATTTATGCTTCAGAGCAAAGGCAAATAAGATGAATTACATTTTTACCTATGCCGTAGAGAAAAACATTGAAAGCATTTATTTAAAAAAATTGTTTGCAGAAAACTGTATCTCTTTGTCCAAAATAAAAAAGCATTCCATCAATATCAGAGTTGAATTTTTAAACGACAATAAAATATACGTAAACGGTACTGAACTGCTTAACAGCCACTGGCAGCGAGCAAAATCCAAATACATATTCTTGTACATGGTTTATAAAGCCTATACAGGAAATGATGTAACCAAAGAGTCTCTGATTGATGATATTTTGTATAATTCAAAAAACGTAAATTACGAAGCAATAGCGGATGTAGAGATCAACAAAGTCAGGAAAACTCTGCAGGCATTTATTTCGGACCTTTTATCTGAAAAAATAGATAAAGACATACTGATAATCCGGGATAAAAAATATTTCATCACTTCTAAAAACGTTGAAGTGAATTATCAGCTGGATGTTGAAGAATTTAAAAGACTATCATCAAGCAAAAATATAAGTGACAAGTTGAGTGCTTTTGAGATTTATAAAACGGATTTCGCTAAGGACTCTTATCAAACCTGGGCTGAGGATATACGTGAGAATTTAAAATTTATTTATTCTGAAACGATCCATAGTCTGGTTTCATATTATGAGAAAAAAGAGGACAACAAGATTGTAATGAGACTGCTTGAGAAGCTTGTAGACATGGACTACAGCGATGAGGAAATAATGATGAAGCTGCTTTCAGTATACAACAAAGAGAAGGATTTCAGAAAATTCAAATTTGTATATAAGATTTATGAAAAAAGACTTAAAAAGGATTTCAATGTTCAGCCTTCAGAAGAAATGAAAAAATATTTCAGTAATATTTTGCAGAATTCATGATAAGGGAGATAATTCCATCTCAGGATTACCGTTGAAAAATTCTTTGCAGGTCGCAAGATCTTCAGCCAGATCCATTAAATTGACTATGCTTTCCTGATTCAGCTCGAAATACCTATCACTGAATTGTTTACTTGTTTTTTCATCACATGATGTCACAATAGTTTTTAACATATCAGTAAATTGCTGCAGATTGGAATTGAACTCCTTAAATATCTTTTCCATGAAATCATCACCGATAACTATCCTGTTTGAGAGTACGCTCTTTAGTCCTTTGACATATTTAGCTTTGAAGATTAAATCGTAAAAAGCAGCTGTATTATTGGATGTTACTGCAGCCTCTATAATTAATGAGACCTCATTGAAATTCTTTATCTGTTTTGCAGAAAGCCGTTAATATTTTCAATGAGGTTTATAGTCTGGTGCGAAACTTTCATCTGATGATTTTATTTTACAGCTTCCTTACTGGATCTTCCGTGACAGTTTCTGTATTTCTTGCCGCTTCCGCAAAAGCACGGATCATTTCTGCCTATTTTCTCACCCACTTTGACCGGTTGATGTGAACCGCCCCCGTCCTGTCCTTCCTGTTCGGAGCTGCCTCCGATATATCCCATTCCTTCTGAGGACTGATGATAAGTTCTGAGCCGGGACTGATTAGTCTGCGCCGGAGTCCTTACGTTTCTTGCCTCTTCAGGAGATTGCTGAGTGAATTTAAATATAAAATTAATTACACCCGTAGATAAAGTATTAAGCATTTCAACAAATAATTTAAATCCGTCCGTTTTATATTCAAGTAAAGGATCTTTCTGACCATAAGCCCTGAAGTTAATTCCTTCTTTGAGATCATCCATTTCCCGCAGATGTTCTTTCCATTTTTCATCAATAATATTAAGCATTGCAAAGCGCTCTATCTGTCCCATAAGATCTGCTCCGTATCTTTCTTCCTTTTTGTCATAAAATTCACGTGCTTCTTTAATTACAAGATCTTTCACACCTTTCTCACCAAGCTTTTGAAATTCTTCAGGGGTAATCTTCATTCTGACCAAAAAAGTTCTTTGAACTTCATCAGTAAGGCCGTCTATATTTCCATCCTCATAATACTTGTCCACCATGCTGTCTACTGCTTTATCAACCATCTCGAATATTTCATCTTTAAGCCTTTCACCCATTAATGCCTGTCTTCTTTTTGTATAAATGACCTCCCTCTGCTGATTCATGACATTATCATATTCAAGAAGGCGTTTTCTGATGGCATAGTTATTTTCTTCTACTTTCTTCTGCGCTCTTTCAACCGAATTAGTAATCATTGTGTGTTCTATGGCTTCACCTTCCTTAATACCAAGACGCTGCATCACACTGGCAATCCTGTCACTTCCGAACAATCTCATCAGATCATCTTCCAGTGATAAATAGAACTTTGATGAACCGGGATCTCCCTGTCTGCCTGCTCTTCCGCGAAGCTGTCTGTCGATCCTTCTTGATTCGTGCCGCTCTGTCCCGACAATATGAAGTCCTCCGGCTTCAGCTACACCGGGTCCCAGTTTAATGTCGGTTCCTCTTCCTGCCATGTTAGTAGCAATGGTAACTGCTCCGGGAAGTCCGGCATTCTCAACTATGTGCGCTTCACGTGCATGTTGCTTTGCATTCAATACTTCGTGAGGAATTGATTTTCGCTTCAGTAATCTCGAAATGGTTTCCGAAACTTCCACGCTTGTAGTTCCCACAAGCGTAGGTCTGCGGTTGCTTCTCATGACAACAATCTCATCGATTACAGCATTATATTTTTCTCTCCTTGTTTTATAAATCAGATCATTCATGTCATCACGTATGCAATCCATATTTGTAGGTATTACTGTCACATCCAGTTTGTATATATCAAAGAATTCAGCCGATTCTGTCTCTGCCGTACCCGTCATTCCGGCTAGCTTTTTATAGAGCCGGAAATAATTCTGCAAGGTGATTGTTGCAAGAGTCTGAGTATCTTTTTCTACATGAACAGATTCTTTTGCTTCTATCGCCTGATGAAGACCTTCGGAATATCTTCTGCCTGAAAGTATTCTTCCCGTAAATTCATCAACTATCATTACTTTCCCGTCCTGAACTACATATTCAACATCTTTTCATAGAGCCCGTGTGCCTTTAATAGCTGCTGAACTGTATGAAGTCTGTCACTTCTCTCAGAATAAATTTTTGTCAGCTCTTCTTTTTTTAATTCTTTATCCTCTACAGACATGTTTTCATCATTTTCAATCTGAGCAAATTCAGTTCCAAGATCAGGAAGAGTAAAAAATCTTTTTCTAAAGAACTCGGAGCTAAGAACTCCCTGCCTTTTTCAGTCAGATCAGTTATATGTGATTTTTCATCTATTACAAAGTAAAGTTCATCGTCTACTTTATACATTTGTTTTGCATTATCTCTTAAGTATTCGCTTTCTGAGGATAATAAAAGGCGCTTATTTGACGGTTCGCTTAAAAGTTTCTGAAGTTTCTTATGCTTTGGAAAAGCATGATTTGCTCTCAGCAATGCCAGTCCGGCTGTTGCTTCGTCTTCTTTTGAAATGTTATCTTTTTCTAAAATACTTTCTGCTTCAGAGGTAAGTTTATTAACAAGATTTTTTTGAGCATCCACTAATCTTTTTACTTTGATGTTTAGTTCATCAAACTTATGAGTAGGGGCTTCGACCGGTCCTGAAATTATCAAAGGGGTTCTTGCTTCATCAATTAAGACTGAATCAACTTCATCAACAATTGCATAAAAATGTTCACGCTGAACCAGAAAACTTTTGTCAACCACCATATTATCACGAAGATAATCAAATCCGAATTCATTGTTTGTACCGTAAGTAATGTCAGAATTATACATCTCTCTTCGCTTGTTTGAATCCATGTCATTCAAAATCACTCCAACGCTTAGTCCTAAGAATCTAAAAATCTCTCCCATCCATTCACTGTCTCTTTTGGCCAGATAATCATTTACTGTTATCAGATGTACACCTCTGCCGGCTAAAGCGTTAAGATAAAGCGGCAGTGTCGCTACCAGTGTCTTACCTTCACCGGTTGCCATTTCGGAGATCTTCCCCTGATGTAATACGATTCCTCCGATTAATTGTACATCATACGGAACCATGTTCCAGCGGATCTTATTTCCGGCAGCATCCCATTCCTTTCCGCAAAGTCGCTTGCATGTTTGCTTGACTACTGCAAATACTTCCGGAAGGATGTCATCAAGCACGGCTGAGGTAATTTCATAATTTTCCTTTTCAAGCTTGTCCATTTCATCATAAATATCCATCCGTTCATTATGCGGAATATCTTCCTTAAGCTTTTCCTGCAGTTCTGATATTTTCTTTTGAGTTTCTTCAGTTTCAGATTTTATTCTTTCTTTAAACTCTGTAGTTTTAGCTTTTATCTGATCGTCGGATAGACCGTTTAAATCTTCATAATATTTATTTATTTCATCTACAATTGGAAGTATGGAATTAACATCTTTTTCATGCTTCGACGGAAATATTTTTTTTAAAAAATTAAACATATTTTCTTTTACTTTTTTTATAATTCTGTAAATTTACAATTTTATAAGACCAAAAGAAAAATAAAAAGAAATCAACATTATGTAAATTATGTACAGCACAAAATGAATGCGAATCACTGCGGATAAAGCTGAACAAAAACTGATTTTTCATTTTGTCCTAAAAATCATTCAAAACAGAGACCTGGTTTTTTTTACGTATGAATATTGAAATTGTAATAGTTTTAATATTTGAGTAATTTTGTATTAACAAATTAAAATAGGAGATTATATAAATGGCAATAATGATTACAACTGAGTGTATAAATTGCGGTGCATGTGAGCCGGAATGTCCAAATACAGCTATATATGAAGGCGGAGCAAACTGGGTTCTGTCAGGAAAATCATATGGTGATGGTGATCCTGCTCCATCAGGTGCATCAGGCTTTTACTCAAGTGAGTTTTTTTATATTGTTCCTGATAAATGTACCGAATGTGTCGGCTTTCATGATGAACCCCAGTGTGCTTCTGTCTGCCCCGTTGATTGCTGCATACCGGATCCGATGCATGTAGAAGATAAAGAAACGCTTCTGAAGAGAAAAGAAGAACTGGATCAGGAAGGAAGATAGAAAATTATTTTTTACGATTTGTGTTTAGTTTAAAATAAGGTATAAATAAATTATTCAGATTTTTTTTCAAACAAAGGATTATCTGATTGATTCTCTTTTCCGGTTTCAGGAATATTTATTTTTTCCGGAATATCGTGTTCTTCAGCAGCTTTTAATTCAATATTTTTAAAACCTGAGATATCATTGTTATCATAACTTTGTGTAATTTCAGGCGCACCCGGGTCCGGTTTTAAACGGTCAATATCATCTCTATGTAACGGATCCTGAAGATCTGTAAAAGAGTTATCTGCCGGAAATGTATTATCACCGGAAGGTTGTATCTCAGTATTTTCATCTGAATGAAATATTTTCTTATATCCAATAAGAATCATAATAAATCCGAGAGATACTGAAATATCAGCAACATTGAATATGGGCCACGAATAAATTGTCTTACCGAATATGGTAAAATTGGGAAAATCAAAGTGCAGAAAGTCAACTACTTTACCGTAAAAATAAGGTGCATATCCGTAAATTTTTCCGTAGAATACCCTGTCAATTAAATTACCAACAGCCCCTCCTAAAATAAAAGCCAAAGCGAGTCTTAACAATAAGGTTTCTTTTCTGTTTTTATAAAGAAAAATAAACAATAAACCCGTTGCGAATATTGTGAATAACGATAAAAATAATTTTCCTCCAATCTGAAGTCCGAATGCCATTCCCGGATTCTCAATGAAGGTAATTTTGAAAAAATCTCCGAAGACTTTAATGGAAGACTGATAAGGCATGCCGGGAATTTCAATGCCTAGCATAGGTATGGAAATTCCCTTTACATATAGTTTGGTTATTTGATCTATTATTACTATAAAAAAGGTTAGAAATAAAACTTTCAAATTTTTATTTAACCTCTTATTAAGTTTTTACATTCAATGCAATGCTGTGTAATCGGGACTAATTCCAATCTTTCACTGATTATCAGAGGACATGTCTTGCATAAATTCTTCGGCTCATCTCTGCAATCAATGCAGATGCCATAGGTTCCCTGGTCAATGCGCATCAAAGCGTCCTGCAGGTATCCAAGATATTTCTCATCACGCTGTACAAACAAATAGTTTTTTCTCTCTCCATTTCATCCGTTCCCTGCTCAGCCATATGAGATGAATAAGTGAGATTGTCACCCTTGTATTCTCCGTCTTTGTCTACAAGCGCATCCATATTTGCTTTAGCGCTTTCGAAAATGGCTTTTCTTTCCTGAAGTATTATTTCTCTGAAATGCTTTAACTCGGATTTGGTATATCTTACTTTTTTATTTGGTTTGAATTTTTTTACTTTTTTCTCAATGACTTCTGTTTTTGCGGCTGTTGAAATTCTCACCGGCTTTTCTTTTTTAGCCTTAGCTTTTTTGATTACCTCTTTAAAAGGTTTAACAGGTTTGGTTAGCTTTTTAGGTGAGCTCTTTATTTCTTTTTTCGCGACTTTTGCATTACTTTTTTTTTGATTTCAATGTAACTTTCTTTTTGCAGTCGTTTTCTTTTTTACAGAAGTTTTTGTTTTTGCCAATGTTATGCTCCTTTGTTAAAAATTAATTTATTTTTTCTAAATATAGTTCGCACTGCTCTCCGTTTATTTCTGATGTGGAAAAATCAAACTCATGCCCGTTTGAACTTACAATGTTGTCACTCATTGTCTCTGATTTTATGTAATCCAGATTATTATTTATTGCCTTACTTATAATCCCGGAAGTTCTGAAGAATATTTTGACTTTATCACTGACATCAAAATTATTCGACCTTCTGAAGTTTTGAATTCTGTTAATAAATTCTCTTACTATTCCTTCTTCAATTAAGTCATTGTCAAGCTTTGTATCCAGTGCAACTGTTATGTCATCATAAGTTTCCACTATCCATCCCTCAATATTATTGGTATAGATCTCTATGTCGTCTTTTGTAAACTCAAATCCTTCAAGGCTTAATTTGCCATGCTTTTCCAGCACTGATATCTGTTCAGCTGAAAGATCATTAATTATCTTCTGTACAGTTTTTACATCTTTGCCGAATTTAGGTCCGATTGATTTAAAATTAGGTTTCGATTTTTTTATTATTATGTCGGAATCTCCTTCAATGATGTTCAGTTCTTTGACGTTTACTTCTTCAAGAATAATATCTCTCACATTTAAAAGATTTTTTCTTACATCTTCATTAAGAACCGGTATAAGTATCTGCTTAAGAGGCTGTCTTACTTTAAGATTATTCTTGACTCTTATGGACCGGACTAAATATACTATATCCTGCGCAAGTTTCATTTCTTTTTCGAGCACCTGATCTATCGCATTTTCATTTATATCAGAGAACTCCGAAAGATGAATTGAACTCTCAGATTCAGAGAGTGTGAGATAAAGTTTTTCGGTTACAAAAGGTGAAAATGGCGCGATCATCTTAAGCAGCTCGATTATAACTTCATATAAAGTCTGATATCCCGATTGCCTGTCCTGTTCATTTAAAGGACTCCTGAAACGTTTCCTGTTTCTGCGCACATACCAGTTTGATAATTCGTCAATCGTAAAATCATAAAGTATTCTTGTGGCTTTTGTAATATCATAATTATCCATCAGCTCAAAATATTTCTTTTTGACTGAATTCAATTTCGAAAGGATCCATTTGTCTATTACAGGTCTTTTACCATACTCAACCTTTGAACTGCGGTCATAATCAAATTCAGTTAATTTTGAATAAATAATAAAAAACCTGACAGAGTTTATTAGTGTATCAAAAATTTATTCTGAATTTCAATCAGATCATCTTCATTGAAAAGCTTGGAATTACCAATAGGGGAAGAGAAAATAAGATACCATCTTAACACATCCGCTCCGACCCTGTCCATTATGTCAAAAGGATTAACAACGTTGCCGAGTGACTTGCTCATCTTTTTTCCGTTTTTATCAAGAATGTGTCCGTTCACAATTACATTTTTGAAAGCCGGCTTATCAAACAGGAAAGTGCCGATCGCATGTAGATTGTAAAACCAGCCGCGGGTCTGATCAATTGCCTCGGCGATAAAATCAGCCGGAAAGTGCTTGACAAACATTTCTTTATTCTCAAACGGATAATGGTATTGCGCAAACGGCATCGATCCGCTGTCAAACCATACATCAATGACTTCCTTTACGCGTTTCATTTTCTTTCCGTCTCCTGAAGTAATTATTATTTCATCAATGAAAGGTTTGTGAAGATCAAGGCTCTTTTCATCAGGATAAACTGATTTGTAATTTTCAGCTTTGTCCTTAAGCTCCTGAAGACTGCCGATACATTCAAAATGCTCTTTACCCGTTTCATCGGTATAAGTCCAGATCGGTAACGGCGTTCCCCAGTATCGATTTCTTGATAAAGCCCAGTCACGGTTTTCTTCGAGCCACTTTCCGAATCTGCCTGTACCAATACTTTCAGGATGCCAGTTAATGGTTTTGTTCAGATCGATCATTCTTTCCTGATAATCTGTTGTCCTTATGAACCAGGAATCCGCAGAATAATACATTAAGGGAACATGGTGTCTCCAGCAATGCGGGTAAGAGTGAACAAACATTTCTTTCCTGTATAAACGACCCGCGCTTTTAAGATCCTGAATTATTTCCGGATCAGCATCTTTGAAATTTTTCCCTTTGTATTTTTCAACGCTGTCAATGAATAAACCGTTTTTACCTACTGCTTTAAATAACGGAAGGTCATACTTTAATCCGATCTGATAATCATCCTCTCCGAAAGCGGGAGCAATATGAACAATGCCTGTCCCATCATCATTTGTTACAAAATCTCCGAGTGTGACGTAAAATGTTTTCCGGTCATCTTTAAGAAAATCAAACAGCCTTTCATAGTCAGTAAATTCAAGATCTTTTCCTTTAATTTCTTTCTCAATTACATATTCATCATTAATTACGGATAAACGTTCTTTACTTAAAATTAAATTTTCATCCTTGACTGTTTTGATCTTAACATAATCAAATTCAGGATTTACCGCTAAAGCTGCATTGGAAGGCAATGTCCACGGTGTAGTTGTCCATACAAGAAAGTCAGAATTTTTAAATTCCCCGGAAGTTATTTTAAATTTAACATACACCGATGGGTCCTTTAGATCCTCATAGCCCTGTGCAACTTCATGAGAAGACAGAGGTGATTCACATTTCGGACAGAATGGTAAAATTTTGAATCCCTTGTATATTAATCCGCTGTCAAAAAACTTTTTTAAAGCCCACCATACAGATTCGATATATTCGTTGTGAAAAGTAATGTAGGCATTATCGAGATCAACCCAGTAACCCATTCTATGAGTTGACCTTTCCCAGTCTTTAAGATAGGTGAATACGGATTCTTTGCATGCATTAATAAAAGCTATCGCGCCATATTCTTCAATGTCATTCTTGGATTTTAATCCGAGTTTTTTTTCAACTTCAACCTCTACAGGCAAACCCTGTGTATCCCAGCCGCCTTTTCTGTATACCTGATATCCCTGCATAGTTTTATAACGGCAAACAAGGTCTTTGATCGTGCGTGAAATAATATGATGAATTCCGGGAGGACCATTGACCGTTGCAGGTCCGTCATAAAAAACAAATGATCTTCTCCCTTCTTTTGAATTTATGCTTTTTTCAAAAGTATTATCTTCTTCCCAGAATTTCAGAATTTCCAATTCCAATTCCGGTAAAAATATATTTTCGGGTAAGTTTTTGTTCATTTTGCTAAATAAGTCGATAAGCTAAAAAAATACTCCTATAAATTCAATGGAATAACAGACAACACAAGTAATTTTTGTTTAAATTTTAAAACAAAGGTCTGAATGTGAGGAAAAAAAGGTGATATCCTGAAATTAATATGAAGAGGTTTTAAGAAACTATTGTAATACAGGCTTATTTCTCATTTTTCTGATTTTTTCTGCCGTCTTTTTTGTGTTTGTTAAATTCCTTTTTGATCTCTCGAACCATCTTTTTTCTTAAGATCATAGTTTTGGCAATTTGCTGTGGGGTCAGGAATGATTTCATATCCTGATAAAAACTCTTTTTTTTGTCCAGTATACTGGTTTCAATTTCCAGCATTTTATCAAACTTTTGTTCAACATCAAAAGCAGACGGGTCTAGCTCAATTGATTCCATTAATGCTCGTTTTTCTTTGCTCAGATCTCTGATCTGTTTATTATTATCCTTGTATAAACTAATGAATTTATCAGCTGTCATTTCATCCATCCCTAAGCTGTCTATTAGTTTGCTCTTCATGATTTTGTTAATCTCTTCTTTGAATTTCTTTTTCCCGTCATCGGTCTGAGCTTCGGAAAACTTTACCGTGATTAACAGTAAAAGTATTGTTAATAATTTATAAATTTTCATAAAATTAGTTTAAATTTTTGATTTGGTTATATTTTCTAAAATTTCTTTTTGTTCCTGAGGTGAAAATTCCAAGAGCTCATCTTCGTAATTATCTTCATCATCATTAATGAAAAGAATATCTTCTTCAATTTCTTCATCATTGTTAGAAGAAAGATCAGAGTTTTCCGCCATAAGAGCTGAAAATGTTTCGTCTTCTTCGGTGTCTGAATTGATTTCAACCTTGCTTAATGTATTATCAATATTATTTCCTTCCCTGAATGTATCATCCTTGATTCGTATTTTTTTATTTCCGGGATGATTTTGCTTTTGATCAGAGGCGGTTGTCTTATCCGCAGCCTTCTTGAGTTCTTCATCATTTTTAATCGGAACTGAGACCTTTTTTTTCGTCATCTTTATTATCAGCAATTGATATTTGCTTTTTGGTTTCGTCTGTCTTTGTAAACTCTGTATTATCACTGTTCCTGTTACTCAGAAATAGAAATGAAATAAGTAAAACTGAAAAAGCAGGGATCAGTATTTTCCAGAGCAGGCTTAATCTGTCGAGGATGCTGCCAGGGTTTAAATTTTCGTGTATTCTCTCATTTATTTTGACAGATAAGTTATTAAAATAATTTTCGCCGGGGTGTTCAAGGTCTGCAGAATTAAGAAAATTCATTGTATTGCTGATCTCTATGAATTCATTTTTTACTTCATTGTCAGTATTGATCACATTTTCTATTTCTTTGATCAATTCACTATCTTCTATATTATCAGACACATAATCAGGCAGGCTGTGGATAATGTCCTCTTTAGTGTATTTTGTGTTCATAATTTTTTATTAACTGGTTTCTACCAGATCGTATTTTTTGTGTGATTTTAAGAATTTCTCTAATTTCTTAATTGCATGGAAATAATTTGCTTTCATTCCTCCGACTGATTTATTCATTATGTTTGCAATTTCATCATAGGTGAGATTTTCATAATATCTTAAATTAAAGACAGCTCTCTGCTGCTCGGGTAATGATCTTATTGCTTCTTCAAGCAGGAGTGTCTTTTCTTTTGAATTCAATTCTTCGTCTGCAATTTTGTCGGTCGACATTATGAATTCATCTTCCAAATCTGATTTTCTCTTATACATTTTTTTATTTTTAACCAAATGATTTAAAGAATAATTAATCGCTATTTTATAAACATAAGTGAAAAATTTAGACTCACCTCTGAAATCTCCAATTGACCGGTACAGCTTAAGAAAAACTTCCTGAGTAAGATCATCAGCGTCATCGTGATCCAGCACCATCTTTCTTACAACCCAGTAAACCTTTTTCTGATATTTCCGGACAATAAAATTAAATGCACTTTGATTGCCTTTAATGAATGATTCGATAAGTTCATCATCAGTACTATTTATATCCAAATTATTTTCCGCCAAATTTTTAATGTTATCTATAATTTAAATATAATGGATAAAAATATTTGAAAAGTCTGTTTAAAGTATTTTAAATACAAGCACTTCATAGACAAATTATGTTTCGGGATGGTTTAATCGTTAATCGTTAATTGTTAATCGTTAATTGTTAATCGTTAATCGTTAATTTATACTATACAAACTATATGAACTATACAAACTATACAAACTATACAAACTATACAAACTATACAAACTATACAAACTATGAACTATATGAACTATATGAACTATATGAACTATATGAACTTAACAGAACTTTAAAAACTAAACCGAAACGTCTTCCATTCCTTAAGCTCACCTGCGCCGAGATTTTCGTAGAATTTAATTGCATTCGCATTCCAGTCAAGGACAACCCACTCCATTCTTCCGCATTTGTTCTTTCGTGCAATATTTATCAGCTTCTTAAAAAATAATCTGCCAATTCCTTTGCTTCTGAATTTCTCTGTAATAAATATGTCTTCAAGGTATAAAGTTCTTTTTGCAAGAAATGAAGAATAAGTAAAGAAATAAAAAGCATAGCCTATAACTTCATGGTTTGTCTCAGCTAAAATTATTCTGAACAATGGTTTTTTTGAAAAAGCATCTTTTAACAACCTGTCCGATGCAGCTTTTCCCGGAGGAGTTAATTTCTCAAACTCAGCAAGTTCTGTGATTAATTTTAAAATTGATTTGGAATCAGATCTCTTAGCTTTTCTGATCTTAATATTTTTGATTTTATTTAATTCAGTCAAAATATGATTTTCGTTTAAATTAAAATTAATAATGTTTAAATTAATTAAAATCTAAAAAAATGAACTTACTAAAGAAATCCGGGCAAATAATTATTACATTATTACTTATCATATTCTTTTACAATACGGCAATTTCCTCTCCGAATCTTACGAATCTTACAAATCCTGCAGATGATTACGAAAAAATGAAATGTACCAAGAAGCTGAAATCGTTTGATGCTTCTTTAAGCAGTCTCCCTTTAAACGAGGTCATCGTTGAAGTTGGAAAGACATTCATCGGAACACCTTATGTAGCCGGAACGCTTGATGAAGATCCGAATTCTGAAGAAGTTGTGATCCGAATTACCGGACTTGACTGCGTTACTTTTGTGGAGAATGCTTTAACATTTTCAAGGCTGATCAAAGAGGGAAAAACAGATTTTGAAGATTATAAAGCCGAGCTTGAAAAGATCAGGTACAGAGACGGCAAAAATACAGGCTATCCGTCACGGCTTCATTACTTTACTGACTGGATATATGATAATCAAAAGAAGGGAATTGTTACGGACATTACAAAAGAGATCGGAGGCGTTCCTTACCTGAAGACAATTGATTTTATGACAACTCATACTAGTTCTTATAAACAGCTTGCAAATGATGAAGCTAGTGTAAATGAAATGATCAGTATAGAAAATAATATCAACTCAAGAGAGATAAATTACATACCGAAGGAAAATGTCGCAGGAATTTATGATAAACTGCAGAACGGAGACATTATAGGTATTACCTCAATAATCGACGGACTGGATGTAGCTCATACGGGATATGTGTACAAACAGGATGGCTATACTTATCTGATGAATGCTTCGCTGAAAGACAAACAGGTGGAGATATCAGGTGTCGAGCTTCAGGATTATCTGATGGGTAATGCAAAGCAGAGCGGAATCATTGTTGCCCGCGTCATTGATATAAATAAATGATGTAAAAATATTGTATGTCTGAAATTCTTATTTGCGTCATTTTTTATTTGATCGGATCATTTCCAACAGCATACATACTTTTAAAAGTAAAGTATAAAAAAATAATTACGGAAGAAGGTTCCGGAAATGTTGGAGCACGGAACACATTTGATATAACAAATTCTAAATTTGACGCTGCAATTGTTTTAGTCGTTGATTTCCTTAAGGGATTGATACCGGTACTTTTGTATTTAAAATTCATAGCAATAGAGCCCGAGATGGTTATATTCCCTTCACTATCCTTACTGATCGGCCATAATTATTCAATATGGCTGAAGTTCAAAGGAGGAAGGGGACTTGCAACAGCTGCCGGCATAATGATCATTATTAATTTTACTTTGGTGATTATCTGGTTGGTATTTTATTTCATATTAAATAAAATCATTAAAAATGTTCACATATCAACAGTGATAGCATTGATACTTTTGCCTGTATCAATAGTTTTCCTGCAGGGATTGATTTTGAAATTCAATAATTCACACTTGCAGTTAATTGATGATCAGTTTCAGTTTCTGTTTTCATTTTGTGCTTCGGTGTGTATTATCATTTTATTGAAACATGTTTCGCCTTTAATGGAAATTGTTCAAAAGAGAAATAAAATTGTTTAAAAACTTTACAAACTTTACAAACTTTACAAACTTTAAAACATTATAAACTAATAAAAACATGAGTAAAAATCCGAACTTAGAATCTATCGATGACTTAAATGAAATGGCGCGTCAGATAAGGCGGGACATCATAAACATGCTGGTGATCGCACAGACCGGACATTCCGGCGCACCTCTCGGGATGGCAGATATCTTTACTGCAATGTATTTCAATAAACTGAATATTGACAATGCTAACTTAGACTACCCTGAAAGAGATTATTTCTTTGTATCGATCGGGCATATTGCGCCGGTATGGTATGCGACACTTTCCCGCAGAGGATTCTTTCCCGTTGAAGAGATGAAGACTTTAAGAAGGATAAACGGAAGATTACAGGGACATCCCGCATCTCCGAAAGGACACGGAGCGCCGGGCGTGGAAATTGCATCGGGCTCGCTCGGACAAGGTCTGTCAGTTGCAGTAGGAATGGCGCTGGGCTTAAGATTGAACGGAAAAGATAACTACGTTTACTGCATTAACGGAGACGGTGAATTACAGGAAGGACAGATCTGGGAAGCCATGATGACAGCGGCTCATCATAAAGTTGATAATCTCACAATGATCGTAGACCGCAACAGATGTCAGATTGACAACCGTACCGAAAACGTTTTAGGACTTGAACCGCTTGCCGATAAATTCAAGGCGTTCAACTGGAAAGTTTATGACATTGACGGACACAACATGCAGCAGATCTTAGACACAATTGATGAAGCAAAGGCATTTAAAGGTCAGCCGACAGTGATCATTGCGAATACTTTCATGGGAAGGGGAGTCTCATTCATGGAGGATAATTATAAATGGCACGGGATACCTCCGACTACAGAGCAGGCGGGAATTGCATTGAAAGAGCTTCTTCCGACGAAGTATAAAGACTTTTTTGATCTCGAAGAAATGGCAGAACTTTGATTGAATTACTAATTTCAAATTGCAAATTACAAATTACTAATTATCAATTAGAGACTTTTGAAAAACTAATTGAGTGTGTTGCTTATACTTTTGCTTCAACTGTTTTAAAATAAAAAAATACCGAGAAGGCACAGAGATCACAGATCTTTACAGAGTAATCTTAAGTGAATACATTTTTAATACTTTTGTAATTAAACAAACAGAACATTTCAATACTTAATAAAACTCAGGATATAAAAATATATTCACCGTGTAACTCTTTATTCTCTGTCTCTGTGGTAAAGCATTTTGACACACACTCAGCATATGGGATGAGTTTCTCATTACTAAGTAAAAATAATATCAGCACTTTTCCCTCCAATAATTGAAAGCATATACCAAAGTAATATCAAGTATTCTGCCTGCTGTCTTAGTGTATTTCGTACTAAGCGGATTCACAACAGCCGGAGCTTCTGCATCAAAGATGGCTGCGGTGGCTGTACTGATGGCTGCATTATGGCTGTCAGAAGCCGTACCTGTAGCTGTTACCGCGTTGCTGCCCGCAGTGCTTTTTCCCGTTTTCGGTATTCTTGATTCAAAACAAACTTCAATGCAGTATATGGACCCGATTATTTTTTTGTTTATCGGAGGTTTCATACTTGCCTTCGGAATAGAAAAATGGATGCTGCACGAAAGGATCTCCCTCAGGATCCTGATGAGTGTCGGAAGCAAACCGTCGCATATACTTCTCGGGGTAATGATCACAACATTCATAATATCTATGTGGATCTCCAACACTGCAACAGTGATGATGCTTTATGCAAGCGTAATGGCAATCATTCTGAAGATTGAAAATAACCACATCGGCAAATCTTCAAAAGGAATAGCTACGGCATTGCTTCTGGGGCTTGCTTATTCAGCAAGCATAGGCGGTATGTCGACACTTGTAGGTACGCCGACCAATATGATATTCTACAGGATGTATAAAGAAACATATCCTCTGAGCAATGAGATCAGCTTCTTCAGCTGGTTCATTTTTGCAATACCTATAGCTGTCATACTGCTTTTCATCACATTTGCATTGCTGAAGTTTATGTTCATAAAGAAGAATGAATCGCTGGCATTTGAAAAAAATTATTTCCGGGAATCATACACTAAACTGGGAAAGATATCATATGAAGAGAAGTTCATCGGGATCATTTTCATTATAACCGCTGTACTTTGGTTTACGAGAGCTGACATTGAGATCGGCAGCCTGAGCTGGAAGGGCTGGAATAATTTTTCAAAAGTCCGGAGTTTATTACTGACGGAGTAGTGGCGGTTTTCATGGCAACATTACTTTTCTTCATTCCTTCAAAACAAAACAAAGGCGAGGCACTGTTAGTATGGAAAGACATATCAAAGCTTCCGTATGACATCATTCTTCTTTTCGGCGGCGGTTTTGCGCTCGCAAAAGGGATGGAGGTTTCAGGTCTCAGCGAATGGCTTGCTTCAAATCTCGGATTCGCTTCAAAGATAAATGTTGTATTGTTTGTTTTACTGATGTGTGCATTAGTTACTGTCATAAGCGAGTTTGCTTCTAACGTTGCCTGTATACAGCTTATGCTGCCTATCCTGATTTCACTTCAGAAAGAAACAGGGATTAACCCTTTAATGCTGATGATCCCTGCAACTCTTGCAGCGTCACTAGGTTTTATGCTCCCCATAGCGACAGCCCCCAACACAATAGTTTTCAGCAGTAAAAGATTTAAAACTTCCGAAATGCTGAAAGCAGGATTCTGGATTGATGTTGCAGGGATTATAGTCATTACATCAGTTGCAGCTTTGATTTTGTGAATAGTTGATAGTTGATAGTTGATAGTTGATAGTTGATAGTTGATAGTTGATAGTTAAACTTCCCAAACTTCTAAACTAAATGAACTAAATGAACTAAATGAACTAGACAACTAAACAACTAAACGGACTAAACGAACTAAACGAACTTTTTTAACTTTTGTACTGACTAATACATTTGAACTAATTTTCATTTTCGTTATATTTGTAAAATATAAATTAAATTTTTTAACCAACCTATTTTCAATGTCAAATAATACTATCAATAAAGGTAAAATCATACAGATCATTGGTCCGGTTTTAGACATAGATTTCAGCGGAGGTTCGCTTCCGGCTATTTATAATGCAATACAGATCAAAAGAAAAACACAGGACTGTAAGGAGGAAAAGCTTATTACGGAAGTTCAGCAGCATTGGGACGAGTCCGGTGTGAGAACAGTTGCGATGGATTCTACAGACGGTCTGGTAAGAGGAATGGAAGCTGTAGACACAGGTGAGCCAATCATGATACCGGTGGGTGAAGAGGTACTCGGAAGACTTATTAATGTTACAGGTGATACGATTGACGGAAAAGGTCCGATCAGTTCAACACTCAAATATCCCATTCACAGACCTGCGCCGAAATTCAACGAACTTTCAACAAAGAAAGAGATGTTTGAAACAGGCATTAAGGTTATTGATCTCTTAGAGCCGTATACAAAAGGCGGAAAGACAGGATTATTCGGAGGAGCAGGTGTTGGCAAAACAGTTATTATCCAGGAATTAATTCATAACATTGCAAAGCATCACGGCGGATATTCGGTATTTGCGGGAGTAGGTGAGAGAACAAGAGAAGGTAATGATCTTTATCTTGAAATGACAGAATCAGGAGTTTTAAAAAATACAGCGCTTGTATTCGGACAGATGAATGAACCTCCCGGAGCAAGACAGAGAGTAGGATTAACAGGGTTAGCTATTTCAGAATATTTCAGAGATCAGGGAAAAGACGTTCTATTATTCATAGATAACATTTTCAGATTCACACAGGCAGGTTCCGAAGTATCAGCTCTTCTTGGAAGAATGCCATCGGCAGTAGGATATCAGCCGACTTTAGCATCTGAGATGGGTGCCTTGCAGGAAAGAATTACTTCTACCAAAACCGGTTCGATTACATCAATACAGGCGATATACGTACCTGCAGATGACTATACGGATCCGGCTCCTGCAACAACATTTGCACACTTAGACGCTACAACAGAGTTATCGAGAAAGATCTCAGAGCTTGGAATTTATCCGGCTGTTGATCCTCTGACATCTACATCAAGAATACTTGATCCTCTGATAGTAGGTGAAGAGCATTACAATGTAGCACAAGGTGTAAAGAAGATCTTACAGACATACAAAGATTTACAGGATATTATAAACATACTTGGAATAGATGAATTATCAGATGAAGATAAGCTGACAGTAGCGCGTGCAAGAAAGATACAGAAGTTCTTATCACAGCCATTCTTTGTTGCTGAGCAGTTTACTAATCTGCCCGGAAAGTATGTAAGCTTGAGGATACTATAAAGGGATTCAAAGGGATCATCAACGGTGAGTATGATGAGCTTCCCGAGAATGCATTCTATCTTGTAGGAACAATAGAAGAGGCAGTAGAAAAAGGTAAGAAACTTTCTGAACAATAAGAATTTAAATTGGAAAATAATTTAGAGTTAGACATAATAAGTCCTGTTGAAAAAGTATTCAGCGGGGGAGTAAAATCAGTGATCATACCCGGAACCTTAGGCAGTTTTCAGGTTTTAAAAAACCACGCTCCGTTGGTATCATCATTTGAAATCGGGATGATAAAGATTGAAAAGGATTCAGAAGTAATAGAATATTCTACCAGCGGCGGGATATTTGAGGTTAAGAACAATAAAGCTATCATTCTTGCAGAGACAATTGAATCCAAAGAAGAGATAGATCTTGAAAGAGCGATTCTTTCAAAAGCCAGAGCTGAGCAGATACTGAAGATTGCTGAAGCGAGAGACGATGAAAAAGAGGAAGCTAAAATTTCCCTTCAAAGAGCGTTAAACAGGATCAAACTCGCTGAAAAGAAATAATTATTTGTGTAGGGACCGTAGCTCAGCGGTAGAGCAACTGCCTTTTAAGCCGTAGGTCGATGGTTCGAATCCATCCGGTCTCACAAATAAAGAAAGCCCGAACTGAATTGGTTCGGGCTTTTTTATTTACCTTACCCAAGCTCCGGTTTGGACTTTAAACACCATCAATACCGCTCGATCATACCATCAAATGTTCTTCCCCGGCTGACGAGTTCAGGATAATCCGGATTCAGTTTTCTCCTGATCAAAAGCACTAAGAGTATTAATGCTATCGTTTTCATATTACCGCGAATTAAAAGGATCAGACTTGCAGCCTGAAATCTGTTCTCAATCCCGAATATTATCTCGTTTGAATAATGGAGATAAACATCGGCATCCCGGTATGCCTTACTAAACATTTCTGAATGCTTTCTTTTAAAAAACTTTTTAATACCCCTTAACTTATTATAAAATTCATCTGAACCTTTAGTATCCTTTTCTCTGTCAAATTCACGGTTTCTTACTTCAAAGTCATTGTTTACAACATCAAAGTCATTGTTTACAACATCAAAGTCATTGTTTACAACATCAAAGTCATTGTTTACAGCATCAAAGTCATTGTTTACAGCATCAAAGTCATTGTTTACAGCATCAAAGTCATTGTTTACAGCATCAAAGTCATTGTTTACAGCATCAAAGTCATTGTTTACAACATCAAAGTCATTGTTTACAGCATCAAAGTCATTGTTTACAACATCAAAGTCATTGTTTACAGCTGAAGAGCCATTACTGACAACCGGAGATACATTACTAACAGTTTTTGGAGCGGGTTTGTCACTAATTGGGGGATAGTTGTGTGTCAATGTTTCGTCACTTAGTCTGCTTTGCTCAAAGCTGAATGAAGTGAATGAGCTGTTTGCAAAAACTCTTTCTGTGTTTGAAAAGAAACTCTTTAGATGCAAGGCGATGCCGCGGACATTGTCAAAAAATGGAATGCGGGATAAGCTGAATGTGTTATTTCTTTCGGAATGTTTACGGAATGTAACTTCTGACCTTTTCAAAACTGATTATGATCTTTTAGTTAAATGTGTAACTCTGTGTAACTCCATGATCTCTATTCTGCTGTGGTATTTGGTGTGAAAACACTTCAGATCGTTTTGACGGATAAGTCAGGATTCCGTAACCCAGGTAATTAATTAGTTTCTTTTTTTAAAATAATAATTCATTTTTGCATAAACACTAATTTAAATATTAAAACATAAATCAATGAAATTTTCTTCAGCTAAGTTATTATCATTGATCACCATTCTCACATTTTCAATGATAACCATCATCAGTCCAAATTTACCCGGACAGATCAGTAATGAAACCAGAATAAAGCAGGCTGTGGACAGTGTACGGATTAATTATGAGAAAAAAGCAAACAAAACAATTCCATCATTAAGCATTCTCATTCATACACCCTCAGATTATATATTCGTATCTTCTACAGCCGAAGGTGAAACTCCACTTACAAAAGATACTTACTTCCGCTTTGCCAGCAACACAAAGAATTTCACATCTGCATCGATTCTTAATATGCAGGAAAGCGGTTGGCTGAATATTAAAGATAAGATCGTTGATCTTATTCCGGGAAGCAGTATTTCTTATGTACCTGAGTCACCTGAATTCAATATTCCGTATAAAAACGAAATTACCATAGAACAGCTGCTTCAGCATTCTGCAGGTGTATATGATATTGATAATGATCCGGTCCCGGGATATAACGGTCTTAGTTATACTGACTACATGACCTTTAAGAATCCGGCTCACCAGTTTGAATTATCTGAACTTGTAAATGAAGCCGCAAAAAATAATTTATCTTACTTTCCTCCCGGAAAAGGTTACCATTACAGCAATACAGGTTATACTGTATTAAGTGAGATCATACAGCGTGTGTATTCATTCAAGACCGGCGGTCAGAAAAAATATGCCGATTATATCAGAGATTTCATAACAGGAAGTTCTGCTCCCGTTCCTCTGGATATTTCTTTCCCATATCTTGCAACTGATGTAACGATCACGTCACCATTTGCAACAGGATATTTAATTACGAAGGACAGTACAAATATTTTTACAAATGTAAATATGTCAGCGCACGTCGGCGAAGGTAACGGTTATGCTACCTTTGCTGAACTGGATAAATACATACGTTCAATCATGAAAGGTGAAAATGTTTTAGACACTCACAGCATTTATCTGATGAAAAATTCCGTTTCGGATTCAAATAAGACTTATGCACTTGGCTGTATTCACATTAAAGATCTCGGCTACGGACATAACGGGTGTATAAAAGGTTATCTTTCAGATATGCTGTATGATCCGGACACTGATGTTTCGGTAATTATCATGATCCCTGTCAATGACTATACTGATCCGGACGAAGAAGGAATTATCTATGGTTTGAAAGCGCTGGTTAATGCGGGGTTTGCTTCGAGGATTGCGTTGGGATTTACGGGAAAGATGATTCCATTCTGATTTGGAATTTGGAATTTTGGATTTGGAATTTGCTGGATTTTAGATTTCTAACTTCCGGATTTTGATCAGACTTGGAATCTTAAGAAAATAATTAATAAAGTCATGTCTTGCGTCTTGCTTCTATCACTTACTCTACTGTTACTAAGATGATCAATACAAAACTAATATCCGTTCTTAAAACCTTTACAAAATCCGAGATAAACAAATTCAAAGATTTTGTGAACTCACCTTACTTTAATAAAAATCAAAATGTCATAAAACTCAGTAAAGAAGTTTTAGAGCATTATCCAAACTTTGATTCGGAAGATTTTACCGAAGAGAAAATTTACGCGAAGATATTCGGTAAGGAAGAGTTTGATTATTTTAAAATTAAGAACATCATTTCGGACCTCTATCAGCTCTCGGAATCCTTTCTGAAAACCATTGCTAATGAAAAAAAGGAAATGGAAAATGACATTAATCTGCTTAACGAGCTTCACGAAAGAAAACTGAATTCAATCTATGTCAATAAAGAAAAAAGCATCAGCAGATATCTGGATAAATTACCTGTAAAGGATGAATTTTATTATCAGAAACTATACCAGCTGTCGCGGGTGAATACTTTCCATTTTAAATTTAAAAAATCCGGCTACACATTCAACCTTATCCAGACTGAGTTTGATATATTTTTAAGATATACGCTGATCGTTTTAATGCGTAATTACTCAAAGATGCTGACACATAAAAATCACGGAAACATTAAGTTTAACATGGAGATGTTTGAAAATGTATGGGAATACATTAAGGATAAAGAATTTGAGGATAATCCTTCGAGCATAGTTTACAAGCAGATCATTTCCCTTGAATTATGGAGAGAAGAAAAAGATTACCGTCATCTCATGGAATTAAAGGAAAAATTTAATGATAATCTTTCTATGGAAGATATTTATTATATACTGCTTGTGGCTAACTCCTTTGCGGCATTCAGATTAAAGCAGGGTGATGAATCATTTTATAAAGACAGGTTTCTCATTTTCAAGGAAATGGTTGACAGGAAAATTCAGATCCGGATTATATTTTATTCATAAATTTCATTAACTGCTATACTGCCGCCTGTTTTGTCGGCGAATATGAATATGCTGAGGAATTTATGAAGGAGTTCCGGGATGGTATCTCGCCTCCGGAAGAAAAGTCAAATACAATAAACTACTGCAAAGGATTTTTAGCATACAGATTAAAAGAGTATGACAAGGCTCTTGAGTATTTTTCCAAGACTAATTTTAAATTGTTCCTTACAAAGGTGATGGTGAAAAGCTATACACTTAGAATTTTTTACGAACAGGATCTTTTTGAACAGACCTTCTCAGCTATAGATACATTCAGGCATTATCTGAAGAGTGAGAAATTAATTACTGAAGCAGAAAAAACTGTACATTATGAATTCTTAAAACATTTATCAGAACTTACGAAGCTTAAGTCCGAAGGCGCTAAACATACTGCCAACAATGATCTGATAATTCTCAGGAAACAAATTAAGAACATGCAGAGCAATCCTCTCGGAGCAAAGAACTGGCTGATAGAGAAATCAGAAAACTTTATCAGTTAATACAGTATTATAAAATTGTCAGAGCGAGATCCGGGATCATTAAAATCATTCGGATTTCTTAAAGGTAATCGTAATCTTTTGTTCCGGAGATTTACTGCCTGTATCGTTTGTCATTACAAAAGATGCATTCTGAATCATTGTATCCCCGTCGATTATTATTTCTCTCGTTCCCTCTCCTATCGTGCTTCCGCTTTTAAAGATGATTTTACTTCCATCCGCAGATGCTGTATATGAAGTGCTTTTCTCTTTCCCCATGATGTCATAATATGTTCCTTTCATACTGCCGTCCGGTGAGGGAACAAGTATCTCTTTTCCTTCGTAAGAGAAACCTTTGCCGTCAGAACTTTTAAAATCAATTTCAAGGAACTGTCCGTTGAGAATCATCTTATATGTCACAACCTCAGTGCTTGTATTCCCCATAAACTCATAGGGCAATGAAGTCCAGGTTCCAAGCATAGCATCCAAATAAGCGGACTTAACCGGCTTAGGCAGCCAGTCCTGTGAAAATGATTTGTTTGAAATAAAGATGAAGCAAAGTGTGATCACGAGTAAAGTTAGTTTTTTCATTTTTTTATTTTTGAGTAGTATTAGTATTTAGTATTGAGTATTGAGTATTGAGTATTGAGTATTGAGTATTGAGTATTCACTACGATTGCCGATTCACGATTGCCGATTCACGATTAACGATCCCGTTCATAACCTTCATAAAATCCTTATCCCATTGTCCGCCGGTAAGCTCCCAGGCTTTACGAAAATTTTCTTCCTCAGCAAAATCTTTTATGTAATTAACCCAGCCATCCCATCTGTTATTTTTAACCTCATCCGACTGGTCTTTATAATAGAGAAATGTAGTTTCCAGGTATGTAAATAGTATTTCAAATATGATAAGCTCTTTTTTTCATTTAAAGAATACTCCTTCTTATTAAAAGAAGAATTGTAAACATCAAGCTCAGGATTTTCCAGGCAGATCTTGAGATAGTCGGTATATAATGAATGGCTGGTAAATAATGCTTCCTTCTCCTGAAGTTTTCGTTCTTTGACCTTATCTTTGTAAAAAACATAAATAGCAAAAGGAATACCTATTACAGTTGCAATATAGGAAAGGAGTTCGAACCAATTTGTAACAATATCAATTTCCATTTTACATTTTTCTAGAATTTCAATATAAGTATTGCATATATTTGAAACTATGGATGAATGTTGTAACACCTGAAATTCAATACAACTGAGTCCGTCTCAGATTGTTTGTTATTGTAATCTACTGTCCTAAATTTGGTTATGAATTCTTACACAAGTCCCTTTTCGAATTAGCCTTTATTTTAAAGCATTGCTGTCCAAAACGTATTTTAAAAATTTAAAATAGAACAAAATTCATCTGTTTTGATATTATTCTTTGAATAATATTGAGTTGCTATTTAAATCAACCTACTGAACCATCTTAATATTATACTTATGCTGTCCAAATAAATTTATGTTAATTCTATTTAACAATTAGTGATAATATTTTTATTCGTGATCATTCGTGAAATTCGTGGCAAGCTTTTCTTTATTCTGGACGGATGTGATTTTAAAGAGGCTATATTTAAAAATCACCTTAATTAGATCAATATTTCCTGATGTATTTTTTAAGTTCATCAAAATAAACTTTCCTGTCTCCCTTATCTTTTATCTCGTTGCCTTTCTTCTCTGCTAACTCCCTGTACTTTCGGAATTCCTTTTTATTCCCGTTCAGATGATGCGCCATTGCCATTACTTCATTTGCAAATGCAAAGTCAAAGTCCTTCATTTCATCCGGAAATTTTTCAGTAAGCTCTAGACATTTCTTAGCATGTTTCAGCGATTCGGCTTTATTGCCTGCAAGTGCGTATGCTTTTGCGATCATGTATTCTCCTCTATGAACATTTGCATTTGTCCCGCCTGAATATAATTTCCAGTGATGAAGCGCACTATGGGCGTAATTGATCATATCCTCTATGTCTTCTTGTGTCTTATTTTTCTTGTCAAAATAAACGTGGGCAGTGTTGTTGAACTGCACTCCAAAGTATCTGTGTATGTTATTGATCAGAATGTGTTTTTCTTTTTTCATTTTGAGTATTTGGTATTTAGTAATTGAGTTATTGAGTATTGGGTATTGAGTGTTCTAAAAATAATAATTTTTGAAATTTAATTCTTGATTAATAAGAATAACAAGTGATCCGGCATTGTACACGAGAAAAATAGAACGCGGATAACGCGGATTGAGCTGAAAAATAACGGATTTCTTAGTTGATTGTAAAATATCAATTTGAATCTTCTTGTTCTTGTAATTCTTAGATTTTGATTTTTTTAATATCTCATAATTATCATCGAATATCTGCAAAATCAGTGTTATCAGTGTTTCCAAAATTCATCGTGTACAAAGGTGATCCGGAAAAAATATTGTTTGCAGGATTCATAATATAATAACTTGTTTAAATGTTTTCCGTATTTCATTTCAATTCACCCAAACATTCTTTAAGCCTGAACATATTATCACTTATGAAAAAAATTTTATTAATTCTTTTACTGGTAAATTTAAGTCCGATCATGTTTGCGCAATCCGGGGTAAGTGTCGGCGATGAAGCTCCAGCATTGTCAGTCGATGAATGGCTCAAAGGTGAGCCTGTAACTTCATTTGAAAATGATAAAGTTTACCTTGTTGAATTCTGGGGAACGTGGTGCGGTCCGTGCATAGAGAACATTCCCCATCTCAGTGACATTGAGAAAAAATATTCTTCCCAGGGATTAGTTGTGATAGGAGTTGCGACACATGAATTTGACGGTCGCGAAAAGCTGGATAAATTCATGAAAGACCGCGGCTCTGAAATGGAATACAGAGTTGCATTTGATACAGATCTTACAATGGAACGTGACTGGGATACGGGAGAAACAGGCGGAGATAATTTCAGATTGCCGGTTTGTTTTTTAATCGATAAGTCAGGTAAGGTTATTTTTACAGGTCATCCGTCAGATAAGAAACTTGAGGACATGATTGAAAGTGCAGTCAACTGAATTTCAGAATGTCCGGTTTAGAAATTCTCAGCGGTATCCTCCGTTGTAAATACCGACATTAACAGTCGGAGTGATACGAGGTCCGTAAGGACCTCCGCTAATTCCTATACCTATACCCGAACTAAACTGAACTCCGGCGCAGGAATAAAATACAGTTACAATTATTAAGATCAGTATGTAAAGGAAAGCTTTTCTCAAAAAAGTAAAGATAAAATTTGGATAACAACGAATTAATAATAAGTAAATGTCTGATCTGAAGCATTAACAATGATGCTGATCAGGTTACTGAATATTATCTGTATCCGCCTCTGTACACTCCAACATTTACATTTGGATATCTGTATCCTCCGAATCCTCCGTATCCATATGGTCCGGAGCTTACACCATAGCCCACACCATAGCTCATCTGATAACCTACACAGGAAACGAATGTTGTTGAAACTGCTAATGCAATGAGTAAATAAATTATTAAATATTTCATGATATAATATTGTGTCGTTAGTTATTTATTGAATTGGCCATTTTTGTATAGCAACCGGAGCTCCTGTCGGATCTACGAAGACCGCAACAGTTCCGTTCCTGATTGTAGAATCAGAAGGTATAAGAATGTTTGCACCTGCATCCTTTGCTTTTTTTTCTATGTCACTTACATTTGAAACCCTGACATACTGTATCCAGTGATTCCTGACATTCTCTACGGGATTTTTAATAATACCCGAACTTGGTTTACCGTTATTTTTAATTATGACATAATCCCGGTTATCATCTTTTTTATCTTCAAGCTGAGAATTGAAAATTGTCTTATAATAATCAGAAGATTTCTGAACATCATTTGACCAGAGTTCATTCCACAGAAAATGGAATTCTGAAGGATCAACATAGGAAGGATCTCCGTTGAGTGATTTTATTATTGCAACATATGCATTCTGAGGATCCGTGAGAAGAGCTACTGTTCCTCTGCCCGCCAGTTGAGTCGGCTTTACAATAAGATTTCCGCCTGCTGCTTTTGATTTATTTACAAAATCATTTACAGAACTTACTGAAAAATACGGAACCCATTCACCGCCGGCATCCTTTTTTGCATCTGACATCAGGTACATTCCTCCAACAGGAACGCCGCCGCTTTTAAAGATCCAGTAAGGATTCTCATCAGTTCCGACCTGACTGGAAGTCCATCCGAAGACTTTCTTATAAAATTCAGCTGCAGCTTTGGGATTAGGTGTTACGAGATCTCTCCAGACGACCTGTCCGTAATCATATGTCTTTGCAGTAGAATAGTTTATCGGTGGATATTCAGGCTGGCTGCTGCATCCGGTGATCTGGAACATTACAGCTAAGATGAATATGGAAATAATTGAAATGTTTTTTCTCATGATTATATGTTGTTACAAAATTTTAAGAAGATACAATATTTATATCACTATTTAAATAAATAAAACTTCTGGAAAGCTCAATGGACATCGCGTATGCTATGTATTTCACAAAACATTTTATCACGGAGACTCAGAGAGCACAGAGTTACACAAAGATTATTTTCTATATGAATCTTTAATTTAGTGATATTCGTAGCAGGTTTTTTCTTTATTATGGACGGATGTGAAAAAGATTCCATTGTTGTCCAAAATAAATAAATTTTATTTAAAATTCTTTAAAAGAGTTTCTAGTTAAACAAAAACTGATACAGTTGGGAAATAACCTTAATGATTGAGTATGTCTCATTTATAACCGCTAAGTCACCAAGTCACCAAGACACAAACGGGATACATTTAAAAATAAGTTTTTCTTTGTGTCTTTGAGTCTTAGTGGTAAAAAGTATTTTCAAAATAACGTTTTGTACCGATGTGAATAGATTCCAAAGAAATAATAAATTTCCATGTTGAAGTATCTGTTCAAATTTAATAATTTACTGTATCAAAGATAATCATAAATTACATTAACAATGAACATTTCACTGATCCTCTCTAAGAGATTCTTTATCACAAATATTTTACTGGCGATCTTAATTTTTAAATCGACAGCCGTAAATGCTGACTGGATGCAGTACGGTACACTGGGGAGCAGGATCAATGCAATGATCAAAAAAGATAATTTTATATTTGCAGGCACAGCGCAGACCGGGATCTACCGTTCATCAAATAACGGAATCAACTGGACTCAGGTCAATACAGGACTTCCGGTTTTATCTGTAACATCGTTTGCGGGTAACAGTACCGGAATTTTTGCTTCAACCGTTGGCGGTATTTATTTATCTGCAAACAACGGGGATCTTTGGACGCAGGCCGGCAGCGGCAGTATGAGCGGTTATATTGTTTCACTTACATCAAACGGGAATAATATTTATGCCGGTCATATACTTGCAGGAGTTTTCCAAACTACTAACAACGGAAGTAACTGGACGAGATTTGCCCTTGGTGAAGGCGATAAGATGAATACAATTCTCTGCACAGGACCGGATTTTTTTATCAGTGTTGTCAATACATTATTCCGCTCAACTAACGGAGGCAAAACATGGAATTCTGCAGTCAATGGTTTAATGAATAATAATGTAGAACTTTTAGCTCATAACGGAAATGATCTTTATGCCGGAACAAATTCCGGTGTGTTTTATTCCGGTAACGCTGGTGAACTATGGACTCTTGCTTCAAATGGTTTGACAAGCACATTGGTCACATGATTAGCTAGTATTAACAACGGAGTATTTGCGGGAACATATCAAAACGGAATATTCAAGTCTTCAGACAAAGGACAGCAATGGACAAATGTAAACGAGGGGCTGACTGATTCCGGTTTTTCATATCTTCTTGCCGCAGATCAATATCTCTATGCAGGTTCCGCTAACGGGAACATCTGGAGAAGAGATATTTCGAAATGATCACAGATATAAATATTCAGCAAACCGGAGTTGGTGTATCATATAAGCTTCATCAGAATTATCCTAATCCCTTTAATCCCGTTACAAACATTAATTTTGAAATGCCTGAAGCAGGTTATGTAACATTAAAAATATATGACAGCAGGGGCAGTATTGTGAATACTATTTTTAACGGTAAGCTTTCACAGGGCAGTTATTCATTAAGCTATGACGCATCTCATCTTTCGAGCGGAATATATTTTTATGAAATGAGATCCGGGAAATTTGTAATGACGAAGAAGATGGTAATTGCGAAGTGAAAACCACTCCTTCCCAAAACACTTATTTTAGATCTCACTACTTAGAAACTTCTGAAAAACAATGGTCATCCCGAAAACTGAGTGTTCTTAAAACATTTTAACACAGAGGCACAGAGAGCACAGAGTTACACAGAGATTTTTTTTCTATCTGAGATTATTAAGCATAGAAATAATTCATCATTTTTCAATTATAAAAAAAATAAAAAAGTACATTCACTTAAGATTTCTCTGTGAAGCTTTGTGTTCTCTGTGTCTCTGTGGTATTTTTTTGTATTTATTAGTTTTTCAGAAGTCTCTACTTAATATTTTATTATGCAGTTTTCTCAAAACACTATTTAAACCACGAAGTCACTAAGGCACAAAGAAAAATGTTGTAATAGATAAAGATTCCATCTTTTATTTTGCTTTGGAAAAGATTTCAAATATTTTGAAAAGATGAAATCTTTATCACTATAATTAACCCTTAACTTAATGTTATTGAGCCTTTGTGACTTGGTGGTTAAAAATTTCTGTCCGTCCGTTTTGAACAAAAAAGGAAGTGGCGTCAGAATTATTTTCTGACACCACTATTAAAATCTTAAATAAAATACTTTGAGTGACTACTGTTTTACCTTTGTTTCTCAGATCTTGTCGCTTTCCAGGTTCCGCTTTTATTGTAATAGTTCTTCCACTTTCCGCTTCCTTCCTCCTGTGTAAAGTTTCCTGATAAATCTCCAACCATATCAAGTTTATCAGTATCTGTCAGACTCCCGTCGGAAATTCTGCCGTTAGGTAAAATTGTACCATCAACTTCTGTATTATAAATTACATTACTGAGATTTAGTATAGCTTTCCCGGATATAGATCCATCCTCGGAAACAGTAAGTGTTTTCTTTCCCTGAAGTACTCCTGCGTCATCATAGAATGAAAAATCCCAGTTTCCGGAATAATCAGGCAATGTATTTGAAGCATTGCTTTTTTGAAAACTTCCGGACATCAGGAAAAGCATTGTAAATAAAGATAATAATAATGGAATTTTTTTCAATTTGTTTTTCATTTTTACTCCTTTTTTATTTTTTGAGGGTTAGTAAATATTTAATTTAAAAATTTATTTCGGATATGACTTCACTAAACAGATTTAAAATTTCTTACGAACTAAAACAATATTTGTTATACTTTTTTTTATTCCGAATTCCATAGATATAATGATTAGACTTTTGTGGAAATAAAAAGGTTGCAGGAGAAATGTTTATTGTATTAAATTGATCAGAAAATCAGCGGTTCTTCTATTACATTAAGATCAGTTATTATTACTTGTAAAAGAAATTGACCAACCATTTTGCTCGTTATAATTAACTCTAAACTTCCATGCATAAGAAAGATGAAAAGCAGTATCTGATGTTATTGGTGTAAAATAATATTTGCTCCTGTTCATTTTCAAAATATTATTGAAATAAATAACAGTAAGTATTATATTAATTAAAATATTAGGAATAACATCTTCTCTCCAAACGAAATTTTTAATACCGCCATGGATAATAAAAAATTTCTCCGGTTTTGTCCGAATTGTACTCATTATGATCAATCAACAGGAATCTGCAATTACCTTCACGAAAATGTCCGGGAATACCCTTCTTCATTTATTAAATTCTGTAACGGCGAGTATTTATCTTTGATAAAAGGGAAAAATATTTCGCCGGAATACAAAGTGGATGATAATGAAGAAATTATTCCTGAAATGGTCACAGTATATGAGGAAAATAATTCTTCTGTGTTTCAGATCGCCAAGACAATGCTTTCGGAGCAGGGAATAAAATTCTGGTCCAATGGTGAATATGCCGGTGTCATGCAGAGCAGAATACCATACTCACTGACGATTAAAGTTTTTAAGAAAGATGAAAATGCTGCAAGAAAGATATTGAGCAGTTTAACATCGTCAGGAGCTTATGTTGCTTCAAATGAAACTGACAGAAAAATAAATGCTTTCATAGGACGGTGGGGGATTGTAATCATAATGGTTTCTATAGCTTTGATGATCGCGGCTTTTTTCATATTTACTAAAAAGTAAGAAATATTATCGGTTCATTTACCCATTAAGATCATTATTTTTAAAATAAAATAAATGATCAGCCACACTGACTATTAATGCTAAACTCAAAACTTCCCGCTACCGGCACAACAATTTTTTCCGTAATGACTGCGCTTTCAATTGAAAACAAAGCAATCAATCTTTCACAGGGATTTCCTGACTTTGCAATTGATCCGGAGCTTGCTGATCTTGTTGACAAAGCCATTCGGGAGGGGAATAATCAGTATGCGCCGATGCCCGGTCTTTTATCATTGCGAAACGGTATATCTGAAAATGTAAAGAATATTTGCGATCGTGAGATAGATCCTGATAAAGAAATTACAGTTACCTCCGGCGCAACTGAAGCTCTCTTTGCAGCAATTAGTGTGATCGTAAAACCCGGTGATGAAGTGATCATGTTTGACCCGGCGTATGATTCCTATGAACCTGCGGTAATTCTCAACGGAGGTATACCCGTTCACATTCCGCTTACATTTCCTGAATTTGCGATCGACTGGAATAAAGTTAATGACGCTGTGAATTCAAGAACGCGTCTCATAATACTTAATTCGCCCAATAACCCTTCCGGTTCCGTTATCACTGAGGATGATATTATACAGCTTAAGAAAATAATCTCATCGAATGATATTTATATTCTTAGCGATGAGGTTTATGAACATATAATTTTTGACGGGAGGAAACACCTGTCAATGATCCTTGATGATCAGCTTTATCAAAGATCTTTCATTGTTTCATCTTTCGGAAAAACATTTCACATCACCGGCTGGAAAGTAGGATATTGTATAGCTCCCGCTGACCTAACTTCCGAATTCAGAAAGGTTCACCAGTTCCTCACATTTTCAACTTCAACACCGTTTCAGGCTGCGCTCACGGTTTATTTAAAGAATATTAAACGCATTAATGATCTGAAGAGCTTTTATCAAAATAAAAGGGATACGTTTCTGAAACTGATTTCAGAGACTAAATTCATTCCTCTGAACTGCAGCGGAACGTACTTTCAGTTGCTTGACTATTCTGCAATTTCTGATGAACCGGACGTTGATTTTGCTGTAAGGTTTACAAAAGAAAATAAAGTCGCGTCCATTCCTGTTTCGGTTTTTTATAAAGAAAGGCAGGACAACAAAGTTCTGAGATTTTGTTTTGCGAAAGAAGATGAAACATTGAGGAAAGCTGTAAGTGCTCTTGCAATGAGCAATGAGCAATGAGCAATGAGCAATGAGCAATGAGCAATGAGCAATGAGCAATGAGCAATGATGAGCAATGAGCAATGAACAATGAGTAAGGAGTCATGAGTAACGTGTAATGAAATTTGTAATTAGTAATTAGATCAATCCGATCTGTCTTAGCAAAGTCGCGGAATCCCAGTATCTCCACAGACGGATGATCTTTCCGTCTTTGATTTTATGGATAGAACAGCTGGGAATGTCAATTGATTTATTGCTTGCCGGGATCGGTTTTTCCACACTGTCTGTCCCGACAAATCTGAATTCTCCTTTTTGAGTCCCTGTCATACGCAATCTCGAAACGACATATTCGCCGCTGTCTATCAGTTGCTCCACCTCATAGTGCAGATCAGGGAAACCCGTAAGGAACCATTTCCATTCTTTAAGGACTTCTTCTTTTCCTTTTATTGAGTCAGGACCGAAATCATATTCATAATCAGGATGGAGAGTTTCTCCGATCTGTTCAATGTTATGTGCATTGGCTGCATTGATCCACTGCATTACAACTTCGATGTTTTTGTTTTCAGGCATATTGTAGAGTTAATTTTTATAATTTTAACGATTTTAGTTTCACTATTTTAAAAAAGACTATTTCACGAATTAACACGAATTATCGAATTGTAAATATTTTTCGAGTAAATTTGTGCAAATTCGTGGCAAAAAAAATCACACATTCAATTTGGTCAACTTGTGTAATTTAATAAAATTTATTTCTGAGTAATGTTTTAAGCAGCTACTTATTATTTTTAATTGTTATCTCCGGAATCACAAAAGCCCCGACAGCATTAGGTACATCGAATCGTTTTCCCTTTAATGCAATTAAAAAATTATCAATGTCATCTCCGTAAGCACGCTCACTTACACCAAACAACAAAACTCCTTCTTCACCAATAGCGCCGGTAAAATTTTTGTAGCGGTATACATTTCTTTCAATTATATCCGAACCATTTTGGTCGGGATTATATTGGCTCAAAATAAAATCCAGCATTATTTCTCCGTTTTTCTCAAACAGCTCATAATTAACTACCGGATCCGATTCTTTCAATTTTTTCAGTTCAGCTACCTTAGAATCGACAGCGTCTTTGAGCTGTTTCTTTCCGGTGATAACTTCAAGCAGGATCATTTTCTTAAAATTACCGGGTGTATCATATCCGGAAAGATATTCCTGTTTGTAGTAATTATCAGAAGGATTTGAAGACCACGCTAAATTATATTTTACATTATTAAACATAATTTCTTTTCCTGTATTTAAATAATCATAAACAGGATCAGGCTTTTTGCCGCAGGAAATGGTTGTCAAAAATAATCCGAACAAAATGATTGAAATTTTTTTATTGTTGTTCATCAGGTAAAAATAGTTTCTGTTAAATTTGAACATTTTTAAGTAAAATGAAAATTCTTATTTCGTCAAGGTGAATGATTCCATTTCTTTCTGAAGATCAAACTATAGGATTAAAAATTCAGGTAATTCAAAAATTCTGTGTATTCTGATTTATTTCTTATACTGAAAATTAGTCACTACCACTTCCTGATCCTGTCCGTTGCTTGGTCCCGGATGATCATTATCCTGACCTTTTTCTTTGTAATTTCCCATCCATAGATTCATATGAAAAAGCTGACATTCGTCAAATGGAATAAATTTATTCTGGTCACTATCAGTTTCCCATTCATATGTCGGTTTTGACGGAAGATTTGTCAGGTTATAAAGCCCGTTGTATTGTTCAAATATCACAGGTTTATTTCCGCTTGTCCATTTCATCACAAGGGTAACTTCCTTTACTCCGCTTTTTATGGTATAGCGGTGAACATTATCATCATCTTTATCCCAGACCTGAACTGCGAACTGTGCGTTTCCTGTGCAAAGTCTCTGATCAAGAAGATTTGAGCATGGAGGCGCGCCCCATCTTGAGATCTCCGCGAGATCTAATTCAAGAAAAGGATTATTTACATTACTGCTCTTTTCCCGCTGATAAGTAAATGCACCGAAGACAACATTTCTGTCAAGTAAGTCCCATGATGCGGCAGTATTCACTTTTACCGCAACAAGGTATGTTCCGTATCCGGTTTTAAAAAGTGTTTTTTTATCACTCTCATAAACTGAAACAACTTCCGAAGCCATCCATCTTTGCTTGACTTCCCCAAGGTCATCTTTTTTTACTCTTAAATGAATACCATCTGCCTTAACTTCAGGATTTCTCGGACTCCAGTTTTGTCCCTGATTATAAAAATATTCCGAGGCATTCTTAAATTCATAGTTAGTCCACCACCAGTATCCGGCAAATTGAAATAAGCAATCATCGTTTCCGCAGAATTTTCTGTTAATGTTTACATCTATTTTTGTATTAGGCGCTTGGCAGTTTGCTCCCATCAGCATGCTTTCCGTCTGTATATTATCATCATCGTCCGAACCCCCGCAGGAAAAATAGATTATAGTACACGTTAAAAGTAAGGCAAAGATGATTGTTCTCATGATTGTAAGATTTAAAGTGAGTGAAGTTTTTGGGGAATTAATAATTAGTGCAAAGTTCTTAAGAATAAGTTACAAAATCAATATGCAAATCTTAGTTATTAGTAATACTGTTCCAAACGCTTTTTAACCGCAAAGTTCACAAAGAATGCACAAAGAACACAAGACTAAAAATAAATATAACCGGATCTTTCATTGGAAATTATTTTACCACTCAGGCACGAAGAACACAAAGGGATTCAGAGAAAATTCAATTGTAAGAAAAAATTCTCAGCGATCATTGCCTGCCCGATATCTACTTTTCCTATCAGGGCAGAAACAGGCAGGCGTAAGTACTTTGCTAACTTTGCGTTTAAATACTTCTTTAAATTTTTATTGATCAATTTGAGATAATAATAAAATCTTTATGAACTTTGTGAATACTTTGTGCTATTTAGTGCTTTTTGTGGTTAAACTAAAGTTATCTTTTAGAAAAAATAAATATGTTATATTCAGTAAATTAAAAAACATAAATTGAAAAGAATATTTCTTTTTTATTTTCTGTTCTCTTTGATTGTTTCTTCCTGCTCAGATGATCCTGTAGCTGGATCAGGAAATCAGAACAATGCAGAATTACAAAGAATGGTTGACAGCATTACAAACTTTTACTACACTGAAAGAAATATTATAAACGGTGGTTTTCTTATAAAGATAAATACAAATTCAGGCAATTATTTTGCTTCAGGCGGAATCAGTCCGTCGCCTGATGAAAATTCACATTTGCGGCTGTGCAGCATTTCGAAAACTTTTAATGCAGCTGCTGTCATGCTCCTTCATCAGCAGGGCAAAGTAAACATAGATGACTTAATAACCGGTAACTTTCCCGGAACAAATACACCATATCTTCCGGCTTCACCTGACTATGACGTACCGTATAAGGATCAGATAACATTGAAACTACTGCTTGAGCATCGTGCAGGTGTTTTTGATGTAACAAATGATCCGATCCCTGCATCAGTTCCGCAGTCTTATGCCGGCCAGCTTTACGCAGTTTATGTTATGGGATTACCCGGGAATCAATATCATACTTTTACATTTGATGAAATGGTAGGTGTAGCAGCGACAAATGATCTTTCTTACTTTCCTCCGGGTCAGCAGTATCATTACTCCAATACAGGTTATCATATACTTGCAAAAATTGTAGAGCGTGCTTCCGGTTTAACATGGAGCGAATTCGTTGAAACGAATTTCTTTCAATCCCTTAGCTTAAACAATACATCGTCTGTATGGCAGGGGAATGACACTATAATTCCTTCACCTTACATAGAGTCATTTTTCTATTTAAACGGAATTACAACCAACACTACCTGGCAGAATATGTCATCACATGTATCTGAAGGAAATGTTATTTCAAACTCTGTTGATGTTATGCAGTGGATGAACCTCCTTATCACCGGACAAGCCGGACTAAACATGAGTAATGTTGATTTGATGAAGCAGGTAATTCCAACAGGTGAAAACGGACCTAACGCTCTTTATGGTCTTGGTATATGCTTCATTGACGGATTGGGATACGGACATACAGGCGCGCTTCCGGGTTATCTTTTAATAGATTTCTATGATCCGGATACAGGAGTGACTGTGTTTTGCTGCATCTAATTTCTGGGATTTTGCGAATGTACAATCTCAGAATAACGGAATGATTGAGTTTGCGATCAATGCAGTGAATGCAGTCCGGTAAGTGAAAGAAACAGTATTAAGTTAATTCTGAAAGAGCACATCGTCAACCCGCTGATTATTATCAGGAAATTCCATCAGAAAGGTTTTGAAGTATTATAACAATTGTTTGACTTCACTATTTACTTTTAGGACATCTGTCCTATAGCTTCAACAGATAAATCTGACAGTTACACCTATCTCGTAAACTCAGAGTTGTTGTTTAGTGGTTAAACGATTACTAAAATCCCGTAGGGATATTATATTGGTAACAAATATTCAAACAAAATTCCAATCCCGTAGGGATGGAATATAATCAACCGTTATTTCGTCACTACGGGACTTGTGATGTGTTTCATTTACTGCTACCAATATTTCATCCCTCCGGGATGTTGTTAGCTTTAAATTTCAAACAATAAATTTATCCCAAGACTATTTTGATAGGACAAATGCCACTATTTTACCAACATCATCTTTCTCGTTTCAGTAAAATCACCGGCACTGAGATTATAAAAATATATCCCGCTCGGGTACCTGCCTGCATCCCAGTCAACAGAATATATACCTGCATTTTGTTTCGTATTCACTAAAGTAGCAACCTCACTTCCAAGAACATCATAAACCTTTAGCACTACATTCTGTGCTTTTACTATTGAGTAATTAATTTTTGTTACCGGATTAAATGGATTAGGGTAATTCTGAGATAAATAAAAGTGTTCAGGTATTTCAGATGATATGGTCTGAATGCCTACAGTACCTCCTGTCGTAGTTTTGATGATATCACCTCCATAGCCAACTGCCCACCCTGTACTGTCATTTATAAAAAAACATCTTCATAACTGTGATTATTCCCTGTTTGAGGTGTCCAGTTTTCTCCTCCGTTAGTTGTCTTAGAAATCAAATTTTGTGACCCAACTATCAGCCTGTATTACTGTCTGTAAAATACATTGCCCTTGATGAATTTGAGGGTCCAATTGGTATAATGTTCCAGTTATCTCCACCGTTGGTTGTTTTAAGTAATCGGTTAACAACCAATATCCATCCTGTATTGCTGTTGCTAAAATATACTGAAGACAGTTGAGCGGCTTGACCTCCTTGTTGTGCTATCCAGCTAGTTCCACCGTCTGTTGTTTTGAAGATTCTATCGTTAGAACCGGAAGCATATCCAACGGTCCAGCCGGTATTGCTATCGAGAAAATAGACCGAATAAAATTCAAAATTACCCAGCGTTTGGCTCGACCAGTTTGCACCTCCGTTAATTGTTTTGAAAACCCTCCCATAGTCGCCAACTACCCAACCTGTATTGTTGTCTATGAAGAAAACAGAATAAAACCATCGAGATGAAGTTGTGGTATATTGATGTATCCAGTTTGTTCCGCCGTTTGTTGTATTCAGGATCACGCTGTTGTATCCTCCTACTGCCCAACCGTTATTCTTGTCCGAAAAAAAAATTGAAAATAACAGATCATATGTCCCGCTTGTTTGCGGGATCCAGTTAACCCCGCCGTTTGTAGTCTTTAAGATCTTGCCGGAGTCTCCTGATACCCATCCTGTATTAATATCGGTGAAGTAAACTGACCGCAAAGGATTAATTATTCCGCTCTCCTGCTTAAACCAACCGGTCTGAGCAAAGATCACTCTGAAAGTAAATGTTAAAAATAAAATTGTAATTAGCTTGGTTTTCATTTTTCGTATTTTAAAAGTTAAAAATATTTAGCTCAAATAATTGCTCTCAAAGATAATCTTTACCAAAATAAATTTCTGTAGATTTTTGAGAAATCTCAGGCTGCTCAAATAATGTCTTTAAATAAGAGTAAATGTTTATTCATCCTTAATACGCTATTTCAGGAAAAGGTAACCATGAATTGTATTTAAAGACAGAAAACTGTTTTTTTGTACTACTCAAAACAATTTGTTACAACCCATCTTCAGCTTCTGAAACCCAATCCGGAGCCATATTAATTTTCTTCCTTAAGAGCAAATTCAGCTGCGCTGCATGATGCTGAACATGCCTCATATTGTAGAGTAGTATTTCAAATACAGAGTAGCGTAAAGTTTCAGGACATGCAAGATTGTCAGGTTCCTCTATCCAATGTTGTTTCATTTCTTCTTCGTTAAACCTGAGATTAATTTATGGCACTTTTTTCCGGCAAGCCTCCGGGTAATCAAGCATTTCATCTTTACTGTAAACTCTGTCAGGCATTACATCATCGACTGCTTCTTCCGGTATATCGCCTGGGCTGTAGAGTGAATGGCAGAGGCGATATAAAGTTTGTCGGGGGAATTGTCAGGGAGTAGTCAAGGAATACCAGGGTATGGAAAGTAATATAAAAACATTTCTTATCCGAATTCCAGTGTTCTTCCGGCCATATGATCAAAGCATTTTTTAGCATGTCAATGCTTGCACCGAATTGTTTCCATAAACTTTCTTTTAATGTGTTGACCATAAACAAAATTTGTATAGTTTAATTTTATTTTATTATTTCCAAATGAACACACAAATAAAATAACTAAGTCGGATTTCTATTCAATTTATATTGCATTAGTCCAGGAGTTATAACCTGACAGGTTTGCTTTTAGATTAGGATACCGCTCTCATGCGATTAACTCAGCTCTTTCCTTGAAGAATTTTTGATGGAATATTATATTGTTTCAAAATGTAAATTGAAAAAAATATGATACGGTTATATTTTACTCTTAAAAATTTTGCTATTCTTGATATGAAAAAAACAATTCTTGTTATTTATTGTTTAATTCCTTTAACCATTTCTTCCTGCTCAGATGATCCTGTCACAAACAACAACGATCTGAAAAGCATAGAATTGCAGAGAATGGTCGACAGCCTTACAAACTATTACTATACGGAAAGGAATATTACAAGCGGCGGCTTTCTTGTAAGGATCAAAACTAATTCAGGTAATTATTTTGCTTCCGCCGGAATTACTCCATCGCCTCAGCTCAATTATCATTTCCGGATTGCAAGCATAACGAAAACTTTCAACGCCGCTTCTGTCATGCTTCTTCATCAGCAGGGCATGCTAAATATAGATGACTTCATATCCGGTAACTTTCCGGGAACAGCTACATCTTATCTTCCTCCCTCTCCCGACTATGACGTACCTTATAAAGATCAGATAACAATTAAACAGCTTCTTGAACACCGTGCCGGAGTATTTGATGTAATCAATGATCCGATCCCTGCATCTGTTCCGGAACCGTATGCGGGGGCAGTTATATGTGAATTATGTTCTGGAAACACCGGGGATGGAGCATCATACTTTTACGTTCGATGAACTGGTTGGATTAGTATCAAGATATCAGCTGTCTGTATCTCCGTTGGGTCTGATGTATCATTACTCCAATACAGGTTACAATATACTTGGAAAATTATTGGCGCGCTTCAGGGCTTGACCTGAAGGAGTTTCCAGAAGTGAATTTCTTTAAGCGCTGAGCTTAAACAATACATCATCTGTATGGAACGGTGATGATGATAATATTCCAGCACCTTTGATAGAATCATTTATGTATGACAATGGAATTAAAACAAATACAACCCTGCAGAATATGTCCCCATGTATCCGAAGGAAATCTTATTTCCACTCCGGATGATATTACTAATGGATGACATTGCTCCTCACAGGTCAGGCGGGAATAAATATGAGTAATGTAGATAAGATGATGAAAGTACTTCCGACCGGGCAGAATAACAGTTACTACGGTCCGGTCTTGCCTATATTGATGGGTTGGGATACGGACACAATGGCGCACGTGAGCTTTCTTACAGCTGATTATTATAACTTGGATACAGGTATAACCATATTGTTGATCTCTAATTTCTGGGATCTTGATGAAATTGTTGCTCAGGGAAACGGGATGACTTCATTTGCGATCAATGCGGTGAGAATATTTGAGTGATTTAGTATTGGGTATTGAGTATTGTGTACTGTGTATTTAAAAATTTATTATCACAAGAGGGGAGTATTTTTAATGGGTGTAGCAAGTTTATAATTATGTTACAAGGGTTGATTCTACTGCTTCTTCTTGGGATACCCGAGCACACCAGCCAGCTCTACGAATTCACAGAGTAACTAATCATCCATATCATTAATTCCAAAGCTCCTGTTTTTGTTTTCAAAAATGCTTCATACAAAGATGTATTTGCATTATTTTTTTTTAAATTATCACAAAATGATTCACTGATGACTATGGATATTTTCTAAAGATGTCTTCACAGAGGACCAGTATTCTTTTAAGTCACTCCCCTCAGGTTCAAAAATATTGAAGATTAAATGTATTCACCCAGTTTCAGCTTCTCTTTTAATAATTTATACCTCGGATCATCAGCCAGGTACTTTGAATGTTGATGTTCAATAATTATAGCTACAGGTCTATTCTTTTTTCAACACATTGAAATAAATGATGAAATGCCTTTATCCATATCTCCTAATATAGCCAGATCATTGCAAGATCCGCATCCACTACAACTCCCGGTTCTTCCCTGCTATTGCTCTATTTTTTAGGAATACATTCCATTGCTTTTCCTTCTCCTGTATTCGCATAAGCACACCCTAATGGTGTAAGACCTTTAAGGATGTTTTACTAGTTTATGAACTTCCTCAAAGATCTCAATTGCTTTCTTCCAGTCTCCTTTTACCCCTAGCACCAGCCTTTTAACTCCAATGCTATGCATTTGCGGATGCATATCCGAAGCAAATTAGCCTTGTTTTAATGCTTCATCCGTTCTTCCTGCAATGAGATAGCATCGGTAAGGGACTTGTTAACTATCGGAGAAAGCGGATCGCCTGCAGCGCCTTCTCCATAATATCAACAGCATCATCTTTTCGCCCGGTGATCAGGTAATAAAAGGAAAGCAGCTGATGGCGTCGGTTGCAGCAGGATTCAGCTCCTATAGCTTTAACAATGAATCATATGCCTCTTTCCATTTCCAGTCATAGAGTAAAAAAGCAGAACCCTTGGCAGTATATCCTGCTGAGAGTGAACTATCCAGCTGTATTGCTTATCGCTGTACTTATGCACAATATCAAATGCCTCACTCGGCTGCATTTGCCCTGTTGATCCGAGAAACGCATAAGATTCTGCAGCCATCGCGTGTGCATGAGCATAATCGGGTTCAAGTGATATTGCTTTCTCAAAAATCTATATGGCTTTCAGAACATTTTTGGAGTTATCTTATTATAAAGTAACCCTTTCTAAAAAAAAATGTATAAGCTTCGAGATTTTTGCAACGGCACCTTTACAAGTTTTTCCTCATGCTCTTTCGCAGTCAGATTCACACGGCACTTATTAACTATAATACTGCTGATCTCATCCTGTACTTCGAATATATCAGTTAGGTTACGGTCAAAATTTTCACTCCAGATATGATACCCGTCAGCTGTATTTATTAACTGTGCCGTAATGCGGACACGGTTTCCGGCTTTACGTACACTTCCTTCCAGTATTCTGTCTACATTCAGCTGTATCCCTATTTCACGTATATCAGAATTTTTTCCCTTTAAGGCAAAGCCGAAGTTCTTGAAGTTATCTGGAGACCATCTACCTTTGTAAATGCATTCAGAAGTTCTTCTGTAATACCGTCACTGAAGTATTCATTCTCCGGATCGGCGCTCATGTTTACAAATGGCAGTACAGCCAGTCTGTTGGTAGGCAGTTTGGTTTTCCCTTTTAGTTCATCACGGCTCGGAACCACGAGCCCTTTGTTATCTATTGCAAATATGCGGACAGGTTTTAATACATTCTTTAATTCAAAGTAACCCATTTCACGGGCTGAAATGTTTTCCTGATTTCTTATTTCATCAAACACTTTTTCTGAAATAAAAAACTGAACCCGGAACAGCAAGGGGATTCAATCCTTGATGCAAGGTTAACGCCATCGCCATAAATTGTTTCATCTTCATTGAAATATCTCCTGTATGAATTCCCTATCCGGACCTCTACTTTGGTTCTGTAAAGTCTAGTTGAATTTCACAGCACAATTAACTCCATCAATAGCGCTGTTAAACATACTCAACGCACCATCTCCATAGTACTGAAGAATTTTTCCATTGTAAAGCAACGTAAGTTTCCAGAACTTCCTTCAGTCTTCGGCGCTTGTCTTTAGCTGATTGTTCGTTCTGCTGCATAAGAGCAGTGTAGCCTGTCATGTCGGAAAAACATTATTGCAGCAAGCTGGCGCATAGGTAAAATATAAAGTTGGAGAAAATTCACCACAGAGACTCAGAGAACACAGATCCATCGAAGCCCTCAGCTACAACAAATTTAATATTTTTCTTAAACACAGAGTCACAGAGACAAGAAAAATTGATCTCCGTTCTGAGCCCCGTGTTCAAAAGTGTTTAAAAGTTTGCAAAATAAACAACATTATTTTATTTAGTAGCACAGAGAAATCTGGCGTTAGTTCTATTTAAAGTCTTTTATAAAAATATAAATTATGAACATTTTAATTCATCTACCTATTTTGTCATTCTGAATGAAGGGAGGAAGTGAAGTGAAGAATCCAATAATTTAGTTTAAACTCAGGTTCTTGGATTCTTCCTTCGCTCAGAATGACAAAAACAGAGTGTTACGTACCTTTAAAAATACCTTCAATTACCTCTGTGCAGCTCTGTGTACTCTGAGTCTCTGTGGTAAAAGATGAAAAGACAATATACTGTTTCTATTCTACTCATCAGAAATTGATCCTTAGCTCTTTTCTCCATTTCACCGGCAATCACCGCGGCGGCTCCGCCCTGTTCCTGAGCTTCTCCGATTATATTATGATAACTTTCTTTATCTCTGTCCTGACTTAATTTGAAAACATGGTTCATCTTTACTTCAATTTCAAAAGCTACAATTGCCTTCATTAATTTTTGTGTGTACTCAGATGGAAGGTTATCAAAATCGTAGTAGAGTTTTTTATCTTGGTTTTCAAAATGAAGAGTTATCATTCGCGCACATCTACTAATGCATCGTCATCCAGGAAATCTGATAGTGCCTTTAGCATGTACGTCATATAATTCCATGTTGAAGGAGTATGAGGATTACTGTACCACGTACTACTTACATATGTGTGATCACTGTGAAAACTACAAGTACATTTTCATTGTGTAAAAAAGCTTTATGATGATCTGTATCCTTCATCATATGTCCTCTTAATATTTTCGCCGTCATGCTCTTCAATAAATACGGCACCTGTGTGGCAACAGGTTTATTTTCTGAATCACATCCGATAAAAAGCAAAAGGATGTTCGTCGATAAATTCTTTAATTACTTTTTCATTTTTTCTTTGTATCAGGGAAGGCCGTACATAGCTATGTTTATTTAAGTTATAATTTAATTTCCCGTTAGTTTGTTAAACTTACATTTATTTAAATTCTTAATGTTTAAAATTGCTTAGGTTAGTTCAGGATGTTGAAGTTTCTGAGGAAAACATTTAAATATACACAATAACTTTTAAAATACAATATGAACTAAAATGAACACTGAATAACTGGTAACAAGGATTGGAATAATACTGTCTTGTCGTAAGTTAATTTCGATCTGTCCAAAAGACCGATGTTCACCACAGATCACACAAAGAATGCACAAAGGGCACAAAGACTAAAATGTTAAAAAGGAATCCACTGAAGTTTCTCCATTTTTCCTATTTTCCTTGACTAAATACACAGTTTGCATTAACTTTGCACTACAAAGTACTTTCTAACATAGATTCAATCATAATATGGAAAATAATAAGGATCATCTTGAAACACTCAACGAGATAAAAGGTCTGATGCAAAGATCGTCAAGATTTCTCATCGCTCAGCGGAATGTCCTCTGAAATTGCGCCTAGATAGCCGCGATCTTAGGCCCTGTGATCATCAGCATTTATTTTCATACAGGATTTTGAACGAATAACTTCGATCACGATCAAGTCAAAAAGATCAGCTTTCCGTCACCGTGACTTTTATAGTTGAATTTCCTAGGCAGTCTTCATACTTGCTTTGATGCTTACAACCATTTCTCATCCCGCAAAGCAAAAAAAAAAACATAATTTTCTGGGATAGTATGGCAAAAAGAGTTTTTATGAACCTCTTTATCTTTACTACCGGAGGAATATTTTGCCTGATACTATTCTATTACGGGAATTTATTTTCTGATCGTCTCTTGCAAATGTTAATATTCTATGGACTTGACTGATAAATGTAAGTGTTCACCGTCAAGGAAGTTATGTAGCTTGGTGTATTAGAGATTCTCTGGGGATCTTTCGGAGGCTTTTAAAATCGTTTATCCTTTCATGATTCCGGATTGCTGGATTCGGAATATTTCATCTGATATACGGGAATTTATGTGTATCTAAAATACGAAAGAGCTTAACGTTGAAGAGTATTATTGAAAATCTTGATAAAGTCTTAGAGAGCAGGGTCAGGTTGGGAGTCATGTCGATCCTTGTTGTCAGTGATTCGGCGGACTTCAACACATTAACAGATGCTGGATGTTACAGACGGAAATCTTGCAAATCACATCAGTGCACTTGAAAAAAGCAAATACATTAAAATTAAAAGATCATAGGAAAAAAACGAATACAGCTTTTATACAGTTACAGATGCGGGCAGTGAGAGCATTTACAACCATTTGAACGCACTTGAACAATTAATTAAAACCAATATCCAAATTCAAAAAAAATGATAGTGAAAGATGAAACATTATAACATACATTAACGATCCTAAAGAGCTTGAAAAATTATTCATATAGGATTCGTCATCATTCAGGCGTGAATTTAATTTAATTTATCCTGAATTAAGAAATAATCAGCTTGAAGGATTTCTTGGAATGAAAGACGGAATTATAGAATAATAAGAGATTCCGGAAACTCCCTAGGAGAATTGATGTTTGCAATACCTGCTTCCTTAATCGCAGGCATCTTTGCAAATATCCCGGAAATATTTCAAGCAGATGAGACTGTATTTTACTCGAGAAACATTGGATTCATTGCTTTGCTGATGATAACAATTTATTTCGGATGGGTCGGCAATCTTACTAAAAGAAAAATCATTGCAGCTGCATCAGCGTTTTTGGCTTCCGCGGTATTCATTAATCTGATTCCGTAAACGACTGGAGGGATACTTTCATTATTAACCAGCATTCATCTCCCCGCTATTTCTCTGGACTGTATTAGGATTTGTGGTTACCGGAGACAGGCTTAATGATTATCAGAAAAGAATGGACTTCGAGGCATACAACGGTGATCTCATTGTCATAACAGCAATCATACTGATATCGGGCACGCAATTGACAGCGATGACTCAGGGACTATTTTCACTGATTGGTCTGGAGATATTTGATTTTTACAAAACCGTTTGTGATCATACCCGGCCTTGTAGCCGCGCCGATAGTTGCAACATACGTACTAAAAAACTCTTCAGTTAGGGGCAAGGTCTCACCTGTGATCGCCAGAATATTCAGTCCGGTTGGTTTTGATTACACCTCGTCGGTATATTTAATCGCAATTATTGCTACCGGAAAAGATCCGTACAATGACAGGGAATTCTTCTGACATTCAACATTCTCTTTGATAGGCGTGATGGCAATAGCATTATTTTCCGTAGCTGAGACTTCCGTTTAAAAAGGCGAACTTCGCACAGAGATCGTGATATTGTTTCTTCTTTCTTCAGTAATTCAATCGTAAACTGTATTGCATTGTCATGCGATCGTATTCAGAATTTTGAATGGGGGATCACGCCGAACCGACTTGTTGTCCTTTGAGGTAATGTCCTTATCCTTACAAATCTCTTACTCGTTACTGATACCATTCAGAGCAATGTTTAATAAAAGTGAGCCTAAAGAAGTTGAAAAGATAGTTTCAAAATTCCTTGCTATTGCTTATTGTTCATGGACTGTCATTGTAGTATTTATATTTCCGCTTGTGTTTAATTTCAGATAGAGTTTTCAAAATCTACGTTGTTTGTTAACCAAAAATTTATTCAGCCAGATATTAAATAATTTTATTACTGAGTAAAATTCTATTCATCAGTCCTAATGTTTTCTGACGGTTATTAGTTCATGCTGTCTTGACATTCTTCAAATAATTTTAAAGAAATCAATTCGAAAAATTTAAAATTCAATACAAAAGAACTCGTAATAAAGTTAAACTGCGGCAGTCTTTTCGAGTTGTGTGTATGTTGACAAGCTGTGCTTTGGGGGACACGAAAATTATATATATTTGAATCAATTACTGGAAAGTATTTTACCTTTCAACGTGTACCTAGGTACATTGACCAACAATTTGTTTTCAATCCTGTCGGATTCCTCTAAAGAATCTATTTCGATAAGGATGACAACCAAATTTGGCCAACGAGAAAACCTCGAACCGAATCAGTATTGGTTTAAAAAAGACAATGGTCATATTGTCCCAATAGATTCTATAAATATAAATACTTCAGGATACGTTGGAAAAATATTCAGACTTAATGATAATAAACAACTTCGAGCTGCATATGGATTTAAAAAGCAATGAGTTTACCTTATCTTTCTGATGATGGAACAGTATTTTTGTAGGATATCCGGGAGTTTTTATGATAAAAAACTGGTGCTTGTACATTGGAATAGTTCATAACATCCAATAGATAAATCAACTTTCATCTTCTTTTAACCTCTTCAAAAAATTTCCATCTACTATTTCAATGTCACTCTGATGTAAAAATAAATCTGCTGTAACGATGTAAAAATATATTTATGTTAATTCTATTTAAAAAATTATTGCTAATATTTTTTATTCGTCATCATTTGTAGAAATTTGTGGTACCTTTTTCTTTATTTTGTGATTTACCAAACATATAAGTGTTACATTTATCACCACTTATTCTTAAGTTTGAATATTACCTAAAATACTATAATAATTCTTAGTATGTACAAGTCAACTCTAATAGATGTATTAAAAACTTTCAGTAACTGGGTGGAAATGAAAGAATTCATCTTATTTATTCAGTCGCCTTACTATAACAAAAATCAAGTGTCTTTAAATTATTTGAGCAGATAAGAAAGCATCATCCGGAATTTGATGAAAAAATCTGCATAAAAATTGCTTTTTAAAAAGGCGTTCGGAAAGATCAAATACGGTGAAAGCTTTATGGGGATGACAATATCTAGACTGATGTGAGTTTGCAAAGGAATTTATGATTCAAAAAACCTGGAAGCGAAATGATTCAAACAAGGATGCTGTGCTTCGGGATGAACTGAATTTCAGAGATTTTCAGGATGCGATGATGAAATCTATAAAGAGTCTTAAAAAAATAGTAAAGCAAAGAAAGCAAAAGAAGCGGGATGTATCTTGTAAATTACATGACTTGAATATTTTAAGAATGAAGTGAAGGTCATCAGGATACAAAAACTTATTACTTATAAAGATACTCTCGATGAAAAGCTGATACAAACAGAAGAGCCTGAAATATCTTTTTTCATAAATTCATTGAAATTCTGTCAGTATTTTTAAATCAGAAAACACTCGTTGTGAATGTAAAAGGTTATCCGGATTTTATGAATAGTATTTTCGATTATTTAAAACAGAACAGTGAATACTTGAAAATTCCGGTTTTAAAAGTTTACTATAACATTTGTTTAATGTTAATTACAAACGACGAAAAATATTTCTTTGAGGTTAAAAAAATGCTGTTTCAAAGCAAAGATGTTAGCATTAAAGCGGCAATGAAAGTTCAAATATGACAGCGATCTTAAGAAACTATGCTCAGAAGAAATTTAATGACGGAAGGGAAGAATACACAGCGTATATTATTGATTTTATAAAATATTCCATCAAACATAACTTACTCACACTTTCACAGCACGGTAAATACATAAGTAGATGAGATTTATGACTATAGTGTGGGCAGGAATTGGCTCGAATGAATATGAATGGACTGAAAACTTCATAAAAAAAAAAAAAAAAATTCACAGACCGGATAGAACCTGGATAAGAAACAATATGTCCTTGCTTACAGCCTGGCGTGTCTGGGAATTTTGATAGGAAAAATGACCTGGAGCTCTGGAAAAGCTTTAAAGAGCGGTCCTATAAAGAATGTGTTTCATAAATCCGCGATAAAGCAGGACAACTATTATGATATATTATGAACTTAAATGGTTTTGTACAAGCCGCTGAACTTTTGGATTCATATGTTCACTTTGTCAAAACAAATAAATCTGCTTTTGAAATGTATCTGAGTAAATGTAATTCATTCATTGGTTACTTCAGCAGACTGTTTAAATTGAATTATAAAACAGGGAATAATTTGGTACGAGATATCAAAATTAATTTCAGAACTGAAGCGCTTCACATCTGAAAGCGGCTTTTGGAGAAAGGGAAAGAGCTTAATAATGAGTAATGAGTAATGAGTAATAAGTAATGAGTA
>JADJTX010000063.1 GCA_016710985.1 Ignavibacteria bacterium
TATCTCCATAGCCGGATGATCTTTCCCTCTTTGATCTTGTGGATAGAACAACTGGAATATCTATTGGCTTATTGCTGGCGGGAATCGAAGTTTCCACACTGTCTGTCCCGACAAATCTGAATTCTCCCTTCTGTGTCCCTGTCATTTCTCAGTCTGGAAACGACATACTCGCCGCCGTCTATCAACTGATCAACTTCATAATGCAGGTCAAGAGAAACCTGTTAGGAACCATTTCCATTCTTTAAGGACTTCTTCTTTTCCTTTTATTGAGTCAGGACCGAGAAATCATATTCATAATCAAGGATGGAGGATTTCTCCGATCTGTTCAATGTTATATGCATTGGCTGCATTGATCCACTGCATTACAACTTCGATGTTTTTGTTTTCAGGCATATTGTATTAGTTAACTATTATAATTTAATCGATTTGACAGTTTCACTATTGTAAAAAAAGACACGAATTTCACGAGTGCTTGAATTAGCAAGAAATGACTATTTAAGTAGTTCGTGTAAATTGAGTGTAATTCGTGGCGAACAATAGTTTCAAAATTCGACGGTAAACTTGCGTAATTTAATAAAGATTTATTTTCTGAGTAATGTTTTAAGCAGCTACTTGTATTTTTAATTGTTATCTCCGGAATCATACCAGCCCCGACGGCACATTAGGTACATCGAATCGTTTCCCTTTAATGCAAGTTAAAAATTATCAATGTCATCTCCCGTAAGCACGTTCGCACCCAAACAACAATGCCGTCTTCTGTGGCAGCGCCGGTAAAATTTTTGTAGCGGTATACATTTCTTTCAATTATATCCTAACCATGTTGGTCGGGATTATATTGGCTCAAAATAACAATCCAGCATTATTTCTCCGTTTTCCCAAACAGCCTCGAACTAACTACCGGATCCGACTCTTTCAATTTTTTCAGTTCAGCTACCTTAGAATCGACAGCGTCTTTGAGCTGTTCTTTCCGGTAGATAACTTCCAGCAGGACTATTTTCTTAAAATTACGGGTGTATCACATCCGGAAAGATATTCCTGTTTGTCGGTAATTATCAGAGGATTTTGAAGACCACGCCAAATTATATTTACATTATCAGACATAGGGTACACCTTTTCCTGTATTTAAATAATCATAAACAGAATGTAAACTTTTGCCGCAGGAAATGCCAGTTATCCAAATAATCCGAAAAAATGATTGTAATTTTTTTTATTGTTATTCTCACTGGTAAAATAAGTTTCTAGAATTTGAAACATTTTAAGTAAAATGAAAATTCTTATTTCGTCAAAGGTGAATGATTCCATTTCTTTCTGAAGATCAACTATAGGATTGGGAAATTCCAAGTAATTCAAAAAATCCTGCAATTTGATTCTTTCTTATACTGAAATGAGTCACTACCACTTCCTGATCCTGACCGTTGCTTGGTCAGGATGATCATTATCCTGACCTTTTTCTTTGTAATTTCCCCATCCATAGATTCCATATGAAAAAGCTTGCATTCGTCAAACGAAGTAAATTTATTCTGGTTCTATCAGTTTCCCATTCATATGCCATTTTTGACGGAAGATTTGTCAGGTTATAAAGCCCGTTGTATATTGTTCAAATATCCACAGGTTTATTTCAGCTTGTCCACTTCATCACAAGGTAATTTCCTTTACTCCGCTTTTACGGTAGCGGTGAACATTGTCACCATCTTTTTATCCCAGACCTGAACTGCGAACTGTGCGTTTCCTGTGAAGTCTCTGATCAAGATGGAGCACGGTGGCGCGCCCCATCGTGAGATCTCCGCGAGATCTAATTCGGAGAAAAGGATTATTTTATACTTACTGCTCTTTTCCCGCTGATAAGTAAATGCACCGAAGACAACATTTCCGTCCAAGTAAGTCCCACGATGCGGCAGTATTAACTCTGCCGCAACAAGGTATGTTCCGTATCCGGTTTATAAAAGAGTGTTTTTATCACTCTCATAAGAAACTGCTACCACAACTTCCAGAAGCTATCCACCTTTGTTTGCCTTCCCCGGTCATACTTTTCTTACTCTTAAATGAATACCATCTGCCTTAACTTCCAACTTCCTCGGACTTCGTTTGTCCCTGACTATAAAAATATTCCGAGGCATTCTTAAATTCATAGTTAGTCCACCACCAGTATCCGGGGCAAATTAAATAAGCAAACGTCGTTGCGCAAGAATTTTTCTGTTAATGTTTACATCTATTTTGTATTAGGCGCCTGGCAGTTTGCTCCCATCAGCATGCTTTCCGTCTGTATATTATCATCATCATCGAACCCCGCAGGAAAAATAGATTATAGTACACGTTAAAAAGTAAGGCAAAGATGATTGTTCTCTGATTGTAAGATTTAAAGTGAGTGAAGTTTTTGGAATTAATAATTAGTGCAAAGTTCTTAGAATAAGTTACAAAATCAATATGCAAATCTTAGTTATTAGTAATACTGTTTAAACATTTTATCTGTTAAGTCTTTACAAAGAAATGTGCTAAACACAAGATTAAAAATAAATATAAACCAATTTTCATTGGTACCATTTTTACCACTAAGGCACGAAGAACACAAAGGGATTCAGAGAAAATTAAATTGTCAGAAAAATTCTCAGCGATCACTTGCCTGCCCGATATCTACTTTTCCTATCAGGGCAGAAACAGGCAGGCGTAAGTACTTTGCTAACTTTGCGTTTAAATACTTCTTTAAATTTTTATTGATCAATTTGAGATAATAATAAAATCTTTAAGAACTTTGTGAATACTTTGTGCTATTTAGTGCTTTTTGTGGTTAAACTAAAGTTATCTTTAGAAAAAGTAAATATGTTATATTCAGTAAATTAAAAACATAAATTGAAGAATATTTCTTTTTATTTTCTGTTCTCTTTGATTGTTTCTTCCTGCTCAGATGATCCTGTAGCTGGATCGGAAATCAGAACAATGCAGAATTACAAAGAATAGTTGACAGCATTACAAACTTTACTACACTGAAAGAAATATTATAAACGGTGGTTTTCTTATAAAGATAAATACAAATTCAGGCAATTATTTTGTGTGGTCAGGCGGAATCAGTCCGTCGCCTGATGAAAATTCACATTTGCGGTTGTGCAGCATTTCGAAAACTTTTAATGCAGCTGTCATGCTCCTTCATCAGCAGGGCAAAGTAAACATAGATGACTTAATAACCGGTAACTTTCCCGGAACAAATATACCTTATCTCGGCTTCTCCCTTGACTATGATGTACCGTATAAGGAACAGATAACATTGAAACTACTGCTTGAGCATCGTGCAGGTTTTTTTGATGTAACAAATGATCCGATCCCTGCATCGGCTCCGCAGCCTTATGCCGGCCAGCTTTACGCAGTTTATGTTCTGGAATTTCCCGGGAATCAATATCATACTTTTACATTTGATGAAATGGTAGGTGTAGCAGCGACAAATGATCTTTCTTACTTTCCTCCGGGTCAGCAGTATCATTACTCAATGCAGGTTATCATATGCTACCAAAAATCATAGAGCGTGCTTCCTTGGTTTAACATGGAGCAATTCGTTGAAACGAATTTCTTTCAATCCTTAGCTTAAACAATACATCGTCTGTATGGCAGGGAATGACACTATAATTCCTTTACCTTACATAGAGTCATTTTTCTATTTAAACGGAATTACAACCAACACTACCTGGCAGAATATGTCATCACATGTATCTGAAGGAAATGTTATTTCAAACTCTGTTGATGTTATGAAGTGGATGAACCTGCTTATGACCGGACAAGCCGGAATAAACATGAGTAATGTTGATTTGATGAAGCAGGTAATTCCAACAGGTGAAAACGGACCTAACGCTCTTTATGGTCTTGGTATATGCTTCATTGACGGATTGGGATACGGACATACAGGCGCGCTTCCGGGTTATCTTTTAATAGATTTCTATGATCCGGATACAGGAGTGACTGTGTTTGCTGCATCTAATTTCTGGGATTTTGCGAATGTACAATCTCAGAATAACGGAATGATTGAGTTTGCGATCAATGCAGTGTGAATGCAGTCCGTAAGTGAAAGAAATAGTATTAAGTTAATTCTGAAAAGCACATCGTCAACCCGCTGATTATTATCGGAAATTCCATCAGAAAGGTTTTGAAGTATTATAACAATTGTTTGGCTTCACTATTTACTTTTAGGACATCTGTCCTGTAGCCAACAGATAAATCTGACAGTTACACCTATCTCGTAAACTCAGAGTTGTTGTTTAGTGGTTAAACGATTACTAAAATCCCGTAGGGATATTATTTGGTAACAAATATTCAAACAAATTCCAATCCTAGGGATGGAATATAATCAACCGTTATTTCGTGACTACGGGACTTGTGATGTGTTTCATTTACTGCTACCAATATTTCATCTCTCCGGGATGTTGTTCAAGCTTTAAATTTCAAACAATAAATTTATCCCAAGACTATTTTGACAGGACAAATGTCACTATTTTACCAACATCATCTTCTCGTTTCAGTAAAATCACAGACCTGAGATTATAAAAATATATCCGCTCGGGTAACTGCCTGCATCCCAATCAACAGAATATATACCTGCATTTTGTTTCGTATTCACTAAAGTAGCAACCTCACTTCCAAGAACATCATAGACCTTTAACACTACATTCTGCGCTTTTATTATTGAGTAATTAATTTGTGTTACCGGATTAAATGGATTAGGATAATTCTGAGATAAAGAAAAGTGTTCAGTATTTCAGATGATATGGTCTGAATGCCTACAGTACCCTCCTGTCGTAGTTTTGATGATATCACCTCCACAGCCAACTGCCCACCCCTGCTGTCATTTATAAAAAAACATCTTCATAACTGTGATTATTCCCTGTTTGACGTGTCCAGTTTTCTCCTCCGTTAGTTGTCTTAGAGATCAAATTTTGAGACCCAACTATCCAGCCTGTATTACTGTTTGTAAAATACATTGCCCTTGATAAATTTGAGGGTCCATTGCGGTATAATGTTCCAGTTATCTCCACCGTTGGTTGTTTTAAGTAACCGGTTGCAACCAATATCCATCCGGTATTGCTGTTACTAAAATATACTGAAAATAATTGAGCGGATTGACCGCCTTGTTGTGCTATCCAGCTAGTTCCACCGTCTGTTGTTTTGAAGATTCTATCATTAGAACCGGAAGCATATCCAACGGTCAGCCGGTATTGTTATCGAGAAAAATAGACCGAATAAAATTCAAAATTACCCAGCGTTTGACTCGACCAGTTTGTACCTCCGTTAATTGTTTGAAAACCTCCCATAGTCGCCAACCACCCAACCTGTATTGTTGTCTATGAAGAAAACAGAATAAAACCATCGAGATGAAGTTGTGGTATATTGATGTATCCAGTTTTGTTCCGCCGTTTGTTGTATTCAGGATCACGCTGTTGTATCCTCCTACTGCCCAACCGTTATTCTTGTCCGAAAAAAAATTGAAAATAATAGATCATATGTCCCGCTTATTTGCGGGATCCAGTTAACCCCGCCGTTTGTAGTCTTTAAGATCTCCGCGAGTCTCCGGATACCCATCCTGTATTAATATCGGTGAAGTAAACTGACCGCAAAGGATTAATTATTCCGCTCTCCTGCTTAAACCAACCGGTCTGAGCAAAGATCACTCTGAAAGTAAATGTTAAAAATAAACAGTAAATAGCTTGGTTTTCATTTTTAGTATTTTTAAAGTTAAAAAAATTTGCCTAAACCAATTATTTCACTCAAAGATAAAAGTTTCTCAAAATAATTTCAGTGACTTTTGAAAAATCTCCGGCTGCTCAAGTAAAATAACTTTAAATAAGAGTTAATGTTTTTCATCCTTAATACGCTATTTCAGGAAAAGGTAACCAATTTAAACATTGATAATCTGTTTTTAGTCTTCAAAACAATTTGTTACAGCTCATCTTACAGCTTCTGAAACCCAATCGGAACATATTAATTTTCTTCCTAAGAGCAAATTCAGCTGCGCTGCATGATGCTGAACATGCCTCATATTATAGAGTAGTATTTCAATACAGAGTAGCCTATAGTTTCCAGGACATGCAAGACTGTCAGGTTCCTCTATCCAATGTTGTTTCATTTCCTTCTTCAGTTAAACCTGAGATTAATGTATGGCACTTTTTCCGGCAAGCCTCCGGGTAATCAAGCATTTCATCTTTACTGTAAACTCTGTCAGGCATTACATCATCGACTGCTTCTTCCGGTATATCATACGGGCTGTAAGGTGAATAGCAGAGGCGATATAAAGTTTGTCGGGGAATTGTCAGGTAGTAGTCAAGGAATACCAGGGTATGTGGAAAGTAATATAAAAACATTTCTTATCCGAGTTCCAGCTGTTCTTCGGCCACATTCAAAGCATTTTTAGCATGTCAATGCTTGCCAGATTTTTCATAAACTTTCTTTTAATTTGTTGACCATAAAAATTTGAATAGTTTAATTTTTATTTTTATTATTTCCAAATGAACACAAATAAAATAACTAAGTCCGGATTTCTATTCAATTTATATTGCATTGTCCAGGAGTTATAACCTGACAGGTTTGCTTTTAGATCAGAATACAGCTGTAATACGATTAACTCAGCTCTTTCCTTGAAGAATTTTTTTGATGGAATATTATATTGTTTCAAAATGTAAATTGAAAAAAAATATGATTCAGTTATATTTTCCACTTTAAAATTTTGTTAATCAAGATAGGAAAAAAAACAATTCTTGTTATTTGTTGTTTAATTCCTTTAACTATTTCTTCCTGCTCAGATGATCCTGTCACAAACAACAGCGATCTGAAAAGCATAGAATTGCAGAGAATGGTCAATGACCTTACAAACTATTACTATACGGAAAGGAATATTACAAGCGGCGGCTTTCTTGTAAGGATCAAAACCAATTCAGGTAATTATTTTGCTTCCGCCGGAATTACTCCATCGCCTCAGCTCAATTATCATTTCCGGATTGCAAGCATAACCAAAACTTTCAACGCTGCTTCGTCATGCTTCTTCATCAGCAGGAGATTAAAGCATAGATGACTACTTACCGGTAACTTTCCGGGAACAGCTACATCTTATCTTCCTCCCTCTCCCGACTATGACGTACCTTACAAAAGATCGAGATAACAATTAAACAGCTTCTTGAACACCGTGCGGTGTTTTGATGTAATCAATGATCCGATCCCTGCATCTGTTCCGGAACCGTATGCGGGGGCAGTTATATGTGAATTATGTTCTGGAAACACGGGGATGGAGCATCATTCTTTTACGTTCGATGAACTGGTTGGATTAGTATCAAGATATCAGCTGTCGGTGTCTCCGCCGGGTCTGAGCGCCATTCACTCCAATACAGGTTACAATATACTTGGAAAAATTATTGAGCGCGCTTCAGGGCTTACCTGGGACGGAGTTTCAGGAAATGAATTTCTTTAAGCCGCTGAGCTAAACAATACATCATCTGTATGGAACTGAGATGATGATAATATTCCAGCACCTATGATAGAATCAATTATGTATGACAATGGAATTAAAACAAATACCACCCTGCAGAATATGTCCCCCATGTATCTGAAGGAAATCTTATTTCCACTCCGGATGATATTACAAGATGGATGAATTTCTTCTTACAGGTCAGGCGAATAAATATGAGTAATGTAGATAAGATGATGGAAAGTACTTCCGACCAGCCAGAATAACAGTTATTACAGTCTCGGTCTTGCCTATATTGAGGGTTGGGATACGGACACAATGGCAAGTACATGTGAGCTTTCTTACGCAGAGAAATTGGAGTGATTATAGGAATAACTTTTAGTCCGGATACAGGTATAACCAATTTTTGATCTCTAATCTTTCATTCTGCTTAGGATCTTGATGAAATTGTTGCTCAGAAACTGGATGACTTCATTGCGATCAATGCGGTAAGAATATTTAGTGATTTAGTATTGGGTATTGAGTATTGTTTACTGTTTATTTAAAATTTATTTATCACAAGAGGAGTATTTTTAATGGGGGAAGTGTTCAAGTTTTATAATTATGTTACCGGGGTTGATTCTCGCTGCTTCTTCAGGTTGGGATAAGCTCAAGAAAATTCGAAGTAACTAATCATCTATCATTAATTCAAATCTCCTGTTTTTGATTTTCAAAAATGCTTCATCCAACAAAGATGTATTTGCGATATTTTTTTTTAAATTATCACAAAATGATTCACTAATGACTATGAAGATTTTCTAAATGTCTTCACAGTATTCTTTTTCAATCACTCCCATCATATTTAAAATGTGAAAATTAAATGTATTCACTCAGCTTCAGCTTCTCTTTTAATAATTTATACCTCGGATCATCAGCCGGTACTTTGAACGTTGGGTGTTCAATAATAATAGCTACAGGTCCTATCCTTTTTTCAACACATTGAAATAAATGATGAAATGCCTTGTCCATATCTCCTAATGATAGCCAGATCATTGCAAGATCCGCATCCACTACAACTCCCGGCTCTTCCTTCTGCCATTGCTCTATCTTGCGAATACATTCCATTGCTTTTTCCGCTTCACCTGTATTAGCATAAGCACACCCTAATGGTGTAAGACCTTTTAAAGGATGTTTTACTAATTTATGAACTTCCTCAAAGATCTCAATTGCCTTCTTCCAGTCTCCTTTTACTCCGTAGCACCATCCTTTTAACTCCAATGCTATGCGCATTTGCGGATGCATATCCAGAAGTAAATTAGCCTGTTTTAATGCTTCATCCGTTCTTCCTGCAATGAGGTAAGCATCGGTAAGGGACTTGTTAACTATCGGAGAAAGCGGATCTGCCTGCAGCGCTTTTTCCATAATATCAACTACATCATTTTCGCTTGGTGATCAGATAGTAAAAGGAAAGCAGCTGATGTGCGTCGGTTGCAGCAGGATTCAGCTCTATAGCTTTTAACAATGAATCATATGCCTCTTTCCATTTCCAGTCGTAAAGTAAAAAAGCAGAACCTTTAGCAGTATATCCTGCTGAGAGTGAACTGTCGAGATATATTGCTTTATCACTGTACTTATGCACAATATCAAAAGCCTCACCGGGCTGCATTTGACCGGTTGATCCGAGAAAAGCATAAGATTCCGCAGCCATTGCATAAGCATGTGCGTAATCCGGCTCAAGTGATATTGCTTTTTCAAAAAATTCTATGGCTTTCTTAACATTCTTTGGAGTTATCTTATTATAAAAATGTAAACCTTTCAAAAAAAATGTATAAGCTTCAAGATTTTGTGTCGGCACCTTTACAAGTTTTTCCTCATGCTCTTTCGCACTCAGATTCGGCATTTATTAACTATAATACTGCTGATCTCATCCTGCACTTCAAATATATCAGTAAGGTCACGGTCAAAATTTTCACTCCAGATGTGATACCCGTCAGCTGTATTTATTAACTGCGCCGTAATGCGTACACGGTTACCGGCTTTACGCACACTTCCTTCCAGTATTCTGTCTACATTCAGCTGTATCCCTATCTCACGTATATCAGTATTTTTTCCTTTAAAGGCAAAGGCAGAGGTTCTTGAAGTTATCTGAAGACCATCTACTTTAGTAAATGCATTCAGAAGTTCTTCAGTAATACCGTCACTGAAGTATTCATTTTCAGGATCGGCGCTCATGTTTACAAAAGGCAGCACAGCAAGCCGGTTAGTAGGCAGTTTGGTTTTTCCTTTCAGTTCATCCCGTGCAGGGACAACAAGTCCTTTGTTATCTATTGCAAATATGCGGACAGGTTTTATCACATTCTTTAATTCAAAATAACCCATTTCACGGGCTGTAATGTTTTCCTGATTTCTTATTTCATCAAACACTTTTTCTGAAATAAAAACTGAACCCGGAACAGCAAGGGATTCAATCCTTGATGCAAGGTTAACGCCATCGCCATAAATAGTTTCATCTTCTATTGAAATATCTCCTGTATGAATTCCTATGCGGACCTCTACTTTTGGTTCCTGTTGCAAAGTCTGCTGAATTTCCACAGCACAATTAACTCCATCAATAGCGCTGTTAAACATACTCAGCGCACCATCTCCATAGTACTGAAGTATTTTTCCATTGTAAGCAGCAACGTAAGTTTCCAGAACTTCCTTCAGCCTTCGGCGCTTGTCTTTAGCTGATTGTTCGTTCTGCTGCATAAGAGCAGTGTAGCCTGTCATGTCGGAAAACATTATTGCAGCAAGCTGGCGCATAGTTAAAATTAATAAATATAAAGTTGGAGAAAATTCACCACAGAGACTCAGAGATCACAGCCCTAGCAAAATTTAATATTTTCCTCACAGAGAAATCACAGAGGAAAAGTTAAGAAAATAACGGTTCTATTTAAATACTTTTATAAAAATATAAATTATGAACATTTTAATTCTTAAACTTCATCTACCTATTTTGTCATTCTGAACGAAGCGGAGTGAAGTGAAGTGAAGAATCCAATAATTTAGTTTAAACTCAGGTTCTTGGATTCTTCGCTTCGCTCAGAATGACAAAATAGAGTGTTACGTACTTCAGTTCTTAAAAAATATCTTTCTATAAATCTCTGTGGAACTCTGTGTACTCTGAGTCTCTGTGGTAAAAGATGGAAAAGGCAACTTACTGTTTCTATTCTACTCATCAGGAAATTGATCCTTAGCTCTTTTCTCCATTTCACCGGCAATCACCGCGGCGGCTCCGCCCTGTTCCCTGAGCTTCTCTATTATATTATGATAACTTTCTTTATCTCTGTCCTGACTTAATTTGAAAACATGGTTCATTTTCTTTACTTCAATTTCAAAAGCCACAATTGCTGTCATTAATTTTTTTGTGTACTCAGAAGGAAGGTTATCAAAAATTGTAGTTGAGTTTTATTTTGGTTTTCAAAATGAAGTGTTATCATTCGGAGTACATCTACTAATGCATCGTCATCCAGAAATCTGATAATGCCTTTAGCATGTACGTTCATATAATTCCATGTTGAAGGAGTATGAGGATTACTATACCACGTACCGCTTACATATGTGTGATCACCTGTGAACACTACAAGTACATTTTCATTGTGTAAAAATGCTTTATGATGGTCTGTATTCTTCATCATATGTCCTCTTAATATTTTCCTGCCGTCATGCTCTTCAATAAATATCGGCACCTGTGTGGCAACAGGTTTGTTTTCTGAATCACATCCGGATAAAAAGCAAAAGGATGTTGGTCGATAAATTCTTTAATTACTTCCTCATTATTTTCTTTGTAATAGGGAGATCGTACATAGCTATAGTTTTATTTTAAATTATTATTTAATTTCCCGTTAGTTTATTAAACTTATAATTTATTGAATTCTTAATGTTTAAAAATTGCCGGTTAGTTCAGGGATGTTGAAGTTTTCTGAGAACATTTCAAATATACACAATAACTTTTAAAATATATTTGCTAAACTTTAACTCTGACTTAGCAATATCCAATAAGCAATGAGCAATGAATAACTGGTAACAATGATCAGAAAATACTGTCTTGTCGTACAGTTTACCTCATCCAAAACGATGCTTCTCAAAACACAAAAGAATCAAAAGGGCACAAAGAATAAAATGTTAAAAAAGGAAACCACTGACAGTTTCTCCATTTATTTTCGTATTTTCCTCTTGACTAAATAATCAGTTTGCATTAACTTTGCACTACAAAGTACTTTCTAACATAGATTAAATCATAATATGGAAAATAATAAGGATCATCTTGAGACTCTCAACGAGATAAAAGGTCTGATGCAAAGATCGTCAAGATTTTCATCGCTCAGCGGAATGTCCGGAATTGCAGCCGGTATAGCCGCTATCTTAGGCGCTGTGATCATCAGCATTTATTTTCATACAGGATTCTTTGAACGAATACCGGGATAATGATCCAGTCAAAAGATCAGCTTTCTGTCAATGTGACTTTTATAATTGCAGTACTCTTGGCGGTCTTCATACTTGCTTTGATGCTTACAATATATTTCTCATCCCGCAAAGCAAAAAACAAAAACATAATTTTCTGGGACAGTATGGCAAAAAGAGTTTTTATGAACCTCTTTATCTTTTTACTTACCGGAGGAATATTTTGTATGATACTTTATTATTACGGAATTTATTTTCTGATCGTCTCTGCAATGTTAATATTCTATGGACTTGGACTGATAAATGTAAGCAAGTTCACCGTCAAGGAAGTTGCGCAGCTTGGAGTATTAGAGATCTCTCTGGGGATCTTCGCGGCTTTTGTAACCGTTTATCCTCTACTGATCTGGACGGTTGGATTCGGAATACTTCATCTGATATACGGAATTTATGTGTATCTAAAATACGAAAGAGCTTAAAGTTGAAGAGCATTATTGAAAATCTTGATGAAGTCTTGGAAACAAGGGTCAGGCTGGGAGTCATGTCGATCCTTGTTGTCAGTGATTCGGCGGACTTCCAACACGTTGAAACAGATGCTGGATGTTACAGACGGAAATCTTGCAAGTCACATCAGTGCACTTGAAAAAAGCAAATACATTAAAATTAAAAAAAAGATCATAGGGAAAAAAACGAATACAGCTTATACAGTTACAGATGCGGGCAGGAGAGCATTTACAAATCATTTGAACGCACTTGAACAATTAATTAAAAATAAATAAGCAAATTCAAAAAATGATAGTGAAAGAAATTATCATAACATACATTAACGATCCTAAAGAGCTTGAAAAATTATTCAGGCAGGATTCGTCATCATTCAGGCGTGAATTTAATTTAATTTATCCTGAATTAAGAAATAATCAGCTTGCTGACTTCTGGAATGAAAGACTTAATTATGAGAACAGAACAGAGATTCCCGGAAACTCCCGGGGAGAATTGATGTTTGTAATAATTGCTTCCTTAATCGCAGGCATCTTTGCAAATATCCCGGAAATATTTCAAGTAGATGAGACTTTTTTCTATTCGAGAAACATTGGATTCATTGCTTTGCTGATGATAACAATTTATTTCGGATGGGTCGGCAATCTTACTAAAAGAAAAATCATTGCAGCTGCATCAGCGTTTTTGGCTTCCGCGGTATTCATTAATCTGCTTCCGGTAAATGACTCGAGTGATACTTTAATATTATCCTGCATTCATCTCCCGCTATTTCTCTGGACTGTATTAGGATTTGTGTTTACCGGAGACAGGCTTAATGATTATCAGAAAAGAATGGACTTCTTAAGATACAACGGTGATCTCATTGTCATAACAGCAATCATACTGATATCGGGCATGGCACTGACAGCGATGACTCAGGGACTATTTTCACTGATTGGTCTGGAGATATTTGATTTTTACAAACCGTTTGTGATCATACCCGGTCTTGCAGCCGCGCCGATAGTTGGAACATACGTAATCAGAAAAAATCCTCAGTTAGTAAGCAAGGTCTCACCTGTGATCGCCAGAATATTCAGTCCGCTGGTTTTGATTACACTCGTCGCATATTTAATCGCAATTATTGCTACCGGAAAAGATCCGTACAATGACAGGGAATTTCTTCTGACGTTCAACATTCTCTTGATAGGCGTGATGGCAATAGTAATATTTTCCGTAGCTGAGACTTCCGTTTAAAAGGAACCGCACAGAGATCGTGATATTGTTTCTTCTTTCTTCAGTAACTGTAATCGTAAACTGTATTGCATTGTCAGCGATCGTATTCAGGATTTCCGAATGGGGGATCACGCCGAACCGACTTGCTGTCCTCGGAGGTAATGTCCTTATCCTTACAAATCTCTTACTCGTTACTGATAAATTACTCAGAGCAATGTTTAATAAAAGTGAGCCTGAAGAAGTTGAAAAGATAGTTTCAAAATTCCTTACGGTTTACTGTTCATGGACTGTCATTGTAGTATTTATATTTCCGCTTGTGTTTAATTTCAGATAGGAGTTTTCAAAATCTACGTTGTTTGTTAACCAAAAATTTATTCAGCCAGATATTAAATAATTTTATTAAGTGAGTAAAAATTTATTCATCAGCATAGTCCTAATGTTTTCAATGGTTATTAGTTCATGCTGTCTGGACATTTCAAATAATTTTAAAGAAATCAATCCGAAAAATTTAAAATTCAATACAAAAGAACTCGTAATAAAGTTAAACTGCGGCAGTCTTTTCGAGTTGTATGTTGATGAAGGTGCTTTTGGGGGACACGAAAATTATATATTTGAATCAATTACTGGAAAAGTATTTTACCTTTCTAATGCGTACCTGCATAATACTGACCAACAATTTGTTTTCAATCCTGTCGATTCCTCTATAGTCTATTTTGATAAGGATGACAACCAAATTTGGCCAACGAAACCTCGAACCGAATCATTATTGGTTTTTAAAAAGATAAAAGGTCATATTGTCCCAATAGATTCTATAAATATAAATACTTCAGGATACGTTGAAAAAATATTCAGACTTAATGATGATAAACAACTTGAGCCGTATCTGGATTTAAGTAATGAGTTTAGCTGGTCTTTCGATGATGGAATATATTTGCCTGTAGGATATCCGGGAGTTTTTATGATAAAAAACTGAAGCTTTGTACATTGGAATAGTCATAACATCCGCAATAGATAAATCAACTTTCATCTTCTATTAACCCCTTCAAAAAATTTCCATCTACTATTTCAATGTCACTCTGATGTAAAAATAAATCTGCCGGAACGACAAAAATATATTTATGTTAATTCTATTTAAAATTAAGCTAATATTTTTTAATTCGTGATCATTTGTGAAATTCGTGGCAGGCTTTTTCTTTATTTTGGACGGATGTAAAATATAAGTGTTACATTTATCACCACTTATTCTTAAGTTTGAATATTACCTAATATAATAATTCTTAGTATGTACAAGTCAACTCTAATAGATGTATTAAAAACTTTCAGTAATCAGGAAATGAAAGAATTCAGCTTATTTATTCAGTCGCCTTACTATAACAAAAATCAAAGTGTCTTTAAATTATTTGAGCAGATAAGAAAGCATCATCCGGAATTTGATGAAAAAATCTGCATAAAAATTGCTTTTAAAAAGGCGTTCGGAAAGATCAAATACGGTGAAAGCTTTATGGGGATGACAATATCCAGACTGATGGAGCTTGCAAAATTTATGATTCAAAAAAACCTGCAGCGAAATGATCTAAACAAGGATGCTGTGCTTCTTGATGAACTTAATTTCAGAGAGTTGCGTGACGTGATGATGAAATCTATAAACAGTCTTGAAAAAAAAATAGTAAAGCAGAAAGCAAAAGAAGCGGATGTGTATCTTGTAAAATACAGACTTGAATATTTTAAGAATGAAGTGAAGGTCAATGATACAAAACTTATTACTTATAAAGATACTCTCGATGAAAAGCTGATGCTGGAACAGAAGAGCCTGAATATATTTTTCTTCATAAATTCATTGAAATTCTGTCAGTATTTTTTAAATCAGAAAACATTTGTTGTGAATGCAAAAGGTTATCCGGATTTTATGAATAGTATTTTCGATTATTTAAAACAGAACAGTGAATATTTGAAAATTCCGGTTTTAAAAGTTTACTATAACATTTTGTTTAATGTTAATTACAAACGACGAAAAATATTTCTTTGAGTTAAAAAAAATGCTGTTTGAAAGTAAAGACAGCATTAGCTATAATGAAAAGTTCAACATGACAGCGATCTTAAGAAACTATGCTCAGAAGAAATTTAATGACGGAAGGGAAGAATACACAGCGTATATTATTGATTTTATAAAATACTCTATCAAGCATAACTTACTCACACTTTCACAGCACGGCAAATACATAAGTGAGATGAGATTTATGACTATAGTGTGGGCAGGAATTCGTTCGAATGAACATGAATGGACTAGAACTTCATAAAAAAATTCACAGACCGGATAGAACCTGATAGGGAAACAATATGTCCTTACTTACAGCCTGGCGTGTCTGGAATTTGACAGGAAAAAATTATTCCGGAGCTCTGGAAAAGCTTGTGAAGAGCGGTCCTATAAAGAATGTGTTTACAAATCCGCGATAAAGCAGACAACTATTATGATATATTATGAACTTAAATGGTTTGTACAAGCCTCGGAACTTTGGGATTCATATGTTCACTTTGTCAAAACAAATAAACTGCTTCCGGAAATGTATCTGAATAAATGTAATTCATTCATTGGTTACTTCAGCAGACTGCTTAAATTGAATTATAAAACAGGGAATAATGCATACGAGATATCAAAATTAATTTCAGAACTGAAGCCTACATCTGAAAAGTGGCTTTTGGAGAAAGCGAAAGAGCTTAATAATGAGTAATGAGTAATGAGTAATGAGTAATAAGTAATGAGTAATGAATATGATTAATGTAAAATAATC
>JADJTX010000064.1 GCA_016710985.1 Ignavibacteria bacterium
TTGAATCGCCGTAATGCAATAAAGTTGAATTTCATAAAATCGTATTCATGATTTGTTTCTTCCCGCTGAATAGGATTTATACAAAACTGCTTTTATGAAAATCAAAATTAATGTGAGAGATTATATTTTAATTTTTGGTCAGTGTAAAATGTTAAGCTATCGATCAGGCATTTCGGCGGTTGGTGGATGGAGCAACACCAACCTGCGCTTGAAAATACAACCTTTCTAAGAATCAGAATTAAAGTACACGATAATAAATCTTCACAGAGTTGTAAGCAGAAAATATAAGTTGATTATCTAAGTTATCAATATGATAAAGTATCCTTCCAAACGATGATACTTGTTTTTAAAACCTCTCTCACAGATCACACAGATGTTCACAGATTTAAATGAAAAATTATTCTTTCAATAATTTTGAACGTCCTTGTAAAATGTTTTAGATTGTACCTGAGAAAATCTGTGTAATCTGTGAGAAAAATTCTGCGATGATCCTCTGCGAAATCTGAGCAGAATCAGAATTATTACATTCAAATTGAACTTTATGTAATGTAGATTGAGTTACAAATTTATAAAAAACCGATATTGCCTGAAATAATTTCCACATCCAAAATTGATCTTCCGTTCAAATGTCCGCAGTCTGAATTAAAAGATTTTGCTAAAGAAACATTCTCAAATAGCTTTGCGGATATTGACCGGCTGCTTGAATCTTTCGATAATACTAAGATTGATAACAGGAATCTCTGTGTTCCTGTCGAATATTTTTATACTTTGAAATCTTTTAAGGAAAAGAATGATCTGTACATAAGTAATTCGTTAAAGTATTCTGTTGAAGCTATTGAGAAATGTCTGGAGAAATTAAATATTGATAAAGAAGAGATCACAGATATTATTTTCATTTCATCAACCGGTATAGCCACGCCAAGCATAGATGCTCTGATAGTAAATGAAATGAGGCTGAATCCTAACATCAGCAGAACACCTGTCTGGGGACTGGGCTGCGCCGGCGGTGTTTCCGGAATTGCAAAAGCAAATGTTATTGCAAAAAGCAAATCCTGATGCACTTGTTGTTGTAGTTGCGGTTGAACTTTGTTCGCTGACATTCATTAAGGATGATCTCTCCAAAAGTAATTTTATAGCTACAAGTTTATTCTCTGACGGCATTGCTGCTGTATTGATCGCCGGAGATAATTTTAAAAAAAGAAACCGAAGTAAGTTCAGGATGAACATCATAGATTCGCAAAGTAAGCTTTATTATGATTCTCTGGATGTCATGGGGTGGGAAGTTCTCGATGAAGGATTCAAAGTAGTTTTCTCCCGGGACATTCCGCAAATTGTTAATGAAAATGTGAAGGATGACATTCTTTCATTTCTAAAAAAGCATGAGTTGAATATTGAAGATATTAAAAATTATGTTACTCATCCCGGAGGCGTTAAAGTAATTAATGCCTATACAGACGCATTGAAATTAAATCCTGAACTGCTGAATAATACAAGGAATGTTCTGAGAGATTACGGAAACATGTCAAGCGCGACGGTGCTGTATGTTCTCGACAGATTTATTGATAAAGGATTTGAAGACGCATACGGACTGATGATGTCACTCGGACCGGGATTTTCGAGCGAACTTTTGCTTTTAGAAATAATTAATTTCTAATTAATAATTAATAATTAATAATTAATAATTAGAAATTCTGTTAACTCTTAAATATTAATTCTTGATTCGTAATTCTAAATTTTAAATTTCTTAATTCTTAATTCTTAATTCTATTAACTTAATTATTAATTGAGACTTCTGAAAAACCCTTACTGTCATCCCCATGCTTTGGGGATCCAATCAAAGGTTTTGAATTAGAATCACATTTTATTGATTGATTCCAGGAGCACGGGGAATGACAAGCTTTTTGGTTTTTCAGAAGTTTCTAATTATTAATTGTTATTCTAATTCTTAATTAAAAATGTTTTATATAGTAATCGTCATAGTAATTCTTCAGAGACTTTTTGAATTAGTAATTGCTAAGAGAAATGAAAAGTGGCTTCTTGAACAGGGAGCTGTTGAATATGGAAAAGAGCATTACAGGTTTATTGTGTTGCTTCATACGCTGTTTTTTATATCCATGATCGCTGAATACAATTTCAGGGAAAGGGATATAGAATTCAATGTTATTAATTATTTGTTTTTGGTATTTTTTGTTTTCCTGCAAATAATGAGAGTCTGGGTCCTGAGATCTCTTGGTAAATACTGGAATACAAAGATCCTCAGAATTCCTGATTCAGGACTGATCAAAACAGGTCCGTACAGATATTTCAAACATCCTAATTACATTATTGTAGTTTGTGAAATATTTGTAATACCAATGATCTTTGATTTATATTATACAGCAATTGTTTTTTCAGTTTTGAACGCAATAATGTTATCAGTAAGGATAAGGTCTGAAAATGAGGCTTTAGCAATTAAGTAACAAACATGAACAATGAACAATGAACAATGAACAATGAACAATGAACAATGAACAATGAATAATGAATAATGAATTAATTAATAATTTAAAATACATAAATGAAAATACAATTAAGGAAAATTTGTCATGGGAGAAGCGGGGATAAAGGTGATGCTGCTAACATAGGTTTGATTGCATATAAGAAAGAGGATTATGAATTGATTAAAAAAGAAGTTACAGCAGAGCGTGTAAAGAAATTCTTTGAAGGGATCTGTGAAGGTGAAGTGATCAGGTATGAGATGCCTAACATAAACGCTTTGAATTTCCTTCTTAATAATACACTCGGTGGCGGCGGAACGGTTTCATTAAAGCTCGATGCTCAGGGAAAGACTCTTGCGTCTGCGTTGCTGAAGATGGAAATTGAAAAGTAATTGATAATTGATAATTGATAGTTGATATTGATAATTGATAATTGATAATTGATAATTGATATATCTTAAATTCATAAAACACAAAACACAAAACACAAAACACAAAACACAAAACACAAAACACAAAACACAAAACACAAACACAAAACACAAAACACAAAACACAAAACACAAAACACAAAACACAAAAACACAAAACACAAAACACAAAACACAAACACAATACACAATACACAATACACAATACTCAATACACAATACTCATTACACAATACTCAATACTAATTACTCATTATTCATTAATCATTATTCATTACAAAAATGTTTGAACAGCAAAAATACAGGTTAAAGGATTCGAAAGACAAAATAGATGCATTACGGAGGTTTCTTTGAAGTCGATAAAAAGATAACAAGGATCAAAGAGCTGGAAGAATTATCCGGTGTGGATAACTTCTGGGATGATAATAAAGCCGCGCAAAAAATTCTGCAGGAGACTTCAAATCTTAAAAAATGGGTCGAAGAATATCAGTCAGTAGAGAATCATTTCAATGATGTCAACGGACTTATTGAAATGGCTGAATCTGATAAAGACGAATCAATGGAGCCGGAAATAGAAGGTGACATAGATAAATTCCTTAAACATTTAGACGAAGTTGAATTCAAGAACATGCTTTCGGATGAAGATGATGTCCGGGATGCGATAATAACAATCAATTCCGGTGCAGGCGGGACGGAGTCACAGGACTGGGCTGAAATGCTGCTTAGAATGTATCTCCGCTATTGTGAAAAGAATAAATTCAAAGCCAATCTTGTTGACCGGCTGGATGGTGACGGAGCAGGAATTAAAAGCGCGACTGTCGAAGTCAGCGGCGAATATGCATACGGATATCTGAAAGCTGAGAACGGCGTGCACAGGTTAGTCAGGATCTCTCCCTTCGATGCAAATAAGAAACGTCATACTTCATTCGCTGCAGTATATGTAAGTCCTGTTCTGGATGACAACATTGAAATTGAAATTAATCCATCCGATATAAAAGTAGATACTTTCCGTGCAGGCGGTGCAGGCGGACAGAACGTAAACAAAGTGGAAACTGCTATCCGTATCACTCACTTCCCTTCGGGAATAGTTGTTCAGTGTCAGAATGAAAGGTCTCAGATACAGAATAAAATGAATGCAATGAAAATGCTGAAGTCGAAGCTTTACATTATTGAAAAGAGAAAGAGATGGCAAGACTAAATACAATGAAAGCAAAAAGAAGAAGATCGAATGGGGAAGTCAGATAAGGAGCTATGTCTTCCATCCTTACAATATGGTGAAAGATCACAGAACGGATTTTGAGACAAGCGATACACAGGGAGTGATGGACGGAGATATACAGGGATTCATAAAAGCTTATTTGTTGGAAAAGTAAAATTACAGATATTTGAATTATAAATATTTCATTGCCAGAAGATTTTTATTTTCAAAAGGCAGTTCGAAATTCATTTCGTTCATTACATACATTTCAATATTCGGAGTTGCATTAGGAGTTGCATCTCTTATCGTAGCTGTATCAATACTCGGAGGATTTGAAAAAGAGATACGGGATAAAGTAGCAGGACTTGTTTCTCATATTCAGATCTCTTCATTTGCTTCAGAAGGTCTTTCCGATTATGAAAATGCAATTAAAACTATCAAAGACAGCGTCTCCGGTGTTACGGGGATTTCTCCTATTGTTCAGAAGGAAGCTGTAATAAGATTTAAATCCAATGTTGAAGGAATATTGCTGAAAGGCATTGTGCCGGAAACAGATCTATCGACTGCCAGGAGCAGAGTAGTAAAAGGTGATTTCAATCTTGATCCGGTAGATTCAATTTTTTCGAAGCTGATCATTGGTGATAAGTTAGCAAAAAAATTAAATATTGAAGTTGGTAATAAAGTAATTGTATTCGGACTTAACGGGATCCCGACACCTGTCAATCAGCCGAAGATAAAGCAATTCATTGTCGGCGGAATTTATGAAACAGGTTTAAGGGATTTTGATGATATCATAATTTATACTGATGTCAAAACGACGCAAAAACTTTTTAACTTCGAAGAAAATGTTACAGGGATCGAGTTAAATTTAAACAATATTGACAGTGTAGAAACAGCTGTCTTAAAAATAAAAAATGTTCTCGGCTATCCTTATTATCCTAAATCACTATTTAAATTATACAAGCCCCTCTTCACATGGGTTGAATTACAAAAAGCGCCGACTCCAATCGTACTCGGATTAATAATTATAGTAGCGACATTCAATATTGTCGGAACACTGCTGATGCTTGTTCTTGAGAAAACACAGTCAATCGGTATTTTAAAATCAATTGGCGCAGACAGGTCAGGAATATTAAAGATATTTTTATTTGACGGAATGCTCATCGGTATCATTGGAATTATTTTAGGGAACATAATCGGTCTCGGGATCTGCTTTCTGGAATTAAAATATAAATTCTTTTCATTACCGGAAATATATTATATGAAAAGCGTGCCGATATTAATTCAGACCGACAGCATTATTCTAATATCCGTCATTACAATAATATTAACTTTCTTAGCAACGATGATTCCGTCTTATGTTGCCTCACGGATTGATCCGATCAAATCTATCAGATTCAGTTAAATCATGGAACACGTTAAAATTGATAAATCAAAGGAGAAGATCGAATCAATGTTCGATGAGATCGCACCGACATATGACAGACTGAATCATCTTTTCACTTTTAACATAGATACAAAGTGGCGCAGGGAAATTGTAAAATATATTACGGATAAAAATATTGCCGCAGGTCAGATACTTGATGTTGCATCGGGAACAGGTGATCTGACCATGGAGCTCCTGAGATTAAATCCGGTGAAGATCTCATCCGTAGATCTTTCCGCAAAGATGCTGAAGATACAGCGGGATAAAATTCCGGATAAAAGATTAGAATTAATTCAGTCCGATGTTTCATGTCTTCCATTTGGCGACGATACGTTTGATATTGTTACAATAGGATTTGGAGTTAGAAATTTTGAGAATCTTAATGAATCACTAAAAGAAATTAAGAGAGTAATGAAACCAGGCGGAAAGCTGATCGTTCTTGAGATGTTTAAAACGTACGGGATCAGAACTGACCTGTTCAATCTCTATTTCGGAAAAGTAATGCCTTTCTTTGGAAACAGGATCTCAAAAAGTAAATATGCTTACAGTTATTTGTTTAAGTCTGTAGATAAATTCCTGAGTGCCGCAGAATTTATTTCTGATTGCCAAAGAATTGGATTTGAATTAGAATACAAAAAGAATAATTTTATCGGAATCGTAAATACAGTTTATTTAACAAAGCACACAGCAGGTTCTGCATTTTAAAGTAAGAGCTTACCCGCAAATTCTCACGAATTATTTTAGTTTACCCCAAAGATATTTTTAAAGGAATAGTTCCGGCACTTTTTATCAGTGTTCCGGAAAGATATAATAATCACAAGGCAGTATCAGGTAAGCCGGTTGAATAAGCCCATAAAGAAACACACAATGAAAACTATTTTACTTATTTTTTTCAGTTAACAGCCGGATATTTATTTTCACAGGACCTTCCGCATTACATGACTGAAAGCGAAAAAGCGATCTATAAAATTATCAGCCGCCTTTATCAATACAGATGCAGTCACTCCTCCGCCAACACCGGTAAGGACAATGGCTGAATGGGAGGAAGTTCAGGGAATAATAGTTGCATGGACTTCTTATACATCAATCATCAGGCAGATAGTTGATTATGCACAGGATGAAGCTTTGGTCTATATTGTTTGTTCTGATTCAAATACTGTAAAGACATATCTCACAAACGGAGGTGTTCCATTAACAAATCTGAAAGTTGTAAAGACTTCTTTTAATTCTGTATGGTGCAGAGACTATGGTCCTTGGGCAGTCTACTCAGGAGTTTCAGACAGTCTTAAATTAATTGACTGGATCTATAACAGGCCGAGACCAAATGATGATAATGTTCCTGTTGGATTTTCTAATTTCATTAATATTCCTCTTTATCAGTCAATTACCTCTCCGAATGATCTTACTGCTACCGGAGGAAACTTTATGGTGGACGGTAACGGAACAGGATTTTCATCCAAACTGATTTTAAATGAAAATTCAGGGAAGACTGAGACACAGATAAACAGCATTATGAATTCATACATGGGAATCAGCAGGTACATAAAAATGGAAACCCTTCCTTATGATCAGATACATCACATTGACATGCACATTAAACTATTAGATGAAGAGACTTTACTTGTCGGTCAATATCCTGCCGGTGTTGCTGATGGTCCTCAGATCGAAGCTAATCTTCAGTATGTCCTAAATAATTTTCAAACCTGTTACGGAAGACCATATAAAGTTGTAAGAATACCAATGCCTCCGAATAATTCAGGACAATATCCTCCATCAGCAAATTATTATACATATACTAATTCTGTGTTTGTAAACAGGACTGTCATTGTTCCAATATACGGGCTTTCACAGGACACAACGGCTTTAAGAATATACCGTGAAAATCTTCCCGGCTACAGAGTTGTTGGCATTAACTGCAGCTCAATGATCTCAGCTCTCGGCGCAATTCACTGCATTACAAAAGAGATAGGGGTAACGGAGCCGGTTTTCATTTCACACGCAAAATTATTGAACAGAATTAATCTGCCCGCGCCTTATGAAGTAAAAACTTACATTAAAACAAAACCCGGTGTTGCCTCTGCGAAAGTTTACTGGCGTACAGATACAACTCAGGCTTACAATGTAGTTAACATGACACAGGCACTTGATACTTTCAGAGCCGGCATTCCGGTTCAGACATCCGGAACAAAAATATATTATTACATATCAGCAACATCCAATTCCGGTAGAACAATCACAAAGCCGCTGACTGCTCCTTCCGGATATTTAAATTTCAGCATAAACGGTACTTCATTAATAAAATTAAATCTAACGGCATTAGCTGAAGGTAAGTATAATGAGTCACAAAATTTACTGATGAAAAGAGATTCTGTAAAAGTATATTTAAGAAACGGATCATCTCCATTTAATATCACGGATTCGGCAGCAGGAATAATTGATTCACTAAATTTTTCCAATACATTTTCATTTTATAACAGCGCTACGGGTCCATATTACATTGTAATAAAACATGGTCAATGCATTGAAACCTGGAGCAGAGCGGGCGGTGAATCCCTGAACAATGACAGTTCAGTTTACAACTACGATTTCACAGCTTCTTCTGACAAAGCCTATGGAAATAACTTAAAACAAAAGGGGAGTAAGTATTGCCTGTTCAGCGGTGATGTGAATCAGAACGGTTTCATAAATCTTGATGACATATTATTTATAAATAATGATGCGGTAAACTTCATTACCGGAAATGTAATATCGGATCTGACGGGTGATGAGACAGTTGATCTTAATGATGTTTTGATTGCTTTTAATAATTCGAATGAGTTTGTGAGTGTGATAAGACCTTGGTTCGTTGAGTTCTTGAGTTCGTTGAGTTCTTGAGTTCGTTGAGTTCGTTGAGTTCGTTGAGTTCATTGAGTTCATTGAGTTCGTTGAGTTCGTTGAGTTCATTGAGTTCGTTGAGTTCATAATGACAGATCATTCAGCAACTGAAATTTCAAAATTAATCTAAAAAAAAAATCATAAAATTTACAAACCTAACTAAATAGACATGAAAAAAGCATTAACAGTCATTTTAATTTTAGTATCCGGATTATCTTTTTCGCAGGATTTATTGATAAATAATAATCCTTATGATCAGGCTGATGAAATTACAAAGAACAGAAATTCATTTAAGCGTGAGAAATGGTTTTATGAACAAAGAATGTATCCAAACAATTATATCCCGAAAGATGCATACAGGAAAGCATATGAACAAAAGGAAAAATTGAATTCAGAAAAAGGTTTTGCAATGATGAGTCCTTTTGATACATGGACAAACATTGGTCCGACGACGGGCTTTTATTTTTCTTATTCAAATATAACATCAAGAATGGTTACCGTAAAATATGATCCGAATGACGGAAACACAATCTACATTGGCGGCGCTTTTGGAGGAGTCTGGAAATCAACTAACTCCGGAGCAACATGGACAGCCAAATCTGATAATGAAGTTTCATTATCTTCAGGCTCAATAGCAATTGATCCTGCTAATTCTAATATCATATATTATGGAACAGGAGAAGCGACTTACAGCGGAGCTTCTTATTACGGAAGAGGATTGTTAAAATCTACTGACGGCGGAAATACATGGATAAGCATTACTTCAGGGCTGCCTTCGTCTTCTTATACTTCACGAATTGTCATCAGACCGAATAATTCAGATCAGCTACTTGCCGCGATGGGAATTGGAGGACTTTACAGAAGCACAAATGCAGGAGTTAACTGGACGCAGCTTGTTTCAGGCAGGTGTGATGATGTGATATTTTCCCCGACAGGTGATACAGCCTATATTGTCGGGAGCGGAACCGGATACAGAATATCAACTAACGGCGGAAGCAGTTTTACAGCTAACGGAAGCATATCAATGGGAACAAGAAACCATATTGCATTATGCAGGACATCACCTAACATATTGTATTATTCAAATTATACAGGATCTTCCATTACAGTTTTTAAATCAGTAACAGCAGGGTTTTCCTTTTCTCAAATTGCTGTCGGACAAAATTTCAGCGGAAGCCAGGCATGGTATGATTTTTATATGCACGTGAATCCTTTTGATCCGAACTACGCTTATGTTGGTTCGATCGATGTCTGGAGAACTACTAACGGCGGCAGCACTAACTTTACCAACATTACAAACGGATACAGCGGAGGTGGTGTTCACGTTGATCAGCAGAACATGGATTTTCATCCGACTGATCCGAATCAAATGCTCTGTGTGAATGACGGCGGAATCTGGAAGTCAACAAACAGAGGAACAAGCTGGATAAATCAAAATACGAATCAGACGCTGACGCAATTTTACAGAATAGCAGCTGATCCTTCAAATGCTAATCACATACTTGGAGGTACGCAGGACAACGGCACACAAAGGACTTTAGGAGCCCTTAACTGGTCAGCAGCATTTGGGGGCGACGGAGCTGAAGTTTGTTTTCACGCTAAGAATAATTCCTATATACTGGGCGAATCACAGAATAATGGTGTACAGAGATCTTCCAACGGAGGAGCAAGCTGGAGTTCCGGAACAAGCGGCTTAAGCGGAACTGCTTCATGGGTTGCGCCAATACTGTCACATCCTGATTCAGCAACAATATTCTATACTGCTAGACAGACTGTATTTAAAACTACAAACTGGGGAGCAAGCTGGTTTACAATTTCGACCGGAACAGGCGGCACGATACGTGAAATGGCAATCAGTAAATCTTCAGCAAATATAATGTATGCAACTTCCGGCGCTTCGATATACAAATCAACTAACAGAGGTTATACTTATGCAAGCGTAACAAACTCATTACCGGCAAGAACAATAACAAGCGTTAACGTTCATCCTGATTCATCTCAGGTTGTTGTCATTACTTTTTCCGGATTTGACACCGGGCATATTTATAAGACAACAAACGGAGGAACAACCTGGACAAACATTTCGGGTGATCTGCCTAACTCGCCTGCAAATGATGCATTCATATTTTATCCCGGAATGCCTACAGGTTCATATTATATTGCTACTGACGTAGGAGTATTTGTTACATCAAATTACGGGCAAAGCTGGACAGAGCTGGCGAACGGATTACCAAATACAGTTGCGATGCATCTGGATTATCATCAGACAAGCAATAAGCTCAGATTAGGTACTCACGGCAGAGGAGTTTTTGAAATTCAGTTAAGTATTCCTCCGATGCAAATTCAGATTTCAACCATACCGGAAGGATTCTATAATACGTTAACCGGACAGATGAACATGAAAGATACAGTCAGATCATACTTAAGAAATAATTCAGCCCCGTTTACAATTGCAGATTCTGCCTATGCTAAAATTGACTCTGTGACTTTCACGGCTAATTTTGTTTTTCAGAATGCGAATTCTGGAACATACTATTTAATGATGAAACACAGAAATTCAATTGAGACCTGGAGTAAAGCCGGCGGTGAAGCTTTAACACGGGGATTTCCGAATAATTATGATTTTACAAACAGCATAACCAAGGCATACGGAAATAATCTTTCCCAGGTCGGTACTGAGTATTGTAATTACAGCGGAGACATAGATCAGTCCGGAGTTGTTGACCTATCGGATATTTTATTAGCTTATAATGATGTTTCAAATTTTACTGAAGGCTTTGTGAACACCGATGTGACCGGTAATGGTATTGTAGATCTGAATGATTTATTGCTGACGCATAATAATGCAGCTAAGCTGGTGGAAGTTGTGAGACCATAGTTGTAATTACTAATTACTAATTACAAATATTAGTTAGAAACTTCTTATACCAGATTGTCATCCCCGCATGTTTTTAGCGGGGATCTAATCACAAAGATTTTGAATTAGTATTACACTTTATTGAGTGGATGACCCGGGGTGTACCCCCTGCCAGGAGCACGCCTCCAATCGCTTCGCTCCGTTCGTTAAGAATTACAAAGTGTATAACTTCAGTTACTAATTACAATTTAAAGAAAGCCGGATGATTTTTCCTCCGGCTTTTTTTGTTACCAGTTGCTAGTTACGAGTTACGAATTTATTTGATAGTTTCATTTGACTTCTGACGTCTGACATTTGACAGTTTTCCTTTATTTGCGGTATTAGTTTTTATGAATAATTTATTTTTTAAATTAGATCTTGCTAAAGAAACAAGTCTCGCCAGATGAATGAATGTATACAGGATTGGTTATTCTTAAATGCAGGCTAAGACCACAACGGCGGAAATTACAGGCTAAAACCTAAAACGGAGGAAATAACCCCGAAGGGGTGGAATGATTATAGGATAATTATAACAACAATAAACCCCGGAGGGGTGGCATGATTTGAATTGAGATAATTTCACCCCTTCGGGGTTTGGTGTATCAGGAAATTTCATTTTCTATAATCATGACATCCCTTCGGGATTTTTATTAATTTATTTTACAACCTTTGCTCGTCTTACCGAACCCTGTATGCGAAATGCAGATTCACATGCACAGTGTTGTTGGTCTCGCCAGATGAATGAATGTATACAGGATTGGTTATTCTTAAATGCAGGCTAAGACCACAACGGCAGAAATTACAGGCTAAAACCTAAAACGGAGGAAATAACCCCGAAGGGGTGGAATGATTATAGGATAATTATAACAACAATAAACCCCGAAGGGGTGGCATGATTTGAATTGAGATAATTTCACCCCTTCGGGGTTTGGTGTATCAGGAAATTTCATTTTCTATAATCATATCATCCCTTCGGGATTTTCAGTATGTTTGTCTTTGTGATTCACTATCCTTTTTACTGTAATGTTTCCCTCTTCTTCCGGCTATGTCATAATTGACAGCTGAAAGAGTATCATTTACACCATCAAAGTCATTGTTTACACCATCAAAGGCATTGTTTACAACATCAAAGTCATTGTTTACAACATCAAAGTCGTTCCATCAAGTCATGTTTACACCATCAAAGTCATTGTTTACACCATCAAAGTCATTGTTTACACCATCAAAGTCATTGTTTACACCATCAAAGTCATTGTTTACAACATCAAAGTCATTGTTTACACCATCAAGGTCATTGTTTACAACATCAAAGTCAATAATTACAAGTGAAGAAGCAATACTGTCAATTGAAGATACACTATTAAAAGTTTTAGGAGATGGTTTGTCAATAATTACCTGATGTATGTCTGTAAATGTTTCCTTAGTAAGTCGGTTTTACTGAAAGATTAAAGCACATAAGTATAAATTTAGGAGAACTCACGGGAATCAGCTCAACCGGGTTTTAAAATCAATGTTAAACCACCGTTATTGGTCTTAGCCTGCCTGTTGTATACAACAGTTAGATTGATCGGGAATTTGAACGTTTTCGATGGTGACCAAAAGTTGCAGCAAGAGAAAAAATAATTGAAAGTATCGATGCAAACATTGGAGTCTCTAAAATTGAACATTGCACATTGTTCATCTGGGTATTAAAATCAATGTTAATTAATTGTAATTTTATAAAATTAGACGGATTAGTTGAATATTAATGAATTGCAGACCTGATCTTTGGGTATTTATTGAAAAACCTTTCTTTGAAAAAATCAGCAGTGTTTTCTATTTTAATGAGAAATCAATTTCAGAAAGGGAATTTTTTGCAGATACTCTAAAGTTAAATCAGATATAAAATTTCTGGCTGCCCCTCCTAAAATTTATTTTTACTTAAATCACCCTAAATTTTAATTATTATTTAATCATGAAAAAGTTTTTAATTGTACTTCCTGTAATTCTTACAGGATTCTTTTTGCTTACCGGACAAAGTTTCGAATACAATTCCGCTAAGTGGAATCCTGATCCGTCCATGACAAGAATTTATAAAACTGGCCAGTATGCGCCTCTGCCGCAAAACAGAGACATACGTTTCAGTAACGAAGCAAGAATTATTTCAACACCTGATGGAGTTTATTCGATATCGCCAAATTTCAGAGTTCATCCGAGCAATAACTATCAGACTGAAACTCCGATTACACGGCACCCATTGAATCCAATGATAATGCTCGCTTCATCAAATGCTTATGATGAAACTAATTTCAGCACCGGCGTCTATGTGACAACTAACGGAGGAGTCAGCTGGTTTGGAAGTGATACTCTCAATAACGGCACATTCAGTTACGGAGATCCCGGACCTGCAATAGATAAAGACGGCAGATTTTATATGTCATATATTTCACTGACCGGAAATTTAGGTGTGAGTTATTCTACTAATCAGGGAATCAACTGGTCGCCTAATCAGATCATTCCCGGAAGCACTACAAGCAGTGACAAAAATTTTACAGCAACGGATGATGTACCTTCGAGCCCGTATTACGGAAGAGCTTACGTTGTCTATACTGAGTTTGCTCCGCCAAACTTTCAAAGAGTGGTAATTTCATATTCTACAAACGGAGGAGTTACATGGTCAAATGAAGCTCCGGTGAGTCCTGTTCCGTCACCAAGTCATGTAACTATGGGTGTTGACATTAAGGTTGGTATAAACGGTGAAGTATATCTTGTATGGGCTAACAGTATTTCAAACGGACAAAACTCAACTGAGGATTCATTGGGATTTGCAAAGTCTACCGACGGCGGTGTCAGCTGGGTTGTGAGTGAAAACAATGCAAATAATATGAACGGAATAAGAGCTCAGAATTTATTTAACGGGATCAGATCAAATGGTTTTCCGAGATTAGATATTGACAAAACAGGCGGTTCGAGAAACGGCTGGATGTATGCAGTCACTGCTGAAAAATTTGACGCTCCTGCAACTGATGTTGCTGATGCAATATTACACCGGTCGACAGACGGCGGAAGTACATGGACCTCAGTACGTGTCAATCAGGATACGCCCGGTAACGGAAAGTATCAATATTTCTCAGCTGTCAATGTTGATGCACAGGGCGGTGTTAATGTAATATATTATGATACAAGGAATACTCCTACAAATGATTCGGCGCAAATATATCTTTCCCGTTCTCTTGACGGAGGAGACACATGGACAGACATATTGATCTCTGATCATAAGTTCAGGCCTGCACCTATCTCAGGACTGGCTGAAGGATATCAGGGTGACTATATAGGGATCACATCAGGAAATAATAAACTTTGGTTATACTGGAGTGATAACAGTACAGGTTTGTATCAGGCATGGGCTGCTGAAATGAGCATATTAACATACCCGCTAAATGCATATAATTTAACAACCCCTGCTCCGAATTCAAGACTGGTAACATATCCGAATTCATACATCCCGTTTACATTCAACTGGGATACAGCTGCATCAACAGCTATTTATAAATGGATATTCGGAAGTCCGACAACTTCACCGAGGAAGATAACACTTGAATCGAACACAAATTCCCTTACAGTATTAACCGGACAAATGGACAGCATACTTGCAAGCCTTGGTGTTGCAGTAGGAGATTCACTTGTTGGTCAATGGGATGTCTGGGCATTCAGAAATGCAGTGCAGAATGATTCACTGAGTGCAGCAAACGGACCGAGATCAATTGTTTTAAAAAGAGGAATTCCACCGCTGACCTCATTCAATTTATATTCACCTGCAGCCGGAACAAGGATCGAGACCTCAGCATTTAACAGCACGATAATTAGTTTTAACTGGGCTTCTTCAGGACCAGGTGTTACATATAAATGGAAATTCGGTTCGCCGTCCATTTCAAACATAAAAATTAGCTTTACATCAAATATTTCCGGCATAGACTCATCTTTCTCAATACCTAATTATTCAATGGATGCCGCATTAGCTACGGAAGGAGTATTGCCGGGTGATTCAATTGTAGGTGTGTGGTCAGTCTGGGCTTTCAACGGATTTGATTCGGCAAAAGCAACGCAGGATAATTCCATAACATTCAGGAGACAAGGTCAGGCGGATGTACTGGTATTATATGATTCGACTAATGCAAACTGCAGAATCTCAAAAGATTCAGTTGTCGCGAATCTGAACGGATTAGGATATACAAATGAGCTTTATAACAGAAAAGGAGCTACAGCAACGAATTCCATTTCATTCAGAGGATACAAAAGAGTGCTTGTGCTCGGTGAAGGTTCGAATGCAATGTCAACAGCAATCAAGGACTCAATAAAAACATACCTGATGTCAGGAACTGCAGGAGTGAAGGCAAAAGTAATAATCATGGGTGAAGACATAGGATATCAGTTCGACAGAACAACTTCCGTTTATTACGATTCAGCTTTCTGCAGAAGCATGTGCGGTTTTCAGTATGTTGCAGACAGACCGGGACCGGTTGCTCAGAGGGGACTGATCGGAGTATCAATTAACATAAACATAGCTGACAGCTCAAACGGACCGTCTATGGATGTTCTGCGAAGGTCAGCTTCAGTTCCGGCAGGTCAGACTTATAATCTGTACAGATACAGATTGTTCAATGACTCCATGAATGCGATCGGAAGAGTATCACCGACATATAACGTAGCAACTTTTGCATTCGATGTCGAAGCTCTCAGACCGGCATTTGACAGCCCTAACGGACTCACTGTCAGAAGAATGCTTTACGGAGCGATAAGCTTTGTAGATGAAGTGCCGATGAGCAGCGAAGGAAACGCAACAACTGTAATTCCGCAATCATTCTCACTTTCACAGAACTATCCGAATCCATTTAATCCTGTGACAGTTATTCGTTATTCGTTAAACGAAAATCGTTTCGTAAGTTTGAGGATATTTGATGCATTAGGAAAGGAAGTGGCTGTATTAGTTAACGAGAAGAAAGATGCCGGAGCTTATAACGTTGACTTCAATGCAGGAAACTTTGCCAGCGGAATTTATTTTTATCAGATAAAAGCGGGGGATTTTGTTGAGACGAAGCGAATGATGCTTCTGAAGTAAAGTGAAACGTCAAACGTCAAACGTGTCAAAAACGTCAAACGTCAAACGTGAAATTTAAAATAACAATTATGATTGTAATTGGTAATTAGTAATTAGTAAGCCCGGGATTATATCTCCGGGCTTTTTAAATTCAATAGTGAATTATAATAATTAATAACTGAAGTTACGCACTTTGTCATTCTGAACGAACGGAGCGAAGCGGAGTGAAGTGAAGAATCCAATAATTAAACTAGAATCGAGATGTTTGGATTCTTCGCTTCGCTCAGAATGACAAAAAATAGGGCTTTGCGTAACTTCAGTTTAATAATTGTAAAGAAATTCACTAATCATTAATTATTAATTATTAATTATTAAATTATTAATTATTAATTTCCCCAATCTTCTCAAGCAGCCATTCTCTTTTAGAGATCATCTTCAGAGACTTAACTTCTTTTCCAAGAAAACCAAGTTCTTCTTTTGCAGGATCAGTCTGAATCCGGAGAAGCTTCATGTAAGTCCTTATAAAATTTTCGATGGTTATTTTATGGACTTTTGGAATTTCATTATGGTTTCTGATATAATGTTTAAGTCTGTCCAGTTCCAAAAATGCTTCCTCATATTTTTTCAGCTCATAATAATTACAAAGTCTGAGAGATGATGAATCGATATACAGAAGGTAGTATATTGTCCGTATATTCTGCAGGCGAAGTAAAGATTTTTCAAACTTTCTTTTTGCAAAGTATAATTTTGCATGAGACAGTGTAGTTTCATCTTCCCTTATTTCTTCAGGCAATTCTTTCGAATACTTTTCAATGAAATTTTCAACCCATTGAAATTCTTTAATACTGAGACCAATGTGAACATAGTCCCTGAAATTATTGAATACATAATTGTTATTTTTTAAGTCGGAGATCAGGTTCTGATTAAGCTTTTCGTTATACAGTTTAAACAGTTCGTGTCTGAATTTTACATTGCCTTTATTTTGCTTTCGAATGCAAAAGTTGATCAGAAAAATAAAGAATCTTATTTTGAAATTATCTTTCAGATCGGCAAAAAGTTCTGCAAATATTTTGTGAGATTCAAAATAGTAAGATTCATTGCTCTCATTCTCAAATGCCTTGTACAAAAAATAATTCATTGATGTCACTTTAAAGAATACCGTATCAGATTTTCTGAAGCTTTTCATCAGATCGTCAATCTTCAAATTTCTCAGAAAATCAAATACAAAATTAGGGTCATATTTCCTGTTATCGAATTCCTGCTGAGCAAATTCCAGTCCCGATTCAAAAAGAATAAGCAGGTTCGAGCACAGAACTAATTCAGAATTCTTATAATACTCATTGTACAAGAATTCTATTTTATTCTTATCGTGCAGAAAAAACGAATTCATTTCTGCAATTTGCGAAAGATTCCGGATCTTATTGTTATCATATTTTTCATGGACAAGATGTTTTACAGTGTCTTTATGCTTAATGCTGTATGAAGTATATAATTTTTTTTCTAAAAGCTTTCTCAAAAGAATTTTATCTTTTTCAATCTTATTTTCATTCAATCCATTGAAAATTAGAAATTCCTCTCCGAGCTTATACAATTCGGAATAACGGTTTCTGAGTGTCTGATTGCTGAGTTTGATATCTGCTGAAGCTTTTGCGGATTTTTCCTTTCGCTGACTTTTATCCTTATCAGTTATCACTTTTAGAACATATTCCAGGAACGGCATGTAGTTTCTTCCTTTTGCAAAAATTGGAGAAGAAATAAATATTTTAAACTGCCTCAGCTCCCCGGCAGAGAATGAACGTATCAGATCAATCAGTTTACTATTTATGATTTTCAAGGGTATGGATGTTTATTCAAAATAGCCAAAATGTGAAAAAAATGAAATCTTTATTAAATTAGTGAGGGTATGAAATTAAAAACCATTCTTTGCAATAAAAAACCTAATCGTATATTTTTGTTTATAATTTTAAATAAATAAATAAAACAAAATGAAATTTACCTTAAAAATTTCCACCCTGATTTTTTTAATGAGCTTTCTTTTCCAAAATTCTTATTCACAACAAAATATAAACGGATGGTACTGGCTTAACGGGCAGCCTCAAAGTATGACTTTGAACTGGGTTAAGTATATTAATTCAACTACGATCTATGCTGTCGGTAACAACGGCAACTTTATGAAATCAACTGACGGCGGTGATTCATGGTTAATTAATTCTCAAGCCGGTCCGATTGATAACTCTGCCACTTCAGGCGGCGGAACAAGAAATCTTGCTGCTGCTCATTTCTTTGATGCAAATACCGGCGTTGTCGGAGGTTCAAGTCTTACTGCTAACGGTGATGCAATCGGCAGAACAACCGACGGCGGTCAGACCTTTACAAAAATAGTTCTCGGAGCGGGTGCACATTCAGTGCTTGGATTTTATTTTTTAAATTCTACAACAGGTTATGCATGCGGAAATACAACTACACGTCTTTATAAAACTACTGACGCAGGTGTAACCTGGACAGCAGTTCCTAATGTTCCTTCAAATTCTTACAACAGTGTTTTTGCATTTAATGAAAACAGCATTTTCATTGCAACAAGTGCAAGAAGAGTTGTCAAAACTACCGATGCCGGTGCAACATGGAAGATAGACACATTGCCGGGAACATCAAGCATTACATTTACCGATATAAAATTCAGAGATGCAAACACCGGATTTATTACAGGTAACGGAAATTATTTCGGATATACATTTAACGGCGGAGCTAACTGGACTCAGGCTGTTTCTCCCGGAACATCGGGACAAAGAGCTCTTAAAATGATTGGAAATGATGTTTATACAATTGGAGACAATACAATGATGCACAAAACAACAGATGACGGCACCACATGGACGTCTTTAAATTTTGTAGACGGATCAAATCCAAATCAACCGGCTCCGGGGTCTATGCTCGGGTTTGATATTACGGGTAGTGATTTTATCGTTGTAGGAACAAGCGGTCTGATAAATATTAGCAATGACGGAGCCGCTTCCTGGAGAAATAAAAATTATTGTCTTTCGAATACAGCTTTTAATTTCAGCGCAATATGGTCGGATTCACCTTCGGGTAACATATGGACAGGCGGCACTTCGGGTACAATGCTCTTTTCTTCTAACGGCGGAACAAACTGGGTTACACAGGCAACAAATTCTACACATCCATCGAGTAACATTCAAATGCTGAACTCAACTACCGGATTTGCAGTCGGCGGAAGTTCTTCATTCGGAGCAGGCGGTACATTGATTAAAACTATTAATGCAGGTACTAACTGGACAGTAATTCCTTTGCCTCCGCCATACAACTCACGCAATGCTGTTGACATAGATTTTCTTAATGAGAATACCGGTTGGGTTATAGGCGGTCTTCCATTAGCTTCAGGAGGCGGCATAACGTGCATAAAAACTACCGACGGCGGAGCTAACTGGACTGCTCAGCCAAATGATATTAATTATAACTTTGTATCAGTTGATATTGACATGGCTGATGAAAATATTGGCTATTTCATTGCAGGAACTGCCCTTCACATTTTTAAAACAACTAACGGCGGTGATAACTGGATAAAGCTTCCGTCTTCTCCGGGATCAGGAACTACATACAACAAAATAGTCGCTGTATCCAAATCGGTTGTTTTCGTTTCAGGCGGAAACGGACTCTTGTTTAAATCCACTGACGGCGGTATTACCTGGAATTCCATAGCAACACCGATCGCTACAAATACACACTTTGCAATGCAATGGACAGATGAAAATAACGGAATGCTGGGAGGAACAAGCGGCTTTCTTGCAAAGACATCAAACGGCGGACAGACATGGAAATCTTTTAACTCAGGCGGCTCCACCATCAGAAATATTTCAATGAGAAATAAAGACACTGTTTTTGCCGTGTCAGACATTAACGGTTCATGGCAGGTCTTCAGATATATTGAACCATCAGCCGGTCTTTTATCTTTGAATCTGACTGTTGGAATTGAAGGATTCTGGAATGGAACGACACAGGTTTCCGATACAATAAGATGTAATTTAAGAAATTCAGTCGCGCCTTATAATTTGGTTGATCAGGGAATTGCCGTTTTAAACAACTACGGATATGCTACTGTTACTTTCCCGACTGCAACTTCAGGAAATTATTATTTACAGATATTACACAGGAATGCACTTGAGACCTGGAGCGCAGCTCCGGTAAACGTAAGTTCTAACGTAACAAGTTATAATTTCACTACATCTGCATCACAGGCGTTCAGAAATAATACACTGTTATCAGAAGGAAAATACTGTAATTATGAAGGAGATGTAAATCAGGAAGGAAATGTAAACCTGACCGACCAGCTGCAGATTTATAATGCATCTGCTGTTTTCTCAACGGGATATGTGGTGAATGATGTGAATGGCAACAATTTAGTTGATCTTACAGATATTATAATCACATTTAACAACGCATCAGATTTTGTCAGTAAAGTAACTCCATAGATTGTTTTTGGGTGGGGTCATTCATCTTTCTCAAAGAGATGTTAAAACATCTCTTTGAGGAATGATCTTTTACAATGAGCAATGAGCAATGAATAATGAATAATGAATAATGAATAATGAATAATGAATAATGAATAATGAATAATGAATAATGAATAATGAATAATGAATAATGAATAATGAATAATGAAGACAATGAATAATGAGCAATGAACAATGAATAATGAATGTAATCACACTCCACACACTCCACACACTCAACACACTCCACACACTAATTATTTATCTCAGAAACTTTCTCAAGAAGCCAATCTCTTTTTACAAGTATTCTGCATGAATTTATTTCCTTTTCCAGATAGCCAATATCCTTCTTTTGAAGGTCAGTAATTATTCTGAGCAGCTTTTGATAAATCTGAATAAATTTGATGTTAAAATTTCTGTGTACTTTAGGTATTTCTTTGTGATTTCTTATGTAATGCTTTAGCTTATCCAGTTCTAAAAAAGCTTCCTCATATAAACCAAGTTCATAATAACAGCACAATTTCAAAACGGAAGAATCCATATACAGAAGGTAATTGTTAGTATTAATCTTGTTTAAGTTAAGTAGAGATTTTTCATAATGTTTATGCTCAATATTCAACTTTGCATAAGTCAGATTGATCTCATCCTCCCGGAATTCTTCAGGTAATTCAGGGGAATATTTATGAAGGAATTCTTCAACCCATTTGTATTTTTTAATTGCAATTCCTATAAACACATAATCCCTGAAATTATTAGATAAATAAATTTTATTCCGAAGATCAGAAAATAATCCCTGGCCTAGTTTTTCATTGTATAAGTTAAATAATTCCAATTGAAATTTTTTGATACCTTCATTCTGCTTTTTTATGCAATATTGAATTAGCTGATTAAATTTTGAAAGCCTGTAATCTTCTTTCAGGTACGGGGAAAGTTCTGTGAACATTTTGTGTGACCTGAAATAATATTCCTCTTTATCGGCAATTTGGTATGCCTTGTACAGGTAATAGTTCATTGCCGTAACTTTGTAAATAAAAACATCTGATTTACTAAAGGTTTTCATGAGGTCATTTATATTCAGTTTTCGCAAAAAATCCACTATATGATTGTATTCATATTTTCTGTTGTCATATTCCTGAACTCCAAACTCAAAACCAATTTCAAAAAGACCAATTAAATATGTACACAATCTTATCTGGGAGACTTCATGATATTGATTGTACAAAGCGGCAACTCTCTTTCTGTCTGTAAGGAAGATCATGTTCAGGTCTTTCATAATAAGCAGATTATTATATTTATCATCATCATATCTTTCTGTATCCATCGCTTCAATGACCTTTTTATATTTGCTTTCAAAAGCATTATGCAGCTTTTTTTTGATCAGCATCTTCAGCAAAAACTTATCTTTTTCAATTTTATCTTCTTTCAGACCGCTATAGATCAAAAATTCCTCTCCGAGTTTATACAATTCCGAAAAGCGGTTCTTTAAAGTCTGCTTGCTGAATTTTTTTCCGGGATAAAGCTTTGAATAAATATCTTTTGCAAATATATTATCCAGACCTTTGGATTTATACTTTATAAGATGATTCAGCAGAGGGAGATAATTTCTTCCGCTTGTATATAAACCTGATGAAATGAATTTTTTCAGATCCTTGATCTCATTCTGAGAAAATGAATTCAGAAGATTTATTAATTTACTGTTAATGGGTGTCATTGGGTATTGAACTTGAATTAAAATAGGTAATTACATAAAAAAATGAAATCTCTTATTGAATAAAGGTAATTCTGACGCATTTAATCAAATTAAATGTAACCGGGCTAGGATAAAAATATAGGTCGTTTACTCATATTAAATGTAAACGGGTTTTAAATAAAAAAACCACGGCAAAGTAACTGTATTTTTGAAAGTAAAATCTTAAAAGTCTGGGTATTGATTTAAAACTAACTTATCTGAATATTTATGAGAAAAATAAAGTAATTAATTCTGCTGAACCGGTTTTAATGGGTATTATTCAGAATTCTTATCTTTGCTATAAACAACCCTTATTAATAATTTATGTCTGCTGTTATAATAAATTAACAATTTTAAACCCAAAAATTTTAAAAACATTAATCCAATTAAAAAAATTATGAAACAAAGTTTTAAGTTTTACGCAGCAATTTTTTTGTCATGCATGCTTTTTCAGAATTCATTTTCACAGCAAAACATAAACGGCTGGCAATGGGTCAACAGTAAAGCGCAAAGCAACACCATTAACTGGATCAAAATACTCGACGACACACACTATTATGCTGTCGGAGAAAACGGCACATTCATGAAATCAACTGACGGCGGTGACAGCTGGAGAATAAATACACAAGCCGGTACGACAGATCCTCTGTTCGGCTCAGGTGCCACATATACTCTTAATTCAGCATGGTTCTTTGATGCAAATACCGGATTAGTAGCAGGGCAGTCTGAAGTTGGCGATGGCGGAAAGGTCAGAAGGACAACAGATGCCGGAGAAACATTTACAACAATAAATCTAGGCGGGTTATCTACGGGTTCACCCAGAGTATATGATATTTATTTTATTAACTCAACCACAGGTTACCTGTGCGGTAATAATACAATCAAAGCTTTAAAGACGACAAATGCTGGAGCAAGCTGGACTTTAATGCCTAATATGCCGTCTGCAGCATATACTTACAGTAGCATTTATGCAAAAGATGAGAATAATATTATTATAGGTCTGAATTCTGACGGTCTTTACAGAAGAATTATTAAAACGACAAATGCCGGTGCAACCTGGACAACAATTGATCTTCCATGGTCTACTATTATTGATGTAACTGATATCCAGTTTCAAAATGCAAATACAGGATTCATATCAGGGAATTCAACATCTAATAATCCTCCATATTTTGCACATACGACAGACGGGGGCTCTACCTGGACTGAAGCGTTATTCCCAAATAAAGAACACGGATTATATGATCTGGAGATTATCGGTTCAACTGCATATGTCTTAGGAGGTAATTTTGGCCATTATTATTTTACTTCTGATTTAGGAGTTACATGGGATTCCGTTGATTACAATGATTATAATAATATTTATCAGCCTTTTCAGTGGTTTGTATATTCGTTCAGCATTAAAGGAAGTGATGCCATAGTAGCAGGTATGAATGGAAAAATAAATGTCAGTAATGACGCTGGATCTACATGGAGAAATAAAAATTATTCAGTAGGTAATTGTGTAACACAAATGCCGAGTATTTATGCATTGCCCGGAACCGGAAAAGTATGGGCAGGGACAAGAGCCGGAGGGAAAATTTTGTACTCATCTGACAGAGGTAATACATGGAGTGAGCAACAGACAACTGAGCAGTATGCTTTTTATCAGATTAATATGGTAAATTCTTACACCGGATATGCAGTCGGAGGAAATTTAGTCAATGGTGTCGGATATTGCCTTAAAACTGTAAATAGTGGTTTAAACTGGACTAAATTAACAATTCCTACACCAACTTTCGAGATATGGTCTGTTGATTTTGTTAATGCAAATACCGGATGGATCGTAGGAGGTTTGCCTTCCGGATTTGGTGCTGTTATTGCAAAAACAACCAACGGCGGGCTAACCTGGACAAATCAGGTTGCTACCTCAAATCCTCTTATAAATTCGACCATTTCTTATATTGATATGTCTGATGCAAATGTTGGTTATATTGCTTATGGTACCGGTGTTTATAAAACTTCAAACGGAGGAACCAATTGGAATAAAATAAATACAGTACCTTCCGGGTCATTCAGGAGAGTTAACACATTCTCAAATACAACAGTATTTGCATCAAGCGGTCAGACCATTTATAAAACATTAGACGGAGGCACTTCCTGGACTTCTGTAACAATTCCATCTCCTCTGGCTGATATTTTCAGTATGGACTGGGTAGATTTAGATAATGGAACTGTAGTAGGTACTCAGGGTTATTCTGCGAAGACAAGCGACGGCGGTCAAACATGGACTGAAAGAAATACAGGAACTTCAACTTTATGGGAAGTTTCAATGGTAAGCAAGGACACTGTTTTTGCAGTTGCCGGAATAAATACAAGCGGAGCCATTTTCAGATTAATTGATAATACTCCATCATCTGTTTCATTTAATGTTAAAGTCGGTATTCAGGGCTTCTGGAACGGAACCACGCAGGTTAGTGATACTGTAAAATGTCATTTGAGAAGTTCAGTTGCTCCTTACAATGAAATCGAATCAGATGCAGCAGTCTTAAACAGTTCAGGAGAGGGTACTTTCACATTTAATACTTCTCTGTCGGGAACATATTATATTGAAATTACACACAGAAATTCAATTGAGACCTGGAGTAAGCTGCCGGTGTCAATTGTCGCCGAGGGAAGTTATGATTTCACAACTTCAGCTACACAGGCGTACGGAGATAATATAATTTTAAAATCCGGAAAATACTGTAATTACAGTGGTGATGTAAATCAGGACGGGTTCGTGAACTTAACTGATGTACTGGCAGTTTTCAATTCTTCATCAAGTTTTGTGAACGGATATGTCACATCAGATGTCAACGGTGATAATACAGTTGATTTATCTGACATAGCTCTTACATACAATAATTCTTCCGCCTTTGTTCAAAAAATAATTCCTTAACGGAATTTGTTTAATGTTATTTTAAAATTCCCAAAGGATGCTGTGTTTATCCTTTGGGAATTTTCATTTTACCTTTCTATTTCAATAGCCCATTTCAAGTCATTTATTCAGATTTCAAGTAACTACAGAGAGACTTCTGAAAAACTAATTAATACAACAAAAATACCACAGAGAAACAGAGAACACAGAGTTTCACAGAGAAATCTTAAGTGAATGTATTTTTTAATTTTTTTTTAATTGAAAAATGATGAATATTTCAATGCTTAATAACCTCAGATAGAAAAAAATCTTTGTGCTACTACATAAAATAATGTTGCTTTTTATACAAACTTTTAAACCATTAATTTTTTACAACACAAAGGCACAGGCCCAGAGGAATTAAATTATTTTCTTATATTTTTTTCTCTGTGTCTCTGAGTCTCTGTGTTTAAAACACATAAATTTTGTTTGTAGCTAAAGGCTACGATGTGTAACTCTGTGCTCTCTGTGCCGCTGTGGTAAAATGTTTTAAGAACACTCAGCTTTCGGGATGACCATTTTTTTTCAGAAGTTTCTACAGAATAAATTAATAAATCGGGTATTCCATAATCAGAAAATAATGTTTAATCACACTGAAATATTGGTTTATTAAGGGAAAGCTAAGTTGAAAGTGGGTATTGTTTTAAAATTACGTCTTTGTAAAAAACTATATGATTATATAATTTGTACGAACAATTTTATATAATCCATAAATTTAAGAAATTATGAAACCAGATTTAAAAATTTCCACCCTGATTTTTTTAGTGTGTTTTCTTTTTCAGAATTCATATTCACAGCAAAATTTAAATGGCTGGTTCTGGTCTAAAGGTCAGCCGCAAACAAATGAATTAAAATGGGTTAAAGTTATAGATCCAACACATATATATGCTGTCGGGTCCAGAGGCACATTTATGAAGTCTTCTGACGGAGGAGATACGTGGATAATTAATTCGCAGGCAGGTCTTCCTGATAATTCTTTCGGGGAATTTGGTTCACGGAATCTCAATTCTGCTTGGTTCTTTGATGCAAATACAGGAATCGTGGGAGGCTCTCAGCCTTACAACAGCAATAATATTTCAATTTTAAGAACTACAAACGGAGGAGATAATTTTTCAACCATTAGTGTCGCTTCTCCTATTGGTTTTTCATCGGTAACCAATTTTTATTTCATAAATTCTAATACAGGCTATCTTTGCGGAAACTCCATTACAAAAGCCTACAAAACTACTGATGCCGGGCTGACATGGTCACCAGTTCCAAACGTTCCTTCAGGATTCAGTTTTTTGAGCGTATATGCACTTGATGAAAACAATATCTTCTTAGGTCCTGATTCTGAGGGGCTAAACAGAAAAGTTTTAAAAACAACAAATGCCGGAGCAACATGGTCTACAATTACTTTACCGGGAACTGTCCCTGTATCTGTTTTAACAATACAATTCCAAAATGCCTACACAGGATTTATCGGAGGTCAAAATCCATATTTTGAAACTACAACCGACGGAGGTTCAAGCTGGATTCAATATGCACTACCCTCCAATCAGATGAGCCAGTTCAAAATTAAAGTTGTCGGGTCAACTGTTTATTCATTAGGTTCATATACATCTATTTTCAAAACCACAAACTTAGGAGCAACCTGGGATTCAGTATATTATTATGACGTATCAAACGCTAATCAGATGCCACCTTTTCTCATGTATGCGATGGACATAAATGGAAATGATATGGTGGTTGCCGGACTGGATGGAAGATTAAATGTAAGTAATGACGGAGGAATAACCTGGAGAAATAAAAATTATTCTGTAGGTCAGTATAATTACTGGTCGGTATATGTTCAAACCGGAAACGGAAAAGTATGGGCAGGAGGTAATAATGCGAGTGTTATGTATTCTCCGGATGGCGGAACAAACTGGGCTTTTCAGAGGCAAAACACAAACCTTGATCCTATAAATACTATCAGAGCATTTTCATTTGTCAATTCCAATACAGGATATTGTGTAGGAGGTTTTCAGCAGCACGGCACTACAGCCGCGTATAAAACTACGAACGGAGGAACCAACTGGAACACGATGACTCTACCTAACAATTATCAGCAACAGGCAGTTGAATTCATTAATGCAAATACAGGATGGGTTTGGGGAGGTATTTCAGGATTTGCAGCTTCAATTTTAAAAACAACGAATGGCGGAACATCCTGGGTTTCGCAGCCTAATAATGTTGCGTACAACTTAATTATACTTGCCGGAGATATGGCAGATATAAATAACGGATATTGTATCAGCGGTAACAAAATTTTCAGGACATCAAACAGCGGGGCAATGTGGAATCTGATAACTCCAACACCATTCGCAAATAGTTTAAGCTTAAACAAAATAGTTGCACTGTCGCCTACAAATATCATAGTAGGAGGAAGTTACTCTGATAATACAATGATAAACAAGGTCTATAAGAGCATTAATGCAGGAGTAACATGGGATTCGGTGAGCATTCCAACCGGCTCATTGACATCTACATCTTCAATTTTTGCAATGGACTGGGTTGATCAGTACAATGGCATAGTTGGAGGTCCGGCGGGTTATACAGCTAAAACCAGTAACGGAGGAATAAACTGGACTGTAAGAAATACCGGCGGTTCTACCGTAGTCGGAATGGACATGTCAAGCAAAGACACAGCATTTGCAGTGAGTGACAGAAACGGTCTTAATCAGATTTTCAGAATTTATGATGATGTACAGAATATAAGTATGAATGTTACAATGGGAATTCAGGGATTTTGGAATGGATCAAGCCAGATTTCTGATACTGCAAAATGTTATTTAAGAAGTTCAGCTTCTCCTTACGCAATTGTAGATTCTGCGAAGGGAGTTTTAGGAACATGGGGATATGCTACTTTCTTGTTTAATACTGCGCCGACCGGTTCATATTATTTACAGGTGGGTCAAAGAAATTCCCTGGAGACCTGGAGTGCAAACACAATTTCATTTGTTAGAGGCGGAGTCACTAATGATTATGATTTTACAACTGCAGCTAACAAAGCCTTCGGAAATAACATGGTATTAAAATCAGGAAGATATTGTAATTACAGTGGTGATGTAAATCAGGATGGAGATGTAAATTTAGCAGACGTACTGGAAACATATAATGCATCATCAAATTTTGCATCGGGATATGTACAAGCCGATGTTAACGGTAATAATTTTGTAGATCTTTCAGACATAACACTGGTATATAACAATGCAGCAGCTTTTGTCGTCAAAGTAACTCCATAAAAAAGTGTTTTTGGGTGGGGTCATCTGAAATCCCAAAGGAATATTTAAAACATTTCTTTGGGGGTGACCTTTTTGAAAGGATAACAGATGTAAATCAATTCAGAAATTCCTAAGCTCTTCAAACTACTTTTTCCCTCCACTGTTAATTTTCTGTACTAAAAGATCAGTCTTGAGATTGATTTTATTAAATATTCTGGGTATTAATTACTACTGTATAACTATATTCATAATGCAGATGATGGTTTTTAACTCAAGGATATAACGAAACATGGGTATTTGCAGCAATAGGCTTCTTTGTAAAAAGAATTCATATTAATTAGTATGCTTAAAATTAATTCTTAACTTCAAAATTAAAAAAATGAAATCAAATTTAAAAATTGCCGGCTTTATTTTTTTATTATGTTTTCTTTTTCAAAATTCCTATTCTCAGCAAAACACAAATGGCTGGTACTGGATCAACGGTAAGCCGCAATGCAATACACTTAACTGGGTGAAGATTATAGATGCAAAAAACTATTACGCTGTAGGGGAAAGCGGAACATTCATGAAATCTTCGGATGCAGGTGATACCTGGTTGATAAATACACAGGCAGGTGTATCTGATCCTTCCTTCGATTCGCACGGAACTATGCGTCTTTACTCTGCATGGTTTTTCAATGCAAATACGGGAATTGTAACCGGTCAGTCAGTCCTCAACGACGGAGGAAAAATAAAAAGGACAACTGACGGAGGAAATACATTTACAACAATAGGACTGGGCATTCCTCCTTCAACCACCTTTATGCCACCGCGTATCACTGACATTTATTTTATTAATTCCACTACAGGATATATTTGCGGTGATAGTATCGTAAAAGCTTTTAAGACCACTGATGGCGGATTAAGCTGGACATTATTTCCGAATCTTCCGTCCTTACCTTCAACATATAATTGTATATATGCAAAAGACGCTAATAATATTTTCTTAGGAGTTGCTACTGATGGATACCCAAATCAAAGAAGAATAGTCAGAACAACAAACGCAGGAGTAACCTGGAAAATTGATACTTTGCCCGGTGCAACTATTGTTGATGTAAAGGATATAGAATTCCGGGATGCAAATACTGGCTATGTTGTTGGAAACTCAATTGCAAATAACCCGAGTTATTTTGCATATACTGTGAACGGAGGAGCCAGCTGGACTGAAGCAATATTTCCAAATAAACAGCACGGTTTATATGATCTGGAAATTATAGGACCGAACGTTTATGCGTTGGGTGCCTCATACACTTATTATCATTATACAACAAATCTGGGAGTAACATGGGACTCAGTTAATTATAATGATGCAACCAACCCGGACCAGCCATACCAAGGTCTCGTGTATTCATTCGACATTAACGGAAACGATGCAATCGTTGTAGGTTTAAACGGTAAAATAAACGTCAGCAATGACGCCGGGTCATCATGGAGGAATAAAAATTATTCTGTAGGAAATAATTTATACGGCTTTTCTACAATATATGCATTGCCGGGAACAGGCAGAGTGTGGGCAGGTTCAAACGGCGGAGGTTTCATTTTATATTCAACTAATAACGGAACAACCTGGACACAGCAGCAAACATCTGCCGCTAATTCTTTTTATGATATAAACATGCTGAACCCGTCAACAGGATATGCTGCGGGAGGAAGTTTCTTTTCGGGAACAGGCTACTGTTATAAAACTACTACCAGCGGTGCTAACTGGTCATCTTTACCTATCACATATCCAAATGCACAGGTGAATGCAATTGATTTTGTGAATGTAAATACCGGATGGCTTACCGGAATAAGCGGTGTACTTTCAAAGACAACTAATGGCGGTTTAACCTGGACTACTCAGACTACGACCCCTGCATATACTCTGAATTTTTTCTCACATTGATATGTCAGATGCAAACAACGGATACCTTGTCAGCGGAGCTAATGTCTGGAAAACAACCAATGGCGGGAGCAACTGGGACCGGCTTACTACTCTTCCGGCTTCCTTATCCTGGAACAAAGTTCAGACTTTTTCAAATACTACATTATATCTCGGAGGCGGCAACCGGATTTACAAATCCTTTAATGCAGGAGCAACCTGGGATTCAGCTTTAATCCCGTCAACTGCAGGGATGTTTAACATGGACTGGGTCGATCTCAATTACGGAACTGTCGTTGGCACAGCAGGATATACAGCCAAAACAAGCAATGGAGGTTTGACCTGGACTGAAAGAAATCCGGGAAGCTCAACTCTCCCCGGGGTCTCAATGCCAAGTAAAGATACTGTATTTGCAGTTTGTGATCGAAATGTTTGGGGAGCTATTTTCAGGTTGTACGATGTGAATACTTCGATTGTATTTAATTTAACAATCGGAATAGAAGGTTTCTGGAATGGAAGTTCACAGGCAGGGGATACAGTTAAATGTCATTTAAGAAATTCAGTTTCACCTTTTAATGAAGCCGAAGTTACGGCTGCTTACATTGATAATTCAGGAAACGGAACATTTACATTTACTTCTGCTCCTTCCGGTTCTTATTATATTGAAGTTACTCACAGAAATTCTATAGAAACATGGAGCGCATCGCCACAGTCTGTTGTATCAGGAGGTAATTACAATTATAATTTTACAACAGCTGCATCACAGGCTTATGGAAACAATATGGTCTCAGTTTCAGGAAGATATTGTAATTACAGCGGAGATGTGAATCAGGACGATGCTGTTAATCTTGAAGACCTGCTTGAAACTTACAATGCATCTTCAAATTTTGCAACAGGATACGTTTCAGCAGATGTGAATGGTAATAATTTTGTAGATCTTTCGGATATAACGATTGTCTATAATAACACAAAGAAATTTGTATCTAAAGTAACTCCGTAAATTTTTTAAAATAAAGACATACTGTTACCCCGAAGTGAAATGTGAATTTCATCAGGGGTAAACTTTTAAATAAGTACTTTTCTGTTTTTTCATTTAAAAATTGGGTATTCATTTTCTTTTTAGTTACAAAAATGAATACGATTTGATTTATTTTTTAAAATCGCAATAAATCATTGGGTATTCTTAAGAAATACTATCTTTGAAAAAAATAAGAGAATTGGTTAATTTGAATGATTAAAAAATAAAAGAATACACCCAATGAAGACTTTTATATTAATTTTTGCAATATGTATTTTATTTCAGAATGCATATTCACAACAGAATACAAACGGCTGGTACTGGCTTAACAGTCAGCCGGTAGGAAACGATCTTAACTGGGTCAAAATGATTGATGCTTCAATTTATTACGCTGTCGGGGACGATGGAACATTCATTAAAACTACTGACGGTGGTGACAGCTGGTTAGTAAATAATCAGGCCGGTTCAACTGAACCATTTTTTGGCTCCGGAGGGGGACTAAATCTTTTTACAGCCTGGTTTTTTGATCAGAACACCGGACTTGTGGGAGGATCCACGTCTGATGATTTTGCCGGAGGTAAAATTAAAAGGACTACTGACGGAGGTCAGACATTTTCATCTATTGATCTTGGAAATGCTTCTGGATTTTCGAGAGTCAATGGTTTTTATTTCATTAATTCGAACACGGGTTATCTCTGCGGAAACAACAGCGTCCAGGCAATGAAGACGACAAACGGAGGATTAAACTGGACACTCCTGCCAAATCTTCCGAACAATGGTTATGGCTACAATTGTGTTTACGCAAAAGATCAGAATAATATTTTTCTCGGAGTTAATTACGACGGAGGTTCGAGGATCATTGTACAAACAACTAACGGTGGAACTACATGGAGTGAAAATACATTACCCGGAACTACGGTTATAGAGATTACAGATATTAAATTCCAGAATACAAATACTGGCTTTGTATCCGGCAATTCTACTTACTTTGCTTATACTACTAACGGAGGATCTAACTGGACTCAGGCAATTTTTCCAAATAATCAGATGGGTTTGTTTAATCTCAAAATCATAGGTTCTACTGTATATGCATTAGGTTCTACAAATTCATATTATTATACTTCAAACTTAGGAGTTACATGGGATTCAGTTGTTACAAATGATCCTTCAAATGTTAATCAGCCGTATTCATCTCTTGGTAAATCATTTGACATTATCGGCAATGATGCAGTTGTTGTGGGGATGAATGGAAAGATAAATATAACAAATGACGGTGGCTCATCCTGGAGAAACAAAAATTATTCTGTGGGAAATAATAATTATGAATTTCCTTCAATTTTTGCTCTGCCCGGAACAGGGCATGTGTGGACAGGCTCATCTCACAGCGGTTTGATCTTGTATTCATCAAACAGCGGAGCAAACTGGACAAAGCAGCAAACTTCGGCACTGTATTCGTTTTATGACATAGATATGGTAAATTCATTGTCAGGCTATGCCGTGGGAGGTGATCCTTTTTTTGGCGCTACCGGATATTGTTACAAGACAACAAACGGGGGAACAAACTGGACACTTCTTTCAATACCAAATTCTACAGTAGCACGGTTTAAAGTTGATTTTGCTAATGCTAACACAGGCTGGATTTTTGGCGGAGCTTATGATGTAATATCTTTGATTTCAAAAACAACTAACGGCGGAGCTACTTGGGTAAATCAGACATTAACTCCGGCAAATAATTCGGTTGTTCAAAGCGGGGACATGATTGACGCTAACACAGGATATTGTTTGAGCGGATTTACTTTTCAAAATCCAACAACCAAACTATATAAAACAACTAACGGCGGAACCAATTGGAATCTGGTTATTCAATTTCCGGATAATTTATCCTGGGATGTAGTTAAGACTTTTTCTGCTACTAATTTATATCTTGGTGGCAAACAAAATATTTACAAGTCAACAAACTCAGGTGTGAATTGGACATTAGCAACAATACCTTCAACTTTGGCCAATATTTTTAACATGGACTGGGCAGATCCGAATAATGGCACAGTAGTTGGCACACAAGGATATACAGCAAAAACTTCAGATGCAGGTTTGACCTGGAAGGAAAGGAATACCGGCAGTTCTACAGTCACAGGAGTTTCTATGCCAAACAAAGACACTGTTTATGCATCATGCGACAGGAATATTTACGGGGCAATATTCAGATTATATGATAATTCTGCTGTACTTACATTTAATATCAAAACAGGCATACAGGGATTCTGGAACGGTACTATTCAAGTTCGGGACACTGTAAAATGTCATTTAAGAAATTCTGTTTCCCCTTATTCAGAAATAGGAGTTGTTACTGCTTATACGGATAATCAGGGAAACGCAGTTTTCAATTTCCCTGCAATACCTTCAGGTTCATACTATCTTGAGATAACTCAAAGAAATTCAATTGAGACATGGAGCGCATCTCCTCTAACGGTTGTACAGGGCGTAACTTACAGCTATGATTTTACAACCGCAGCCTCTCAGGCATTCGGTAACAACATGATTCTAAAATCAGGAAGATATTGTGATTACAGCGGAGATGTAAATCAGAACGGAGACATTAACTTAACAGACATTGTGGAAACTTATAACGCTTCTTCAAATTTCCTGTCAGGATATGTTGTAACAGATGTTGATGGTAATAATTTTGTAGATCTGTCTGACATAACAATTGTATATAACAACTCCGCTGCATTTGTTTCAAAAATAACCCCATAAAGAGTGTTTTTGGGTGGGGTCATTTGTTTTACCCAAAGGAATATTAAACATTCCTTTGGGAAATGACCTTTTTACAAACAATCAATATGTGCTGTTACCAGGGATTTTACAATCTATTCTTTACAAACCTTACAAACCAACCATACAAACTTACAAATTTATTCATTTATCCTAAGACTTTAATTAAATTTCCTGATAAATTCTTTTGTTAATACTACTTTTAAAACAATAGCGTATGAGGCTATTGATCTCTCCTTTAATCCCGCAAGCCTATGAGTCCGTTACCAATTTTTTTTAAAATCACAGAAATAATTTTTAGGAAATTAATTAAACCCGGATTGTTCAATAGGAATTTTTAAAATCTTTTTACCGCCAAGCAAGCAAAGTATCTAACACCACCAAGTAAGTGTATTGATATTATAAGTAAATATCGTGCAGGCAAAGATCACTAAGAATTTTTTCTTACAATTCAATTTTTTCCCACTGTTGTCAAGATGTTTTTTAAGAACTGAATATTATTAAAATTCAATCTGGCTTGATAATATTTTGGAACAATATCGAGTTATCTTAAATCACCTCCAAGATTTATATTAAAGCTATAATTAAGCTGTCTAAATAATTTTATGTTAATTCTTTTTTAAAATTAGTGTAATGTTATTAAATTCGTGATCATTCGTGAAATTCCTGTCAAGAATTTTCTTTATTTTGGACAGATGTGATTTTCTCCAGAACCTTTGTGACTTCTTGCCATTGTATGACCAAAAGAATTCAATTTTCAGAACATTTTCTTTGTGTCTTACGGGATTAAGAGTAGAAAAAGATATTTTGCCGGACTCAATAACCGAAAATGACAACCTACAAAAAACTGGTTTTAGAACACATGTTATTTTCGTGAATAATTCGAAATGATTTGTTGCAAGCTTATCTTAGATGGGTTGGATGTAAAAAAAGCCGGAAGAATTTCTTCTCCGGCTTTTTTAAATAACTTATATCTTAATTATTTCAGAACAGTCATCTTTTTAGTCTGAACAAAGTTACCTGCTGTGATATTGTAGAAATATGTTCCGCTGGATAAACTAGCGGCATTCAACTGGACAGTATGATAACCTGCTGTTTTTAATCCATTAACAACATTCATTACTTCCCTTCCGGAAATGTCGAATAATGTAATATTTACATTAGCGTCATTTGGAAGCTCGTAATCTATTTTTGTAGTTGGATTGAACGGGTTAGGATAGTTTTGAGATAAATTGAATGCTGATGGAACACCAACATTGACTTCACTTGATAAATAGAAATATTCGAAATTACCATTGTAGTCTATTTGTTTTAATCTGAAGTTATAAACACCGGAATTTACTTTGTTAGTGAAAGAATAGTTCTTAACTTCATTTGTATTGCCATTTCCGGCAACGTTTCCTACTTTAGTCCATTCTGAAGAAGAAGAAAGTTTTCTTTCAATGTCAAAACCTGCATTATTTGTTTCGCTAGCAGTTGACCAGTTTAGAGTAACATTTCCTTTTAATGTATTAGCTGCGAAACTTGATAATTCAACCGGTAATGTTCCTTCGATCAGCTGACCTCTTATTTCTCCACCCGGAAATGTAGTTGAGTGTATATTTACATACCATAAACCGCCAATAAGCTGAGCTTCTTGTGCAAGTGTCAGTATGTAAGTATTAGAATATCCCCCGGATGTTACACCTGTTGGAAATCCAGCAAAACCGATCTGTACCGGAGCATTAACACCAATACCGGCAGGACCGTGAAAATGTGCTGCAGTAGTTCCTGCTACTAAACCTGTAAAGAACATATCAAAAGTCAAGGTTTGAGTTGCATCATCATAAGTTCCGTCCAAAGCACCTACACCTGTAGAAACTGTCGGAGGGACTTCCTGTGATCCAAGAATATTAATATGGATTGTGTACATTGTGGCTAATGAGTTTTTCTGAAAGAAAAAAATCATCGATAAAACTACCAAGCCGGTAACAAAAAATTTGTTGAAATTTTTCATGATTGTTTTTTTTAATTTTAAATAAAAAAGTTAATTTAAATTAATTCTATTTATAACAAATATAATTAATATCCTAAAAAAATCCTAACAAATCAGATGTTAGTTCTTAATGTCAGGAATTAATTTTTATTAAGATATTAAAAAATTTACTAACATTCAAACATTTAATTCTTCTTCCAGGTATGTATTGCAATACTCCATCTTTAAACAAAGGGAGTCGTCTAAAAATAAAAGAAGTCGATGTAAACACTTACTTAAAATCATGAAACATTTTAATTAAACTCACACGATTTTTTTTACTGCAAACGGGATAAAAAATTTTTTATTTTTCCTACAGTTACAATTTGTAAATTAAGCATCGCTATCAGAGTTCAGCAAAAAATGAGAATAAGCCAGCTTTTTTAATAGAACAAAGTTTTTTTTAAATTATATTTTATTTTGTTCACGCCTCAGGAAATCCTTTATTTACAACACTTGCAGAGCATACCGAAATGTAAAATATCTGAAAAATTTAATGAAGATTGCTTTTATATTTTTTTTTTAGAAAAAAAAGACATATCTTTACAGCCTTAATCCCTAATTTTAAATAAAACAAGTTATCCCCAAACATTTGCTAATTCAATGTTTCGATAATAATCTGAGAATTAATAAATGCAGCTTGGTGTATATTTGAAGTTAAATAGATTCTAAGTTATCCTTTTTGAACAATAACTTTAGAAAAATAAAAACTAAACAAATATTATCAAACTTAAAAAAAACTAAATGAACCAATCTCTATTTTTTCTTGCTTTTGTTTTTTTCTTAAATCTTTCGCTTTTTAACGGGAATAACAAAAAAGAAAATTATGAAAGTAAATCAGTAACCCCAATTCTGAATGCTTCTCTTACCTCCAGTCAACTGTTAAAAAGGGATGAAATTTTAAATCAACAGAAAATCTCCGGAACTAAGGATCCTTCATGGTCCGGTAAAGCTATAAGTACTTTAAGAAATGAAGAATACAACATTTCTTACAATTCAGAAGTGCGAGCGTATCAGTCTCCTAATCGTGCCAACAACATACGTTTTACATATAACTATGACGGATTTTCGGCAAAGACCAGAGAGAACAGAATACCCTTGTTTGATTTAAGTGATAAGCTCATAAGGGAAAACGATAAAAAGTACAAGAGTATTCGGGAATGGGAATTGAGAATGATAGTAAACGGATTTACAAGGGGCTCTGAAAAAGAGAATTTAGTTTCTTTAAACAGTAATGAATTATTAATTAATAAAAATAAAGCAACCATAGAAGATGATAACATGCGTATTGAATACACCAATGATGAAAGAGGGATGAGACAGGATTTCATAATTAAAAACAAGCCAGCAGGAAATGGTAATTTAAAATTGCAAATATCAGCTGAAACAAAATTAAGCTTGGCAATATCTGATGAGGAATTAATTTTTTCTGACGACGAAGGAAAGGAAATGATGAAGTACTCCTCACTGAAAGTTTTTGATGCAAACGGTAAAACACTAAATGCAAGTTTTATAAACAATGATAATTACAGTAATGATGAATCAAGATTGTTTGCAATCTCAGTAGATGATAAAGACGCAGCATATCCGGTTACAATTGATCCAATTTCATCTTCTCCCGACTGGACTTCAGAATCAAATCAGGCTGAGTCAGGTTTTGGCTATTCTGTTTCGACTGCGGGGGATATAAATAATGATGGATATGATGATGTTATTATAGGATCTCCATTTTATGATAATGGTCAAACAAATGAGGGAAGAGTCTTCGTGTATTATGGATCAATAATAGGTCTCTTACCAATACCCACATGGACGTTTGAAAGCAATCAGGACAACGCACAGTTAGGCTGGACAGTATCAAATGCCGGTGATGTTAACGGAGACGGTTTTAGTGATATAATAGCCGGTGCTAATTATTATACTAATGATCAACAATATGAGGGCAGAGCATACGTTTTTTATGGATCAGTATTAGGGCTGTCGAGTACTCCGAATAAGATTTTGGAAAGTAATCAGGCAAATTCTAACTTTGGATATTCGGTTTCTGTAGCCGGGGATCTTAATAATGACGGCTTCTCTGATGTAATTGTTGGTGCTCCTCTTTTTGATAACGGGGAAATCGATGAAGGAAAAACTTTTGTTTATTACGGATCGGCAACAGGTCCTTCAACCGCAGCGAACATGACCGGTGAAAGTAATCAGGCAACATCTTTTTTTGGAATATCTGTTTCGCCGGCCGGAGATATCAACGGTGACGGATTTGACGATGTGATTATAGGTTCCAATACATTTGATAATCCTCAAAGGGATCAGGGCTGTTCATTTATTTATTATGGTTCTGCAACAGGAATTTCATCAAATCATAATTGGAAATCCGGAAGTATAAATGCCTGGTTTTCATATCTTGGAACTTCAGTTTACTGTGCAGGCGATGTAAATGGTGACGGATATGATGATGTTATTAGCGGAGCGACAGGCTTTGATAACGGGATGATAACAGATGAAGGAAAAATTTTTCTTTATTACGGCTCCGCATCAGGGCTTACACTGACAGCTAACTGGACAGCTGAAATTTATCAACCCTTTGCACGTTTCGGAAATTCTGTCTGCACTGCCGGTGATGTTAATAATGACGGATATTCGGATATATTAGTTGGTTCCTATCTTTTTGATAACGGACATACAGATGAAGGAAGAGTATATGTATATTACGGTTCTTCTGTAGGATTAACAGCAGAAGGTTTCTGGACAGCAGAAGTGAATCAGACTTATGCCTATTTCGGATATTCCGTTTCGAAAGCCGGGGATGTAAATGGTGATGGTTATTCGGACATTATTGTCGGTTCATATTTATATGATAATGGTCAGTCCAATGAAGGAGCTGCATTTGTTTATTACGGCGCACCGGGCGGTCCAAAGACATTGGTCATGAATACATTTATTCAGGGACTATACAATGATGTTACAAATACTTCGTTAACTGATACAGTTAAAGTGTATTTAAGAAATTCTTTTCCTCCATATGCTTTGGTTGATTCTACGAGATCAAAAATCAATTCTTCGGGTTCCGGAATTTATTCATTCATGAATGCATCAAACGGGGTTAACTATTACATTCAGGTAAGTCACAAAAATTCAATAGCGACCTGGAGCGCTGCTCCGATAAGTTTTTCAAATAACTTTAAGAGCTATGATTTTACTACAGCGTCCTCCAAAGCTTACGGACAAAATATGACACAGGTTGATGCTTCACCGGTTGCTTATGCTATTTACAGCGGTGATATAAATCTTGATCAGAATATTGAACTTGAGGATATGCTTTTTGTACAAAATGATGCAAAGAACTTTGTTACAGGAAATGTAATAACTGATCTCAACGGGGATTTTATTGTAGATGCAAAGGATCTTTTAATTACTACAAACAATACAGTTAACTTTGTTTCAGTTGCGCATCCGTAATACAGCATAGTTTAATCTAAGTTTTAAATTCAAACAAATTATCATTTGCCTTCTCTGTTTGAGAAGGCATTTTTTTTAAATCCTGGTTGTTATCGGAATTCAGTTGCCTAAAACTATTTTCAAACTAATTTAACCATTCATTAAAATACACCTTTCCGATCAATATTGATAAGGGTATTCACTTATTAAAATCGGGTAGAGACATTTATTCTTTTTAGACTAAAACCTGTTTAATTTTGTCTGCAAAAAGTTCTTAAGACATTATCAAATAACAAAAAAGTTTAAAAATAATGAAAAAGAAAATTAAAGAAACAGCCCCTTTAAAATTACAGGACATTCACTACAGACTGGCGATCAAATTTTTGAAGAAGTTAGGTATTGTGCAGCATGGTTTGCCGGGAAATGTAATCAGAAAGCGCTTTAGAAAATCAGTTGCGTAAACTGATTGAGATAAGTAAATTCGTATATTTTAATAGATAATTTTACCGGATAATAAAAATCAGTGAGAAAAGTAATCTGAATTCTGACGGCGGTAACTCTGATGTTTTTGATCAAGACTTGAGACGTCAGATGTCTTATGTGAGACGTCAGAATTAAAACATTCCTAATTCTTAATTCTTTTCGTTATTAATTCAAAAAGCCCTTTAATGATTCTATATTTTTTGTAATATTATAAGAGATAATATTTGAGTAAATTAAAATGAAGAAAGAGGATTATATGAACATGATGGAACAGGTTAAATATGTATATTTTCTGATGCAGGTGAGCAAGCTTGGAAACACGCGAATAAAAAACATTCTTAACAGGCTTCCGCAGTCTTATGATTTTTTCAATTGCAGTCAAAGTGATCTTAGGAAGATAGAGGGGATTGATCATAATATTTCCGCTCAGATAATTGAATCAAGGAAGAACAGGAACACGATTGAAGCTCAGGCTGAAGAATTTATTGGTGATGCGGAGAAGAGGAAGATCAATATTGTATCTGTTATGGACGACAGATATCCTGAAAATCTGAAGAAAATATTTGACGCTCCTGTATTGCTATACTGCAAGGGAAAGCTTGACAGTACTGATAAATATTCTTTAAGCATAGTAGGAACAAGGAACCCGACGGAATACGGAAAATACTCCTGTGAAAAATTCACTGAAAAATTATGTGAGCTTGGGATACCTGTCATAAGCGGATTTGCCAGAGGCATTGATTCGATAGTTCACAATGTCTGTTTAAAAAATGATAATCTTACTTATGCAGTTTTTGGATGCGGTGCGGATATCATTTATCCTTCAGAAAACAGGAAGCTTTACTTTGAATTAATTGAAAGAGGAGCAGTTATATCCGAGTTTCCGATTGGTTCAAAGCCTGAAAAAGTAAATTTCCCGAGAAGAAACAGGATAATAAGCGGGATTAGTCTGGGAAGTCTCATAATTGAAAGCGGAATTAAAGGCGGCTCTCTGCTTACAGCGGAATTCGCAATTGATCAGGACAAAGAAGTTTTTGCCGTACCGGGTTACATAAATTCTAAGCAATCCGAAGGAACGAATGATCTGATTAAAAGAGGGCATGCAAAGTTAGTGACAAACATTGATGACATACTTGAAGAACTGGAAGTAAAACTTAAGCCTGTATTAAAAAAAGATGCAGCAGCAAAAGAGGAAAAATTAGTGGAGGGTTTAAATGAATCTGAAAAAATAATATTTGTATCATTGAATTATGAACCGGTTCATATTGATTCAATAAACGAAACAACCGGATTATCCATATCGGACTGTCTTGTAAATCTGTTATCACTGGAATTCAAAGGGCTGGTCAGACAGACACCCGGTAAGAATTTTATGAAGATTTGAGTTTGGAAAAATTTATAATAGACAACAGGATATTCAGTGTTAAATTTTCATGCGACTTAAATAAGTGTAAAGGAGCATGCTGCACTTTAAAGGGAGCCGGCGGAGCACCTTTGCTTGATGAAGAGGTAAACATTATAAGAAAAAACCTTAAGATCGCTAAAAAATATTTAAGTGAAGTCAACATTAAATGCATTGAGAAAGACGGATTCCTTGAAGGAAGTACGGGTGATTATGCAATCAGGAGTGTTAACGACGAGCAATGTGTATTTTCATATTATGAAGATGAAATAGCAAAATGTTCGTTTCAGAAGGCATTCAACAATAATGAAACCTATTTCAGAAAACCTGTTTCATGTCACCTTTTTCCTATAAGAATTTCAGGAGACAAAAGAAATATTCTGCGGTATGAAGAAATAAATGAATGTAAGGACGCTTTGGACAAGGGAAAAGCTGAGAACGTTTCTGTCTTTGAATTTGCAAAAGATTCATTGGTAAGGGAATACGGAGAAGATTTTTATGATGATCTGAGAGAAAAATACTGCAATGAATAATGAGCAATGAGTAATGAATAATGAATAATGAGTAATGAGTAATGAGTAATGAGTAATGAGTAATGAATAATGAGTAATGAATAATGAATAATGAGTAATGAACTTTTAACTTTCAATTTTCAACTTTTAACTTTTTAATGCTTAAACAAACTACCAGTCAGAATTTATCTCAGAAGATTCTCCCCAAGATAATCATGCAGCAGAATATACTTGCATTACCTGCGCTTGCATTGGATAATATAATCAAGCGGGAACTTGAGCTGAACCCAATGCTTGAAGAAGAAAGTGAATTTGAGCAGGAAGAGCTTGAACAGGTAAGTGATACAATTGATACGGATAAAAACGATGATGATAAAATTTAAATGAAGACGATATAAATTATGAATCCGAAAAAGAAAAAAATTCCGAAGACGAATACAACTGGGATGAGTACTTTGAAAATGAAGATAATGAGACTAAGCTTTATGATGAATATAAAAGACCTGAATATGAGTCTATGGTAATCAGTGAAGATAACAAATCACTTAAAGACAGTCTTCTTCTGCAATTGCATTTATCCGGAATAAATGAAAAACTTATATTCACGGGAGAAGAGATAATATGGTCGCTTAATGATGAGGGATACTTCACAGATGATGAAGATGATCTTTTAAAGGATCTTAACATTAAAAAGGCAGGAACTGCATTCAAAGACGAAGACTTCAGTTTTGCTGATTTAAATGAATCATTAAGCTACATTCAGAGAAAGCTGGATCCTCCGGGTATTGCCGCAAGAAATTTAAAGGAATGCCTTCTCATACAGATTGAAAGGTCGGATAAGGATGCAGAGATTAAAAAACTTTCTGAGGAAGTTCTGAAAAATCACTTTGAAGAATTAAGATTAAAGAAGTATGAAAAAATAAGCAAAGATCTGAATATCGATCTTCCTAAAGTAAAGGAGATATTCGATTTCATTCATAAGTTAAATCCGAAACCCGGGTATGCAGATGAAATCGCTTCAAACGAGTACATCATACCGGATCTTACTTTAAAAAAAGCAGGTGACAGGTATGAAATAATTCTGAATGACAGATACACACCTTCACTGCGCATAAGCAAAACTTACAGGGATCTCTACTCGAATAAGAAAAACAATTTAGACAGGGATACAAAAGATTATATTATAAGTAATTTTAACAAAGCCAAATGGTTCATTGATGCAATAAATTCAAGAAGGGAAACTCTGATGAAAATAATGGAAGCTATCATTGAAAAGCAGAAGTATTTTTTTGATAACAGCGACTCGGGTTTGAAGCCAATGTATGAAAAGGACATAGCAGAAGACATTCGAATGGATAGCTCTACGGTGAGCCGTGCGGTACGCGGAAAGTATGTACAGACTGATTCCGGAATACATGAATTAAGGTCTTTCTTTACGACTCCGCTTGCGACTAATGAAGGTGAAGATGTATCAAACAAAGAAGCTAAAATTAAACTTAAAGAGCTGATTGATGCTGAGGATAAAAGCAAACCGCTTTCTGATGAAGAACTTTCGGCGGAGATGAATAAATTAGGTTACAAAATCGCAAGAAGAACTGTTGCAAAATACAGAGAGGCAATTAATCTTCCGATAGCCAAGCTGAGGAGAGAAATTCAATAATTAATAATTAAGAATTAATAATTAAGAATTAAAATTAAAAATAAATTAATAACAAAATTAAATTTGAATAAAGAAAACATAATTCGTTCTACAACAGTAATCGGACTTATAAAGAACGGGGAAGCGGTGATTGGAAGTGACGGACAGGTAACAATGGGGAATACGGTAATGAAGCATACAACAAAAAAGGTCCGGAAGATATTTAATGATAAAGTACTGGTAGGATTTGCAGGAGCTACATCGGATGCATTTACTCTTTTTGAGAAGTTTGAAAGTAAGCTTGAAGAGTATAAAGGCAATTTATCAAGAGCTGCAGTTGAGCTTGCAAAGGAATGGAGAACAGATAAATATCTGAGAAGGCTTGAGGCACTTCTTGCTGTAGTTGATAAAGAAAAGGCGTTGGTAATTTCAGGAACGGGTGATGTGATAGAGCCGGATGACGGTATAGTTGCGATAGGTTCAGGAGGTCCCTACGCTCTTGTTTCAGCCAGGATGTTATTGAAATACTCAAAGCTTAATGCAAAAGAAATCGTAAAGGAATCATTGAATCAGGCTGCAGAAATTTGCATATATACAAATCATAATATTTCAATTGAAGAATTAAAAAAGTAAATTATCTCAGGTTGAACTTCTGCAACATTGATATTAAAAAGACTGCCTCCGAAAACACAAATTTATATTTAATTTAAAAAAGATTTACATAAATGGTTGCAGAAGAAAGTTATTAAAATCATATTCGGAAAAGTAAAATAAATGTAAAAATACAAGACATAACTAAGTTAAAAATTAAAAATTAAAATCAGATTTGATAAAAGAAGAAAAAGTAATAAAAGCTTTGAACGGAAAAGCAAAGACTAAAAAGAATTCGAATCAGAATTCTGAATCATCCATTAAACAATTAACTCCTTCACAAATAGTTGAAGAACTTGATAAATATATCATTGGTCAGAAAAATGCCAAGAAATCTGTCGCTATAGCATTGAGGAACCGCTGGAGAAGGCAGCAGGTAAGTGACAATATGAAAGATGAAATAATGCCGAATAACATTATTATGATAGGACCAACCGGGGTAGGGAAGACAGAGATCGCAAGAAGGATTTCAAAACTTGCAAACGCACCTTTCATAAAAGTAGAAGCATCTAAATTTACGGAAGTAGGTTATGTAGGCAGAGACGTGGAATCAATGATACGTGAGCTTTCGGATTTGTCGGTAAATATTGTTAAAACTGAAAAGATGAAGGAAGTTCAGCAAAAAGCTGAAGAGAATACGGAAGAAAGAATTCTTGATATACTAATTCCTCCGGTAAAAAAATCTGCTGCAGCTAACGGATCTCCGGATAAATCAGAGGAGAATGAAGCAGGCAAGTCTCAGGAAGAAATAAATTCCAATACCCGTGAGAAATTAAGAACTCAGCTTAAAGAAGGAAATCTTGATAAGAGAATGATTGAGCTGGATCTGTCTGCTGAGAATTATCCGATGCTTCAGGTTCTCGGACCAATCGGTCTTGAAGAAATGGGAATAAACATTAATGACTTATTCGGAAATATGATGCCTAAGAAATCCAAGAAAAGAAAATTGTCAATTGCAGAAGCGCGGAAAGTTCTGACTCAGGATGAAGCGAATAAATTAATTGATATGGATGCGGTGATTAAAGAAGCTACTGAAAAAGTTCAGAATTCCGGCATAGTATTTATTGATGAAATAGATAAAGTTGCCGGAGGACATTCAAAATCATCTCAGGGACCTGATGTTTCGCGGGAAGGCGTACAAAGGGATCTGCTTCCGATTGTAGAGGGTTCTACAGTCATTACGAAGTACGGGCCTGTGAAGACAGATCATATACTTTTCATAGCTTCCGGTGCATTTCATATTTCAAAGCCAAGCGATCTTATACCGGAATTGCAGGGCAGATTTCCTATTAGAGTTGAGCTTAACAGTCTGGGTGAAGAAGAATTTTATAAAATTCTGACTCAGCCTGAAAATGCTTTGATCAAGCAGTATAAAGCTTTGCTTAAAGCTGAAAACATAGATTTGAACTTCACTGACGAATCAATTAAGGAAATAGCAAAAATAGCAGCTGAAGTAAATGAGCAGGTTGAGAATATTGGAGCAAGAAGTCTTCACACAATTATGACAACCGTTCTTGAAGAAATATTATTCGATGTTCCGGATAAAAATAAAAAAAATAAAATAGAAATAGACAAGAAGTTCGTAAATGATAAGTTGAATTCAATTGTAAAAAACAGAGACCTGAGCAGGTATATTTTATAATAAAAAGTTTATGAGAAAATTATTTTTATTTTTGCTTTTACTTCTGTTTCTTGTATCTGATTCATCCATTTCACAGATCAAACAAAGATCATCAAGCATAAATGTATATACAGGAATAGGCTACAAGTTCGTTTATCTTACTGATCCCAACGCCAGTGATGCATATCCGTTTTTTCAGCTGTCAAACGGAGACTTTTTGAAAGAGATTAACGGATTCTTTGGAGTTACATTAAATGAACAGTACGGAATAGAATTTTCACCTTCATACCTGTTTACAAATAAAAACGGAAGTGAAGGTTTTTATTATGGAACTGGGGCAAACAGATATTTTTATGTCCCTGTTCAGACAAGACTGTCTGCTGTTCCGGTAAATTTAAGATTTAAATTTTATCCTTTTGCAAAGGATTACTCTTCATCTTTCAGTAAAATGTATTTGGGAATAGGCGGAGGAATGATGTATATAAGTGAAGAGATACAAAGTGAAAGATATACTGATGATACACAATTTAATCCTCAGGGTATACGTACAGCCGAGGACTCTTTCTGGACACACGACTTTGAGTTTCTTCTTGGCATTGGAAGTTTTTCCAAGCTCGGATTCGGATTTGAATTAAGCTACAGACTTGTTCCGTTGGATGATGCTATTGAGAGCAATCCGTTGATTACTTATATTGCTTCAAACTTCAACAGCATAAACTTAGCCGCCAACATAGTTTTCAGTTTCTGAGATCAACCTTTTAAAAGTTCTCTCGCAATAACCATTTTCTGAATCTCACTTGTCCCTTCATAAATCTGGGTTATCTTGCTGTCTCTTAAGAATCTTTCTACAAGATACTCCCTCACATATCCGTACCCGCCGTGAATCTGAATTGCTTCAAGAGCGCAATTTACCGCAGCCTGACTTGCAAGAAGTTTTCCCATTGATGCTTCCTTAATATAGCTTTTACCATTATCTTTATTAAGAGCTGCCTGATATATCAGTAATCTCGATGCCTCAATGTTTGTTGCCATGTCCGCGAGTTTAAACTGTATTGCCTGCAGGTTAGATATTGTTGAATCAAAAGCTTTTCTTTGCTTGGAATACTTTATTGATGCTTCAAGACTCGCCTGAGCAATACCTAGAGCCTGCGCTGCAACACCTATCCTGCCGCCATTCAAAGTGCTCATTGCAATTTTAAATCCAATACCTTCCTCGCCGAGAATATTTTCTTTTGGCACTTTTACATTGTTTAAGCCGAGTGTGCAGGTATCGGAGCTTCGTATTCCGAGTTTATCTTCTTTCTTTCCGACTTCAATTCCTTCTGAATTTTTTTCAATTATAAAAGTTGAAATTCCCTTGTATCCTTTTGCTTTATCAGTCATTGCCTGAAGAAAATAAACATCTGCCTGTGTTCCGTTGGTGATCCAGTTTTTCATTCCATTCACAACATAATGATCTCCTTCTAATACTGCTTCAGTTCTTTGCTGTGTCGCATCGCTTCCTGCTTCGGGCTCAGACAAACAAAATGCTCCGAGCATTTTACCTGAAGCAAGAGGTTTTAAATATTTTTCTTTAAGTTCATCCGTACCCCATTTTTCCAGTCCGTAACATACGAGAGAATTGTTGACTGACATTATTACACCTACCGATGCATCCACTTTGGAAATTTCTTCAATCGCAAGAACGTATGATAATGTATCCATTCCGGCTCCGCCCCAATCTGGAGATACCATCATTCCCATGAAGCCAAGCTCGCCTAATTTCGCTATAATGTCTTTTGGAAACTCACCGTTTAAATCGCGTTCTACGGCAGTTGGTGCAATTTCTGTTTCAGCAAAATCTCTTGCTGCATCTCGTATGGCAATTTGTTCCTCGCTTAAATCAAAATTCATTGTATTATTTTTAATTTTATGTAATTATTTTTTAGTGTAATCGTAAAAACCTTTGCCGCTCTTTCTGCCAAGATATCCGGCAGCTACCATTTTTTTAAGCAGGGGACACGGTCTGTATTTTGAGTCGCCGAGACCTTCATGCAGGACTTCCATAATGGAAAGGCAAACATCAAGTCCGATAAAGTCAGCTAATGTCAAAGGACCCATGGGATGATTCATTCCAAGCTTCATGACGGTATCAATTGACTCCGGAGTTGCTACACCTTCCATTACACAATACATAGCTTCGTTTAGCATTGGAAGTAATATCCTGTTTGAAACAAATCCGGGGTAATCCTGAACTTCCACTGGTACTTTTTCAATTTTTTCCGTGAGTGTTCTTATGATATCATAGGTCTCCTGAGTAGTTGCAAGCCCTCGTATTATTTCAACTAATTTCATCACCGGTACCGGATTCATAAAATGCATTCCGATCACTTTGTCAGCTCTCTTTGTAAAAGCCCCTATCTCAGTAATGGATATTGATGAAGTATTGCTCGCAAGTATTGCTTCAGCTTTACAGCTTTTGTCCAGCTCATCAAATATGCTTTTCTTAATGTTAATGTTTTCTGTTGCTGCTTCAATTACAAGATCGCAATCCTTTGCATCTGAAATTTTAGTTGTTGTCTTAATATTTGATAAAGTTGATTTTTTCTGATCTTCTGTTATTGTCTCTTTCTTTACCTGTCTGTCAAGATTCTTTGTAATGGTTTCAATTCCCTTATCTAAAAATTCCTGTTTTATGTCAATTAATACAACCGGATATCCGAATTGTGCAAATGTATGCGCAATTCCGTTTCCCATTGTCCCTGAACCTATGATTGCGATGTTTTTTATTTCCATTAGTGTTTAGTTTGTTATATTTGTTAAGTTTGTTAAGTTTGTTGAGTTTGTTGAGTTTGTTGAGTTTGTTGAGTTTGTTAAGTTCATTTACTAGAGATTAATATTTTAAAATGTAAATTATTAATTATTAATTGTTAATTATTAATTGTTAATTATTAATTTCTCTCCACAATCAGAGCGCTCGCTTCACCGCCGCCAATGCATAATGTCGCAAGTCCCTTTTTGGCGTCTCTGTTTTTCATGGCGTAAAGCAATGTTGTTAATATCCGCGCGCCGCTTCCGCCTATCGGATGACCTATTGCTACTGATCCTCCGTGAACATTAACTTTTTTCGGATCAAGCTCTGCAAGTTTATTTACAGCGCATGCCTGAACTGAAAAAGCTTCATTAGCTTCTACCAAATCAAGATCTTTTACTTCGAGTCCTGCCTTCTTTAATACCTTCTTTATTGCATATGCAGGAGCAGTTGTAAACAATTCAGGCTTCTGTGCGAATGATGCCTGCGCAACAATCTTCGCAAGCGGGGTGAGTCCGAGTTCTTTGGCTTTTTCAGCGGACATTAATACTAATGCAGCGGCTCCGTCATTTAGATTGGATGAATTGAATGCTGTGACTGTACCGTCTTTTTGAAACGCGCCTTTCAGAGTTTTACCTTTTTCAAAATTAACTTTCTTTACATCTTCATCCTCTGAAACGACTGTTGTTCCTTTACGGTCTTTAATTTCAACAGGAACAATTTCTTCTTTAAATAAACCTTTTTCAATTGAATTCAAAGCTCTCTTATAACTTTCTTCGGCAAATGCATCCTGCTCTTCCCGTGTAATATTCATATCGCCTGCACATTTCTCTGCGGCAGTTCCCATATGAAAATTATTATAAACATCCCACAAACCGTCGTTTATCATTCCGTCAATTATTGTACTGTTACCCATTCGGTAACCTGTTCTTGCTTTGTCTAAATAATAAGGAACATTACTCATTGATTCAAATCCGCCTGCAACTACTATCTCTGCATCTCCGCATTTGATTGCCTGATCAGCAAGCATTACAGATTTCAATCCTGAACCGCAGACTTTGTTTATTGTCAGACACGGTACTGAATCAGGAAGCCCTGCAAATATCGCTGCCTGCCTTGCCGGCGCCTGTCCCATTCCTGCCGGGAGAACACAGCCCATTATCACTTCAGAAACATCTTCAGGTTTTACCCCGCTCTTTTTACTGCTTCCTTAATTACAATCGCCCCTAATTCAGGTCCCTTCAGTGATGATAAACTTCCCAGATAACTTCCAACCGGAGTTCTTACTGCTGATACAATTACTACTTCTTTCATTTATTATTTTATATTAAATTATTGTTGTGAGTGTCAATTAAAATTTTATGAACTGAATATCTTAAATATTTGTAAAACTAAATCTGTGCTCCTATTTTTATTATATCTGTAAATTCATCAGCTTTCAAACTTGCACCTCCTATCAAAGCACCGTCAACTCCGCAGGCTGATAATATTTCCTTCGCATTCTTTCCGTTTACACTTCCTCCGTATAAGATCAACAGAGCTTCTGCGACTTCATTATCATAAAGCTTTGATACAACCTTTGCAATGAACAAATGCATGTCGCTTGCCTGCTTTGGTGTTGCATTTAAACCCGTGCCGATCGCCCATACCGGTTCATATGCAATTACAAGATCTTTCATACTCTCTTTTGTAATTTCAGAAAGACCTTCGATGATCTGTTTTTCAACTACTCCTTCAAAAATCTCATCTTCACGCTCTTCAAGCGATTCACCAACACAAAGTATTGGTTTCAGTTCAAACTCAATTGCTTTCCTGACTTTCCTGTTTATTATTTTATTTGTTTCGTGAATGTATTTTCTTCTCTCACTGTGACCCGCAATCACATATTCACAGCCAACTGATTTCAGCATGCTTGCAGATACTTCACCTGTGTAAGCCCCGTCATTCTCGTAATATATATCCTGAGCTCCAAGCTTAACTTCTGTATCTTTAATTGCTTTATTAACAATTCCCAGGGATATAAACGACGGACAAACAAGTGTATCAATTTTTTGCATAACTTTTGGATCAAGTTTTTCAGTAATATTTTTTGCAAGCTTCTCTGATTCCTTATAACTCAGATTCATCTTCCAGTTACCTGCTATAAGCTTTCTTCTCATAAATATTTCTATGCCTCCAGATTTTTAATTAATAATTCATTCACTATCTTCGGATTAGCTCTTCCTTTACTTTCCTGCATAATCTTGCCGACAAAGAATCCCGCAAGTTTCTTTTCTCCGATCTTATATCTTTCAACTTCTTTCGGATTTTCGTCAAGTATTTTTTTTACAATTAATTCTATTTCACTGTTATCAGAAACCTGTGACAGGCTCTCTTCAGCTTTTTTGAAAATGTTCTTCTGATCTTCCTCCGTTTTTCCTTCCAGTAAAAGATTAAATATTTCCTTTGAAGCTGTCGCACTGATATTCCCGGCAGATACAGAATCAGCAATCATTGCTATGATTAAATTTGAAACATGAAATTCCTCCAGGCTGATTTTTTTTTCATTTAAAATTCTCTTTACATCAACCCTGAGAATGTTTGCAACTGCCCTGAAGCTTTTTCCGGACTTATTAATTAACTGTCTTGCAATTGATTCAAAAAAATCTGCAAATACTTTATCCTGTGTCAGTTCATCTGCATCCGTCTCGCTTATCAGATAATCTTTAACAAATCTTATCTTCTTTGCCTCCGGAAATTCCGGCAGCTCCTTTTCAATTTTACTGATCCATTCGTGCCCGACTCTCACCTTCACCAGATCAGGTTCAGGGAAATATCTGTAATCGTGAGCTTCCTCTTTTGAACGTATTGCAGTAGTCTTTCTCTCTTTCGCATTGTATGTCATAGTCTGATAATAAACTTTATCACCGGATTCAATAAGATCAATCTGTCTTTTCTTTTCAGACTCAATTGCATCTACTACATTCTTGAAAGAATTAAGATTTTTAATTTCCGTCCTCGTTCCGAAATTCTTGTCACCTTTTAATCTGACTGAAACGTTTGCATCACATCTCATCGAACCTTCTTCAAGATTACCGTCATTGATCTCAAGATAAACCAATGTCTGCTTAATCTTTGACAAGTACTGATATGCTTCCTCACTGGAATTCATGTCCGGCTCGCTCACAATTTCAATTAACGGCACACCGCAACGGTTAAAGTCGATCAGAGTCTCATCATCGTGAAAATCATGAATGGACTTTCCGGCATCTTCTTCCATGTGTATCCTCGTAATACCGATTCTTTTATCTTCTTTGTCTTTTAAATTGATATTTATGAAACCGTCAAAGCAGATCGGCGTTTCGAATTGTGTTATCTGATATCCTTTTGTCAGGTCGGGATAAAAATAATTTTTACGGGCAAAGATTGACAGCTCCCTTATCTTACAGTTGGTTGCAAGTCCCATGCGTATCGAAAAATTCACAAGCTCTTCATTAAGAACGGGAAGCGTGCCGGGATATCCGAGACAAACCGGACATACATTTGAATTAGGCGAAGAATGAAACTGAGTTGAGCATTTGCAAAACGCCTTCGTCTTTGTTTTCATCTGAGCGTGCACTTCAAGCCATTTATCCCAATCTTCCCGCCTCATATTTACTAAGAGTTCGGAAAAGATTTTTTAAGTACTTTAGGTCAATGTTACTTCAATATTTTTATGGAATAAATTCATCTTAAACATTGAATATTTATTAAAAAGTTGAATATTTTAATCGTCAAATTTATCACTTTGGTTCATAACATTCTTAAATGCTTCTATGGCTTTATTTTTGGCAGTAAAATGATGCACGAATGGTTCGGGATAATCTTTGCCGATTATCACATTATACATTCCCTGTTCCATCATGCTCATCTTATTCGGCTCATGAACGAATTCGGCCGGCAGTGATCTTAATTCCGGCAGATATTTTTTAATATAAACGCCTTCCGCATCAAACTTCTTACTCTGCAGATACGGATTGAATATTCTGAAGTACGGCTGTGCATCAACCCCTGTCGATGCGCTCCATTGCCATCCTCCGTTGTTGCTGGAAAAATCGAGATCAATTAATTTATCAGCAAAATATTTTTCACCGTATCTCCAGTCAATGAACAGGTCTTTCGTCAGAAACATTGCTGCAATCATTCTCACCCTGTTATGCATCCATCCTTCACTATTAAGCTGCCTCATTCCGGCATCGACAATCGGGAATCCGGTCTTTCCTTCACACCATTTCTTAAATAAAGATTCATCATAATTCCACTTTAAATTATCGTATTCCTTTTTAAAAGACTGAAAAGTGATCTGAGGATTATGATAAGTGATGTTATAATAAAACTCTCTCCACAATAATTCATTGATCCATGTCTGAACTGAATTTTGTTCAGATTCATTCTTTGCCTTTTTGATTTTGCTGAATGCAGTTCTGAATGCTTCCCTTATACTGACTGTTCCGAAGTGCAAATGCGCCGACAGAAAACTTGTCCCTTTTGCTGCCGGGAAATCTCTCTTCTCCTTATAATTTACTAAGCCGTTTTCATAAAAATATTTTAATGAAATCAATCCTTCTTTTCTCCCGCCTCTGATTGTTTCGGACCTCTCGGAAATCCTGTATTCTTTTTCTAAATTATAAAGGTTTGATTCTTTTAATGTTACTTCGTTACTTTTATTAAGAGAAGATAAATTGTTTTCTGTTTTCTTATAATGCCCGGATGTTAAGATTTTTAAAGACTCATTCTTGAACGGAGTGAATACTTTGTATTGCTGACCTTCTCCATTCTTAATCTCACCCAATTTGAAAATTGTTGTATCAGTATATGAATTAAAAGTCCCTCCGCTTTTCTCAACTGATTCCTTAACAGTTCTATCACGGGAAATGCAATACGGCTCTGCCTGTTCATTGCAATAAACAGAAATACCCGAATGCTCATCAATTAATTTTTTAAAAACGCCTTTACTTTTCCCTTCGATTATCTGAAGTTTAAATCCAAATGAATCCAGCTCTTCTTCAAGATCAGCCAGGCATTCAATCAGAAAACCAATTCTCATTTCACCGAAATATTTGTAGGTGTTTCTATTTTTTATGTATAAGAACGAAAATTTATCATTGCCGGAAACATTTTTCACAAATTCAAAGAGACCTTTGTTATCCGTAATTCTTAAATCTTTTCTGAACCAGTAAATATTCAGCATTCAGATCTGCGGCTTACGTTCATTGAACGAATTACTTGTAAGCTTAACAAAAGAAGCATTATTCTGAAACTCTCCAATGGTCCTTGAATTAAGGTAACTCATGGATGACTGCAAACCTTCGGTATACTCTCTGATTATTTTTGAAACAGCGCCTTTGTAAGGAACTAATGACTCCTCGCCTTCAATATAATTCTTTTTATCCTGCTTAACCGCGAAGGAAGCGCTGCCGCAGTATTTCTTCCATCGCTGATTATTGTATTTCAAAACATCACCCGGAGATTCTTCCGTGCCGGCGAGAACTCTTCCGAACATTACTGCATCACATCCAAGAGCTAAAGCCTTGCACATTGCTCCCGGAGTGTTGATTCCTCCGTCAGCAATTATCTTAACATTACTACCCAAATTATTCTTTGCCTCAAGAGCTCTTATGATTGCATCTACCTGGCCTATGCCTATTCCTGATTTTATTGAAGTCGAACACATTGCTCCGTTACCGATTCCGACACGTATAGCGTCTACATTCATCTGTATCCAAAAATTCCGTTGTTTCATAACTGGCAACATTTCCGGCAATTACCTTAAGATCATATTCAGAAACTATCCCGGCAATGGAGTTAAGGAAAACTCCGACCATTCTCGAACCGCCGTTGGCAATATCGATGCAAATTATCTTGATGCCAAAATCCGCCAGCCTTTTTAATCTTTCAATGTCGGTATTTTTATTAATTCCAATGGCTGCAGATTTATATACAGAATCAGTTAAATTGTTATCTGCATATTCCTTTATCTGCTCATCAGTAGTATTAAACCTGTGTATGACTCCTAAGCAATTCAAATCAGCCAAAGCCTTAGCCATCTTACCGCCTACTACTGTATTCATTGGCGATCCAATGACCGGCATACCTAATTTTATTCCAAGAAATTCTCCACTCGTATCACATTCTGAGCGGTGTTCGACTTCGGAGATCTGATTCGGTAAAAGGGAAATGTCATCGTATGTGAAAGAGTAGCTGTCACTTATGTTCTGAAAACCCTTTCTCACTCCGTTGCCTGAGATTTCTGTTTTATTTGAAATTGTTTTTGCAAGAATTATTTGTTTTAAAGTAAATTATGTCAATAGATATTTCTCGAGAATTGAAACTTAGTTCTGTACAGTGATTAATGTAAATAATTAATTTGGTTGTAATGAAATTAACAATTCTGCTAATTCTGTTAATTCGTTTAATTCGAGTTAAGGCTCGCAGATACTTTCGCTGCCGCATCTTCCAGTGTAGTAGCAGAGATCAAATTCAATCCCGACTCATCCAAGATTTTTTTTGCTTCCTCAGCATTTGTACCCTGTAACCTCACAACTACCGGTACCGGAATGTTTATGTGTTTTGCTGCCTGTACTACTCCGGCTGCAACCCTGTCACATCTGACTATTCCGCCAAATATATTTATAAGGATTGCTTTAACATTTTTGTCCGATAAAATTATCTTAAAACCATTCTCTACAGTGTCAGGTGTTGCAGTTCCTCCGACATCAAGAAAGTTAGCAGGGGATCCGCCGGCAAGTTTGATCAGATCCATCGTTCCCATTGCAAGTCCTGCGCCGTTTACCATACACCCTACATTACCGTCAAGCTTAATGTAGTTCAGATTATGTTTTGCAGCTTCAAGCTCTAACTTGTCTTCTTCATTTTCATCCTTCATCTCAGGATATTCTTTGTGCCTGTAAAATGAATTGTCATCCAGCGTAACTTTTGCATCCAGTGCAAGGATCCTGTCATCATTTGTAATTACCATCGGGTTAACTTCCAGCAGAGACGCATCCAGCTCTTCATACGCTTTATATAAAGCTGAAATGAATTTTATGAAATCTTTAAATGCATTTCCTTCAAGACCAAGTCCGAATGCAAGCTCACGGGCTTGATATGAAAGCAGTCCTGTCGCGGGATCAACCCAGACCTTAATGATCTTTTCGGGAGTCTCTTCAGCAACTTTCTCGATTTCGACCCCGCCTTCGGTTGATGCCATTATTACATTTTTTGAAACTGTTCTGTCCAGAAGTATTCCAAGATATAGTTCTTTTTTATAATCAATGCCTTCGGTAATGAATAATGTCTGAACTTCCTTGCCTTCACTTCCGGTCTGATGAGTTACCAGTATATTTCCAATGAGCTTCGAAGCATATTCTCTGCCTTTATTTACATCGCTTCCAATAAACTTCACGCCGCCTTCGACGATCAGTTCGTCTCGGTTATTTTTATTATAAACTTTCCATTTGCCTCTGCCTCCTGCATGGATCTGCGACTTTACTACAAACTGGTTAATGCCTCTTGATGATAAACTGCTGATAGCATTATCATATTCTTCAATTGCTGTGATAGCTATCCCGTCCTGAACGGGAACTCCGAAATTTTTTAACAATGCCTTTGCCTGATACTCGTGAATTTTCATTTATTATTTATAATTTATTTAAGTGGGTTCATTCTTTTGGTTAATGAATCTAATTCGTCAGTTGTCTTTTCTATTTTATACATCAGGCTGTCTAATTCTTTTCTTCCTGAATCAATTCTCGCCTGAGTAGAATCTATCTTTTGCTTTAACTCAGCTGCATCTTTTCTGATCCTTTCTTTCTGCAGTTCAAGCTCGCTCTTATCACAGCTAATGAACAAAAGACCAATTACAAATATTAAATAAAACTTTGTCCTCAATTATGACAATTTAAAAATTAATAATTAATAATTAATAATTACTTTCCACACACTCAACAAACTCAACAAACTCACACACTTCACACACTCTACACACTCCACACACTCCACACACTCAATAAACTTATTTCACTTTCTGCGCGATCGACTTCGCCTGCTGGAACAATCCAAGATAATCCGGTCCCCCTGCTTTTGAATCAGTACCGCTCATGTTGAATCCGCCGAAAGGGTGAACACCGACTAACGCGCCTGTACATTTCCTGTTCAGATAAAGATTTCCTACGAAAAATTCCTTCTCGGCTTTCTCAAGTTTTTTCTTATGCTTAGTATAGACCGCTCCCGTCAGACCGAATATTGTATTGTTTGCTATCTCTAATCCATCATCGAAATTTTTCGACTTAATGACCGCAAGTACTGGTCCGAAGATCTCTTCCTGTGCTATTGTTGCTTTTTTATCAACGTCTTTTATAATTGTTGGCTGAATAAAATATCCTTTTTCGCTGAGCTCCATTCCACCATGAATTAACTTGCCTCCCTCATCAATTGCAGTCTTTATATAATTTGTAATACTGTTCTTTGACTTCTCATTCACTACAGGTCCCATTCCGGGATTATCTTTAGCATCGCCGACTTTAATTTTTTTGGTTTCTTCAACAAGCGCATCGCAAAACTTATCATAGATCTTCTGATCTACTATGACTCTAGAGCATGCTGAACATTTCTGTCCCTGAAATCCAAAAGCCGCCTGTACAACTCCTTTGACAGTTTCATCAAAATTAATCAAATCAGCATCTACTACTATAGAATCCTTACCTCCCATCTCCGCAACAACTCTCTTGATCCATATCTGCGAAGGCTGTTTCTTTGCTGCAAGTTCATTGATCCTCAATCCGACTTCCATTGAACCTGTAAATGAAATAAATCTTGTTAAAGGATGGGTGATCAGCAAATCACCGATCACACTCCCGTCACCGGTTACAAAATTTACAACTCCTTTTGGTAATTTTATCTCTTCAAGTAATTCAAAACCCGGGATTTTTACAACATCCTGACCTTTCTCATATCTAAGCATTTCCCTTGCATAGAACTCCATGAAGTCGATAGCTTCGGCTGTATCTCCGTCAGCTTCAGCCCAGTTCTTTCCGACCTCATACACCATCATTGCAGAAAATTCATGCTTTCTTTTCCTCATTATCTTTGCCGCCTGAACAAGGTATTTCACCCTGGTTTTTACCGGAACATTTTTCCATTCTCCGAAAACATTGTTTGCTATTTCTATGGCTTTTATTCCCATCTCTGCCGTGCCTCTCTGAAATACGCCCACTGTTTCTTCTTTATTGGACGGATTATAGGAGTACAATTTATTATCTGTAAAAAACTTCTCGCCTCCTATGGTGATCGGATATTCTTTCTTAAATCTTGCCGTGACTTTTTCAAGCGCTTTTTCAAAAGCCTGCTTATTCTTCTTCTTTGAAAAATCCGTGAAAGGCTCATTCTTGAACTTTGATAATCTCATGATAAGTTTTATATGTTATTTAAATAATTGTTTTAATTTTATTTCTTCCTGTTCTTCCAGATCAACCGATCAGCCTATCAACCAATTAACCAATCAACTAACCTGCTGCAATCTGAATAGCAGCATTATGTATCTCAGGTCTGATATCCCTTATCCCGTAATTTTCACGCGAAGGATATACTCTGTTAGTTAAAAAAATAATTATTAGTCCTCTGTCTTTGTCACACCAAATGCTCGTTCCGGTGTAGCCTGTATGCCCGAAACAATTTTCAGAGATCAGCTCGCCGCAGGGAATCCTGTATTTCGAAGAATTCTGTTGCGGCTTTGTATCCCATCCTAATGCGCGTGAATTTTCATATGCAACGTCAGTATATTTTGTTGTGAATAAAGAAATAATTTCAGGGCTGAAAAGTTTTTCTTCCTTGAGTCCTCTTGAGTACGGATTATAATACTCACCGTTGTTCAGCATTACTCTCATGAATTTATAGAGATCAGTTGCATTGGAAAAGAGTCCGGCATTTCCTGAAATACCTCCGAGTATGGAAGTCGTCTCATCGTGTACTTCACCCTGTAATAATCTCATTCTCCAGTAATTATCCATCTCTGTCGGAAGTATTCTCTCTTTGTATTTATCCTCAGGAACAAACATTGTTGAATGCATGTCAAGCGGAATAAAAATATTCTGTTTACAGTATTCATTCAGATCCATTCCGGAAATCTTTTCAACTAACAACCCGAGCATTACGGCATTAAGATCGCTGTATATGGATTTGGTATTTACAGGATAATCTAATCCGATATTGTAGATCGCCTCCAGTACTTCGCCTTTAGTTGAGTAGGTTTTATAAAAAGGAACGAAAGCTATTAGTCCTGAATTATGAAGAAGTAAATTTAATATCGTAATATCTTCTTTTCCGTTATTTCCAAACTCAGGAATGTAAGCTGAAACTTTATCTGTAAGGTTAAACTTCTGCTGTTCATAAAGTTTCATGATTGCAGATGTAGTAGCAACGACTTTGGTAATTGAGGCAAGATCAAAAACACTTTCATCTGTAACTGTTCTTGAGAATTCATCATAAGTATAATTACCGTAACATTTACTGTATAGAATATCATCTTTATTTCCGATCAGAAGCTGAGCTCCGGGAAAGGCATTGTTAATTATTCCACCGGAAACTATGTCATCAACAGCAGAAAAATCATATGAGTATGCATTGAACCGGAAGGTAATCATCAGAATTATTATCAACGCACTTTTTTTCATAGTGATGCAAATATATTCATTTAAATCAGCTTGTTCAATTTACATTTGAAGGGATTCATAAGATTCATAAGATTTATAAGATTTGTATAATTCATATGATTTGAATGATATGCATCGTTTCAGATTAAAAAGTAAAAGTTAGAGTAGTCGCAGGCTTTAGCCTGTGAAGATGGTGTAGATTTCGCAACCTGAACGTAGGGGCTTCAAATAATCTTAAAATTTGTACACAGCCTCAGTTAAATTTAAAAACCCTGTCCAATTTAATGAACAGGGTTTCTAATCTACAACTTAAATGTTACTATTGAAAAAATTATTTTACCAGCAGCATTTTCTTTGTATCGGAAAAATTACTTTGCCCGTTTACATTGATGTTGTAATAATAAATTCCGCTTGCAAAATTAGATGCATTGAAATCAATACTGTAATAACCTGCAGTCTGATTGTTATCAACTAATCTGGATATCTCTTTACCCATTGCATCATAAACCGTTAAGCTGACATTACCGTCAAATGGAATTGAGTATGTAATTTTTGTTGACGGATTGAATGGATTAGGATAATTCTGAGCTAATTCAAATACGCTCGGAACTCCGATTACAACTTCATTTGACAAATTGAAATATTCAAAGTTTCCGTTGAAATCAATTTGTTTTAATCTGTAATTGTATGTGTTGCTTGTTAAATTTTTATCGGAATATGAATAGCTGCTGGAAGAAGATGTTGTTCCGTTTCCTGCTACCTCGCCGATTTTTGTCCAGCTGTTGTTAACACTTCTTTCGATTTCGAATTTTGAATTGTTTAACTCTGAAGCTGTCGTCCAGTTTAAAGTGACATCTCTGCCGATTATATTGGAACTGAATGAAGAAAGTTCAACCGGCAATGGACCGGTGGTTCCGTAAATTATAAAGGGAACACCCTGCGCATTTGCACCGTCAACTGCCGCTATCCATGCAAAAGTAGTCCCTAGTCTTTGGAAAGCATTTCCTGTTAGAGGCTGTCCTGCGATTGTTCTTGGCGGATTCCATGGTCCTGAAGCCAGAGTTCCACCGGCACAATAGTCTATCCAATAAGTGCCATTGTCTAAGCTTACACCGTTCATGTTAATCGAACTTCTCATTATTGGTCTCTGACTGTTTGTCAGTGTAGTAGCCGTTACGCGATAAATGCCACTGAAGTAACTGGCTGTTAATGCATTTGTTGTTGAATCACCTGCGACAACGGTTCCTGTACCCGGTGTAGCTCCATCCCAGATCTGAAGATTTATATTGTTAATGGTAGACGCGGTGGTAGAACCTGTCTGATAATGAAAAACAATTATAGAATCTATTATCCAGCTCGAACCGGCAGGTATTGTAAAGTCATCAGCCATTCTGTTAGAAGCAAGCTGTTGATTTCCATACCCAAATAATGTGCCCGGGGTAGTTATTGCACTGGCATTAGCGCCTCCAAAACCGGCTCCCGGATTTGAAACAAGTTCATCCTGAGAATACAAAAGAGAAGTACCGGCGTCAGGAAGATCTATGCCGATAGTCGCATTGAAATGCTCAATAGTATTTGTTGCAGCTTCGTTTGTTGCCATATCATTTTTAGGATTATCCATTGTTGAAAATCCATAAATTAAAAATGCAGCAAGTACAACTGGCAGAATATAAATTAAACTGTAAATCTTCTTCATGAGATTATTTTTTTAGTTAGTAAATGGTTTTTAAGTTTAGTTTTGTAGATATTTTGATATAAACAATCAGGAAAGTAAAACAGGCGGACTTTTATTGTTTAAAGACATTAGCTTTTATTTAAATTGAGTTATTTGTCTCATAATTAATTATACTGTTTTTAAAAAATCAAAACGACTTTTAACTTTGGACGGTAACAGTTAATTATCAAGCAACTGTAATAAGTTGTATTTTTAAAAATATCTTTAAAATATTTCAATTTTTTCTTATACAAATTTAAAATTTATCCTAAAAAAATCCTAACAAATCAATGTAAGTTTTAAAGTAAATTGAAACAGGAATTTCTCATTAGAACTATTTCTATTTAACATCAAGAGATCACATCCGTCCAAATCGTTTATTTTAAATCTCATTGCTTAATATTTTATTGTAACCGGAGGCTGTCCCAAAAGTAAAATTTTAAAGTAGCCGCAGGCTTTAGCCTGCGAACATAATTTAGATTTCGCAACCTAAAGGTTGCGGCTACAAAAAACCTCTTTAGAGTTGCTGCATGCTTTAGCCTGCGCTCTAGTATAGATTTCGCAACCTAAAGGTTGCGGTACAAAAAACCTCTATAGAGTAGCCGCAGGCTTTAGACTGCGAACATAATTTAAATTTCGGAACCTGAAGCTGATAAAGCAGATTTGTCTTTTATTCGGATGTAAAAAAAAACCCTGTCCGTAAAACGAACAGGGCTGCAAAATAAGATGTAATGGTAATTATTTTTTTAGCAATTTGAATGCATGTGTCCATTGATTATTCAGAAAGCCCGGAATGCACCAAAGAATGCAAAGCGGTTCGATCGCTCTTGCAGCCTGAACGCCTCCGAGGTCTTCTGTTTCCCATCCGAACTTTTCCAGTATTCCTTCAACTTCCTTTTTTGCTTCGGGATTATTTCCGCAAATGAACATTGTCGGCTTTCCTTCTTTAAATTCCGGATCGACCATAAGCGCACTGCCGACAGAGCTGAAACATTTAACAAAGTTTGATTCCTGTGAATGTACCTGTAGCTTCTCCATTAAAGATTCGTCATAACTTGTAAAGAATTTTAATACTCCGTTGTCAGGAGGGGAATCTGAAATGGGATTAGTCGTATCTATTATAGTTTTATCCTTCAGATTTTTAACGCCTGCTAATTTAATAACATCTTCAGCAGCCGTTCCTTTGCAGGCAAGAACTAAAGTCTCAGCCCATATTGCTGTATCTTCAAATGATCCGACATTAGCTTTATCTATAAATTCATTTAGCTTAACTATGTCCCTTGTTCCTAACATTACTTCATAACCGTATTTCAAAAATCCTTTTGCAAGGGCTTTAGCAACAGCGCCTGATCCGAGAATTCCAATTTTCTTTTTCATATTAATTAACTTTTATTTTTTTTCCGGAATTTGCTTTAAATAATATCAGACCAAATAATAAAATGACCGGCAGCTCTATTCCAAACATCCCGCAGATACCGGATTTATCCTTAACAGTTGCTGTAAATTCAAGGTCGTTTTGGGCGTGATCTGAAACTTTGTAAAGCCATTTTGCCGTGTTTTTTTCTTTTGAACCGTTTTCAATAGTGCCGTTAGTTGCAATTACCTCACCCGGAAATTCAAATGTGTATTCAAGTGTATGCCAGTCTTTAGTATAAGTCAGCGCGATGTTTGTGTCCTTTGGTATAAAGTATCTGAAGTCCATACCGTCTTTGCCTTTAACATAACTCATCTGCAGTTTTGAAAATCCTGATGCCTCCGTTAATTTGTTGAAATCTTTAAATGTGATGTCAACTTCTATGTGGGTTGTACTGTCTTTTTCAATTTCATACCTTCTTGGCAGAGATACTTCAGAAAAAGGTGAAGAATATTTTTTCTTTATCTCCGATGCAACGAAACTAAATCCTCCGATGTCATCACCCATTTCAACATCACCTATGTTAACATACATTGACTTTATCCAGTAATGAAGATGAATTGTACCGGATAGGTCTTCATTGATCTTTGTCTTTTGTTCTACATTTAAACATCCGGCTAAAAAAGTTGCAAGAACTAAAAATAACAGAACTTTTGAATATCTTACTATTGTCATTTTTTATATTAATTGATTTTTAAAATACTTTTTGATTGAAGTTCATTGATCTTTTCTTCTGCCCAGTCTTTAAAACCGGGATTGTCACTCTTCTTTATCTTCCGCTTTAATAGATCCAGACTATTAAGATTTGCTTCTTCAGGGAAAGGAGTTCCTGCCTGTAACAGCTCACTAAATACTTCTTTGAATTTATCTTCAGAAAGGTTTTCAATTGAATTCAAAAAACTTAAATACCAAATCCGGTCATTTGAAATTTCCTTTATCAGTTCTTCGTTTATAAAATCATAATATTCATCACCATAAGTCTGTAAACCTTCAGCAGCAAGAAATCTTGCTCCGAAGTAATCATTGTTCATAAGATTTATCAGAGTTGTAATATTATCAAAATTTTTATAATTCTTAAATGCATAAGCAATGTCTTTATTGTAAAGCTTATATTTTGAATTTTCATTTGCAAGCTCTCTTAATCTTGCAGAAGTTTTATTAGTGAACTCCGTATTGTTTGAATCTATTTTGATTTTACCTAATGCATTCACGGCAACTGCACGGATCCTTATTTCATTGTCATATGTCAGGTTTAATAATTCTTCTTTACCAACAGGGTTCCTTGTTTCACCGAAAAGGTAACATATGAATGCAATTTCATTCTGATTGAAAATTGGTTTTGCACTCATCGAAATGTTATACAAACTTAATTTTTCAGTAAAAAAATTTCCCATCGTATAGCTGATCTTTAAAGCAAGATTTCTTAAAACCAGACCTGCCCTGTGATCTTCGGTATCAAGATACTTCATTATGTATCCGGCAGTCTCAATGCTGTCTTCTGCAAGCTTTCGGAATCCGTATTCCTGCCATTGTGAGAATCTCGGCTCAATGGTTTTTGCCATTATGAAAAGTTCATCTTCTGTGTAAATCTTATTTGAGTCCAACGGGATCTTAAATGCATTACCGCTTGCCTGTGAAGTAAGGTCAGCCAAATAATAATCATCCATCACTCCCCACATTGAAGTATTGTTTATCACACTATCCATTCCGCCGACTGAATAAAAATCCTCACCGGACGCATCAAGAAAGATCCCAATGCTTCCGTATTCACGTCTTGAGTTACCGTAACCTCTTGTATTTCCCGGTTCTTTATTTAAATATCCGTCGCGTCCGCTTTCATCAATTAACATACCGATACCGTTAGCATTTCCCGCTCCCTGCGAAAGTGAGTAAGCAGAATAATTATCATTTCCTTTTACATCAAACAAAAGTCCGAATCCAAAATCGTGACCGCAGCCCTGCGAGACACCATTGGATGAATAAAAATCCCATCCATCATAATCTTTTAAAAGTCCGACAGCTAAATGGATGCCGGCTCCCTGTGCGTACTGATATGAATTATATTTATCGTGTCCCGATTTATCAACAATACATCCGAGTCCGTACCAGTAAGCGCCGCCCTGACCGAATATATCAGTTGAATAAAAATCATTTCCTTCACCTTCTATTATCAAACCTATCCCGCCCGCATAATAAGGACGAAGTCCAAGCCCGTATCCCTGCGACATTGAAACGTAATGATCTTCGTATCTTCCAATATCCAGTGAACGTGCATCAATTAAATAATTATCATTTCCTTTATTATCAACAATTGCACCGACACCTTCTGTCATTCCAAATCCCTGTGAATATGAATTTGCAGTAAAAACATCATTACCGTTACGGTCAACAAGCAACCCAACACCAAACGATGCGGCTCCTATTGAGAATTGATTTGCCTGATAAGTATCGTTACCGTTCTCATCATACAAAACCCCAAGTCCGCATATCGCCGAACCGAGGAAACATTCTTACCTTTATATGTATCATCACCTTCTTTATCAAAAATAAAACCCGATGAAAATACAGCTCCGGCGAGAGAGTAATTGCTGTTAGTGGTGTAGTAGTCGTTTCCTGAGAGATCGATGATGCAGCTGAAGTTATTATCAATATTGTAAACATCATCACCACCGAGGTCAATTATAAAATCAAAGTGACCTGTGTAAATATTCTTTTCCTTTCCGCCGATGGCGATGCGGATGCCGTCTTCGTCGTAGTAGAATAAAAACTTTCCTGTTATATTTTTGTTACTTATTTTTTTTTCTTTTCCTGAAACAGCCTGATTAACATTTCTTGTTAAAGACTTGAATAACGTATAACAATCTTGTAAGTCGATTGCTGAATTATTGATATTAGAATATCGTTTGATTTTACTTAAAATATCCATTGTTCTTTTTGAAATTGAAATTGATGAATCTCGCTTTATTAAATTTAAAAATATCTGAATTGCCATCATCATCATTACCTGATTCAGAAATTACAGACATTAGATTTCTCGATAAAAATTTATTTCCTTCATTGTAGTCAAAAAGATTTTGCTTTTTGTACGTGATTGAATAAACTGAATTAATGAATTTCCCATTTATCCAAGAGTTATAAGATTAAATCAGAGTATTTTCTAATGATTCAGTAACTAAATCATAATTGTAAATATATCCAAATCGTTATGCTAAAATTTTGATTATTTAATTAAAACATCTTCTTTACTAGCTTAGTTTAGATCAATGTCCTACATTCCATTACACTATCCATGAACCCAAACGACTTCATCGGCTCCTGCATTAGTTCTTTACTACCGGCAACAATAGCTTCGAATCATTTCTCGGTGACTTTTCCTTGTCAAAATTAATGGGAATTGTAATGTCCTGCGGTGATAGTCCGCGATAAGATAAAGTAAAATTAAGAATTGAGTCAATGCCTAGCTGTTGTGAATATGAAATGTTAACGAATGCCGTGAAAATTATAATACAGAAGAGACTTTTTACCAAAAGAATGTTTACATTAATTTTTGTAAATATACTTTATTCAGAAGTATTTAGACATTCAAAAAAGATTTAGGATTTGGATTATTTAATTGAAAAATTTACCACAGAGAGACAGAGGGCACAGAGTTTCACAGAGAAATTTTAAGATAATATTATTCGTGAATATTCGAGAAATTCGTGGCAAGCTTTTTCTTTAATTTGGACGAATGTTGGTTAATTCACATCCGTCCAAAACATTTCATCTATAACAAACCCCGAAGGGGTAACATTATTATAGAAAAAGGAAACCAAATTAATAAATCCCGAAGGGATGACATTATTTCACCCCTTCGGGGTTCGTCTGTGCTGTTGTTAATATGCTATAATAATAACATCCCTTCGGGATTATGACTGAGTTAGTTTTAAAAAATTAAATAAATTTCATTTATACTCTGTTATTGAAACAATTATTTAAACTTTAATTTGGATGGATGTTGGTTAATTAGTGGCTGAAAAATATAATAGAATTGTTACAATGACAACTTTACTATATTTTGCATTACCCCATTTAAAAAAAATTATGAAGAAAAATAAACTCATTGCTCTAAGTACGCTTACCTTAGGAGCTTCGTTAATTTATCCGAAGATAAAGGGAAGCTCAAAGAAGCAGTTACAGCGGCTGGACATGAAATACATTGATGATCCGCAGACGCTGGAAAATTTGAGATCCAAATCTTACTATGAAATATTCACCGCATACAGGATCTTTAATAAATTCAAAATTGGAGTTTATAACAATATCAAAAGACTGCCAATACCGGTTGCTGATTCAGACAGGTTTGATGCTGAGGCATTGAAAAAAGAACTTGGCGCTGCAATGATAATATTTAACGGACCGCGCTTTTGGGTGCTCGATGGTATTCGCGGATATTATACAGGCGAACCAATGAAATTTTTTGGATATGAATTTGATTTAGTGGCAACAATTGAAAATAAAATTTCCGATCTGAAGGTTCAGGCAAAAGAAAGAAAGCCTTATATAGAACAAACAATAGGGAGATACACGGATTTTATTTTTAATAAAGGTGAAAAAATATTTGAACTCGTTTCAGATACCGGGGTGATATATACTATGCAGTCCGCTTCATTGGAAATAAATAAAGATCAGACAATAAGCGATTTCGATTCTCTTTCAGCTAAACTTAAATTGCCTGACGGCTGGATATACAGAGCCCGCATGATTGAGGAAGATATTTGCTTTAAAATAAGAGGTGAAGCTCACGTCATTCAGGATGATCTCAGAAATACGTATCAGAGAAATCCTGCTTAATATTTTCATGTTAACTAAAGTACTTTATACAATTTTAATATCTGTGTGTGAAAAATAAATTTACTATTTTCTTTTTATTGATCCTTCCTGTTTTATTCTTCATTACATCTTATTTGTTAAAGGAATATCAGGGTCCGTATTATACAAATTCACAGTATGATCCCGGTTACGTTTATCTCATCAGTTCGCTGAATCTTTCACAAATGTCAGGTTACGGTGTAGGGCACATTGATCATCCCGGTACGCCTGTTCAGGTGATTGGTGCCGTTGTGATAAAGCTTGGTTATTTATTCAGCGGTAGTGATGACAACATGGTAAAAGATGTTCTGATGAATCCGGAAAAGTATATGAGTGAAATTAACTATGTGTTTCTTTTCATTAACTGCATTGGTTTGTTCATTCTCGGACTTGCTGCTTACAAAGCTTATTCAAATGTTTCCGTCTCACTGCTGATGCAGCTGACTCCCTTTACATCGATTAGCATTCTGTCACTCAGTACTTTAGTACGTCCGGAGAATTTCATGATATTCATTGTTTGTATTTTCATTTCGGCATTGATACTTTTTGTTAATGAAATTGAAATGAATCCGAAAAAGAATATGCGTTATCTCATGCTGCTTGGAATAATATCCGGACTGGGGTTAGCATCGAAAATAACATTCTTCCCGTTGATTCTGATTCCGCTTATGTTATTCCGCGGGATAAAATATAAACTGATCTACTTGCTCATCATTGCTATCTCATTTATCATCTTTGTGATACCGGCTGTGTCAGCATACAACATTAACTACTTCATTGAATGGGTCTTCAATCTATTTCTTTACAGTAAAAAGTACGGCAGGGGAGAACCTACAATCATTGATTCAAATTCATTTCTGTATAACATAAGAAGGATCATAAGTAAAGAATTCATCTTTGACATAGCTTATTTTATGATTTGCCTGTCGCTGTTTGTGTGTCTGATACCAAGAGCCGGAAATTATTTTGCAAAGTTTAAAAATGAGTTTTTAAAAAATACCGGCAACCGTCTGAAGCGCATAAAGATTGGTTTTACGGATGATACTAAGTTCAGACTGGTACTTGGACTCTTTCTTACAATGACCTTGCAGGTATTGATAGTGGCAAAACATTACGGGGAGAATTATATGTTCCCGGCTCTTATACTTTCTGTCTATGCCATGATAACTTCATTTACAGTAATGTCGGATGCACTGCCTTCCAAACTGAATCACGCAAAAATGAAGATCGTTTACACATTGGTTTTGATTTTGATCACATTGTTCGCATTAAGATCCTTTTATACCTACGGAAGCTATCTTAAGAATCTCACAGCCGAAACAAATAAAGTATTAAATTATCTGAAGGAAAATTCAGGCGATGCGGTCTTAATATCTTCTCACCATGTTCCGAGCCCCGAGTTCGCGTTGTTTACCGGAACGGGATATGCTGTGTCACAAAGAGAAAATTACAATTCCATTTTAAATGAAAAATATCCTGCAGGTTATTTCAATCTCAATAATAGCTGTTACACTTTCGGCAGTGACTCTGTGAATGCCGTGAATGATTTTAAGACTGCCGGTAAAGTATTGTATTTAAGTTCAGGAGAAGATTATGTCGAGCAGTTTAAGAAAGTATTGAACACTAAGTACGGAATTTCAAATGCAGTTTTTGAGAAAAAGTTCTCTAATAGTAAGGGAGAAATGGTTTATGAAATTAAATTTGGGAATTTTGAATAACCGGATAAAATTTTTATTATTATTAATCATTCCTGTTTTAGTATTCCTGATTTCAATTTCACTTAAAAATTATCAGGGACCATATTTTACAAATTATCAGTCTGATCCGAGTTATGTTTATCTGATCAGTTCTCTTAATCTTTCACAATTATCAGGTTACGGTGTTACACATATTGATCATCCCGGTACACCGGTTCAGGTGATCGGTGCTTTCGTCATAAGGATTGTATATTTCTTTACGGGGCAGGAGAATAGTCTGGCGCAGGAAGTTTTATTTAATCCGGAAAAATATCTTGATGCAATATGTTACACAATTATTTTCCTGAACTGTTTTGGTTTATTTATTCTGGGAGTTGTTGCATATAATGTATATTCCAATGTCATAATTTCTTTGCTGCTCCAGTCAGTACCGTTTACTTCAGTTAAGATAATTTCACTTTTTACATTTGTCATGACAGAAAATTTTTTATTTTTTGTCGTATGTATTTTTATTTCAGCATTGATACTTTTTGTTAATATTTCGAATGCAAAGATAAAAAAATATTCAGGGTATGTAATATTGATTGGAATTATTTCCGGTCTGGGTATATCCACGAAAATAACTTTCATTCCATTAATAATTATTCCTTTAATGTTGTTCAGAGGAATTAAATATAAGCTGTCATTTTTACTGGTTACTGTTCTTTCATTTCTGTTTTTTGTACTTCCGGCAATTTCCTCTGCTAATATTGACTATTTCATACGATGGATCTCTGATCTTTTAATTTACAGCGAAAGGTATGGAAAAGGAGCGCCAACTATAATTGATCAGAGCTCTTATCTGTATAATATAAAAAGAATTTTCATTGCAGAATGGTTTTTCGGTCTGGCATATTTTTCCGTTATTCTTTCACTGATGTTTTGTTTAATAACTAATTTTAAGAATGCATCAGTGAAGATCAGAATTGTTTTTACAAATGATAACAAATATAAATTAGCCTTGGGAATTTTTATAGCCATGACGCTTCAGATCCTCATTGTAGCAAAGCATTACGGAGAAAATTATATGTTTCCGAGCCTGGCAATGTCCGTCTTTGCTGTTTTCATTTCAGTTTCAATTTTGAAAGACTCATTCGGCAATACGCTGTCAAAAAGAAGAACAGATTTTATTTTTATTGCAGTTCTGTTATTAATTTATGTAAATGGAGCAATATCTGTTTATGTTTATTCAAACTATCTGAAAGTCCGGACAGAAGAAGCCGGTAAATTATTAAATTTTGTAGAAAAGAATTCAGACAATTCAATTGTTACTACCTCCATTCATACCAATAACAGAATGTATCCGTTGTTTTTTTGTGTCAGCTACGCAGGTTCGCAAAGGGAAAATTATAAATCTATTTTGAATTCTGAATATCCCTCAGCAAATATTTTTTTCAAAGATAAATGTTATTCATTCAGCAGTGATACCGGCAGTATTGAAAAAAATTTTAAATCAGTGAACAAAATTTTATTCTTATGCAAAGATGAAAATTATTTGAATGAATTTTTAGTATTCTTAAAGAAACAATACAGTATTGAGATCATCACTTCTGAAAAAAAATTTTTAAATAAAAACGGTGAAATGGTTTATGAAATCAGGACTGTACCGTAAGGATTTTATTTCTCTTTAATAATATGAAGTAAGAATAAAGTTTGCGCGAAGAACTCTGCGGGGGTGAAGGCGGTATTGAATTCTATATTTTGATTTGGTTTTGACTATTATAGCTTCTGAAATCTTGATTGTTGATTCTTAATTCTTGATTATTAATTCTGAATTCTTCATTATTGATTCTGAATTCTTCATTATTGATTCTGAATTCTTGATTATTGATTCTGAAACTTGATCCTGAATTCTGTTATTGCTGTTTGATCTGATTATACATTTGAATTCTTGATTATTACATTTGAATTCTTGATTACTGCTTTTGATTTAATCAATGTTGCTTTTGATCTGTTCATTATTACATCTGACTTCTCTTTGTCTACTCTGCACTCATTAAAATCTAATCTGTGTTTATTATCTTACCTGTTGTCTGAGCAAATATTCCTTTTTGAAAGTCACTTTCTCATTTACGCAAACTTAAAAAATACATCTGAAAATGTCAGGCAATACTTTTCTGGACTCAAAGTTTTGAAAACACAACTGCCCCATTTTTTTTCCACTCCAAAGGTACTGTGTTAAAACAACTTTTTTATAACCTCCGGCAGAGTCCCGGTAGAGCGCCGGAGACTCTGACAGGGGTTAATGTCGGGGGGTTCTATCAACTATCAACTATTTAACTGTACCGTTTATCTACATTCCAAAACAGCTTATGCTTCAATGTCTTAAAATAAGTCGAGTTCAGTTTTTTTATTACTTTGATAGTATAATCCGCTTTTGATAAAATTATTTCGGAAGGGGATTTGACGATCTGCGTATTCTGACCGTCGGAAGCAATCCTTGCCTTACCCTCTTTGTATATTTTAATTTTGATTATTCCGTCGTCAGGAACAATGATTGGTCTTACATTTAATGTATGCGGTGAGATCGGAGTAATGATAAAAACTTTGCTGTCAGGATTTACAATTGGTCCGTTACAGGATAGTGAGTAACCGGTTGATCCTGCAGGAGTTGAAATAATTATTCCGTCTGAAATAATTCTCACAACTTTCTCATCATTGTAAAATGTTTCGAGCTCAAGCATCCTGACTGAATCATTTTTATCTATTACAATATCATTCAAAGCGTAAAGAGCTTTATTTGAATCAGTAACAGATTTTATAATTACTTCTTCTGTTATGCGGAATTTATTTTGAATTAATTTGGGAATGAATTCAACGATCTCATCAGGACCGACTTCGGAAAAAAATCCGAGCCGGCCTAAATTAACTCCAATAATAGGAATATCAGTATTACCTGCAATTCTTGCAGTGTTCAGAAATGTTCCGTCACCGCCGAGTGATAAAATGAAATCCGATACATTCACAATATCTTTAGCAGATTTGAAATGCTTTTTATCTTTTGCAGGAGAAACTTTTGCAAGGCTGTTATCTGCGTAAAAACTAATATTATTCTTTACCAGGTATTCCACTATCTCAACCAGAAGTTTTGATACCTCCGCTTTATTAGTATTACCGAAAATACCTAAAGTAATGTCTTTGCTTTTTTTCATAAAATTATGCGAAGTATTGCGTTGACACTATTCCTGCGGAGGCAGATCATTATCTGCATCTGTCAGCTTTTCGGTATCAGGTTTTTCCTTATTGCCGGAAACATTTTCCTCAACTGCCTTCTCTTCTTTTTCTGGAGCTGTCTTTTCTTTCTCCCTTTCCTCTACATAATTCAGTTTCAGATCAGCTATTGCCTGATCAAGAAATCTGGATTCATCTTCGGATGTATTGCCTTTCGTTTTTTCCTTCAGCATATCCAGAAGATCTATAGTAGCCTGAGCTCCGTCAAGCTCCCTCTCGATTTGACCGGTCATTGGGTTTGCAAGTTTACCGAGATGCATCATAGTCTGCATCTGAAAGCTGTAGATCAGTGAAAGAAATAACTGTTTGTTTCTGTCGTCTGCCATGATTTTATAGTTAATAGTTAAATATAGTTAATAGTTAATAGTTAATAGTTGATAATTGATAATTGACAGCTTAAAGATGATAGTTGTTAGCTAGTAATTGATAGTTTGTTGTAAAAAAGTTATAAGGTCGTATACCAAACATTAACTGTCCATTATCCATTATCCATTATCAATTATCAATTATCAATTATCCATTATCAATCTACATAATATAATTATTTATTAAAGTAATTTTTATTTAAAAGAAAATAATATACTGTCTCCATATGATTCTTAAAAAGCTCCGGTATCTTTGTTTCAGATTCTAAAACTTCTTCATAACCTTCTCTTTTCATGAGAACCACAGGTACACCACAGGGATAATAATAGAAATCCTTTACATATGCAGGTTCAGGAAAATGGGGCAGATATTTTTTGACCGAGTATTCATAGGTCATTTTTCCGAAATATTCGATGAGAAGATCCCTCGAATCATTCAATGTGTTATCCAGTTTGTTCACAATATGGTTGAAAATTATTTTATCTATGAAATTCATCTTTACAACAAAGGAATCTCTCTCCGAATAAGGATTTACAGGACTGAAATCTTTTACTGACTGAACGGATAAGGGACATTGCGGAACCCAGTCTTCAACATTTGAAACTCTCAAAGCCCATCCTCCTCCGGTAATAAAATCAAAATCATATGCATAGAATGTATTGCCGGGTTTTGGCGGAGCGCTGCAGTATGTTTTAAAATGCAGACCGTCCGGTAAGCGTTCTTTATCAAGATAATGCAGATACGATGTAAGCAGATAAGCCAGAGCGCCTCCCTGACTGTGTCCCATTATTATATAGTTCTTAATTCCCTGAGAATTATACTGATTAATTTTCTCTACAATTGAGTTTGAAAGATAAGCTAATCCTATAAGCCAGCCTGCGTGAACATTTGCTTTTCCTGATTCAGCCAGTTTATAAACAAATACATTATCCGGACCGATTATAATTGAACCTTTAGCAGGTACCATTGGCGAATAAAAATCTTCTGCCCATGAATCCAGTGACAAGGTTGTTCCGCGTATGCTTATAATCCCTACGCTGTCTTCTCTTATCCACAGATCCCACCTGTTGTCAAGTCCCACGGAATCAGATCTGTAAACCATTTTACACTTATCAGGGTAAGGCAATATTACGTTACTGCTTGTCCATGGTGTATCTGCCTGTCTGGTGGAAATTTCAAGCAGCTGACGGTATTCTACAGGATCAAATCCGGGTTTTAGTTTATCCTGTGAATACAAAAGATCATCCTTACATAATAATGATAACAAGATAAAAAAGATCAGTTTGAATTTATTTTGCATCTTAAAATATTAGATTAAAATGTTTTAGAATTGTTTCAATGTATTTGAAATTTTTGCAATGTCTGATTTGTATATTACAAACGGAACTGCGATCAGAAAATAAAAAACCGTCATCACCTCATGGTCTCCGAAGCTCCATTCAAATATTCCTGAGATCTGAAATGATATCATTACAAGTATGCTGCCGAGTATCAGCATTTTACACGTCTGATCAGATTCTTTTTTAAAATATTTAATTTGCTTAATGAAGATCAGAACAAACATTATGATGAAAGATAAGAATCCGAATATTCCTGTGGTAGCAAGTATCATGATGAAATTATTATGAAGATGAACACCTTCGGCAGCGGACTCCGGTTTTCTGTATGTCTCATAGATCTCTTTAATATGAGAATCAGCAATGCCGGTAAACGGATGATCTTTGAACATTTCAAATCCCACATTCCACATATTTAGTCTTGCTTCATTGCTCGGATGATTTAAGTCAACTATGCTTTTAACTCTGTCGGTATATCCGGACGGAAGCACGAATGAAGATAAAATTATTATTAAAATAAATGTGATAAGGAATTTTCTGTTTGCAAATATTCCGAAAATAAGAAAGCATACAAATGTTGCAAGCAATACATTCCGGGATTGTGTGAGCAGCATTGAAATGAAAATTGGAATGAGAATCAACAACAGATATTGTTTTGATAAGATAAATTTATCCTTTATAAATAGAAGCGGGAAAACCGAAAGCAGACTCATCATCTTTATTTCGGCTGTTGTCAGAGGATAGTTAAAGTAATCTATTCTTATTTCCGAAAACTGCATTTGATTTATGAGCTCGCCGAACTTCAAAGTATACTGCACTAACTCAATAACGGATATGATTGAGAGAATGCAGATATTAAAAAACAATATTCTGCTTAATGTTTTGTAATCAATTATTTTAATTATGGAAACATAAAATATTAAGAACAGAAGAAGCCGCTTAAGATTTGCAAAAGCTCCTTCCGGATAAACAGCAAAGAACCTTGAAAATATTTCAAAGAAAATATAAAGCAGAATAAATATGTTAATGTATTTTGTTTCATTAAAAAGATCTTTGTCGTAAATGATCTTCCTGTCAATTACGATCTGAATGATCCACAGTCCGAGCCATATACCGAAAGCAATTGAAGAGACAGCAATGGAAATGCTTACAAATGAGATCTGTATCGTAAGTAAAATTAAAATTGCTTTGTCGATTCCCTGTGATACTCTTTCTCTGTTCAAGTTTCTTTTTATAAATTTGTAATCTTAAATATACTAAGCCAGATTGTTCAATAGAAATTTATGACGATATCTTAATCGCCGGGTACCAAAATATTTAAGTAAAGATGCTGAGAACAATTTCTTGCAATTCAATTTTCTCTAAAATTCTTTGTGCTCTTAGTGCCTTAGTGGTAAAAAAAGTTCTAGTGAAATATCCGGGCTTAATGTCTTGTGAACCTTTTCGTTAAAGGCTGTAAAAATATTAAGATCTTTCTGAGCCAGTCAGGGTTTTGCTTCTCAAGACAGGAATCGAAATTCCATCTGCTTTCTGAAATTCTCTGTTTCATTACTTCCGGATGAGTATCTTCAAACTTCTTTAGATTTCCCAGGTCATCATAGTTTTGAAATTGTGAAATGTTCTTTTCAGCAACTTCATCTTCATTATAAAGCTTTTCAAAATCACTCCTTTTTGTTATCAGCTTATCCGGAGGACGCACCCAGCCGTAGTGATAGATCTCTGCATCTATATCTTTCGAAACTATCTTTGTGCCGTCGGGATGTCTGAAGTCCATTGCATCCCCCCATGAAATAATATTATCCCTGTTTTTAATAATTCTTACTTCCCGTATGTACCAGTTCCTGTAATTATCCTGATAGAAATCATAACTTCCGTAAAAGTGCCTGTACCAAAATCTCAATCCTTCAATCTTCTCTTTACCTGAGTAATCTTTCATCGCGGTCCGGACTGTCTGATAATATTTCTCATGGAGCACTTCATCACTCTGAATGTAAAAACACCAGTCACCTGAACATTCTTTCAGAGCTTTGTTGGTTTCAACTGAGAGAACTTTCCCGTCTTTCAGGCTCATGTCCCATTCACTTTCAATGATCCTTATTTTATTACTGTCGATTGATTTTACAACATCGAGTGTTTCATCCCCGGAATCACCTACGTTTACTATCATCTCATCACAAAGGGGAAGTATTGATAAGATGGCTTCTTTGAAAGGATATGAATAATAAACTCCGTTCCTTATGATTGTAAATCCTGATACTTTCAAAAGCTGATTTTAAAATTCATTACAAATAATTTCATTTAACTAAAGGTACAAATGATAACACATTAAGCATATTTAACAAATGCTATACATGATAAAACTTTTACATTTGTGATAATTCGTGACAATTAGTGGCAAGCTTTTTATAATAAATATATTAATAGTATTATACTATTGATTCCTGATGTCTGAACTGAAGATCATAAAGTTTTTTATAAAGCCCTCTTGTATGAAGCAGCTGCTGATGAGTTCCTGTCTCAACGATCTTACCTTTTTCAAGTACGACTATCATGTCTGCATTCTGAATTGTTGAAAGACGGTGTGCTATGACAATTGAAGTTCTGCCGTGCATGAGTCTTTCGATTGCCTGCTGAACCAGTATTTCGGATTCAGTATCAAGAGATGATGTTGCTTCATCAAGAATCAGTATCGGAGGATTTTTTAACAAAGCTCTTGCAATGGATAGTCTCTGCCTTTCACCGCCTGACAGCTTTACTCCTCTGTCTCCGATAATTGTATCATATCCTTTTTCGATCAGGCTGATAAACTTGTGCGCGTTGGCAGCTTTAGATGCTTCGGTGATCTGTTCAATGGAAATATCACTTTCCCCGTACGCAATATTATTTCTTATGGTATCATTGAAAAGAATGGTCTCCTGTGTAACAATTCCCATGAGTCTTCTCAATGATTCTATCTTCAGATCTTTAATGTTCTTGCCGTCAAAAAATAAATTTCCTTCAGTAAGATCATAAAATCTCGGGATAAGATCTACCAATGTTGATTTGCCGGCGCCGCTCGGACCGACTATTGCGATAATGTTTCCTTTATCAATTTTTAAGTTTATGTCTTTTAATATGTAGTCACTTTTGTAGTATTTAAAAGAAGCATCTCTGAATTCAATACTGCTTCGGAATTCTTTCAATTCTATTGCATTCGGAGAATCAACAATCGATGCTTTCGTATCAAGCAATCCAAAAACTCTCTCTGCTGCTGCAGTTCCTTCCTTATAACTGTTAAACATCTGACCGAAGAGCTTAAGAGAAGGCATCATCTGAAAAAATATTGCCAGATAAAAAATAAATGCTCCAGGAGTCATGTTGCTGTTACCCTGGATAATTTCAGCTCCGAAAAAATAAAGAATAATTACAATCGTAATGACCCCAATGAATTCAGAAATAGGGGAGCCAAGAGCTCTCTTGCGTGTAAGCCGGACGAGTAAATTAAAGTAATTATCATTTTCTTTTTCAAACTTCTTCTTTTCATAATCTTCCATGCCGAAAGCTTTTACAACGCGGATTGCTCCCAGTGTCTCATCAAGCGTTGATGTAATATCCGAGATCTTTTCCTGAGACTTTGTGCTGCTTCTCTTTAATGAGTTGCCGATCTTGCTTAAAATAAGAGCGCTTACAGGCGCGAGTAAGAAAATTATTAGAGTCAGCTTCCAGTTGAACATAAACAAAACAACTGAATAAGCTATAAGAGACGGCGGATCCCTGAATATACTGTTGACCACAGCTATGAGAGAATCTTTAACGATCTGAACATCATTAATTATTCTTGAAATAAGATTTCCTTTTCTTTCATCAGTAAAAAAACTCAGCGGAAGATCGAGATAATGTTTGTAAAGATCAAAGCGTAAGTCTTTAAGAATTCCCTGTTCGACTACCTACATGAAGTAAGTCTGTAGGTAAGTAAACAGGTTCTTCAGAAAGAATGTCAGCAGAATGAGAAGACACATATACTTCAGCACATCCATCTTTTCATATTGAATAAGCACCTTCGCAAAATAAACAGTAACAATATCCTTTAAATCAAATATTGAAGTGATGGCTTTATCCGGTGCAATTTTGGGAGCATCATTAAACAGAAGATCTATGAAAGGAAATAACATCAATACTGAAAGCAGGCTGAAAATCACTACGAGTATTGTAAAAACATTCGCGAGAATCAACTCTTTTGTGTACGGCTTTACATATTTTAAAACTCTTTTGAATAAACTCATTAATCTTTAAATTTATTTTTATTCTGCAGTTCCCATATCTTCATGGCGTTAAACAATTTGGTGATCATATGAAATTTAGAGACCATAAGCCCTGCAATCCCGTCGAGAAAATTTCCTTTGAGAATAAACTGCTGGAAGAAAGCAAGCCGTGGTAAGATCAGGATATCCAGAAGTCCGATTTTTTTCTTATTAACCTTCTCTAAAGCTGACAGATCCGAATAGGAATTAATTTTATTTATATATTCCTTTACTGAAGTAACTGTGTAATGTAAAATGCTGTATTCCAGTTTACCTTTTTCTCCGGTTATCAGATAACTTTCATGTACTAATCTGTCCGAAAGACTTGCTGCTTTTGTTCTGAATAATCTAAGCTGATAATTGGGATACCATCCGCCGTGCTTTATCCATTTGTTCAGGAAAAAACTTTTTCTCGGGATCTCAAATCCATTTTCACTAATGTTATCTCTTAAAAGCAAATTCTTTATTTCAGCCTCAAGCTGTTTTGTGCACCTTTCATCTGCATCCAGCGAAAAGATCCACTCAGTGTTAACAAGTGACAAAGCATATTTCCTTTGCTCTGCAAAACCTTTCCACTCCTTTTGAAATATCCGTTCAGTATGTTTTTTTGCTATTGTTAAAGTATTGTCTGTACTATGGCTGTCAACTAAAATTATTTCATCACACCATTGAACACTTTTTAAACATTCATCAATGTTATTTTCTTCATTCTTACATATGATAAGTGCTGATACTTTGTTCAAGAAGTTAAAAGTTAAAAGTTAAAAGTTAAAAGTTGAAAGGTTGTCATAGCTCAGGAAATAGTTAGCCCTTTTCTGCAAAAATATTCCTTATCATTTTTAATTTCATCATAGTAAACTTTATTGTTATGCGCTTCAATGGTTTTGGGGTGATAAATGTGGTACTGTATCGCAAGATTTCTGATTGAACTTACTTTTGCTTTGTACAGTCTAAGTCTTCTTTCAACATCAGTATCTTCCCCATAACCAGGACCGATAAAATTTTCATCAAAGCCATTTATTGCTTCAAGAAGTTTTTTTTGAAGCGAAAAATTTGAGCCGAGTATCCCGACATTTGATTTTAATAAAAGCTTTCTTGCAATTTTATTTTTAATGATAATGCCTTCTTCGGCATTATTGCTTCCCTCGATACTTCTGTTAACGCTTTCTTTTATGAGCCTCAAGTTCAGTTTCTGATAGCTCTTATCGAGTATTTTATCGACTGTTAATGAATCCGAAATGGTCTTTCCAAGATAAACCCGACGTCCGAATAAGACCGTGTTCTCATCTCTGTTTAAATAATGAGCTTTGACAAAGTCACTGTGGGGAATACAATCTCCGTCAATGAAGATCAGATAATCTGTTGCTGACTTTCTTATGCATTCATTCAGAATCTTATTTTTTCTGAATCCATCGTCCTCCTGCCAGACATGTTTAAGATCAAGTTCGCCTTTTTTCATCCATCCGGAAATAAAGTTTTTCATTTCGATACCTGACCCGTCGTCAGCAATGATCACTTCAAAATCTTTGAATGATTGAATTGTCAGAGCTGTAAAGATAAGTTCAAGATTCCTGATCTTATTGTAAACGGAAATTATCAGTGATGCCTTTTTCATTTCCCTTTAAATTTTAACTCTGCTTTTTCCAGTACAGTCAGCTTAAACAAATTGTTCTTAAAATAAACAGTATCCGACTTATCAATATACCAGATCTGATAATCATTATCGGACATCCATTCATTGATCTCCTTTAAGTAAGGATTTGAATAATTCTTCCAGTGGGTCTCAATGGAAATCACATCAGGTCTGCTGACAAGATGTTTTACTACAAACCATTCCCCGCCTTCAATATCTACAGATAAGAGATCAATTGTCCCGTCATCAATTTTATCAAAAGTCTTGCTTCTACTGAAATTTTATTATTATCATTTGAAATGAATTTATCCTTAATAATTGCGGGGGAGGATTCGAGTTCATCTACGAAAGAAGAAGAGTTTGCCTTGTTCAGATTTATAAAGCCGTTTTTATCCCAAACAGCAAATGGATATAAAATTATATTTGTATATGCATCAAAGTACTCTTTTATTTTTGTTACATATTCGGGGTCAGCTTCCACCAGTGTTGATTTTATACCGTCCCTGATAAAATTCAGTATGTTGGAAGTTTCCGGAAGATATACGCCAACTTCAGCAACGTGTGTGAATTTCAAACCTTTGCTCTTACATTTATTGTAAAGCTTTTCGTTCAAATTGTGTTTTTATTGTAGTCAAAATATGAATTTTTACTTTTAAGTTGTAGGGAATAAATGGTGAATCGGTAATTGTAAATCGACAATCATTGATCGTGAATCGTAAAGACTTGAAGTAATTCCTACAAAAAGAGGTTAGTGATTGTTTCATTAGACAAAAAATGGTTTCTGCCTGCCGTAAGAAACCATTTAAACTATTCACAAGTAAAAAATTATTTCAAAAGCAGCATCTTCCTCACCTGATTAAAATTTCCGCTTTCTATCCTGTAAAAATATATCCCGCTTGCAAAATTACTTCCGTTGAATTCTACCTGATACCTTCCCGGAGATTTAAATTCGTTTACAAGTTCAGTTATCTTTTGTCCGATGGAATTATAAACCGTTATCTTTACATTTCCTTCTTTAGGTATGTCAAAGAAAATTTTAGACACGGGATTGAACGGATTCGGATAATTTGTAACAGAATAGGATTTTGGAATTTCATTTTCAGTAATTCCTAAAGCTGCTCTTGGACCGGCTTCTCCCCAGCAGGTTGGACATACATATCCTATATAAGAAATTGTATCGGATGTTGCTGATACTTTATAAGAATTATCTACGGCGACAGCATAATAAAACAAATTATCAGGCGGCGGATTTTCAGGCTCCACGTTGATATATAATAAACTTTCTGTTTCATCTATGTAGTGATTGCTTGTAGTACTGTCGAATAAATAATAATAATAAGTCTGCCAATTCATTTTATAGATTCTATACTTAAGAAAATCCCGGTCGCCTCTGTTGTAGAGCAATAATTTCGGATGATAAACACTTCCGGCTAAAACATTGCTTTCGAAAAGATATGGAGGCGCGGGATTGGCATCAATGGTTGTTGCATTTATTCTGATTATCATTTCAAAATTATAAATTACAGAAGCATCCGGCCATCCGGCCAGTATTACTCCTATTCCACCTTTATTATATAAATCGGCTGCTACAATTTTTCGGGCAACAATAGGTGGAATTAAGAAGAATGGAGTGGGTGCACTTTCATATCGAAAGCTTTCCGTAGCAACATTTGAAAATAATCCCGAAGATTTATTATTGATAAATAAAGAAATAGAATCGGAAGACCTGTCAAACACAAAATCATTCCAACCGTCTTTATTAAAATCTGCAACTTCAACGGAATTGATAAGATTTATGCCTGAATTATTATAAACCGGTGTTGTAATAATCGTGCCGTTATTATTTAAGAAAACTAAAATTCTACCAAATGTTAATAAATCATCTTGATATTGAGTAATCGCAATTATATCATTATAACCATCATTGTCCAAGTCTGCTACTTTGAAATCAGAAAGAAATTCAGAAAAACTTATTATGGTTTCCGGAGTTGACGGAGTAGTATTATTGTTATTATTTTTAAAAATGTAAATTGCATTCCCATATTGAGCTACAATATCATCTCTATCACTTACTTCATTATGGATTATTGCATAAGGACCATAATGTTTATTTATTTGTGCAAGATAAGATTTTGTGAAAGAATTGGTTGTCAGTGTAAAAACACTTTCTAATGTTGGGTTCGATCCTCCTGTTCCTTTAAATATAGCTATTCCATTTGTTGTAATAATAGATAAGTCTTCCAACGTATCCGTGGTGAATTTGCCAACAACCGGATTTTTTCCATAGACACCTGAAACAGTGGCAGGATTTGTAATCTGTATGAAAGAATTTTCATTTTTTCTAATTTCCATACTTCCACCTGATCTCAAAACAACCAAATATTTTTCTCATTTTCTTTGAGATTTATAAAAGTAAGCCCTGTAATACTGTCCCCAATTGCAGGTAACTCACTATAGATAAATCTCAAATTAGGATTTTCATAATTAAAATTCACATTATCCTCATTTCTAAGCCAGTTGCCCCATAAATAATCAGTATTAGATCCTTCATCAATCTCGTTTGATCCTATTGCTATGTCGAGTCTGTCTGCATTTGTATCAATAGGACTTAAGTCCCAATAAATTGTTCTTTTGTAAATAACTTGTGCGGAATCGAGATTTTCTGTTTCTCCATCTCTTAAAAAAACAAAATCCGCATTGTTAAAATATGTCCCTTGAGAAAAGATACTTGCAGGATTTAAAAGATATATAATAGCTGAAGAAATGCAAATTAAAAAAATTTTTAATAGATTTTTCATATTCTTAAAGTTTATGAGTTAATGAAATTTGATAATTTAAAATAAGAAAGAAGACTATTGATTAATCTTATTGATTAATGTTTTTATCACTCGACTGCAATCTATATAAAGTGCTTGGAACGTTTTATAATTAATTATCCACCGTGTTTTTTACACGGTGGAACTATGTTCTGATATTAAGATAGTTCATCATAGTTATTAAGTTACCAATATAAATTGCATTCTATTTTAACAATATCATTCTCTTTGTTTCAATTAAAGTATTATTTACAAACAAACTGTAAAAATATATCCCATTGGGTAGATTACTTCCATCAAATACTATTTCATAATTCCCTGCAGATTTAATTTCATTTAACAAAACGTATACTTCTTTGCCTAATGAATTATATACAATTAGTTTTGCCTTTAACATTTGACCTTTCAGGATTAAAGGCACGGTATAATTGATAATTGTCTTTGGATTAAAGGGATTTGGGTAGTTTTGTTGTAGAATAGAATTTGTTTGTACAGACTCACTATTAGCGGATTTAATTTCTGAAACAATGTTGAGATATTTTGCCGTAATTGTTTTTGGATCTCTTAACCCAACCAAAACAGGATAATCATTTTTATCTATATTAATCGAAGCTGCATTTTTCATAGAAAAATTTCTGAATGTTGATAACAAGCTTCCACTATTATTATAAAAACAAACAAGAGAATATTCACTGTTGACGGTACCAAACACAAACACATTTTGTTTGCTATCGAGTGCTATAGTAGTTCCTTCATCACTTGTATTGGTTGAGTCATTTATTCTGCTTTGCCATAATTCACTACTGGAAGGTGAATATTTGATTGTAAAAAAATCATAGCTTGTTCCCATTCCGCGGCTAGACCCTGTAATGATTACATTGTTATCCCTATCTATAGTCATATCATTGATCCAATCTGTATTCTGAACCCCACCGTCATAAATCTTATGCCAAAGCAAATCGCCGTCTGAATCGTATTTGTATGTGAGATAATCAATGTATGTCGAATCGGTTTTATAATAACTAGCAACAATAAGATTATTATTTGCATCAACCCTGCTCATTAAGGGACGGATATAATCATCGCCTTTATTATCAAATCTTCTTTGCCAAATTTCATTACCTGAGCTATCATACTTAATTGAAATTATATCAGTATTCAAAAAAGAAGCGGACAAAGTAAATCCTGATACATAGACATTACCATTTAAATCACACACAACAGTGTATCCCCAATCAGCTATATCATTATATCCGGCAAAGCTCTTAACCCATTTTTTGTTCTCCTTCGCCGCTGTATTTTACAGTTACCATATCGTACAATTCATGTCCATTATAAGCAGCAGTAGCTAAACCTGTTACATAAACATTCTCATTCGAATCCAAAGCCATCGAGTACGCTTCATCATTTCTGCTGACAAGCCAGTCAAATCTTCTTTCCCAGAGTAGTTTTCCGTCAGGACTATATTTCAATGTAAGATAATCATTCCTTGTAGCTCCTCCCCAGCTTCTTCCTGTTACATAAATGTTGTTATATCTGTCTATTACTAAGTCCGCAGGATAATCCGAGCTATTTCCCGTCCCGTTAAATCTTCTGTTCCATAATTTCTGACCTTCGCTGTTATATTTAATTATAATAAAATCTACTCCTGTCCCTAAGTTGCTGTTAGTCCCGCGGGCAAGTATGATTATATTATCTTCATTATCTATCTTGCTTTTCACTGCAAAATTATCTTCCGGCAGAGAATCATTGAATGAAACCTGCCAAACCGGGCTGACCTGTGAATAAGAAATATTTATATGAAAGATAAAAATGATTATAATGCGCAAAATTAATCTCAAACAAAATAAATTTTTAAGAATTAGTTTTTTCATAATAGTTTTGGGTTAATAAAATGAAATACTTTGTGAAGCTTTACAAAATGAAAAGTAGTTTTCTTTCATATTCGTTTTTATTTCTTTGAAGAACATCTTCTTATAACTTCCTTTGGGGTTTTCAAAACGTATGCAAATCAATTTGCAAAAACAATATATATCATAAGACAATTTAAGTGTGTGAGTAACATTGTCCAAAACGTTTGAATTATGTGAAGTAATTTTTTAATTATAAATCTGATCCTCGGGATATTAAGATGATTTCATTTTTATAATATGAAATAGATTTGAGGACAACCCCCTAACCCCCTTTGCAAGGGGGAATTTGCTAGTTGCTAAATCAAAGTTGTAACAAATTCTATGGAGGGAAGGACTTCAGTTTCAAAACTGAAATCAATTCCCCCTTGAAAAGGGGGATTAAGGGTGTTGTTTTATTAAACAAAATAAATTATTGAATATGAACCTCTTTAAATAAATAATTGAACAATCTAAAAATGTTTTGGACAGCAGTGGTGTAGGAGGGTGTGGAAGTTTTTCAATTTTTATACTCGACAAAATAGAATTTTAAGTTTTGCTTAAAATTATCATATTGTAAAAGATTTGATGAAATATATAGTTGAAGAGGTTATTATGTTATGTTTAAATCATAAAAAAATGGACTCATGGAAATTAAGTATTGTGTTTATTTGTGATATATATTTTGTTACAGAATCATTACCTAATTTATTATTTCCAAAAAAACAACTATAAAATCATGGCAATTAACTTCAACAAACTCACAATTAAATCCCAGGAAGCACTACAGGCTGCACAGGAGATTGCTTCTAATTATTCCAATCAGTTAGTCGAACCTGAACATTTGTTCGCTGCTCTGATACAGGACCCGGAAGGAATTGTAAGTTCAACTTTGCAAAAGCTTGGCGCAAACAAAGATCTGATGAAGATCAAAGTCGGGGAACTTCTCGAAAGACTTCCAAAAGTCTCAGGTTCAAGTTCAGGTCAGTCATTATCCCGCGAGACTAATGAAGTACTTGAAAATGCTTTTAAAGAAGCTGCATCACTGAAAGATGATTATGTATCAACGGAGCACATGCTTCTCGGACTTGCTGATGTTAAGAAATCATCAATTTCCGAATTATTAAAATCACAGGGTGTAACTAAAAATAATATACTAAAAGCACTGAAAGAAGTCCGTGGTTCAAATAGGGTTACAGGTCAGAATCCTGAAGATACTTACCAGTCATTGATGAAGTACGGAAAAAATCTTAATGACCTTGCAATGAAAGGCAAGCTTGACCCGGTGATCGGGAGAGAGGATGAGATACGGAGAGTGCTTCAGGTGTTATCACGCCGCACAAAGAATAATCCGGTATTAATAGGGGAGCCGGGAGTAGGTAAGACAGCAATTGCAGAAGGTCTTGCTCACAGGATTGTTTCAGGTGATGTTCCGGAAAATCTCAGAACGAAACAGATAATTGCACTTGATATGGGATCGCTTGTAGCAGGCGCTCAGTTTCGCGGTCAGTTTGAAGAAAGATTAAAAGCTGTTTTAAAAGAAGTTGAAGAATCAAACGGAGAAATAATTTTATTCATTGACGAGCTGCATACAGTTGTCGGAGCAGGCGCTGCACAGGGTTCTGTAGATGCTTCAAACATGCTTAAGCCGGCACTGGCAAGAGGAGACTTACGGACAATAGGCGCTACAACTCTTGATGAGTACAGAAAATATATTGAAAAAGATCCGGCGCTTGAAAGAAGATTTCAGCCGGTGTTTGTCGGCGAACCGGATGTCGACGATACAATATCAATTTTAAGAGGTCTGAAAGAAAAATATGAAATACATCACGGTGTAAGAATCACTGACGGCGCAATTGTTGCCGCAGCTCAACTTTCGGACAGATATATCTCCGACAGGTTTCTTCCTGATAAAGCAATTGATCTCATTGACGAATCAGCGGCAAAGCTTCGTATTGAGATTGACTCAATGCCTGAGGAGATAGATAACATTGACAGGAGGATCAAGCATCTTGAGATCGAGAAAGAGTCGTTGAAGAGGGAACTATGAAAATTGGGGATTTACGATTAGGAATTTGAACTGTTAATTTTAGATTTTTAAATTACGATTTAATTTAAGTTAATATTATTTTATCATGAAAGTATTAATATTGTTAATATTCTTTTTAGCTATCAGAGTTTCTGTTGCACAAAATAATGATGCCGATCTTAATGGAAAAGAATTCATTGGGACTGTCACTGAAATTTCTAATACTGATGCGGATAAATTACCTTTAGTGTTCAATGATATTCTAAGATTT
>JADJTX010000065.1 GCA_016710985.1 Ignavibacteria bacterium
AAAGTATCAGGGAATATTACATAAAATAAATCAGAGAATATTTATGAAAATTATTCCGGAGGTGCTGTGGGTTAGAAAATGTAGTATTAATTTTGAGCTAAATCCTTTGAGATATCCAACATACTCTTATGCCAACACTGATTTTCTGACATATTCATGCTGATACTCCTTGAATTCAACTCATAATCTTATTTTCGGGCGCTACAGGACAGGATTTCATAAAGAGTTATGCCGCTGAAGAATGTTCCGTAAAACATCTTCTGGAAAGGATCTCATGGATGTCGTTTATTACAGACGAAATATATTTTAATTCAGAAGTACTTTCAGCGTTTTATCAAGATTTTCGACTCACTGTGCTTTTTATTTCATAGCCAGACCCAAGCTCTTTTCAACAATAATCCTCAGTTTAAAAAAATCCTCTATTCGGAGATAAGCAAACCTGATTAAAGTCTGATGTCAGTCAGCCGATACTTAATCAATCATATTTTACAGAATAAAAACAGTTTGGGAAAAGATTTCAGGTGGGAGGACAGGAGTTGGTGAACTAAGGCATGACCGATAACTTAAGCGGAGAAATCAGAGGCCAATAATTTAAATGCCGGTGAATTTTATTTAAGGCAAAACTATCCTTAAACTTTTAACCCGAAACCGCTATTAGTTACTAGTTGGGTCGAAAATCCGTTTATCATTTTGAAAGTGCTTGATTTATTGGGAAATTTAAAATCGCAACACTTGTTAACGAAAAGAAAAAACAGCGGAAATTATAACTATCAATTTTCAACTGTCAATTATCAACTGGCAAGCAAGGTACTTTCACAAACTTGAAGCAGGTGATTTTCAGAAACAAAGAGGATGATCGTACTTCAAATAAAATTTAATAATTATTTTGACTTAATAATAAAGTAATTTTACTATATTGGCACTACATTTTAAATAAAATTACTTGAATAAAAAATACTCATTCTGTACGGGCAATTCTTCCATAGGTCAGATGGCAGGAGGGTTTCCTCAGATCGTTCGACCTGAACTCGATGTTTTCTCCGCCGAAATTAAACCTGCCAAGGCAGTCAATCCGAAATTCTAGCTTGTGTAATGAATGCAGAGATTGGAATTTGATGGCTTCTTCACAATATCCGAAGAGTCATTGAATTTGCAGACAATCTTTTGATTATGTAATCACTGTCCGCGATAATGCAAAGGAAAGCTGTCCTGTTTTTACCGGGAAGGTAAAACACAGGCTTCATTTAGGTTTCGCTGATCCGTGGAGATAAGAGGCGAAAGGAAGCAAAGAGAAAATTCTCAATGAATACAGGGAAGTACGTGATGAAATAAGATCAGCTTTCAGACATTTGTATGATACCAAATTAAAATAGATTTGTAAGATTCATAAGATTAGTAAGATTCGTAAGATTGTATTCGAATCTTGTAAATCATATCAATCTTATCAATCTTATCAATCTTATGAATCTTATGGATCTTATGAATCTTATGGATCTTATGAATCTTATGAATCTTTAATATATAGTAATCCTAAAATCCTTTAATCCTGTAAATCCTAATTCAGACAATAAATAAATCCAATGCAGATTATCCACATCGGTATCGAAGCTTTCTAGGAGCAGTATCAAGATTTCTACTCACTAAATTCATCAATAATTATTTCACATCTTTCCCCTCTGGAACACTGGTAGTAAAATGTACGGCAGCTTCCTGTTGGGATTCATAGTTTACAGTTTTTTTGAATGGTAAGAATGTTTCTTGCTGAGTTCAGGATTTTCTACAATTGGCTACCATTGGAGCTTTTACTACCATGTCAACATTCGCATACGAATCCTTCCCGTCTTGCCGGAACTTTCGGAATATCTGTATTTTGGATTAAATATTTTTCTTAATGTATTTCTTTGTCTGCTTGCAGTGTATTTAGGCAGAGAGCTTGGATTATTATTAAATAAATAATATTATGCAAAAAGAATCAACGACAGTTTTACTCAGAATTTTTATCGGTGAGAGCGATAAATATGAAGGCAAAAAATCTTATAATTATCTTGTTCAGTATCTTCGTGAAAATCATTTTGCGGGAGTCACTAAATTGAGAGGAATTACCGGTTTCGGCAGTTAGCAAAATCAGGTCTTCAGACCTGCTTGATATTTCTTCTGACCTGCCAATTGTAATTGAGATAGTTGATTCCGAAAATAAAATTGAAGAGCTGAAGAAATTTTTTGAATCAAGCGATATCCTGGGAAGTGCTCTGATTACTGAAGAGAAAGTGAAGATCTTCAGATACGGAATCTAAACAATTTGGGATTTAGAATTTAAAAAGAAGATGCCTTGAACAATTTTTGTCATCTTCTGCTGAGCCATACAATTGTTATTATGTACAACTCAATTTATTCAACAGGTATTTGAAGTCTTATAATTGCCAAACTGCAAGAACACTTATAAAATCTTAAAATATCTCTGCAGTAAATTCATTCTCTAAAACCCTTAGAGCCTTTGTGCCTTAGTGGTAAAAATCTCCCTCAAAATTCCCAAATCCGAAATCCAAATTTTAATTAGATCTCTTCCTGCTGAGAAGGTTGTTCAGATCGGAATACTTGTTCAGATAATCCTTATTGCTTGCTTCAATGACCCTGTATGCTTCTTCCCTTCCGTACACACTTTCTATCTCACATCTCTTTCCTTCTGTTCCGGGCATCTTTATATGTAAGGAAATAATGCTGCAGCCTGTCAATGAATGACTGTGAACAATCGGCAATGTCCTTCCACTTGCTGAAGATAGCATCATCTTTCATCACTGCGATTATTTTATCATCAGCTTCATTATTATCTATAAGTCTTAACCCGCCGATCGGGATCGCCTGAAGCAGAATGTTGCTGTGATTCAGAGTCTTTTCCGTCACCACACAGATATCAAGAGGATCATTGTCACCGACGATATTTTTTCTGCCGGTCTTTTCAGTACAGAACTTTGCTACATTTTCACTGCAGAGTGTCTGAGGAATGAATCCGTATGGAGTAGGACAAATGTTTGAATACTTCTGCGGTCTGTCAACTTTCAGATACCCGCTGTGTTTTTCTATCTCATATTTTACTGTATCAGTAGGCACAATTTCAATATAGGTAGTAACTGTTTCAGGATAATTTATCCCTATCGGAACTCCATGCCACGGATGGGACTTCATCAGAGTCTTATCTTTCCCCAGATTTCTTCTAACGCTATGTCATTCATAAAATTTATTTTGAAATATATTCGAGAGATTTTCTTATTATTTCCTCAGTAGTAAGTTTTAATGTATCATTAAGCTTTAAGACTTCACGAATGATCTTTTCACCTTCATTTCTCTGATAGCCGAGATTCATCAGTGCATTCAAAGCTTCGAACCTTGTGAACTCAGGTGACCCGCCGGTTACTGACTTTTCTTCACTTTCAAAACTTTCCCTGTCAATCTTATAAACCTTGTCTTTCAAAGTCATTGAGATCAGCTCGAGTTTCTTTAATCCTATTCCGGGAATTTTGATCTGTGATGCTGAAAATTTATTTGAAATGATACGTATGACTTATTCAAAAGATAAATGCGTGAGTATGTTGTGAGCCATGCGCGACCAATTCCGTTGACGGATGTAAGTAGTTTGAATATTTCCTTTTCCTTCTCATCAACGAATCCGTAAAGTGTCAATGAATTTTCTTTTACATCAAGATGAGTCGTAACAGTATATTCGGTTCCGGATTCCGCCGGTTTATCTGAAATTTTCTCCGAAGCTTTTTTTGAAATAAAAACCTGATACCCTACTCCGTTTACATCAAGAATTATCTCATTCTTATGCTTATGAATTAATTTTCCCCTCAGAGTTGATATCATTGGTTATTTGGTTATTTACTTTTTTATCCTTCCGGGATTTTGTTCAATGAAAAATTTCAGGAATTGTTTTTTATTTTGAATTGCCGTTATGAAACACATTCTGCCTGCAGTAAAAATGGCAAAGTGCGACAGCAAGCGCATCGGAAGAATCTATCTCTATTACTCTTTCTCTTAATGACAGAATTGATTTTACCATGTACTGTACGTGTTCTTTCGAAGAAGCTCCGCTGCCTGTAACAGATTTTTTTACTTCACGCGGAGAGTATTCCGATATATTTAAATTGCAGTTTAATGCAGCTATGATCGCCACTCCCTCTTGCCTGCCCGAGCTTCAGTGTTGACTGTATGTTCTTTCCGTAAAATGCAGTCTCGATAGCAAACTCATCAGGCTTGAATTTATTTATGCAGATCAGACATTCATCATAAATTTTTTTCAGCCTTACAGGTAAGGATTCTTTTGAATTAAGACTGATGGAATCATAATGTATAAGATAGATCTTTTCATTTCTCTGTTCGACTATCCCGATTCCCGTCACACTGGTTCCGGGATCAATTCCTATTATTCTCATCTTTTTCTGATCCGGATTTAAAATTTATTCATCAGTAAAATCCGCATTCGTATATACATTCTGCACATCATCATACTCTTCTATCGCTTCAATGAATCTTATCACTTCTTCAGCGTTCTTCCCTTCGACCGTCAGAAGATCTTTGCAATATACTGCAGGGAAGCGCTTTCCATTTTATATGATTTATCTTCAATTGCCTTTCTTACCTTTCAAAATTCTCGATCGAAGATGTTACCTCAAAGTAATCCCCTTCAGCTTTAAGATCGTCCGCTCCCGCATCAAGAATAACTTCCATGAGATCATCTTCCTTCACATTTTCTTTCTCCACATTCACAACTCCCTTTCTCTCAAACATCCACGATACCGCGCCTGACTCTGCGAGGTTTCCGTTCTTCTTTGAGATCAGATGCCGGAGCTCTGCGACTGTCCTGTTCTTATTGTCAGTAACACTTTCTATTATAACTGCAACTCCGCCCGGCGCATATGCCTCATAAGTTATTTCTTCATATCTGACTCCTTCCAAGCTCGCCTGTACCTTTTTTATGGCTCTTGTAATATTATCCTGAGGCATGTTGTTGCTCTTAGCAGTCTGAATTGCAAGACGCAGTCTCGGATTTGCATCAGGATCACCGCCTCCGTCCCTTGCAGAAATAGTTAGCTCTTTTATTACTTTTGTGAAAATTTTCCCGCGCGCTGAATCAGTCGCCGCTTTCTTTCTTTTAATAGTTGCCCATTTTGAATGACCTGACATTTCTTTTAAGTATTAAGTATTTGGAATTAGGTATTGAGTATTCAGTATTGAGTAGTGGGTATTGTGTAATGCGTATTCCCACTCGTTTAAAATTTAAATCTATTCAATATTTTTTAGATCTTACAATCTTTAAGAACTTTACGAACTTTACGAACTTTACGAACGAACTTTACGAACTTTACGAACTTTACGAACTTTACGAACTTTACGAACTTTACGAACTTATTATCATATCCCTTATCCTCAGCTTTGTATATTCCTTTCCGTTCCAGAAGCTTCTGTCGACTGAATAGCATATGTCACAGTAATTTCCTGTTTTGATTTTACCTCTTCCTTCCGGATCTTCCTTTACATCATATTTGAATTCCGGAGAATTAAAGAACAGGGCTTCAAATATTTTTTTTGATTCATGTTCTATAACCTTAAAGATATGAGTGTTCGCTTTTGCAAATCTTACTTCGCCTATTATCTGAAGATCCTTTGTGACAAATACAGGCGCCATGTTGTCAGGTCCGAACGGTTCAAAGAAAGAAAGTATTTTAATGATCTTTTCATTCAGCTCTTCGAGAGTGATCTCCGCATCAACTTCTATCTCAGGGATAAGCTGCTCGTCTGTAATTTCATTTGATGCTATTTCATTAAATGTTTTTTTAAACTCTTCAATTTTATCAAGTTCGATCTCAAGACCGGCAGCATGAAAATGTCCGCCGAATTGAATCAGAAGATTTGTACACTGCTTTAGCGCTTCGTAGATATTGAAAGAATTAATGCTTCTTGCACTTCCTTTTCCTACTCCGTTCACAGTTGTCAGAACTATCGACGGAAGATTATACTTTTCCACAAGCCGTGCAGCTACAATTCCCACAACACCGGGATGCCATTCCTTATTGTGAATTACAATTGAACGCATGTTTTCAAGCTTATCGGCTTCGTCATAAATTTTATAAACATCATCTGTAATGGTTTTATCAATGCCTCTCCGGTTTTGATTTTCATCATTTAGTATGAAAGCAAACTCTTTTATCTTTTCATTGTCTTCGCAGGTCAGCAGCTCCACTGCCCTTTTTGCATCGCCCAGCCTGCCTACTGCATTTATCCTCGGAGCGAGTGTAAATACCATATTGCTTGTTGTGAGGTTACCTACTTTTAATCCGCTTGATTCAATTAATATTTTCAATGATAAGCGCGAGCTGTGCGGCTCTTTATTGATAAGCTTAAATCCTTCAGCTACTAATATTCGTTTTCATCAGAGAGCGGGACAATGTCAGAAGCGGTTGCAATTGCCACCAGATCTATCAGTGAATTCGGCATGTCAGGATTTCCCTTTAAGGCTGCAACTCTCTGGGCCAGCTTAAATGCAACTCCGGTTCCGCAAAGATATTTGAATGGATAATCATCATCTTCCCTCACCGGGTCCATTACCGCCAGAGCATCGGGGATCTTTTCAGGCGGCTGATGATGATCGCAGATGATAAAATCTATCCCGATAGATTTTGCATATTCAACTTTTTCAGAAGCCGTGATACCGCAGTCAATCGCAATGATTAATTTAATTTTTTTCTCTTTTGCTAAATTGATCGCCTGGACTGATATGCCGTACCCTTCATCAATACGGTCGGGGATATATATCTCGGACTCTAAGCCGAAATTTTTTTTAAGGAAAAGATAAAACATTGACACTCCGCAGGTTCCGTCAACATCATAATCTCCAAGTATCATTATGACTTCCTTATTGTCTATGGCTTCTACAACCCTTGCAGCTGCCTTATCGCAGTCTTTCATTAATTGCGGATCATAGAGTTTGTCAATTGACGGACGGAAAAATTTCAGGACTTTCTGATAATCCCGGATGCCTCTTATATAAAGCAATCTCAGAATGATATCAGGAAGCTGAACATTTGTTTTGAGAGCCCGCATTTGCTGTGTAAAATCAGCGATGTCTATTTCTTCAGAACGGTCCTGCGAATATAGTGTTTTTAGTTTCCAAATCTTTTTCACTTTTCATGGCTTTATTTTTTGTGCTCAGGAAGGGACTCGAACCCTTACCTAAATTCTTAGACTGCACCCTGAATGCAGCGCGTCTACCAATTCCGCCACCTGAGCTTTTGCCATTTGGAAAATAGTTATAGAAGTCAGTAAAAACAATTTGAAAAATCGTTCACACGTAAAAAATTCACGGGGGTTGTCTAATAGCTAAATTTATTAAACGCAAAGAACGCGAAGAATAATCTCTAAGAACGCAAAGGATTCAATTTTAAAAAAATTAATGTTATTTAAGATTAACTTTAGCGATCTTTGCGAAGACTTTGCGAACTTTGCGTTTCATTTGTATTTTTAGACAGCCACCAATGAATATTAAGAAAATTTTTTCGGAAATTATTTAAAAATCGAAATAGTATATAAAAAGGGAAGCTTTTTAACTTCCCTTCTATACTCTAACTTTGCTTATTATATACTATTTCTGATTTCACTTATTCATTATTCATTACTTCAGCAGCGTCATCTTCTTAACCTCAGAAAAATCTCCCGCTGTGATCTTATAAAAATAAACCCCGCTCGAAAAATTGCTTCCGTTGAAATCAACAGTATAATATCCTGCTGATTTAAATTCATTCACAAGGGTTTTCATTTCTCTTCCGATGTTGTCATATATTTTCAACATTACTTTTGAATCTACCGGAATTTCAAATTTTATTTTAGTCGCCGGATTAAATGGATTCGGATAGTTTTGCGAAAGATTAAATCTGACCGGAACGCCTACTACAACTTCATTCTGTAAATCATAATATTTAAAGCTACCGTTAAAATCTATCTGCTTCAGTCTGTATTTATATTTTCCCGAAGATAAATTTTTATCTTCAAAAGAATACAGTTGTGAATATGTAGCTGTTCCTTTACCGTTAACGAATCCGGTTTTTATCCATTCGTTTGATGTCTGCCCTTTGACACCTGAACGCTCTATATCGAATCCTGCATTATTAATTTCTGAATTCACTCTCCAGATCAGGTTGACATTATTTTCAATTACCGAAGATGTAAATGATTCGAGCTCCACAGGAAGCAGTTCATTGATTTGTCCGAATTCAACGGCTATGGGAGAAGTACCCCATTGGTTGTGGAAAAACAAATACCCCGGAGTATTTGAATTGGAGTATCTGTACTGAATTCCAAGTGTTCCGTCTGCATTTTGAATTCCAACGAGGCCTGTACTTAAGTTGCCGTTAATGTAATTATTTAAGAAAGTCGAACCGCTTTTATCATTATCAAACTGAACTTTAATCTTTCCATTGTCAGAACTACAGTCATCACCGGTTTCCAGAATTACCTGATAAGATAAATAATCACTCGAATCATAAACTGTATTGTATGCCGGAACTCGGGCAAATGTAATAATTAATTTATTCCCTGATAATTTATATTTTAGATTTCTTCCTGCAACATCCGGATCCTGAAAATTACATGCATACCAGAACGGAAAGATCGCAGGCTTTGGAGCTGCTAAAACAGAAGGAATCTGAACAGGATTTGACGTAATCATTTCATCAAGTGAACCACCTAAACCAATTATTCCGTTTGTTGAAATTACAATAGTGTCATAGCAGGTACCAAAGAATTTGAATTTATTTCCACCCGGAAATACATCCGGCAGACGAAAACAACCGTTAGAAATAGTGCCGGCAGTAAAAGGAAAATTTGCTAAACCGTTAGAAATCAGATTTACACTTCCTGTAGTATCTTCCCAGTTAAATTCCACATTTTGCCATGTACAAAAAAAATGCATCTGTAGTATTGTTAATAAAATAATAGTTGCAGGCTTCTGAATAACCATAACCGGGATTTTTTATTTTAAATATTGAGCGGGCTGTATCGTTTGTAAGATTAGAATCGGAAGCTAAACTTGTCCATGATTTCAAACTATACTCGGAATGATCCAAATCGTCTGAAAGCCAAGCGAAATAATCAAAACTAATTGTATGAGTTTCTCCGGCGCTTAAATAATCCTGTACGGTTTTTGAGTAGACAATATTAATACCTTTTGTTATTTCACAATGCACATCAAATAAATTAATCGGATTATTCGTATCAAATCTTTTAACTTCAACCTTTGGATAAATTTGCATAAGACTAAAGCAACCAGCATAATAAGTAGAATCCTGAACCGGGACTATAATTGAGGTCACACCAACGTCATGATGAAGTGAACCGAGACTAATATCAGTACTAGAGAGGATTTTACCGGAATCACCTACCACCCAGGCAGTATCTAAACCAGTAACATAAATTGACCTTAGGTTATTATTTGGACTATTTGTTTGACTTATCCAGTTTGTCCCTCCATTTGTTGTTTTGAAAATATTGTGATATCCTACAAGCCAACCGGTATTATCATTAATGAAATAGACTGAATTTAAGTCTTTATTAGTTACGCCTGGCTGATTTATCCAATTTGTTCCCCCGTTAGTCGTTTTAAGAATTTTACCCGAGGTCTGAAAATAATCATGTCCTGCAGTCCAGCCGGTATTGGCATCTATAAAAAAAACAGATATTAAATCTTCAGTCCCGCTAGTTTGACCGGTCCAGTTGATGCCGCCATTTGTCGTACATAGAATTATTCCATGTTCCCCAACTGCCCAACCTAAATCAGGGTCTTCGAAGTGTACAGATATTAGCCAGGTACTTGTTCCGCTTGATTGAGCAGTCCAATTGGTTCCTCCATTTGTTGTATTAATAATGACGCCATCGCCTCCAACTATCCAGCCAACATTATTGTCAATGAAATAAACTGATTTAAACCAATAACCTGTTCCGCTTGATTGCCCTTTCCAATTGATTCCACAGTTTGTTGTTTTTAGGATTTTTCCATCACCTACTGCCCAACCGGTACTATTATTTACGAAATAAACTGAAAAAAAACCACGAAGCTCTGCTTCGTTAATTTGTTGTATCAACCAGTTATTTCCGGCATTTGGAGTTTTTAGAATTGTATAATGATCCCCTACAGCAAAACCTGTATTATTATCAATAAAATAAACCGAATTTAATGATGAGCTTACTCCACTTGTTTGATTCCACCATACACTTTGCGAAAATGCTAAGAAACTCAGCACCAAAAATATAACTATTAAAAAATATATCCTTTTCATCTTAATAACCTCTTTCTTTAAATGCAAAAGAACTAATAATTCCACATACTATATCTACCGGTGATCAATCGAAAATTATTTTACAATATAGTCTTAAATTAAAATTCTTTAAAAATGTTTTTTAAATATTTAATATATAACTGCCTGATTTTCTGAATTTTAATAAACTCATTTTATAAAATTAACATTTCTTAAATCAGAAATTTATGACAAGAAGCTTATTTTTTTATGACATAAATCATGTTTTTATATTAACATTTATTCTATATTTAAGATTATACCGTTTTCAATTTTACTGCAATCTTAGCTGCATTAACAGATTGCAAGTAGCTATATAAAACGTCGTTATAATTCATTGTTTAATTTAATCCCCGGAAATATTAAATTATTCCAAATCAAATTTCAGTTAAGTGAATTTCTTTAAAACTTACCTATAGTATTTGTTTTAATTTCAGGGTCGGATTATTCTGCAGCTCAGGATTATTCCGGCAATAATTTTTATATAGGAGTGGGAACCGGCGTATCGAGCTATCTCGGCGGCTATTTCGGGAATGCATATTCAATGAAAGTACTTCTGATTATTCGGATGATTATTACTATGATGATGACTATTACTACAATGACTACAGCGCCACTACATTGTGGTCCCCCATCCAGTTCGAAATACTAGCCGGATATAATTTCAATGAGAATATATCCGCAGAATTTTCCTCAACTTTTTTATTTGCTTTCGATGGTCATATAGATCCGGAATTTGTAACAGGAAGCATTGGAAATCAGGATTACATTGACAGGAACAGTTATTCAGCTTTATGCAGTCCCGATATCAGCAGCTTTGAAGATTCAATCAATCGGTCCCGACGGCTCAGGTGTTTTCTTAAAGTTCGGTCCGGCTTTTCAGTATACTTCAGAAGAATATGACAGAATCAGGGAATATTATGATTACGAAGAGTATTATTCTTATTCGCAGTATGCTTATTTATATTCAGTCTCAGGATCTAAATGGCTGCCGGGATTTAATGTAAGCACTGGTATTTCATTTCTGCTTTCGGATTATACAACCTCATTTACTGAACTTTCCTACAGTTACTTTAAAATATCCGGCGACAATTCAACTGCAATGGCTATCGACCGCGCCATTGAAGCCCAGCTCTTTGCTTTGAATACAAAGATTTTCTTTAATTTTTGAAACGTAAAACGTCAGATGTCAAACGTGAAACGTCAAACGCGAGACGGAATATGTTAGACTGCAAGACTTTACTTAATCTCAATACTCAATACTCAATACTCAATACCCAATACTCAATACCCAATACTCAATACTCAATACCCAACTCAACTATCTGAAAAGCAAACACCATAAGGGATCATTAACAGACAGTTATCCGGCAATTAAAGACAAACCCGCTCCGATAACTGTTAGTATTGCCTCTTCAATTGTCAATAATGCCTCTTCAGCTGTCAATAATGACTTTGATGTTGCAAACAATGACTTTGATGTTGCAAACAATGACTTTGATGTTGTAAACAATCACTTTGATGCTGCAAACAATGACTTTGCTGTAGCAAACAATGACTTTGATGTTGTAAACAATGACTTTGCAGTTGTAAACAATGACTTTGATGTTGCAAACTATGACTTTGATGTTGCAAACAATGACTTTGATGTTGCAAACAATGACTTTGATGTTGTAAATAATGAATTTAATGTTGTAAATAATCACTTTGACGTTGTAAACAATGACTTTGACGTTGTAAACAATGACTTTGATGTTGTAAACAATCACTTTGATGCTGCAAACAATGACTTTGATGTTGTAAACAATGACTTTGATATTGCAAACAATGACTTTGATTTTGCAAACAATGACTTTGATGTGGTAAACAATGACTTTGATGTGGCAAACAATGACTTTGAAGAAAGAAAGAGGGATACTGACACTGAAAAGGATACTTCATATTCATATAAATTTGTTCAGAAAGAAGGTCATGATGAAAAGATTTTTAAAAGAGGCAAACAAAATGTGTAAAAAAAAGGCAGATCAATCGTCAATCGTTAATCGTTAAACGTGTCTTGTGATAATATTTTTTATTCGTGATCATTCGTGAAATTCGTGGCAGGCTTTTCCTTATTTTTGGATGGATATTTGGAAATTCAAGACAAAAAACAAATCTAAATAAATAAAAAAGGCTGATGGTTAATCAGCCTTTTCATGATATAATATACTGTTTCTTGATTTTATTAAAAGCATTCTCATTTACCTAATACCCCCACTACCCCAATACCTAATACCCAATACCTAATACCTAATACCTAATACCTAATACCTAATACCCAATACCTAATACCCAATACCAAATACCCAATACCTTTACTTCAGCAGCGTCATCTTCTTCACCTCAGAAAACTCTCCCCGCTGTGATCCTGTAAAAATAAACTCCGCTCGAAATATTAGATGCATTGAAATCAAAATTATATGAACCCGGATTTAAATTCTCATTTACTAAGGTTGCAACTTCTTTTCCAAGCACGTCAAAAATCTTCAATGACACAAAAGAATTTTTTGGAATTGAGAAATTTATATTTGTAGCCGGATTGAACGGGTTAGGATAATTTTGTGATAATGAATAGCTCTGTGCTAACTGTGAAATATTGTTAATATTAGTTAAGATCATATCTCCGTCATAGGGTAATAAATTTTTTCCTGTAACAACTAAATTAACAGGAACTGAATTTTCAATAACTGAAGAATTAAAACGGTAATTTCCAAGACTGTCAGTGTAACCTGCAATTTTCAATTCATTGTTTTGATTGATTGCAACCAACGCTCCTTTTGAATTTATCCCTGCTGCTTTTACATTCACTGAATATTCAGATCCTGCAAGTGAAGTACTGACATTCAGACTTTTCGGAACATCTGAATATGCTTCCTGTGTCGGATCTCCGAGCAACATGAATTGATGTATAGTTTCGGTTACAGTTCCGTTCCCGCCGAAATAATTATACGCCTGTATCTTTCCGTAATTCAGCATTGAACCAAAGTCAGTGATGCCGTGGCGGAAGTATGCATATAACATTTCACGGCCGATTGTATCCGTTGTATAGAAAGCGCAAAGCTCAGTCGATCCTGTAAAATTAGATGCTGAGTTCTTATGGCTTCTTTCGATCCACGCTTCACCGAAACAATCTGCGGTCTGGGAATAATCAAGGTCAGTATTTGAACATGCAATGGAAATTATGGAAGGCTGTTTATAGCCGTAATTTAAATTTACCATGTTGGACATGCTCCATACAGGATCCGCCCACGATGTTTCACTGCCGTGTCCGATAAACCATATCCAGCTTACGCCTCCGTTAATATAATTTGTGATCTGTGCAGACGATGTACTCGGACTTGCTACATCAACATTCGTAAATCCGCCTTCATTCATAAATACACTTCGCGCTACCTGCATGTTGATAGGATCTATGCCGTCATTACTGTGAAGGACAAGCGCTCTTTTATACCAGTCAGTCTCAGTTACATTCGGCTGCTTTTCATACTGAACCAATTTAGTTATTGCCGTATCAAGTTCTGTCAGTGACTGCACGGATATTCTCCCCACAACTATGTCAGGCAAAATGTCAGTACCGTCAAGGCACATATAAGGATGATCTGACTTGCCGCCTGTCGCATTGAACCACGTGATAGTATTATTACCTCTTGCGTCTCCGATCATCAGAACATATTCAGGCCGGTCCGGACTGTTATAAAGATTAATTAAAAAACTTTTTATTTCTATGGAGCTCGGAAATGTTACTCCGCTTATCTCCGAACGTTTCTTTACGGTTGTCTTTATTCCTTTTTTTGTCTTCCAGCTGACATAAGGTGTAATTGCGCTCTCAAGACTGTCCGGAACTATCACTAACATTTTCGGAGCTACAGTAAAAGTATTGTCTTCGCTATAGTTAAAGATCAACTGCTTATAAATATTCCGGAAGCTTTTTGAAATTCCCTCAGACTTATATGTTACATTATTTACATTTGAATAGCCTTCATACTTTAATTCAAAATTTATATCGGTATAAACTTTAAGCTGTCTCAATGAGGGATTATACTGAACCGGATTAATTGTTACGACTGCAATCCTGTAATCCCTCATCACTGCAATTTCCTTAATGCTGACTATATTTTCCGGACTATTTTTATTTGAGGAATAGTAAGAGTTATCTTTTTGAAAGACATCTGTAATGCCGTTTGTATTTCTTAATGGAGGAGTCTGATATGGAATTACATCAAATGAATTAAAAACCTGAGACTCTGCATTATTTATCACTACTCTTACATCCTTATAGTTCGGAATAGCTATCATCTTTGTAATCGTCGGAAGCGCTGCCTGTCCTTCATTTCCCAGTGATACAAATTCATTCAAATAAATATTATCATATAGATTGCCTGCAATGTTTACTTTCTTATTATAGAAGCCATTCAGCTTTACATCAATTACCGTTCGTGAATCATCGGAGCTGACCAGTCTTATTTCATTTGAATTAGCTGAACTGTTTCCTGCTTTGATAAAAATATCATCAGCAAAAACATTTCCTGCTAAAAACAAAGTTACTATTGAAATTAATAGGAAGGATTTCATTATGGGATTATTTTAGGTTTGTAAATTCGTTTTATAAAACTAATGATTTTAATATAAAATTCATACTTAAATTAAAATATTGGGTATCGAGTGTATAGAGTGTATAGAGTGTATAGAGTGTATAGAGTGTATAGAGTGTATGGAGTGTAGAGTGTATTATCTAAATTATCAATATCAATTATAAATTATCATCAATTATCAATTATCAATTATCAACTATCAATTATCAACCGTTAAACTTAACCACATCTTTCAAGAAATTAAAAAAATATTTATCAATCTTTTCCTGTGCAAATTCATCTATCTCAAGTTCGTCAATTTTATTCCTCGCTTCATCTGATTTAATGGAAAGCTTGGTAGTGACTTTTATATTTTCTTTTACCGGGCTGTAAGAAAACTGAAGAAACGGGGCATTCACACCGAGCGGGATCTTGCTGTGTCCGTAAGGGTAAAATAAGATCTGTATGAAAATTCTTTTTCGCGGATCACGTATTACAGCGAGTTCATTCGAATAGTAATTTAAGAAACATCCTGACCTGCCTAAAATATTTGAAGAGTCTTTTACCAGAGGTATGATATGATTAGTGATCATGGTTTTAAACTTAAGTGCTTTTTCAGAGTCAAATATTTCCTGATCATCCACGTTGCTTTTCTTTCTGATCTCAAGAATCTTGTTAGTCAGCTTTTCAATTTCCTTTTTTAATTCATCTGTCATATTAATCTCCTGATTATTATTTAAAGAAGCTCTTGTCCGGAAAAAGAAGATCTGCCAGTTTTGCAAATATTGCATCCGACTTTCCGCCGTTCACACCGAACTCGTTTACAGAAACAATTATTGCTGCATCGAGCCCGGGATTGTAGCACATTGTTGTATTGTATCCGGTGATCCCACCATTGTGTCCAATAAATCCACCCATTGAAAATATACCAAGACCGTACTTTACAAAATCCACTACTCCGGTATTTACGAACTTTAATCTTTCTTCCTGTGACTTTGCGCTTATCATTGTTCCTTTCGACAGAGCATCCAGATATATTTTCAGATCAGGTATGTTTGAAACCATAGCTCCGGCAGCCCAACCAATCGAAGGATCCATCACAGTAAAATCCATCAGTTCACCGGTCAGAGTGTCCGGAAAATATCCATGACTGTACTGGCCTTCCATATATGGTGTGGTTGGGAAGATTGTGTTATTTAATCCTAGGGAATGATTATTCTTTTACTGATCTCATCTTCAAGTTTATTACCGGTAACTTTTTCAACCATCATCCCGAGAATGTTATAGTTACCGTTAGAGTATTGCCAGCCTGTACCCAGTGAAAAATCCGGCGTCATTGTTTTGGTAATTTCATATATCTGATTTGGAGTATATTTATCCAGTCTGTCATACACGAAGCTCTTAAGAACAACAGGATTTTCAATGTAATCCGGAACGCCACTTGTCATGTCCAGCATTTGCCGTATTGTTATGTTTGAAGCATCCGGATAGTCGGGATAATAAAGCGAAAGCTTGTCGTCGAGCCCTATCTTTCCTTCATCTACTAACTGCAATATCACCGTCGCAACAAATGTTTTTGTGATGCTTCCTATCCTGATCTTATCATCAAATTTCCTGTCAACATTGTTTTTAATATCTGCTTTGCCGACAGCTTTCTGATATGTAAATCCCGGAGTCCAGATCCCGACTATGATCCCCGGCAGACTGTCATTGACAAAGAACGAATCAATCACACCGTCTAATTTTGGTTCAAGACTTTTAGCATTTACCTGAGCATAACCATTTGTAAATAAATTTACAAAAAGAATCAGAACTAAAAGACAGAAGAAATTATTTTTTTTCATAGTTTGTAAATCGGGGTTTGTTCAATTTACAATTAATTATTAAAATATTAAATATGAATAGAATAATATTAAACAGATTTAGAATGATTTAGAAACCCTCAGTTATAAGTAATTGATTGCATAAAAATAATAAAGAGATTATTTTGAATTAATATTTGTGATTGGATATCCGCTGAAGGAATGAGTATCAAAACTATTTTTCAACACAGAGACACAAAGACACAGAGGAAAAACGAAGTAGAATAAATCAGTTTAAGCACAAACCATAATTCAGAAACTCTAAATATTTTAACAATACCATAGTGCCCAGTGATTTAGTGGTAAATTAATTCATTTACAGGAAGTCCCGACTCCATTATCTTCAAAGCATTCGTCGTCGGACACGGTCCGGATGAATCTTATAATCAAATTCCATCTTCCCTTTTACTATCTTCTTTGAAATGATAGTTCTCAATTGTTACGATCTCTTCTTCAAGATGGACCAACTCAAAGATCGTAGGTGGAGCCAACCCTGTCCCCTTCAGTTCCGGAAGTTTCGTTATGAATGACCTGCCGTAATGAGCCTCTCTTTATTATTTGTCCCTTTGAATCTCTCGTCTATCAGAAAAAATTTCTTTAAGCCGTTGTCATTTATTAAATTCATCAGTAATTGTTTCAGTCTTTTACTTCAGCATAAAAATATGAGATCCCGTCTATCACTGAATCCGTTACTTTAATACACGTGAATAATTCATACATTGAGATCCTGAACACCGCATTGACAGGAGCACCTGCATAAGCCGGGCAAAGGTTGACACCTGCAGATCTGAGAAACGTACTTTCCCAACATATTCAGCCCGTTATCCGTGGGTCTCATTTTCTTTGTCCAAAGAAAAATCATTACACTTTGCTGACACGTTTTAACAAAGGGGATGACCTAATATTTTTACTTCAAAGCTTTTCTTCTTCTGTTATGATCTCGAAATACATAATCCAGTTTAGATTAGGAAAAAATTCGCAAGTGATATATAGCATTCGAGCTCGTTTTAATTTTTCCATCCATACCAGAAATATTCTTTTGGATATCAGATTTTACTGTAATAAGTTTTTTGCTGTAATATATATCAAAGGGGAAAACTACATTCAGAATGATTCTGAAGATCAGGTTTTCCCTGATCAACCAGAGCAGAGATAATTTTCATAAGCGTTTTAATTAGATGCTCCGCTCTCTTTTCCCTTTTAAAAATATTCATAAATGAATTTAGTTCTGGATATTTTTCAAATGAATGCTTTTCAATGTAAACAATAAGCGATGTTGTTTTTTAACTGGCTTTCAAAGCTCGACTGACTCCTCTATGATCTTGCCTATCTTCTTCTGATTCGCGGAATAAACAAAAAGGCAAAACGAAATATCAGAATGATCCAGAGAAATAACAAAAGGAATTCAAGAAAACAATAATGAAATGTAAGTGATAATAAGAACTGAAGCACCAGGCAAAGCCATTTAGGCAATTCAATTCAACAAATTTACCCATTCTGTAATTTTACTGCACTCCAGATGTCTCTTTGAAATTAATCTTCCTTTTAGAATGAACTTGTCACGGAATCTCGTTAATGCAGACAGCTCTTTGATTATCTTTGCTTCTCTAAATTTCCCTTGACCGGGGATATAATTTGTGATCCATTTTCTTAGGAACAGACTTCCTTCAAAAGATATTGCAACGTCAAGTAAATTATGGAGAAATTCTTTCCAAACAGGTCCGAGATCTTTCAGTTCGAAACATTTCCTCAGGAGAATGGACATTTATGACCAGGATCAGGAATTTTCCCAGTCAACTTTCATTCTTGCAAGATTCTTACCTCTTTTATCTTACCTACTATAACATCTTCTCATCCCTCCAAGTAATTTATTATGAAAATGAACTACAAGACTGAAAGTGGCAAAATAGATATTTGTAATTACCACCGTCTATAAAGAAATAAATACCTGGGATACTTAATGTTGTCCCAGTAGTAAATACCATCGGTCTGTAGAAAAAACTTTTCTGCTTCTGCGGTTTAAAGAGAGTCATTCTGCTTTCAATCTAAAATTATTTTCCTAATCTTTTAATCTCGAATTGTAAGTTCATAAGTCAATATAATTTTATAATATTTAATTTATACGAAGAAAATTTATAAATTGTATTACCATGACTAAACAAAGATGTCATTAGTAATCGGTTTAGAGTCGGTGCTGCGGGATTAATGTCTTCATAGAAGCAGGAAAGAAAGGCAAGATCCTATTACTTTATTGAACATGAAGAAAAGATAGGAAAGAAAATACTTATCTCCTAGGGGCGGCAGATGTAACTTCACAAATAAAAATTGTTTCTGCTGAAAATTTCATTTTCCAAAAATCCCCACTTCTGCAAATCCGCACTTGCCGGCTTTACCCCCGATGATTTTATTTCTATGGTTGAAATGAATGAGATACTTATCATGAAAAACCTAGGTCAACTATTCTGTGATGGAAGCGCCAGGCAGATTTATCTATGCTCGAAAGTGAATGCAAAAAGCAAATGTTAGATCTTGTTGAACTGTAAAGTAAAAATCTTCAAGAAAGAACATTTTGAGTTAATAACCAGGAATTTCCGCCGATTCTGTTGTGATCGCTTCAGGCGGAATTTCAATTCCTAAAATGGGAGCAACTGATTTCGGATATAACATCGCAAAACAATTTGATATTAAACTAACGGAGATCAAACCGGACTGGTTCCGCTGACTTTTAATAATGATGACAGAAACATTTTCGGAACTCAGCGGAATCTCAGTGGATGCTGTCGCAACATATAAAAAAAGTTCGAGAGAAAATTTTTTTTCACTCACAGAGGATTAAGCGGTCCGCTTTGCAGATTATCATCTTACTGGAAAAGGAAAACCGATAATTATTGATCTTTTGCCTGATAAGAGTTTGTTTGAAATTATCATCGGAGAATTCAAAGTAAAGATTCATGGCCCTGCACCGAACTTTAAATTTCAAAATTATTTTCCCCAAAAGATTTGCCGAAGTTTTTTGCAAAATATTTTTAATCAAAACCTTTGAATCAATATTCCAAAAAGGACTTTTAAATATTTCAGATAAATTTCACAATGGAAATTTCAGCCTCCGGAACGGAAGGATTTGACAAAGCTGAAGTTACACTCGGTGGTATTGATACTAATGAGCTGTCATCCAAAACAATGGAATCAAAAAAAGTAAAAGGCTTATATCTTATTGGTGAAGTTGTTGATGTTACCGGATGGCTTGGAGGTTATAATTTTCAATGGGCGTGGGCGTCGGTTTTGCCGCGGGGAAAGTTGTTTAATTTTGAGACTGACTCAGCAAGCAAAGGGGCGATAATGTTACCGTTGTATTTTTATTCGGGTATTGCCGGTCTTAACAAATGCAAATTATTATCTTCCAATTTCCTGCCAGTTTTATTTTTGTAAAGCAAAAATTTAAACAATAAAACATTATAGCGAACAAACCAATCGTTTTTATTACCGGAGCAACCGGATCACAGGGCGGAAATGTGGCTCACTTTTAGCAAAGTCTGAGGAAAATTCAGTGTAAGAGCTTTAACTCATGATGCTCATTCCAAGAAGGCTGCGGCTCTCGGAATGGAAGGTGTCGAGGTCGTTGAAGAAACCTTGACGATAAAGACAGCTTGCTCAAAGCATAATGAAAGGCTGCTACGGGTTTTCCTTCGGTGTGACAAACTTCTGAAGACATTTCGATAAGAAAGCGCAGCAAGGGAAGAAATTTAACGGAACGCTGTCAAAGAAGCAGCATAGAACATTTTGTTTTAAGCACTTCCTCCGGTCAATAAGATCTCCGGCGGTGAACTGGGTTCACCTCACTTCGACATCAAAGCGGAATACGAAGATTACGCAAAAACCTTAAGCAACACGACACTTACTCACCTCGCATTTTACTTTGATAACTTTATCGGCTTCTTTCCATTAAAAAGGTGAAGACGGCAATTTTCATTTCAGCTTTCCGCAGGGTGAGAACCCAAGCTTGGGGGATTGCTGCCGGAGATATCGGCGGAGTAGTCACCAGGAATTTTCAGGCTCCGGGATCAGTATCTCGGCAAGAACAGTCCGCATTGTCGGTGTGTAACTTTATCCTCCAGGACTATGCAAAGTAATGTCAAGTTCTCGGCGTGAAAGTAATATTTGATTACATTGACAGGAAGACCTTTACCGGCTTTGGCTTTCCCGGCGCAGCCGATATCGCCGACATGTTTGAGTTCTATACTAAATTCATCCCT